>DAIUEW010000017.1:0-86106 GCA_036844925.1 Candidatus Sulfotelmatobacter sp.
AAAGCGCGCAGGATCCTTCTGCGCCGCCTCGATCAGAAGCCGCTCGTCCGCTTCTCTCTTCAGAGCCTTCAACGAATTCTCCGCGCGGAGTAGTCTTACACAGGGATAACGGCAGGGATCAAGAAAAGTTACGAGGAAAATATTTATGCCGGAGCCCGGCTTTTCGCGTAATACAAATCCTCCATCGCCTTTTGCACCTTAGCCGAGACGGCTTCCAGATCCCGCACGGTTAGCCCAGAGGTTGAAATCCGCTCGCCCACTCGCATCTCGAGCGGTCGGCATTTGATATGGTAGGTGTCCATCGGGAGCAGTTCGTAAGTTCCGATCAAGGCGACCGGAACAATATCCACCTGCGCTTTCAGCGCCAGGAAAAAAGCCCCCGGCAGAAACGGTTTGATCTCGCCGTCCGGCGTCCGCCCCCCCTCGGGATAAATGACCAGCGGCATTCCTGCCTTCAGGCTTTTCACCGCGGATCGGATCGCAGCAATCGAATTGGTGGGCTTCTGCTGGTCGATGCACACCTGGCCCGAACGCTTCAGTTGCCAGCCCACAATCGGATACGCCAGCAATTCCTTCTTGAAAACGATGCGGAATTGAAACGGGAGGTAAACGTAGAGAACCGGAATGTCCATCGCCGAAGCGTGATTCACCGCGTAGACATGGGGCTTGGTTGTATCGATCTTCTCCAGGCCCGTGACCTTCACCGGAGACATGATCGTTTTCATAATGCACCACGACCATGCCCGCGAAAACCAGTGCAGACGCCGTCCGCTCTTGTCGAACAATCCGCCGGGAAGCGCGATCAGGCCGAGGACCAGTGTGTACAGCCAGATCAGCGGATCAAGAATGAAATACGAACGTAGGTGGCTCAGCCACCCGTACTTTTTCCCCGGGATCGCGTGCGGACTGCCCCGCTGCGCAGCGATCGGGGCCGCCTGTGGGCTCTGCTCTACTTCCACGGACGATGATGAGTTCGCTTCCTGCACCCTTCTATTCTAGGGGAAAACCGCCCGTCCTTGTCATCCCGAGCAAGCGTTCTTTGCGCAGCGAGAGCCTGCCCTGAGCGAAGCCGAAGGGGATCTGCGCGAGCCGCGCGAAGCGTCGCGCCCTTTGCGACGCATTACTCGCGCGCTCTTGGCTCGCTTCCTTATCAAACCGCCGCCGGCAGACACTCTTCTAGATTTCCACACCAACCACGCGCATCACTTCGCCCACCAGATAAATCGACCCGGTAATCACAATCACCGAGGAAGGGTTGGCGAGCGTCCGTGCCCGCTCCACGGCCTCGTGAACATCCTGTACGGCCTCGATCTCAACCGCGGTTCGCGCCGCTGCCTGCTGAATTTCTTCTGGCGAGGCCGCTCGCGGATTCGCGGGCCTGGTTGCGATTACTCGCTCTGCCAGCGGAAACAGAATTTCCGTCATCTCCGCGATTGCTTTGTCCCGCATCGCGCCGAAAACAAAAATCAGCGAACGGTCTTCATAGCGCTCCGAGAGCGCGGAACGTAGTGCCCAGGCGCCCGCCGGATTGTGCGCCACATCGATGACCATCTCCGGCCAGCCCTTATCCGCCGCGATCACCTGAAAGCGCCCCGGCCAGCGCGTCTCCCGGATGCCCCTCTCCATGCTCGCTGCCGTGATGCCGCTGAATCCTTGCTGCTTCAACTCGACCGCCGCCGAAATCGCAAGCGCCACGTTCCGGAGCTGGTGACGCCCAACCAGCGGCGTCTCCACCAGAATCTCCTCACCCATCACCGACAGGGGATATCGATACACGAAGCTGGCTTTGCCTGGCTCGGTACTCGGTACCAGGTACTCGGGACTATGAGGCGAAACTGGCGGCACATAAGGGACGGCGTTCACCGCTCTCGCCCCCATCTCCAGAATCGTATTTCCGATCACATCGTTCGCTTCGGGCTGCTGCGGCAGCGTCACGACCGCTCCGCCAGGACGAATAATCCCAACTTTCTCGCGCGCAATCTCCCCCACGGTATTCCCGAGAAATTTCTGATGATCCAGCGATATATCGGTGATCACGCTGACTCGGGGTTCCACCACATTCGTGGCATCCAGCCGTCCGCCCATCCCCACTTCGAGCACCGCCAGGTCTACCTTCTCGTCGGCGAAGTGTTCAAACGCAATCGCCGTCATCATCTCAAAGAAACTCGGATGCCACGGCAACTCTGCCCGCTCCACCAACTTCTCCGCAACGCGATCCACGTCGCCCTGCAGGAACGCAAAATCGTCATCGCTGATCTCTTCGCCATTCACCCGAATCCGCTCGTTGATTCGCACCAGATGCGGTGAGGTGTACAGACCCGTCCTCAATCCCGAAGCCCGCAGGATCGAAGCCAGAGTCGCCGCCGTCGACCCCTTGCCATTCGTGCCCGCGATGAGCACGCTGGGAAAGCGACGCTCCGGATGATCCAGCGCCTGCAACAGCACCTGCATGTGCGCCAGATCGAATTTGTGCGAAGGCGTCTGGGCCAGTTCGTGCCCCAGCGCCAACAGACGGGCGACCGCGGTTTGATAAGAGGAGGCTTTCAGTTCTCCGCTCTTCGCCGCCAGGTCTTAGCAACGAGCCGGCGGCTTTTCCTAGTTTCAGATTATCAAACCGGGGCGAAATGTCGCTTCTGACAGAAAAGGCTCTTATGAGGGCTAGTTTTTGCGCAGCCAAGACGGGTTTTTATGCACGGGCGTTCTGCCTTGTTCTGCTCCACAAAGAGATTATCCTTCGTGGGTCCAAGAAACTCTTGGCTCTCCTGTGGAGGTGTGCGCGATGGCTAGCCTGTCCCAACGATACAAACAATTCCGTAAAGAACATCTCGGGTTCCAATACTTCACTCTGGTTTTTACACATTGGCAAGCAGTCTTATGGGGGCCGAGCGTGTTAGCCGTCGTTTGGGGAATGCATTTTATTGTAGGAACAGCTACTCCCCCTGAGTGGCTGAATTGGACTGCGGTCGTTCTTGCCCTATTCGTTGCTGGCTACTACACGTGGAGGGCCGATCATATCCGTTTGATATCCAAGTTTGAAGTGCGCGAAGCTTGCATCCAAGAAAACCCTACCCAAGACCCGTCTGGAAGGTCAACTGGGACCAGCGCGTGGATACAACTGCTGCCGCGATGCCTAACAGAGGCGGACGTTGAACAATGCCAAGGTCATCTTCGTCGTATTTTGCGATGGTCTAACAGCAACAGCACGTGGGAAGAAACGCCGATGAATGAACCTGTATTGCTTCCTTGGTCGAACAAGGATTCGCACGCGCCTCCAGAAACCTTACACCCAGAAATTGAGCCACGGCTCAACGTGTTCTACGTGCACTCCAGCAATAATTTAATTACTCCGACAGTTTTCCCTGTGCCACTTCGTGCGGCAACGATGTTCAGTAACCTAAGTCTGGACGAAGTCAATGCATTCCTCTTTGACATAAGGCTGCTAAGACTGCTCGGAGAAAAAGTGCCGAACTACGATTACTATTTCAAGCCCGCACCGCGTTGATGTTGGGGGACTGGCCCACCCTTGCGCCGCCACGGGCGAGGCTGCCACGAACCTCGACCAGCCTTCCATTGGGCTGTCGCGGAAGTGCGGCCATTTGTCCACGAGTTTCCGAATTAATGAAAATGGCGGGCGGCACCGTTCTTCGCTTTTTGTACCCATTTAAATAAAAACCTAAGCGGTTGGGATATTGTTTCATAATGGTCAATGTGGGCACAGTCGATTCTCGCAACGGTATGCGTGCCGCGATCCACTCGAACGACCACACTCCCCCGAATGTCCACTTGATCGGCGGCGCTCGAGAAAATGGATGGCGTCCGCAATGGGGGAAATTGGCGGAAGGTCTACCAGTGCTGCGAAGAAAGCGGCTGCTCGCAACAATGGTACCCTTGGCGGGAGGCCCAGGCACAAGCGCAAGAAGGCGGCGACTGGAGCGTAAGATCGGATCACCATCCGTTGCGCTCCTCGTGACGCAGTGGTGAAGAACGCAGAGGCGACGAGTGCGTCCGTCCCCTACTAATTCGGGAGAGCCCAGGCAGCATTCTCACAAACAAAAAGGCACGACCGAGGCCGTGCCTTTTCCGACGTAACAAGCAGGTTCCTCACCGGGCTTCTGCCCGGTTCGGAATGACACATGTGTGAAGCTTAGTCCCTAACTCCATCCATGAACGCGCGCAGCTTGCGCGAGCGCGAGGGATGGCGCAGTTTGCGCAGGGCTTTGGCTTCGATCTGGCGGATACGTTCGCGGGTTACGGCGAATGACTGGCCGACTTCTTCCAGAGTGTGCTCGCTGCCGTCTTCGAGGCCGAAGCGCATCTTGATGACTTTTTCTTCGCGCGGGGTCAGCGTGCGCAGGACCTGTCCAGTCTGGTCCTTGAGGTTGACGTTGATTACGGCCTCGGCGGGCGAGACTACGGCGCGGTCTTCGATGAAGTCGCCGAGATGCGAATCCTCTTCTTCGCCGATCGGAGTTTCGAGCGAGATGGGCTCCTGTGCGATTTTGAGAACTTTCCGTACTTTCGCGACCGGGATGTCCATTCTCTTCGCGATCTCTTCCGACGTAGGTTCGCGTCCCAGTTCCTGCACCAGCTGCCGCGAAGTGCGGATCAACTTGTTGATGGTCTCGATCATGTGGACCGGGATGCGAATCGTACGCGCTTGATCAGCAATTGCACGAGTAATCGCCTGCCGAATCCACCACGTGGCATAAGTGGAAAACTTATACCCGCGGCGATATTCGAACTTGTCCACGGCTTTCATCAGGCCGATGTTGCCTTCCTGAATCAGATCGAGAAACTGCAGGCCGCGGTTGGTATATTTTTTCGCGATCGAAACTACCAGGCGGAGGTTGGCTTCGATCAGTTCGCGCTTGGCCTGTTCCGCGTCCATGTCGCCCTGGATGATTTCGCGCTGTGTGCGCTTGATCTCCTGGAACAACAGGCCAGCCTCGGCTTCGAGTTTTTCAATCTCGCTTCTTACGGCGCGGGCCTGACGGCGGTATTCTTTTTTTTGATCTTCACTGCGCGTGGCGTCGGCTTTGCGCTCGAGATTCCCAGCCTGGCGGTCGAGCGAGCGCATGCTGTCAACGGTTTTGTTGACGCGGTCGATCAGGCGCTTGCGTTCGGCATTGGTGAAGCCGAGCCTGCGGACTGCAAGAGAAACCCGCACGATGGCGCGCGCCAGATTGCGGCGGGCGCGCCGGTGATCCTTGGGACGCTTCTTTTGCGAGACGGTTGCGTATTTCTCCTGCAGGACGCCAACCTTTTTGTAGAGCTTGGCCATGTCGTCGATCTTGCCGGTGAATTCGTTCAAGCGGTTCTGCAGAATCTCGTCGGTGATTTCCTCCTCGTCGAAGGTGACAACTTCCTTGATGGAGCGCACACCTTTCTTCAGGTCTTCGCCCATGGCAAGAAGGTCGTGAATCACGATGGGCGACCGGGAAAGCGCTTTGAGCACGCGCAACTGGCCGCGCTCGATGCGCTTGGCGATTTCCACTTCGCCTTCGCGAGTCAGCAGCGGGACGGTTCCCATCTCGCGCAGATACATGCGGACGGGATCATTGGTTTTTTCGAGAGCGCCGGGAGTGAGATCGAGTTCGACATCCTCTCCCTCTTCTCCTTCGTCGAATTTCTTGTCGAGCGCGGCGGAAGGCAGTTTTGGGCCCTCCAGCACGTCGATGCCTTGCGTGCCAATCGTAGTGAGCAGGTCGTCCAGGTCTTCGGGACTGTGCACATCGTGCGGGATCAAGTCGTTTGCTTGATCGTAGGTAAGGTATCCCTTCTCTTTCCCGGCATCGACCAGCTTTTTAATGTCGTCGTACTTATCTTCAAGAGCCAAGAGGCGTGTCCTCAAATTCGTCAATTCGCTCGCGCGGAGCGTCGTGGTACAGTCTTAAAAGGTGGGAATATGGGGTAGCGCGGAGTTGTGCACCTAGCACAAACTTACAGAGTTTAGCACATAAGTGCCGCGCCGTCTATCAGTTGCCCCGCGAAATCCCGCCGCCCGCCGCTATCTCTATTCCTGCTAAATAGTTAGATGGCGCCAAGGGCCGTTTTGTTTCACCTGTTTTGGGCACTTTTCCTGTTTCCAGAGCGTACTCACCGCTCTTTTTCAGCCCGTCTTCTTCAATCCAAGTTCGGCCAGACTTGGATCTCTCAACGCACGGCTCAGCCGCTCCAACTCAAGCAATAACTCTTTCATGCGTACTCTATCGTCGCTGATGCCGGGCTTCTTCAGTTCGCGCTGCACTTGGTCGAAGTGACGGCGCACGTGAATTCGGCGCAGTGCGCGCACTGCGCCCTCGAGGCGTTCAGCGCTAAGTTCTTCGTCCTCCTTCAAGAGGATGGAAGCGAGCATACGGCGCTCACCGTCGGAGCATGGCACCTCCATTACATCGGCAATTTCCGTCCCCGCGTTGAGTAGCGCATCGACCAGCGATTCTGTGGCTAAACCGCGATGCAGGCCCTCATTCTCGAGTGCGTAGCGCGCCTGGCGCGCGGGATCGAATTCTTCTTCCGCACCGTCGCGAGCGGAAAGATGCTCGGCTCCGGGCTGCATCTGGCGCGCCGAAGCCAGCGCCCGGATGAGAATGCGCTCGGCATCGGTAGCTTGCGCTTCTGCGGGAGCTTTCACTGTCGCCGCGGAGCGCTGCGCAGCCACATGCCGCAATTCCTGCCGGAGCACAGCCGAATCAATACCCAGCTTCTGCGCGATCTCCTGCGCCAGTTCGTCGCGGACAATGCGGCTGGGCACGCGTTGAATATGGGGCAGCAGGTAGTTCACAGCATTTTTTTTGCCCTCGGCGCTGCGAACTGGAAAATGACTGCGGGCACGGTCGATCAGGTAATCGAAATATTTCTGCGAGGCGCGCAAAGCTGCTCCGTATGCGTCTTTTCCCTTGCGGCGAATGTAGAGATCGGGATCGAATCCCTGTTCGAGGGTCAGCACCCGGATGTTGAATTCTTCTTCCACCAGCAAACCCAGCGTGCGCTCCGTGGCTTTCGCGCCGGCGGTATCGGGATCGAAGTTAACGATAACGTTTTTGCTGAAGCGGCCGAGCACCTTGGCTTGCATCTCGGTGAATGCCGTACCCGAGCTGGCGATGATGTTGTGAAATCCGGCGGCGTAGACGGAAATGCAATCCATTTGGCCTTCGACCAGGATCGCGTAATCGAGCTTGCGGATGGCTTCTTTCGCGTGGTCTAGATTGAACAGAACCCGGCTTTTCGAATAAATTCCGGTCTCAGGGGAATTCAAATATTTTGGACCGGCCCTCTCGTCGGAGGCCAGGGTTCGTCCCGTGAAGGCGATGATTTTTCCGGCGTCGTTGGCGATGGGAAACATTACGCGGTTGCGGAATTTGGAATACATGCGGGCTTCCGGCGTCCGGCGTCCGGTTTCCGGCTCCCGGTCTTCACTCCCATCCTTGTCATTCCGAGCGGGCGCAAGCCCGTGAGGAACCTGCTGTTCGCCGCCAGCGGCACCGGTCTCGCCGTTCTCCTTCCGCCGGGCGCCGGACGCCGGAGGCCGGTCCTCCTGCTTCCAAGAGAACAGTCCGCTCTCCCGCAGCACCTCTTCGCTGAACTCGTTTGCCAGCCGGTCGCGCAGGAGGAAGCCGGAATCGGGCGCGTAGCCGATGCGAAAGCGAGCGATCGTTTCTTCGTCCAGCCCTCGCCCCAGCAAATATTCGCGCGCGCGTGCGCCCTCAGGACGCTTCATACATTCCTGGAAAAATGCCGCGGCGTGCCCCTGGATGTCGAACAGCTGAGCGCGCAGCCTGGCTTCTTTGGCCTCTGCGGGACTCGAGTACGTAGCTTTGGGCAGCGGAATTCCCAGCTTCTGCGCGACCAGTCGCAAGGCCTCGGGAAAGGTGATGTTTTCGATCTTCTGCACGAACTTGAATACGTCTCCGGATTCGTGGCAGCCGAAGCAGTGGTAAAACTGGCGCGTGGCATGCACCGAAAACGACGGCGTCTTCTCGCCATGAAAGGGACAAAGGCCCGAGTAGTTCTGCGCACCTGACTTCTTCAGCTTGATGTAATCGCCGACGATGCGGACGATGTCCGCCTGCTGCTTGACGATTTCTTTGAAATCGGCAGACTCGGTCATGATGGGAGAGACAGTGCTCCGTAAGGATTGTGAGGCAGAAAAACGTTGTTTGAACTATACCGGAAGCTGATTGCTGTGGAGAAGCTGTGGAATGCGGAACTATTGCGTTGATGGCCTAGGAAAAATAAGACTCTATCGACGAATCCCACCATCATTCTGAGTCGAGGAGGATCGCCCGAAGGACGATTCTCCGGATCGCCGGGTATACGGGCCGGCGGACTATTCTCACTTTTAAACCCTGCGGGGGCAGTCGCCGCGTGCGTTGTATACTCTCTCGAGAAAGAAACGACGTCGGAAATGAAACGAATCCTATTGAGTGCTCTGTTGTTAAGCGGCATGATGCTCGCCGCCGCCCAGGTGAAAAAGGAAGACCTGACCACTAAGAACACTAAGAGTCCGGGCGCTGAAACCAGCGTCACCATCAACGGCAAGAACCTCTGGATCTACTACCACGCCCCCTCCGTCAGGGGTCGCCACATTTTCGGCGGCGCCGGCGCGCTCCAGCCGGATGGCAGCGTGTGGCGTCTGGGCGCCGATTACGCCACTGTTCTGCACACCGACGCCGACCTCGACCTGAATGGCCTCGCCATTCCCAAGGGCGACTACACCCTGTACGCCGACCTCGACAACGGCCAGTGGAAGCTGATTGTCAACAAAACCCTGATGGCCGGCGCCCGCCACATCTGGGGTGTCGGGGTCTCACCCGACGGCATTCGCGAGGGCGCTACCACCGATGATCCGGCTACCGAACTGGGCCGCGCTTCGCTCACCATGGGCAAGCCGTCATCTTTGGTCGAAACCCTCAAGATCACGCTATCGGGCGCCGGCGGCGCCAAGGGACAACTGCTCGTCGAATGGGAGAATTTGACGGCGTCGGCGCCGTTCACCGTGAAGTAGCGGTTTCCCGCGCGGTGGCGCGCGCCTCTGTTGCGCTCGGTGCTATGCCGGGCGAGCAGTTTCGGTGGTGCGTTCGTAGTAGGTAGGAAGGTCGGGATCGAGCTTGCGGCCATTGTCACTAAACCGCGGCAAGTGGATTATCCCTGCCCTCTGCAGCGCAAATTGCAAAGTCGTGGCCAGCACACCGAAACCATATTTCACGCTGCGGCGGAAGTTAATCGACGAGGCCTCTTCGAAATATTTCGTGGGGCACGACACTTCTCCGATGCGAAAGCCAAAGTACACGCACTGCGCCAGCACCTGATTATCGAAGACGAAATCATCGGAGTCCTCCAGAAGTGGCAACTCCGTAAGCACCTCGCGGCTGAAGGCACGGTATCCGGTGTGGTACTCCGAAAGCTTCACGCGCAGAAAAAGATTCTCGAACGCCGTGAGCGCGCGGTTGGAGATGTATTTGTAGACCGGCATACCGCCGAGTAGAGCCGTCCCGCCGATGATGCGCGAGCCCAGGACGACGTCGTAAACCTCATAAGCCACCATGCTTGCCATGGCGGTTACCAGCAGCGGAGTGTATTGATAATCGGGATGAAGCATGATCACGACGTCGGCTCCCGCCGCCAGGGCTTCGCGATAGCAGGTCTGCTGATTGCGTCCGTAGCCGTAGTTGCGATCATGCAGGAAGACCTGCAGACCCAGGCGTCGCGCCAGCTCCACGGTGCCGTCAGAACTGCTGTCGTCCACGAGTATGCGCAGGTCCACCTGTTCCGGCAGTTCGCCGACGGTGGCCTCAAGCGTCTTCTCCGCATTGTAGGCGGGCATTACGACCGCGATGCGCTTGCCATTGATCATGTGTGAATGTTTCATAATAGCTGAGAGCAGCGGTTGAGGACCACAACGCAGGGATTTGGATAGTGGCTCAGCTTCAATTTATTCTCCTACGAGGCGTCATCCCGAAACGCGGCGTACTTCTGCCGCGTGAGGGATCTCCCATAGATACGGCCAGTGGGAGATCCTTCGTTCCGCCTGAAAAACGGCTGCACTCAGGATGACCCCAAGCTATCGGCCGACAAATTCAGATTGAGCCACCACCGGGATTTGGGCGGCGTCCGGCCCTGACCGTCGGCCCTGACGAAGAAGCATTCGAGCTTCGCTTGACCGCACAGCCGAGAGCAGATGTGCCCACATGAGCGCTTTCACTGTGGCTGCGCGTGGCTTGCTCCCGTTTGCGCGCTGTGAAAAACTAGAAGCTTAGAGTTGCATTTCGTGCCTCGGCGTTGTTGAGCTGAAGGTGGTTCCGTGGATCAAAGCCATGCCTGCAAAGCGGACACTTTTCGAGAAGGTTTGGGGTGCGCACCTGGTCGCGCAGCCGAGTGGCCGATCTCCCATCCTTTACATCGATCTGCATCTGGTGCATGAAGTAACCTCGCCGCAGGCCTTCGATGGTTTGCGAGCAGCGGGAAGAAAAGTTCGGCAGCCCGCTCGCACCGTGGCCACCGTGGACCATAATATCCCAACCGAGCCGCGCGGAACCGTGATCACAGATCTGATTGCAGCGAAGCAGATTGCCGCGCTGCAGACCAACTGCAAAGAATTTGGCGTGCAGCTCTTCGACATGGATTCGCCCGACCAGGGAATCGTCCATGTGATCGGCCCGGAACTGGGGTTGACGCAGCCCGGAATGACGATTGTCTGCGGCGACAGCCATACCAGCACCCACGGCGCATTCGGCGCGCTCGCCTTTGGAATTGGCACGTCAGAGGTGGAGCATGTGCTTGCGACACAATGCATGGCCCAGCAGGAGCCGAAGACAATGAGGATCGACGTGCGCGGACGCTTGCCGGAAGGCGTGACCGCTAAAGATCTGGCGCTAGGAATTATTGGGCAAATCCGTACCGATGGTGCTACCGGGCATGTGCTCGAGTATTCCGGAGAGGCGGTGAGGTCGCTCTCGATGGAAGGCCGCATGACGCTGTGCAATATGAGCATCGAAGCCGGCGCTCGGGCCGGCATGGTGGCGCCCGATGAAACCACGTTCGCATATGTGAAGGGGAAGCGATTTGCTCCACGCGATGACGAATGGAATAAAGCGGTCGACTACTGGCGCAGCTTGCCCACGGATCAAGGGGCGACCTTCGACAAAGTGGTCGAGATGGACGCGGCACAGCTTTCTCCGTTTGTGACCTGGGGCACGAATCCCGGCATGGTGGCCCCGGTGACCGGACGCGTGCCCGAGCCTGGCGGCCTGAAGGAATCGGACCGGCGCGCGACCGAATTAGCTTTGCAGTACATGGGACTTGAGGCGGGGAAACGCATTGAAGATATCGGGATCGATCGCGTTTTCATCGGATCGTGCACCAACTCGCGGATTGAGGATTTACGCGCGGCGGCGCGCGTGGCGCGGGGCCACCATGTCAGCAAGAAAGTGCGGGCCATGGTAGTGCCTGGATCGCAGACAGTGAAACGCGCAGCCGAGCAGGAAGGGCTCGACCAGATTTTTCTGGCTGCCGGCTTCGAGTGGCGTGAATCCGGGTGCTCAATGTGTCTGGGCATGAATCCCGACATTTTGCAGCCCGGCGAACGCTGCGCCTCCACGAGTAACCGGAATTTTGAAGGGCGGCAAGGGCGCGGAGGGCGCACGCACCTGGTGAGTCCGATGATGGCGGCCGCAGCGGCGATTGAGGGGCACTTCACGGATATTCGAAACTGGAAGTTTCAATAAGGAAGCGATGTTCCACCATTTCGATATTGTCACTCTCGCGAAGCCTTTGCCCGGAGTTGATGTGCCTGTAGGCGCAACAGGCACGGTCATTCGTGTGTTTGACTGGGTGAACCCGACCGCTTACCACGTATCTTTCTACGGTGTGAATCACGAATCCCTGGGAGCATTCCGCGTTTGTGGAGATGACGCCCTAGTACTGAAGCTTTCTATTTGGCAACAGCTAAAAGGTCTCAAGTGAAACCGTTTACCGTGCATCGTGGCCGGGTCGCCCCGCTGGACCGCATCAACGTGGACACCGACCAGATCATACCCAAGCAATTCCTGAAGCGCATCGAGCGTACCGGCTTCGGGCAATTTTTGTTTTACGACTGGCGCTTCTCCGCGGATGGAAAGAAGAACGCTGGATTTGTTTTGGACGAGCCGCGGTATCAAGGCGCGAGCATTCTGGTGGCGGGAAAGAATTTTGGCTGTGGCTCCTCCCGCGAGCACGCCGTGTGGGCGCTGGCGGATTTCGGATTCCGCGCCGTTATTTCATCGTCGTTCGCTGACATCTTCGCCAACAACAGCACGAAGAACGGCTTTCTCACCGTCCGCCTGAGCGAGGCCGAGACCGCTGAAATAGTGCGGCGCGCCAGAGAGTTCGAGGATTATGAAGTCACCATCGACCTGGAGCGGTGCGAAGTCCGCGATGATCACGGCTTGAGGGCAAAGTTTCCAATCGATGAATTCGTACGCGACTGTTTGTTGAATGGGTTGGACGACATTGGACTGACCTTGCAACACGAAAGCGAAATCACCGCCTATGAAGCGCTGCATCCCGTGTCGCCGGCGCTGCAATCGACGAAACGGTGAAGCTACGGTCAACCGGAGTAAAGATTTGTAAAACTTCCTCGGTAACCTTGACCTGCGCAGAGCCACAGTTGATCCTTAACTTGTACGGTTCTACTATTAAGCCTGTGTTTCGGTTCCAACCGATCCCCTCCAGCGCGAACATACTGTCGCAGGATGCTGCTGGCTTTATTCGGGTAGAGGCGCCGCGACCTAGTCAAAGTGAACACGTCTAATAAATGGCTGTTTATCGCCTATCTTTTATCTTTGAAATATTGTTTCCAAGTAAACCCTGATGATGACCGATTTGAATTTTCCTCCAGCAAAAAAGCGCTTCGCTGTTCGTGATGTATTTCGGCGCCCGATGGCCATTGCGCTGGCCCTGCTTTGCGTCTCGTTTTTCGGCTGCGGCGGCGCCGATTCCAAACAGCAAAAAGCGCAGGCCGCGGGACCGCACGCCGTTTCGGTCGCCGTTGCCCAGGTGCAAAAGCAGGATGTGCCGGTTTATCTCGTCGGCCTGGGCTCAGTGAGTGCGTTCTACACCGCGAACATAAAAAGCCGGGTCGACGGCCAGATCATGCGAGTCAACTTCCAGGAAGGACAGATCGTAAAAGAAGGCGACTTGCTCATCCTGATCGATCCGCGCCCCTATCAGGTGCAGCTGGAGCAAATGCAGGCGCAGTTATTCAAGGACCAGGCGACGTTGCGCGACGCGAAATTAAACCTGGATCGCTACACTACATTGATTCCATCGGGAAGCATCGCGCAGCAGCAGGTTGATACGCAGAAGTCAACGGTGGATCAACTGGACGGCCAGGTTCGCACCGATCAGGCGCAGATCGATAACGCCAAGCTGCAAATTGTCTACTGCAACATCACGGCGCCATTCACCGGCCGCGTCGGACTGCGACAGGTGGATCCGGGAAATATTGTGCACGCTGCTGACACCAACCCCATGCTGATCCTGACGCAACTGCAGCCCATTGCCGTGATCTTCACCCTGCCCGAGGATCAGTTGCCGACCGTGGCACAACACATGAAGAGCACGACGCTGCTGGTGGAGGCCTACAGCCGGGACAATCAAACCAAGCTTGCAACCGGGAAGCTGCAGACGATTGACAATCAGATCGATCCGACAACCGGAACCGCAAAGCTGAAAGCTGTCTTTGACAACAAAGACAATCAACTTTGGCCTAACCAGTTCGTCAATGCGAACATGCTTCTGGAGACCAGAAAGAACAGCACGGTGGTTCCAACAGCCGCGATATTGCGCGGTCCACAAGGTGCGTTTGTCTATGCGGTAAAGCCCGACAAGACGGTTGAGGCACGCCCGGTGGCTATATCGGTCACGCAAGGGAACTCCACTATCATCACCAGCGGACTTAATCCGGGGGACACGGTGGTGACGGATGGGCAGGACAAGCTGCAAACTGGAAGCAAGATTGAGCCGCGCAATAGCGGGTCAGGCGACACAACTGCGGGGCCAAATAGCGGCGCCGCACTTTCCGGCAGCCCAGCCGGCTCCCCGGCATCAGGAAATTCGGCTCCATGAGTCCTTCACGGCTATTCATTCTCCGACCGGTGGCAACTACGCTGTTGATGGTGGGCGTGCTGCTGGTGGGGTGGGTCGCCTTTATGCAATTGCCCGTCTCCGCCCTGCCGGAGGTCGACTACCCAACCATTCAGGTTGTCACTTTTTATCCGGGAGCAGACCCCGAGGTAATGGCCTCGTCGGTTACTTCGCCGCTGGAGCGGCAGTTCGGCCAAGTTCCGGGACTGAGCCAGATGACTTCGACAAGTTCATTTGGCAGCTCGGTGATCACGCTGCAGTTTGGGCTCGACCAGAACATTGATGTGGAAGAACAGCAGGTGCAGGCCGCAGTAAACGCGGCTTCTACCTACCTGCCGACAGACTTGCCGAATCCCCCCATCTACAACAAGGTCAATCCGGCGGATGCCCCAATTCTTACGCTGGCGATGACGTCAGACTCGTTGCCTTTGTCGAAGGTGGAAGATCTCGCCGACACGGCTCTGGCACAGAAGGTCTCGCAGCTACCGGGCGTAGGGCTGGTGTCGATCAGCGGCGGACAGAAGCCCGCTGTGCGAGTTCAAGTCAATCCAACTGCGCTCGCTTCTTATGGATTGGGTCTTGAAGATGTTCGCACCGCGCTCGCCGCCGCAAACGTGGATCAGGCGAAGGGAGTCATCGATGGGGTGCGCCAGTCTTATACCATCGGTGCCAACGACCAACTCTTTTCCAGCGAGCAATACAAGCCGATCGTCGTCGCGTATCGCAAGGGTGCACCAGTTCGGCTGAGCGACGTAGCGAACGTGATCGACGGCACGGAAAACACATTGCTTGCCGCGTGGATGAATTCCACTCCCGCGGTTATCGTGAACATTCAGCGCCAGCCTGGGGCAAACATCATCAGCGTGGTCGACCGGATCAAGAAATTGCTGCCGCAATTGCAGGCATCGCTGCCCTCTGCGGTGAAGGTGCAAATTCTCACTGACCGCACCACGACCATCCGCGCATCGGTGAAGGACGTTGAATTCGAACTTGCGCTCACCATCGTGCTGGTGGTCATCGTTATCTTTTTCTTTCTGAGAAATTTGCGGGCCACTTTCATTCCCAGTGTCGCGGTTCCGCTGTCGATCGTGGGAACGTTTGGGGTGATGTATGTTTTGGGGTACAGCCTCAACAACCTCACGCTCATGGCGTTGACGATCTCCACCGGCTTCGTGGTGGACGATGCCATCGTCATGATTGAAAACATCGACCGCTATCTGGAAGCGGGAGAATCGCCCCTGGATGCGGCTCTTAACGGGTCGGGACAGATTGGCTTCACCATCGTCTCGCTAACTGTATCGCTGATTGCTGTGCTGATTCCCTTGTTGTTCATGGGCGATATTGTGGGCAGGCTGTTTCGCGAATTCGCGGTCACGTTGGCAGTGACCATCCTTGTGTCGGCAGGAGTTTCACTGACCTTGACGCCAATGATGTGCGCCAAGCTGCTCAAGCATCGCAAGGAAGGAGAGAAAGGACGCTTTTATGAGGTCACCGAAGATTACTACAACCGGGTGATCGCATTTTACGGTCGCACCCTGAAATGGGTGTTGAAGCACCAGACCGTAACGCTGTTGGTGACCTTCGGAACACTGGTTCTGACGCTCGTTCTTTATGTGGTTGTGCCGAAGGGATTTTTTCCGGTGCAGGATACCGGTGTAATTCTGGGAATCTCGGAGGCTCCGGATAATATCTCTTTCGGTGCGATGTCCCAACGCCAGCAAGAACTGGCCAAGGTGATTCTTAAAGATAAAGATGTTGAGAGCCTGTCCTCATTCATCGGTGTTGACGGCACAAACACGACGCCCAACAGCGGCCGCATCCAGATCAACTTGAAGCCGCGCGATGAACGCAGTGATGACGCTTCCGCCATCATACGGCGACTACAGCCCGAACTGGCCCAGGTCAATGGCATTACGCTTTACATGCAGCCGGTGCAGGATTTGACCGTGGAAGATCGCGTGAGCCGCACGCAGTTCCAGTACTCCATTGAAGATGCGGACGCGCAGGAATTGGCGCAATGGACTCCGAAGTTGGTCGAGAAACTGCGCGCCTCTCCCGTGTTGCGCGATGTAGCCACAGATCAGCTCAACGGAGGACTGAAAACTAACATCACTATCGACCGCGACACAGCATCGCGGATGGGGATTCTGCCGTCGGCAATCGACAATACGCTTTATGACGCTTTCGGGCAGCGGCTGGTATCGACCATCTTCACGCAACTGAATCAGTATCACGTGGTGCTGGAAGTGCTGCCCAGTTTCGCGCAGACGCCTGATGCGATGAACGGCATCTACGTTCGCCCGGGAAGCATAACTCCTAACTCCGGAGCTCCCACAGCCAATGCTGCTACGGCCGCTACCAGCGGCAACCCGGTTCCGATTACAGCATTCACGCGGATGCAATCCATCGGCACAACCCTAGCGGTCAACCACCAGGGACAATTTCCCGTCGTAACCCTCTCGTTCAATCTCGCACCGGGAGCGTCGCTGGGCGAGGCGACGACAGCGATTCAGCAGGCGGAAAAAGAAATCCAATTGCCACCGAGCATTCACGCGTCGTTTCAAGGCACTGCTGCCGCATTTCAAAATTCGCTTTCGAGTGAACCGTTCCTGATTCTCGCAGCCATCATCACGGTCTACATCGTGCTGGGAGTTTTGTACGAAAGCTACATCCACCCGATTACGATTCTCTCTACGCTGCCCTCCGCAGGCGTGGGCGCGATTCTGGCGCTGCAGCTTACGGGGAACGATCTTACCGTAGTCGCTTTGATAGGAATCATCTTGCTGATCGGTATCGTGAAGAAGAACGCGATTATGATGATCGACTTTGCTCTCGAGGCCGAACGCGCGGAACACAAGCCGCCGGAGGAAGCGATTTTTCAGGCGTGCCTGCTGCGCTTCCGTCCAATCATGATGACGACGATGGCTGCACTGCTCGGTGGTTTGCCGTTGGCTCTCGGCTCCGGCACGGGCGCGGAGTTGCGCCGTCCGCTCGGCATTACGATCGTGGGCGGTTTGATTCTTAGCCAGTTGCTTACGCTCTATACCACTCCGGTGGTTTATTTGTGGTTTGACCGGCTGGCGCACAGGTTTGAGAAATACAAGATCGGGAATCCGATTCCGCAGGAACTCCCGGGGGATTAGAGCACGATGAAGAAACGGCAGGTCCCTCTACTCCTTCGGGAGCGGGACGCGCCGGTCGGGATGACAGATCGTAGTTGGGACAGCAACCGCGAGCCTTATTAGACGATGAGTATTTCAGCTCCATTTATCCGGCGTCCGATTGGTACGTCGCTGTTGGCGGCGTCGCTGCTGCTCTCAGGGATTCTCGCATTCAATTTATTGCCGGTGGCTTCACTGCCGCGGGTGGATTTTCCTGTGATCAGCGTGGGCGCGCAGTTGCCGGGGGCCGACCCGCAGACGATGGCTTCGGCGGTGGCTACACCGCTGGAGCGGCAGTTCGGACGCATCTCGGGTGTGAACCAGATGACTTCGTCGAGCCAACTGGGCTCAACCGGCATTGCGCTGCAATTTGATTTGAACCGGAACATTGACGCCGCAGCGCGCGACGTGCAGGCGGCGATCAATGCCGCGCGCAGCCAACTCCCTGCCAACCTGCCCAGCAATCCAACCTATCGCAAAATCAACCCCGCGGACGCCCCCATCCTGATTCTGGCGCTCACCTCGGATACGGTTCCGGTGGCGCGTTTGTACGACACCTCCGACTCGATTCTGGCGCAGAAGCTCTCGCAGGTGAACGGAGTGGGCCAGGTGTTCACTTACGGTTCGGCGCCACCTGCCGTGAGGGCCGAAGTCAATCCGATGCTGCTCAACAAGCTCGGAGTGGGACTGGACACGGTGCGCAATGCGCTTAATCTCGCCAATGCGAATCAAGCTAAAGGCCAAGTCTCGAACGGAACGACCTCAACATCCTTTGATGACAACGATCAACTCTTCGTGGCGGATCAGTACCGGACGCTGATTGTCGCCTACCGCAACGGCGGGCCAGTGCGGCTGGCGGACGTGGCCGATGTGCAGGACTCAGTGGCGGATGTGCACAACCTCGGGCTGGCCAATGGCAAACCCGGTGTCCTCGTCGTTATTTTCCGCCAGCCAGGCGCCAACGTCATCGAAACCGTGGACCGCGTACGCGCGCTAATGCCTTATCTTCAGTCCTCGATTCCTCCGGCTATCAAACTGGCAGTGGTCTCGGACCGCACAATTACGGTCCGTGCCTCGGTTAAAGACATTGAAACCACGCTGCTGATTTCGATCGTGCTGGTGATTCTGGTGGTCTTCGTGTTTTTGCGCACGGTGAGGGCGACGGTGATTCCCAGCATCGCCGTGCCGCTTTCGCTGGTGGGCACTTTCGGGGGGATGTACCTGCTTGGCTATAGTCTGGACAATCTTTCTCTCATGGCACTGGCGATTTCCACTGGGTTCGTGGTGGATGATGCCATCGTGGTTCTGGAAAACATCATGCGTTACGTCGAGCATGGGATGGACGCAGTGCAAGCAGCGTTCAAAGGGGCGGCTGAAATTGGGTTTACCGTGATTTCCATGAGCACCTCTCTGGTAGCGGTATTCATCCCCTTGTTGCTCATGGGTGGGATTGTCGGAAGGCTGTTTCGGGAGTTCGCGGTCACGCTGAGCATTGCAATCGGAGTTTCGCTGATAGTCTCCCTGACCACAACGCCGACGATGTGCGCGAAATTTCTGAGGCGATCTCCACCGAACGAGCGGCATAACGTTTTCTATCGTGCCAGCGAACGGTTCTTCGATAACCTTCTGGCGACATACCGGCACGCGCTCAAATGGGTGCTCGCACACCAGCCCGTAACGCTAGCAGTGACCATTCTTGTGGCCTGCCTGAGCGTGTATCTCTACATCCGGGTGCCTAAAGGATTCTTCCCGCAGCAGGATACGGGACGGCTTAATGGCTCGGTTCAGGCTGCGCAAGACATCTCATTCCAGGCCATGAGCGGCAAGATGGAACAGTTCGTGAAGATCGTATTGCAGGACCCGGCAGTTGACACGGCGGTTGGGTTCGCGGGCGGAGGCTCGGCGACGAACCAGGGCCGGTTCTTCGTCATGCTGAAGCCACTCGAGAAGCGCGGCCAATGCAAGACCCCCCACTTCTGGAACCCTTGCTACTTTAGCGCCGACGATGTGATCAATCGATTGCGGAATAAACTTGCGGTGGTTCCGGGAGCCACGCTGTTCCTGCAAGCGCAGCAGGACCTGACCATTGGCGGGCGCTTCGGGGCGGCTCAGTATCAGTACACAATACAAGGCGAGGACCTGAATGAACTCAACAACTGGGGTCCGCTGTTGTTGCAGAAAATGCGTGGCCTGCCCGAACTGCGCGACGTGAATACCGACCAGCAGGATCGGGGATTGCAAGCGCAGCTGGTGATTGATCGTGACACAGCCAGCCGATTGGGCGTAGCCGCGCAGGACATTGACAACGCACTCTATGACGCCTTCGGCCAGCGGCAGGTCTCGACCATGTACCGTCCGCTCAACCAATACCACGTGGTCATGGAAGTCGCGCCGCAGTTCCAGCAGACGACAGAGGCCTTGCAGAATATATATCTGCGCTCTTCCACCGGCGCGCCCATTCCGCTGGCGGCTTTCACTCATTTCACTCCCTCCAACATACCTTTGGCGGTGAATCACCAGAGCCAGTTTCCGTCGGTCACGATTTCATTTAATCTAGCTCCCGGAGCCTCTCTTGGACAGGCGACGCTAGCCATCGAGAAAGTCCAGCGCTCCATCGGCTTCCCGGCCACGATTCAGGCAAGCTTCCAGGGCACGGCAGCAGCGTTCCAGGATTCGCTGTCGAGCGAACCGATTCTGATTCTCACCGCCCTGATCACGGTGTACATCGTTCTGGGGATGCTTTACGAGAGCTACATTCACCCCATCACAATTCTTTCGACCCTGCCCTCCGCCGGCGTGGGCGCACTTCTCGCATTGCTGCTGACTCACAATGAACTGAATGTGATTGGTACCATCGGCATCATTCTTCTGATCGGACTGGTAAAGAAGAACGCCATCATGATGATCGACGTCGCACTCGAAGTGGAACGCACACAAGGCAAGAGGCCTGTGGACGCGATCTACGAGGCCTGCCTTCTGCGTTTCCGTCCGATCATGATGACGACAATGGCAGCGCTACTGGGAGGTCTGCCGCTGGCACTTAGCACGGGTACCGGTTCGGAACTGCGCCGCCCTCTCGGAATTACGATCGTGGGTGGTCTAATTGTCAGCCAGGCGCTCACACTTTTTACCACTCCTGTGGTCTATGTGTATCTCGACCGCCTCAGGATGGCCCTACGCGGTGGCGAAGACATGTCTCTGGCAAAGGGTACTCCTGGAGCGGCCACGCCGAGCCCGGCCCACTGAGCAGCCCGATCATCGATTCCGCTAATCTCGAACTACACGCCAGTTGATTGATGCGCTAGACAAGCGGCGTGCAACCTGCTTTCATATACATCGCATCGCAGGAGTGGGTGAATCGTGCGAGCTCGTAAGCTATAGCTCATTGCCAAAGCTGCACGGGTCACATGGGGACGTTCAAGCCACCCCCCTTTTTCTTGGCCGTCACCGTATGATAAAGAACGTTTTGTTTCAACACCGGATTGACCCGGCAGCCAGTATTATTGTTCTTCGTTTCAAATTCTCTCAGGAGTTAGGAATGCTTCAGAAGGCATTGAGTCTGGTGATTGCTCTGGCAAGCATTGCTGTGTGCATCGGATGTAGTAGTACGAGCCACTATTTGTTCGCCGCGCTCCCAGCCACGAATCAAGTTGCGGTCTACCGGGAAGATCCCACTGCCGGCGTGCTTACGCAAATTGCTGGAAGTCCTTTCGCGGTGGGCGACGGCGCGCAGTCCCTGGTGCTGCATCCATCTGGAAAGTTCTTGTACGTGGCAAATCCTGGTCAGAATGAGAACGACATTTCGCTGTTCACCATTGCCAGCAACGGAGTTCTATCTGAGATCTTTCCGCGAACCTCGGTTGCGCCCCTCGCCTCTCTGCCCAAACTTCTTGTCATGGACTCCGCAGGTAGCTTTCTGTACGTATTGAATGCCGGATCGAACAATATTTCGGTTTTCTCGATCAATGCGACTAGTGGTGTCCTCAGTCCTGTTGCCAACTCCCCGTTTACTGTCGGACTGCCGGTGCTGAACATGCAGCTCACGCCATCTGGGAATTTTCTCTTTGTCACGGCAGTAGGCCAGAATAATGGGTTGATCCTGGGGTTCAGCGTGACTTCAGGAGCGCTCACGTTGGCCGGCCTCACCAATAGCGACGGCATTAATCCATTCGGGCTCGCGATCGATCCGACCGGCACTTTTCTTTACGCGGCGAACACCTCGTCGAACTCCATTTCCATCTTTAAGATTTCTTCGGCAGGCGTCTTAAGCGAGGTTTCCGGGTCTCCCCTCAATACTTATAATGACCCCGTTGCACTGCTTCTGGAGCCCAAGGGACAGTTTCTTTATGTTGCGAATCAGGCCTCCAACAATATTGCGGTATATTCGATCACCGCGGGTACCGGACTACCGGTGGGTCTTACGACTTCGACGAGTCTGTTCGCCTTCGCAACCGAACCCAGTCCGAGTGTGCTGGCTTTAGATCCGAACGGGAATCATTTGTATGTAGGCAATCAGGGCTCCTCGGCGGGGATTCAGTCGTTCCAGGTTAGCAGCGGAAATTTGAACCCTATTTTTACCTATAAGGTCGGGAATACGCCCAGCTCGATTGCCATACTGCAATGAGCCGTATTGCAATGAACCAGGAAAGCGTCAAAGGCAATTCACCTCAAGGAGGATTCTTTTTACCCGGGGAACACAAACAAAAATTGCAAACTCTGCGACAATAACAAGGCCGGCGCTGGTCCCCCCGCGTGCAACCCTCACGGGCGCCCAAAACATCGAATCAGCAGAAGACTTTTCGGATTCGGTTGGCTGGGATGGATTCCGTGCCGAGACTGACTTCAGGACACAGAATCCATGAGGATCGCCAGCGCGGCAAGTGCCTTCCCGAAGCATTACTACACCCAGAAGTTTCTTCTCGAACGCCTCCAGGACTATTGGGGAGATGAGTTGAAGAATCCCCTGTTACTGGCGCGGTTGCATCGTAACGTGACTGTCGATGGCCGTTATCTGGCGATCCCCGCGGAGCAGTACGTCGACATCAAGACCTGGGGCGAGGCCAATGATATCTGGATCAGGGTCGCACAAGAGTTGGGCGAACGTGCGCTCTGCCTCGCCTTGCACAACGCTGGCATGACGACCGAGGACGTGGGGGCGTTGCTGTTCACAACCGTCACAGGAGTCGCCAGCCCATCCATTGATGCTTTGATCATTAATCGCATGGGGCTTCCAACTAATATTCGCCGCACTCCGATTTTTGGCCTGGGATGCGTGGCTGGCGCCGCCGGAGTCGCGCGCGCCGCGGATTACGTCCGGGCCTATCCCACCCAGGCAGCTGCCTTGGTATCGGTCGAGCTCTGTTCGCTTACTCTGCAGCGAGAGGATCTGTCGGTGGCTAATCTGATCTCGTCCGGACTCTTTGCCGATGGCGCTGCCGCGGTCATTGTGACTGGTGCTGAATTTGAAGCTTCTCGTTGTGAAAATTCAGAGCCGAAGGATTCCGAAAACGGCGGTGCCGGAGCGGAGCGTTCCCGACCCAACATTCGTGGACCCAAAATTCTTGCGACCCGCTCGGTCTTTTATCCCAACACGGAAGAAATGATGGGTTGGAATATTTCCGAGAAAGGCTTCCGCATCCTGTTGTCGACGGAGGTCCCCACGCTGGTTCGTGAAAATCTGGGAAGAGACCTGGATACTTTTCTGGCGGATCTCGGATACAAGCGAAGCGACCTCAAGAGTTTTGTTATGCACACGGGAGGACCAAAGGTGCTCGACGCCACGGCTACGGCTCTGGGGCTGCGCAATGGAGAACTCGATGCCTCGTGGGATTGCCTGCGCAAGGTCGGAAATCTTTCTTCAGCCTCGGTACTGGTGGTGCTCGAAGACGTAATGAAGAACCGGCGTCCTGAGGCTGGCACGCTGGGTCTGCTGGCAGCGATGGGGCCGGGCTTTTGTTCCGAGCTCCTACTCCTGGAGTGGTGAGGTCGACAGTTTGAATTCGACGGACGTCTTTGTGATCGGTGGCGGCCCGGCCGGGCTGGCGGCGGCGATTGCAGCTCGCCAGCAAGGATTCAACGTGGTGGTTGCCGACGGCGCCAAGCCACCGATCGACAAGGCGTGCGGGGAAGCGCTGATGCCGGACGCAATTACGGCGCTGGAACGGCTGGGTGTTTCCGTGCCCGCAGCTGAAGCCTTTCCACTACGCGGCGTGCGATTTCTCAGTTCCGACCTGTCTGCGGACGCACTGTTTCCGTCCGGCTGTTTCGGTCTCTCCGTTCGCCGGACCGTGCTGCATCAGATTATGAGTGAACGTGCCGCGGCGCTCGGAATCAATCTGCTTTGGCGAAGCGCGGTCACAGGAATTTCCGGCGACTCAGTTCATCTCGGAGAGCGCACGATCCGCACCAGATGGATTGTAGGGGCCGACGGAGCGAATTCCCGCGTGCGCCGCTGGGCGAATCTTGACTCCCAATCGCGAACCGCGTTTCGATATTCCTTTCGCCGGCACTATCGCGTGTCTCCCTGGACTGACCGCATGGAAATTTATTGGGGAAAGCACAGTCAGGCTTATGCCGTTGCCGTCAGCGACGAGCAGGTATGTATAGCTGTCGCCTCGCGGGATCCCAAGCTTCGCCTGGAAGAATCGTTTTCTGCGTTTCCGCAACTCAATCGTCGGCTTCGCGGGGTGGAGCCGGCCTCTGCGGAACGCGGCGCAATCTCTGCCAACAGCAAACTGAAATGCGTCGCGCGGGGAAACGTGGCGCTGATCGGCGATGCTTCCGGCACGGTCGATGCGATCACAGGGGAAGGCCTCGGCCTTGCCTTCAGTCAGGCTGTGGTGCTCTCGGACTGTCTCAGGTCCGGCGATCTCGCCGGCTACCGGGACGCCCACGGGCGCATGGCGCGGCGGCCTCTGCTGATGGCTCGATTGATGCTCACGCTCGACGGCCGTCCTCGATTCCAGCAACGCACTCTCCAGGTTTTTCGCGAGCGGCCCGCGATTTTTCGGCGATTGCTTGCCCTGCACGTTGGAACTCTCTCGCCCTTTCATCTCGCTCTCGACGGGCTCACCTTGGGATGGGGGCTACTGACTGCGTAGCGCGATCAACCGAGACGCGAGGGTTGTTCGCCGCAACCGCGTGTGGCCTGCTCTCGCGGCGGCAGCAGTATTACTCGTAAGCGTCCGCGTTCCGGCCGTCGCACAGGGCCTGGCCATTCAGTTCGATCCGCAGCGCACGACCATCAATTTCACGCTTGGCGACGTACTTCACACGGTTCGAGGAACTTTTCATTTGAAAAGAGGTTCGTTGCTTCTCGATCCCCCTTTGGGTAAGCTCACCGGCGAAATCGTAGTGGATGCTACCAGCGGCGAAAGTGGAAACGGAATGCGCGACCGGAAGATGCATCGTGAAATACTTGAAAGCGATCGCTATAAGGAGATCGTATTCCGTCCCGATCGCTTCGAGGGAGTGGTGTCACTGCAAGGAAAATCCGCAATCCGCGTGCATGGAATTTTCACCATACATGGATCAGATCACGAATTAACGATCCCATCCGAGGTTGAGCCGTTCGCCGACCACTGGACCGCGACACTTCACTTCACAGTGCCCTATACAAAATGGGGGATGAAGAATCCGAGCACGCTTTTCTTGCGAGTCAGCGAATCGGTCGACATCGATGTAACGGCAGTTGGGGCTCCTAGCCAGCCCTAAGTAAACTTCCAGGAACGGCGAAATCAAAAACCATCCAGCGGCGAGATTCCCTTTCCTTCGATGCATTCATAGCATCGTCCCGCCGCCAGGTTCGTGAACTCTTCGGTTCTGCCGTTCGGCCAAGTGACTACGGCGCGCTCAACGCGATCGCGTTTCTCTAAGCCAAAGGTAACTGGAAATTCAGATTGCGAAAGATAGCTGGAACCGCTCTTCACCATACGCGACTGGCTTAAGCCACTCGAGACAATGCGCACCGTTGCGGCAATTGCATCGCGATTCGACTTGGTGCCCACGAGTCGAAAGCGAATGCTGTGATTTCCGGCAAGCTGATCATTTCGGTAAAGGTAGGCGGGACCGTTGTTGGTGGTCAGCAGAAGATCGAGGTCGCCATCGCGATCGAAGTCGGCATAGGCAAGTCCGCGCCCGACCTTCGGCTGATCGAATCCGCCATTAACTTCCGCGGCAACATCACGAAAACTGCCTTTACCATTGTTCAGAAACATGAGCGGCGGTTGGGCATAACCCACGTTGCCGCGAATGTTGCGTACCGTCTCGTCGATGTGGCCATTGGCTAGGGCAAGATCAAGCCAGCCGTCGAGATTCGCGTCAAGAAAAACACATCCAAACCCCAGGCTATTCTTAGAAGCCGCGCCTACTCCGGACTGCGCCGCAACATCTTCGTAAGCCTTTCCTCCGAACTCGTAGAGGCCAGTCATCTCGTTGTCGAAATTCGTGATGGCCACACCGGAATGGCCGGAGTTCATAAAATCTCCCACATCCACGCCCATGCCAGCTCGAGCTTTGCCTTCGCTGCTGAATGCCAATCCAGCCTCGACCGCGGAGTCCTTGAAAGTTCCGTTGCGCTGGTTTCGATACAGCTTGTTAGGCTGAGTATCGTTGGCAACCAGCAGATCGGGCCATCCATCCTGATCGTCATCCAGCATCGCGACACCGAGAGATTTTGAACTGCTGTCAAAAATTCCGCTGGAAGCAGTGACATCTTCGAAGGTCCCGTTGCCCCGATTGTGAAACAGCCAGCAGGTCTCGCCGCGATAAGCCTCAGGCGTGCAATAGGATTTATGCTTGCCATCCAGACTACAGAATACATCGCGCTCGGGAGACCACTTCACGTAGTTGCAAACAAGAAGATCGAGCAGACCGTCGCGGTCATAGTCGAACCAAAGCGCAGATGTGCTGAACCCAAGGCGCTTTCCCAAGCCGCTCGCGTTGGTTACATCGACAAAACTTCCTTTGCCCGTATTGTGGAACAGACGGTTCTGTCCGACGCAGGTGATCAGTACGTCGGGAAAACCATCGTTGTCATAGTCCCCAACAGCCACGCCCATGCCGTACATTTCGACATCCAATCCGGCGGACGAAGTTACGTCGGAAAAAGTGCCGTTCCGGTTGTTGTGATAGAGGCGGAGCGTCGAGCGGCGCTGCTTGTGGCCGGGCCAATCCATTCCATTGATGAGAAGAATATCTGGCCAGCCGTCACTGTCGTAGTCCAGGAAGGCACAGCCGGAACCCAAAGTTTCGGGCAGGAACTTCCCTCCAAACGCTCCGCTGTTGTGTCGAAATTGAATCCCGGCTGAGGAAGTTACGTCCACAAATCGGAAACCTGGCGGGATTGTCGTTCCCGGCTCTGCCGCCAACGCTCGCAACAGCGGCAACTGCGACGTTGATACCAGACCCGCTATGCAACGCAGAAAGGATCTGCGCTTCACGGAACATTCACCAGCCCTGCACGGATGGCGTACACCACTAGCTCGGCAGTCTTGTGAATGCCAAGTGCGTTCATAATATTGGCGCGATGAACCGCGACCGTGTTGGCGCTGAGGTCGAGCGAGGTGGCGATTTCCTTGTTGGACTTGCCATCCACAATCATGCGCAGGACTTCGAGTTCCCGCGGCGTAAGCCCACTGCTGCGCTCTCCCTTGAGCGCCGACGGCTGCTCCACTTGGGGATCAAAAATCGTTTCCCCGCTGGCAACGCGCCTCACGGCTGGGCCTAGTTCCAGGTTCATCGCGTTCTTCAAAATGTATCCTTTGGCGCCTGCGTCGATTGCCTGCCGCACCCAGGTGTTTTCAGAATGCATGCTGAGCATGAGAATGGCTGTCTCCGGCCTATCCTCAAGAATTTGCCGCGTCGCATCCAGGCCGTTCATCCCGGGTAAAGCACAATCCATGACCACCACTTGCGGCGCCAATTCATGAGCGAGCTTGACGGCCTCTTCGCCATCGCCGGCTTCGCCGACAACGACCATATCCGGCTCATCCTCCAGCATGCGCCGAAATCCGCGCCGCACCAGGCTGTGATCATCCACTAGCAAGACTGTGATTTTCTTTGTCATGTTTCTTTACGTATATCTCGATCTTTGTCGGGGGACTCAATCCTATCCCGAGGTACGACAAGTTGTAAGAGTGTGCCGCCAGCGGCGGGAGTTGAGAAAACAATTCGCCCGCCCATCAATTCCGAGCGTTCCCGCATCGCCACCAGTCCTATGCCCTGCTTCGCTGGCCGGGTGCCGAAACCTGATCCATAACCTGATCCATGATCTTCCACGTCCAACTCGAGCGTCGAGGGCAGGAAACGCAGCCGCACCCAGGCTTGCTTCGCGCCGGAATGCCGAGCCACGTTGTTCAACGCTTCCTGCAACACGCGGTAGATTTGTACAGCCGCACTTCCCGACACATTGAACGGGATGCCCTGCTTTTCATAGGATATGGCAATCCCGGTTTGCCTTTCCACGTTTGGAATATACCAGTCGACCGTGGCTTCCAGTCCCGCTTCATCCAGCATTACCGGATGCAAGGCCTGGGACAGGCTTCGCACGCGATCCAGCGTATCCTGCGCGATCTGGCGAACTTCCTGCAAGTCATTGCGCAAGGGCGAATTCTCCGGCAACTGAGTTCCCGCCCGTCCAAGCATCGATCCCATGGCAGTGAGAATCTGGCCAAACTCGTCATGCAATTCGCGCGAAATATAGCGTAGCGTCGATTCCTGCGTCGCAATCAGTTTCTGTGCCAGTTCACTGCGCCGCTCCGAAAGCTCAGCCATGCGCGCAAAAAGCCTCCGGTTCCATCGGATCATGGAAAATCCGGTCAGCAGAATTGCGATTAGGGTCGCGGCCAGGAAGACATAAACCTGCCGCTGCACTCGGTCATAGATTTGAACGACACGCTGCGCCGCCTGCTCTTCATTCTCGCTGTTCTGCACCAGCAGTCGAGCCACGGCCGTGCTCAAAGCCGCTTGCCGCGCCTGCAGCGAAATCTGGATCTGTTCTCGCGCATCTTTTTCTTTGCCTTCGCGTGCGAGAACGAACACCCGGTCGACAGCATCCCAGAACTGCGAGAGTGAAGTGCTCAGCGAAGCGCTCTGCTCACTCGTGCGGCTGGTCGGGGCGAAGCCGCTTTCGAGACGCATCGCATCGTCGAGATCGGTGTGAATACGCTGAAACTGCGCTGACCATGCGGTGAGGGGATATGGTTCGTCGTTGTCGATCATATCCCGCATGGCCACGGCGAGCAGGTTCAGATCGTTCTGGATGCGCAGCAACTGCAGGGAATCCTTGCGATTGCGATCGATCAGTTCAGACTGTAGCCTGCGCAAACCCGCAATTTGCCAGGTGATGTAAGCGGAATACAAAACGACCGCCGCCAGTGTGATGATCAGGCCGAGCAATAGGCCCAGGGTCGGAGAACGCTCGGGCGAAGGCGGACGTAGCACGCCCCGAGCATACAACGGCTAGCCCGGCCATGTCACAATGCAGTAATAATGAAGCGAATCCTGCTCCCGCGGAGTCCAACTAGACATTGAGTACCGATTCCAAGGCAATTCAGAAAGCTCCAAAAATCGACAGACTTCGTGCCGTTGTGCCGGAAGTCTGGAAGCTGATGCGTCCGCGGCGCTGGCTGCTCGCGCTGGGCTTTGTGTTGATGGTCATCAATCGTGTCGCTGCTCTGGTATTGCCCTACTCCACAAAGTTCTTGATCGATACCGTAATCAATAAACATCATATGGACAAACTGCGGCCGCTGGTTTTGTTCGTGTTGGCCGCAACGCTGGTTCAGGGCATTACTTCGTTTTCGCTGACCCAGTTGTTATCCAAAGCGGCGCAGCGCTTGATCGCGGAATTGCGCGAACAAGTACAAGTCCATATCTCGCGCTTGCCGGTTGCGTTTTACGACGGCAACAAAACGGGAAATCTGGTGTCGAGAATCATGAGCGACGTGGAGGGAGTGCGCAACCTCCTAGGCACCGGCCTTGTGGACTTCGCCGGCGGATTGGTGACGTCTGGCATTGCACTGGTGTTGTTGTTCCGCACCAGCCCTCAGATGACGCTGATTGCGGTTGGCTCGCTCGTCTGTTTTGCGATTGCGCTCAACAAGGCTTTTGCGACCATTCGTCCGATTTTTCGCGAGCGCAGCAAGATCAATGCCGAGGTCACCGGCCGGCTTACCGAATCCCTGGGCGGAGTGCGGGTGATTAAGGGATATCACGCCGAAGAACGCGAGGAAGCGATCTTCTCCAAAGGCGTGCGCCGCTTGCTGGATAACGTGATGCGCACGCTCACTGCCACATCTGTCATGAGCCTTTCCGCAAGTGTGCTACTCGGAGTTGTAGGTGCGGTCACAATGTATGTGGGCACGCATCAGATTGCCGCCGGCACGCTGACGGTGGGAGGTTTTTTCTCCTATACTCTATTGCTCGGCTTTCTGGTTGCACCAATCATGCAGATTGTTGCGATCGGAACCCAGCTCACCGAAGCGCTCGCGGGTCTCGAGCGAACGCAGGAGATCATGCGGGAGCGGCCGGAGGATCAAGACCCCAATCGTTCCGTACCAATGCGCGACATCGTTGGCCGGATTGAGTTCGATGATGTCACCTTCAGCTACGACGGTGTTCACGAAGTGCTCCGCGACATTTCTTTTCGCGCCGAGCCTGGAACAGTAACGGCGTTGGTCGGCTCCTCCGGCTCGGGGAAATCCACGACCATCGGCTTGATCTCTGCTTTTTACGTGCCTACGAAAGGCAAAATTCTCGTAGACGACACCGACTTGAGCACGGTTCGCCTCGATTCTTATCGCACCCGTCTGGGAGTCGTGCTGCAGGAATCGTTTTTGTTCGACGGAACGATTCGCGAGAACGTCGCATTTTCCTGTCCCGCCGCGAGTGAGGAAGAAATCCTGCACGCCTGCCGAATCGCGCGCGTGGACGAGTTCGCCGAATCGTTTGCCGACAAGTATGAAACCGTGGTCGGAGAACGCGGCGTGAAGCTCTCTGGCGGCCAGCGGCAGCGTATTTCGATCGCGCGCGCCATTTTGGCCGAGCCGCGTATTCTAATTCTCGACGAGGCGACCTCCAGCCTAGATTCCGAATCGGAGCAGATGATCCAGCATGGTCTTTCTTATCTCATGCAGGGCCGGACAACGTTTGTAATCGCGCACCGGCTGTCAACCATCCGCCGTGCCGACCAGATTCTTGTGATGGAGCAAGGACAAATCGTGGAGCGAGGCACCCATGAACAACTCTATGCCGCGCAAGGCCGCTATTACGATCTCTACACCCGGCAGCACGGAGTTGAGGAAAACCTTTTTCTTGCTCCGGGCGAAGGAGATAGGGCTGAGATGGATGGAAACGGGGCTTCTGGTCCGGCGCGCAACGGCGACGTGAAAGCCACCGATGCACTGCGCGTGCTGAAAGGCGAGGTCCGCTAGCGCATGGGTGGCGCGGATAAATCCCCCCAGAATGGCTCGCCGGCAATTCATGCCGAGCAGCTTTGCCGCCACTACCGGATGGGCGACACGCTCATTCGCGCCGTCGATGGCGTAACTCTTACGGTGCGCGCTGGGGAATTTGTCGCTCTCCTCGGCAGTTCTGGCTCGGGTAAATCTTCGGTATTGAATCTGATCGCCGGCCTCGACCGTCCAACCTCGGGCAGCGTGGTTGTCCAGGAGCGCGATCTCGCGCAACTTTCCCGTGAGGAGCTTGCCAGGTATCGCTTGCATACTGTGGGCATGGTCTTCCAGTCCTTCAATCTGATCGCCAGCATGACGCTCGCAGAAAACGTGGAGCTGCCGCTGCGTTTTGCCGAGGTCGAACGTGGGAGGCGTGACAGTTTGGCGCGCGAGGCGCTCGGACGAGTTGGGTTGCTGGGTCGCATGAATCATCGACCGAGCGAACTCTCGGGCGGGGAACAGCAGCGGGCTGCGTTGGCGCGCGCCTTGATTAACCGTCCTCAGTTGCTGCTTGCCGACGAACCCACGGGTAATCTCGATAGCCGGACTGGAACTGAAATCATGAATATGGTTCGCGAGTTCAATCAGCAGTTGGGAATGACGGTCGTCATGGTGACGCACGAACGGGCTTTGGCCGAGCGTTATGCCGAACGCCTCATCTTTCTGGCGGATGGCAAACTGGTGGGCGATGAATCGAATTCCATCGCAGCCGATGCTGAAGCAGGCCATTCAAGCGCGGATGGAGCGAGGGTATGAAGCTTCCCGATCTCACCGAACTTGCCTTGCGCAACTTGCGCGAATCTTTACTACGAAATTCCCTAACCACCATTGGCATCTCGGTGGGCGTGGCCTCGCTGGTCGCAATGCTTTCCCTGGGTATCGGTTTGCAACAGCTCGCCTCACGCAGGCTGATGAAATCAGGATTGTTCGACACCGTCGTGGTAACCTCCCGCCGCGATTTGCGCAATTTTGGCCGCGACCGCGAAGACGAGCGCAACGGGCCGGCTCCCGCCGAAAGCCGCATACTCGATGAGCCCACGCGCATCGAAATCGAGCATCTACCCGACGTGGTCGAAGCCTATCCCGACATCCGGTTTATCACGGAGTTGCGCTACAACGATAAGCCCCATTTAACGGCGGTTGCGGCTTTACCCGCCTCCGCGAAAACGAACGATGCGTTTGAAGGAGTGCAGGGGCATTTCTTCTCGTCCGACACGGCGCCGGAGGCAATTCTTCAGAAGACCTTTGCTGAAGAATTGCTGGGAAAGACTCCAAAACCCGGCATCGACGAGACTAATGTAGCGGAGCTGGCTGCCCCGCTTCTGGGCAAGGAGTTAATTATGCGCTATGCCCAGCGCGAGGCTGCACAGAATGCGCCTTCGCCGCTTCGGCGCGACGATTCACCTTCTCTCGGCGACGGGGATCTCGTCAGTGCGGCGTATTCCGTCGTCTCTCGCGAGCAGAAGTTGAAGATTGTTGGCGTCGCCGATCTCGATCCCGAGAGCATGCGCGGTCCAACCCGGGCGCGAGTTTTTCTTCCTCTAAAGCTCGCCGAAGGTCTGCACGTGATGCAGCCGACGGATCTGCGCGAGATTTCCCGCTCAGCCAGCGATCAGCCGGTTTATTCGTCTGTCAGCGTGCGAGTTAAAACTCCCGCACGGATACGGGCCACGGAAGACGCCATCAAGAAGATGGGCTTCAATACCTTTTCCATCCTCGACGCTACGCGCAGCTTGCAGCAATTTTTCGCGGTGCTGGATTTGTTTCTGGGAATCTTCGGCAGCCTTGCGCTTGCCGTCGCATCCATCGGAATCGTCAACACGCTGGTGATGGCCATTCTCGAGCGTCGCCGCGAAATCGGCATCATGAAAGCGATTGGCGCCAGCGACGGAGATGTCAGGAAACTATTCTTCGCGGAAGCGGGCGCAATGGGCATTCTGGGCGGCTTCGTCGGTGTCGCTCTGGGCTGGGCTATTGGCCAGGTCATTAACTTAGGCACGAACATCTATCTCAAACGTCAGTCCCTGCCGCCAGAGCATTTTTGGTCGGTACCATGGTGGCTTGTGGGCGCGGCGATTCTGTTTGCCTTCATCGTGAGCCTTGCAGCGGGCCTTTACCCTGCCGGACGTGCGGCCCGCCTCGATCCCGTGCAGGCCTTGCGCTACGAGTAAACTGAATCGATGGATCGTTTTTCACGAATCCAATATTTCCCTATCGTCCTATTGCTCGCGGTCTTAATCGTTTCGCTTCCACTTCACGCGCAGAGCCGCATCGACTGCAACGCGCTGAACAGCCGCATCCTGAAATCAACGGTCCACTACTGCGTCTACCTTCCCGCAAGTTATGACGCCAGCCCGAAGTCCGCCACGCGCTATCCCGTCCTCTATTTTCTGCACGGACTCGGTGACAACGAGCGCACTCTCTTTAACAGTGGTGGATGGACGCTGCTCGATGATCTGCGCCGGCAGCAAAAGATTGGAGAATTCCTGATTGTCGCTCCCGAAGGCGGCCGAACCTTCTATATCAATTCCGCCGACGGCTCGATGCGCTACAGTGATTTTTTTCTGCGGGAATTCATCCCGCTCATTGAAAGCAAATACCGCATTGCCGAGGGAAGAAATAATCGCGCGATCAGCGGGATCTCCATGGGCGGATATGGAGCGTTGCGCTTTGCGTTTTCTCATCCCGAAATGTTTTCGGCCGTCAGCGCGCAAAGTGCAGCGTTGATCACCGAAACTCCGCAAGAACTCGACACCGCGGCGCGTTCGGGAGCCCCGCTGGGAAAGTTACTGGCGACCGTCTTCGGCACTCCGATCGATGTACAACATTGGAACGAAAATAATCCGTTTGTTCTTGCAGCAAAGAATCGAGCGGCCCTGCGACGGCTGGCTATTTATTTCAACTGCGGAGAAGAGGATAACTACGGTTTTGAAAAAGGGGCGTCCGCGCTGCATGAGCAACTTGAAAAGGAAGGCGTGAGGCATGAGTATCATCCGTACCCCGGCGACCACAGCCTGGCCTATTTCCTGGCGCACTTCACCGAGGTTATGGAATTTCATTCACAGGGGTTCGGGCTAAAGTAAACGGCGCGAATTGGATCTGCGTCACCTGTTCCGATGGGCCAGCTCTAGGCCTATCAACTGGCCCAACGAAGCCTGCGACGGCCTCGGTTTTCACCCACCAGTGCAACTCGCGTAATGACACTTTGGTACCGCTTACCACTGCCCCTTAGGGTTCTTTCAATCTCCTTCGCGCCGCGCCACAATCAACTTTCGCACAGGAAACGGCCCGACCACATGGAAAAAGCCTTTGCTACTGCCCAGGCGCCTAACCGCCCAACTAAGAAGGTCGCGGCGCGTGCTGCCCTGGTTGACCTCAAAGAATCTTCCAGATTTCTGCTAACGGAGTGCTTTCGTCAGTTCGGCATTGAATCTGTGGTTACGTCTGCCTCGGCCGAGCGCTTGCAGCAGGAGAAGTTCGAAGCCTGCGTGCTCCCTCTGGCTCCCGGTGCCGAAAAGGTGATGGAGGCTGCTCGGACATCTCCCTCGAATAGCCGTCTTGTGCTCTACGGCCTCGGGGGGACCGCGCAGGATGCCATGCGCTATTCCAAGTACGGCATCAATGCCATGTTCCAGGAGCCTCTGGAACGCCCTGCGGCGCTGAAACTGGTGCGCGCCACCCACATGCTCGTGCTTCATGAATTTCGGCGCTACACGCGCATCCCGATCATGACCGAAGTCACGGTGGTTAGTAACGACGGCCAGCGCGTCAGCGCTTCCAGCATCGAACTTAGCTCCGGCGGCATGTCGTTGAAGAGTTCCGAGGAGATGCCAGCAGGAACAAATATCGAGATTTCATTCTCTCTGCTCACTCTGCCGCGCGTCTGCGTGCGCGGGGTTGTGACCTGGCACAAGACGAAATCCTTCGGAGTTCGCTTCGACGCCGACGACGAACGCCGTCAGAAGGTCAAAGAGTGGATCGACAGCTACCTGGAGAGCTAAGCTGGCCTGAAGTCCATGCACCTCGCACCTGAAGGCATGTTGTGCACTACCTTCCCGTTACAATAACCTCGTGAACCAAGCCAGCACACACGAGGTGCCTGCCACGACAGAAAGCGTGTCCGGTCCACGGCGCTTTACGCTCCGGCAGAGAATCGTTCTGCGCATCATCATAGCGGCGGGATACTGGTTTATCCGACTGATTGGGCCCACATTGCGGGTCTGCGTCTCCCGCGAAGAAGGCGCGCAGCAAAGCATCGGCGAACGGCCGTTGATTGTTTCCTTCTGGCACGCCTGCATGATTCCGGCGACCTACATCTGCCGCAATATTGGCGTGCGCGTGATGAGCAGCTACAGCTATGACGGCGAATATATGGGACGCATCATCCGGAGATTTGGCTTCGTCGCCGTTAAGGGATCCAGCAGCCGCAATGCGGTTTGGGCCCTGCTCGGACTGCGCCGCGCGCTGCAGGAAGGCTGGACCGTGGCTTTCACCCTTGATGGGCCTCGGGGCCCGCGCTGCAAAGTGAAACCCGGCCCGGTGGCGTTGGCGCGCTCTTCCGGTGTTCCCTTGAGCGTGTTTCACATGGCCGTCGATCGCGCGTGGGTGCTCAATACCTGGGACCGGCTGATCATCCCCAAGCCTTTCTCCCGCGTCCTGATGCGATTCGGCAAACTTATCTCTGTCCCGCCGAACGTGAGTGATGCCGACCTCGAAGTCTATCAAGGGGAATTGCAGGACTCGTTGGACCGGGTTCGCGAATTCGCTGAGGCCAATATAAAGAAAGTCGGCACCCCCGAATTTCCTTACGCTGTCTGAGGTTTGGTCAGGAGATTGGTGATGGCTATTATCGCGGCGTATACCGCCAGAAAAATAAGCCCGATGCTTGCGGTCGCCGACATAGAAGAAACAGTTGCCTTTTACCGCGACATTCTTGGTTTCAGCACCACGATGAAATCTTCGGAATATGCCATTGTCGAGCGCGACGGCCAGACCATCCACTTTATGAAGGCCGCATCCGAGGAGGTCATGCAGTGCGTCCGCGGACATACCGAAATCTACATAGAAGTTGCCGGTATTCACTCGCTGTGGCAGCACGTAAAGACCTTCAAAGACCAGTACAGGATCATTTATTTGATAGAGACTACGGCATGACCGAATTCCACATTGGAGATCCGAATGGCTGCCTGAACACTGTTGTTATTCGACTTAGCATGAGCCCTTATTCAGAGTGTCCTTAGGCGCGTTCGCGAAAGAGAAGTTAGCGAGTAAGTAGATTCGGCTCTTAGGCACTTTATCCCCGACCTACCGCCTCAGGCATGAATGGAATGTAAAAAAGATATTAATTTTTATGTTCTTCATGGGTCGTGTTAGCGGGCCTAGCACAACCCAGGTGGGGACAGCCGCGCTCGGCTGTTTGTCGAGCGCAGCTCGAAGTTTTCCCCAGCCACTTCCCGTGCGCATTTGACTTCCACCTACGCCGCCCGGTAAATTTCTTTCTCCACCATTTTCGGTTCTTTGAAATGTCCTTCGGTTTGCGCGTCTTCGCCGCTATGGCAAAGACAGGGAAGCGGGTGCAATTCCCGCGCTGCCGCGCAACTGTAAGCGAGAAAATCGCAGGCGGTCACTGGGAGCAATCCCGGGAAGGCCGCCGGCAAGAACTCGGATTTCCAATCCCCCGGAGGGATTCGGACGTCCTCACTCGCAAAGCCAGGAGACCGGCGTAAACCGTCCACCTTAACCCCTTTCGCGTGAAAAGGAGGATTGGTTATGCGCGCAATCTGCGCTTCGTTTTTGCTCTTCGTTATCGTCGCGGCTGCATCCGCTGCCGAAATCAAGATTAAAGTTATCGACCCTCAATCGGCGGCTGTTGCCGGCGCTCAAGTTTCGTTGTTGCAAGCAGGAGGCACGATTGTTCTGGGAACGCAAAACACATCAGCGGAAGGACTTGCCGTTCTGCGCACGTCCGGCCCGGGACCCTACCGAATTAGGGTTCTGGCACCCGGGTTTGCCGAGGAATTCGCCGATGCTCCGTCGCAAGCGGACGCCATTACTGTGCGGCTACGTTTGGCAGCAGCTTCGGAAACAGTGGTCGTGAGCGCAACCCGCAGTCCGGTTACGGGCGAGGATTCGGGGGCCGATGTAGAGACCCTCAATGGCGAGCAGTTGCAGGTCATGAACCCGGTTGGAGCGGACGACGCTTTACGCTTTCTCCCCGGAGCCGTGGTCAACACGGCCGGACAGCGTGGTGGGCTTTCTTCACTTTTTGTGCGGGGCGGGGAATCCAACTACAACAAAGTGATCGTTGACGGCGTAAGCGTAACCGAACCCGGAGGAACAATCGACTTCGGTACGCTCTCCCTCGCCGGAGCCGACCGCCTGGAATTCTTGCGTGGTACGCAGAGCACTCTGTACGGCTCCGACGCGATGACGAGCGTGGTGCAGGTGTGGACGCGCACCGGAAGCAGCCCAGTCCCCGAGCTTCGCTTCGGCGCGGATGCGGGTAATTACGGCACGGAAAATGGCTACGCATCCCTGGCCGGCTCCCACGGACGATTCGACTACAACGTCTTCGCTAATCAATTCAATACCAGCGGCCAGGACTCCAACGACGACTACTCCAATTCGTTGGAAGGTGCGAATATCGGCTTCTCCGTTAGCGACCGGATTTCCCTCCGCCTGCGCGCCCGCCACGACAACAGTGTGACGGGAACGCCAGGTGCGTGGAATTTCAACGGACGCAACGTGTTCGATATCGGTGGCGTGACCTATGTGCTCTCGCCGGACCTCGGCGGGCGTGCCCGGCAGAACAATAACCTGGCGAGCCTCGATCTTGCGTTCAAGACCGGATCGAAGTGGACCCACCATTTGACCGGTTTCGAATACAACCTGAAAACTACCAACCTGGATAGTGGCATTTCTCCGGAAAATACCCCCTTTGGCACGATCAACACGCCTTTTGAGGCCCTCGTAAACATCAACCGCGCGGGCTTCGATTACCAAGGCGACCATGTTGAACGCACCTGGGCTGAAACTACTATCGGCTACGAATTCGAAGACGAGAACGGCTCGGTGAACGATCCGATTCCGGCCGATTTTGCAAGCGGTGGCCACGGCTTGCGTCTTAACGAAGCTGCCTACGCAGAGCAGGCGCTAAACCTGGGGCGGCTGAATATAGTTGCCGGTGGCCGATTCGTTCACAACACGACCTTTGGCAACACAGGTGTTCCTCGCGTAGCGCTGGGGTTTCAGGCCCTCCGCGGGGGACGCTTCTTTTCGGGCACGCGTTTAAATTTTTCCTACGCCACCGGAATCAAGGAACCACGCTTTGAGCAGACTTTTGTCAGCAGCCAATTTCAGCTGCCAAATCTCAGCCTTAAGGCCGAGCGCAATCGCGCCTTCGAAGCCGGTTTTCAGCAGAAGTTTATGAGCCGCTTCGTCCTGGCAGCGAACTATTTCAATAATCTGTTTCACGACCAAATCGAGTTCGTGACCGTGAATCCCACCACGTTTGTAGGGCAGTACGTCAATTTACAGAAGTCACTTGCTCATGGGGCGGAAGTCGAACTGCAAAGCCGGTTAACCCAGAGGCTTTCCTGGAACACCTCGTACACTTACACTTCCACGGAGATCCTGCTGGCTCCTGCTGGCAGCGCTCCACCCTTTGCTCAGGGCGATCCGCTTCTCCGTCGGCCCAGGCACTCCGCCACCACGTTGCTCACCTACCTCGGTGCGCATTGGGGTGGAAATCTCGGCGGCAGCTTTGTAGGTCGACGCCCGGACTATGACTTTGACGGCTTCAACATCAATCACACGCCGGGATATTTTCTTCTGGACCTGGGCGGTTGGTACAGAATCAGCTCCCGAGTGACGGCGTACGCCAACGCGGAGAACGCTCTCGATCGCTTCTATGAAGAAGTAACCGGATACCCGGCGTTGCGAACGAATTTCCGCGCGGGGATTCGCTTCCGCTTAGGAGGCGAATAAAAATGGAAAGAAATGTGGAGACAGCCGCCCTCGGCTGTCCGCCTCGCGCAGCGAGGCTTTTTTGCCACCACTGCTGCTGTGTCGGCGTTGGTTCTCAGCTCACCTTCTCGGGAGGCCTTGCCATCGCAAGCGGCATGGACGCCGCCATCTTTCCGGAGAAGTATTTGGTTCGCGCCGACAACAGCTTCTCAATCTCGACTCCGCTCAGGGGCTGCTGGCGGCCTAACAGGTGAGTGACCAAGGCAATCTGCGCAAAGTGCTCGACGGTTTCCATTTTCATGTAGGCGTGCTCAATGGTATCCCCGTAAGTGACCACGCCGTGATTCGACATCAGGATGGCATCATAGTGCGGCACATAAGGCTCGAGAGTCTTCGCCAGCTCGGAGGTCCCCGGCGTGCCATAGCGCGCCAGCGGAATGCATCCCAATCCCACGACCACCTCACAAACCAGGGGCTCCGTCAGCGCCATGCCCGCGGCGGCAAATCCCGTGGCCGTCGGAGGATGGGCGTGCACAATCGCCTGAATTTCGGGGCGCATGCGATAAATCAGAAGGTGCATCCCGATCTCGCTGGTCACATTGCGCCGCCCGGCGACCCGCGTGCCCTCGCGATCTACGATCACCATGTCGCTCGCGCGCATTGCGCCCTTGCTCACGCAAGTTGGCGTCACCAGGATTCGCTCGGAATCAAGCCGCACTGAAAGATTTCCGTCCATCGCCGCCACGAAGCCACGCTCATGCAACATGTGCCCGTAGCGAACAATTTCTTCCCTGTGTTTGCGTTCAGCGGACATGAGTACTCTCTCGGGGGAGTGACGACAAAGCGGCTGCTACGACGCATAGTACCGCACCCAGCCCGAACAGACAAATAAATTTACCGAAACCAACCAATAAATTACGCGAATCAGCCGGTCCCGCTCCGTATCGGCTCCCCTCCGCTCCTTCCTCCTATAGTCTGACAGTGTGCTGGTTTCCGACTTCCACTTTCATCTTCCTGCCGAACTAATAGCCCAGCAACCGCTCGCCGCTCGCGACGGGTCACGAATGCTTCATCTGCAACGGGGAAGCGTCCAATATGCCGATCGCGCCTTCCGCGACTTTCCGGATCTGTTGCGGCCTGGCGATCTTGTGGTCTTCAACAATACACGAGTTTTTCCAGCGCGGCTTTACGGGCGCAGGGCGGGCATCCGTGCTCAAAATGTCGGCCCGCACAATCCGGCGGCCCGCGATTTCCTCCGCGGCCGAATCGAGGTGCTGCTGACGCGCCAGCTTTCCACCCAGCCCAACGACTGGGAATGCCTGGTTCGGCCCGGGCGCAAAATCGGCATTGGAGAACGATTGTTTTTCGGCGACTGCGATGAACTGGAAGCGCAAGTCATTGCCCCCGGGGAGTTTGGGGAACGCCGCATCCGTCTTCAGCAAACGGAGGGTCAGGAGGATTTCTTTGCAGTCCTGGACCGCATCGGGCACGTCCCGCTTCCCCCTTATATCGACCGCTCGGATTCTATGTCTGATCGAGAGCGCTATCAAACTGTCTATGCCCGGCAGCGCGGCTCGGTTGCGGCGCCTACAGCCGGCCTTCACTTCACCCCTGCAATCGTTGACCGAATCCGCCAGCGCGGGGCCGAAACTGTCGAGATCACTCTGCACGTCGGCCTCGGAACCTTTCAGCCCGTCCGCGTCGATCGCATCGAGGATCACAAAATACATTCTGAATCCTATTCGATCTCGAGTGAGGCTGCTTCGGCCATCAACCACGCTATTCGCGATTCTCGCCGCGTAATCGCCGTGGGCACTACTACGGTTCGAACTCTCGAACATGCCGTTCGCCTCGGTGTAGAGTCGATCGTTCCCGGCGCGGCCGCCGCGGACCTCTTCATTTATCCAGGATTCGACTTCAAGGTGGTATCGGCAATGCTCACCAATTTCCATTTGCCGCAATCTACCCTGCTGATGCTGGTCAGCGCCTTCGGCGGGAAGGAAAATGTCTTACGCGCCTACGAACACGCTGTCTCGGAGCGCTATCGCTTTTATTCCTACGGAGACTGCATGTTTATCGAATGAGGCTTATCGAAGAACACTTATCGAAAAAGCATCATTGAAAGGCCTCCTGCTCTAAATCACCCACTGCGTTATACTTTTCCCGGAGCGCCCTATGGCCACTGCAGTAAAGCAGGTTTCCATCGAGCATTTCGTCGCGGAACTCCGCAAGTTTCCCGAAGTCGCTTTCGATCAGACGGAGCAACTCCGCAGATTCATGCAAGATTCGCCGTTGAACCCCGAGTCGCTCACGCCTTATCTCGTCTGGGACCGCCAACACTACACCCGCAACTTGATCGACAAGACTCCTCTCTACGAGCTGATCGCGATCTGCTGGGAAGTCGGACAGGCGAGTTCCGTCCACAACCACCGCGACCAGAACTGCTGGATGGCCGTCCCCATTGGCCGTTTGCTGGTCGAAAACTATCATGTGGTGGATCAGGACATCGCCGGCGGCAAGTGCACGATTAAGGCCACTGAGACGGTTGAGATGAATGCGTCGCATCCCTGCGCTGTCGACCCCATCGAGCCCGTCCACCGAGTTTTCAATCCCCGGCAATTTAACCAGCGCGCCGTCAGCCTGCACGTCTATTCCCGACCGTTCGACACGTGCGTGGTCTACTCGGCCGAGCAAGGCACCTGCGGTGAAATCCAGTTGCACTACACCACCGAGTACGGAAAAACCGTTCACTCATGAATCGACAAACGCCGATCCGCCTTCTTCCGCCCCTACTCATCGCGGCGCTAGTTTTCACCGCCAATGCTTGCGAGAAACAGAAGGTGAAGCAAGTCGAAGAAGCACCGGCCTCCGATCGCGTGAATCCATCGCCAGTCGGCACAACTCAGACGGTCTTGCAAAAAACCTTCGCACTGAAAAACTCGGCAACCTTCGCCTTCGAGATCCCTCCACACGCCGTCAGGCCCCACCTGCACGGGATTTTTGAGTCGTACGTTCGCGAGCTGCATGGCGCGTCGGATGACATGGCAAACGTGAATTTCCTGATCTTAAACACTGATCAGTACTCCGATCTTGTGGGCAACCGTCCCAGTGAAGCCCTCTTCTCAGTCGACGCCTCGCACAATCAGTCAGTGAACCTCGACCTGCCCGCATCCATGGATCAACCGGTGAAGTATTATCTGGTTTTCCGCAACATCGCCGGCAGCAGCCCTTCCAAGGTCGTACAAACCGATTTCCAGGTGGATTTCTGACGTCTGGCGAAAGCTGAGGATTCGCAGTAAAGGACAACGCCTCCCCCGCGGAAGGCTCTTTCCGACTGCTAAACTGTTTCCTTGCCCCCACGGAAGCAATCTTCGAAGCCTGATTCCGTTGGCGCTCCAGCATCGGCCAGTTCGCCGGCCCCTGCTCGTAAACAAAGCGCCTCCGGCCACGAGCGCATCTTTCTGATCGACGCAATGTCGTTCATCTTCCGCGCCTATCACGCCATGGCGCGGCAGCGCTCAGGCATGTCCACCAAAGCCGGGGTTCCGACCGCCGCCGTCTTAGTCTTCGTCAACATGCTGCGCAAACTGCGGGACGATTTCTCACCCTCGCATCTCGCCGCCGTTTTCGATGTCGCCGCCAAGACCTTTCGCGCTACCCAGGCCGAGTCGATCACGACTGTTCGCAAGTTCGACATCAAAACGCAAACCTTCACCGAGATCGAATACAAAGGTTACAAGGCGAATCGCGCCGCCATGCCCGAGGATCTCGCGCAGCAGATTCCTTACATCCGCCGCGCGCTTGAAGCCTATCGCATCCCCATCCTCGAGCTCGCCGGCTTCGAGGCTGACGACGTCATTGGCACTCTCGCCCGCAAAGCCGCCGCTGCGTCGCATCCCGTCTATGTCGTTTCCAGCGACAAGGACATGATGCAGCTCGTCAACGACGATGTTCACATCCTGAATCCTCCCAAAGATAACTTGATCTGCGATGCCGCTAAAGTGGAAGAAATTCTCGGCGTCCCACCCGAACGCGTCGTTGATGTGATGGCCCTGCGCGGCGACAGTATCGACAACATTCCGGGTGCACCGGGCATCGGCGACAAAGGCTCAGTTGAAATCATCAAGCGTTTCGGCAGCGTCGAGCAGGCGCTCGACCACGCCGCGGACGTCGAAAAGAAGACCTATCGCGAATCTCTTTTGAACAATCGCGACATCATTCTGTTCAGCAAGAGCATGGCTACCATCGACACCAACGTTCCGGTCGAACTCAATGTCGAAGCTATGCGCGCGGGGGAGCCCGATCTCGATCTGCTGCGACAGCTCTTCACGGAACTCGAATTCACTTCCCTGCTAAGAGAATTGCCATCGATCGTTCAGGTTACCGAAACGAATTACGTCGACGCGCAGTCTGCCGGTGACGTGGAAAGGGTCGTTAACTCTCTCGCGGAGGAAGCCCCCCTGGCGATTGCTGTGGAATGGGATCGAACTGAAACGCCTTTGGTAAGTGACAGTGAGGAAGAAGTGACCGAAGAAGAGATGCAGGAAGCGATGCTCCCTCTGACCGATGCATCTTTTTCTCCTTCAGAGGCACGGGAGCCCGCCGCCGGGCGCGTGGCAATCTCCGGTGCGGCAGGATCGGCGGTGGTTATCAAACTGGATTCAGCCGAGGCTGCCACTAAACTACGCCATATCCTGACCAACGCGGCCACGCCTAAATCAATTCACGACTACAAAGCGGCGATTCACGCGCTCGATTCCATAGACATTCATCTGCAGGGTGTGAATCACGACCCGATGCTTTATTCTTACCTGCTGGATCCCACTTACTCCTCGCATCGCCTCGCCGACGTTGCTTTACGCCGCTTCAATCTCAAGCTCAGCGGCGATCTTGCCGAAGCCGCAGACGTTACCGGCCGACTGACGACGGCTCTGCGCAACGAAGTCAAGCAGGCGGGACTGACCAGACTCTACCAGGAAATAGATCTCCCGCTCGTTCCCGTTCTCGCACGCATGGAGCAAGCCGGGGTAAAAATCGACACGGCGGCACTGGCTCAAATGTCAGCCGAACTCGAACGCGAGATTGGCGTCAAAGCCAAAGAGATTTACGAAGTTGCCGGAACCGAATTCAACGTCGGTTCTCCACGCCAACTCGGCGACGTTTTATTTAACAAGCTAAACCTGCCCAAGCCCGTCAAGTACGGGAGGGGCCGCACCATCTCTACCGCCGTCGACGTTCTCGAGAGTCTCGCCGACGATTTTCCCATCGCGCGCATGGTTCTCGATTATCGCCAACTCACCAAGCTGAAGTCCACCTACGTGGACACCCTGCCGGCACTCATTAGTCCAGCATCCAAGCGCCTGCACACCACCTTCGGACAAACCGGAACCGCCACGGGACGCCTTTCTTCCGCCAATCCCAACCTGCAGAATATTCCCATCCGCACTGAACTTGGGCGGGGGATTCGCGCCGCCTTTATCGCCGAGCCGGGCCATGTTCTGTTGACCGCCGATTACTCGCAGATCGAACTTCGGCTTCTTGCTCACTTTTCGCACGATCCGCTATTGGTCGAGGCCTACCGCCGGGGCGACGACATCCACACTCTCACCGCATCGCAAGTTTTCGGAGTGCCGCCGCTTATGGTCACACCCGACCATCGCCGCCAGGCCAAAGTTGTAAACTTCGGAATTGTGTACGGCCTCTCGCCTTTCGGACTCTCGCAGAATCTCGGCATCGAGCCCGCCGAAGCGAAACAGTTCATCACAAACTATTTCGAAAAATACAACGGCGTCCGCGCCTTCATCGACAAAACTCTCGAAGAAGCGCGCCGCGATTTGAAAGTGCGAACCCTCTTCGGTCGCATCCGGCCTATCCCTGATATCAACAGCAAGAATGCCAACCAGCGCGGCTTCGCCGAGCGCACCGCAGTGAATACGCCGTTGCAAGGTACTGCAGCGGACCTGATCAAGATCGCGATGATCCGCATCGATGCGGCCCTGCACGAGCGTGGTCTGAAATCGAGAATGACGCTGCAGGTCCACGACGAGCTGGTCTTCGAAGTCCCTGAATCGGAAGTGGAAACCATGCGATCGTTGGTTCGAGAGCAGATGGAAAGAGTCCACGCGCTCGCGGTGCCTCTACTCGTCGAGATGGGGATCGGTCCGAACTGGAGAGATTTGGACTAGGCAGGCTGCGGGTTGGGAAGTCTATCGAGGCTTTCGGCCTTAGGAAGAGCGATCCATCCCTCACGCGAAGCCCGCTCCTCGTATCCAACAGGAATTTCTTCAACTAATTTGCATGCTGCGGCCCTTGCGACAAGGCACGACACTAGGGCGTCGAGTGCATTGTCGTCGGCTTTACACAGGTCACGATGAGCGTCGGAGATTCGCAGCCACTCCCTCGTGCTGTGCAACAATGCCTCCACTAACCTCCCACGGGCGCCCGAAGCTTTCTTTTTCTTGCCCTTGTATTCGCGACATTGGAATCGCCACCGACGGAGTGCTCCCTCCGGATAGACTTCGCAAATCAAGCCGGCGCCGCAGCGATCTACGGGCGTCGAGAGATCTGCCATAAGCTTTGCAGCCCGGAAGGCAGGTACAGCGATCAAGTCACTCGATACGCTGAGGACGCGGCTCCCGAGTCGCTCACTCTTGAAGAATTCATTTACGAAATCGCCAGTCGCGCGATATCGGAGGTTATTTGTGGACGACTCCGGCCAGCCGTTCCCGGCGTGATGTTTCCCGATTGCCTTTACAAACTCATCTGGCCAGCCGAGCGGAATATCGATGCCAACTTTGTCTATCCGATCGGAGCCAAGCAGCCTTTTCAAATCGTCATCATCAACCCTAACCTCAATGTTAGTGATGTCAGCGCGACCGGCGTTCCAAGCGATCTCACAAATCCCTGTGAGCTTTGCCTGAGAAGCGAGATCGACCCCAAGAGTGATCATTGAGTGTATTTAAACTCCCAGCGCCTCCGATATCTCCCCCGACACCGTATGTTATACTAGAATATAACTTGGAAACGCTCATGCACACCACCAATCTGCGCAAAGTGGGCGGCTCGGTTATGTTGGCCGTCCCGCCCGCGCTGCTCGACATCCTGCAATTGCAGCCTGGCGTCAAAGTCGGCATCGCGGTTGAAAGTGGTCGCCTCGTCGTCGAGCCGCGCCAGCGACCCCGGTACACCCTCAACGAACTGCTCGCCCTATGCGATCCCAAGGCTCGGCGTTCCAAGCAGGAAACGGAATGGCTCCGCAGTAAGTCCGTCGGTGGCGAACTCATCTGATGAAACGGGGGATGAAGCGCGGCGAAATCTGGCTCGTCAGCCTCGACCCTACGTCAGGGCACGAGCAAAGGGGTCGTCGGCCGGTGTTAATCGTGTCGCCGGAGCCTTTCAACCGGATCACGAAAGTCCCCGTAGTCCTGCCAATCACGAGCGGCGGTAATTTCGCGCGGACGGCTGGCTTCGCCGTCCAGTTGACTGGAGCTGGAACCAAAACAACGGGAATTGTCCGGTGCGACCAGCCTCGCGCTCTCGATCTCGCCGCGCGTGCCGGCAAGAAGCTGGAAAGTATTTCAGACGCGATCATGGATGAGGTGCTAGCAAGGATTTTGCCGATATTTGAGTGAACTGGATCAGCGGCCTCGTGTCCAGGCGAAGCGCACGGGTTCGCGCACGGCGTACAATATTTCTGTGGTCCCTGCTCAACGCCAGTACGATCCTCGCCAGCACGATCCTCCGCACAAGCATCAGAGGCACGCGATTTATGCCGAGGAAACTTGCGGCCTGCTGCTGATCGCTTTCCTGTTGCTGGTTCTCACTCTTGTTCGCTACTGGCACGCCATCCACTGGAGCGTGCGCTGACGGTGGCTTCCCCGCAACCTGAGCCGCTGCTGGTTGTGGTGCTCGGCCCCACAGCTAGTGGAAAGACCGCGCTTTCATTAGCGCTCGCTCAGCGCTTCGGCGGCGAGATCGTGAACTGCGATTCCGTCGCAATGTACCGCGAGTTTGAGATCGGAACCGCCAAGCCCACTGCGGCCGAGCGCGATCGAGCGCCGCATCACCTGCTCGATTGCGTCGATCCCACGAGCCATATCACCGCCGGAGAATACGCGCGGCAGGCGCGTCAGGTGCTTGAGAAAATCAAAGAACGCGGCAATTTGCCAATTATTGCTGGAGGGACCGGTCTCTACCTGCACGCCCTGCTCGAAGGACTCTTCCCCGGTCCGCAGCGCTCGAATGGGCTGCGAGAAATATTGCGCGAACGGGCCGAGAGCGGCGGCTCCGGTTACCTTCATCGTATTCTTCGCCGATTGGATCGAGCGGCGGCGGAGAAGATTCATGCGAATGACACGCCAAAATTGATTCGTGCGATTGAAGTTTGCCTGGCTTCACGTGCGAGCATGACGAAGCTCTGGCAGCAGCACGGGCGCGAGCCCTTGCGCGGCTTCCGCATTCTGCGCGTTGGTCTCGATCCAGATCGTCAAGCGCTCTACGAGCGAATCAACCGTCGCGCGCAACAGATGTTCGAAACCGGCTTAGTCGAGGAGACGCAGCGCCTCCTTGAAAGATTCGGCGATGCCGCAGGCCCGCTCTCTTCGCTCGGATACAAGCAAGCGTTGCAACTTCTGCATGGAGAACTAACCATCGAACAGGCGCTTCAAGCCGCACAGCAAGCGCACCGCAACTACGCCAAGCGCCAGATGACCTGGTTTCGCCGCGAGCCGGAGGTTTACTGGCTGCGGGGCTTCGGGGATGATGTGCAGATTCAGCGGGCGGCGGCAGATTGCGTTTTGAGCAAGTCAAGACCTAACACCTGACACTCTGCTTTCTGCTATCGTTTGCTGATGCATCGTACGGTTGGCCTCCTATTACTCTGTTTCGTGCTCACTCCACTAGCCTCCGCCAAGGAAAAATACCAACACTCGGGACCGATTCGCCAGACGCGCGACGGCGAGAAATGGGCGGAGAAGACTCTGCACAAACTCACCGTCGAAGAGAAAATCGGCCAGGTGTTTATGATCTGGTGCCGCGCCAGTTTCCTAAACGTCGAGAATCCGGAATATCTGCAATGGCGCGAAGCGATGGAGAAGTACCACGTAGGCTCGTTCGCCATGACTGTCCACGTAGATGGTCCGTACCTGCTGCGCAGCGAGCCCTACGAAGCCGCCGAGCTACTCAACCGTTTGCAGAGCAACTCGAAACTTCCGCTGCTCTTTGCCGCGGATTTTGAACGTGGAGTTCCGATGCGTCTAATGGGAGCCACGATCTTTCCGCATGCGATGGCCTTCGGTGGAGATGGCAAGCCGGAAGACGCCGAAGCCTTTGGGCGCATTACCGCCGAAGAAGCGCGCGCGATTGGCATTCACTGGAATTTTTTTCCCGACGCTGATGTGAATTCCAACCCGGCCAATCCCATCATCAATACGCGCTCGTTTGGGGAAGATCCCAAGCTGGTCGGCGATCTGGTTGCGGCCTATATCAAGGGTGCGCATGAGGGCGGGATGCTGACCACGGTCAAACATTTTCCAGGTCACGGCGATACGGCGACTGATTCGCATCTCGGAGTTGCCAGCGTTAACGTCGACCGTGCACATCTCGACTCAATCGAACTTCCGCCCTTTCGCCAGGCAATCGCGGCGGGAGTTGATTCGGTCATGGTGGCGCACGTGACTGTGCCTGCGCTCGATTCTGATCCCAACCACGTAGCGACAATTTCGCCGGCGATCGTTTCGGACCTGCTTGAAAAACAGCTTGGTTTCAACGGGATCATCGTCACCGATGCCCTCGATATGGCCGCACTGACACACCTCTTCGCCGACAACATTGGCAGGGCTGCCGTCGAGGCTTTCAAGGCCGGGAACGATCTGTTGCTCATCCCCGCCGACTTTCCCGCCTCGTACAATGCGATGCTTCAAGCTGCGCAGTCCGGCGAGATTTCTCAGGAGCGCCTCGATCGCTCGGTGCTTAAAATTCTGAAGATAAAGGCGTCCCTCGATCTGCAGAAGGCCCGCATGGTGGACGTTAGCGCCATCGCAAAGCAAGTGGGGAAGCCGGAAAACCTGGCTTTCGGCCAGCAGGTCGCCGATAGTGCCGTCACGCTGGTACGCGACAATGGGAAGGTTTTGCCGCTGAAGTCCAAGGGAACCGCGAAGGCGGGGCTTCCGTATACAACACAAGAGGAGACACACAACCAGGTTGTTGCGGTGCTCTTCTCCGACGATGTGCGAACCGACTCCGGGCGTGCTTTCGCCCGCGAATTTCGGGCACGAATTCCGGACGCTCGCGTGCTCTACGTAGACCCGCGCATCGCAGCCGGGATGAGCGATGAAGTGTTGAAGGCCGTGGACGAGGCCAAAACGGTGGTGGCCGTCGCATATGTTATTCCGACGGCCGGGAAGATGGCGAACAGCATGGCAATGGCGGATGCGACCGGTGTTTTGATGCAGCAATTGCTTGATCGCGCGGCGCAGAAGACTGCGGTGGTCGCTATGGGGAATCCGTATCTTGCGGCGGACTTCCCGAAGATTGAGAATTATATGTGTACGTATTCCAATGCGTCGGTATCGGAGACAAGCGCGGTTAAAGCGCTTTTTGGGGAAATTGCAATTCGCGGCCGCCTTCCCGTGAGCATTCCCAACGTCGCCCAGCGCGGCGCCGGCATCGACCGTCCGGTCCGAGTGGCCGATAAAGGAGCTGAACATGCTCAAGAATAAATCGAACGCATTTGTGATCGCGGCAGCCGTTACAGGTTTAACTGCCTTACTATTGTCCGGCTGTAGCGTGAATGTAAAGAAAGAGGCCAATGGGCAAGACAAACAGGTGGACATCAATACCCTGGTCGGCGGCATCCACGTCAGCAAACAAGCGGATGTTTCCGACGTCGGCCTGACTGTTTATCCCGGTGCGCGCTTGAAGCAAAAGGATTCCGATGGCGGCGACAAAAGTGCGAACGTGAATATTTCGGGCTTTGGTTTTGGAATCAAAGTCATCGCGCTCGAGTACGAATCCGACGATGCACCCGCAAAAGTCCTATCCTTCTACAAAGACCAGTTGAAAAAGTATGGAGACGTTCTCGAGTGCCACACGTCAGGCCATTTAAATATGGACATGAACATGGGATCGCACGGTTCCAAGGATAGTTCGAACGAGTTGACCTGTGCGGGCACTCACGGCGATAACATCGAGCTTAAGGTCGGCAAGAAGGACGATCAGCACATTGTGGCCGTGGAAGCGGAGGGTAAGGGATCGAGGTTTTCCTTGGTTTATGTGCGCACGCACGGTAAGGACGCGGACATTTAGGGCCGGAGTTCGACTGTCCCAAAAACGGCGAGGAGTTGTCCTCAGCCTGCCAGGGTTGAGCGGCGAATTTCCGCTGTGGTAGCATCCTAAGGTTTTGGCAAGGATGTCGGGCTGGCCTGTCTACTGCACTGATACTCTTCTGGGCCTTCTCCCTTTCTACGCCTGCGAAGGAGCCTACTCGTGAAAGTTTATTCCGGAGAAAACATTCGTAATGTAGCGATTGTGGGGCACGGACATTCGGGAAAGACGTCTCTGCTGGCGGCAATGCTGTACACCGCGGGTGCAACACTGCGTCTGGGGCGTGTGGACGACGGTACGGCAACCACCGATTACGACGACGAAGAGATCGCGCGCAAGATGTCGATTGCCGCCTCCGCAGCCTACGTGGAGTGGGGCAAAACGAAGATCAATGTAATCGATACGCCGGGGTTCAATATGTTCGTCCACGAAGCCAAGATGGTGCTGCCCGTGGTGGATGCGGCGATCGTGGTGGTTGACGGTGTGGCCGGCGTTGAAGTGGTGACGCAACGCGTGTGGAACGATTGCGAGGAGTACAAGACCCCGCGGCTGATCGTGGTGAATCGGATGGACCGCGATCGAGCCAATGCCGAGCGTGTCCTGGAGTCGCTCATCAATGCATTTGGGCGTAACGTGATTCCAATTGAGCTGCCCATCGGCAGCGAGAAGAATCTGGCGGGCGTGGTCGACCTCGTCCGCATGAAGGCGTACACGTATGAGCTCGGCGGGAATGGCAAAGGGAAGGAAACGGAGATCCCGGCCAACATGCGAGCGCAGGTGCAGGAGTCTCACGAGCAACTGGTGGAGTTGGTGGCCGAAGGCGACGATAAATTGATGGAGAAGTTTTTCGAGGCAGGGACACTCGCAGAGGAAGACCTCATTCCCGCGCTACATAACGCGATTCGCGAGGACAAACTCTTCCCTGTCGTCTTCTCCTCCGGTCTCGGGAACATCGGTGCGGACCGGGTGATGGATTTTATCGTGGACTATACTCCGGCACCTTCCGAACACGAGTGGGTGCAGGGCGAGCCGGCTGCATCTGGCAATGGCGATGCGCCCAAGCGGCATGAGACGGACGCGGAGCCGGTTTCGCTCTATGTGTTCAAGACAGTTTCAGACGCGTTTGCCGGACGAATTTCGTATTTCAAAGTATTCTCCGGAGTTCTGAAGAATGAGTCGACAGTCCAGAACTTTTCGCGTGGATCGGCGGAAAAGCTCTCGCACATTTCGATCATGCAGGGCAAGACGGCGGTGCCGGTGACAGAGTTGCACGCCGGGGATATTGGAGCCGTTGCGAAATTGAAAGACACGCTTACCGGCGATACGCTAGGGGATAAGGCTGCACCGATTCAGTATCCGCGAGTAAAGCTGCCGGAGCCGGCGATCACCTTCGCCATCGAACCGAAGAGCCGCGCCGATGAAGACAAGCTGGGGCCGGGGATCCACAAACTGATGGAAGAAGACGCCATGCTGCGTTTCTTCCGCGACCCGCAGACCAAAGAATTTCTCATCGCCGGGACCGGGCAGCAGCATATTGAAGTCACGGTTTCGAAGCTGAAGAAGCGCTATCACACCGAAGTGGTTTTGAAAGCGCCCAAGGTGCCTTATCGCGAGACCATTCGCGCCAAAGCGGATGTACAGGGACGCCACAAGAAGCAAACCGGCGGCCACGGGCAGTATGGCGATTGCAAAATCAAAATGGAGCCCATGCCGCGCGGCGGCCAGTTTGAGTTTGTGAACGATATTTTCGGCGGCGCAATTCCAAAGAACTTCATTCCCGCCGTGGAAAAGGGAATCAAGGATGCGGCGGCACGCGGCTATCTTGCGGGATTTCCGGTGGTGGATTTCCGCGTGATTCTCTACGACGGTTCCTATCACGACGTGGACTCGAATGACTTATCGTTCCAGATGGCCGGCCGCATCGCCTTCAAGAAGGCCATGGAAGTGGCCAAGCCTACACTGCTCGAACCCATAATGGTGGTCGAGATCACGGTTCCGGACGAATTTGCCGGTTCGATTATGGGCGATTTAAACAGCCGCCGCGGACGCATCCAGGGCATGGACAACAAGGGCGGCAACACCGTGGTAAAAGCCGAAGTGCCGATGGCTGAGATGCTGACCTACGGCGTGGATCTCACTTCGATGACCCAAGGCCGGGGCAGCTTCAACATGGAAATGCACCACTACGACACCGTGCCGGGACAGTTGCAGGAAAAGATTATTGAGAAGGCCAAGGCGGAGCGGGGAGAGGTGAAGGAAGAGGAAGAGTAGGGGTCTTCAATTTGCCCAGCGGCGAGAACGAAATCGAGAGGCCGTGGCGTACCCCGCACAGGCAAACTCTCCAAACAAGAGTACGACCGCTAGCGTATAGACGAAAAAATCCTTATTCCCGAAATTCGGCTCCTGCGAAATTAATCGGAATTCGCTGATCATTGCAAACGAGCCGACACCGCCGAGAAGAAAGAGGAGGAGGCTTCCCGCCACCGAGATCATCCGGCTGATCTTGCCCTGCCAGGCTACGGATGCAATTTTTCCAATAAGGTACCACCACATTGTCGCCACAATACCGACAACGATGACCCTCGGAGTGTTGTCGCTCGCGACCAGCGGCAAAGAAACCGGAAGGTCTACGCAGAAAAGCGGATTTCCTCCGCTAGCTATTTTGTCGCCGAAAAACTCAGTTGTAAAGAAAAGCAAGAAGTGGAGCGCGGGTAGGACGAATGGCAACCTCTCCGGCAAATGCCTCATGAGGTTTTCAGCCCCTGTGCCTTCGCCAGCTTCGCCTGCCGCTTATCGAACGTCCAGAATCGTTTCGCTTTGAGTTCTAGGGCGCAGGCGACCTGTAACGTGTCCAGCGTTTTCATTCCCAACTTCGGGCCGTGGCGGCGGGCCAAGTCGGCACAAATGTCGTAGGCATTCTCAGGTATCACTACTAAAATCCAGCGTCCACCTGAAATATGGTCTTCCATTCGAGCGTTCATACGGTGCGCTTCGGATAACGACAACTCTCCGCGGAATATGTGTTGGCCTATAGAAGGAGTGGACATAATGCGCCCCACACGGACGTAATCAGCTGACGGCTTTGCTTTCAAACCGCCGCATGCCGATAAAAAGTAAAAGCAGATCGAAAAATAGCAGAGCAGCCACCACGGCAACCGTGGAGAGGTGCGGGAATTTCGGCACCAGCGTGGCGCGCAGGCCCTCGCTGGCATAAACCAGGGGGTTGATGAGCACAATCTTCTGCAGCACGGGAAAGCTGTTCAGCGCACTCCACGGGTAATACGTGCAGCCGAAAAAGATCATCGGCGTCAGCACCATGCTGAACATCAGTCCTATGTGTTGCTGGTTCACGCTGCAGCCCAGGGCAAGGCCTCCACTGGCTGAAAATAATGCAACCAAAAGCGTGACCGCAGCGAAGCCGAGCGGGTTAACGCTGATCTCCACCGGCCGCAGCAGCAGCCGTGCCAGCGGAATCACTACCAGTCCGGCGATTAACGCCTGCACCATTCCGGCGAAGACCTTCTCGACGGCTAGCCAGTGATTCTCAATCGGCGCGAGCAGGCGATCTTCGATTTCCCGGGTGAACTGAAACTCGGAAATCACCGGCATGGCCACCGCCCAGACTCCCGTGAATACCATGCTGATCGCCATGATTCCCGGCAGCAGCAGACTTTTATACTGCGCCGGCATGTAGCCGCTCTGCACCATGACCCGCCCAAAAATAAACACGAACATAAGCGGCTGCAGGAATGTCTGCAACACCAGCTGAATCGCGTTTCGCCGGGCCACATGGGCGTCTCGCGCGAGCAACGCACCAAAAGTCTTCCAGTTCAATCGCGCAAGCTCCTTCCAGTATGGTGTAAGAACAGATTTTCGAGGCTGGGCTCGGAGATGTGGACGTCGCAGAGTTCAGCGCCCGAAGAGGCCGCCAGGCCGGCGATTTCCGGCACCAGCGAACCGCCGCGGTCGGCATAGATGTCAGCGGCCGTATTGTCCACCGGACGTACTTCCCGCACTCCAGCGAGTGACTGCAGGCATTGCAGCAGGTCGGAGGTTCGCTGTCCAAAGCGAAGCCTTAGCAGGAAGCCGCCAGGAATTGATGCCTTCAACTCTTGCGGCGTGCCGATTGCAATCACGCGGCCGTGATCGATGATGGCCAGCCTCTGGCAAAGGGCGTCGGCTTCCTCCATATTGTGCGTGGTCAACAGAACCGTTTTTCCTGCTTGGTTATACGCCTGGACAATTTCCCACAGAAGAATCCTTGTCTGCGGATCAAGGCCGGCGCTGGGCTCATCGAGGAAGAGCACCTGCGGATCGTGCATCATGGCGCGGGCAATCGAAAGCCGTTGCATCATTCCGCCGGAGAATCCTCGCACCATGTGATCCGCGCGATCGGTAAGTTTGAATTTCTCCAGCAGCGCAGCAGCGCGTTCATTTCGTTCTTTTGAGCTAAGACCGAAGTACGCGCCGTGGAATGCTAGTATCTCGTGCGCCGTCAAAGAGAAGTCCAGATTCGGGCGCTGTGGCACCACCCCAATCAAACGTTTGACCAATACTTGCTGCTTCCAGACTTCGTGATCGCCAATCCACGCTTGTCCACTCGTCGGCCGTACACGAGTGGTGAGAACGCCCACGGTCGTCGACTTCCCCGCGCCGTTGGGTCCGAGAAGTCCGAAAATCTCTCCGGGAGCAACTTCGAGAAACAGTCCGTCAAGTGCGGCGATCTGGCTCTTGGCCTGCTTGGCTCCTTTGGCGTCAGCGCGGGGAATAAATCCTCCTCCGGCGCCCATCGGAGGGGGAGAATTGTAAACCTTGCGGAGTTCCACGGTACGAATGCCTACGGCCATGAAAGTGTCACGCCAACGCCGAACGGGTTTCCAAGCTTGCAGTCAGGGAAGTATAAACTACGAACTCATGATCCGCCCAAGCCGGTGCGACCATGAATACCCATTTTCGGTGAAAGGCTCTCTTCTTACTCCGAGTGGCCGTATTCACAGAACATATTCACGGAACATTGCGCGAGTTCGCATTTCGTTCTACCATCCGAAGCAGTGGCTACGCTGCGAAACAACCCCAACCTGAATGACAATCCCGAGCGTCTAGTTTCGGCGGCGGCGGTGGAAGATGATTCGTCGTTTGAACTGAAGCTTCGGCCGCAGCGGCTGGGCGAGTTCATCGGGCAGGCTAAAGTCAAAGAAAATCTGGCAGTCGCGATTGAGGCGGCGCGGTCGCGCGGCGAGGCCATGGATCACGTGCTGCTCTATGGGCCGCCCGGCTTGGGCAAGACGACGCTCGCCAATATTATCGCCAATGAACTGGGAGTTCGCTTCCAGCCGACGGCAGCGCCGCTGCTGCAGATCAAAGGCGACTTAACGGCGATTATTACCAACATGCAGGACAAGCAAGTCCTGTTCATCGATGAGATTCACCGCTTGCAGCCGGTTCTCGAAGAGTTGTTATATTCGGCGCTGGAAGATTACAAACTCGACATTATCATCGGCCAGGGGCCTTCGGCGCGCACCCACACGCTGGAAGTAAAGCCGTTTACATTTGTGGGCGCGACCACGCGGGCGGGATTAATTTCAGCGCCGCTGCGCGCTCGCTTCGGGATCGTCCTGCGGCTGGAGTTTTACACTCCGGAGGATTTGCGGGTGATCGTGGAACGGTCGGCAGAGCTTCTGGGAGTTGCAATCGACGATGCGGGCGCGATTGAGATTGCAAGCCGTTCGCGCGGAACGCCGCGAATTGCGAATCGACTGCTGCGCCGCGTGCGGGACTATGCCCAGGTTCGCGGAGCGGGGAAGATCGATTTGCCTACAGCCCAGGCAGCGCTACAAATGCTCGAAGTCGATAAGTACGGCTTCGATGAAGTTGATCGGCGCCTGTTGCTGACAATTATCGAAAAGTATCAGGGCGGGCCGGTGGGTGTGAATACACTTGCAGCGGTCCTCGCCGAAGAACCGGATGCGATTGAGGAGATTTACGAGCCGTTCCTGATGCAGATCGGGTTTCTGAACCGCACTCCACGCGGGCGCGTGGCGACGCAACTCGCATACGAATACTTTGGGATCACGCCGAGCCGAAGGCAGAGTTCGTTGTTCTGAAACGAGCAGATCCCTATCCAAAAGCCTTTCATCCAGTGACCTATTTCGGCATTCCGAACAAAACATGTTTTTCTGTTTCATGAATCTGCGAATGGTGTATCTTGCTGGTTCCCTGTCTGGGGGCCGGGGGAAGGCGAGGGAGTATCCCGTTTGGCCTTTGTGCGCCGTCGAGTTCTTAGGCATTTCGTAACATCAGCGAGCTTGACTGTTCTCGCTTTTTCTCCCGCTGGGCGGGCCGTAGCTTCTTCCCGGCGAGAGGCTTCGACGTCTCAGAGTGTCAGCGTTTTACCTCAAACTGCGAGCTCGACGCCGCAAAGTTCCAATCCGCAGAATCCGCAGATAACTCCGCAGAACCCTCCCCCTCCAACCGATGCGAATCAAGCACCGCCGGGACAAGCACCTGCGCCTACGCAGCAGTTCCCCGCCCCTTCGGCTCAGTTGCCAGAACCGGCCATTATGAATCCGGAGACGAAGCCGGCACCGAAGCCCACAATTGCGCCTCCAACCCTAACGATTCCTCGGTTAGCCCACGCTCCCACGCTGGAAGACTTCCTCGGGATGAAGCCCGAGGGCGCTACCGCGCTTCAAATGGCGAAGGTCTCCGACTTTGTGCAACGCAATCCGCATGATGGCGAAGAAGTCTCCGAAGAGACCGCCGCTTATCTTGGCTATGACCAAAAGAATCTGTACGTCGTCTTCGTATGTTTTGACGATCCCGGGAAAGTACGAGCACGAATGTCCCGCCGCGAGGATATTTACGACGACGACGAAGTCGAGGTCATGCTTGATACGTTTCATGACCGGCGACGGGCTTATGCCTTCCAGACCACTCCGCTCGGAGTGCAATGGGATGCGATTTGGACCGAAGCCACGCGGCAAGAGGTTAATGGAAATTTCGATACGTCATTCGACACGGTGTGGGATTCGAAAGGTAAGGTAACCAGCCGAGGCTTCGTTGCGTGGATGGCGATTCCGTTCAAAAGCCTCCGCTTTCCGGCAACGAAACATCAGGAGTGGGGAATTATTCTTTACCGCGGAATTGTTCGCAAGAACGAGGACGCTTTCTGGCCTCAAATTTCCTATAAAGTGCAGGGCCGGCTGGGCCAGGCGGCCACGTTAGAGGGACTGGAGGGAATTTCGCCGGGGCGCGATATAGAGCTTATCCCCTACGGAATTATGCGTGGCTTCCGAGGGCTGGATCAGCGCGACCCGTACAATCCCTATTTTCAGAACGCGGTGGCCCAGGGGCAGACGGGCATGGACGCCAAGTTCGTAATCCACGATCACTTCGTGTTGGACATGACCGCGAATCCGGATTTCAGCCAGGTTGAATCGGAGGACCCGCAGATCACGGTGAATCAGCGATTCGAAGTGTATTTTCCCGAGAAGCGCCCCTTCTTTCTTGAGAATGAAGACTACTTTCGCACGCCGATCGACTTATTTTTCACCCGCAACATTCAAGATCCTTCTGCGGGGATTCGCTTGACGGGTAAGGAAGGGCCGTATTCGGTTAGTTTGATAGCCACCGATGACCGCGCCCCAGGAGTTGCGGTTCCGCCGTTCTGCCCGGCGACCTCGCCGATTTGCTCGAATAGCCTCTCCGGCGATCGATCCTATTTCACGATTGCACGCATGAGCCGCGACGTTTTCAAGCAGGCAAGTGTCGGCGCAATCTTTAGCAATTGGGAGTGTCCGGCGACCGGCGAATATAACCGTGTGGGCGGAATCGACACGCGGTTCAAGTTGAATGCCAACTGGGTTTTGGACGCTCAGGCTGTCACGAGTTCGAGCAGCCTGCAAGGACTGAATGTCAGCAATCTCGAGACCACCTGCGAATACAATCTCTTCCCGTTTAGCTCAGGCAATTTTGGAAAAGGGAACCACTACGCGGGTCCTGCCGACAAACTCGAGCTTCGCCGTAACGGGCTGCACTTTAATTACATTGGCAGCTACCAGGATGTTAGCCCCGGCTTCGTTACCGTTCCGGGATTCGTGAACCGTGTCGACATTCGCGGACTTTACAATACAATCTACTACCGCTTTCGCCCGAAGAAGGGCTGGGTCCTGAACTGGGGACCATCGATGATCCAGCGCTACGTCTTCGATCATGAAGGCAACCGGCTGGATACGTATTATGACCCCTATCTGAGAATCGAAGGACGCGGACAGACGCACCTTTGGCTGTCCCCTTATATCGAGTTGCGCGAACGGCTCAGGCCACAGGATTTTTCGTTCCTGAATTTGTCCGTGAACCAAAACTTCGATTATCACGAACACCAAAGCTCGGCGGTCTTCCAAACCGGCTACTTTCAAAAGGTTAAGGCAGGGATAACCTATTCTTGGGGAGACGGAGTGAACTTTGTGCCTGTGGCGCACGCTCTGCCACAGTCGCTTTTATCGCGCCTGGATACAGCCACTGGCACGCTGACGTTTCGTCCAGTCAAACCATTGAAGATTGAAAATACATATCTGTTCGAGCGCCTTCGGGCGACCAACAACGAATATCTTCTGGCCCTTACTCAGAATCCTGGCGTTCCTCTGGGCAAGGGAATTTTCGACAACCATATCTTACGCAGCAAGTGGAATTGGCAATTTACTCCACAACTCTCTCTGCGCATGATTCTGCAATACAACTCCGTGCTGGCGAACACGCCGGGGAATACGGTCTATCCATATACATTCCTTCCGACTCAGAAGGAGTTTAATGCCGATTTCCTGATCACCTACCTCGTGCATCCCGGCACCGCGATCTACATCGGCTACAACAGCGACCTGCAAAATCTGGACCATCAGCTGATGCCCGGCCCGGAAGCGCCTGCGGGGCTGTACACGGCGAAGGGCTACATCAACGACAGCCGGCAGTTTTTCGTGAAGGTGTCGTATCTGTTCCGATTTTGAAGAGCCTGTGTCATCCTGAGCAAGCGTTCTTTGCGCAGCGAAAGCCTGCCCTGAGCTTGCCGAAGGGGATCTGGGCGCGCGCCGCGCTTTGCGTCGCTTCCTTTGCGACGCAATAACTGCGCGTCTGGCTCGCTTCGGTATAGAGGGCACCAGGGTCATCGCAGCTGGATTGCTGAATCCTGCGCCATTCCGGTAGAATCTAAAGACTCGAATTGAGGTTGAACCCATTATGAAAGCAGCTATTCATCCCGCTTATAACGAAGTCCGCGTGCATTGCGCATGCGGCAATGCCTTTGTTACCCGCTCCACTCATAAGGGTGACATCAGCGTTGAAATCTGCTCGAACTGCCATCCCTACTTCACCGGCAAGCAGAAGCTGATGGATACCGCCGGCCGTGTTGAGCGCTTCCGCCGCAAGTACGCCAAAAACGCGCCTGCTCCCGCCAAGCCGGAGTTGGCAAAGAAGTAAGCCGCGGATTTGCGCGGAGCGACATGGATAAGTCGAAGAATCAGCCCTCGCCAAGCGGCGGGGGCTTTCGTTTTGCCACGCCAAGTAGACCACGCCAAGTAGAATAAGAACGGTGAAGAAGTTCTGGGACAATTCGTGTGGGACGGGCTCGTTTGTGGCGGACACTGTTGTCCGCCAAGCAGCGCCTCTGCTGCCAGTACCCGAGAGCCTTGCAATCGGCACGGTCACGATCTCCCCGGCGACGGTCCTCGCTCCCATGGCTGGCGTCACCGACACAGTCTTTCGTCGCTTCATTCGCAACCTCGGCGGATGCGGCCTGATCATGACCGAGTTCACTTCAGCGGATGGCGTGCTGCGCAAGAAGGATCAGAAGGCCAAGCGCTATCTGCATTTCTATGAAGACGAACATCCGATTTCGGCGCAGCTCTTCGGCAGCGATCCGCAGGTAATGGCGGAGGCGGCGCGCATGGTCGAGGGCCTCGGTTTCGACCTCGTGGATTTGAACCTCGGCTGTCCGGCAAAGAAAGTTGTGAAGTGCAACGGAGGCTCCGGCCTGCTGCGCGATCTGCCGGCCATCGGTCGCATCTTCGAGGCCGTACGAGCAGCGGTAAAGATTCCGTTTACGGTGAAATTTCGTGCGGGCTGGAACGATGATGAAATCGTCTGCGTAGAACTGGCGCGGATGGCGGAATCGTGCGGGCTGGCGGCCGTCGCGTTACACGCGCGCACTCGTGAACAGGGCTATAGCGGTCAGGCTCGTTGGGAGTGGATTGCCGCGGTGAAAGATGCGGTAAAGATTCCCGTGATCGGCAATGGCGACATCCGCACTCCGGAAGATGCCTGTTCCATGGTCACGCAAACCGGCTGCGACGCGGTGATGATCGGCCGCACAGCACCGTCGAATCCGTGGATCTTCAGGCAGATTCAGCAGTACTGCGCGGCGATGGAAAACGCCAGTTTTACCAATGCTCATGCGGGGACAGCCGCCCTCGGCTGTCCAGTCGAGCAAAGCTCGACCGGTTTTGATGTCGGCACCTGTTCAGATGGAGAGACATCGGGCCTTCGGCCCGAAGGACAGCCGAGGGCGGCTGTCCCCACATGGCCGGTGGTGGAAGCTCCGGCAGCGGGCAAGCTTTACGATGACCCCAGCGAAGCCGACCGCTATGAGATGATCCGCACCTACTTTCAGATGCTGATCGAAGAAGAACTCCCGGACGCGGTCGGCAAGATGAAGCAGTTCGCCTCCTGGTTTACCCACGGCGTCCCCGGCGGAGCGGCGCTGCGCAAGGGGATTTACGAGTCGAAGAGCGCGGTAGAGATTCTCGGGCGGGTGGAGGAGTTCTTCGAGGCAAAACTATGCGGCGCAGGCGCCCCTTCGACAAGCTCAGGGCAGGCCCTCGCCCGCAAAGGGTGAGCGCAGACCGCGTCACGGCTTATGAGGACTCCATTCCTCAGGGCACCACGGCGACAGCGACCCTCACACCTGGGTACCGCGCATTAAACAGGAAATACCGGCCCTCAACGAAATCGATATAGCAGTGGTCGGTGTAGGCCCATCGAGCAGGCCAGGGCTGCCCGATTTCGAATCGGTACCCGCCGTACGCGAAGCGCGGATGACCTGCCACCATAGTCACGTGGCCGACAGCAAAGTAGTGCTCGCCTCCAAAGTGGGCGCGAAAATGTTCATCAGAAATTCGCCGTAGCTCGGCGTGTCTCTCTTCATGAGCGACATGCTCTTCATGGGCCACGTGCCGCTCTTCAGCGCGCCGCTCCTCGTGAGCCTCGTGCCTCTGTTCTTGGTGTGCTTCGTGCCGTTCTTCCTTGCCCACCTCTCTTCGTTCCCCATCCTGGTGCTCGTCTTGAGCAGCAGCGGAAATAGCGCCTCCCAGCAAGAATGAGGCGGAAACAGCGATGATAGTTGCGAATCGCTTCATGATCCCTCGCGGAGAAAATTGATTTCGACATCAGACGCGGCCGAAGACGCACGGCCCAGTTCAAGGTAACAGGATGAGCTTCAAAAGGAAGTTACCGAAGAACAAGGGATCGCTATACCTTCCGCGTCACCATCTTGCCGATCTCATCTTTTTCCACATACGCCCATGGAGTGGAGGGATCATGGGTGAAAACCGTTAGCCATTTCTCCGGGATCGCCTTCGCGTAGTACTGCTTCCTGCTTTCAATGGTCTGCAGCGGGTAGAGGTCGAAGCTCATACCCCAAGTCAGGTCAATGTGTGCGGTCGTTGGGATAAGGTCGGAAATGTAGCAAACGGTCTCAGGGGCTAAAGCCCGATTCCCTTTGTGCGCCTCTGACGGCGCGGCTTGAAGCCGCGCCCTTTCAAAGCCGGTTCCAATCGGCACGGCTAAAGCCGTGCCCTTCCCGGTCGTGCTGTTAGTCGGGTGTCCATTCACGATGACGGCTTGCATGTGCGAGGTGTGGCCGGGGAAGGTTTTCACCGTGATGCCGGGAACGATTTCTTCGCCACCTTTGAGCAGCGTCATCTGGCCGCTTTGCACTAGCGGATCGTAATTGTCAGGGATGTAGCTGATCGCGTCTCGCTCGCTGGGACGCCGCGCGTATTGCCACTCGCCCTCCGGCGCATAGTACTTTGCACGCGGAAAAGTCGGAACGATCTTGCCGTCTTTGCCTCGCACTGTGTTCCAGCCACAATGGTCGAAATGAAGGTGCGTATTGATGACGACGTCGATATCGTCCGGGGCCACTCCGACGGCGGCCAGATTAGCCAGCAGCTTCGCGGGCTGGCCATAAAACTTGACCATGCGCTCAGACAATTTGTTACCCATGCCGGTTTCCACCAGCACGGTCTGCGTCCCGGTGCGGATCAGCAGCGAGTTGAGTCCGGCCTGAACGTAGTTTCGTCCGTCGGCCGTCACTTTGCGCGACCACATGACCTTGGGGACGACGCCAAAAAATGCGCCGCCGTCGAGGGGATAGGTTCCGTCAGAAACGATGGTGAGTTCGAAGTCGCCGAGAGTGAGGCTGGACATTAAGCTAGTGTGCCACAGAGGCCGACTTCACAGGCTTGGCGGATTGCACGGCTTCTTCCAGAAAGCATATAGAATGCGCCGACCTAAGCCCAGAGCGCAGAGAATATTTTGCACGCACGATTCGAAGCGATCCCTGCACTCTCTGGGGTACACTATCGCCATTCCCAGGCAGCTCATAGAGTTAGCTCGCGTGCAGTTGCATGGCTCAAGCTGGCATGTCAGTTGCTTCAACATCCCCACGAAGCTGCTAATCCAAAAGGCCTTGCAACCTCCGGGGCGAAAGCCGGTACCAACCTAATGATGAAAACAATCAATATCCGCTACTGGATTGGAACGCTTGCTTTGGCTGGTGCCGTCGCTTATGCCTTAGCACTTTTCATCGCAACCCCGGCAGCAGCGGGAGGCGGCTCCAAAGAAACTCAGTCAAACTCAGCAGCCCAATCATCGCCCCCGGCGCAATCAATGGAGGCTCAGCCGCAGACTTACGACGGCGTGATTACTGACACGCACTGCGAGGCGAGGCATTCTGCTCCGCTAGCCGAGACGGCTGCCGAATGTACTCGAGTTTGCGTCCACTCCGGGGAGCGATTTGCGCTGGTGGATGGCGACAAAATGTATGTTCTCGAGGGCGAACCGGTGGCGCTGAAGCGCGCGGCCGGAGAGCGGGTTAGAATTGCCGGCACACTGAATGGTAATACGATCTCTGTGACATCCGTCGGCGCTCCCAAGTCCTAGGCCTCCCACTGGGACTGCCTTAGGGTTGAGTGGGCTTAACTTCCGCCAAAGCGGGAGGCACTGGAGTAGGCGCTGTCGTACTCGTGACCACAGGCGGTACGGCCGGGACTGGAATGGAAGCTCGGGTGAAAGCGCGTTCATCCCACTTGCCGAAAATCATCTTCCCGGCGGTAGTTTGCAGAACGGAAGTGACCGAAACGTCGATCGTCTTGCCGATCATCTTCCGCGCGTTATCGACGACCACCATGGTGCCGTCATCCAGATAAGCGACGCCCTGGTTGTATTCCTTTCCTTCCTTGAGGATAAATACTTTCATGATCTCGCCCGGCAGGACGATGGGCTTGAGCGAGTTCGCCAGTTCGTTGATGTTCAGCACCTCGACGCCCTGCAATTGCGCGACTTTGTTCAGGTTGAAGTCGTTGGTGATGATTTTGCCCTCGTAGACCTTGGCCAGCTCGATCAGCTTCAGGTCCACCTCGCGGACGGCGGGGAAATCATCTTCCACGATCTGGATCTGCAGCGTGGCCATCTTCTGCAGGCGCTGCAGAACGTCGAGCCCACGGCGTCCGCGGTTGCGTTTCAGGGAGTCGGCCGAGTCTGCCACGAGCTGCAGTTCTCGCAACACGAACTGCGGTGTGACGATGACACCATCGAGAAATCCGGTTTCGGCAATGTCAGCGATGCGGCCGTCGATGATGACGCTGGTATCGAGAATCTTGTAGCTTTTCCGGCCTTGCTTCTCGCCGCCAAAGATTCCGCCAAGGGCCGCCAGATTCAGCAGATCGCCCTTACTCGCGCCTACGATCAGTCCAACGTAGGCCATGAGCAACATCACCAGAATCTGGAGGAAACTCTGGGTGTGGCCAGCAGGCACACTGCTGCGAATGACTAGCGCGAACAGGTAGGCTCCGCAGATGCCGAGGATGCTTCCGATAGCGGCGCCGATTAGCCGCTTCAGGCTCACGGTCCGCAGCTTCCATTCGAATAGCACAATCGCTGCGCCTACAAGCGCACCGATCCCGGCATCCACATTTGGCGAGCGCCCAAAGGGAGCGATCACATAGCAAGTCACTGAAACTACGATGACAAAAAGAAGACGAACAAGAATCAAGTCCACGGTATGACCTCCCCCGGATGCGGCTTCGCCCATGCTGAAGCGCCACGCACCGGTGCCGCTTCCTCGCCGCCCCTGGCGGGAATCGGCAAATCGTCATGCGGGGCGCGCAAGAATTAGGGGAATGAATGTACGCCCCGTCCCGGCCCGTGGAGGCGTGGCCGGAAAGGACTCTGTAATCCAACGCGAAAAGTATATACCCGAAGATAAATATCCGGAAAAAACTAAAGACTGGCCGGCTTCTTGGACTCCCACGGGACGAACGTCCTACAGTCCTGTTCCCCTCGCGCTACAGTTTCAACCCCTGTGTCTCGGTTTGCCGGGATCGGCATCTTAAACCAGCAATCCGGGATCTGCTGAATGAACATGCAGATCGAACAGGCATTGAGCCTCGAGGACTGCCTTGGAGAATGTCCATGCGAACGTTCAGGTTCTTGAATTTAGCGATTCTCACAGTGCTGGTCGGAAGTGCGGCCCTGGTTTATTCGCAGGACGAAAAGCCGCAAGATGATAAACCCGCGCGGCAGGAGGAAGCAAAGCCGCAACCCAAACCGGATGAGGCTAAACCGTCCCGTCCCGGTGATGCTAAGCCATCAAAGCAGGAAGAAAAACAGGAAAAACAGGACGAAAAGCGCACACAACAGCAATCCCACGATCAAGCCATTCCCGACCGCCAGGATCACCCTGAGCCGACAGAGCACGCTCGAGAGGGGCAGGATCATCCGGGGCAGCAACAAGCACACGCCCATCCGGCGGGCAGAGGCGGGCATATTCCTGATGACAAGTTCCACGCCCATTTCGGACGCAGCCACACCTTCAGGGCGCAAACGGTAATCGTTTCGGGCCAGCCACAGTTTCAGTATGGCGGCTACAGCTTTGAGCTGGTCGATGTGTGGCCTGTAGGGTGGGCATACACCGACGAGTGCTACATCGATTACATCGATGGAGAGTACTTCCTCTTTGATTTGCTTCACCCGGCGTTCGCATCGCCGTTTTCGTGGTCATGTGACGTTAGCGGAGACGCCGATTGTCCGGCGAAGGTGGCCCCTCTGACGTGGGATTCATTTCTGGTGGATTCATCCTCAACAGGGTCCACCTTCATTCATTCTGGGCGAACAAATCCCGTTGAACGCGACGCGCGTATGGTCGCGCGTCCTGCTAAACTTGCGCGCATGAAAGCCTTAGTCATCACCAGTCTCAAGGGTCCGGACTCGCTCGCCGTCCAAGACATATCTGAACCGAACTTGAAGCAGGGACAGACGCTGGTCCGCGTTGCTGCGGGAGGGCTGAATTTCGCCGACTTCATGACGACCCGGGGAGGCTATCCCGGAACGCCGGATCCGCCTCTAGTTGCTGGACGCGAGTTCGCCGGCGTGGAAGAAGCTAGCGGACGCCGAGTGATGGGATACATGCAGTGGGGCGCCTTCGCCGAGAAAGCCGCTGCCTACCAACACATGCTCTGGCCCGTTCCCGATCATTGGAACGAGGAGCAAGCCGCGGCCTTCCCCGTCAATTACTTTACGGCATATCTGGGCTACTGGCAGGCGGGCATGACCCCCGCGGCTATGTGGGGACAGCCGCCCAAGCCTGCCCTGAGCGGAGCCGAAGGGGCTGTCCGACGGAGCGAAGCTCCGTTCCGTGTCCTGATTCACGCTGTCGCCGGAGGCGTGGGGACCGCAGCGGTGCAGATCGGGCGCGTTCTCGGAGTTGAAATGTACGGAACTTCTTCCTCGGATGAAAAGCTGGCGAAGGTGAAAGAACTCGGATTGCAACATGGAATCAATTACAAGCAACACGATTACGAGGAGGTCGTGAAAAATCTCACGCGTGGTGAAGGCGTGGATGCAGTCTTCGAGATGCTCGGCGGCGAACATACCGCGAAAAGCCTGCGCTGCCTGCGTGACTTTGGGCGCGTCATCCAGTACGGCACCGCTACTGGCAAGCAGCCCCAACTCGATCTGCGGGCGATGTATGCGAAGTCTGCGAGCCTCCAGGGCTTGTGGCTGACCTACCTCTCGCAGAAGCGCGAAATCATGGAGCCTGCATGGAAGCAGCTTTCCGAGTGGATCGGTCATGGCAAACTCACGCCCGTAATCGGCAAGGTCTTCCGACTCGAAGACGCAGTAGAAGGGTACAAGCTCTTGCAGGAAGGCAAGAATTACGGGAAGGTGGTGCTGAAGATTTGAAACTCGGGCTCTGGGAACTAATCTCGCCCCAGGTATCGAATGATCCCCGTGAAGGCACGGCCGTTGGCGTCGATGAAGGTGGGTGCGGGGTGATTTGGATCGAGGACACCATTGGCGAGATTTGGATTGGCGTGGTTGGTGACATTGTCGAAGCCGCCGCGGAGTGCCCAATAGCGTCCGAAGAGACGAAAGCGCTTTTCGAACTGCAGATTTATCGTGTAGTAAGCGGGAAGGCGGAACGTTCCGGGAGGATCGCCGGGAGCAATTTCTCCCTGATCAGTGGTCGCCAGGAAAGGCAGGCCGGTGCGCGCTTCGGCGGAGTAGACCAAATCTACTTTGTGCAGAATCGGCAATCTGAAAAATGGCAAGATGCCCCATCCGACAAAGCGGTTGGGCGTGTCCCAGGGATAAGGACCGGGCAACTGCTGGCTCAACAGCGGAATGTCTAGACTGAAATCGAAGACCTGGTTGCTGGTCGCGCGTGATCGTGTATATGCGCCGAAGATTTCGTAACGGTCGCGAAATCGGTGGCGCAGGCTCACCTGAAAAGCGTAGTAGCGATCGTCGCGATGATTCTCAAGGAGAAAGTTTCCGTTCACCTGGCCATTCAGCGTGTTGTAGGCGAGGCCATGGACGCCGCGCTTCTCGAGGAACTCGAGTTTCATAAAGATGGCGGCGGGCAGTTTTCTTTCCAGGCCAAGACTCCAGTTTAAGTATCGCGGCGCCGCGAGCGCGTTGCGGTTGACAGTGAACGTGGTCAGTAAGGGGATCGGAGCGGGCTCCGCCCCTGGCGGCGTTTTGCAACTCACAGATGTGCCGTTCGCTTCCTGCGGGCAACCGTTCGAATCGAAAAAGTAATCGATCCTCTGTCCTTCGAAGGGTTGATGGATCAAGCCAAGAGTCGTGTTGTCGTAAATAATCCCGGTTCCCGCCGAGAGCTTGGTATTGCTTTCGTCGTCAAGAATGTAAGTGCCCGCCAGGCGCGGTGAGAAGAGCGAGGTCCGCACGATCTCATCCCAGTCGAAGCGCAAGCCGGGCTCGATGAGCAGACGATTGGTAATCAGCCAGCGATCTTCGGCGTAAGCACTTGCCTCAGCGTTGTAAAGCGTCGAGTAATTGCCCGCCGAAAAAATCGAATATCGCGTGCAAGTCGTCGCCGGCACAATGGGAACGCCATCCGCATTCGTAGGACAAGGCAACGCGGGCTGACCCAGCGGCGGTTGATTCGGCTGTAGAAACGAGATCGGGTGCCGCAAAAACTGCGCGTCGTAGTTCAAGCGGTCGAGGTCAGTGCCGAATTTAATATCGTGACGACCATGCCACTGACGCGGGGGAAGGTACAGGTTCGACAGGGCTTGCACTCTGCGGGCCAAAGTGTTCTGTTGCTCGTAGTAGTTGCCCGTTGCTCCCTGGTTGCCTGCCGGTCCTGGCGGCAGCACGATGTAAGGATTGTTTCCATGAGGAGTGAGCGCCACAGTGTACTGATCGACGCCGAATCCAGTTTCGAGCAGCGCTCCGCCGCGAAAGTAGTATTGGTCTTTAAACGAGCCCATGTACGCGCTTTCGACATCCATTGCGGTGCTCTCCTGAGGCTGCAGAAGCGACAGCCCGTCGTACGGATCGTGAAAGTAGTTCGACAGGAAGCTCAGGGTGACGATGTTGCGCGTGGTCAGATTGGATTGCAGCTTCGCCAGGTTGTCGATGCGCCAGACGTGGTCGCTATCGGCGCCCGATGGCAGTTGCTTTGTGATGTCGTTGTCGTACTCGCCGTTGAGGGCGTCGATGAACCACATCTTTCCTTTGCGAATCGGCCCTGACATGGTGTAGATGGGTGTCCATTGGCCGAGCGAAATTCCCTTAATGTCCTGCAGCCCGGGAATAAAGTCGGTTGACGTAACACGGAAGTGGTCGTTACCCATCCGCGTGTTCAGGGCGAGAACCCCGCCGGAGCCCTTACCAAATTCTGCCGGCTCCCGGCTGGGAGTGACTTCGATCGAGCGGAACGAGTCGACGCTGGTCCGCACCAGCAACTGGCCGTTCGTCGGCTGGGTCACATTGAAGCCGTCCAGAAGCACGAGTGTTTGCCACGTCTCTGCTCCGGAGAAATGCGCCTGACCGAAGGCATCGGGCGTAACTCCCGGGATGAAGTTGAGGGCATTGCGGTAGTCGTGTGTCGCGGGGTAGGGAATATCTAGAATCTCGGTGCCGGTGAGTTCCTCCTTGCTGGAGATTTGAGCGGGATCGATGGCTGGCGCGGATTCCGTTACGTTCACGACTTCCCTGGCTTCTTGCTGATGGGAGAGCGTTACGTCCAGGTTGGGGGTAATCTCGGTTCGCACATTGGGTTGGGAGATTACGTAATAGCCGGTCTCCTCTACCCTCAGTTCGTAACTTTCGGAAGGCACGACGGAGAATTCGCAGTGACCGGCGAAATCAGTTTCGCAGCGCAGCGGGAGGGCTGGCGGCGACGGTTGCAACAGCACGCGCGCGGACCTGACGGCCACGCCATTTTCGTCGGTCACAGTGACCGTAAGTTTTCGTTCGGTGGCCGGAGGCTGCGAAGAAGAAGCTTGTGCCAGACACGGCAGAGGAGACACCGATGCCAGCGCGAACAAAAGAGTCCATTCCACCGTTGCGCCACGCCATCGCATGGTTCGAGTATGAAATCATTCGAACGTCGCGGCAAGATGGGTTGCTAAATTTTGCGAAATTTCTTATCTCGTCCGATAAGTAGCTACTGCGTGTCTTCACCTGCGGAAATTCAATGATTGTCCTCGGGATGAGCGACATCCTCCATTCGTGCTTCGAACTTTGTACCAAAATGATCCTGCTGCACTAAAGTCACTTTGAGCGAGAGTACCGTCGTGGGACAATGCATTGCGCCTTGAGCGCATAAGTCAAGTGCTCCGTTCACGGTGCAGTAGCGTGACTTGGATTTGAAAGTGGTCGCAGATGATACCCAAGTTCGAACTAAAACCGTTTCGAGCTTAACCACATCGAGCGTATCGAAAGAAAGAGGGCGTTCGTGCTCTGGTACTTTACATTCTTTTTTATCTCCGGATTTTGCAGCGTTCTTTACGAACTCGTCTGGCTGCGCCTGTCCATGGCGCAATTCGGTGTCACCACTGCCATGGTCTCCATTGTGCTGTCAGTCTTCATGGGCGGCCTTGGGTTGGGCTCATGGGCTAGCGGGAAATGGATTCGACGGCGTGGAGGTAACATCGGCTTTCCGGCTGTGCGGCTCTACGCCGCGATCGAAGTACTGATCGGTTTATCGGGAATCCTCGTCTCTTATGAGTTGGGCTGGGGCCGCAGCATCCTGGAACGCCTTGGATCAGCTTCTTCTACGGAATACTACGTCGTATCTGGAATCTGGGTTGCACTTTCGCTGCTTCCCTGGTGCGCATTGATGGGGACGACGATTCCCATTGCCATGCTGGCAATCCGGCGCGCGTTTCCTCCGGAATCTTCGCGGTCGTTCAGTTACCTCTACATGGCCAATGTAGCCGGCGCGGTATTTGGAACATTTCTTCCTTTGTTCCTCGTGGAGCTGTTGGGCTTTCACGGCACTCTGAAAGTGGGTGCTGCGTGCAACGCTCTGATCGCGACTCTCGCGCTGTTGGTGTCGAACAATGCGCCGCCGACGGAAGTGCGCGAAGTGGCGCCAGTTGCCAGTGAAGCTGTGCCAACGGGTACGGGAGGAGGATTTCTTTTAGTGTTGCTGTTCGTCAGCGGTTTGACAAGTATGGGCATGGAAGTAGTCTGGGTGCGGCAGTTCACGCCTTACGTGGGGACAGTGGTTTATGCCTTCGCGTCAATCCTGGCGGTCTACCTGGTGGCCACCTTTGTCGGATCGCTGATATACCGGCGATGGAGCCTCCAGCAGAAAAACGAAGACCTGCTCTGGACGCTCCTGGGCCTTTTTGCCGTATTACCGCTGCTGGCGGCAAGCCCAAAGATTGTTCTCTATTCGGTCCTGCGCCTGTTGCTGGGCATCGCGCCCTTTGCCGGCCTGCTGGGGTTTCTAACACCGATGCTGGTCGACCGTTGGGCGCGAGGCAATCCTGCCAGCGCCGGTAAAGCGTATGCGGTAAATGTTATGGGCTGTATCCTTGGTCCGCTGGTAGCCGGCTTCCTGCTTCTGCCCTGGATCAGCGAACGCTGGGCGCTACTGTTGCTCGCGTTACCGTGGCTTATCCTTGGTCTCCGGCCGCTGGTTCCCTCTGGCCAGGCGTTTGGCCTTGCGCCCCGGGTGGCGTCTTATCTTGTGTTGCCACTCGTGGCCGGGATCTTCTTGACGAGTGAGGGCTACGAAGGGGAATACGGTGATGGCAGCCGCGTGCTGCGTGATTCAACTGCCACAGTGATCGCAACCGGAACTGGTATGCACAAGTTTTTGCTGGTTAACGGCTACACCATGACGTATCTGACGCCAGTCACCAAAATGATGGCGCATCTTCCACTGGCTTTCTTAGACCGTCCTCCACAAGATGCCCTCGTCATTTGCTTTGGAATGGGGACAACGTTTCGCTCGCTGCGCTCGTGGGGAATACCGGTCACGGTGGTGGATCTCGTACCCAGCGTGCCACGCTTGTTCAGCTTTTTTCATAGCGATGCTACCCAGGTGCTGAGTTCTCCCTTGGCGCACGTCGTAGTCGACGATGGCCGACGCTACCTGGAACGAACAGCGCGGCAATACGACGTGATAACGATCGACCCCCCACCCCCAGTGGAGGCCGCGGGCTCCAGCCTGCTCTATTCCGAGGATTTCTATTCCGTGGTCCGGGAGCGTCTGCGGCCGGGTGGAATTCTGCAACAGTGGCTGATGTCTGGCGACCGCGAAGATTTGGCGGCCGTCGCACTCGCTCTGCGCCGATCGTTTCCTTACGTCCGCGTGTTCACGTACGCGGGAAATGCTTCGCAAAACCCGGGATTTCATTTTCTCGCCAGCGACCAGCCCATCCCCAGACGTTCGGCGGATGAATTGGCCCGGCGCCTGCCCGCCGCCGCCGCAGCCGATTTGGTGGAGTGGGGCCCGGAAACCACCGCCCAAGATCAATTTGGAGTCCTTCTGTTCGAAATGCCCGTCGATCAGTTCATCGCACTGTCACCCACGACCCCCGCCTTGAGCGATGATCGGCCCATCAATGAGTACTACCTCTTGCGTAGCTCGCTGCGAGGCAGCCCCACGCAGTAGTCGACCGACACAGCCGACGACACGCGCCAGTGTCCATTGAAGAACACCCCTGGATTGATTTAACCCAGGATTGATTCAACCCAGGATTGATTGCGACGATAAATTCAACAGGGGGAACCCAGCCTCTGATAGGCTTACGGGGAAATTCACGTTGATCGCATAGATAGCGAGGCTCCGCGTTCTTAACGTAAATCTGCGGCCATGACCAGAATTCTGCGGTTCTTCCGCCCATCCCATCAGCACACTGCCTTCTCCGCCACGCTGCTACTGATGGGGACCGTAATGCTTTCACGCGTGATCGGCTATATCCGCGAGGCCTATATCGCCTATGCCTTCGGTGCCGGCGCGCAGACCGACGCCTACGTCGCCGCTTTCACCCTGCCCGACTGGCTCAACTACATTGTGGCGGGCGGAGCAGCTTCGATTACATTTATCTCGATCTATACACGCTTTCTCGCCGAAAAGCGTGACGCTGACGCGCAACACACGTTTTCTGTCGTCATCACCGTCATGAGTTCCGTGATGATTGCGGGAACTCTCCTCGCTGAAATTTTTACACCTCAGTTCGTACGCTGGATGTTTCACGGTTTCTCACCGGCGCAGGTCGACCTGACGGTCCACTTAACCCGCATTCTGCTCCCGGCGCAAATCTTCTTTTACGTAGGGGGAGTTGTCTCCGCCGTTCTGCTCTCGCACCGTCTTTTTCTTTTTCCTGCTTTCGGGCCGCTGCTCTACAACGTCTTCATCATTGCGGGCGGTGTCTTCGGCGGCCGCTACCTCGGGATTGCTTCGCTGGCATATGGCGCGCTGGCGGGAGCTGTTGCCGGCCCGTTTCTGGCCAGCGTAATTGGTGCGGCACGCATCGGCACGGGCTATCGTCCTTCGTTCGACATCTTCAATCCCGCGTTCCGCGAGTGGGTGAGGCTTTCGATCCCACTTATGCTCGGCGTCTCCCTGGTCACCGCCGACGACTGGATTCTGCGGCACTACGCCTCCAGCGGCATCGGCGATATTGCCCGCCTGAACTACGCCAAGCGCCTCTTCGCGGTTCCCATCGCCGTGCTGGGACAGGCCACGGGACAGGCGTCACTGCCGTTTTTCGCGCGATTGTTCAACGAGAAGCGGCTGAAAGAATTCGCCACCACGGTAAACGATTCCGTTTACCGCGTCTCCGCTGCGTCGTTTCTCGCCACGGGATGGATGATGGCTGCGGCCTTTCCCCTGATCGATCTCGTCTATCGCCGAGGGCGCTTTCTAGTTTCCGACACGCAGACCACAGCCGTTTATTTCTTCTGGTTCTCGCTCTCCCTCGCGCTCTGGTCGGCTCAGGGACTCTACGCCCGCGCCTTCTACGCCGCCGGCGATACGCTGACTCCCATGGCTGCTGTTACCATCATCACCAGCGCGTCGTTGCCGGTGTATTCGCTGCTCTTCCACAGATATGGCGTGATCGGATTGGCCTGGGCCTCCGACATCGGCATCGGAGCGAATCTGCTCGCGCTCGCCTTCCTGCTGCACTACCGAAAAATGGTTTCGCTGAAAACGCTGCGGTGGGATGAGTTAGGAAAGTCCGGCCTAACTGCGGTGGTCGCCGGCGGCATCAGCCTGGAAGTCGCAAATAGTATTACGCCGTTCGTCTCCGGCCACGGCAGCCGGATCGCGGACGCCCTGCAACTGGCGTTGATCTCGGTCACCTGGGCTGCCGCGACCGCCGTGGGACTGTGGCTGCTTCGCTCACAACTGCCAAACGACCTGCGCCGCCGCAAAGCAACGGCGTATCCCGCGGTCGCCGAAGGCGAAAGCAAAGAAATCATGGGGGCGGGCACGCAACCGTAGTTGGTACCGAGATTGTCCTGCGATAGACGCCGCCGCAAGCCTGCGGACCATCGTCACGAAGTTCTGCTGCTGCTCCGCTACTCTAGGGTCGGATGATCACGTTCGGATCTCGCCGCTCGCCGTCGATGTGCACGGTGTACTTGTAGGGATGGTTGTGCTCGACATCCGACCGTGGCTTGCTGGAGATGTTATTGCCTGGGTAAAAATACCAGGAATCGAAAGGGGTCTCCTTCTCGAAGACCACGACGAAGTCTCCTGCATAGTCCCATTTCACGCTATCCTCCACGCCGATGACGATGTCCTCCGGATCGGCGTGCGGCTCGTGGTGCGGCTGGTGGCTGAGCTTCACATTCTTCGGAATGGCTACTGGCTTCCTGACGCCCATGTTGTTTCTCCTTTAGTGAGATGTTGGTTGATTGTCAACGAGCTGACGAAAACGCGGGTCTGTCTTCAAATTCCCAAAGATTGGATGATCACGCGCAAAGAACCTGGAATAACCTTGCTTGATCGAATGCTGGAGCGCGGCGAATGCCGGCTCCGTCATGCCGAACTGGTTGTATATTTCCGCGGCCTTGAACAAAAAGTCAGAATTGTCAGGGGCAAGCGCCAGGGCTCGCCGCAGGAAAGCCATCGAGACATCTTTTTCGCGCAGCATGGCGTGATAAAGGGCCAGATTGCACAAGACCACGGCATCTCTCGGGTTCACTCTGAGAGCGGCGTTGGCCAAGGAAATCGCCTTCCGATAGGCCTGTGGAGCTTGCGATTGTTCCTTGGGAGCCCAGTAATACGCATCGCCCAGGTTGCCCCACATCTCATAATCCCCTGGGTTGAGCTTTACCGCCTGCTCGTAAGTGCGAGCCGCCTCCGCGAATCGCTGCTGGAAGAAGTAGGCAGTGGCCAGATTGGAGTAAGCGTCCGCAGTTGGGCGAATGGCGACAGAACGCTCAAAGAGCGGTATGGCCTCGGTGTAGCGGCCCAGGTTGAGATTGACCCCACCCAGGTTGCTGTAGCCGCGCTCGCTGTCCGGAGCCAACGCGACCACGTGAGAAAACATTTTGGCAGCATCTTCATAACGCGCCTGCGTGTAGTAGAACGAACCCAGCCAGTTATAGTCCGCCCAGTAGTTTGGGTGAAGGCTGATGGCCCGCTGGTAATTGGCCTCGGCGTCCGTCAGCCTGCCGAGACTCTGGTAAGCCAGGCCCAGCCCGCGCAACGCATCATCGCTGTCGGGGTCAAGTTCCGCTGCCCGCTGGAATTCTTGCGCCGCCTTCTCATAGCGGCCAGTACCGTTGTATACAACCCCAATGCAGGTGTGGCCGTTAGCCAGCTCGCGCCCCAACTCCACGGCATGCTGGCACGCTTGCGATGCCCGACCGACCCAGGTTTGGTCGTGGGTCTCTTCGTACTTATGCCAGTAAGCCTGGCCTAAGCCAGCGTATGCCAAGGCATAGCTGGGATCGCGCTCCAAGGCATGAGTGAACACGGCAATGGCGCTATCCGCGCTCTCCGGCTTGTGATAATCCTGCAGATAGCCGCGACCACGCAGATAAAAATCATACGCGGCTGGCTCCGCCGTGCCATGATTCACCACTATGGCGCGGTCCTGGCTCTGCAGTTCCAGGCCCAGCATATTCAGCACGCCATCCACGACGCGGTCTTCCAGAGCAAACGGATCGTTGGCCTGAGTGGTAATCGTGTCGGCTTGCAGTTGACGCCGCGTCTGGGCATCCACCAGGCTGTAGTTGACACGAACGAGTGTTCCGGACTCACGCACGCTCCCTTCCAGCACGAGGTTTGCGCCAAAACTTTTGTGAGCCTGCTCGACCGTGTTGACTCCTTCCGCGAGTATCTCGCTCGGCGGCACCACTTGCAGGGGATAACGGATCCCCAACTGCTTCAGCCGGACTGCGAGACTTTCCGTCAAGCCGGCGGAAAAGGCGCGGCTGTTGGCATCTCCGGCCGACGAATTGAAGGGCAACACCGCCAGGTACTTCTGATCCGGAATATCCCTTCTGCCCAGCCAGTGCTCGATCTGGTGTCTCTTGAAAACCGCGCCCGCCAACAAGACCACAACTAACAAGCCGAGAATTAAGGCTCGATTAACGCGGAACCTTCGAGATGGGGCAGGCGGAAGAGCGGTAAACCCTCGGGGATTGAGGGCGCGTAGTTCCGCCGATAGTTGCGAGGCTCTGGCGATACGATGTTCGGGAGCCTTAGCCAGCATCCGGCTCACTATGCTTTCCAGCGCAGGCGGTACTTGAGGGTTGAAGCCTCGGACCGGAGGCGGCGATTCCTGCAGTATTCGCTGGCTGGTGGCAACGAAGCTTCGGGCCTTGAAAGGTTGGTGGCCTGTAAGGGCTTCATAGAAAACCACACCCAGCGAAAAAATGTCGGCCCGTCCGTCCGGATGATTGTCCAAGAGCACTTCTGGGGACATGTAGGCAGGAGTGCCAGCCACCACACCCGGCGCCTCGACGGTGGAGGTGTCGTCGCTGCGGGGAAGATGCTTGGCCACTCCAAAATCCAATATCTTCACCTGCTGAGTGGCGGTCAGCATTATGTTTTCCGGTTTGAGATCGCAGTGCACGATGCCATGGGCGTGCGCCGCCACGAGAGCATCAGCACATTGCAGCGCGATGTGGAGAAACTCCTGCAGGTTGAGCGGACGGCGCAGGCGTTCGCGCAAGGTCTCGCCCTCGACGTACTCCATCACCAGGAAGATTTCGCCATTCTCTTCCAGCACGTCGTAGACGGCCGCCACGTGTTCACCGGTCAGTCCGGAAGCACGCTCGGCTTCTTTGAAGAAACGCTGGCGGTAAAGTTGATCGGCGCGCAGATGCGGGGACATGCGCTTGAGGGCAACCGTCCGCTTCAGCCGGAGGTCATCGGCGCGATACACCTCGCCCATGCCACCGGCACCGAGCTGGCCTCGGATCAGAAAACGGCCAGCCACGGTCCCGGACAGGGAACTGTCAGCCGGGGTAATGGCGGCTTGTCGGGATGGGGACTCCGGCATTTGTAGACCTCGCCGAGCACGAGCTAGCAAATTGAGCCGGGGGGACTCACGGGGGCGCAGCGCTGCCACCCTACGGATTATGCCGCTATACTAAACCTAAAAACACGATTCCTGTAGGAGATCCGGGGAAGAATTGGGCTTGGGCAGTAAAGACCGGGCTTTTGCCGAACCCGAGGCTGGCTTACGAGCAGCTTCCAGAGCCAGAAAAAAAGCGGACACTCGCATTTCTATGCAAGTGTCCGCCTTTGATGTTCACGGTTGCCGACGAGTCGACAAAAACGGCGCTGCGCGAGGCTCTACGCGCGCGCGCCGACGGCCGCTGTTTCGGGAACTGGAGCGCTCTCATCTTTGCCGTTGGCCTTCTGTTGCCCGGGCTGCGCGGGCTGGCCGCCCTTGCGGATGTCGATACCGCCTTTAAAGTAGGCGCCGTCTTCGATGGAGATGCGCGCCGCTACTACGTCGCCGGTGAGCGAACCGTCGCTGCGGATATCCACGCGATCGCTGGCCGTCAGGTTGCCGCGCACTTTCCCGAGGACTACGATTTCACGGGCATTAATGTTGGCCGCAACCACACCGTTACGTCCAATGGTGACGCGGTTACCCGCCAGGCTGATTGAGCCCTCGACCCGGCCATCAATATAGAGCGATTCCGATCCAGTCACCTCGCCCTTGATCACCAGCGATTTGCCGATGGTTGCCTGATCGGCAGTGGTGGTGGTGCCGCTCACCGGGCGCGGAGCAACCGCAGGTTCATTCGCCATGGTTGCGGGCGCGCTCGGAGTAGACATAGTTGGACGCTCCGGCTCGGCTGGCCGGCCAGAGGTCGTAGGCTGATTCGTCGGCTTCCACATGGATTAAAAGTTCCTTTCCTTGTTGGGATTGGGATCACGTGCCGCACTTGCGTGACCAAATGAAATTGTACTCCGCCGTCTCAAAGTGAGCACTGTGGAAATCCCTTTATTTTCAATCGAGTTTGCTAATTTGGTACGCACTTCCGTGATCTTGCGCAGCGGTCCGGAAGATCGCCGGACCTTCCGTTTCGGCACTCTCACCGTGTAAGGATTCCCGTTTAATGCTACCGACTTTACAGTTCCACAGTCTGAGAGAGTATGCTTTTTGGCACAAAGATTAGAAGTGGATTTGTCGAGCGATTTTTCGAGCAGACAACCAGCCTCGCAGGAGCAAAAAGATGTCACAAGCAGCCGTGATCACGCCAACGCCTTCAGCCTTCACCATTGCCCGGCCCCAGCCCGGCGAATATGCGCCTTATTACGACCGCTATATTTCCCTGATTCAGGGTGAGGAAATTCTCACCACGCTCGATCACCAACGCAAAGAGACGATGCTGCTGCTCTGCAGCCGCGACGAGGAGGACGGCGACTACCGTTACGCGCCAGGGAAGTGGAGCGCCAAGGAAGTTCTCGGCCACATCTGTGATACCGAGCGCATCTTCGCCTACCGCGCCCTGCGCATTGCGCGCGCTGACACCACGCCCCTCGCAGGCTTTGAGCAGGACGATTACGTGCGAAATGGTGCGTTTGCGAATCTATCGCTCGCGGATCTGATCGAGGAGTTCATCGCTGTCCGCCGCGCCACGCTTTCGCTGTTGCGTACTCTTGACGAAGAGGTATGGGTGCGTCGCGGGATCGCCAACAAGAATGAAGTGAGCGTCCGCGCCCTCGCGTACATCATCGCGGGGCACGAACTGCATCATCGCAGGATTCTGGAAGAAAAATATTTCGCGGCAAGTCGCTGATCCTCGCCCCGATGTCGTCACGTGCACTCAGTGAATTGCTCCGCGGCAGAGGCGCTCACGCCGATCCCGTAGCGTGCGTCGAGGATCTCTCGGCCGAACTAGCGGCACGCCACGTCGCAGGATTTCCTCACTCTATTGGACAACTCGTCTTCCACATGAATTACTGGATGGATTACGAACTGCAACGCATTCTTGGCAAGAGGCCATCGTTTCCGGAACACAGTTCGGAGAGTTTCCCGCCATCGCCCACCCCAGCCGATGCGCAGGAATGGGATCATCTAAGGAAACTCTTCGCTGACTTGCTGATGAACTTTAATGCGCTGGCGAATAGTTCTCCGCAAGAGATGCAGCGGCAGATCGTAAGTGTGCATATAGGAGATACAAAGCTCGCCGGAACGCTTGAGGCAGTACTCTGGCAGATCGTCACGCACAACAGCTATCACACTGGACAGATCGCGATGATCCGGCGCATGCTCAACGTTTGGCCGCCACGCAGAGGCGGAGATACATGGTAGAAAAAGACGATCGCTGGTCGCTAGTCATTCGTCGTTAGTCATTGGTCGTCCAGCAAGGCGCGATTCGCCGCTCACATTTACGTTAGGATTGAACATGAACTGGCTTGAAGGTTCGGCCAACAACCAACGACCAGGGACTAACGACCGTTCATGCTCTCCGACTCCACCATCCTGAAACATATTGCCCAACAACCCAAGCGCGCGGCGGGATTCAAGCAATTAGTGCGCGAACTCGGTTTGCACGGAGAGGCGCGCGAAGAGCTCGACACGCATCTTCAAGAGCTGGTCGCCGCCGGGGAATTGGTGCAGCTCAACTCTGATCGTTACGCTCTGCCTCACGCCGCACCGAACAAGCATGACAAGAATCTAGTGGCGGGGCGCCTGACCATGCACCGCGATGGCTTCGGATTCGTCATCCCGGATGCCAGTTCGCTGAGCCCGCAGATGAAGGCGCGCCTGGCCGGCGATATCTTCGTTCCACCGAACGCCATCGGCAATGCGATGCATGGCGACCGTGTGCTGGTCGATGTCAGTGCGGTTCGTTCTGATGGCCGCGCAGAGGGGCGCATCGTGCGTCCAGTGATGCGAGCGCATCCGACCGTGGTCGGAATTTTTCACCACGGCAGCCGCTTCAACTCAGTGAAGCCTATCGATAGCAAGATCACCATGGATATCGTGATCCCAGCCGGTGCGGAGTATCCGGAAACCTCTGTATCCCCTGTGCCCTCTGTGGTTAAAACCCTTGAACCGCAGAGGGCACAGAGCACACAGAGGCGCGCTGCTTCCGTTGACCGCGTGCTCGGGGACGAGGCAGCACGCCGCGTAGAGTGGGGCGATCTGGAAGGTGTGGTCGTCGACGTCGAAATTACTGACTGGCCCACGCCCACGACGAATCCGCGCGGCCGTGTCATTGAGATCCTTGGACGCCCGGACGACTTCGGAGTCGATGTCGAAATCACGATCCGCAAGTTTCACCTGCCACACCACTTTCCCGCGGCGACACTGGAAGAGGCGCAGAAAGTTCATGCCGTGATTCCTACGCGGGAGCTTCGCCAGCGGCGCGACTTCCGCACCCTGCCCATCGTCACCATCGATGGTGAGACCGCGCGCGACTTCGATGATGCCGTCACGGTTCGCAAGCTGGACAACGGGAATTTCGAGCTGCAGGTGCATATCGCCGATGTTGCGCAATATGTTACGCCTGACTCCGCGCTCGACCAGGAGGCGCGGCTGCGTGGCACCAGCGTTTATTTTCCCGACCGCGCCGTGCCCATGCTGCCGCTTGAACTGTCGACCGACATCTGCAGCTTGCGACCGCATCTTGACCGCCTCGTATTGTCATGCGTGATGCACATTGATCCTCACGGCGAAATCGTCAGCTACGAGCTGTCTGAAGGCGTGATCCGTTCTGCTGAGCGCATGACCTATACAGCCGTCAATGCCGTGCTCGAAGGCAATGCCGCCGCGCGTGAACGGTACGCGGAGCTCGGTCCCACATTCGAACTGATGCGCGACTTGGCAATGATCCTCAACCGCAAACGCCAGCGCCGCGGCTCGATCGACTTCGATCTGCCAGAGCCGGTCATCGAGTTCGATGAATTTGGACTGATGAAAAGCATCACGCGCTCCGAGCGCAACATCGCTCATCGGCTGATTGAAGAATTCATGCTGTCGGCCAACGAATGCGTGGCACAGTATCTGGAATCGAAACACGTCGCATCTTTATATCGTGTTCATGAAAAGCCAGACGCCAAGCGTGTCTATGACTTCGAAGTGATTGCCGCGACCTTCGGCTATTCGCTGGGAGTGGGGCCGCTGCCCATTCATCGGGTGCAGCTCAAGACCGACCGCCGTGCCGCTCGCGGCACTGGCAAGCAGGCAAGAACGGTCGAAATTCCCAAGGATGTTCACATCACGCCGCGCATGTATCAGAAGCTCGCGGCCAAGATTGCAGGCAAGCCGGAAGAGCGCATCCTGAGCTACCTCATGCTGCGCTCGCTGAAACAGGCGCGTTATTCGGAAGAGAACCTTGGCCACTTCGCGCTGGCGGCCACCAGCTACACGCACTTCACATCGCCGATCCGCCGCTATCCTGATTTGATCGTGCACCGAATTTTGAAAGAAGTGCTGCGGGATTCCGCGGAGCGGCACGAAGGCGCAATCGCCATCGGAGTTTCTCCAGCCCCTACGGCGAAGCATTCGTCAGAGCAGCATGAAGATGAAGCTGCGCCTTCACCCTGGTCGAAGCGCCGGTCATTACATGAGGAAACGCGGCATGAGGAAACGCGGGCGGGGGCGCCCGCGCCACACGAGTTAGGCGGCCCAATCTCGCTCGAGGAACTGCACAACATCGCCGAGGAATCCAGCCAATCCGAACGCCGTGCCGATGAAGCAGAGCGCGAGCTGATGGAGTGGAAAAAAGTTAAATTCATGCAGGATCGCGTGGGCGAAGACTTCGACGGCCTAATCACCAGCGTCACCAAGTTCGGCTTCTTCGTCGAGCTCACCGATTTGTTCGTCGAAGGCCTGGTCCCGCTGAACACGCTTACCGACGACTTCTACACCTACCACGAGAACACGCGCCAGATCAGCGGCCAGCGCTCGCGCAAAACATACAGCCTGGGACAAAGGATCCGTGTTCTGGTGGACCGCATCGATCCGGTGGAGAAGAAAATTCAGTTCGCGATCCTGGAAGATCGCCCAGTTCCCAAGCGCAAACGGAAGAAAGGCTAAGGCCTATGTTCATCTTGCGGGCAGGTCTAATACTGCGTGCCGTTTTATTGCCACTGTGTCTGCTGGCCACGATAGGAGTCCGGGCACAATCGTCCTTTGCGTGCCATTCCGTCTTCTTCAAGGTAGCTCTCAATGCTCATGACGACTTTGAGCGCGAGCTGGGCGGAGGCTTGTTGTTTCGAGTGACGAGCGAAAAAGACTCTGGGTGGTTCATCGACGTGGTTCCGGCCGAAGAGAACAAGAAAGATTACGTTTACCCCGTAAATCTGCCCCTGCGGCAGAATCCCAACCAAACCCTGGGACCGGGATGCGGCGAGAGTGTCGATTCTTCTTTAGGTCATCCGCATGTGATGAATTTCCTGTTGACCCGGTCCGATTACGATCGGGTTTCTGGTCTTATCGGCAACGTCCTTTGGTCTTATCAGACCTCTGACCCAGACAAGGCGTTGTCCGACTACACCAATGCAGTCGACGAAGCGAAAAAGGGCCAGCTCAAGGTTAATGTCTCTTCCCATAAAACTGATCCTAAGACCGGCGCGCTGTCTCGCATAAAGCTGCGTGTGCAGATTACAACTCCAGTGGACTTCCAGTTTGCTCCAGGATTCTACCCGCTTCCTTCTTCCTGTAAGAACTAGCCAGAATCTGGTTATGAGGTCATGCTGAACGTAGCCGTTCTTCAGGCGGAGTGATCCCGCCCTGAGCGAAGCCGAAGGGATCTCCCGCTCCGCTGGCCTGGCGCGTAAGTCAAGCTGCACGGCTACCAAAATCTCATTCAAGCCGGGCAAAAAACAACCCGCGGGTGGTAAAATTCTTGAGTTGAACCCCATCCGCCGCGTATGCATTGCTGCGGGTACCTTCCTCGTCGGGACGTGGCTCAGCCTGGTAGAGCACTCGCTTGGGGTGCGAGGGGTCGGCAGTTCAAATCTGCCCGTCCCGACCATTCATTCGATTAAGCGCGATTTTCGGAATCCTACGGTTGGTAGATTCGCACTGTAGAAAAAGTTGCGTTCCCCCGGTTCGGACCGTTGGCGCCGCCGATGCAATACAGCTTGCCGCCGACCGTAACGCCCCCGCCCAACGTTAGAGCTTGAGGCATCTTCGCCAACATGGCCCAGGTTCCTTTCTTCACGTTGTAGGCTTGCAGTGTGTCGAGTGTTACGCCTGTTTTGTTCCCGCCAGCAATGTAGACCACGCCATTGATAGTCGCCGTACATCCGCCCTGCCCAGTTTCCAGAGCAGCCGGCAGCGGCCGCCAAGTATTGGCGAAGGTTGTGTAGCCCTCGTTCTCGTTCGTGTAGCCGGAATTCTCCAGGCCTGCAGCGGCTACAATCGTTGTCTCAAACGCACCCAGCTGAATCTCCGATTTCCCGTTGAGCAACGCAGCTTCCGCCTTCCATGCGTTCGAGGCCGGAGTGTATTTTTCCACCTTGGTCGTGTGTGAGCCGTTATATCCGCCGATCACGTAGATATCGGCACCCACTGTGACTGCGGTTACACTGTTGAGGGAGTCCGGCATAGCGGCAACCTTGGACCATTTATTGGTTGCCGTGTTATAGGCCTGCGCCGTCGTGGAAATAACCTCTCCCGACGTAGCTCCGCCGAACATATAGAGGACATCCTTCACCACGGCCGACGCGCCAGCCCAAGTCGGCGTTGGAATGGGAGCACCCTTGGACCAGGTTTTTGTCGTCGTATCGTAAATGTCGGTTTCGGTCACAAAAGCGCCGGAGCTGTTTACGCCTCCCGCTACATAAATTTTGCCGCCGACCGCTCCATAGCCGGCTCCCATGCGCGCGGTGGGCATGGCCGCTCCCTGGCTCCACACATTGTGCTCAATTTTGTTAGGAACGTTCTTTTCCGACTGCGCCCAGAGATTGAAGAAAGCAGCGACAAGCAGGAACACAGAAAGGTGCCGTCTCTTAACGGAATTCATACGGAATCTCCTTCTTGACAGCAAGAACTCTCAGGTGAGGGGTCTTGGGTCTTAAGCCTCGCGTTTGCCTGAAACTATTTTGGCTTTTCCGAGGGCGCGATCTGTACCTTAACAGCCTGACTCTTCGTGGTCTGCGCAGTATCCACGGAGACGATCCCGAGATTGTCGTTTGCGTCCCGCGCTTCAATGCTTCGCGTGGCGTGCGATCCGGAAGAACTTGGGCTGACCATGTCGATGGTGATTGTGGTCACTCGCAAACCCGCGCCCGGATCGCCAGGATCGGGCCTTTCCACTTCCTGCTCGCTGGTTTGCTGGCCCGATGAAGTAGTTTTTCCGATCGTGGTTGTAAGCTCAACCGGGTGCAGACTGCCGTCCCGAGTCACTCCTGGAACGTCGAGGGAATCAGTTTCAACGGACTTCACCGTTTGTCCGGGGGCGCTCTCAGATTCCTTGCTTACAGTTCGCGATACCTCGTCTAGATGGCCGTCAAGATCGGGGCGCGAGACGGTTTGCTCGCTGCTGCGATTCTTGCCGTCTTGATGGATCGTAGTTTGCTTCGTTTCTCCGACTTGCCAGTTTCCGTTGCCATCGGGAAGCAGCGTGGTTTTTCGAGACTCCATCGTGCCATCAGCTCCCTCTTGTCGGCGTTCTTGCGTCTTCATCGCTGGAGCCAGATCTCCATTGCCGCCCGGCAGCATTACTGTGGTTTTGGTTTCCTCTACACCCTTGCTGATCGTTTTCGTCTCTTCGATTTGGCGCTGCACCAACTGGAGATTGCCATTGGCGTCGGGATTCGAGGTGGAGCGTACCACGCTGGAATCTCCTCCCGGGAGTGTGCTTTTTTCTTCCTCCGTTACCTGCGCCAGGGTTTTTGCGCCATCGGAATTCCGGCCGAAGGTGCGCGTAGTGGTTCGAACCGTGGTTGCATTGACTTGTACGGTTGTGGTTTCGATGTCCTGGTAAGGTTGGAAACGTCCGTCGGTTCCGAGGGCCTGGACCGATCGGTTGTCCTGCGTGCGATTGCCACTGTGGGTATGGCTTTCGGTGGTGCGGGTGGGATTTACGTTACTGTATTGCGGCTGGATTGTATCCGTGCTGGAAGTGTTGACATCTTCGCTCGGCGGACCGGGTGCTTGCGCCCAAAGTAGAATGGAACAAAGCAGAGTCGAACAAAGAACGAGACTGGAACAAATGTAAGTCGCGATCGCCAGCAGTAGGAAACTTCTAGAACGCCTGCCGCGTGACCTGCCAGGGCAGCCATCACTGCATTGTCCCATCCTCGCAGATCGGCTACCTTCACCCTGGTGCCAACTATTTGCCGTCGCCATGTCTTAATTGTCCCTCTGCAGCGTGTCCGTGTCCAGGATCAACCAAGCCGATAGTGTCCCAACGTCGCTTCTTTGCGTTCTTCGCGGCCTTACTTTGCGAACTTTGCGGTTGAAGGTTTAGCTCTCGAAGTAAGCTCACCCCAACCCCGAACCAAGAAAAGCACTTTGACCGGAAGTTTCCTTCCCTCACAATCATAAGAAAGCTCGACCTGAATCACGCTCGTCGACGCGCCATCGTCAAAGTTCTTTCCAGACGGCAGTTTGCACGTAGTTCAAACTCGAGGGAATTTCTATGTCCGGGCAAGTCATTTTATATTTCGAGGATCAGGCCGACGCGCTGCGCTTCGCTTTAGCCGCAGGATCGGTAATGGCGGGCGATGGAGCCCGCGTCACGGACGATTTGATTCAGGAAACGGCACGCGTCAGCCGCATTCGCATCGACGCCGCCAATGCGGGCAAGATCAAGAAGTCGGCTCCCGAGTGCGTGTCGTGAAGATGGCCGAACCCCTGTGACGATTGCGAGAGCGCATAGATCTTAAGCCCCGTAGATCTTAAGACCCAACCCCGCTTTATCCCGTCCGCCGTGCTGAGAGTAGATTTAGAATCTCCCGCAGGCCCTGGCGGATGCGCCGCATTTCTACCGGCGATTGCACGGGGAATGGAATTGCGGCCTGACCTTTCTCCGTTTTCGCCTCGGAGCGCAGCTGCTGGCGCGCGCCTACAATCGTGAATCCCTGATCATAGAGCAGTTGCTTGATGCGCAGGACGCTTTCCACGTCGCGCCTGCGGTACATGCGCTGTCCCGTGCTGCTTTTCACCGGCTTCAGTTGCGGAAACTCGCTCTCCCAGAAGCGCAGCACATAGGCGGGAAGGCGGCACAGCGTAGCCACTTCGCCGATGCGGAAGTAGAGTTTGTCTGGGATGAAAACCTCATCCGCCTTATTCTTGTCTGCGCTCTTCTTCCTGGGGCTCATATGATAGGGCTCATATTTGGGGGCTCATATTTTTGTGCTTTCACGGGCGATCTCGCTTCGAGGTCAATATTGTGACATACCTCGCGATTCCTTATGGAAAATATTGAGCAGAGAATCATGTTCAAACCTACATTAGGATCATTGCCCGCAAAAGGAAACGCCTCTCAAGAAATATTCTCCTGAGAGGCTGGTTGAAATTCTCGGCCCACCGCGAAGTATCGTTTCGCTGACGGTTAGTGTTTCTTCTTTTTTGCCTTCTTCTTCGTTGCCATGAAGGTTCCTC
>DAIUEW010000018.1:0-67730 GCA_036844925.1 Candidatus Sulfotelmatobacter sp.
CCATCCGAGTCATAGATCCAGGCAAAGCGACCGTAGGATTCATCCATTCGTTTGGCGTCAATCTTTACTCCCTCTTGTTTTAAGCGGTCGAGCAAAGCATCCATATCGTCCACGATGTAGTTGATCATGAACGGTGCGGGGCTGGGATCGAAATACTTAGTGGAGGCGGGAAAAACAGTCCAAACTGTAACGTGTTCCTTTTGCGGGTCGTCGTGTTCGCGCCACGGAAGCATCACGCCTTGGCCTTTGTCAGCGAGTCCAAGATGCTTCGAATACCATTCGCGCATCTGATCACGATTAGCGGATTTGAAGAAGACACCGCCGATTCCAAGGATGCGCCCGCGCTGCTCCATTTTGACAGGCGGCTTCGACTTTTCAGGTTGCGGAGATTGCACTTCCTGTCCTCCTATTGAGCGGGCCGAGATGAGCAACAGCGATCCGAGCGCAATTGTGCTCCAGGGTATTCCTTGCATGTGCGGGATTATACAAGTTTCGATTCGAATGGAGAAAACATTTCGCTCAAGGTTCGCCGCGATTCACCCTTTCTGGATCGCGCATGAGGTCTCGAACTGGCTTGGCTTCGCCCGTAGAGAGCCAGGCTTGCGGGGGCGGCGACGCCGCGCGAACGCGAACGTCAAATAGCGCCGAAGAAAGCCCGTCATTTTTCTGTGAAGATCGCACATCTTGGCTGCTACGGTCTCGCACCAAGCGTGCCTTTACTAAATTCCCCGACACGTCCAAAATAGAAGTTCGGCTTAAGACGTTGGAATCGGCAAGAGCTGGACCAGCCGTCTTGAGAGTCAGCAGCAACCTTTACAAAACATACAGGAGCCTTCATGCCAGCATCTGGTGAACTAATTCGCTCGATGAATTATGTAGAAGACATTACGAATACACTGCGACGCATTTGTATTTCGATCCCTCCGATGAGTACCGAAGAGCGCAAACGGTTGGCAGAGTCGTTGCGCACCGCTGGCGCAGCAATCAATGCCGCGATCGTAGACCTGGAAAAGGTGGGCCAACAGTGACAGAGGTGAGAACCGTTGCGGTGATCGGCGCCGGCATTATGGGCCGAGGAATCGCTCACGCCGCCGCGGTGGGTGGCTATCGCACGATTCTTGAAGATCTGCTGCCGACGGCGCTGCGGCGAGCGGAGAACGAAATCCGTGCCAATCTCGATAAGGCGGTCGAACTGGGCAAAGTAGCCGCTCCCGACGCCGACGCAGCCTTCAGGCGATTGGAATACGCAGGTTCGGTGGACGAGGCTGCACGCGAGGCCGATCTCGTAATTGAAGCGGTGCCTGAAGAGATGGAGTCGAAGATTGAAATCTTCACGCTTCTCGACAAGATCTGCCGTCCCACCACAATTCTGGCTTCGAACACTTCTTTGCTGAGCGTTACGGAAATTACCAGCGTGACTTATCGCGCGAGGAAATGCGTAGGCATGCACTTCTTCAATCCCGTACACAAGATGAAACTGCTGGAAGTGGTGCGCGCTCTCGAAACGGACGATGACACGCTATCGACAGCGGTTGAAGTTGGGAAGCGCATGGGCAAAGAAGTAGTGGTGATTAAGGAATCGCCGGGATTCATCACCACTCGCATCAACGCCATGATCGGCAACGAGGCATTTTACATGTTGCAGGAGGGGATCGCTTCTGCGACGGACATCGACAAGGCTTTGAAATTGGGACTGAATGATCCCATGGGCCCATTCGAGCTGGCCGATCTGGTGGGGCTCGATACGCGTTTGAATATTCTCGAGTATCTGCACAAATCGCTGGGAGAAAAATATCGTCCGGCGCCGCTGCTAGTGCAGTATGTGAAGGCGGGACGGTTGGGGCGCAAGTCAGGGCGCGGGGTGTATGAATATCCGGAAGAGGCCCCGGCGGAGACTAAACCCGACACGGCTGCATCGTCGAAGTTAAACGCGATTGTTCATGCCTGAGGGTGCGAGCGTCCCGCGTCCAAAGCTCAAACCGGATAAAGATTTGATTCTCTCACGAGCCACTCCCTTGCTTGCGACCAGCACCTGAAAGCTTTCGCCCATGCCTGCGGGAGTGACCAGATGCTTAAGTTGGAGCGCGACTTTGGCGCGTTCCTGCGGAAGACTGCATTCTTCAAAGGCGTCGGCAAACCGAGTGGCCTCTCCAATGCCCATCAGGAATTGCGATTGAGTAACCAGCTTGTGTGTCTGCATGCCACGATTTTCGGCGGCCGCCGCGAGCGCGGTAAAGTTTACGTCGGCAGTAATGTCCTGTTCGCTGGGAGCTTCGTAAGGATTCGCGCCGATTGAATGCTGACGGATGGCCTTCAGCGTTCCACGATGGCGTCCCGCGAGTTGTTCTCCACGCGTGTAGCCGTAGTCGATGGCGAGAATAAATCCGCGTTGGACGTTGGCGGCAATTCGTTCCGCGTATTGTTGCGCGACAAGAGGCACCTCGACGCGTTCTTCGGGGTCGGGATGGACCGAGTACCGATCAAGGAATTCAAGTTCCTCGGGCGACGGTGGTGCCCAGATTTCAATGAAGCGGCCATCGCGTGCGTCGATGCGCAGGGAGCCCTTGGAGCTAAGAATTTCGACCGGGAAGGCATCGAAGAATTCGTTGGCGAAGACGATAGCGGGGGTCTCCGGGGTGAAAGGCGCATCGTTTGCCGATTGGCTCCCGGGTTGACTTGCGAGTCGCGAAGAGGCCGCCGGGCTTCGCGCGGCTGGACAGCCGGGGGCGGCTATCCCCACATAATTGCCCTCTGCAACCAGCTCAGCTTTTTCCGCCTCAAGATAGTTGTTTAGTATGGTTTCGATTCGTCGGCGCAGCGCACGCGAGCTTTCTATTAGCACGTAATGCAGCGCGTGGAAGAAATCTGGAAATTTCTTTTTGGACCAGCCGAGTACGTCCTGCGCGAATAGGCCACGGCCTGGGCCAAGTTCAACTAGGTCGATGTGCTGGGGTGAGCCGAGCAAGCGCCACATCTCGTCGAACTGGCGAGTCAGAAGCCGGCCGAAGACAGCGTGGACATCGCTCGAGGTGTAGAAATCGCCGGCTTTACCGAACTGCTCGGCGTTTCGCGAGTAGTATCCAAATTCGGAGTCATACAGACAAAGTTCCATGTAGCGCGAAAAGGGAACGGGGCCCCGCTCGCGAATTTCTTGTTCGATCTTCTGGCGTAGCGGATTCACAATTCCTTTGTGCGGCGGTCGGCCCGGTCCTGCGGCGTGCGGATGAACATCTCGACAAAGTAATCGTGCAGGGCGTCGTAGAGCTGGCGCTGGAAAGTCCATTCGAACTGGGGGTGGTCGAGGTCGCGGGGATGCAGATCGAAATAATACGTATGGACGGGAATTGAGGAATCTTTGAACTGGATGATGATTTCCACGCCTTCGCCTTTGGCGCGCGCCGAGAAGTTAAGCAGAGGATGCTCGTAGAGGAGCAGCTGGGCGAGGACGCGGTCGAGACGCGTGAGGGCGGTTTCGGGCACGGGATAATTGTAAAGTAGGGTAGTGCCGAAGGGCATGCAAGGAGAGGGTAGCAGGAGAATAGCTATCCTGCTTGCGGAATTGGCGGGTGTCTTGGAGACCGCGGACTTGTTGCGGCCACCCAAGAATGCGGGGCGATTGCTTAACGCTGTCTCTCGCGTCCCGGCAGCCAGAAGTTGCGGCAGAAACTCCTCGTCGGACCGGCGATAGTGTTGAGCTGCAAGGGATCCTTCGACTGCGTTGTTGCTTCGCTTCGCGAACCAACAACTCCGTGCAGGATGACAGGCCGAAAAGAGTGAAGTCTACTCGTAGCGCAGCGCTTCGATCGGATTCAGTCGCGCGGCTTTGATCGCGGGCAACATTCCGCTGACGATGCCTACGAAGCTGAGAATGGCCGTCGACCAGATCAGTGTGGCGGAATCAATGTAAAGGTGGATGTCGCCCTCGCTCGCGTCTTCGATGAAGGCGCTCCACAAAGTCATGGAACCTACCGACCATGAGATGAGATAAGCGAGTACAACCCCAAACAGCCCGCCCAGAGCTGTGATCACCAGCGCTTCGGCCAGGAATTGAAAGAGAATGTGCCAGCGGTGAGCTCCCAGGGCCTTCTCAACGCCGATCTCCCGGGTACGCTGCGTCACCGAAACCAGCATGATGTTCATCAGGCCTACGCCACCGATGCCCAGTGTCAGCAGACCGATAAACCCGAGCAGAAGCTTGATACCAACCGTGATCACGTTGAGGTCGGCAAGATCTTTCACAGCGTCGAAAACGAAAATGGCTCGATCGTCTTTCGGATTGAAGCCATGATGAAAGGCCATCGAGTGGCGCACTGCCTCGACGAACTTGCTGTGGTCTCCCTCGTAATCCATGAAGATTCCGTCGAGGTAATATGTGTTCTTCAGATCGCTCATGGCGCTGTACGGGACGTAGACGAGAGAGTTCATGTCTTCATCGCCGTTCGAGATCGTGTGCTGAATCACAGCAATCACTTTGTAAGAGATGCCATCGATGCGAACGCTTTCCCCCAGCGCGTTCTGGCCAGAAAAAAGTTTCTTCTTCACAGTCGAACCGATGAGCGCGACTCGGGAGTGAGTGTAATCTTCCTGTTCGCCAAAGAAGGAGCCTTCGCCCACATCCAGGGCGCGGATTTTCTCGTAGCTCGAATAGATGCCGTGGATGCTGTAGCTTCCACTCCGAGTGCCAAAGGAGACGAGGCTCTGCTTATCTACCTCCGGCGAAATCCGAGTGAGCATTGGGCACTCGGCGCGAAGATAGTCGAGATCGTCGCGAGTCAGGCGAATTTGCGTTCCTGCCTTAGTGCCGCCTGCTTGAAGAGAAGTGCGTCCGGGAAATATGCCGACCAGGTTACCTCCGAAGGTACGGAAGGCGATCATTACGGCGTTTCGAAAGCCAGAGCCGTAGGCCAGAAGCAAGACAACCGTGGCAATGCCCCATGCCATGCCGAGCATGGTGAGGATAGAGCGGCGCCGGTTATGTTTCAAAGCGCTGAGAGCTTGTGTGCCGAGATCGCCTAACATGATTACTCCAAATGCGTACTCCGAATTTTATTCCTGCCGTAGCCCTTCCACTGGGGGAAGCAGCGCGGCTTTGCGCGCGGGATAAATACCGGCGACGATGCCGGCGATGGACAGCGACACGATGGCGACGATGGCGGAAGCGGGCACGATTCGCGGTGTATCGAATCCCTCCGGAGCAGGCAGTTGCGCCAGCAGTGCGACGAATGCGCTGCAGATCGCGAGGCCGATGCCGCCACTGAATGCGGTCAGGAATGCGCCTTCAACAAAAAACTGCGTCATGATATTACGGTGAGTAGCTCCGAGCGCCTTGCGCAAGCCGATTTCCCGGGTTCGCTCGGTCACGGAAACCAGCATGATGTTGATCACGCCGATGGCTCCCAATCCAAGTGTGACAACTCCAACCACGCCGAGAAACCAGTCCATGGCGTCAAAAATCTTCGCCACGCGGAGGGCGCCGTCGATGGTGTCCCAATCTATGAACGCGTCGTCGATGCTGGGATCGAAGCCATGGCGCCGGGCGATGATGGCATGAACTTCGTTCTTGGCTTCGACGTGCAACTCTTTCTTGATAGGGCGGTAGTTGAGGAATGAAATGGCATTCTCGGAGTTCTGCGCCTTCAACGGAAAAAGCATCCGCATAGTATTAAAGGGGACGAAGATGCGGTGGTTGGTGCCGTTCTCGCCTTCCTTCCCAATTTTCGGGATGACGCCGATCACCTTGAAATCCATGTCGTTGAGCAGGATGGTGCTGCCGACGGCCGGCTCTCCGGGAAACATGTTTTTTAGTAGTTCCCATCCCACCACGGCCACACGGCGATGCTGGGAATTGTCTTCGTCATTGAACCAGCGTCCAGGCTCGATGGGAGTATTGCGAATCTGGTTGTACTCCGGGGCGACGCCGAAAACCTGACCGTTGGTGGAACCGTAGTCGCTGACCGCGCGGATGTCTTCGCGCTCCAGCACGGGTGAAACCGCACGCAAAAATCTGGATTGTTCACGGATGGCGAGATAGTCGCCGTACGTCAAGTAGTACGGTTGCCCTGACTGGTAGCTGCCGGCCACGGCGGGGATGCGGCCGGGAAAGACAAACATAATGTCTTGACCCAGCTCTGCGAGGTTTTTGTCCTGGCCGCTGCGGAAGCCTTCGCCGAGACCTACCAGCAGCAGCAGCGAGCCCACCCCCCATGCAATTCCAAACATCGTGAGGAACGAGCGCAGCTTGTGCGCCCACAGGGTGGAGAGCGACTGCCGGATGATGTCGACGAGCATTCGCATAAATGTGCCCCCACGGCTCCGGGGAGGTGCGTGGGGGCCCCGGGTAACGGTCAGGCGAGGGGTCTCAATCCCACCCAACCGCTTCTCTTCAAAGCATCTGATCGGTAATACGTAGCCGGGCTATGCGAAGTTCCCGTCTTCGGTTAGTTACTTAGACCGTGGGAACCGAGAAAAGGTTATCCGAGGCGGATATCGGTCAAAGATTGTGGACGTGCCGGAGTGAGATTGTTGCCTGGAGCACTGAAGTTTGGCCAATTCCATCCGATATTGAAATGGTGGGAATTCATCTCAACAATTAGGCTCCAGGCAGCCTATCTCCCCACGGGGAAATGACCACTCCGGGTACAATTCGTCGACACCAACCCCTCCCGATTCCGTCGCTGCCGCACTACGTTTTAGACCCAGGGAAGCGGTTAGTGTCAGTGAAGTTCCAAAGGAAGGTCACAGTCCACGACATCGAGAAGTATGCGGCATCGCTCCGCGCCGATCCGCGATTCAAACCGGAGTTCTCCGAAATTGTGGATCTCACAGAGGTCGCAGAGATTGATCTGCAACCGGATGAATTCATACGCTTGGCGGACAAGATCGATCCGTTCTCAGAGAATGCTAGGCGCGCGTTCGTGGTGCGCGACGAAATCCAGCACCATGCAGCCCGCATGCACAAAATCTTGCGGAGTCAGAGGAGCTTTTCGATCTTCCGCTCCATCGATGCAGCCAAACGATGGATTGGAACCTGACTGAGGACGGGACTGGCCTTTCCCGCATCGCTTTCTTAGAACTCGAAATACCCCCCACCTTGAACGGAGCGGGGTGCGCCATCTGTGCCTGTGGCCGGCAGCAATCCTAATACTCCGCTCAGGCTTTCCCAGGCGGCCTGATTCAACGCAGGGTCTGAACCAACAAGATCGCGGATCATCTGCCACGCAGCCATATTGAGCGCGCCTTCTGGGGGAGGGCCCATCGCTAGCGAAACGGAACATTGGGGGCAGAAAGAAATACGATTTGCCGCCGATTTTTGCCGCGGCTTGATTCCGACCGTTTGCGCGAACATGTAGAGCGCAACGGACTTGTGTCCGGTTTCGAGTTCGCGACTACAGCGAAGACAGCGCATCTTCTCCAAGAATCTCTCCTGCGGCGGTTTTCAGGCGGCGGATTATGAATATTGTCGTTGCAGCATCGCCAAACGCAAGTGTGTAGAGAGATTCCGGTGAACGCCGGTATTCGGGCCCGTCGGCAGGCGCTTCATGCGCAGAGAACCAAAGTTGCTCTAGGCACATTCGGATGACATCGTGCACTCTATGGCGATGGGTGCCGATGCAAGAGATAACCGAGGTTCAAACGATCCAGGCTCAAAGAATCCAGGCTCGCGCTTATTGGTCCGTTCGCCAGTTCCGCCCAGTCAGCGATCAAACGGGATTGTGCGATTGGCACACCTCCGCAAGTTGCGTGATTGTGAACAGGTAGCAGCGGTTTGTTACCGCTTACGAAACGGTAGCATCGAGTTTCTGTTGGTGCGGACCCGAAACAGCAGTCGCTGGACTTTTCCCAAAGGCAGCGCCGAACCGGGGCTGACCCACGCTCAAGCGGCGGCGCTCGAGGCATTCGAGGAGGCCGGGGTTCACGGCCGCATCGAAGAGGCTTCGTTCGCGCGCTACATCTGCCGGAAACGAGGTGCCGCGTGCAAGAGAGCCGAACGATCCTCGGAAAAACGATCCTCGGAAAAAGGGTTGGCGGTACACGCTCATCTCTGTCTTGTATTACGGCTGGGAAAACCGAAAGAGGCCAATCGAAATCGAACCTGGTTTTCTGCCGAGGACGCGAAGAAGTACTTGCGAGAAGGACGTGAAAGCGATGGAACAGAATTTGTGCGGGTGGTGGACAGGGCGGTAGCGCGCATTCAGCAGTTGCACGGCCCCACCAGTATCGATTTCGACAAACTGCAACAAGGACGAGAGCGAGAGAAAGATGCGCTGCAAAAAGTGCAGTTCGAGGTTCATGACGAAGTACTTAGCCGGATGCGTCAAGGTTCGTTCGTGTCCTATTCTCGTCCCAGAGCGGGTGAAGCAGTAAGATATTTTTCTCCCAGCGCAGAGGCCAAGCGCCGCGAGCTTTTGCAATGTGAGGTCTTAGAGTTCAGTCCGACGAAGGAGATCACTCGAAACTCCGGCTGGTTTCCCGGCAGAAGAAAACCTAAGGCTTTGGGTACGGGCACAAAAGGCGAGTGAACGTATCCGCTTTGCTCCCAAAACTATTGCGACTATTGCTCTTTGTTTTTCGGCCGCTCGAAAGCTTTCTGCAGATACTTACGCGCTTCTTCGAGTGCGCCAAAGGTATCATCGTTGGTCTGGATAGCCTGCCGGTATTCGTTGATGGCGCGCTCCCGTTGTCCGGTGATGTCGAAAATCTTGCCCAGTTGGATATGGCTCCAAACCTCGGTCCAACGCGGCTCTCCGTCTCCGTTGATGGAAGAGCGATATGAGTTAGCCGAGGACTGATAGTTTCTCTGCAGGAAAAATATCTCCGCGACGCGGTAGTGCGCGAGAGAGCTGTTCTTGTTGATGTCGAGCGCTTTGTTGAACTCGCCCAGCGCGCCGGAGAGATCACCCTGCTGCTGCAAGGCCTGGCCGCGCAGAATGGAAGAGCGCAGCTTCACGTCCGAAGAGTTAGTGAGCACATGATGGTCAGGGTCGACGGCGATGCGCCGCGGGCGTCCGAAGGTTTCAACGCTAAACGCTGAGTTGGTACCCACCACTTCGATTTTCTTGTCTTCCGTTTTGCCGTCGGTGTCGATACGCAGATCTACGGGCATGCGGAACAGATCGAGATCCTGTGTAATCTCACCAGTGACACGAAATCCTGCAGGTTTCTTGTCTTTGGACGCCTGAGCCGTCGCTTGCGTACCCCCCAATCGGTAGACGGAGTATTTCACTTTGAATTCGGGAGCCCCAGTTGAATCGAGCCACTGCGAGAAAAACCACGTGAGCTGCTCGCCGTAGTTTTTTTCCGCGATGGAGCGGAAATCGTCCATGGTGGCCGATTTGCCCTGATAGGTTTCGGCAAACTCGCGCATGGTTTTGAGATATTTGTCCTCGCCCAGCACCCAGCGCAGCATGTGTAGGATCATCGCACCCTTGTCGGTGACGAGCGACTGAAACTCGGTAGAGAAGGGATCGAGCTTGCTCGCACTAGAGAGGGGCACGGTGTCATAAGCCAGAGCGCCGACTGACATGTCCTTGACAGCTTCCTCAAGACCAGCGGTGCCGGCAGCGTTCTCCACGTACATCGCCTCGGAGTAGCGGGAAAAGCCGTCCACCAGCCACCAATCGTCTTTTGTTTCGGGACTCACCGAAACACCCCACCATTGATGGGCGATGGCATTCGCGAGCAGGCGATAGTTCGTCTTTTCGGTGATCGAAGGGCCAGCAAGCGCGGCGATCTCAGGGGCCCAGGCGTAGGGAACCGTGTCCCCGGGGAGTTCGACGACGTTCAACCTCTGCGAAAGAGGAGTGCCGTACAGCGTGATGTAATACGTGAATTCCTGCACGGCGGTGGTCGTGTATGTGGGAGCCAGCGCCTGGTGCGTAGGCTTGAAGAAGACGTGCAGGTTCATTCCAGCTTCGTCGCTCTTGTATTCCTGGAAGATGCCGGCGACGATGGTGCCGGGAAAGCTTGGTTTCGAATAAACAAATGTGAATGTCTTGGTCGGGAGTCCGTTTGTATTGGGTTTCTTCGAAGGCGGATTGTCGCTCACCGTGGACTTGCCGCTGCCGATCACCACCATGTGAGCCGGCACGGTGACGCTGATGGTCGCGGTGAAACGGTTAATTCCGTAGCCGCTCACCGGAAACCAGCGTCCGGCATAGAGCAGGTAACTGGTGTCGTCGCCGATGTGCGCGAGCATGAGGCCTGGAACTGGGCTGTCGTCGGCGGTCTCCAAGTCACCCTCGTATTCGAAGGTGAGCGTGGTAGAAGCGTCCTTGGCAAGGCCGGCAGGCAGCGGCACGCGCACGGTTGAATCCTGCGTGACGCGTTCGGCAGACAGCGGCTGGTTCTTGTCATCAAGAACCCGAGTGACACGCAGTCCGTTATGCAGTTCGAAGACGGCTGTGTTCAGGTCCTGGAGGGCGGTGAATTTCACCTTGGCCCGCGCCGAAATCTGATGGAGATGCGGAGTAAGCTCGACCTCGATCTTGTAATCGTCGACGCGCAAGTGGACTTTCTCGACGGCCCACGACCGGGTCGCAATGAAGGCCAGCAGCAGCAGGGCGAGGGAACGGCAAAGAACGCTCTGGGCGCGCCGAGGGCGAATCTGCATTAAGGAGAGTCTCCAGGAAACGGGGCTAACCATTCCCTATGATGAAGATTCTCACCCAAAAGATGCTGCGAGCACAAGGTTTACCCCACCTTGTCATTTCGAGCGAAGCGGGAAATCTGCCTTCTGCCGATGCTAGCAACGCCAGGTTCCTCGTAGCGTTCGCTCCTCGGAATGACAATAAGGGGCAGCAGCCGTTGGTTTTTCATGCAACGGACGGCAGCATCGCTAGGATGATCCCTGCGGCGCGGTCGGCTGGGTGCTGGGTCGTGGATTCGACGGCGCTCTGCGGCGCGCCGAGCTTAGCTTTCACTTGGGCGAGGCCCTGCAGCATGCGGTCGCGAGCCGCACTGTCAGGGAGGATCTCTTGCAGGCGGGCCACAACATTTGCGGCAGTGAAGTCGTGCTGCACAAGTTCAGGGACGATTTGCTCTCCTGCGATCAGGTTGACCATGGCAAAGTGCGGGACCTTCACCCGCGGTTTGCCCAGAAAATACGTGAGAGACGAGACGCAGTAAACCATTACGAACGGCGTGTGCATCATCGCGGCCTCGACCGTCGCTGTACCGCTGGCAATGATGCCGGCGCGAGAGTGCCAGAGCGCGGGGAGAGATTCGGCCACGAGCGTGATCCTGTGCGGGGCTGTTGATGTCCGGTTGATCGCCCTTCGATCCATCATCCTTCGATCAATCAGGTTTTGTAGGAAGGCGCGGTCAAGCGTGGGGGCGACGGGGAGCAAAAATTCGTAATCAGGACCAAGTTGCTCGGCCGCGTCGAGGATGGTCGGCAGATTCATACGCACTTCTTTGACTCGGCTGCCGGGCATGATCGAAATCCACGACTTGGCGGCATCGAGATGAAATCGCGCCGCGTAAACGGTGCGTTCGATTGCCGGGAGCGGCAGATCGGCCAGTGGATGGCCGATGAAGGTGGCATCTACTCCGCGCTCACGATAAAACTCTTCCTCGAAGGGGAAGATCACCAGCGCCTTATCGACGTAGTCACGCAGCAGGCGGACGCGTCCCTGACGCCATGCCCAGAACTGCGGAGCAACGTAGTAGACAACGGGAACGCCTCGCTTCTTCATCTCTCGCGCAACCCGCCAGTTAAAAGCGGGCGAGTCGATGACGATGGCGAGATCGGGCTTGCGCTTGTCGGCTTCTCTAAGCAGATGCTGGTAGAGACTATAGATCTTCGGCAGATGGCTGAGGATTTCGGTAATGCCGACGACAGAGAGATCTTTCGCGTCGACTACCGTGTCGCAACCAGCGGCGCGCATGCGCTCTCCACCCACGCCGAAGAATTCGAGGCGTGAGTCGCGTCGGCGCAGGGCCTCGATGAGCTGCGCTCCGTACATTTCGCCAGAAGCTTCGCCGGCTGAGATAAGGATTCGCAACAGAGCATTGTAAAGCGAATTCTGTGTCTGGATATTTTTAGCCGTCGTCCTTCGGAACGCTGCCGGCACTCGGATGTTGCGGCAGCGGACAGTGGCGGGAGATTCGGTACCGATTTCGATTAAACCAGCGATAGCCCCACCAAAGGATCCAATTAAAGCCTGGAAGACTGAAGATTGCGTAGAAAGGCCATGCCCACCAGATTCGGCGTGCCACGTACAAGTATGCGTCGGCGCCCGATTCCGATTGTCCGCTGCGCGTCAATACTCGTATATCATCCAGCAGATTCTCTTGCCCAATTTGCAGAATGCCTTCGGCAGAAGCGGACTGCAGGTCTTTAATTGCAAAGCCCCTCGGTTCAACTGTCTTCTTCCAGTAGTGAACCCAACGAAAGCAGAACCCGCATCCTCCGTCGTAGAGTATCCATCCCTCGCGAGGCAGCGCAGATTCAGATTCGTGGTCGGCCAGCCTCATAGAATTCTGTCGCCCTTGAAGACGATGACTGGTGAACCATCGGCCACGAACGCGGAGTCAGGGCGACGTTGAAGAATTGCTCCAAGTTCTCGCCCATAAAGAGCGCTAGCGTCGCCTTCAAAGCCCGCGATACGGGTTGCCCACACTTGCCATGGGGCGTGTGAGACATGATATTCCACGCACCCGCCATCGGATTGAGCCGAATATCCCCAGTAGTGTTCGGTGATAAACGCTTGCAGCGTCCCAGCTTGAGGAACTGCCGGAAACCGCTCGGTCTGAGCGGACAGCCGGCACCATCGGTCGCCAACCTGCCACTCGTACCCTGCGCTCTTGCTCGCTTCTCTAGTCTCGATACGGTGCCTCATCCGAGCGTATTTGTAGTTCTCGCCGTATACCAGGCGAGCGGTCGTCACAATTGCGCGTCTAGGCACAATCTCAGCGACGAAAACGACTCCCCTTCGGTCATCGCTGCCGTCGCTATTTTGCCGGTGAACATAGAAGCGCAGGTTTACCTCGTCGAAATTGGTATGAAACGGGACTGGGAGATATCCAAGCAACCTGGTGCGGCAGAACCGAAAGCCAACCAGGCTTATGTATGTTTCTCCCTGGAACGAATCCAGCGATGTGCCGGGTGGTACATACCGACTCAAGAGACCGGGGTCGACCTGATAGTTCAACATCACGAGGTCTCGCCATTCGGCGGAAAGGAAAACCTGTTTAGCTTGAGACATGCTCTCATCGGCCATTCGTTTCAGTTTGCGACTAATCGTCGGCGCTTGCAGTCACTTCGGAATCCGCGGGCGAGAGCTTGTCCTGAGCCTGCCGGAGGGGTGACCGCGCCGCATTGATCTCCTGATCCTTGTATTGAAGCTCATACAGCTTGAAATAAATCCCGCGCTGGGTCAGGAGTTGCTGGTGCGTGCCCATTTCGCGGAGCTGGCTTTTGTGCATGACGATGATCTTGTCGGCGCGCTGCACGGTTGACAGCCGGTGCGCGATGATCAGCGATGTGCGCCCCTCGACCATGCGGCTGAGCGCGTCGCGGACGCGGAATTCGGTTTCAGTATCCACGCTCGACGTAGCTTCGTCGAGAATCAGGATCTTCGGCTCGTGCGCCAGGGCGCGCGCGAACGAGATGAGCTGTTTCTGTCCAGTCGAAAGAGTAGAGCCGCGCTCGCGGACGTCTTCGTCGAAGCCCTTGGGCAGGGCGCGGATGAAGTCGATGAGGTTCACGTCTTCCGCAGCTTTTTCGACGTGGGCATCTTGAATGCGCGCGGTGCCGAGCCGGATATTTCCACCGATGGTGCCGCTGAACAGGAATGGATCTTGCAGCACCACGCCGAAGCGGCTGCGTAAGTCGGCGAGATCCATATCTTTGACGTCGACGCCGTCGATTCTGACCGCCCCCTTCTGGACATCGTAGAAGCGTAGCAGCAGGGAGATCAGCGTGGTCTTACCTGCGCCGGTGTGGCCGACGATGGCCACGGTTTCGCCGGGTTCGATGGTGAACGTTACATCGCGGAGCACCCAGTCTGGGGATTTATCGCTTGCACCCGCGCCGGTGCTCATAGAAAGAGAAGAGCTAGCCGAGCTTTGCTCGGCTGGACGGCCGGGGGCGGCCGTCCCCACATGAACATTGCCGCTTTGCGGCATTTCGCGATAGGCAAACCAGACGTGATCGAATTCGATGCGGCCTGGGCCTTCGGGACGCTTGGTCACCGCGGGGGAAACCACCTGCGCGGGTTCGTCCAGCAGCTTGAAGATGCGTTCACTCGCCGCCATGGCCGACTGCAGGATGTTGTATTTTTCGCTGAAGTCCATGATCGGCCGGAAGAAGCGCAGAGCGTACTGGATGAAAGCGACTAGCACACCCAGTGACGCCACGGTTGGCACCAGGCGGAACGCGACCAGGGTCTTCCAATTGAAACTGACGGCCACACTTGTGGCTCGAACATTGCGCATCACGTCACCGCCTCCGAACCAGATGACGCACGCAATCGCAATCGCAGAAAGAATTTCAACCACGGGATAGTAAACCGAGTAGGCCATGATCGCATCTTTATACGCATCCATGTGGTTGCGGTTGATTTCCGAGAACCGGTTGTAGGCTTTGCGCTCCCGATTGAAGAGCTGCAGTACGACCATCCCGCTGACGTGCTCCTGCAGGTAGGAGTTGATGCGCGCAATCGCCACACGAATACGGCGGTAGGAATCGCGCACCCGGTCACGGAAGATTTTTGTCGCCACCACGATAAAAGGCAGGACCGCAAATGTGATCAGCGCCAGCTTCCAGTTCATGCACAGCATTACGCCGAGGATGCCGAAGAGCACGAAAAGATCTTCGAAGATCGACACCACGCCGGAGGTGAACATTTCGTTCAAAGCGTCCACGTCGGTGGTAACGCGTGTGACCAGCCGGCCGACCGGGTTCTTGTCGAAGAAGGCCACATGCAGCCGCTGCAAATGGCGAAAGATCTGGCGGCGGAGATCGAACATTACTTTCTGGCCGGTCCACTGCATGAAGTAGGTCTGCAGAAATTCCAGCAGAAAGCTGAACAGCAGCAGTCCCACGTAGATTGCGGAGATCTGTGCGATTCCAGTGACGGCGCGCGGGCTGAGCCAGCTCCAGACACCGGACGAAGACACCCCTTTCGCAGGGGCCAGATAACGATCGATCGCAACCTTGGTGAGATAGGGTCCCAGCACGTCGGCAAATGATTTAAGGAGAATTGAAACCAGAGCGATCGCCACCTGCCAGCGATAGGGACGCAGATACTTGAGCAGCCGCGCCATCAGTCGACTGTCATAGGCTTTGCCTAATACTTCTTCTTCCTGAGACATCGGGTTTCTTGGATCGGTGCTTAAAACGGATCAGTGCTTAAAACGGGCGCCAGCAGCCCCGTTAACAGGGTACCTCAATATGGATGCTGAAGCAGCCGCGAGGATGGAAAACGTTGTCGCGATTAGATGCGATGCAGATGTGATAATGGTCTGGCATGGCTCTCGGCATTTACATTTCGGTGCCGTTCTGTCGCACCAAGTGCAGTTACTGCAACTTTGCCTCCGACGTATTTTCTCGGGCAGTTTTCGACCGGTATGTGGAACGCGTCTGCGCCGACATTGAGAACGCGCCTCAGGTCGCGGCAGAAATGGGCGGGGAGATTGAGCGCACGGTCGATTCCATTTATCTCGGGGGCGGGACGCCGACGATGCTCGAAGGCGCGCAATTGGCGCGCATCTTCGACGTGGTACGGCAGCAGTTCGATGTGACTCGCGACGCTGAAGTCACAGTCGAGTGTGCGCCCGGCACGCTCACCGATTCGACGCTGGAGAGTCTTCTGAGTTGCAGTGTGAACCGCGTAAGTCTCGGCGTGCAATCGTTTGTGGATCAGGAAGCATCCGCGGTTGGTCGGCTCCACAAGCGCGGGACCGTGCTGACCGACATCGCTCGATTGCGGTCTGCAGGAATTACCAACGTTAATATCGATCTGATCGCCGGATTACCGCATCAGACTTCGGAGAGCTGGGAGTTCTCTCTGACAGAAGCCATCGCAACCGGGTCACCGCATGTGAGCATCTACATGCTTGAAGTGGATGAAGATTCGAGACTGGGGCGGGAACTGTCGGCGGGCGGTAAGCGCTATCACGCGCACTTTGTCCCTGATGAAGAAGCCATCGCGGATTTTTATCTTGCTGCCTGTGATCGGTTGCAATCGGCGCGGATTGCGCAGTACGAGATTTCTAACTTCGCTCCCATAGGATTCGAGTCACGACACAATTTGAAGTATTGGACGCGCCAGCCGTATCTCGGCTTTGGCGTCGACGCACATTCGATGCTGCCAGCTGTTAGCTCAGACATCGAGGCAGTGCGATTCGCGCACAGCGACTCTTTGGAGAACTTCATAAGCGGAGCGCCGCCACAGCGCACCGCGGTCTCGCGCCGCGCAGCTTTGGAGGAAAGCTTTTTTCTGGGGCTGCGGCTCAACCGAGGCATTAACCTGCGGGAGCTGACCGCAAAATTTGGCGGCGAAGCTATCGAGAGCGTCCGTGCTGCGATTGAGAACCTGGTGGAAGACGGATTGTTGGAACAGAGGGAACAATATCTCTGCCTGACGCCACGCGGACGATTGCTATCGAACGAGGTCTTCGAACGGTTCATACTGGACGAGGTTGCCGGCTGATTCTGGGCAGCCATAAGAAGCGTCAGAATCTTCATGGCTGGCAAACCATACGGTCGGTTGGACGGAAAGTCCTTATGACATATATCCCCAGTAATGACGCGGCTTATCCCACTTCCTCCCGTTTCTGCCTGAGGTAACTTTTCCGCCTTCGAGCGCTATGTTCTAATCACAAAACCGGCCTTGAGCCGATGGAGGATCCTTGGATTTTCAACTAAGTGACGAACAGCAGCAACTGAAGAAAAGCGTCCGCGAGTTCGCCGAGCGCGAGATTGCGCCCAACGTGATGAAGTGGGACGAGGCGAGCGAGTTTCCGCTCTGTACGGTAAAACAGCTGGGCAAGCTTGGATTATTGGGAACGGTTTTCCCCAATGAATATGCGGGAGCCGGCATGGGCTACGTGGAATACGTGATCGCCATCGAAGAGTTGTCGCGCGTGGATGGGTCGGTGGGCATCATCGTGGCTGCACATACGTCACTCTGTTCCAATCACATTTTTCTCGCGGGCGGCGAGCAGCAGAAGAAGAAATACGTCAGCAAACTTGCCACGGGCGAATTCATCGGAGCCTGGGGGTTAACCGAGCCTTCTTCGGGATCGGACGCGGGCAGTGCTCGCATGACCGCGAAGCGTCGCGGGAACAATTGGGTGCTCAATGGCACGAAAACTTTCTGCACCAACGGCCACTACGCTGATGTGGTTGTGGTTCTGGCCGTGACCGATCGGACGGCTCACACGCACGGGCTCTCCGCGTTCATCGTCGAGAAAGACGCAAAGGGATTTCGTCCCGGCAAAAAAGAGAACAAGCTGGGGCTGCGGGCGAGCGACACGGCGGAGCTGATTTTCGAAGATTGCGTTATCCCCGCTGAAAATCTTTTGGGCAAGGAAGGAGATGGCTTCATCGATGCGATGCGCGTGCTCGATGGTGGGCGCATCTCGATTGCCGCCCTGTCGCTGGGCATGGCTCAGGGCGCTTACGAAGCTGCCCTGAATTATTCGAAGGAGCGTAAGCAGTTTGGCAAGGCAATTGGAGAGTTCCAGGCAATTCAATGGAAGCTGGCCGATATGGCCACGGAGATCGAGGCGGCCCGTCTGCTCACCATGCGTGCGGCGTCGATGAAAGATGCCGGCATGAAAACGACGCTCGAGTCTTCAATGGCAAAACTCTACGCCAGCGAAGTCGCAGTGAGGTGCGCCAACGAAGGTGTGCAGATTCACGGCGGCTACGGTTTCATCAAAGATTATCCGGCCGAAAAATATTACCGCGACGTGAAGCTGTGCACGATTGGCGAGGGGACCAGCGAGATTCAGCGGTTGGTGATTGCACGGCAGCTGCTGAGGGATTGAAGTTACTTTCGATTTTCAATCCGCGGTTTGACGGTGTCGTTGTTGCTCTTGCAGGTGCAGAATTCCGCAAGGATGAATTTCAGCGCCTACTCTCGCCTTGCGGCCGTGTTTTTACTCGGCTTGTCTGCTGCGGCTGCTCCCACATCGACCCAGCCTGACTGGCATGTTAATAGTCTGAAGGCAACGGTCACGATCAATCCCGACTCGTCACTGCTGGTGGACGAGACTCAGGTGATCCCTGAAAACGACCGCTACTTTGGCTTGCGTTGCGACATTCCAATCGGCACTGAGGACCGGTGGGATCGTAACTACGATCCGGGCCACACCGACGATAACGGGCTACGAGTGAAGGTAGACAAGTTCACAGTCGACGGACAGCCGGTCGCGTTTCACCTCGACCATTACCGGCGCAGCTTTTATCAGGTCATAGTAGACAGGGGTCGGGCGAACTCCGTTGAGCCCGGCCAGCATGAATTGAACGTGATTTACATAGTTACTGGAGCAATCCGTCCGACGGGCGCCACCGATGAACTTTATTGGAACGTTACAGGTCATAAGTTGTCGATTCGGTATGACTCGGTGAGCGTACGCGTAGTTTTGCCATCGGGCGTTCCGGCGGAATCAGTGCAGGAGTCGTCGTATGCGGGGCGCTTCGGTTCGCCGATCGAGACTGCGAAATTCTCCGATGGGGCTGAGTTCAGCACGAGGGATGTGCGCTCCCACGAAAGTTTGTCGATCACGATGCGATGGCCGCAAGGATACATCCATGAGGGCGGCGGTTTCGCGGGGCGATATGGTCCACCTTACTTTCTTGCGCCCCTATTGTTGCTTTCTATCTATATCTCGGCCCGGCTGTACTTGCGACGGAATGTCGAACGATACTCAACGGCTCCGCAATACGATCCACCTGGAGGACTCTCGCCGGCGGCCATGCGATACGTGGTTAGCGGAGTTGTCGACGGCACCTCTATTGCTGCGTGTTTGGCGAGCCTTGCGGTGAAAGGTTACATCGAAGTGCAAGCTAAGGGAGCGTCGTTCGCCTGCTGGCGGACAAAGAAGTGCGACACCGATCTCAACCAGTTGCCAGTGGAAGAAGCGGCGATCGCCGGGTTGCTGTTCGACTCGAATGCCAACGTCGCCGGTCCCGCTTCCAAGCCGGTCAGCAACTTCCAAGCCAACCGTTTCCAAAGCGGTGATTTCGAAGACGCCGCCTTCCGGGCCAATGAATACGTGGACCTTGCGGCATTGGGCGCAGGCCCGTCGACCTCGAACAAGCAGTACGCAACTACCACCACGTTCGGAGCTTCCGATCCTCGAATCAACGTTCTGGTCGGAGTCACGTATGCGCGACTGAGACTGCAGCTCGAAGGGAAGTACTCTACATGGAACGCGTGGATCGTACTTCTGGGCATGTTGGCGACTCTCATCTTTGGCCTAGCAGTCGTTCTCAGCACCGGTCAGGAGAGCAGCTCACTGTTCCTTGTGATTTGGAGTTTTCTTTTCTTCCAGGGATTCACCGCCGTCATGAGCATGGCCTTACTTGGCGGAAAAAGGAAGCCGGTGAGGTATGGGGCATTCTCGCTTGGTTTTGCTGGCGCTACGTTCCTGGCGGCGCGGGTGCTGGCCCAGGACATCACATGGGTTCCGGTCGCCTCTTATATTGCGATGATTGTTGTGAACGGTGCATTCGTGCCCCTATTGCGTACTACGACGGCTGAGGGGCAGAAATTGCTGGCGCAGATTCGCGGATACAAACTCTTCCTGCAGGAAACCGAATTAGACCGCATGAAAGTATTAGGCCAAACATCCACCCCACCGAAGCTCACGTCCCTACCCTACGCCATCGCTCTCGATTTGAAAGAGCCATGGGGCGACGCGATGGCCAATTCGTTCGCATCGGCCGTGACAACGGTGTAACTCCCGCGGATTTCTTCTTCCTCGTCCTCTGCTTTACACTGACTGTTTGAACCCTGACATCCAGACATGGATTGAGGAGCTCCGCTCCGGTGATGTACGGGCGCTGGCCCGCGCTATATCAACCGTGGAGAACCGCGCGCCGGGGTGGTCGGAACTACTCAAGGCCCTGTTTCCGCACGGCGGCAAGGCCCAGGTCTTGGGCCTGACAGGGCCGCCCGGAGCGGGGAAGAGCACGCTGGTCGATCAGTTGGCGCGTTTCTACCGCAAAGAGAACCGCACGGTGGGGATTGTTGCGGTTGATCCTACAAGTCCATACACCGGCGGGGCGATTCTTGGCGACCGCATCCGCATGCAGGAGCATTTTTCCGACCCCGGGATTTATATTCGAAGCATGGCGACGCGCGGCTCGCTCGGCGGCCTTGCGCGCACGACGGCCGACGTAACCACGGTGCTGGATGCTGCGGGACGCGACTTGATCATGATCGAGACCGTGGGCGTGGGACAGGATGAAGTGGATATCGTGCGGCTCGCCGATGTCACAATTTTGATATTGGTTCCGGGTATGGGCGATGATGTGCAGACCCTCAAAGCCGGCATCATGGAAATTGCCGACATCTTCGTGATCAACAAAAGCGACCGTGATGGCGCCGAACACGTGGAGCGTGAAATCCGTACGCTGCAGTCGCTGGCCACGCGCCGCGACGGCTGGACTCCGCCGATCGTGAAGGCCGTCGCCAGCCAGGGAATCGGCGTTGAGGAATTGGCGGCTGTGGTTTCGGACTATCAGTCATACCTGCGCAAAGAAAACCTGGCGCTCCGCAAGAGCGTTGAGAACTGGCAGGAGCGACTGATTGAGATGCTGCGCGATGCATTGCTGGAAAAAGCTCGCGCCCAGCTGCAGGATGGCTCCATCGCTCGTTACGCGGTCGAAATTGCCGAACACAAACGCGATCCCTATACACTGGTTGAGGAGATCGCGGGCACCATTGGGAGAAGTGAGTTGGGGAAAGATTGATGGTTCAAATCGATCATCTCGGGGTAGCGGTGAAGTCGCTGCAGGCTGCGAAGGCGATCTACGAAAAGCTTGGGCTGAGTATTTCTCCCGAAGAAACGGTGGAGCAGGAGCAGGTGCGGCTGGTGATGGTGCCGGTGGGGGAAAGCCGGTTGGAACTGATAGAGGCAACGTCGGAAAATTCGACGATCGCGAAATTTATCGCCAAGCGCGGCGAAGGTTTGCATCACGTTTGCCTGCGTGTTCCGGATCTAGCGGCGGCTGTCGTTCGTCTGAAGAAAGACGGAGTGCGCCTGGTGTCGGAGGAAATTAAGATCGGCGCTGGCGGTCATAGATATGTTTTCGTTCATCCGTCGAGCACCGGCGGAGTGCTTCTCGAGCTGGTCGAAGCGGCGTAGGTCAAAGGCAAGATAGGGCACGGGTTTTCGCGGATCTCCATGCTCAATACATACGACGGATAGGCGTCACTCCTTTTTCATGCTTCTTCTCGCAATCGATACTTCCGGCAAGAATGGCAGCATCGCGCTGGCGCGGGCTGGGGAGCCGACTGCCGATGGCGGTGACTTCGAATTGATCGAGATTGCGCCGCTGGTCGGCGGTACTTTCTCCGCGCAACTCATTCCCCAAGTTGCCGAACTGCTCTCAAGCAATGGGTTCATGAAGACCGCCATCGGCGCTTTCGTCGTGGCGTCGGGGCCGGGGTCGTTCACCGGTCTGCGGGTCGGACTGGCGGCGGCTAAGGCTCTGGCCGAGGTACTGGGCAAGCCCATCGCGACGATATCGCTGCTGGAAGTGTGCGTCTTCATCAGCGGTTTGCAAGGTAAGGTTATGGCGGCATTGGACGCTGGGCGCGGAGAGATCTATGTCGGGGAATATGAAATCCCGGGTAAGCCTGGCCAGGCGCCTCGAGAGCATATATTGAGCAGAGATGAATTCCTGATCGAAGCTAGAGGATGGGCCGTGGTCACCCCTGATCCCACTATCGCCGAGGCGGCCGTCGCAACAGGACTGTCAATTACGACTCTCGCATCGATCTCTGCGGCCGCAGTTGCCCGATTGGGCTGGCGGAAGATTCAGTCTGGCGACACGGTAACGCCTGAACAGTTGGAGGCGAATTACATCCGCCGCACCGACGCCGAGATGCTCGAAAAAAGCAAATTTTAGCTTTGCACCTCAGACACGCCATCGCCGCGGATATTCCCGCCATCTTGGACCTCGAGCGCCAGAGTCCGTCTGCCGCGCACTGGTCCCGGCAGCAGTATGAGAATCTGTTTGTGAACACGGGCGGCCAGCAGTGTTCCCAGAGCTTTGCATGGGTGATTGAAATGGAGGGCGGGGCACAACGCGAAATCCACAATGAAACCCCCAAGATTGCTGCATTCCTGGTAGCGCGCAGGGTTGATCCGGAGTGGGAACTGGAGAACATCGTCGTATCCGGGGCGGCGCGGCGCCGCGGTATGGGAACGTTACTGCTCCACGAGTTCGTTGAAAATGTGGGAGCGCGGGGCGATAAGGCCATATTCCTCGAAGTACGCGAATCGAATCAAGGCGCTCGATCGCTATACCGGAAGCTCGGTTTCGAAGAAGCTGGCCTGCGCAAGAATTACTACTCCGATCCCCACGAAGATGCGATTGTCTGTCGCCTGAGAGTTGCTTAGCTGAAGTCTCTTGCGCGTCAGCCGCTTGAGGCCGACTTTGTGAGCTGATATTCCGCCCGAGGCGAGCTGGCCTGTTTGAGAACTGTTCCATCCGTCGACCGCTCCACGCTACCCGATGTGGCGAAGACCGTTAACAATCTCGGTGTTCGCTGCGGAATACGAAGGGATAACGCCACTTAAGAAGCCAACCAGAGCTGCCAGCAGCACGGCAACTGCCATAGTGCCCCAGGTCGCGCGGAGGCCATTGAACAATCCCGTCATCTGCGGAGCGTCGGCCATAAGTCGGACCAGGCCCGCGCCGGCCAGCGCTCCCAGCACCCCTCCCAGCAGGGCGAGCGCCACGCTCTCGCTCACGAAGAGACCCAGAAGAAGCCGTCGGGTAAACCCGAGCGCCTTCAGCACGGCAACTTCCCGGGTGCGCTCCCGCACCGCCATGGCCATGGTGGTAGCGGCGACCAGGAGAATGGCGAACGACACTGCTGAGCAGATGCCAAGAATGAACGCCTTCACGTTGCCGAGCGTGGCAATGAAGTCAAGGGTAAAGGCTTTCTCCGTCTCTGTTTTGGTGGGGTATGGAGAGTTATGAAACTTCTCGTCAATTGCTTGTGCGACGCGAGCAGTATTCTGCGGCGAGTCCACCATGATGGCATAGAATCCGGAGTACCCTCGGAACCAGTTCACTGACTCCTCGAGGTACCGTTCATCAAAGAAGAGTGTGTCAGAGGGGACGGCTGCGGTGTAAATGCCGCGAATAGTAAGTTCCAGAGTAACCGGAAAGACGTTGCCTTGGATCAGCACGCGGTCGCCGAGCTTCCAGCCATGTTTCTGCGCCAGCTTGGCATCGACCATACATCCGGCTCGGTCGTGCATCCAGGCCTTGAGCTGGTCTTCGGGAAGGCGATTTTCGGGATAAGCCTGCAAGATCGCTTCGGGATCGGTGGCAAACTGCGCAAAGGCATTGTCCGGCTTGTCGTTCATGTACAGTCCGCCAAACCAGGTCATGGGAGCGACCGCAACCACCCCTGGGACGGCGCGGATTTGCTGCCGGTATGCGCTGGGCAGTAAATTGGCCAGCGAAACCCGATGGCGCAACAACAGGCGCTGCGCTGACTGGGGAGTGCCTTGATCAATGTAGAATCTCCTCCAAACGGTGATCATCAGGGTAAGAAGCAGCATTGAAAATGCGATGCTAACCACGGTGAGCACGCTGCGGCGAAGGTTGCGGAAAGCATTCCTGCGCACAAATCCTGAAAGGGTCATGAGACCTGCTCCTCGCGCGGAGAGCGACAGCGCGCGGGCGCTCCCGGTTGCGCTTATTCGAATCATGGGTTGAGGGGGGAAAATGCGCTGTGACCAGCGGCACGTTTCGAAGTGAGGTTAGAAGGGCGTTGGGAACCCAGCCGGGATCAGGACTTTCTCATAACGAGACTGCACCAGATTTCGGCATTGAACCGTTTTTGGGGCTGTGGTAAGTTGAGCCTATAAATCCCCCGGTTGGAGGTCCGCTGGATGCTGACTCCGAATGACGTTCTCCTGACCAATCACGACGAATTTCGCAAGCTGGCTCAGGAGCACCTGCAGTATTCCACACGTCTAGATTCACTCACCCAAAAACGTTATCTCAGCGAAGACGAAAAGCTGGAAGAAGTTCGTCTGAAAAAGCTGAAGCTGCGTCTGAAAGATCAGATGCAGTCGATCGAACGGCAGTATCGGCAGCAGTTCGGAACTCACGTAGCATAGTTTTTCTGGCCATCTTATAGCGGCTGCGGCCGCTGGGGCGGTTTTGTATCTACCCACTGGCGCTCCTCAGCGCCTTTCTTTATTTGGACTTACGATTTAGGCTTACGTGCTTTTCCAGCTCAACGTGAGCCGATGCCACGCATCTCTGCTCTATAATTGAATTCTAATCTCATGGTTCGTGACGGCTACTATTACGCGCTGGCTTTGATTGCAGCTGCTTTTCTGGCGGGTTGGTTCGCCCGTCCGGCCTGGGCGCTAATTCCTGGATTGCTTGCCGTGTTCTTTCTATGGTTCTTCCGCGATCCGGAGCGCGTGATTCCCGACGCGGCGGGCGCCGTGGTATCGCCTGCGGATGGCAAAGTCACCGACGTGTCGTGGGTGACTGAAAGCGGAAGCAAGCAGGCTCGCATCAGCATCTTTCTGAGTGTGTTCGATGTGCACGTGAACCGGTCGCCGATCGAGGGGGAGGTTTGCGCAGTTCGGTATCAGCGCGGAAAGTTTCTGAACGCGATGAATCAGGCTTCGGCGGAGCAGAACGAACAGAATATCGTTCGCGTGGAGGGCGACGGCCAAGTTGTGATTTTCAAGCAGATCGCCGGATTGCTGGCGCGAAGAATTGTTTTCCATCCCAAGGTTGGCGACCGGCTGCAGCGCGGCCAGCGCGTCGGGCTGATCAAATTCGGTTCGCGCGTGGATGTGTTGCTTAACGCTTCCGCTGGTTTGCAGGTCAAGGTCGGAGACCGGGTTCGTGGCGGGGCGAGCGTCCTGGCGTACCTGCAACCCCAAGGGGAACTCGCCAGCGCGAGCCGTCATTCTAGTTCCGAGAGGGCGCGCTAATGGATGCTCCTACTCCAAATCCTGGCAAAGAAGGACGCCGTTCGCGGCGTATGAGCAAGGGGATGTATATCCTCCCTTCGCTGTTTACTACCGGAAATATGGCGGCGGGCTTCTACGCCATCCTCGAGGTCGTGCACGCGAACGCAGTGAACTTCTCGCACTTGGACAATGCCGCCATAGCAATTGGATTCGCGGTTTTATTCGATGGCCTGGATGGGCGCGTCGCGCGCATGACGGGCACCAGTAGTGACTTTGGTAAAGAGCTTGATTCCCTGGCGGACGTAATCACGTTTGGCGTCGCTCCCGCAATGCTGGCGTGGACGTGGGGATTTCACCTGATGCCGCCCGTCGCGCTCACCGATTGGAACATCAAGCTCACACAATTGGGTGCCATTGCGGCCTTCCTGTTTCTCATGGCTGGAGCCAGCCGTTTGGCGCGGTTCAACATTACGTCGAATCCGCAGCCGTCCAACCCAGGACGGCCCGGGAAAAAATATTTTGTCGGCATGCCCATTCCGGCCGGTGCCGGAGTGATTGCAGCGGTGGTTCATTTTCAATCCGGGGTGCCGCTTGAGTCCTGGTATACCGCGATGACGTGGCTGGCGATGGTCGCTGCGGTGGGCTATTTGATGGTCAGCACTTGGCGCTTCTATAGTTTTAAAGATATTGATTTCTCTTCGCGCCATCCCTTTCGGCTGATCGTCGTGCTGGGCGGTTTGGTCGCCGGCATCTGGTTCTTTTCGAAGCCTGTACTCTTCGCCGTTGCGCTCCTGTATACGTTTTCCGGAGTATTCTGGCGGCTGCAGTGGATCTTCCGCCGCAAGAAACAGCCTCCGCCGCCCGCCTACAAGGAGTTATCCCAGACTTCATGAGTGCGCCGCCTAAAATCGCTGGACTATCCTCTCCGTCTGGAGCGCGCGGAAAGCTCTATCGTGTCGCCATCGTGGGCGCGGCCACGCTCAAAGGGAAAGAAATTGCGGAGATGCTCAACGAGCGCAGCTTCCCCGCTGTCGATGTGCGCCTGCTCGATGACGACGAGTCGATCGGACAACTCGAGGCCACAGGCGACGAAATCAACTTTATCCAGAGCGTACGTGCGGAGCAGTTCACGCATGTGGACTTCACCTTCTTTGCGGCCGACGCCGAATGTACCCGCAATAATTGGAAACGAGCTCGCGATGCGGGCAGCACAATCATCGATCTTTCCGGCGCTTTGGAAGAGGAAGCCGGCGCCCAGGTTCGTTCCGTCTGGGTGGAGCGTGAGCGGGGAAAGATGTGGCAACCTGAGTTGCAACCGGCCCCGTGTGTCGTGGCTCATCCTGCGGCGTTGACTTTGGCTTTGTTGCTTCTGCGGGCGCGCAAAGTTGGCGTCGTCCGGAGCGTTGTGGCGACGGTCTTCGAGCCTGCCTCCGAACAGGGACAGAAGGGCATGGACGAGTTGCATCAGCAAACCGTCAACCTTTTGTCGTTCCAGTCTCTGCCGAAGGAGGTGTTCGATGTGCAGGTCGCCTTCAACCTGGTTGCGCGGTACGGCCAAAAATCGCGCCTGTCGCTGGATGCGCTGGAAGCGCGCGTGCGACGCCACTATCTAAAGCTGGCCGGAGCCGAGGAAACGCAGCCCGCTCTCATGGCGCTGCAACCACCCGTTTTTCACGGCCATTCGCTGGCCATTTTCCTGGAGATGGAGCAACATGTCGATCAGGAAGAATTGTCCGAGGCGCTTAGCGGAGATCACGTGACGCTGGCAGGAGCAGAGGACGATTCGCAGCCAAATAATGTAAACACGGCGGGTCAGCCCAACATTCTGGTTTCGTTGAAGAGCGAGCCCGCGAAGCCCAATGGAATCTGGTTCTGGGCGGCCGGTGACAACTTGCGCATCGCGGCTATGACTGCAGTGGAATGCGCCGAGAGTATGACCTCGACGCGCCCGCTGGGAAAAATCCAATGATAGTTCGCAAGGCCGCATGGCTGGCGTTGGTCCTAGCCAGTGCTGGCGCCAGTTGCGGATATCACACGGCCGGCCACTCCGTGCAGCTTCCCGAAAACGTCAAGACCATCGCGGTCAACGGCTTCGTAAACGAAACCAGAGAGTACCGCATCGAGCAGTTGCTCACCTCGTCGGTGGTCCGCGAATTTGCGACGCGCACGCACTACCACATTCTCAACAATACCGGCGAGGCTGCCGACGCCACGCTGCGCGGCACTGTGCTCTCAGCCTCTTCTACGCCGCTGACTTACAACTCCGCGACCGGTCAGGCGGCCAGCGTTTTGGTGGTGGTAAGCATGAGCGTGGCGCTGACCGATCGCCAGGGCAAGGTGCTCTATCAGAATCCTTCCTATCTATTTCGCGAGCAGTATGAAGTGTCGCAAGACTTGACCAGCTTTTTTGAGGAGAACTCCCCCGCCTTCCGCCGCCTCTCCCAGGATTTTGCTCGCACCCTGGTCTCCAACATTCTGGAGGGCTTCTAGATGGTAGAGTCTCGAAGGGTGGTTCGTCGTTGCCTGATCGTCGTTAGCGTTGCCTGCCAGCGATTAATGGCCATCGACCAACGACGGAGTTTCTGAATGCGTGCCTTTGCCCAAGCCGAACGCTTTGTCAGCGAACTGGAGTCGCGAAAGCTGCGTCCGGCCTACGTGTTCGTAGGCGATGAAGCTTTTTTCCGCAAGCGTTTCCGTGACGCCATCCTCGAACACCTGGTTCCAAGCGATCTGCGTGATTTCAGTTTGTTCGAGTTTGACCTCGCGGAAAATGATCTCGCAGAGGTTCTCGACCGCGCCCGCACGCCTTCTTTGATGGCCCCGTTCCAGGTATTTTTCGTGCGTGGCGTGAAGAATCTTTTTGGCCGCGGCTCGAATGAGGAAAAGCTTGCGGCCATCGAGGAGTATTGCAAGAACCCGAATCCGGCCGCGCTGATTGTGTTTGTCGCCGACCACATCAGCATTCCAGCCGACGTGCGCCGCATGGAGATGCAGGATAAAGAGCGTTACCAACGCATCCGCGAAACCATGGGCCAGTACTGCGGCATCGTTGAACTGGCGCGCGTGGAAGAAGGCGAAGCGGTCCGCTGGATTTCCGAATATTGCGCCAGCCGCGAAGTGCCGGTAAAGATCGATCCCGACGGCGCGCGCGAGCTGGTCGATGCGCTCGGCGGCGACATGATGATGATTTCGAATGAACTGGAAAAGCTCATGCTCTACGTGGGCGCCCGCAACCGCATCACGCTGGGCGACGTAGAAACCATGGTGCTCGCCGCCAAGCAGCGGTCGCTGTATGAACTGACTGACGCCATCTCGTCGAAAGATCGCGTGCGCGCTCTGGAAGTGCTGGACGCGATTCTGACTTCGGGCGAGGGCGAAGAAGCCGCCATCGGCCACATCTACATGCTGGCCAAAACCTTCCGCCAGATGCTGGTGATTCTCGAACGAAACGTCCGCGACCAACGCATGCTCTGGGCCGCGCTGTGGCAGGGTTTCCGCGTGCCTCCATTTGCTGCCGACGACATCATCAAGCAAGCGCGCCGCTACAAATCGCGCCGCGATCTGACCCGCGCCATTCGCCTCGTGGCGAAGGCCGATGTTGCCCTGCGCTCCAATCCCGTAAGTAAGCGCATGGTGCTGGAGCGTCTGATCATCGAACTGACCACCGAACCCAAGCTCGGAGCTCCGGGATGGATGCAGAACCAGTTGCCGGTGTGAGGTAGCTGTCAGCTATCAGCCGTCAGCTCTTGGCTTCTGCCGCGCGGAGAAAGAAGAATGATCTGGAAGTATCTCATCGAAGGCCCTTGGATCGTATTCGTCGTCTATTGGGCGGTGGGCGCGCTCAAGACACGGCGCACAGAGCGAACGGAATCGTTTGCCTCGCGCTACGGCATTCTGTTTCTGGAGATTGTCGGGTTCGCTCTGGTCTTCATGGATGAGACTGAGTTTGGGGCCCTCGGCCGTAGAGTGCTTCCGCGCAGTGATGCTCTTGGAGTCACAGGCGTCGTGCTTACTTGGGCCGGAATTGCGCTGGCATTGTGGGCGCGCTGGCATCTGGGACAGTATTGGAGCGCACGGATCACGATCAAAGAAGAACACAAGCTAATCCGCACTGGGCCTTACGCGCGTCTTCGGCATCCCATCTATTCTGGACTCGATCTGGCCGCGATCGGGTCCGCTCTGGCGATTGACCGATGGAGATGCGTGGCCGGGGTCTTCCTGATTATTCTGGGCTACTGGATCAAAGCGAGAAGAGAGGAAGCCATGCTGACCGCACAGTTCGGAGCGGACTTTCAGGAGCACTGCCGGCACACTGGATTCCTGTTGCCGCGTTTTTGATCTTCGCGTCATGCTTGACGTACGCGCCTATCTCGATCGCATCGCCTATCAAGGTTCGACCGCACCCACGCTCGATAACTTGCGTGCGATCCACTACGCGCATCTGTTGGCGGTCCCCTTCGAAAATCTTGACATCGCCCGCGGCCGGAAGATTGTGCTCGATGAAGAAGCTTTAATCCGCAAGATAGTCGAGCATCGCCGCGGCGGCTTTTGTTACGAGTTGAACGGGGCCTTTGCCGCATTGCTGCGCTCGCTGGGATTTCAAGTCACCTTGCTTTCGGCACGCGTTGCACGCGATGCCGGCGGCGAGGGGCCGGAATTCGACCACTTGTGCTTACGCGTCGATCTAGCTGAACCCTGGCTGGCTGACGTTGGCTTCGGGGAATCGTTTGCGAAACCGCTGCAGCTTCAGACTGATGTCGAGCAAGCCGACTCGGTTGGCATCTTCCGAATCGCACAGCTTGGTGACCGGTTGCAGCTTGAAAAGAAGGCGACCGATGGCGACTGGAAGAGGCAATACTCATTCACCCTGCAGTCCCGCCGCCTAGACGAGTTCGGGAGCATGTGCCACTACCACCAGACCTCTCCGGAATCGCATTTCACGCAAAAAAAATTTGTACCCGCGCGACCTACGACGGACGAATCACTCTGACTGACATGAATTTGATTGTCACGAAGAATGGCCAGCGGGCCGAGACTTTGATTGCGTCTGAGCAAGAGCGAAGCGACGCTCTAAGGGAACACTTCGGCATCGTCAGCCCATGAAAACAAACGGCAGACCCTAGAGCAGGCCTGCCGTTCAGTTCCAAGTACGAGCCAAAGGCTAAGAGTCAGAAGTTACTTCATCGCAGTAACGCGCGCGCCGAGGCGCGACTTATAGCGCGCCGCGGTATTGCCGTGCAGCGTGCCCTTCTGGATCGCTTTGTCGAGCGCGGATACGGTCTGGCGGTAGGTTTGCTCGGCGGCTTGCTTGTCGCCCTTTTCGATGGTCTCGCGCAGCGTGCGCAGCGCCGTGCGCAGGCGGGAGGTATTGGCGCGATTGGTGGCGGTGCGTTTCTCGGTCTGACGGGCGCGCTTCAGCGCCGAATGATGGTTAGCCATGTCTGATTCGATTACCTTCGTGTTTCCAGAGTGATATTCGGGTGGGTCCGAATAGGTTATTGTACGGGAGTAACTGCAAGCTGGTCAAACAGATATGGCTTCCGTACTGGAACGCTTGAAGGTGCTTATCGGCTCCTCGACTCCCATCGTTGTGATGGAGACGGTCGAGGAGATGCGCGCAGTGCGCCTGGTCCGCGCAGCTTGTTCCAGCCTCGGCCTTGCGGCGTTCGAATGGAGCATCGCCAGCGGGTTGACGCGCTGCGGAAGCGATGTGGGCCAAGTGATCAACGAGGGATTCGCCGGTAGTCTTTCAGCCAACAGTTTGGAGTCAGTAGAGAATGCCAAAGCCATCTATAACAGCCGCGAACCCGAGCAGATGTTGGGTAACCTGGAAGGCATCTCGATCGAGGCAACCTTCATATTGAAGGACCTGCACCGTCACATGGAGAATCCGGTTGTGATCCGGCGGTTGCGGGATGTCGGGCAAAAATTCTCCACCAATCGCCGCACTGTTATCTTGACGGCGCCGAAGATCGAGATTCCACCGGAACTCAGCGGCCTGGTGGAGTTCCTCGATCTGCCTTTGCCGGACCGTCAGCGGCTGCGGCAGATCATCGACGAGACTCTGGTCAGAATTTCCAAAACGCACACGTTACAGAGGAAACTCGATTCCAACGGCGTGGACGCCATGTCCGAAAACTTACGCGGCTTGACCGAGGAAGAGGCCGAACGCGCCGTCTCTCAGGCGCTCGTGACGCGGTACGCGTTGTCTCAAGAGGTTGTTGCAGACGTCCTGGAAGCCAAGAAAACCCTGCTTAAGCGCTCGCAAATGGTGGAGTTTGTTGAGACCAGCGACACGTTGGCGAATGTTGGCGGACTGGAGAACCTGAAGCGTTGGCTCGCATTGCGGCGAGGCGCGTGGGAAGATTCGGCGCGCGACTTCGGGCTGGAGCCGCCTCACGGCGTCATTATTCTCGGCGTACAAGGATGCGGCAAGTCGCTTTGCGCGCGGGGCGTGGCCGGGGAATGGAAGTTGCCGCTCGTCAAGTTCGACACTTCGGCCGTCTACGACAAATACATCGGCGAAACCGAAAAACGAATTAGGAAGGTGTTTCAGGTTGCGGAAGGGCTTGCGCCATGCGTGTTGTGGGTGGATGAGCTGGAAAAAGTTTTTGCGGGCAGTGGTCCGGATTCAGCCTCGGCGGATGCGGGTGTTTCATCGCGCTTGCTGGCTGCGTTTCTCTCTTGGATGCAGGATCGGAAAGCTCCCGTGTTCGTCGCTGCCACGTGCAACAATGTGACGGTGCTTCCGCCGGAGCTGATCCGCAAGGGGCGCTTTGATGAGTTGTTCTTTGTCGATCTGCCAACTCTGGCGGAGCGTAAGCAGATATTCGCTATTCAGCTAGCAAAACGGAAACGTAATCCCGTCGACTTTGACCGCGATCATCTGGCTGAAGCAGCGAAGGGATATTCCGGAGCGGAAATCGATGCCGCCGTGCAGGGAGCGCTGTACGCGGCATACTCCGAGAAAAAACCGTTGGCGACGCAGTCCCTGCTGGATGCGCTGGCGCAAACCGTGCCGCTTTCGACCACGCGAGCAGAAGAGATCGAGGCTATGCGTGAGTGGGCGAGGACGCGGGCTGTTCCCGCGGCAGCAACGAATACCGAGGCAAAAGCAATAGCTTTGTCTCGCCATTGACTCCCGTCCCGGCGCGGGGTAGGCTTTCAGTAATGGTAGTGAAGTGCCCTTTGGGCATGAGCATCCCGGCCGGTCCCGTCTCTAGGCATAATCCTGTTTTTGTCTGCGAAGTGGCTCAAGTGTGCGTATTTCCGCCCACCCATCACTTCGACAAAGAGACTGAATGAAGAAAAGTATCGGAATTAGTCCCAACATCGAAACCTTGTTTGGCACGCGCGATGAGAATGTGCGCCTGTTGGAAGATGGCCTGAACGTTACCATTGATCTGCGCGCGAATGCGATCGAACTTGAAGGTGCTGCCCGCGATGTGGCACGCGCCGAGCAGGTCTTCGCCGATTATGAAAGCCTGCAACGCTCCGGATACAGCTTCAATAACGGCGACCTGAACAGCATGCTGCGCGTGCTCACGGCGGATACGACTGCAACTTTGCGCGGGCTCGCCGACGCCGGACGCCAGCGCTCCCTGGGACGTCGCATGGTGCAACCGAAGAGCGTGAATCAGCGGCGCTACGTCGAGGCGATCGAGAAACATGACATGGTTTTCGGTATTGGCCCGGCGGGTACGGGCAAGACATATCTTGCCGTGGCTATGGCGATTTCCGCGCTGCTGGCGAAGCGAGTAAACCGAATTATCCTGGCGCGGCCCGCAGTAGAAGCGGGCGAGCGCCTTGGATTTTTACCGGGCACTCTGCAGGATAAGATCGATCCTTACTTGCGGCCGTTGTATGACGCGCTCTATGACATGCTCGACCCGGAAAAGGTCGATCGTTATCTGGAAAAAAATGTTATTGAGATCGCGCCGATCGCATTCATGCGCGGGCGCACCTTGAACGACTCGTTCGTGATTCTCGACGAGGCGCAGAACACCACTTCTGAGCAGATGAAGATGTTCGTTACTCGTCTCGGATTTAACTCCAAGGCGGTTATTACCGGAGACGTCACGCAGATCGATTTGCCCAACACGCGGCGAAGTGGGTTGCTCGAAGCCATCGACATTCTGCAACGAGTGGAGGGCTTGACGTTCGTCCACTTCGACGAATCCGATGTGGTGCGGCATCATCTGGTGCAGCGCATTATCCGCGCCTATGACGAACATAGGACGCACGTCGCCGAGCAACAGATGTTGCTGCTGGCGGGCGGGAAGAGTTCCGAGACCGGCGGCACAGGAGCGCGGAGCGCCAATGGAAAGAGCTCGGAGATGGCGAATCCAGATGACAGGTCCACCGCTTCAGGAGAGTAAGGTCTAGAGACTGGAGGGCTGAACTTTAGCCCTCCTGTATTCTTTTGCGGGCAATCGATTCGCCGCACAGGCGGCCGTACCGAAAACACGATTGAAATTGATAAACACTGAGATAAAGTTGGTTATCTTTCGAAAAAGAATTGCCGGGCTGAGCCGGTCAACGCTCGAACGCTTTGTGTTGCGGGCGAAGCGAGCGGTTTGCCTGCGTGACACGGTAAATGTGTTAGTGACCAACAGCCAGGAGTTGCGCTCTCTTAATCGGCGATTTCGGGGTGCAGACAAAGCCACCGACGTATTGTCGTTTCCTTCGCTGCCGGCCACAAACCACCAGACTAGACGAATTGCAGGTGAGGTAGCGATCTCCGCCGACATTGCCCGCGATAATGCCAACCTGCTTGAGCATTCTCTGGCGGAAGAAGTAAAAATTCTTGTCCTGCACGGAATCCTTCACCTGGCTGGCTTCGATCACGAGCACGATCACGGCGAGATGGCTCGCAAAGAAAGCCAGTTGCGACGGCGCTTGAAACTGCCGTCCTCTCTGATTGAGCGCGCGCAAGTCATAACGCGTAGAAAAGGCGGAATCCATCCCTCCAACCACAGGCGGAGGAGCGCATGAATTGGACTGTCGCGATTGCGATGATTCCGCTTCTAGCTTTGCTGGCCTTGGCATCTTATGTCGATCGCGTCTACCAGGAGATCGGAAAATTCCTCTCGCGTGACTTTCAGGACAATATCGACGTCTTCGAGCAAAAGGTCGAGCCGAAGCTGCGGGTGAGCCGCGCCCGCGCATCGCTTTCGATGTCTGTGCTGAAACAGTTGACGACGGCGACGATCTCCTTGCTGGTAGGCTTTGTAGTCTTCGGCGACCAGCGGTGGAGCGTCTACGAAATCCTGCAAGCGGCCATAAGCTTGATCTTGATTGTTATCATTTTCAACCAATTCCTGCCCTTTGTTTTCTTCTCGCGCACCAACGGGGAGTGGCTTATCCGCTGGACGTCGCTTATGAGAATCTTGATTTACCTCGTCCTACCCGTGACCATCGTTCTGGGATTTCTGCAATCGGTGGCATCGCTCACTCACCAAAACACGCGGGAGCAGCCGGAAAGTGCATCCGAGGCCGTGGATGCATTGATTGAAGCGGGCCAGGAAGAAGGCATTATCCAAGAGGGAGACCGCGACCTGATTCAATCCGCCGTGGAGTTTAGCGGCAAGACGGTGCGCGAAGCGATGAAGCCCCGCCCGGAAATTTTTGCCGTGCCAGTGGAAACTACAGTAGAGCGATTCATCGAAATGCTGCGCACCAAGCACTACTCGCGGGTTCCTGTGTACGCGGAGAGCATCCACAACATCAAAGGCATTGTTTATGCGCAGGACGTCTTGCAAGTGCCTGACAGCGAGGCTTCGACGCGAACCCTCGATACGCTGATGCGGCGCGACGTCTATTTCGTGCCCGAGAGCAAATTAGGCAGCGATCTGTTGCGCCAGATGCAGAAAAACAATATACGCATGGCGATCGTGGTGGATGAATACGGCGGTGTGGCTGGACTGGTGACAATCGAAGATCTGGTGGAAGAGATCGTCGGTGAAATCCGCGATGAACACGAGAAACCGGAGATCGTGAGAGAAAATGATCACTCCTTCATCGTTTCCGGCGGAATGGACGTGGACCGCCTTGCCGAACTGTTCGGTACAAAACCTGACGGAAGGGAATCAGCCACAGTCGCTGGTCTTGTAAGTGAACTGGCGGGGCACATTCCAAGAAAAGGTGAAACGGTGGATGACGACGGCCTGCGCTTCGAGGTTCTCGAATCGACAGATCGCAAGGTGGAACGGGTAAGGATCACGGCGGTGCAACCGCGCCAGTTGAAGCTGATATAAGGGCAGCTACTGGCTGCTAGCTGCTAGCTTCTAGCCAGCCCCGGATGTCCGGAGCTGGCCGGGGCCTGAACATCGATTGTTCGTGGGATACTGGAAAGTACGGATGAACTCTGCCAGGCTAGTAGCCAGCAGCTAATAGCTAGAAGCTCTTTTTATGCCTTTCCGCTCCGGTTTTGTTTGCATCCTCGGCCGCCCGAACGCGGGCAAGTCCACGCTGCTCAATGCGCTTGTGGGCGAAAAGCTTGCGATTATTTCGCCCAAGCCCCAAACCACGCGCAACCGAATTCAGGGCATCGTCAACCTGCCAAAAAGTAAAGGACAGAGCGGCGCTCAAATCGTGTTGGTCGACACTCCGGGCGTACATAAGCCAGACAGTTCCCTTGGCCGCAAGATGATGGTCGAAGTACGAGAGGCTCTTGAGGGATGCGATGTCGTCCTGCTCATCATGGACGCAACCCGCAAGCTCGATCAGCGCGATGAGTTCGCCATCCAAATGCTGAAGCACTCATCGACTAAAGTGTGTCTTGTGCTTAACAAGGTTGATCTACTGAGAGGAGGGAAAGGCAAGCTGCTACCGTTGATCGAAGAATACAAAAGGCTGCATCCGTTCCATGCCATCATCCCTATCTCCGCGCTGAAACGGGATGGGCTCGACATCCTGCTGAAGCAAGTCACGGCGGCTATGCCCGTCGGTCCGCCTTATTTTCCGCCAGAGCAGGTCACAGACCAGCCGGCACGCTTCATGGCCGCGGAAATCATTCGCGAACGCGTGCTGGTCGAGACCGAGGAAGAGCTGCCTTACGCGACCACGGTGATCGTTGATAACTTCGAAGAGAGCGTGAAGTTGACGCGTATTTCCGCGACTATCTATTGTGAGCGTGAGGGGCAGAAGGGCATCCTGATCGGCAAGAAGGGACAGATGCTGAAACGGATTGGTACTTCAGCGCGACTACAAATCGAGAAAATGATGGGCACGAAAGTTTTCCTTGAACTCTATGTCAAAGTACACCCGAACTGGCGCGAATCCCGTGCCTTTGTCGAAGAACTTGACTGGAGGCGGCAATTAGAGCATCTGACTTCTCCGAGGAAAGCCTCTGGAGATTAGTATTCCCTGGAGAGAATTTACACAGATTTGACAAGTGAATGAGGCCAGATAAAAGAAAATTCCTAAGTCTTAAGTTTTCTCTGACTGGTGGTCGTATTGAAGATTGACGGATAGAATCATTCTGGAGCCTAAACTAGCTTTTGGACCACCCTTAAACATGTCATCGGCGGATACTTCCCAGCAGCCTCTTCCTGAAAAGGATTTTGACCCTGACAAGCTGAATTTGCTTTTGCGCGTCACGCTTGCCGCCGACCGGAGGGCCGTGGATCCCGTGGTGCAAGAAGTGATGAAGGTGGTCCGTCAGATGAAGGGCATGGATGGCAAGGACGACGCCATTGAATTAGCGTTGCAAGAAGCGTTAGCCAACGCTGTGATTCATGGCGCCAAAGAAGATCCCACCAAGACCGTGGAATGCCTGGTAAGCAGCGACGAAGACCGCGGCATACTAATCGTGGTGCGAGATCCGGGAACTGGTTTTACCCCAGAGGCCATCGCCGCATGCACGGTCGGCGAGAATGTTTATTCCGATCACGGGCGTGGAATTTTTCTCATCAACCAGCTCATGGATAAGGTGGAGTTCAGAAAAAACGGCACTGAAATCCACATGGTAAAGCGGTAGCCCATCGATTCGCGGCCGAACTATTCTTTGGCTGCGATGCCTAGTGTTTTCATCTTGCGGTAGAGATGGCTGCGCTCCAGGCCCAATACTTCGGCGGCGCGGGTTACGTTTCCGTGGTTCTCATCCAACTTCTTCAGAATAAAATCGCGCTCGTAGGCGTCCCGCGCCTGGTGCAGGGTGGAAAATTCGTTTTTCGCCGCTCGGCGGTGACCGTCGCGGTGGACCAGCGGCGGCAAATGCTTGCGGTCGAATCGCGTCGTCATGGGGTTCATGATCACAATGCGCTCGATCACATTGCGCAATTCCCGAACATTGCCAGGCCACGAATAACGCATGAGCACATCGACTGCATCGTCGGTGATTTCGCGCGGACGTCGTCCATAGGTCGCAGCCAATTCCTTCAGGAAGTGCCGCGCAAACAGCGGAATATCTTCCCTCCGGTCGCGCAAAGGTGGCACAAAGAACGGGATTACATTCAGCCGGTAAAACAGGTCCTCACGAAAATTTCCCTTGGCAATTTCCTCTTCCAGATCTTTGTTGGTCGAGGCGATGATGCGCGCATCCACCATGATCGTTTCGTCGCCGCCTAACGGAACAACGCGCTGTTCCTCGAGTGTGCGCAGAACTTTCGATTGCGTCTTCAGGCTCATATCGCCTACTTCATCGAGAAACAGGGTTCCGCCGCTTGCCTTTTGAAACTTGCCTTCCTTGTCGGTGGCTGCTCCAGGAAACGATCCTTTGTAGTGACCGAAGAGTTCGCTTTCGATGAGATCTTCAGGAATCGCGGCGCAGTTAACCTCAACGAATGTTTCGTCTTTGCGCAAGCTCTGCGCATGGATCGCGTGCGCCACCAGCTCCTTCCCTGTGCCCGACTCGCCGTAAATCAGAACCCGGCCGTTGGTTGGCGCCATAAGACCGATCTGCTGCCGCAGCGCCTTCATGGGAATGCTATCGCCAACGATGGTGCTCTTGCCATGAAGCTGTTTCTTCAGATCGACATTTTCGTGGCGCAGTTTTTTGGATTCGATTGCGTTCTTAACCAGGATGAGTGTCTTGTCGATCGAGAGCGGCTTTTCCAGAAAGTCGTAGGCGCCGAGCTTGGTGGCACGCACGGCTGTCTCGATGGTGCCGTGGCCTGAAATCATGATTACTTCCGGAGGCTCATCCATTTCATGGATCTTTTCGAGCGTCTCCAGGCCATCGATGCCAGGTAACCAGATGTCCAGCAGTACAACTTCGTAGTTACGCTCGCGGCGAAGCAGTTTGAGACACTCCTCGCCGCTGTCTACCGAAGCAGTCTCGTAACCCTCGTCTGCCAGCACTCCCTCGAGGGATTCGCGAATGCCGGTTTCGTCGTCAACGATGAGAACTTTATGCATGCTGAGCCGTGGCAGTGGCCAGCGCAGGTTCGGGAACGACCGGCAGCTCCACGATGAAGCGCGCTCCGACTGGCTGGTTTTCCTCAATGCGAATCGACCCGTGATGCTCTTCGATGACGCGGCTCACGATCGCCAAGCCGAGTCCAGTTCCGCGTTTTCGGGTGGAGAAATAGGGCAGAAAAAGCTTTTCCTTAAGTTCGCGGGTTACGCCATGACCGGTGTCTGCAACGGTGATCTCCACTGCATCGCGACTGGCTACGAGCGAGGTTGAAATTTGCATCTCCCTAACCAGCGTGCCCTGCATGGCCTCCGCAGCATTATCTACCAGATTCGCGACCGCGCGCTTCATGGCTTCCGTATCAGCCATCACCTTGGGTAGGTCTGGAGCGAGCGATTTGTGAAGATCGATACCGTCCAACCTTCCATCGAACATGGAAAGCGCGCTCTCGATGACTTCGTTGATGTCAGCAGGGCATGGATTGGACGCGGGAAAGCGAGCCAGCGTGGAAAACTCGTCAACCAGTTGACGAACGGTCTGGACGGCGCCGGCAATAGTCTCAGCGCAGGAGCGAACTATTTCCAGCGACGCTTTGTCTGAAGGCGTGGCGCGCTCCAGATGACGCTGAATGCGTTCCGCGGAGAGTGCAATGGGGGTAAGGGGATTCTTAATCTCATGCGCGACGCGGCGCGCCACCTCGCGCCACGCAGCCTGCTTCTGAGCCTTCAGAAGATCGGAGAGGTCTTCGAAGACGATCACGTATCCCGACCGCTCTTCCTGATGGCGAAGAGTTGCGACGGTGACTGCCACATTCAGAGAAGAGCGCTGCAGCGGCATCTCCATCTGGCTGGTGGTCATGCCCATGCGGTCGGCGCGGCGCAACAGCGGCTCCAGATCCTGCAGGACTTCCAGCGGAAACACGTCTGCCAATCGTGCACCACGCAGCATATGTTCTCCTTCCGCGTAGCCTTCGGGGTGGAACATGCGCAGAAGCGCCTGATTGGCGTGAGTCACATACCGCCCAGCGTCGAGCGACAACACTCCTGTCGGAATGCTCTCGAGGATGATTTCCATCTGGCGGCGACGCTGATCGAGTTCAGCGTTGGCGGCACTTGCATTCCGGCTGGAGGCCTCAATCTGCCGACGGCTGGTTTCAAGTTCTTCCGCCATGCGGTTGAAGGAGTGCACCAAGTCCCCAATCTCATCGGCTGCCGTTACGTCAATCCGATAGTCGAGACGGCCGCGCGAAATCTCCTGAGTTGCCTCAGCCAAAGCCGCCAGCGGTCGAGTCACCAGTTTCGACAGAAACAGCGCCAGCCATGTGGTCACGAAGAGCACCATCATCGTCAGCAGCAGTAGCAGGCCCAGGTAGGTGCGGCGTACTAGCCTGCGTTCATGGGCCAATTCGAAATAACGTTGCTGGCTGCCTTCGAGCTGATTTACGGTTTGTGAGAACGCCTTTGGGAGCGGGATTGCCACCAGAATCACTCCGTCGGTTCCAACCGGAGCACTGCCCAACGTATAGTCCGTTTGCTCCCACGTAAAGCGTGCAGGCTGGCCCGCAGCTGCCTCTGCCAGCGGCAGTCTCGGTTTCAATAGCGACCAAGGCGCGGGCGCATTAAAGCTAGCCTCCGCATTGCCATCCTGCACTGCCACGGCGAATCCCCCCTGCAGGGTTATCTCCTGAGACTGGAATTCGCTCACCACTGGTGAGAATCCGTGTCCCGAGAAAGCGTGTTGCGCATCGGCAGAGGCGGCAATCGCGGACGCTTCGGCATGCGCATTGTGCGCTGCATATTCGCCCAGCAGCGATGCCATGGCGTGAGTATCCGCACGCACCTCCTCCACCGGAGTCGAGAACCATTTGTCAATGGAGCGATTCATCAATCCATAAGAAAACCAATACATCACCATCACTGGGACAAAGGACAGCAGCAGCGCGCCCGCGACCATGCGCGTGCGAAACTTCGAACCCAGCACTCCGAGGCGGCGTTCTGCAAACAACTTTAAGAGATTGCGAAACAGGACAAAGGTCAGCGCGACGAAGAGGAGGAAGATCAGCGCCGAAAGCGCCGCGAATACCACGATCTGCTGATTATTTCCCGGGCGCAAAAAAGTGAGATCAAACGCGGTCTGGGAAACCAGGATCGCCAGCAGCAGAAAAACTGACATCGCAAGCAGGATGATGTATTGCTTGCGCTTGGAAGTATTCAAGGGTCGAGTTGTAATGGTCTGCCCCACGTGAATCTTGTCCAACGCTGCAGCTCAGTAGTACGTTCAGCGAGTGGACTGGAAGCCATTATAGATGCAGATTTGGCTGCTGAAGACGCTTCCGTTGCCGAAAGCACTGCCAAGGTCAATGAGGGGGCAATCGTCCCGCAGAGAGTTCTTCCAATACCGCGCGGTAGGCGGACTTGGGCTGGTACGTTCGATCGAAGGGCAGACCCTGCCCGCGAGTGTGCCGCGAATGGGATCCGATCCACGAGTATTTGTCGGTGAACCCCCAGGTTTGGATCGCCGTGCAGCCCGCATGTCCTAAACATGCGCGCACGATGCCGCGATAGAGATCCGCTTCACGGACTAAGTCGTCAGGCCGAGACACGCCATTAGCATCGATCGGCAGGGCGACATCAAGCTCGGTAATGTGCACCTGCAACCCCAATGCCGTGAGCCGTGCGATGTTCGCAGAGAGACTTGCGGCAAGGGCTGACGTATCCAACTCGAGCGTGGGTACATGCATCTGCAGCCCCACTCCATTGATGGGAACGCCCCGCCCCTTGAAGTCTTTCATCATTGCGTAAATCGCGTCTGACTTGCGGTTCAATCCTTCACCCTCCGCTTCGTTATAGAAAAGCAACGCATGCGGATCGGCCTTACGCGCCCACCGAAATACCTGCTCGATGTAAGCTGTGTCCTTCTCCGACAGCCCAATGCCAGGCTCGTTGTACCAAATCGAGTCGCGCACATTGCCCTTCTCATCCATGGCTTCGTTAATCACATCCCAGGCAAAAACCTGACCCTTGTAATGTTTCATCACTCGCGTGATGTGCTCGTGAAGAAGTCGGGACAAGTCACGGGAAGTGAAATGCCCGTGCGCTAGCCAATCGGGATTGTCGTGATCCCAGACCAGGCAGTGGCCGCGGACCTTCATCTGATGAATTTGTGCGAAGTGGACTACCTCGTCACCCTGCCTGAAGTCGTAAGTGTTCGCATCCGGACGCAGCGCCCGCCACTTCATCGCATCTTCAGGCTCAACCATGCTGAACTCGCGAGCCAGGGTCGACGCGTAGGCGGTCTCCAAAAATAGTGAAGGACGAACCGCGGTGCCAATGAGGGTCCCGGTGTTATCTGCCTCACGTCGCAGCGATTGAGCGCAGCACAACGAAACCATTGCCACCCCGAGGATCACAGACTGCCAAAAGTTCTTAGACAAGAAGCCTCTCGAGAATTCAACCTTGTCTACTTAGGCTGAGGCAGGAACTTTTGTAAAGGGCATTCGTCACAACGTGCCTGTGATTTTCTGCAGTAATGCTTTCCAACGCCCACGATAAGGCCGTGCATCTCGTTATAAACCTGTGTCAATGCGGTGCGCTTGGAGGTACTCATCGCGGACGGAGGATGTGCGGTGCCCGGCAGGCCCGCTGCTAAATACTGTTTTCTCGTTTCTTCGGAGTCGGCAACCAACTGCGCAACCGGAAAAAGCGCTTGTTCGAACAATTTCCGAATTTCCTCATAAGGCGCCTTTTCCGGCAGAATGTCGTGGCGAGCGAGTATCCGCCGCGTGTAGGTATCGACCACGAAGACTGGATGGTTTCCCGCATACAACAGAATGGAATCAGCAGTCTCCGGCCCGATCCCATGCAAGTTGAGGAGTTCCTCCCGAAGCTTTGCGGTCGGCGCTGCGAACAATTTTGCCAGAGAGCCTCCATATCGTTGGTCCAGAAACGCAACGAACAGTTTCAGCCGATTAGCCTTCTGGCGAAAATAGCCTGCGGGACGAATCAGACGTTCGATTTCAACCTGTGAGGCCTGGCGGATTCCTCTTATGCTCAGCAGCCGTGCATTTCGAAGATTCGTCAAAGCTTTTTCTACGTTCGTCCATGCTGTGTTCTGTGTTAAGTAAGCGCCAATAATCACTTCAAAACGCGATCGCGCCGGCCACCAATGCTGCCGTCCCCACGACTGAAATAAAGTGTGGTAGTAGCTCCGAATCTGATCTCCTCTAGCGTCGTCCAGCAAGGTTAGCAAGGCCTCATCGTTGAGTGTACGCCGCTGCAAGTTGAGTCATTGTGATCCGTGCCGCTCTCTGGCCCCCCTCTTACTGAAGTGCATGTACCACGGCCTGAGATCTGCTTTCTTCTTAGGAGAAAGTTCATCTGGCGCGGGTTTTGGAGCATGCCCGGCGAAATCTGCAGAAACGCGGCAAGTCCAAGTACTACGGTAACTGGTACGGTAATCGACTTACTGTGACAATTTGTGTCAACGCAACGACGCCGTTCTTTCTCCCACAGCAGGAAACGGTGCTTCGCGTGATTGCTGGTGAGTTGGCCCGGCATTATTCCACTTAGTGGATAGGAGATCGAAGTATGTCTCAACGGCTGGGAGACCTTCTCGTCAAAGAGAAGATAATTACCCCAGAGCAGTTGGAACAAGCGACCAAGGCCCAGAAGGAACAGAATGTCCGTCTGGGATCTGCCTTGGTGAAGCTCGGCTTCCTCACGGATGAGGACGTCACGAATTTTCTCTCCCGCCAGTACGGTGTCCCGGCCATCAACCTTTCCTATTTCGAAATTGATCCGGCCGTCGTCAAGTTGATTCCGTTTGAAACTGCCAAACGCTACCAGATTCTTCCCTTAAGCCGCGTGGGCGCGTCGCTCACCATCGCCATGGTCGACCCGACCAACGTCTTTGCGATGGACGATATCAAGTTCATGACCGGCTTCAACATTGAGCCGGTGGTCGCTTCCGAGAGTTCAATTCTCGCGGGCATCGATAAGTCGTACGGAGCCGGGACGAAGGAAGAAGATCTCGAAACCGTGATGCAGTCGATGCAGGAGATGGACGAAAGCGACATCGAAGTGCAGGCGGAAGCGGAGGAGATGGCGCTGTCGCAGCTGGAGAAAGCGGCGGACGAAGCTCCGGTCGTCAAGCTGGTGAATCTCGTCCTCACCGACGCGGTGAAGCGAGGAGCCAGCGACATCCACATCGAACCTTACGAAAAAGAGTTCCGCGTGCGCTTCCGTATTGACGGCGTGCTGCAGTCGATTATGTCGCCGCCGATGAAGCTCAAGGATGCGATAACCTCCCGCCTGAAAATCATGGCGAAGCTCGACATCAGCGAAAAGCGGCTGCCGCAAGACGGACGCATCATGCTGAAGATGAATATCGGCGGCCGCAAAAAACAGCTCGACTTCCGTGTCAGCACCCTGCCCACGCTATGGGGCGAGAAAATCGTGCTTCGCTTGCTCGACAAAGAAAACTTACGACTCGACATGACCAAGTTGGGCTTCGAGCCCGAATCCCTGGTCAAGTTCGAGAAGGCCATCCTCAAGCCTTACGGCATGGTGCTGGTCACCGGTCCTACTGGATCAGGAAAAACCAACACTCTTTACTCGTCGATCTCGCGCCTGAACCAGCCCGACACAAATATTATGACGGCGGAAGATCCCGTCGAGTTTCAGTTGGGCGGGGTCAATCAGGTGCAGATGAAAGAGCAGATCGGGTTGAACTTTGCGGCTGCTCTGCGTTCCTTCCTACGTCAGGATCCCAACATCATCCTGGTCGGCGAAATCCGCGACTTCGAAACCGCGGAAATCGCCATCAAGGCCGCGCTTACGGGCCACCTGGTGTTATCTACGCTGCACACCAACGGTGCGCCAGAAACGATTACCCGATTGATGAACATGGGCATTGAACCATTCCTGGTGGCGACATCGGTTCACCTGATCTGCGCCCAGCGGCTGATTCGAAGAATTTGCAAGGAATGCTCGGAGACGGTGGAGGTTCCGGTACAAACCTTGATCGAGGAAGGATTTTCGCCCGAAGAGGCGAAGACCATCAAAATTCAGAAAGGCAAGGGATGCGGCGTTTGCAACAACACGGGATACAAGGGCCGCTGCGGTCTGTACGAGGTCATGGAAGTAGACGATGAAATCAGGGAACTGGTGTTGGTGGGCGCTTCAGCAGTCGAGTTAAAAAAGAAAGCCATTGAGCGCGGCATGATCACGCTCCGGAGAAGCGGTCTGATTAAAGTGGCGGCGGGCATTACCACTTTGGAAGAAGTTGCCCGCGAGACGATTCACTAGTTCGTCAGAGACATCAGAAGTTGAGAGATGAAACATCAGGAGTGAGAGGGGATCACGATTATGGGCTTGTCGTTAAGTGATTTGCTGAAAAGAATGCTGGAGATGAATGGCAGCGATCTCCATATCACTACGAATTCGCCGCCCCAGATCCGCGTTCACGGCCATCTCGTGCCGCTGGATCTTCCGCAGATGACGCCGGCCGAGACGAAGCAGTTGGCCTACAGCGTTATGACGGACTCGCAGAAGCATCGCTTCGAAGAAAGCCTTGAACTGGACTTCTCCTTCGGATTGAAAGGACTCGCCCGCTTCCGTGCCAACGTGTTCAACCAGCGCGGTGCCACAGCAGCCGTCTTCCGTCTGATTCCTTTCGAAATCAAATCCTTCAACCAGCTGGGTCTGCCCGCTGTGGTGAGTAAGCTCTGCGACAAGCCACGTGGTCTGGTGCTGGTCACGGGGCCGACCGGCTCTGGCAAATCCACAACGCTGGCGGCCATGATCGACAAGATCAACAGCGAACGCCACGATCACATCCTCACCATCGAGGACCCGATCGAGTTCGTGCACATGAATAAGAACTGCGTAGTCAACCAGCGTGAACTGCACGCCGATACCAAGAGCTTTTCCGATGCCTTGCGCGCCGCACTTCGCGAAGATCCAGACGTGGTGCTGATCGGTGAAATGCGCGACCTGGAAACGATCGAATCGGCACTGCGCATCGCCGAAACTGGACACTTGACCTTCGGAACTCTGCACACTAATTCGGCTACCTCCACGATCAACCGGATCATCGACGTGTTCCCTGCACATCAGCAGCCTCAGATTCGCGCCCAGCTTTCGCTGGTGCTAGAAGGCATCATGTGCCAAAGCCTTCTGCAAACCGTTAGCGGCAAAGGCCGGGCCATGATTATGGAAATCCTTATCCCGAATCCTGCCGTGCGCAATCTGATCCGCGAAGACAAAATTCACCAGGTTTATTCGGCGATGCAGTCGGGACAGGACAAGTTCGGAATGCAGACATTCAACCAAGCCCTGGCTACGGCGTATTTCCAGAAACAGATTTCGCTGGAAGTTGCCTTGCAGCGCTCCAGTAATCCGGACGAACTCCAGGAAATGATTAACCGTGGTGCGGGATTGGTGAACAAGCCCACTGTGGCAGGAGCAGGCCTGGCAAAGGGTGCGGCACCGGCCAAGCGATAACAGAGATGAAGCGGCATCGTGAACGGCGGCTCGCGATGTTCGGCGAAGGCTCGATTTGCCGTCGAATTTGACGAATCAGCGACGACACTGAGGAGAGGCTAAACCATGCCAGTTTTTACATTTTCCGGTAAGGATGCTTCCGGGCAAAAGGTTTCCGGAGAGCGCGTGGCACCGAACAAGCAGGCGCTTGGGCAACAATTGCGGCGCGAGCAGATTACAGCCGGTGCAATCCGTGAAAAGGGCAAAGAGTTTGCAATGCCCACCTTCGGAACAACCAAAGTCAAAGTCAAAGACATTGCAATTTTCTTCCGCCAGTTCTCGGTGATGATTGACGCCGGACTGCCGCTGGTGCAATGTCTGGAAATTCTGGCTGCCAATCAGGAAAACCAGACCTTCCAGAAAACGCTGACCGGCGTCCGTACCACCGTGGAAGGCGGCGCCACCTTGGCCAATGCGATGCGGGGGTATCCGACCGTTTTCGACGACCTCACCACCAACATGATTGAAGCGGGTGAAACCGGCGGTATTCTGGACGTCATTCTGCAGCGGCTGGCGACCTACGTCGAGAAGGCTGTTCGCTTGAAAGCTGCCGTGAAATCGGCATTGATCTATCCAATCGCGGTCGTTAGCCTTGCCACGCTTATTGTCGGCGCACTGCTGAAATGGGTGGTGCCTATCTTCTCCAATCTTTTTGCTGGATTGGGTGTTGCGTTGCCTCTTCCTACTCGTATCGTGATGGGATTAAGCGCCTTCGTGCAGACTTTCTGGTGGGTCTTCCTGGTGGCCGGCGGAGGCACAGTCTTCGGCCTTAAGCAAGTTCGCAAGCATCCGAGGGGCCGCTATTACTTCGACAAGACCTTGCTCATGTTGCCGATTATCGGCTCTCTTTTGCGCAAGATCGCGGTGGGACGCTTTACTCGTACTCTGGGCACTTTGATCACGTCAGGCGTGCCCATACTTGAAGGTTTGGCGATTACGGCCAAGACCTCCGGCAACGCCGTGCTGGAAGAAGCGCTGATGAAAGTACGCAAAGCCATCGAAGAAGGCCGCACCATTGTCGATCCCCTCAAGGAGTGCGGCGTTTTTCCCAACATGGTGACGCAGATGATTGGTGTTGGCGAAGCCACGGGCGCGATGGACAGCATGTTACAGAAGATCGCCGACTTCTATGAAGAAGAAGTTGACGCAGCCACCAAGGACATGTTGGCGATGCTCGAACCGCTCATCATTGGCGTGCTCGGTTTTGTTATCGGCGGAATCGTGATTTCGCTCTACATGCCGCTTTTCGCCATGATCGCCAAGCTGGCTGGTTAACAAAACAGGTGGGCTTGCTGGACGCCGTACGTTTTGCGCCGATACACTTGCCAGCCTTCGCTTGCCATTAGCGACATTCGTCCGGAGAGGCGCAGGCTGCGATGGAATTCCTTGGAGATCGTTTTCAAGATAGCGGGACCTCATGCAATCGACATTTGACGAGCGGAATTGGCTGGCATGGCTGGTCAAAGTACGGATACTGATCCTGACATTTCTGCTGGGAATCCAACTAGCCGTAACGCAGTTGACGCTCACGCACTTGCCTTTGCGTTTTTTTCTAAGCACGATCCTCTTGTGGTACACCGTCTCGCTCTTCTATGTACTTCTACTGTCCTTCTGGCAAGAGTATAAGGTACAGGCTTGTTTGCAAGTACTCACTGATCTAATCATGGTCAGCCTGCTGGTGCATGAGACAGGAGGCTGGGACAGTTCCTTAAACTTTCTTTATCCGCTGGTCATCATTGTGGCTGGCATTTTGCTCCCGCGTGTATGGGCACATCTGGTAGCAGCCCTGGCGTTCATTCTTTATGGCGCGGTTCTAGAACTGAACTATTACGGAGTCGTGCACTCTTACTGCACGACCCATCCAGAACTGAAGACCCTGCAGGGACTGATTCTCGTCAACCTCTTTGCGTTCGTGGCGGTCGCCTATCTCGCGAGCCTGCTGGTCGCCAAGTTACGGCAGGCGCGGGTACAGCTGAAAGACGCCAGTGGAGCGCTCGAAGATCTGCAGATCCTGCATGAAAACATTATTCAGTCGGTCAGCAGTGGTTTGATCACTACCGGTCTGGATGGCCGAATCACTCTGGTCAACAACGCTGCGCAGAAACTTCTGGAGCATCCTCTGAACCAGTTGCTGGGAAAACCAGTTGCTGGATTATTTCTCGACCCGCTACCCAATGGAGAATTGCAGACCCATGCGGAAGTTCGTTTCGATACGCCGGGAACATTTCGAAAGACAGTTCGAGTGAGAGTGGCTGCATTGAACGTCCCGGAGCGCGGCGCGCTCGGCTATGTCTATGCCCTGGACGATCTCACCGAGATCCGGCGACTGGAGCGCGAAGTCCGCATTCAGGACCGGCTGGCCGCTGTGGGTCGGCTGGCCGCGGCCATCGCTCACGAGATTCGCAATCCACTCACATCCATCGCAGGTTCCGTGAGCATGCTTTCCGGGATACCTGAAATGACCGAGGAGCATCGCCACCTTCTCGACATCGTAACTCGCGAGTCGCAACGGCTGAATGGAATCATCACTGACTTTCTGGCCTACTCCCGCGGCAAACAATATCGTTTCGATAGGGTCGATCTGGTGAGATTGCTGGAAGATGCCCTGACGCTGATGCGTCACCGCATGACCGCGGAATGTACCGGTATCTCGATTGAAAACCGCTTTGCCGCTCCTGAAGCGTGGGTCATCGCCGATGGAGACCGAATCAAGCAGGTCTTCTGGAATATTGCTGAGAACGCGGTCCGTGCTATGAAAGAGGGTGGCACTCTGAAGGTAGCGATCGACCGCATCGAAGATGACTGGCAGATCAGTTTTGCAGATACCGGAAGCGGAATGACGCCGCAACAGGCAGAGAAAATTTTCGAACCATTCCAATCGAACTTTGAAGGCGGCACAGGTCTTGGACTCGCCGTGGTGTATCAGATCGTCCAGGCACACGAAGGCAGAGTATGGGCGCGATCCAAGGCAGGGCAGGGAACCACGTTTGTCCTCAGGCTACGGCGTCTAGATGCAGACGGATCCGGCGCGCCCAAGTCTGCGATAGGCAAATCCGCCGCGGGGAGTTCGGCCGGCTCCCAGCAGGCCGATAATTTATCCGCCCCCACGCTACAAGCAGCTGCGCTCGCGGAACTTGCAACCGTGGCGGCAGAAGGGAGGGAACGTGGCTAACATCCTGGTTTGCGACGACGAACGGTCGATCTGTGAAATGCTCGACATCGCCCTGCGCCGCGACGGACACCGGGTCGAGACTGTGCAATCGGGACAGGCTGCGAAAAATAAAATCGACGGCGCACTCTATGATCTGATCATCACTGATATCAAGATGCCAAATATTGACGGCATCGAAGTGCTGCGTCATGCTCATCGCGTCTCGCCCGATTCTCCCGTCATCCTGATCACTGCCGTGGAAGACTATGAGGCCGCGGTGGAAGCGGTAAAAGCCGGAGGAGCCTCAGATTACATTCGCAAGAGTCCTGGCCTGGTCGATGAAATCAGGCTGGCAATCAGCCGGGTGCTCGAAAAACTGGTCCTCAGCAAACAGAACTTCGCTCTGCGCCGCGATGCCGCGTCCCACAACTCGCTCGATAACATCATCGGGTCCAGCGCTGCGATGGAAAAACTAAAGCAGACGGTACGCACGGTCGCCTCCACTGCGAGCACGGTCCTGATTCATGGCGAGAGCGGTACGGGAAAAGAGTTGGTCGCACGTGCCGTCCATATCTGTTCCCCACGCGCCACGGAACCATTCGTGTCGGTAAACTGCGGAGCATTCCCCGAAACTTTGCTCGAGAGTGAACTTTTCGGCTATCTGAAGGGAGCCTTTACCGGCGCCAATCAAAACAAACGTGGACTCTTTGAAGTGGCTGGCGGCGGCACCATCTTTCTCGACGAAATCAGCGAGATGACGTTGGCCATGCAAGTAAAGCTCCTTCGCGTACTGCAGGAGCGCACGGTGCGCCCCGTCGGTGGAACCAGTGAAATCCCCATTGACGTGCGCGTCATTGCGGCCACCAATCGCGATCTCGACAAAGCCGTTGCCGACAATCTGTTCCGCGAGGATCTTTATTACCGTCTCAACGTGATTCCGATTCGCGTGCCGAATTTGCGTGAGCGTCGTGAAGACATCCCATTGCTGGCGAATCACTTTTTGAAGAAATATGCGGCAGCAGCCAACCGAAGTATCCTGCGCGTCAATAAAATGTCGCTCGATGCTCTCTGTGATTACGAATGGCCAGGCAATGTTCGCCAGCTGGAAAACACGGTGGAGCGCGCGGTTGCCTTGGAGATGACCGACGAGTTGCACGTCGAACTGCCAGCGGAGCGCCCTAAGGCCCGCGCCGCGGCGGCAGGGGCCGGGATTGCTGGGGTGGGGATTAATGGAGGCGTATCCGAGATCGCGCCAGGCGCTGTGCTTCCCGAGGGTGTGGGGATGGAAGGCTACGTCGCAAACATCGAGCGCACGCTGCTGCAGAGCGCTCTTGATCGCTCGAATGGAGTGCAAACGAAAGCCGCCGATCTTCTCGGCATCTCCTACCGGTCGTTCCGGCATTTGATGAAGAAGTACGAGCTATAGAGAAAGCTCTTAGCTATTAGCTCTTGGCCCTTAGCTTGATCCGGCCGATCTTCCTGTCTCTGGGACCCGCCCCCTCGACGTTCCCCTGCCAGCCTTGCACTCTCAGGCCTATGCCCCGAATGGAGAGGTCGCGCAAGAAAGCTGGAGCCAGATGTAACTCGAAGCACTTGTCGCCTTCCTCATCTTGTGGGGCTATCGTGTGGTTCAGAATCAGTTCCACCTCTCCGTTTGTGGGGCTATCGTGTGGTTCAGAATCAGTTCCACCTCTCCGTCCCCACCTATGAAGTCAGCCCAGAAAGCCGAGTTCTTTTCGAGAAACGAAACGGCGTTCCTCAACGCACCCTCAAACTTGGAGACATGGTTGCCCTTTTGCAAACACGCGTAGAAGAAGGTCCATTTCGCGCGCGCCTTGACGATTTTCTGGCCAACCGTCCAGGACCCCTCAGGCTTTAGCGATAAGGCCTCCGATATTTTCTTCGGACTATACGCGGGGTGGCGGAGAGCTATCTTGATACTGAATGGATCCTTGGTGGCCATCATTGAATTCTCCACGGGTTGCCATCAGGCAAGTCCAAGTTTTGCGGACTGCTGACAGCTGATAGCTAGTTTTTCTTCAACTGCTGCTTCCAACCCAAAACTCTTGCCTTGGCGCCCTCGGCTTCAGCTTCCGGGATCATTCCCTTTTTTTGATAAAGCACCGACAAGCTGGTGTGAGCGAGGACGTCGTCGGGATCTAGTTCCGTGATCTTTTGTGCCACATCGATCGCCTCATCGTAGCGCTGTAGATCCTGCAGCGCACGCGCCAGCCCGTGCATGGCCTCAGTAAAGGCCGGGTCGACGGCCAGCGATTCCCGATAAGCCACGACTGCTTCTTCCAACCTTCCATCCGCCATCAAATCGAGCGCGGCATAGTAGCGGTCTTCGGCCTGCTGGCGGGCGTTTGTATCGGACATTGGATGGAGTTCCCTGGCGGAGACAGGATTCTAACACGGAGCGGAGATTACGAAGATTGCGCCCAGTCCTACTTCTGCATTGATAGTTCTAACTTCTGACTTATGATGATGCCATGCGCCACTCGCTCCGCTTTCTTTGGAACGCAACGAAAGGCCATCGCCTGGCTCCGTGGCGCAGTCCCTATCTTTTGTGGCGCATCGAGACTTACTGCGGCGTTAAGATGACGCAGATCGGCTTTATTGAATTCTGGGAATTTCTGTGGCGGGAGCGGGTCAGTCTGTGGCGATTTCTTAAGTGGACGGGTGAGATGGAGCGCTACGCGCACCCCAAACCGAAGAGTTAAGCAGTGGTCAGTGGCCAGTGATCAGTGGGCAGTAAAATCCGTGGCCGGCAGCTGCCCTGTGTTTCACTGGAAACTGGTCCCTGGCCCCTGGCCCCTGTTCTACGCGCTTTGGCCAGTGGCGGCGCCTTCGCCGAGCATAATGCTCACGTCACTTCCTTTGCCAGCTCCGGTTAACTGGGCCGCGGCTCCGCGATTGGCGGCGATCTCAAGAAAGCCCATGCTTCCCAGGATACCGATAACCTCGCCTGGGGCGCCCTCGGCGTAGGCACTGTGGATTTCTGTGATCTCCCGGCTGCCCACCACGATTTTGAAGCCTTTGGCACCAGGTTCGAAAAGCATGGGAGCTTCTTGTGGCGTGATGTTGGTGATAAGGTTTCCAAAGCGGTCGACCTTCAGCACCACCCCGCGCAGGCGATTTTCATCGACGGCCTTCGGCTTCGGCGCGGTGAACTTTACGAAGTCTTCTACCTCGTCCCCAAACTTGAGCAAATCGACTTCCTTCGCCAGGTACGCGGCCACCGGAGAAAAAATATCGCGCGCATGGAAAGTATTACTGACCGGCTGCAGGAAATAATGGTCGGATGTAATGTGGCGCACGTGCATGCGCGGTTCGCGCGCGTAGACCAGCGAAAGCACGCCGTTGTCCGGCGCGACGAAGTGATATTTGTCGCAAGAGGCGACGATCGGACGCCGCGCCGTCCCTACGCCCGGATCCACAACTACGATGTGTACCGTCCGGTTCGGAAAGTAAGAATAGGCTTGCGAAATGGTGAGCGCTCCATCAAGCACGTCGAAGGCCTGCACAGCATGGCAGATATCGACAATCTGCGCATCCGGCACGATATCCAGGATGACGCCTTTCATCGCGCCTACAAAATGATCGTTGTTGCCGAAGTCGGTGGTCAGGGTAATAATCGGATGCTGCGCCAAGGTTCCTCACAGATGGGAGACACAAATCCCCAAAGACTCGAAAGTAATTGCTGGAAACCGCGGAGTCAAGGCACGTGGGTAATAGGAACAGTGGTCAGTGATCAGTGCCTAGTGGTCAGTTTTCGATCAGTTCACTGACCACTGACCATTGATCACTTCACTGATCACTGCTATTGGATGTGAATGTCGCCCGATCCTGTTCGCAGAGTGAGCAACGGCCCACCCCCGCGGACTTTGCCATTAATCGTCTTGTGCGTCTCGTTCACGCGGCCTTGTGCGGTCATCGTGATCGGAGCGTCCACGTCGAGGGTGCCCGAGCTTGTAGAAATATTGGCATCGAAAGCGGCGTCCGCCGGCAAATGGACGCGCACATTCCCCGATCCTGTGCGAATCTCCCACGCGCCCGCCATCGTGCCCTCGGCCGTTATGTCGCCGCTCCCCGCATCCGCGCGAAATGCGCCTTGAATCCCCCGGGCCGTAACATTTCCGGAGCCAGTGTGCAGATCAATATCACCCGATCCAGTTTCCTCGACTTCGATGTCACCGCTGCCCGCGCCTGCGCGCACCGGCCCTGAAATCTCTCGCGCCCGGACATTGCCCGATCCAGTTTGAATACGAATTTCACCGGTGATCTGCGTCAGCCTCACATCGCCCGACCCACTCTGCACATCGGCGTTGCCGTGAGTGCCTTCAATGGTCTGATCTCCAGAACCACTGCGGGTGCGGATGGCTGTGTCGGCAGGCACGGTGATTTCATAGTCCACCGAAATATCCCGTGCATTTACGTAATCAATGCGGATGTTGTTGCCATCCTGACGCAGCGGAGGATGCTGTTCAATTTCGCTTACGTCGGTGCGCCGGTTTCCGAACAACCAGTGGTCCCCGACATAGATCTTGGCGCGAACCGAGACCGAGCCGGCGGGCCCTGTGCGCACAGTGATATTTCCCGAGTGCGTTTGCACTTCCAGATCGACGGGGCCGCTGACCTGGAAAGTCTTCTCAAATTGTCCTTGCGGCGTGGACGCCGCCGCAAAGCTGGCAGCCAGCAGAACGATTAGCGCGATCGCCGGGTGCGACGTACGCTTCAAAGGCATAGCAGAAATGCGTTGGTCATCCATGTCGAGTAGCTCCATGCAAGTCTTGGAAAGCCGAAGGCCATCAGCCCTTCGGACTTCCCCCTCTGCTTCGCTCGGGGCTTCGGCGACTCAGGGTAGGCTCCGCCTGACCGCCGTCTTATTGCAGCACGACCTGATCGCCTTCCTTCAAACCGCTGAGTACTTCCGTCTTCGCGCCATTCGAGATCCCAATGTTAACTGCAATTTTATCTTTGCCATCTTTCCCCTTCGGATCGGGAATCTCGACGGAAGCCTTCTTGTCCTTATCGTAGAGAATGGCGCCTTCCGGAATCTGCAGCACGTTCTTGTGCTCCTCCAGAATAATCTCTGCGTTCGCGGTCATCTCGGCTTTCAATTCGCCGCCCGGATTCTGAATCGAAACCCGAACTTCGAATGTGGTGACATTGTCCTTCTCTACCCCCATCGGAGAAATCTTGGTGACCTTGCCGGTAAAAGTTTTGTCCTTGAACGATTCGACCTTTATGCGCGCTGGCTGTCCCAGATAGACCCTGCCGATGTCACTCTCGTCGACTTTGCCCTTCACGTAGACTTCGCTGGTATCGCCGAGGGTCATCACCAGCGTGGCCGATGAGCCCAGCACCAGGATGGAGCTGACCGCGTCGCCCATTTCCACATCGCGGGAGAGCACAATGCCATCAATCGGAGAAATGATGTCGGTGTAGCTGAGCTGTTCTTCGAGCTGCTTGAGGTTGGCCTGATCTTCCGCCACCTGCGCCTTCGACTGCGCGATCTTCGCCTTCAACACCGTCACTTGCGCCTTGGATACGTTTTGCTTGTTCAGCGACATTTCGTAATTCTTCTCGGCATCATCGAGCGCTGACGCGGAAACCACTCCATCTTTCGCCATGCCTACGGCGCGATCATAGGCACGCTTCAGCAGAGGCACGTCGGGTCCCTCCGCGTCTACTTTCGCGCGCTCAAAGTCGGCCTGCGAGCTGCTGAGGTTGGCCTCAGCAGCATCCAAAGCCGCGCGCGACTGTGCAACCTGCGCCTCAATCTCCACTTTGTCGAGCTGCGCCAGCAATTGGCCCTTCTTCACCCGATCGCCGTAATCCACCAGCAGCTTCTTAACGATGCCGCTGGCCTTCGACTTCACCTCGACCTTGGTGATGGGCGTCACTTTTCCGGTCGCCACTACGCTCTTGGCGAGGTCGCCCTTTTCCACCTTCGCCAGCTTCGAAGGATCAATCTTGGTGCCGCCACGCGTGGCCGCGAAGACGCCGCCCGCGATTACAAGCACGAGCGCCAACACAACGATCCCCCAGATCACCAGCTTGCGACGTTTCTTCTTGTTATTTCCGTTTCCGTTCACAATCGCCTCCCGAATGCATGTAGGAAATCGAGCCGTTCCTGTGCCGTCATTGTGTTCTACGCAGCCAGAGATGCTTTAGTTCCAGAGATTTAACCCGAGCAGAATGGAGGGGTAGCTTAAACCACCTGCCATCTACCTCTTAGACCCTTGCCACAAGAAAATGGTAGCCCGCCGTAGGGGATTTTTTGGGAGGAACGGGCCCACCGGGCCGAAGCTTGCAAAGTCGAAGTGCAGTGAATATAAGGAGTAAGGGCGAATGCCAGCACGAGCCAAGTCCGCCCAGGTACCGACTTCTTGTTCCCTTTGTTATCTTCACGCCGCAAGTTTCTGAAATCTCTAAGCCAGTCAGCGCTTGTAGTGTCTCTGGAAAATGTACTTGCAATGGCATGGCAAGGACGCCAGGCAGCGGCCGGAGCGGAGAGACTAGACCAGAAGGTTGATAGCGCCGATCTTGGCGTCAGTTTTCTCAACGTGGCTAAGGAATCGGGACTGAACGCGAAAACCATCTTTGGCGGTGAACACAAAAATAAATATTTGCTCGAAACCACGGGTTGCGGCGTTGCCTTCTACGATTATGACAACGACGGGTGGCTCGACATTTTTCTGGTGAATGGATCGCGACTGGAAGGCTTTCCGCCGGGCAGCGAGCCCACGTCGCACTTGTTCCGCAACAACCGCGATGGCACTTTCACCGACGTGACTGCCAAGGCCGGGGTCGCGCATTCCGGCTGGGGACAAGGGGTTTGCATCGGCGACTACGATAACGATGGCTATGAAGACCTGTTCATTACGTACTACGGCAAGAATGTCCTCTACCACAACAACGGCGATGGGACTTTCACCGATGTTAGCCAGAAGGCCGGAGTCGCGGGCAAGGGAACGCGTTGGAATACCGGCTGCGCTTTTGTTGACTACGATCGCGACGGCCGGCTCGATCTTTTCGTCGCAAACTACATTGACCTGGATCTGGCGACCGCGCCGGTGCCTGAATCCGGGCCTTGTCTATACAAAAGCGTGATGGTGGCCTGCGGTCCGCCGGGGTTGCAAGGCGGAAAGAACATCCTCTACCACAACAATGGAGATGGGACGTTCACTGATGTTTCCGAAGCGGCGGGAATTTTTCGGGCCAGCGGAACCTACGGCCTGGGAGTGCTCACTGCCGATTTCGACAACGATGGCTGGCCGGACATTTATGTGGCGAATGACTCGACGGCGAGCGCCCTCTATCACAACAAGGGCAACGCAACTTTTGAGGACATTGCAATCGAGGCCGGATGCGCGCTGAGTCCTGATGGCAAGCCGCAGGCGGGGATGGGCGTCTCCGCGGGGGATTATGACCTCGATGGCAATCTCGATTTGGTCAAGACCAACTTCGCCGGAGACACGCCTTCCCTTTATCACAACCTGGGTGGCGGCAACTTCGAGGACGCGACCTTTACCGCAGGCCTGGGAGCGCATACGCAATTTCTCGGCTGGGGATGCGGTTTCTTCGATTTCGACAACGATGGCTGGCCGGATATTCTCATCTGCAACGGGCATGTGTATCCTGAAGTCGAACAACTGAAAACAGAGGCTGGATATCCGCAACGAAAGCTTTTGTACCGCAATCTGCGCAACGGGCATTTTGCGGATGTTTCTCTGAACGCGGGTACCGGCATCTCCGAGCCGGTGGCGGCCCGAGGCTGCGCTTTCGGGGATTTTGACAACGACGGCGACATCGATGTTGTGGTCAATACGGTGAACGACTATCCGCAACTGCTGCGCCGTGATTCCAAGCTGGAGAACAACTGGATCAAGGTGCGCACAATAGGGACGAAGTCCAACCGCAGCGGCATCGGGGCGCGGCTCAAATGCATTGCGCATTTCCCAGGCGAGACCAAACCGCACCAGCAGATCGATGAAGTCCGCAGCGGCGGCAGCTACATTTCGCAGAGCGACCTGCGCGTACACTTCGGCTTGGGGAAAGCGGAGAAGGTGGACGTGCTGGAGATCCATTGGCCGAGCGGACAGCTCGACACGGTCAAAGACATCAAGGCGAATCAGTTGATTTTTGTGAAAGAAGGCGAGGGGATTGTTCGCACGACGCAGTTTCAGAAGAATTCGAAGTCGGCAAAGTGAAGACGTGCGCAGGACTGATCACGGTTTCTTCGAATCTGCCGGTACCGCCATGCCCGTTCCTTCCTTCAGTGTTTGAATCGTATCCACTTCGAGAGTTGAAAATCGTTCCACCAGGCCGCTCGGCCAGCGAATCTCCACCCACTCCATCTTGGTCGCAGATCCCAGGCCGAAATGTACTCGCATGTCGCTGTTAGAGATGTAGCTTGATCCGCTGCGGACTTCATCGACCAGAGTTCGGATCGCGGTTCTGACCGAAATGCGCGCGCCGATGCCGTCGCGGTTCGATTTCGTTCCCACCGTATGAATCGCGATCCAGTGATTCGGAGTGCGGATCTGATTCACTAACAGACTGGGTGCAGCGTTCATGTTGCTGATGACCGCGGACAGCTTTCCATCATTCCACAAATCGCCAACCGCCAGTCCGCGCGACGACGCAGCAGTTGTGATGCCGGTTCCTGCCGAGGCGGAGACGTCGCTAAAGGTTCCGTCACCGTTGTTGTGATAGAGAATCCGCGGTTCTTTGTAGCTGCTGCCCAAGTGCTGGCTATCAACCTCGGGGTAGACGTGTCCGTTCACGAGAATCAAGTCGGGCCAGCCATCGTTATCGAAGTCGAAGAACATCGCGCCCCAGCCGAGATACTGTGTGTACAAACCGAGCCCAGCGGCTGAAGTCGCATCGGTAAAGGTTCCATCTCCGTTATTGCGGTACAGGGTAGAGGTATCGTCGGAGAAATTGGTTTTGAAAATATCGAGATGGCCGTCGCCGTTATAGTCGCCGATGGTCGATCCCATTCCGGCCTGCTCGCGGCCATCTTCATTGAAGGCCGCACCCGCTGTGACTGCAACGTCGGTGAATGTTCCATCATGGTTGTTTCGGTAAAGAATGCTGGGGGTGCTGTCGCAGGCCACATAAATGTCGGGCCAGCCATCCTCGTCGAAATCAAGGGTAGAGACGCTGAGCGCGTAGTGCCCGTCGGTGCGGTCGATGTGCGCTTTCGTGGTTACGTCCTCGAATGTGCCATCCCCTTTATTGTGGTAGAGAATATTGTTCGCACCGGGAAGCCCCCGAGGGCCGCACATTACGGGAACACCTTTCCACACACAGGTTGCACGCTGGCCGGGCGCGGGGGCGGTGGCTAGGTCGAAGTCGACGTAGTTGGCGACGATGAGATCGAGTTTGCCATCGCGGTCGTAGTCGACGAACGCGCAGCCTGATCCCCATGCTTTTCCCGAACCGGCAACGCCAGCTTTTTCCCCAACCTCGGTGAAAACGCCACCTTGGTTGCGATAGAGCCGATTCTTTCCGTAATACGTGACGTATAAATCTTCCCAGCCGTCGTTGTCGTAGTCTCCCACGCACACGCCCTGGCCCCAACCCGTAGCGGTAAGCCCAGCTTTCACCGTGACGTCGGTAAACGTTCCATCGTGGTTGTTGCGGTATAGGTGATTGCTCGGAGCGTGGCCTGCAGGCAAAGCTTCGAGTCTGGTTCCGTTGACCAGGAAAATGTCGGGCCAGCCATCGTTGTCATAATCAAAAATCGCGACCCCCGTGCCGGTGGTCTCGATGATGTATTTTTTCGTTTCGATACCGCCGAAGATGTCCTGCATGGTCAGACCGGCCTTCTCGGCAACGTCGGTGAAATTGGCGAGGGGCTTGACCGGTGGCGGGATCTTGGCTTGCTGCCCCTGTGCGAGGACAACTAGAAACAATAGACCCCAGCCTCGCGCAAGTTTAGGCAAGCCGCGGTGCAGCGCAATGGAACGAGTAATGTTCGACGACATGATCAGAAATTCGTAATTCAAAATGATGTAGTATGACTTCGAATCTTAGGGTGGATGAGTGACGGCGGTCAATGCTGCTGAGGCGTTTTGTCGCGATTCTCCGATGGTAAGACCGACGCTTGTGCCACGCCGATGTTTGCGTCCGCCCCTCCGTAATAAAACAGATATCGCTCTCGTTGCCGCACCATGCCCTCTACGAACACCACATTGGGAACCTGACCTACTTTCTCCCATTGTTTTTCGGGAGCGAAGATAGGGATGTTTGTCCGCGAGGCCAGGACGCGCGGGTCGTTCCGGTCGAACACCGCGACACCGGTGCGGTACACAAGTTTGTCATCCGCGCCGTTGTAGATAAGGAAAATTCCGTTGGGAGTCACGATCGGTGGGGGCCCAGGTTCGGCAACGCGAGAATCGAAATCGCCCGCCCGCACAGGCAATACTGGCACATTTGTCGCTTCCGACCAGTGCAACAGATCCGTGGACGATGCGAGTCCCATCTGATCTTTGTTGTCCGGAGTTGTCCCGAGAAAGTACATCCAGTATTTGCCGGCAACTTTCTCGGGTACAATCGCTCCTGATTTTGTCCAGCGAACATTCCAGTTTCCTTTGTAGGCAGGCAGGATCACACCTATTCGTTCCCAGTGGATTAGGTCTTTCGAGGTGGCCAGACAGAGTTGTGCATCTTTCTTGTTGTAGCCAGTGTAGGTCAGATAGTAGGTGTCATCGAATTGAACCAGCCTGGGATCTTCCACGCCTCCATCTTTTTCGTAGTCTTTTTCGGGAGAGAATACCGGCTCGCTGCGGCGGGTGAAATGGATTCCGTCTGTACTCTCGGCATAGCCCAGGCGCGAGGTGCCGCCCATGTCTTGAGCGCGATACAGCATGACGATTTTGCCGTCGCGAAGAATTACAGCAGGATTGAAGGTGCCAGCGGATTCCCAGCCGTTGCCTTGGCGGGAGATGATGGGACTTTCGCTGGCACGCTGCCATGCGCCGAAAGGCAGATTTGCGCTATCCTGTGAAACCAGCGCCAGCAGCACCGTCAGCAGCTTCGTCCAACTCTTGGGATAGATAGAATAGGTCATAGCGATTTTGATCGCGCGGATGTCGGCTGATTGTGCGGCAAAGTTGCTCTCCGACTTTAATGCGTGCCTGCCGATTCTCCGCCAGTTGCATCGTTTTCGCAATCGTCTGCCACACCGCGATTGCCTCGCCCCAAACGAAGCCGGCGAACGGCACAGCGTCGACGGCGTACCAAAGCGGTGTTGCTGCATTTCAACAGGGCGACCTTCCAGCCGCTCGCAATGCCTTCGAGAAGGCCATAAAAGCTAGTCCGCGCAATGCCGACGCCCAGAACATGCTCGGCCAGGTGTTGTTGCAAGAAGGCGAAGTCGATGACGCAATAATCCACTTCCGCACTTTAGTCAAACTTCGGCCTGCCTTGCCGATCGCCCATGCTTACCTTGCGCAGGCGCTGCAATCCAAGGGCCTCCTCGATGACGCGATTACGGAGTTTCGCATTGCCGTACAGTTCGCGCCGAAGCAATGGCAAGCTCATCAGGCACTCGGGCGGGCCCTCAGTTTGCAAAATAAAACTGATGACGCAATCGCCGAATTCAAGCAAGCTCTTTTGCTCGCCCCGAAAGAAGCTCCGTTGCACGATGAACTCGGATCGTTGTTGGCCCAGGAGTCTAAGTTCGCTGACGCCGAAAGCGAATTCCAGGAAACCCTGAAACTCAAACCGGACTACGAACCGGCATATTTCCACTTCGGGGCAGCACTCTCCAGCGCGGGCGACACGAAAAAGGCGCAAGAGATGCTGAACCGTGCGTTGCGACTCGACCCGAAAGACGCGATGGCCTGGTATTACCGCGGGAAAGTGTTTGAGGCAGAAGGCAATCGCGATGAGGCATTGCGGAGCTATGAGAATGCGGTCGAAATCGAACCCAACGCCGCCGCGCTACAAACACGGTTCGGCCTATTGTTGCAGCGACAAGGCGATCTAGAGCGCGCCGCGACCGCCTTTAGCAAAGCGGTTACGCTCACTCCGGGCGACGCCGAAGCGCACAACAATCTTGCACTCGCATTCCTACAGCGTGGCGATGCGGACGCTGCCATCAAGGAGTTTCAGGAAGCGATTCGCCTTCACCCCGAAGACACGGGTTTCTTGGGAAACCTTGGCACAGCTTATCTGCAGAAAACGGATTTCGCCGCCGCCATCCTGCAGTTTCACGCAGCATTGAAGGTCGATCCGGAAAACGCAAGTGTGCATCATGATCTCGCGCTGGCGCTGAAACTCTCAGACGATCTCCCGGCTGCCATTGCAGAATGGAAGGAAGCGATTCGTCTCGATCCCAAGTTGGCCGATGCTTACTACAGCTTGGGAGTAACTCTGTGGCAGTCGGGAGACTTTCCCGGAGCAGCGCAACAATTGCGGCAAGCGATCCAGGTTCAGCCTGACTACGCCGAGGCCTACTATACCCTGGGAACCGTGATGAAGCAGATGAACAAACTGCCGGAGGCGGCCGATGCTCTGCGGCAGGCAATTCGTCTCGATCCCGATTTCGCCGGCGCCCACACCACGTTGGCGGCTGTGCTACGCCAACTCGGCGACAATGCTGGAGCCGCTGCTGAAAGTAAAGCCGGCGCCGAGGTCACCAAACAGAAAACTGATCTGCAGGCGGCCACTTTTGCCACGAACTCCGGACGCCGTCTGCTCAACGCCGGCGATCTCGACGGAGCGATCTTGCAGTTCCAGGCCGCGCTTCGCGCCATGCCCAACTACGCCATGGCGCACTATGAGCTGGGATTGACGCTGAGCCGGAAGGGCCAAAAAGAAGAAGCGAGGGACGAATATCGAAAGGCAGCCGAGTTGGACCCTCACCTTGCTCCGCCGGAGGAGCCAGCTCACTAGTTGGTCTGGAAGAATCGCGGCGTACCCGCCTAGCCAGTTCGCTTGCGCACGGTCACCAGGTCGGTAATCACAGGAACGCCGTGCGTCACTTTGACATGCAGAAGAGCTTCAAACGGCTTCATGTCTTCCGCTTTCGAGATGCTCAGACGCCCCAATAACTGCGCCAGCGAATCTTCCCGGCACACATATTCCGCTGCCGCTTGCGTGCCGAAGGTTGTAGTACCGGCCAGAATCAGGACCGACCGCGCAGGGTCAATACCCGGTACCAGCGCGATTACAGCATAGTCCTCCGTGGTCGGCTGAGTGGAAAGGCTAGCCAAAAACATCTGCGGCTCGCCCGACTGCGGATGGACGTTGAGCACTCCCAAGTCTCCCTTACGCACTCCGGAAGCCACCCGCTGAAAAACAAACTCCTGAGTGCCGGGAAGATCGAGAAGGGTAAGGTTTTCGGCTGGAGATCCGACGAAAATAAGGTCGTTGTTCTTGGCGTCGTCGAGCGAGAACAGGCTGCCGCGCTTTACCCGAAGTTGTCGGCTGAAGAGCTCGAAGATGCGATCCAGTTGATGGATCGCAAGTACCTCTCCAACTCCGGTGTAGTGATCCAAAATGAATGCTTGCGAATCAGTCGACGGTTGGAAATAGCGCATGCCGGTCTCCGGCCGGCCTACGAAACTCCCATTGCTGAAAATTACCCAAGGCGCCTGTGGAGCACCGACGAAGCGGCTCCAGAAAACTTGATAGGGAAGCGGAACGAAGGTGTTCGCCCCAGCGCGGATGTGAGGACGACCTGCCAGCAGCAGCGTACCAGTCAGCAAGGTAGCTGCGAGCAAAACTGAGAGCGCTACAGTGGCGATCACCCAGCCCCGGATCGAATCCTGGCCCGCTCTTCGGTCATCCCCTTCCTCTTTTCTCAGGGGCACTTCAGTCAATGGGACAGGTGCAGTTGGGGTGCGGATATGGAACGTAAGAGCGTACGATCCCTTTGGCAACTCCACCACGACCGCATCGTCCGGTCCTTCGTGGGAGTAATACTCCGCCAGCTTCAAGCGCAACCGTCCAGCTTGCACACGAACAGCCGAGTCGTTTTGCGGATCGAATCCACCGGATCGCCCCAACACTTCAGTAGCGATCTGATATTCCTTCAGGGCGACGCCGGGATGATCGAGGGAGTGTTCGGCCAGATAACGAAGGAGCTTACACAAAGATTCCGAGTTGTGTAGGCTATGACTATTAATAAGTTTATCTACTTGCTGGAAGCATTGCTCCCGCCCCGCGACGAAACCATGCGTTAAAGCCATGTGACAGGGTTGTAACCTGATGCTGTATGTTACTGCAGTTTAAGTACTTTACACCCGTAACGGTATAAAACCTAATGAAACTTCTGCCAATAATGCTTTTGTACTAGGACTTGCAGGCTACATATCACCACCACTCTGTTCTGGGCTGGGGCCTAAGGGGAAATTTCCATGAAGAGATCAGCGTTCGCGGCTATGGCAATTTTTGCGCTTCTCTGCGGTCTTTTGACCTCCGAGGCCTTCGGTCAGGCGGTTTTTGGCAGCATCGAAGGCACGATCACAGATCCTTCTGGCGCGGCGGTTTCCGGCGCCAAGGTCACCGTGACAGATCAGGCGAAAGGCACGAATGACCAATCCACCACGAATGAAAGTGGCAACTATACCGTGACGCATTTGATCCCCGACCCTTACACGGTGCGAGTCGAAGGGTCCGGTTTCAAGGTGATTGAGTTCCGGGACGTCGCCATTTCGGCGGATACCGCGACCCGCATCGATGGCCAATTTCAGCTCGGGTCCACCAGCGAACAGGTAGAAGTCACGGCCGAAACGGAACAACTTAAGACGGATCGAGCGGACGTATCGATCGAGTTCAACGAAAAGTATGTAGAAGATCTGCCGATCATGAACCGCAATTTTACTTCGTTCGAGTTGCTTTCTCCCGGCACTCAGAAGATGGTGGGTTGGAGCCACGCGGCGACCGAGAATCCGCAGGGCAGCCAGCAGATCTTCGTGAACGGCCAGCATTTCAGCGGCACCGCCTTCGAACTTGATGGCACGGATAACCAAGACCCAATCTTAGGCATCATCGTGGTGAACCCGAACTTGGATGCAATTCAAGAAACCAAGATCGACCTGCAGAATTACGACGCGGAATTCGGCAAAGCACTGGGCGGTGTCGTAACCGTGCAGACGAAGTCTGGTAGCAACGATTTTCATGGCGAAGGTTTCTGGTTTCGGCGTACTGACGCCACCGCGGCGCGCGATCCTTTTACCCAGTTCGCTCCCAATCCGATTACCGGGAAATTTATTCCTTCAGACAAATGGCAGCAGTTTGGCGGCACGATCGGTGGCCCGATCATCAAGAATAAATTGTTCTTCTTTGGCGATTATCAAGGTACGCGTGAGACCAACGGAGCGACGAACGTGCTTACCGTTCCGACTGCCACGGTCGAGAAAACCTGTAACCCGGCGACGTCTACTGGGATCTGCGATCTGAGCCAATATTTAGGTGTGGAGCAGGGCGGTAGCGGCGCGGGGAAGACACCCGTCATTCAGGGCGGGCAGGTTTACAAACCTGTTCCCGGTGATGGCGGGCTGGGGCGTGTCCCGTACGCCAACAACAAGATTCCGATTGGGGACATCTCCAAGCAAGCTGCGGCAATACTCGCTCTATTCCCGGCCCCTAGCAATTCTGCGGTGTTCAACAATTACGTCGCATCAGGATCAGGAACATTCAAGCAGGACAGCTTCGACACGCGAATTGACTTTAGTGCCGCTCCGACGGTACAGATTTTCGGCCGCTTCAGCCGGGACGTCTTCAATGTAGCTGGCCAAGGATCTTACGGCGTCCTTGAGGGTGTCGGATTCGGGCCGGGTGGTTTGTCGGGGAGTTCGAACACCCATAATTACAGCTTGGCTGCTGGAGTCACGAAGACGTTCAGTTCGACTTTGCTGGCGGACTTCCGCTTCGGCTATTTCAAATACAATCCAATCGCTTCAAAACCTGACAGCGGAACTACTCCGATGAACACCGTCGGGATACCAAATGCGAACCTTGCCGGAGCTCAAGCGCTTGAGACCTCTGGTTGGGGCGGGTTCTTGCTGAACCAGACGCCATCGACCGCCTCCGCCAACAGCGGGAATTTTGGTGCTCCGACTGTAAGCTGGGGCGATGGGTTAGGGGTTGGGCGCTGCAATTGTCCGCTGACGGAGAGTGAGCAGCAGTTCCAGTGGGTTGGTAACGTTACCAAGATCCACGGCAATCATACCTTCAAATTCGGGGCGGATTTCCGGTACGCCATGAATCTACGTGTGCCGAGCGACGCCGGACGCACCGGGGATTACACCTTCGATTATCGGACTACCTCGGGCGGTCCAACCGGCGGTGAGGGTGGCCTGGACTGGGCTTCATTCCTTTTGGGCGACGTGACCCAAGTCAGCCGGTATGTGAGTACCAGTCTGAATGCGGCAGAACGGCAACATCGCATGTTCTACTATGGCCAAGATACGTGGCGCATCACACCAAAGCTCACCCTTAACTACGGCCTACGATGGGAGGTTTACTTTCCGGAATATGTTAACGGCAAAGACAAAGGCGGATTCGCAAACCTGGTTCAAGGTTTGGACCGCGTGGCCGGTGAGGGTGGAATCGGACTAAACGGTAATATCAACAACGCCTGGGATGCCTTCGCCCCGCGATTCGGTGTTGCTTATCAAGTAAATCCCAAAACGGTTGTACGCATGGGTTACGGCCGCAGCTTCGATATGGGAGTTTTCGGCTCTAATTTCGGCCACACCGTCACGCAGACTTTGCCAGTGCTTGCCGCCCAGCTAGCTCAGGGTGCGAGCCAAGAGGTACCTGCCTTCACTCTGCAGCAGGGGCCACCGATCTTCACCTTCCCAGCCATTCCCGCAAACGGGTTGCTACCGGTATCGGGGCCGAATTGCTATCAGAAGCCGATTTTCAACGCAGCGGGGCAGAACACTCAGCTTTGCGTACAGCCCCATATCCGTCCGACAACCCAGCGGCTACCCACGCTCGATGCTTGGAATGCAACACTTCAGCGGCAGGTTACCACCACCACTTCTCTCGAGGTGGCCTATGTCGGCAACAAAGGTACTCACGTATTCGCTGGTGACGGGCCAACCTACAACGTTAACAACCCCTCCATCGTTGGATATTGCGCCAACGCGGGCTGCACAACCATTACGCCGCAGGTATACCGTCGACCCTACTACAACGTATTTACCTACCCGGGCTACGCTGACTCGACGAACACGCTGGCGAATTTTCCCGGTGCACCGAGGCTTGTTCCTGGCGTATTGCAGTGCTGCTCCACCGACCAGAGCAACTACCTGGGTAACGACGCCAGCAGCAAATACGATGCCTTCCAGGTTAAGGTGGAAAAGCGCTTCTCCCACGGCTTGCAGTTCCTTTCGCATTACACGTTCGCCCACGCGTACAAGTACGACAACAGCTATTATCCGGATAATCCGGCTATAGCCTATGGGCCGGACGATCAAGTCCGAGACCACGTCTGGGTAAACAATTTTGTGTACGAGTTGCCGTTCGGCAGGGGAAAGATGTTTGCTGGTAATTCGGGCCGAGCAGAAGATTTGATAGTCGGAGGCTGGCAGATCAGCGGCACTACGACGTGGGGCAGCGGTCTGCCTTGGACACCGAGCACGAACGAGTGCGGTGGCGAGGAGGATGTAGGCGTGTGCCGTCCTGACAAAGGATCAGGGTCGTTCCACACAGGCGCAGGCGGGCTTCAAATCTCGCCAGCAGGGGTTCCCTTTAGGCAATTCTTCACACCATTAGCGTCTCTCACGGGTCCGTTTACCGATCCGGGGAAGGGCAACTTGGGGAACATCGGTGTCTTTAGTTACAGGGGCCCGCGAGTATTCTACGCGGACGCTACATTAGTGAAGAACTTCCTTTTGACCGAACGAGCGAAGCTCCAGTTCCGCATGGATGCTTTCAACGTGTTCAATCACCCCGTGTTCGGCTTCAACAACAACCAGAACGGTGGAACCTGCGTCGATTGCGCCGGCAACGGGGTCATTACTGATATCGAGCACGATGCTACCCCCGGATCTGCTACCGGCATGCGTCAGCTTGAGTTCGCTTTGAAAGTAATCTTTTAGATCGACCCGCTTCTCCCAGAGGGAGTCCTTCGGGACTCCCTCTTTTTTCTCGCATACAATGGGGTGACATTGGTAGGCGGGCGACAGGTGATTCTCCGGGATTGGCTCAGCACGCGGGTTGGGGCAGCAACAATTACCTTGGCAACATTTTTGGGTGGCGCTCTCGCGGCGCAGAATCCGGCGGTGAATCAAACTCCTGCCGCGTCCAAAGTCATCGACCGAAATGGCTATGTCGGCGACGAAGCTTGCGCTCGCTGCCATGCTGCTATCTACGAGTCTTACCAGCGTACTGCGATGGCTCACGCGAGTGGACGTGCGATCGATGCTCTCACCCCGGCCGAATTCACGCACAAGGAATCGGGGGTGCACTATCGCATCTACGGCGAGGCGGGACGCGCCTGGTTGAGTTTTGATCGTCCTAGTACGGATCCTCCTAGTACAGATCGTCCAGGTACAGATCGTCC
>DAIUEW010000018.1:67830-85769 GCA_036844925.1 Candidatus Sulfotelmatobacter sp.
TTGATCGTCCTAGTACGGATCCTCCTAGTACAGATCGTCCAGGTACAGATCGTCCTAGTACGGATCGTCCTAGTATTGATCGTCCTAATACGGATCGGACCAGCGTGGATCTTCCTAGAGATTCCGGGGTGCAGGGCAAGCGGGAGCTTCTTTACTTTATCGGCTCAGGGCGGCGTGGCAGAACGTACCTCTTTGAAACCGATGGCTTCCTATTTGAGTCGCCGATAAACTGGTATACCAACAAACAGATGTGGGATATGGCTCCGGCGTACCAGTCAGCCCGCGAGATTCCGCTGAATCTTCCTGCGTACTCCAGTTGTCTTCATTGCCATGTCAGCGGAATGCAGCCGCCGCTGCGAAACACGGAGAACCGTTATCCAGATCCCCCGTTCACTCAGAATGGGGTGAGCTGCGAACGCTGCCATGGCCCAGGCGCGGTGCATGCTGCGGCGGAAGGGGGCGCTGACTCCGCGATCGTCGACGCCGCGATCGTCAATCCCGTGAAGTTGTCACCGGCTCGCCGCGATGAGGTATGCATGCAATGCCATCTCGAGGGTAAAGTTGCGATCGAGCGTGCAGGACATCATGTTTACGAATACCGGCCAGGCGATACGCTCTCCGATTACATTCGCTACTTCGTGCTGGTGGGATCGCAAAAGTCCTCTGCTGCGCTTTCTCTGGGCGCGGTGAGCCAGGTGGAAGCGCTGGCGCAAAGCCAGTGCAAGAAGAAATCGGGTGACGCGATGTCTTGCGTGAGCTGTCATGATCCGCACCAGTCACCATCGGCAGAGGATCGTGTCGCTTACTACCGCAGCAAATGTCTGGCGTGCCATGGTGCAGCGTTTGCCAACAAACATCATTCAGACAATCCCGATTGCGCCGGCTGCCATATGCCAGCTTCACTTAGCGCGGACGTAGCGCACACGCAGGTGACCGATCACCGCATTCCACGCCGGCCTCAAGTCTCGCCGCAATTTCTTCAAGATCGGGCTTCGCCATCTTCCATGCCCCGGCTCGTCCCGTTCCCTGGCGTTGACAAGACGGATGGGAATGAGCGCGACCTTGCCTTGGCTTGGGCCTCGCTAGCCGAAGGCGGTATGACGGATGCGGAGCCTGAAGCGCGTAATCAACTTGTGAAAGCAGTTAAACAATCGCCGCAGGATCCGGCGCTTCTATCGTCGCTGGGATACATTGAGCAGAGGCGAGGAGCTACAGAGCGCGCCCGCCAACTCTACAAGGAGGCTCTGGCAATTGATCGTGATCTGATCGACGCCGAGACTAACCTCGGGGTCATCGAAGCACAAGGCGGGCAAGTGAACAACGCGGTTAACTTGTGGCTTTCCGCGTTTCAGAATGCGCCGTACAGAAGCAGTATCGGACTCAACCTGGGCCGTGCGTATTGCGCTGAGGGAAAGGTCAACGAGGCTCGGACTTATACGCTTCGCGTGCTGGAGTTTAATCCGGACCTGGCGGCGGCTAAACAAATGCTCCAGCAACTTAGCAAGGCGCCGGAAAGCTGCGGCCCCGGCCAGCGCTAGAATTTCCACTGTTGGTGCAAGGAAACAATTTCGAAGGCGAAAATGGTTTTATGATCAGAGGTCGGTCAGCCATTGGGGCGTGCAGCTTGAGCGCGGCGATTCTGATGGTCTGTCTCGGGCAGGCAAATCTGGTACAAGCCCAAAGTGCGTTCGATCTCGAGGGAAAATCTGTCAACCCGCTCAGTGCCTCCCCCGGCAAGATCGTCGTCTTAGTCTTCTTGCGCCGGGATTGTCCTGTCTCCAGCCGCTATGCTCCGGTGATTCAGAAGATAAGCGCGGAGCACGAGCGCGAAGCAAATTTCTGGTTGATATTTCCCGACAAGGCAGAGACGTCTCCCGAGATTCGCAAATACCTCCTGGATTACTCATACCGGTTGCCGGCGCTACGCGATCCTGACCACGTGCTCGTGAAACTTGGGCAAGCGGAGATCACTCCAGAAGTGGCGGTGTTCGACAACAATGGCCACCTCGTTTATCACGGGCGCATTGATGACTGGTATGTGGAGTTTGGCCGATCGCGTCCCGCGCCAACGACGCACGAATTGAACGACGCGATCGAGGCGGCGTTAAGCGGCAAGTCGCCGGCACATAGCGCAGTTAAGGGAGTGGGATGCTACATCTCGGACCTGGAGTGAATTTCTTGTGGCCGGCGCCCGCAAAGTGGCCTCCGGTACTGCTTCTGGGATTGTGTGCTCTTCTGCCGGCGTTTGCAGGAAGATTTCCCCAACCTGCCAAGGCAGCTAATTCGAGTGAGCGGCAGGTCACCTTCAATCGCGATATCGCTCCCATCATTTTCCACTCATGCTCCAGTTGTCACCGTCCGGGTGAAGCCGCTCCATTTTCTCTGCTGACATATGAAGACGTGAAGAAACACGCGCGGCAGATTGCGGAGGTCACGCGCACGCGCAACATGCCTCCGTGGCTGCCTGCGCCACAGGAACTGAAGTTTGCCGACGAAATGCGGCTGCCGGATGCACAGATCGTGCTGATCCAGAGATGGGTGGACGGGGGCGCAGTGGAAGGCGCTACGTTGGATCTGCCTTCGCAGCCGAAATTCGTCGAGGGCTGGCAACTGGGCACTCCCGACTTGATTCTCACTGCGGAGAAGCCGCTGGTTCTTCCTCCACAAGGAACCGATACCTACTGGAATTTCATCTTCCCTATTCCCATTCGGGAGACGCGTTGGGTAAGGGCAATTGAGATCCGCCCCGGCGACAAGCGCTACGTACACCACGCCAACATTCTGGTCGACCGGGCTGGATCGTTGCGCAACCGGGAAGTGGCACCGGGAGCGGGGTTTGGGGGGATGGAGATCAGAATCGAATCTCAGGTCTTCGATCCCGACAGTCACCTGCTTTTCTGGAAGCCGGGAACTGTGCCCTACGTTGAGCCGGAGGGCATGGCGCTGCGTCTCGACAAAGGCACCGACCTCATCCTCAACACGCACCTGCAACCTTCCGGGAAGCCGGAAGTGATTCAGCCGAGTATCGGTCTCTACTTCACTTCAAAACCTGCGACCAAGCTGCCCATGTTGCTGCAGCTTGAGAATGACGCCAAGCTCGATATTCCGGCGGGAGAAAAGAATTTTGAAGTTACTGACGAATTTACGTTGCCCATCGACGTTGACTTGCTCGCGATTTATCCGCACGCGCACTACCTGGGAAAAGAGATCCAGGCCTTTGCCACGTTGCCCGACGGTACGCGAGAGACCCTGATCCACATTCCACGCTGGAATTTAAGCTGGCAGGCGGTTTACCGGTACGAGCAGCCGGCCTTGTTGCCCAAGGGCACGGCTGTCACGTTGCGGTACGTGTACGACAACTCCGAGGAGAACCCGTTAAACCCGAATCAGCCGCCGGTGCGAGTGAGGGCCGGCAATCGATCGAATGACGAGATGTGCCACCTTTGGCTGCAGGTGCTGCCCGTGAATTACGCTGCTCAGGGCGACCCGCGGATGGTCCTGCAACAGGCGTTGGCGCGGCATAACGTGGAGAAAAATCCCGGCGATTTTGAAGCCCACTACAATCTGGCTGCCATGCTGCAGGCCAGAGGAGAGCTGGACAATGCCACGCGAGAATATGCGACGGCATTGCGCCTGCGTCCCGACGATGCGGTTGCGAATAACGCCATGGGAACAGCGTTGCTGGCGCGGGGGCGAGCCGATGAGGCCTCGCCTTATCTGAGGGCAGCACTGAAAACGCGTCCTGATTATTTCGATGCGCACTACAATCTTGGCAATTTGCTTGCCTTACGGGGCGATTTTGAAGGTGCATCACAACAATTCAGCCTGGCCCTGCGAACGCAGCCGGATGACGCGAACGCGGAGGCGAATCTGGGAAGTGCTCTTGCAGAAATGGGGAAGTTCGCCGAGGCGAAATCACACCTTGAGCGGGCGCTGCAGATCGATCCCAATCACTCGCTCGCGAAGGAAAATCTGGAAGAGCTGCAACGAGAGATGAACCAGCGCTGAGGCTCATGACTTGGAGTAGTGTCGCGATTGACAAGAAACAAATCTCGCTCGTTTCTTCAGGAAATAAAATCATGCAGAGTCCGATTGTGCGGCTGGTGTGGCTGATGTGGCTTGCGGCGTTTCTGATTTCGACGATCTCCGGATTTACCTTAGCGCAGCAGGCTCCGGATGCGCCTTCGACGCGGCTATCGCAGGCTCATCCTGATTTCTCGTCAGCACGGAAGTTGATGCAGCAGGGCAAGATCGATGAAGCGATCGCCGACTTGCAATCCATTCAGGCCAGCAATCCTGGAGCTAAGGGCGTGGACCTGGAACTCGGCGCCGCTCACTACAAGAAGAGCGATTATCCTAAAGCTATTGAATATTTGAAAAGGGCTTTGGGAGGCGATCCAAACAACGGAGAGGCTGTCCAGCTCCTTGGCCTCTCTTATTACTTAGGCGGGCATCCCGCAGACGCGATTCCGCTGCTCGATAAAGTGCAGGGCTGGTATCCGCGGGCGAACGTGGACGCGGCTTATATTTTGGGCATTTGTTACATCCAGACGAAGGATTATCCTCATGCACGCGCCGCGTTCGCGCGAATGTTCGATGTGCCGGCAGAATCGGCCGCAGCCTATCTTTTTGCCGCGCGCATGCTGTTGCGCCAGGAGTTCGACCCAGTCGCGGAAGAATACGCACAAAAGGCCGCGAGCCTTGATCCCAAGCTTCCGCTGGTGCATTTTCTTTTGGGCGAGCTGTATCTTTACAAGTCGAGAATCCCCGAGGCAGTTGCCGAGTTTCAAAAAGAAATTGCGATCAATCCGGGCAATGCTGCCACGTACTACAAGCTCGCCGATGCCTATTCCCGCTTGCAGAAGTTCGAAGAGGCGGAGAGGCTTCTGCAGCGCTCGATCTGGCTGGACGCAACTTCCACGGGTCCCTATATCTTGATGGGAAAAGTTCTGGAGAAAAAAGGAGAATTCGAGTTGGCGGTGCGTGCCCTGCAGAGGGCGGCTGCGATGGATCCGAATAATTCAATCACCCATCACCTGCTAGGCCAGACGTATCGCGACATGGGGAAAAAGGAAGAAGCGGAGAGCGAGTTGAAGCTGGCGGAAGAACTGCAGACGAAACAAGATTCGCATCCCTAGTGAATAGGTCGAATGTGAAGTGCGATCGCGCAAGGCTGGGTTACTTAGACTCGGGTTACTTAGACTCCGGTATTGGTTGGTCTTGCTCTTTCTCCAGACGAGCGACCATCTGATTCGGCAGTGCATGCAACAATTCCAAGAACGCCGCGTTCGTCCAGCCGAAACCGACCACGTTCGCCTGGTAGCCCAGTTGGATGTGTGCTTCCGAGGAACGAGTGACCACGTTGTACTTCTCATGAATGTTTCGGTCACGCCGGAAATTTTCCGCGACCATCGAGAGAAACTCATACGAGATGCGGTCCGCATCGGCGTTGTAGCCGTAGCGCCGGAGGCCTTCGATCGCCAGCATTTGGATGTTGCCCCAGCCGTACGGAAGATCCCATTGCGCGCCCGTCTCTTGCGTGCTCATCGCAATGCCACCAGGCTTTTCAAATGCGGAAAGATTTTTCAGCACGGCCTTGGCTTGCTCGGGGGTAGCAAGCCCTGCCCACAAGGGATAAAAAGTAGAGGCGTAAACGTACGGCGATCGCTGGCTGGTGAGGAAGTCGTAATCGAAGAACATCCCCTGCTGTGGATTCCAAAGATAGTGTGTGATCAACTTCTTGCGTTCTTCGGCCTTTTTGCTCCACGACGTGGCATCGGCGCCATGGCCCAACCAGCGGCTGATTTGCTCCAGGTCTTTCTCCGTTTTATAGAGCAGGCTGTTGAGGCACACGGCGGCGTAGTGATGCGTTGCCGCCCCAAATGGTCCGAATCGGAAGCTAACGTCGAAGCCAGACTCTCGCATCGAACGGTCGCCCTTGTAGTAGTCGGGACTCAGCTTGAACTCGCGCGCCTTTTCGCACGCCGGTGTGTCCATTGTGGTGGTGGCGTCGCAGACCTGCAGGGTATAGCGCGCCCCAGCAGTGGGCAATTTAGCTGTCGGGAGACTTTCGAGAATGTAGCTGTCCGCCTGGGCTGGATGAAAAAAGAAATATGTGGCCACTTTGCGGTAGAAACCGGTTTCATCCTGCACGGCTTCTGCTGGAGGGCCTTCGCCGAAGTCGTAGTAGCGCGACAGGCCTGTGTCTCCCGCCAGGTGCGGAACTACGTTCCACATCATGTAGTCTTCGACGAGATCGGCGTATGCCTTCTCCAGCCAGGTGTTGTCGGCATGTCCAGTCTGTTGCATCGCTGTATAAACGTCGACGAACATTGAACTCAGAAAAGGAGGCTGGGAGCGGGTCAGATAGTACGTTCGATTGGCGTTGAGCATCGCGCCATAATGCTCAACCTCGAAAAAAAAATTATCCACCATGCCGCGCGCGAGTTCGACGCGCCCGGCGCGTAACAATCCTCGAATAATGAAATAACTGTCCCACCCGTACATTTCGTTGAACCGTCCGCCGGGCACGACATATTTGTTCTCGAGATAGAGCAATCCTTGTGGCTGAAACGTGCTGGTGTCAAACTCACCCAGTTCTTTGATCTCCTTTGGCAGATGCTCGATCTGGACATTGCAATCGGCGGCCAGCTTGCGCACCGCTGACGGTTCCGGAAAATTCGCAGGCAAGTACAACACCGGCGGCGTTTTTAGCTTGGGGTCGACGACGCTTTGGCATTCAGTCATGGAGCGGGTCAACGTATCCCAAGCCGAGGAAATGTAGCTGAGAATCGGCTTGAGGCCCTGCGCTTGCGGAGCGTTCGCAGACTGCAGTTCCTGCGCTGGAGATAACATTGCGCAGCCGAACGCGAGGAGAAGAAAAACGCAGACAACTTGAGACGGACGACGGCGAAGAATTGTCGAAATTTGCGTAATCATGAGCTTGCGAATCAACCGGTTCGCTAATCTTAGTCGGACTCGTAAGCGCTTCCAAATGAATTCTTTCGAGTGATCGATCCAGCTTGCTTTGAGACGTTCGGGATATCGGGGCCGTCCCTTCCTTGGTCCATTGTTGCCGTGGTGGTGATAAACTCCTTCCCGTAAATGCCGTCCTATTGCGAACAACCGCCGGCCGCTTGGCTCACCCGCTGGGTCGAGTGCGTATGGCGGCTCCAGAGCGACAGCGCCGTGAGTGGGCACCGAGTTCCGCCAGATGGATGTCTCGATATCGTTTTCGATCGCCAACACGGCTTGCGCGCCATCGGCACTATGACGCAGGAACAGCGCTTCGATTTCCCAGAAGGTGTCTGCATGGCCGGTATCCGGTTTCGGCCCGGTATGGCCGGGACGTTCCTCGGCGTATCGCCGGCGGAACTGACCGACGGCGCGGCACCGCTAGAAGATTTATGGGATCGTCGTGCACACGAGTTTAAGGTCAAACTCGAAGAAGCAAGATCGATTCAGGACGCCATGCCGATTCTGCTCAGTAGCCTGCCCATGCCAGACCCAGCACCCAATCCTGTGCAGAAGGCCATCGAGGCGATTGCGGCCGCCAACGGAAATGCCGACTTGGACAGCGTGGCACGTCAGGCGAACTTGAGCCCGCGCCAGTTTCGACGGCGCTGTCTGGAAGAGAGTGGGCTTGGCCCCAAACATCTGTGCCGCGTGCTTCGTTTTCGCCACGCTTGCCGGATCGCCCGTGCCGTGGGTCAGCTGAATATGGGTCAGCGGAATATGGATCGGCTGAATTGGTCTGCCATTGCGCTCGAAGCCGAATATTTTGACCAGGCGCACTTTATCCGCGATTTCCGCCGCTTCACGGGGCTTACTCCCATGGCCGTTTTTTCCAATACTCGACAACCAGGGTCTTCTAGTATCGAAGCATGAAGATCACAGCCGTTCTCATCGTTGAAGAGATCGAGAAGTCGTTGCCATTCTGGATTGACCGAATGGGCTTCGCCAAAACCGTCGAAGTGCCGGAGGGGGATCGTCTCGGGTTTGTCATCCTCGTGCGCGAGGGGGCGGAACTCATGCTGCAAACCGTCGCTAGCGTCCGCAAAGATGCCCCTCAGTTTGCGCCGAAAGCCCACTCCAGCAGCGTTGGCCTGTTTATTGAAGTCGAGGATTTCGCCGACATTTTGAAGCGGCTCGAAGGCTATCAGATTGCCCTACCCGAGCGCGTCACGGTTTACGGTATGCGCGAAGTCGGAGTCCACGAACCAAGTGGCCATACGGTGGTATTTGCTGCCCGCAGCTCTTCCTGATGCGCCAGGTATATCGCAATAAAGGTATATCGCAATAACCTGATGCCCTGAAAAATATGGCTTCGCACTGCGACAAGTGAGAAGCCATTTTCCAGATCGGTCCGTGTCAGACGCGAATGCTCGCCACGCATCTGATGTTTTCTTGTACTCCGAATTATTGCGGGGGAGCCTGTCCATCCCCATGATGGCCCTGCCACTGTTCGTGCTTGCTTTGCATCGCGTCGAACTTCTGTTGCTGGTTCGAATCCAGAAGTGCGCGGATCTGGTCGTTTGATGCTTTGTGAATCTCCATCATTTTGGAATGACGATCCGCTTGCGGGGTCGAGGAATCCGATCGCAAGCTTTGCATTTGCGATTGTTCCGACTTCAAAATGTCCAGGATTTTGGACTGCTGGTCTGAAGTCAGATTCAAGTGTTTGGTGAGCATCTCGGTCCGCTTCGCCGGATCCATGTGGCCGCGTCCTCCGTGTTCGGGCGGCGCACCAGCCGGTGCAGCCTGCTGATCGCTACTGCCGCTGTCTTGCGCGATAGCAGAAGGCGTGACGGTATAGACAAGGCCAGCCAGCATCAGCGCGAGCAAGCAATGTTTAAGCATGATATTTCCTCCTAAGGAACTTTCGAGTTGGTCCAAAAGTATTAACAAGATTATGAGCGCATAGTTGTGAGGGCGAGGCGACTTTTACGAATCTTTACGCAGTTCGGGATCACGTGGGGAAAAGCATGCGCCGCGTGAAATAGATAAAATTTTACAGTTGCTCCGAGACGATCGGGCTATCATCCCGTCACGGGCGCCACCCGGGAGAATGCGAGCGCAGGTGAGGGACAAGTGGCCGATTGTCGCGGCGTGCAAGGGGGTGCTCCGCCTCTTGCTCACCTGCTTGCTTTTGTTGGCCGTCCCTGCTCATGCCCCTGCTCAGACTTCTCAAACCCAACCCCAGACCGAAACCCAGACCGCAACAATGACTGGAACAATTCACGGCGTGATCAAGTCCGGCAACATGCCGATTCCGGGTGCAGCCGTTTCCGTTACTCTCGAATCCTCAGCCAATAAGACCACTACCTGGACCGATGTTACTGGCAGTTATTCCGTGGCAGTCGCGGCATATGGCTCCTATACGATTGCCGTACAGATGTTCGCGTTTGCGAACAAAACGCAGCAGGTTGTGGTCGACGCCTTTCATCAAAATGCGCAGGCGAATTTTGACTTGATGCTTCTATCGCGTTCTCAGCAGGCGAATCCCCAGCCCCGAAGGCCTGGTGGGCCTGCCACGGCTCAACGCGGATTTCAAAGTCTCTCGGCAATGCAGAGCATGGGTGGTCAAGAAGCGGGCGGCAATTCGATGAACGAGGTTGTGCCCTCCGGCATGCCCGTTCCAGGCATCGATCCCAACAGTGCAACCGAGTCGATCGCCATTTCCGGCAACACCTCGAATCCATTGAACGGAATGAGTGGAAACGAACTCGAGCAGCGCATCAATGATGCCCGCCAGCAGGGCGGTGGTTTCGGGGGGTCGGGAGGATTCGGCGGCGGCCAAGGGGGTTTCGGCGGGGGAGGTGGGGGCGGGGGTGCGATGACAATCGTCGGACGCCGAGGCTTTGACATCAATCATCCACATGGGTCGATCTACTACGGAGTGGGCGATTCTGCTCTCAATGCCGCACCGTATTCGCTGGCGGGCGAACCTGCGACGCAGCCAGGATATCTGCAGAACAGCTTCGGAGGCAGCATTGGCGGACCGCTAAACATTCCTAAGATTTATCACGGCGGCGCTAAGACTTTTTTCTTCGCCAATTACAACGGCAAGCGTGGGGAAAATCCTTTCCAACAGTTCTCGACCGTACCCACTTTGCTGGAGCGGGAAGGGAACTTCTCCGGACTGCCGGTGGAAATTTACAATCCTGCGACGAAGACGCCGTTCCCGAACAACACAATCTCGCAAATTAATCCGGTTGCGGCGGGATTGTTGGCGTACATCCCTCTACCGAATCTGCCCGGAGACCGTCAGAATTTCCACTTCGTGACTTCGGCGAACAACGACACTGATGACCTGAATGTGCGCGTGAACCGTACCTTTGGCGCTGCGCCTGTGCGCGGACGCCGCAGCGGAGGCCGGAACGCTCCGCGCAACAGTCTCACACTCGGCTTCCACTATCACGGGTCGAGTTCCACTATCACGAATCCATTTCCGAGTGTGGGCGGGAGCACGGGCGTCCGAAGTTTTGATGTGCCCGTTTCCTATGTGCGAAGCATCGGCAAGCTTACCAACAGCGTTCGCTTCGACTTCAATCGCAGCCGGACTCGAACGCAGAATCTGTATGCGTTCAATGACGACATTACCGGCGCATTGGGAATCAGGGGCGTGTCGCAGAATCCGTTTGACTGGGGCCTGCCCAATCTTTCCTTTACGAACTTTGCCAGCCTTCAGGATGCGACTCCGCAGCTCTTGCGCAACCAGACGTATACATTTTCCGATTATGTTGTGTGGACCCACGGCAAGAACTCATGGCGTTGGGGTGGAGACTTCCGGCGTGTGCAACTCAACACCGAAACCGACAGCAACGCGCGCGGCTCGTTCATCTTCACCGGCCTCAATACTTCCGAATTGAACGCCGCCGGCCAGCCTGTGCCGGGGACGGGATACGACTTTGCCGACTTCTTGCTGGGATTGCCGCAGCAGACCTCGGTTCAGTTTGGGCAGGACAACTACCACTTCCACGGCAACTACTGGGATCTTTATCTGCAGGACGAATGGAAGATGCGCGGCAATCTAACACTGAACCTCGGTGTTCGTTACGAATATGTTTCGCCGCTCACGGAAGAAAATAATCGCCTCGTGAACCTTGATCTCGCTCCCGGTGTGTTGCAGTGCAGTATAAACTGCAGCACGATTCTGAATCCTGCTACCGTTCCGCCGCCAGTGGCTTTGGTGTTGCCTGGACAAACCGGACCTTATAGCGGCGGCCTGCCCGCCAGTCTGGTGCGGCCCGACCGCAGGAATTTTGCGCCGCGAATCGGTTTTGCCTGGAAGCCTTTTTCCAAAACCGTGGTGCGCGGCGGATATGGCATCAACTACAACACCGGAGCCTATCAGGGGATCGTGCAGCAGTTGGCCTTCCAGCCTCCATTCTCGACAGCAGCGACCAACATCCAGACCGCTTCCGGAGATCTCACGCTGCAGAACGGTTTTCCGCCGCCCTCTGCGAATGGCATCACCAACAATTACGCTGTGAATCCCAATTACCGGCTGGGTTATGTGCAGATTCGCAATCTGGATATTCAACAGCAGATTCGGCCCACGCTGCTACTAAATATCGACTATAGCGGAACCAAAGGCACGGACCTCGACATTCTCGAAGCACCCAACCGGACGGCAACCGGCATTCGGATTCCGAATGTGGAGGCGTTCACGTATGAAAATTCCGTTGCCGACTCGGAAGCGAATGCAGCTTCGGTACGCTTGCGCAAGCGGCTGGCGAAAGGCTTCTCCGTCGGTGGGATTTACACATTTTCAAAATCGATCGACGATGCCTCATCCATCGGAGCGGGAGCAACATCGGGCGCCAACACTCGCGGTTTGGGAGCTGGAGGCACCGGCGCCAGCGGCGGAGGTGGGGGAAGTGCTGGCTCATCTAGCAGCGGCGCAGCCAACGTAGCGCAGAACGCGTTCGACCTTTCTGCGGAACGCGGGCTCTCAAGCTTTAACCAGACACACAAGTTCACTGCAGATTATTTGTTGGAACTCCCATTTGGACACGACAAGCGCTGGCTCACCGGCAACACTCCGCTGCGTGCTATTTTTGGCGACTGGCAGTGGAGCGGAGACTGGACTATCGCCTCTGGACTTCCCTTTACGCCGCGCCTGATTGGAAACTTTACGGACGTGAATCGCGGCACCAACGGTACGCTTCGTCCTGATCTGGTTCCGGGACAATCGATTAGTATTTCCAGTCCCTCGATTCAGAAGTGGTTCAATACCGCGGCATTTCTCGCGCCCCCGGCGGGGCAATTTGGCGATGCCCGTCGCAACAGCATCATCGGGCCCGGAAGTAGAGTCTTTGACATGGCCCTCACCAAGGTTGTGCCGCTGAAGGAGTCGCGTGTGCTGGAGTTGCGGGCGCAGGCCACAAATGTTTTTAACATTCCGAATTATTCTACGATCGATACCAGCGTTACTTCACCAACGTTTGGGCGGGTTACGGCGGTTGGCGCGATGCGGCAAATTACGATGACTGCGCGCTTCCGGTTTTGAGGAAAATTGTATGGCTTCTATTTCGAACCGACAAGCTCGCGGAGTTCTCACCGCATTGCTCGCGCTGTTGCCTTCCTTGTCGCCCTCCCAAGAGCAGGCGGAGTACACCTTTCGCGTGCAAAGCGATCTGGTGCTGGTGAATGTGACAGTCAGAGACAAGAACGGAAACTTTGTCCGCAACCTCAAAGCGGAAAATTTCACAATCCTTGAGGATAGCAAGCCGCAGAAGGTGATCTCCTTCGATGTAGAAAACATTGACGCTGTAGCGAACCAGGACGTGGCTCAGACAAAACCGCTGACCGGCGCAGCATCAGCACAGCCGGCAAATCCGGCCGCTGCGACTTCTGCTACGAATGCGGCGGATCAATTTAAGGATCGCCGCCTCATCGTTCTGTTCTTCGATCTCTCCGCGATGGAACCGGACGAGATCGATCGCGCAATCATATCTGCTGAACACTATGTCGAGACACAGATGGCCCCGGCAGACATAGTCTCAATCGTTTCTCTCGGCAGTTCTTTGTTAGTCAATCAGGATTTCACTTCCGATCACGAGTTGCTTAAGAAACAGCTTCAGGCTTTCGGCGAGGGCAGCGGCCAAGGCTATGAAGAAGGCACCACAGGCACGACCGAAGGCACGCCGGATACCGGGCAGCCATTCACTGCGGACGATACGGAATACAACATCTTCAATACCGACCGGCGGCTGGAGGCGCTGCGTTCAGTCGCGGAGAAACTATCTCATCTGCAGCAAAAAAAATCGCTGATTTATTTCTCCAGCGGTATGGACCGCACGGGGATCGAAAACCAGGCAGAATTGCGGGCAGCCACGAACGCAGCCGTGCGCTCCAATTTAGTGATCTACACCATGGACGTGCGCGGACTGCAGGCGCTTGTCCCCGGCGGAGAGGCGCAAAACGCCAGCCTGCGCGGCACTTCCGTTTATTCCGGGCAGTCCATGATTAATGCCTTGAACTCCAACTTTACCACCCAGGAAACGCTGGTCACGCTGGCGAGCGACACGGGCGGACGAGCTTTCCTCGATTCCAATGATTTCAGCCAGGTCTTCAAAGGAGTGCAGCAGGATACGTCGACTTACTATCTTCTGGGCTATCGCAGCAGCAATCCCGCCAGGGATGGGCGCTACCGGCGCATAGCGGTGAAGGTTAACGTCCCCGGTGTGAAGATAGACTACCGCCGCGGCTATTACGCGCCCGCGGATTATCAGCACTCCACGAAGGAGGATAAAGAACTTCAATTACAGGAAGAACTCGCCTCCGAACTTCCCGCCACAGATTTGCCGTTATATCTGGGCGCTGCCTACTTTCGCATGGAGGCCAACAAGTTTTTCATTCCGATTTCGCTGGTGGTGCCGGGTTCGCAGATTCCGTTCATCCGCAGCAGTGACCGCGACAAGGCGACTTTGGATGTCATCGGTGTTGTGCTCGACGGCGAGCATCATCCGGTAACAAGAATTCGCGACACGGTCAAGCTCGCGATTGATACTTCGTCGGAAGTGCAGAAAAAGAACGTGCAGTATGACACGGGAGTAAGCCTGCCTCCGGGCAAATATCACCTCAAGTTCGTGGTGCGCGAAAACCAAACTGGACTCATGGGCTCGTTTGAAACCGACATCGATGTCCCAGATCTGAAGTCGCTACCGCTGAAGATGAGTTCGATTGTGCTCGCCAGCCAATTGCAACCTGCGAAGAAAAGTTCGACTGCAAATCCTCTGATTCGCGACGGCTCGGAAATCATTCCAAACGTGACCCACGTCTTTTCTTCCGCACAGCACCTGCGTCTTTATTACGAAGTTTACGACCCGGGCCGGTCAAGTGTGCCACAGCCTTCAGAAGTGGGCTCTGCCAAAGCCGGCATCCGCCTGCTCACGAATGTAGCCTTGTTCAGCGGAAAAGCCAAAGTCTTCGAAAGCTCACAGGTTGAACTTACAGAGTTAAATGCCCGCGACCGCAAGGCGGGAGTTTTCCAGTTAGACCTGCCACTCTCCGCTCTAAAGCCGGGTTTTTACACTTGCCAGGTCAATGTCATCGATGACGCAGCCGGCCTTTTTCTTTTCCCGAGGCTTGCGCTGCTGATTCGACCCGAAAAACTCACAGCTGTTCACTAGGATTTTGCGGCCGCGCACACGGCACTGCGGGCGTCTCCCCCTTGTCTCTAAGTGAGGATGACATTTGTCACGCCGCTCCCGTGATGGATGGCACTGGTGCTTCTTTTGCTCTTCCGCGATGATTCCATCACTGGGCGGGAAGTGAATTCGATTCCCATTTGCAGAACACCACACGCCTAGGAGGAATGAAGATGATCGCAATGGCGGAGCAAATCGAAATCTCGCAAAAGGGGACCCAAGCCGCAGATTCGAAGCTAATTGTCGCCAGCCTCGAGGGCGTGAAGAAAAATTACGACGACGTCCAGGCCCTGCGCGGGGTGGATTTTCGAGTGCGCGCAGGAGAGGTTGTGGCTTTGCTGGGCCCCAACGGCGCGGGCAAAACCACGGCAGTGAAGCTACTGCTGGGATTGATCCAGCCCAATTACGGCAGGGTGCGGGTATTCGGCGGCGATCCGACGAACCCTGAAAGCCGGATGCGCACGGGTGCGATGTTGCAGGTCGGCAAGGTGCCCGAGACTCTGCGCGTCCGCGAGCATATCGATCTGTTTTCGAGCTATTACGCGAAACCGATGCCACTTGACGAAGTGCTCGCCGCGGCGGGCCTGGAAAAGTTGGGAGACCGTAAGTTCGGCGATCTTTCCGGCGGGCAGCGGCAGCGAACTTTGTTTGCCCTGGCAATCTGTGGCGATCCGGATCTCTTGTTTCTCGACGAACCCACGGTCGGGCTTGATGTTGAAGCTCGCCGCTCTCTCTGGGATGAAATTCGCCGTATGGTCGAGCGCGGAAAAACCGTCCTGCTGACCACACACTATCTACAAGAGGCTGACGCTCTCGCTGATCGTATCGCGGTAATCAACCAGGGCGAAATCATCGCCGAAGGCACGCCGTCGGAGATCAAAGCGCAGACCAGTGGCAAGCGCATCCGCTGCATCACGGCGCTCAGCGCGGCGAACTTGCTTCAGATTCCCGGTGTGACGGATGCGCGGCAAGATCGCGAGGCGATGGAAATCCGCGCACGCGAGGCTGAACCTGTGGTGCGAGCGTTGCTGGCACGCGACTCTTCACTCTCGGGTCTGGAAATTACAAGCGCGGGTTTGGAAGAAGCGTTCCTGGCTCTTACTCAGGACAACGGCGAAAACACAAATCGCCAAAACTGATTCACCATTGCTATGTCATGCGCCCTGACACGCGTTGACGAAGCGGAGAAAGCGAGGAAACTATGAGCTCTGCAGCGGCAGTTCTAACCAGCACTCAGATCCGGCGCTCCCCCACCCACACCGCCAACATCTATCTAAAGGAGGCGAAATATGAGTTCCTGAAATACCTTCGCCTTCGCGTATATACCGCGTCCGTGATCAGTTTTCCGCTGATGTTTTACGTGTTGTTCGGTTTGGTGCTGAATTCGAAAGAGTCGATCGGAGGCACCCACGTTCCGACGTATTTGATTGCCACCTACGGCACGTTCGGAGTGATGGGCGCATCGCTGTTTGGAACGGCGTCTGGCCTCGCCTCTGACCGTGGCCTGGGATGGCTGCAGGTGAAGCGCGCCAGCCCCATGCCGCCGTTTGCCTACTTTGCAGCCAAAGTGATCCTCAGCATGATTTTCAGTGCCACGGTCGTATTGTTGCTCCTGGCGCTGGGTGTCGGTTTCGGCGGAGTGCGAATGCCACTCGCGGAAATGGCAAAACTTTTTGGAACACTCGTAGCTGGATCGCTCCCTTTCTCCGCCATGGGTTTGGCGATTGGTTACTTCGCTGGGCCAAACTCAGCGCCCGCCGCGATCAATCTGATCTACCTACCGCTGTCATTTTGCAGCGGGTTGTGGGTGCCCTACGCGTTTCTACCCAAGTTCGTGCGGCAGATCGCACTCGTGCTTCCGCCCTTTCACTTGTCGCAGCTTGCACTCGGAACCGTGGGCGCAGGATTACATCAGTCAGCGGCGACGCACTGGGAGGTTCTACTCGGCTTCACCCTTATCTGCCTGGGAGTGGCGCGCATCGGCTTCCAGCGGGACCAGGGAAGGCTTTACGGCTGAGTTGCGTTCCGGCAGATCGATGCTTTTTGTGCCGCATGCATTGCACCCCGTCGGGAGAAAGGTGAGTACCTTATGAGCGCAGATACGCGGAAAGGATATGGATCGACAGTGGCCCTGATCGTTCTCGGCGTGCTCGCGCTCTACGGTGGCGCCCAGTGGCTGATGATATTGATACCGGCTGCGTTTCTGGTTTGGTACGCCGCAACCCGCGCTAATTTTAGAAGAAGCCGGAGTTGACGCATTTCGATGATGGACGATAATGATGATGGACGATAATAAAGGGCGATGCTGATGGGCGATGTGTTCGGGATAGACGGTCATTCCGCTTTGAGAATCGGAAATCGCGCTGGGGGCGCGATTGCCCCATGAGACTGGTTCCCAAGAATAGTGAATACACCTGGGCGTGCTATTCCGTCCTGTATTTCGGCTTTTTCTTTCTCGACCCCATCGAAAGCCATGCCAGCGCGAGGGTATGGTTCTTCACTTTGTTAGGGACGGCCGCTTTTTTGCCCCTATATTTCGGCTTGTTTTGGGTGAGCTGTCGTCAAGGCCTGCTGCACCTTGCGGCGATGCTGGCGCTGGGCGCCGCTTTCGCCAGGTACAACGGCGGGGCGACGACCTTCTTCATTTTCGCCGCGGCTTGCGGACCCTTTGTTGTGGACAATGAAGTCGACGGATTTAAGGTTTTGGCTGTAGTTGAAGCCGCCGGGTTTCTCACGTGGTGGGCGTTCCATCTCAACGGTTGGTTCCTGCTGTTCTCGAATGGCCTTGCTTTCATAATTGGGATCAGCAATATTCATTTCGCCCAGCGTAACCGCACCAACAAGAAACTGTTTCGCGCGCAGGAAGAAATCGAGCACCTCGCCAAGGTTGCCGAGCGCGAGCGCATTGCGCGCGATCTGCACGATGTTCTCGGGCACACTTTGTCGGTTATCACCCTGAAGTCGGAGCTGGCAAGCAAACTGATCGATCGCGATCCTCAGAGGGCAGGACAGGAAATCGGCGAAGTCGAGCGAATCTCGCGGCAGGCTCTCTCCGAGGTTCGCGATGCGATTCGCGGATATCGCTCTCAAGGACTTGTGGCGGAGTTAGCACAAGCCAAGACCACGCTGGAAACCGCTGGCCTGGTCGTTCAATGCGACGCTGCAACAACAGTCAAACTCCCCGCGGTGCAGGAGAGTGTGCTTTCCCTGGCTGTTCGCGAAGCCGTTACCAATGTTTTGAGACATGCGCAGGCCCGCACCTGCCGCATGCGCCTCGAGCAG
>DAIUEW010000019.1:0-84036 GCA_036844925.1 Candidatus Sulfotelmatobacter sp.
AACCAGTTGGAGGTCACGCTGGAAGCGGTGGATGTCGCGAATAACCGCAGTGTTTGGCGAGACACCATCAGTGTTCCTGCGTCGGACAGGATTGCGATGCGGGAGCAGATCACGTCGAAAGTTCGGCAAGGTCTGGTCCCCGTGCTTGGAGGATCGCCGACCTCTGGGGAGGCGGGGACTCGACCTAAGAGCGAAGAGGCCTACAACCTATACTTGCTCAGCATAGCAGTACCTCACGACGCGACTCCCAACAAGGAAGCGATTAAAATGCTGGAGCGGGCAGTGGGGATCGACCCGAGCTATGCCCCGGCATGGGAAGCTCTGGGGCAGAGATATTACTTCGACTCGATCTACGGCGGAGGCGGCGAAGAGATGTTCCAGCGGTCGAATAATGCGTTTGAACGGGCACTAGCGCTTGACCCGAGCCGCATCCGGGCGGCGAGCGTTTTGATCACTAACCGGGTGGAGCGGGGTGAACTGTTCGGGGCCTATGACGCCGCGACCGCTCTGGTGCGGGCACGTCCGGAGAGCGCCGAGGCTCATTTCGCGCTCAGCTACGTGCTGCGCTATGCTGGAATGCTCGACCAGTCCACACAGGAGTGCAACACGGCGCGGCAACTCGATCCCGGAAATTTTACTTTCCGATCGTGCGCTTGGTCGTTCCTGGAGATGGGCAAGGCCGACCGGGCGATGGATTTCGTTCATTCGGACGCGGGTTCGGAGTGGGCGGCATGGGTGATGCCTTACGTGTATTTGGCAGAGGGCAAGGTTGCCGAGGCGCGGGAAGGGGCGAAAAACATAGGGAAGGCTTCCATCTACCACCGCGAGCTGATGATGGCATGTACGCAAGCGCAGAAACCCGTTGACATGGACGAGATTGCACGGGAGGCGGAATTATCGGTGATGAGGGAACAGGACCCTGAGGTGTGGTATCACTTGGGGGAGCTGATGGCGTATTGCGGGCAGAAGGATGCCGCTATACGCTTGCTGAGAGGAGCCATTGAACACAACCATTGTGCCTACGAGACCTTGCAAACCGACCCGCTACTAGTGAAGCTCCGTGGAACTCCTGATTTCAGCGATTTGCAATCGGCGGCCAAACAGTGTCAACACGCTCTAGTGCAGCGAGGCAACAGTGTCCATTGAAAGGACTCGGGTTCGACATTCTCATCCCGAAGAAGGCAAGGCAGAATACGCGAAGCTGCCGCAGCCAGAAGAGGTTCTTCCTCGCCGCCTGCTGCTTGGCGATGAGTGTTGATAACAGCGGTCGCGCCTTTATAGGCGGGCTTGAGACTGATTCCAGCGCCCCGCCAAAAAAGGGAAACCCGCCGGAAAAGGCGGGTTCGTATTCAAAAAACGACGAGCGCTTCGCCCTAGTCGCCCGCAGCCGCGCCCTCCGGCATAGCCGCCGTAATCATCCGTCCATTCGGCGTGGCTACCAGGCCTTTTTCCAGGTCAGCCAGCCTTACGCGCTTGACGTCCCAGGCGAGGCCGAGTGTCTTCAGCGCCCAGATGCCATACCAGTTCATGTCAATCTCATACCAGGTAAATCCGTGCTGCGCCGCCGTCGGATGCGCGTGGTGATTGTTGTGCCAGCCTTCGCCGAAGGTCAGCAGCGCCACCCACCAGCTGTTCGTGGAAAGATCACGCGTGGTAAAGCGGCGCGTGCCCCATGAATGCGTCGCCGAATTTACGAGCCAGGTGGCGTGCAGACCAACCACGGTGCGCATGAAAATGCCCCACATCAGGAACGGCAGTCCGCCAATAGCCAGCAGAATCACACCCAGCACAATCATGGGAACGTAGTGATACTTCGTAATCCAGACGTGAAATTTATCTTTGGCAAGGTCGGGGACGTAGCGCGCCAGCGTGGTGGTGTCATGATGCATCGACTTTCCCATGAGAATCCAGCCCATGTGCGCCCACCATTTGCCGTCGATGGGCGAATGCGGATCGCCATCCTGATCGGAGTATTGATGATGAATGCGGTGCGTGGCTACCCAGAAAATCGGTCCACCCTCAAGCGCGAGCGTGGCGCAGATGGTCAGAAAATATTCCACCCACTTCGGCGTCTTGTAGCCGCGGTGCGTGAGCAGCCGATGATAGCTCATGCCGATTCCCAGGCTGCCTGAAACCCACCACAGGAACATCGCTACGAACAGTGCCTTCCAGGTAAAAAAGAAAAGTGCCGCGACGGCGCCGATGTGGAATAGCGCCATAAATACCGCAGTCACCCAATTGATTTCGCCTTTTGCAGCTTGCCGTTTTTCCAGGCTTTCCAGTTCCATGTCCACGAAGGATCCTCGTTCGCTGATTTTGAATCGATGTCTTATCTAACGTATCAAGGGATCAGGAAAGCCACTGTAATACTTGTGTAATAGCGAGCTGCTGGCGGTTACCGAGGTACTAAGACGGCAGAAATAAAAAGGGGACGCGGTATTGGCCGCGTCCCTAAGAACCAGGCAGGATTGCCTTGGGCCTGAGCTAGCGCCGTTCACGCACTCTTCGGCATCGGCATCTTCTTCATCTCTTGTTCCATGTCTTCCATCGACATGTCGCGCTTATGCGTTGCAATCGACCACTTGTGGCCGAAGGGATCCGCGAGCTTTCCGTAGCGATCTCCCCAGAACATATCGCTGACGGGCATCTCCGCAGTGGCGCCGGCTTTCACCGCGCGGTCGAATGCGGAATCCACGTCTTCGACGTAGATGTGCAGCCCCATACCAGCGCCGCCGGTAGACTGTGGCGACAAAGATCCATATTGCGGGAACTCATCGGCGAGCATGAACAGAGAGTCCCCAATGCGTAGTTCGGCATGCATGACCTTTCCGTCAGGTCCATTCATGACGCCTTTTTCCACCGCGCCGAATGCCTGCTTGTAGAACTCGATGGCGCGAGCGGCGTCGCGCACCGTCATATAGGGAGTGAGAGTGTGGTAACCATCGGGTATGGCCTTAACCGTCATATCGTCTCCTGGGTGGGAAATTCGTGGCAACGAAGTTTACACCAAAAGCGAACACGTGGTTGTTAAAGGAGTGTTACGACGAGGTTTCAACGCTGCTCAGAAACACGATCCGGCGCGAAGGCTGGAATCAGAAGAATCTAGTGATGCCCTCTTCCAAGACCACGACGCGGTCCTCAATCCCCGCCGCTCGCGCTTCGTGTTTCAGAAGCTGCAAGGGTTCATCGACGGGCTCGTGCGACAACCGAAACGTTCCATAGTGCATCGGCACCATCCAGCGTGCGTTCAAGTCAAGAAAGGCGCGGGTAGCGTCTGCCGGATCGGTATGTACATTGCGGAATGTTGGTGGATTGTAAGCGCCAATCGGAAGCAATGCCAACTCAGGGGACAGACGGCGTCCGATCTCGCGGAAACCGCCGAAATACGCCGTATCCCCGGCGTGATACACGGAATGCCCGCCAGCCCGCAGCACGTAGCCACCATAGCCGCGGTGTGAATCCTTGAGGATGCGTGCGCCCCAATGCCGCGAAGGAACATGCGTGACCACTAGATTGGCGTGCCGTGAAGCATTCCACCAGTCGAGCTCGACGATCTCGGAAAAACCCAAATCGGAAATGAGATCCGTTACATGGCCGGGAATAACAATTGCCGGAGCAGTTCCGCGAGTGCGCAGATTGTTTTCTACGATGGCGCGCAACGACGGCCGGTGAAGATGATCAAAATGCGCGTGCGTGACCAGCACCAGGTCGATGGCGGGCAAATCGCGCACTCGCAGCCCGGGACGCCGCAAACGCTTCAGGACAAACAGCCAACGCGCGAAGTTAGGATCGATCATAACGCTCTGTCCGCCCAGTTGCACCAGGAAGCTGGAGTGGCCAATAAACGTGACGCCCAGTTCGCCGTTTGAAGCCAGGCGAGGCATGTGAGTTTCTCCGCGCAACGGCGTGACCGCTGAATGCCGTACCAGACGCCCAAACTGCGACGCCCGTTTGCGCAGAGCTCGATTGTGCAGCGTTGCCTTGATCATCCTGATCTCACCATCCTGATCTCACCAATCTGATTGAAATATCAGATTAATCATCCTAAGTTCGTGCTGGTTATTAGATGAATTCCACCGATCACTCGCTCCATTTTAGTCCAGACCCGCAAGCAGGATGCTAATTATTCCGGTTCTCTCATAGCATTTTGCAAGGGTCTTGCGTGAAGAGACGAGGAAGCGGCTCAGTCGTTTTCGGACGCTTCCTCGATATTCGACGAGAATTCCCTGAGACACTTTGCTTGACCTCGATCCTGTTGGTCATATCTAATCCGAAAGGCTCTTTCATAGACTTCGGTGCGAGGAGAAGTCCCGAAATGCGCGTAGCTTTCTTAGGATTGGGAATTATGGGGCATGCCATGGCCACGAATCTGGTCAAGGCTGGTCATCAAGTCACGGTATGGAACCGCACGCCGGGCAAGCTGGTGGAAGGCGCCGGCATGGCTCCAAATCCGGCCGCTGCGGCCCAGGGCGCCGAAGTTGTGTGGCTGTGCGTTTCCGATACCGTCGCCGTCGAGAAAATATTGTTTGGTCCCGAGGGGATCGAGCAATCGCTGGCCGAAGGCATGATCATCGCCGATTCCAGCACGATTTCGCCCTCTGCTACCCTGAAGTACGCCGAACGGGTTCGCACCCGGGGCGCGGCCTACGTTGATGCTCCGATGACCGGATCAAAGATCGGCGCCGCCGATGGCACGCTGATTTTCATGGTTGGCGGTGACGAAGGCACCGTGCAACGGTTGAATCCCCTGTTCGCTGCGATGGGCAAGAAGATTTTCCGCATGGGCGAAACTGGCAAAGGCCAGGCTACCAAGCTGGTGATGAATCTGCAGATCGCGCTGATCTTCGAGGGCTTCGCCGAGGCCCTTACCCTGGCCACAAAACTCGGCGTGGACTCGCAGCAACTGGTTTCGCTCATCGAGGCTACTATGGTGCGCTCGGGTGTTGTTGAGTACAAAGCGCCCTTTGTCCTGCGGCGCGACTTTACTCCAAATTTTCCTTTGCGCCTCATGCACAAAGACATCCGGCTCGCACTCGAAGCCGCGAAAGAAGTTCGCGTGAAGTTGCCCGGTCTCGAGACCGTGGAAGAAATCTACGAACTCGCGACCGAAGAGGGACAACAAGATCTCGACTACGCGGCGACGTTGACTCTGCTGGAAAAATGGGCCGGAGTGCAGGTAAAGGGCGAAGCTGCGTAATCGCTTTCTTGAGCTAGAGAGTCACGCTCGTCTTCTTCGCGTGCTTTGCGCTTCCCTTTGCGTGCTTTGCGGCCAAAGGTCCCCTGCTTTAATAGGCCAGCATAATGCGTAGATCGCGCAGGTTATTCCCTGTCGGCCCGATCTCGATCGCATCACCTAGAGCGCTAAAAAACGGATAAGCGTCGAATCTCTTCAGTGCCACTTGGGCATCGAATTCCCTTGCCTTCAAACGCGTCATCGTCATCCCATCGACCACCGCACCAGCGGCCGAACTGTTCCCGTCCACTCCGTCGGTTCCCGCGCTAAGCACTGTGATGTTCTCTCCTGCAATCTTCGCGGCGCACGCGAGCGCAAACTGCTGATTGCGTCCGCCTGTGCCACCGTTCGTGACCTTCACCGTCACTTCTCCACCGGAGAGCAAACACACGCGCGAAGATTCTTTCCTGAAATCGCGCAAACGTTTCAGCAGATGTTCGGCCGCTAACTCGTAATCCCAGTCGTCACAAGAGTTGTCCACATGGACCCTGAAACCGCTGCACTCGGCTGCTGCAATCGCGTGTTCCAGAGCCGTCTGGTTGGAAAGAAGCGTCCACCAGCGCGAGCGGTAGAAGGACTGATCGTCCGACTTGGGCGTCTCTTCCAGAGCGCGACGTTCAAAAAGTTCGCGTGTGGCATGCGGAAGCTGCGCCAGCAAGCCATGTTTCTCGGCGATGCGATAACAATCGTCAACGCTGGTCGAATCTGGCATCGTAGGGCCGGAGGCAAGAGCATCGGGCGTATTGTCGGGGACATCGGAGACGAACATGGAAACCTGCTGGGCCGGAAATGCCGCCCGCGCAAGGCGTCCTCCCTTCACCGACGAAAGATGCTTGCGGAGGGTATTGATCTCAGCGATGGGTGCGCCCGAGTGAACGAGCGCACGATAGGTCGCGATCAAATCGTCGAGGGAGATCTCATCGTCGATCGGCTTCTCCATAATCGACGAACCTCCACCACTGATCATAAAAATAACCAGCGACGCAGCAGTTTGCGCTTCGAGCGCCTTCAGGATGGCGCTTGCCCCGCGGATGGAATCCGCATTAGGCGTCGGATGCCCGCCACGAAAATATCGGAAGCCATGTACTTGCGTTGATGGCTCGACCGAAGCGGCGACAATGCCCTCGAGTGATGACTCACCGACTTGTTGCGCGAGTGCCTCGACCATCGTGTGTCCAGCTTTGCCGATCGAGATAACCAGCACACGGGAATACGACTGCAGCTCGTAAAGATCTTCGCAGACGCGCAGCACCCCGCGCTCGCACTGCACCTGCCGCGCGAAGGCGTTTGGTATTGAAGCCTCGGCTAGCGCGTAACGAAAGATTTCGCGCGCGATCCCGCGCATTTCAGGAAACTGCACTTCGCGATCGGCGTCGTTGGTCATAACTTTAGAGGTCAGCCTTGCAGTTATCGTCAGCGACGTCGGCCACCCACTCAGAAGCCGACTTAAACCTGGCAATCTGAGGCGGGAGCTTTGCGGTTTAGCTGATGGCTGACGGCTGAGAGCTGAGAGTTTCTTTCATCCAAGCTTCAATCGTCTCCCGAAGTTCGCGCAGGCGCCCCTCGAAGAAATGGTCCGCGCCATCAATTAGTACCAGGTTCTTCGGTTCGGCCAGCGAATCAACCAGAGCCTCCAGCTTCGACCGCGGGCCGAACTGGTCTCGCGCTCCGCTGACAAACAGTTTGGGCTTCGCGCAATGGCGCAGAAAATCAAATGAATACGCGCGCGGCAATTGGGTGTCAGCAGCGACCGGAACCACGGGCGTCCCCACTCCGATTACTGTCTTGACCCGCGTATCGGCGCACGCCGCTCGCAACCCGACCGCGGCGCCAAACGAAAATCCTGCAAACACCATTGGCAAATGAAACTCGGCGTCCAGCCAGTCGAGCGCGGTGCGAACGTCGTCGACTTCGCCGCAGCCTTGATCATGCTCGCCGTGGCTAAGTCCAGCACCGCGGAAGTTGAAGCGCAGCACAGGAAATCCGAAACTGTTCAACGCCTTCATGGTGTGGAACACAACCTTGTTGTGCAGAGTCCCACCGAACAGCGGGTGAGGATGACAAACCACAGCGGCATGGGTTGCGTTCTCAGCCCCTGCATTCAGCAGCGCCTCCAGCCGGCCGGCGGTACCATTGAGGAAGAGAGACCTTATGGTTGAATTCTGGACGATCACAAGATTCAGATTACATGAACTGCGAGCCACGAGCTTTGAGCATTCACTCCTGTAGTTCTCAGCTCGAAGCTCAAAACTCGCAGCTAGTTTATGCTCTTGTCATGGACGCCATCACGCTCACTCGTCAACTGGTTGACATTGAATCTATCTCTGGTAACGAAGCCGCAGTTGGAAACTACTTGTACGGAGAGCTATGCCGCGTCGGCTACCAGACGCGGAAGATTCCGGTCGAAGGCAACCGGTTCAACGTTTATGCCACTTCGCCTGAGCAGGCGCATCCAGAAATAGTTTTCTCCACGCACATGGACACCGTGCCTCCGTTCATTCCTTCTTCCGAAGATACGACGCGAATCTACGGACGCGGTTCGTGCGACGCCAAGGGCATCATCGCTGCGCAGATCGCCGCTGCGGAGCGATTGCGCCGGGAAGGGATTTGCGTTGGATTGCTTTTTCTCGTTGGGGAGGAGCGCGACAGCCTGGGTGCGAAAGTGGCGAACGAATATGCGGCGGAGGAAACGTCCGCGGCAGCGACAAACCAACCAGAGCAAGCCCGTAAGTACTTGGTGAACGGCGAACCCACGGAAAATCGCATCGCGCTCGCGTCGAAAGGGACGCTGCGGGTTGAAGTTGCCGCCTCCGGCCGCATGGCGCATTCGGCGTATCCTGAGCTCGGCGAGTCTGCTATCGACAAACTTCTTGCGGCTCTGGCGCGGCTGCGTGGCATGCCGTTGCCATCGGATCCGGAGGTTGGTCCGTGCACTCTAAATATTGGATTGATCGAGGGCGGGCGCGCTCCCAACGTGATTCCCGACTACGCTCATGCGGACCTGCTCTATCGTCTCGTCGGCCCTTCGCAAGATTTGCGCCGACAGATCCTCGAAACTGCGGGCAGCGAGGTGAAGGTGGAATTCCCGCTGGAACTTCCCTTCCTCCGCTTACAGACCGTCGACGGCCTGCCCACAATGATCGCAGCTTTCACAACCGATATTCCGAGGCTATCGAATTGGGGCAAACCGCTGCTGATTGGTCCGGGATCGATTCACGTCGCGCATACGGAAGGCGAATTCATCGACAAGCAGCAGCTTGCGGACGCGATTGACTTGTACTGCACGATTGCAAAACGACTTTGAAATCGGCTTCTGGTTCTTCGGCCATCTGGATCAAAAATATGAATCGTTGTTCGCGAAGGGATGTTGCGCGAGATTGGATTCGTCGGCGTCGATTGTCATTGGAAGTGGCGAGAGCTGGCGCTGCCGATGGGACAAGACATGAACTATACACAACGGCGAACCGTTGATGCTTATCCTCGGCTGACAAAGTCGGCCACCCACTTCCCCGCTTCCCGCGTGCCCAACGGTCCGCCGATATCCTGCGTAGTTCTTTTCTGCCGTACAGCCTCCAAGACGGCCGCATCAATCATCTTGGCTTCGCCTGTCAATCCCAAATGTGCCAGCATCATGGCTGCGGTCAGGATCGCGCCGAACGGATTTGCCATATTCTTGCCCGCGATCGGCGGAGCTGAGCCGTGTACCGGCTCGAACATCGATGTCTTCCCCGGATGAATATTGCCGCTGGCCGCCATGCCCAGGCCGCCCTGCAGCCCAGCGGCGAGGTCTGTGATGATGTCGCCGAACAAATTGTTGGTTACGATCACATCGAACGGCCGCGGATCGCGAATCATCTGCATGCACAATGCATCCACATACATGTGTTGCGCCGCAATCTGCGGATGTTCGGCGCTTACCTCTTTGAACACGCGCTGCCACAAGCCACCGGCATGCGTCATGGCATTCGACTTGTCACACATCAGGACGCGCCCGCGCGGCGAACCGTCCAGCTTGGGATTGCGCTCGCAATAATCGAACGCATAGCGAATGATGCGCTCTACACCCTTGCGTGTATTGATGTCCTCCTGAATCGCGATCTCATCCGCCGTGTCTTTTTTGAAGACTCCGCCCGCATCGGTGTACACGCCCTCCGTGTTTTCGCGGATCACGACAAAATCCACATCTTTCGGCCCGACGCCTTTCAAGGGACACAGTGCCGCATCGAGCAGCCGCACTGGCCGCACGTTGGCGTACAGATCCATCTTGAAGCGCATGCCGAGCAGGATTTCTTTGGCGTGGATATTGGTAGGAACGCGCGGATCGCCGAAGGCACCGGCGAGAATGGCGTCGAAGTCCCGCCCTAGCATGGCGAACCCATCAGGAGGGACGGTCATTCCATCGCGGAGATAGCGGTCAGCGCCCCAGTCAAACTCGCTCAGTTCGACGTTGGCCCCCGAGGCTCGAATTACTTTGAGTGCCTGGGGGATAACTTCCTGGCCGATCCCGTCCCCGGGAATGACGCCGATACGTTTGGGTGAAGGCTTTTGCGGGTCCACGGCAGAAAACTAACACAGCATAGGCAGAATGAGTAGGTTGCATTAAACAGGTTGCATTAAATAAGGAAGTCAGTGATGGCTACCAGCCCTGATCACGAAGTCGTTCGCTATAATCAATACTTTAATGGAAAGCACTATACTCCAAGACGCGCTCCGCGCGCAGAGCGGGAACATAGCGGGACCGATTCGCGTAAGCGAGTACCGTGGAGCCGCGACTGCCGCGCGGTTTGCCGATTCGCAGGAGGAGTTTTCTGCCCTGCTGAATGGTTGTGGGATCTATGATTTAGGTTTCCGCGCCAGGGTTTCCCTCACCGGAGGCGATCGCGTGCGCTGGTTGAACGGCATGGTTACGAACAACGTTCGCGACCTCGCGCCAGGGCGCGGGCTGTATGCTTTTCTGCTTAACCCGCAGGGACGCATCCTCGGCGATATGTATGCCTACAACCTGGGTGAGTCGCTCGTGGTGGAGGCTGATCGTAGCCAGGTAGAAAAGATTGTGGCTACATTCGACCATTACATCATCATGGACGATGTGGAAGTAACGAATATCGGAGAGAAGCAGACTAGTCTCGGTTTGGCGGGACCGAGGTCACGCGCCACCTTGAACGCGGTGGGAATCGAGGTTCCCGAACTGCAGCCACTGCAGGTAGTCACTCCGCGCTGTAGCTGCGATTGCGATTGCATCGAGTGCACTGTGATTCGCGTCGACGATGCGACAAACGAATCCTACGAAATCTGGCTTGCCCCAAAAGATGTTTACAAAACGTGGCAGGCGCTGATTGCTGCTGGCGCTACTCCCGTGGGAAGTGAAGCTCTCGAAATTCAGCGCATCGTTCTTGGCATTCCGCTCTATGGCGTGGACATTCGCGACCGCGATCTACCGCAGGAGACCGAGCAGGCGCGCGCCCTCAACTTCAATAAAGGCTGCTACGTGGGACAGGAGATCGTGGAGCGCATACGGTCTCGCGGCAATGTGCATCGCAAGTTTACTGGTTTCCTGGCGGAAGGCTCGCCGGCAATTGCCCCTGGAGCCAAGATTTTGTCTGACGAAAAAGAAGTGGGTGAAATCACGAGTGTCGCCGTTCTGCACATGTCGTCAGGGGAGCGAACGGTCGCTCTGGGATACATCCGGCGCGAGGTTGGTGTACCGGGACGCGAGGTGACGATTGGAACCGCTAAAGCCAGCGTGATCCAATTGCCGCTGGGCAACGTCGCGCTGCGAGAGGCAGACGACGCATTAGCGCGTAAAGTATAAAACACAAGATCTCACGCGGAGGCCGCTAAGGTCGCGATGAGGGCGCATCGAAGATCTCATCGAGATTCGCGGGTAGATAGTTAAAAGGACAGGTGCTATGGCTGAGAAAAAACAGGAATCAGGCTTCACCGTAACCGACCGCCGTTTGTTTACCGAGGACGGAGAGTTGCGTAAAGATGTTCGGGAGGAAGTGGAAACGCCCAAGGCAGCGACGCCGCCGGCTCGGCCGCCGGCAAAGGAACCTGCCCCGTACGTCAGTTCTGTGCCGTTTCCTCCGCAAGCCGGCGCAGCGCAAGATGTACCTCCGCCCCCGACCGAGTCCGAGCAGCAGGCGCAGGCCGACGCCTATCGGGAATCGTCGAAGGAACTCGATTCGCGCGTGGAGCTCAGTGGCCGCTCCGCGAAAGAATTTGAGATGACTTTCGAGCGCTTCCTGGCATCGCTCTACATGACTGCGATGGTGCAGTTGGGATTGATGCACCAGCAAGGCGAGCAGCCACGAGTTGACATTATCGGCGCTCGCCAGACCATCGATACGCTGGCATTGCTTGCGGAAAAAACCAAAGGCAACCTCACCCCCGTAGAAGAGAACTTTCTGCAGAACAGCCTCTACGAGGTGCGCATGGCCTACGTGGAAGTGACCAACGCGCTGTCTCGTCCGCCGCAACCTGGGGCTGCAACCGGGACCAGCGGACGATGAGCATACGAGCTCGCGCATGAAGGCGACGCTCACGGTGTTGGGCAGCGGCACGTCCATGGGCGTCCCTACCTTGGGTTGCGACTGCGCGGTCTGCCGCTCGACCGATCCCAGGGACCGCCGCACACGGCCCTCCGTGATGATCGGTTATGCGGGCAAGGTTGTGCTCATCGATACCGCACCCGATTTTTACGCGCAGGCCATTCGCGAGAAAATCACGCGCGTGGACGCGGTTCTCTATACTCACACCCACGCCGACCACATTCTTGGCATTGACGATTTGCGCCCACTCAGCTTCGTTCACAAGCCGATGAAGTTGCCGCTCTACGCGCGCCCGGACGCCGCAGCGTTCCTGCGCAAGATGTTCAGCTATATTTTCGACACCGATTACAAATATGGCAGCTTGCCTCAACTGGAGTTGCGGCCGATCGACGGTCCGGTCAGCCTTTTTGGAGCGCGCTTCGAGCCCGTGCGGCTGATCCATGGCGATGCTGAGATTTATGGCTTCCGCTTCGGGAGCGCCGCATACCTGACGGACCACAGTGAAATTCCCGAGGCATCGCTCCATCAGCTAGAAGGACTGGATATTCTTTTTCTGGATGCGCTGCGACATAAGCCGCATCCCACGCATTCGACGGTGGAGAATTCGCTGCGCATCGTGGAGCGAGTGAAGGCCAAGCGGGCGTTCTTCACTCACATTTGCCACGATCTGCCGCACGAGGCGACTAATGCCGCTTTGCCGCCGCATGTACGGCTATCGTACGACGGGATGAAATTGGAGTTTGAAATATCAAGTGCAGTGGTCCGTGGTTAGTAAAACCACTTGGGTTACTGACCACTAGCCACTGACCACTAAGTATTGAAATGCAAATCTTCCATAAACTCGAGGACGTTCCAGCGGATTTTGGGCCGTCGCTCGTGAGCGTGGGCAATTTCGATGGAGTCCACCGGGCACATGCGCACGTGCTGGGCGAGATTGTACGGCGAACTGGGCAGAGCAGAGCAAAGGCCGTGGCGGTGACGTTTGAGCCGCATCCGGCGCGGATTCTGCGTCCCGACTCGGGACTGAAGCTTCTGACTCCTACGCCGGAAAAACTGCGTTTGCTGGAAGGTACGGGAATTGATGCGGTGCTGATGCTGCCTTTTGGCCGTGATCTCTCGTTGATGACGCCGCGGCAGTTCGCCGAACGCATTCTGAAGAAGAAGCTGCATGCGCGAGAGGTGCACGAAGGATACAACTTCCGCTTCGGACACAAGGCCGTGGGTGACGTAAGTCTGTTGTCTCAATTCGGACGAGAGATGGGCTTTGAAGTGAAGGTGTATCCCGAACAAACGCTGCGCGGAGAACCAGTTTCCAGCAGCCATATCCGGAAATTGATTGGCGAGGGACGCGTGAGCCGGGCGCGGCATCTGCTGGCGCGTCCATTCTGCATTCTGGGTGCGCCGGGGCGCGGGCGCGGATTAGGGTCGAAATACACTGTGCCGACGATCAATCTCGCGCGTTACGAAGAACTCGTGCCGAAAGATGGCGTTTATATCACTTGCACGCGAGTCGGAAGCGAGCGCTTTGATTCTGTCACGAATTTAGGGAATCGTCCGACTTTCGGAGCAGACTCGTTTGCCATCGAGACTCATCTGCTCAACTTTCATCCGCTCGAATTGACGCTGGAGAGCGAAGTGGAAATTTGTTTTCTTGACCGCCTGCGCGACGAGATCAAGTTTCCGTCCGTCGAAGCGTTGCGCGAACAAATTGCGCGCGATGTAAAGAAAGCGAGAAGATATTTTCACCTGTTGCGCCTACGATGAGCCACTACAACGTCTCTACCATGGTTAGAGCAACCGCCTCTAATGCGGCAAATAGCCTGATTCCATGGGCAGCTTGCCATCGACACGTACGACGGTGATGGTGTTATCGATGGAGCGAACATCGATAAGCCCGACCGCGCCGGGAGTGGATTGGACAATCTTGAGCACGTCGGCGTCAGAGTCCGCTATCTGGATCGAGTCTCTGTGAGCGGCGATGAGCGCCTTCCATTCCCCAGCGCTCATCTTGTTCAAACGCTCCATGGTTTCGGTTTCACCGGCGGAATCCTTATGGAGAACCAGGACCACGGCCTTGCCGTCCGGCCACTTCTTAAGCTCCGAGCGAAAAATCTTCGCCAAGTGGGCAGCCGTAACGTTGGAAACGTTGTTGTCCTTGTTCGTGACAACCGCCATGTGGTGGGCGAAACAAGGCGTAAGGAAGGTCAGCAGAAAAACAAGAAGGGCGGCAAGCCGCAGAAGTTTCATAGACACATCCAATCTCAAAACGTTGTCGCCTGAACGTCACAGAACGAGGCTACCCGAGAATAGCGGCCCTCGAAGTCAAAACATTGTCAAAACCGTGGGAGAGCATCAGAAGAGGAAACATTCACGCCAGGTCCACCTGCGTCGAAATCGAATTTGACAATTCCCGAGCGCGCCGTACAATCCCGCCTGCATGGCGATTGGACCCATCCAACTGATTCGGCAAGCCACGCCGGGACAGCGGCGAACACTGCTGGCGGCAGCACTGGGCTGGGCGCTCGATGCCTTCGACGCGATGCTTTACGCCCTGGTTCTGGCTTTGCTGATGCGCGATCTGGGGATGAGCAAGACAACGGCGGGATTGCTCGGCACCCTGACGCTGCTCGCTTCCGGCATGGGCGGAGTGCTGTTCGGATTTCTGGCCGATCGGATCGGGCGCAAGCGGGCGCTGATGGCGGGCATCTTGACCTATTCGGTGTGCTCGTTCGCGTCCGGCTTGGCGACGAGCGTTGCGATGCTGGCGGCGGCACGATTCGTCCTCGGGCTCGGCATGGGCGGTGAATGGAATACGGGAGCGACGCTGGTGGCCGAGACCTGGCCGTCCGAGGTCCGGGCCAAAGCGATTTCGATTGTTCAAAGTTCCTGGGCGTTCGGTTTTGCCGCTGCGGCGCTGGTGGCGGGGCCGGTAGCGGGTTATTTCGGATGGCGGGCGGTGTTTTTCGTGGGAATTCTTCCGGCGCTGCTGACATTGTGGATTCGACGCGGAGTGCCAGAGTCCGCGATGTGGGAAGAGCGGGGTCTGCAGCAGCGCAATTCGATTAGCAACAGCCGCGGCGATTGCTGCAGAGAGGTAACTGTGTACGGCAGCACAAAATTTTCGGCGATCTTTCGAAAGCCTTATCGCAAGCATACGTTCGCACTGCTCTTGTTTAACTTCTTCTGCTTGTTCGCCTGGTGGGGACTGTTCACCTGGATGCCGCCATATCTATCGCTCCCAGTGTCGCAGGGTGGTCGCGGCTTCGGCGTGATCGGTACCACTGCTCTGCTGGTGATCTTGAACCTGTTTGGAATGTTCCCCGGCTACGTCAGCTTTGGTTGGGTCGCGGACCGACTCGGACGACGCAACGCATTCTTACTCTATAGCCTAACGGCGGCAGTTTTAATTCCTTTTTATGCTGCAGCGCGGTCGCCCGTACTGTTGATGGTTCTGGGGACCGTCGTGGCCTTGTTCGGGACGGGTGTGTTTTCCGGCTCCGGCATTATGGGAAGTGAGATTTTTCCAACCAGCTTACGGGCACGCGCTTTGGGTTTCACTTACAACGGCGCGAGGGCCTTGAGTTCCGTGGCGCCGCTGGTGATTGGGCGCGTGGGTCAGACGAAGGGTTTGGGTTGGGCCTTTTATTTGTGCGCGGCTGGATATCTGCTGGCCGCGCTTATGACGACACAATTGCCGGAGACGCGCGGCAAAAAGCTGGAATAGGAAAAAGCGCCGGCATTTTGGGGGGTCCAGGTTAGATCCACTACAATCCGCATAACGTGAAATTCTACTCGATCGGTTCTACGACCACAGGTCCTCCTTCTGCGGACGTGCGACTTGGGCGCTGCACGATCACGATCGCTGCCAGCACGAAGACAATTCCCAGGGTCTGAATTGGGCGCAGCACTTCGCCTAGCAGGAGAGCAGCAAGAAGTATTGAAAACACAGGCTCGAGGCAACTGGCGATGATGGCGCGAGTGGGCTCGAGATGCTGCAGGCCGAGGAAGTATAGGGAAAATGCTCCCAGCACCGAGATCATCGAGAACGCGAATAGAAAAAGCCACTGCGCAGCCGCGTAGTGAGCGCCGGCCACTTTCCACGGAGGATTAACGAAGAGCCAGAAGGTGGCGGCCGCGGTGAGAGTCCAAACCAGCACGCGCCAGCGGTCGTAGCGGGCCAGGATGCGATGTCCTGCGACGTTATAGAAGGCAAACGAAAATGAGGCGAGCAGCGCTGCCATGAGGCCGTATGCATCAAGGCGAAGCGTGGCGCTGGAGCGCGCTCCGAAGAGATCTTTGAACAGATCAATGACCAGCGCGATTCCGGTGACGGCCAGAACAACGGCGGCGGTTTTTTGCGGCGTGAGCTTTTGCTGGTGGCGGGCGACCACGTACAAGAGCACCCAGACCGGGGCAGTATACTGCACGATGATCGCGGTGGCGACGCTGGTTCGTTGAATTGCAACGTAATAGAAATAGTTGGAGACGGCCACGCCTAGCGTCCCAAGCAGGAAGCAGTAAGCGAGATCGCGCGCCGGCAGCCTGATACGCTGCCAGCCTCGCACGCCGACGAGAATTGGAAGCAGCACGAGCAGCGAGAATGTGGTGCGGGTTTGCGAAAGAATGAGGGGATCGATGGGACGGAGCGCGCCGTGCAGCGGCAACCTGCCGGTGAAAACCGCGCGGCCCAGGGCGGCGGAGACTCCCCAAAGAAACGCGGCGGCGGCAATAAAGAAATAACCGCGCAGCGGATGTGCGTGTTCTTGGTTGTTGTTCGGGATGATAAGCCTCGCGAATCGCTTCTATGAGTCGAATAGGAACGACTCGAACAGAGATGATCAGGCAGCGTCGAGTACGCGGTCAAGGCGGTCGGGCTCGAAACCTTCAATTACCTCCGCGCCGGCCGGGGTGAGAATAACGAGCGTGGGAGCAGTGCAGCTATGGTAAATCTCAAGCAATTCAACGCGGGCGGCGGCATCGGAACTCATATCGCGCTCCTCGAAGGCGACATCTTTTGCCTCCAGAAACAGTTTCATCAGTTCGCAGGAGAGGCAGCCGACTTGAGTGTAGAGGAAAACCTTTAAGGCCATGGCTGGGATGATTTGGTAGTAACTCAGTTTAATACGGACGCGAGCCAAACCGTGCAATCCTTACGTCGCCGCGCGAAGAACGTTTCCTCAGGATGACAATCGAACTGCCACTACCGGCAATTCTACTCGTCTGCGTACTCGATCTCGGTGGTAATCTTCGCCGTCTTGTTGAGCATAGCCGAGACTGAACAGTATTTTTCTTCTGAGAGTCGTACCGCATCCTCGGCGGCCTTGCGCGATACCTTACCGCCGATGCGGTAAATCAATTTAATTTTCGTGTAAACCGAGGGCGGCTCGGTTGCGCGCTCAGCCTCCGCGCGAACCTCGAGACTGGTGAATGGCTCGCGCTTCTTGTGAAGAATCGAAACAACATCGTACGCGGTACATCCACAAAGAGCGATGAGCACGAGTTCCATGGGTGTGCTGGCGGTTTTTTCGGAGGCAGCATCCATGACGAGCGCGTGGCGGGAAGTCGCCTCGCCGAGAAAGCGTTCCCCATCCGTCCATCGGGCTTTAGCTGAAACCATGAAAAACTCCTATCTTCGATTATCAGTGCTTGGTTCGGGATGAATCAATACCCGAAACAGCTCCGGGGCGGCCTGCTTGAAGCGAATTTCAAGCTCGGTCTGAATGTCGTGGACGCGTGCGAGCGAGAGCTCGTCGGAGAAGGTGCAGTGGCAGGAAATGTAAAGCCGGCCACGAACTTTTTTTATCTGAATGTCGTGCATGTCGACAATTTCCGGAAACTCTCCGGCGAGCGATTTCAGTTGCCGCTCGAGAGTTGCATCCCGGACCAGTTCGTCGCCAGTTTCGATGGTGGCAGGCTCGCTCTCGATGTGGGTCAGGATGTCGTCGATCTCGCGTACGTCGCGGCGCATGTCGGCTTCCAGTTCGGTGACTCGATCATGAGCGCTCTTGAGGCTTAGGCGCTCGTCGAGCTCCACGTGCTGTTCGACGTGGAGGCGGCCGGAGAGATCCTGCACGCTGATGTCATGGACGTTGAGGTTGTGGCGGGTCGCGACCGCGCGGATGCGGTCGAAGATATTCTCCGAGCGTTCGGCGCGCGCCAAAGGTTGGACGGTGACGTCGGCGTCGGGAAGGACGCGATGAACCGCTTGCGTCACGGCTTCGACCAGCTGTTCGGAGCGCTGGAAGGTGACGGTACGGGCGAGGCCGACGGCGAGATCGGCAAAATATCGGTTGCCGGCACGCCGGATGCGCACACGACCCACTTCAAGCACACCATCGACGCGAGAGACGGCGTCGATGATTTGAGCGCGAACGCCCGCGGGTGCAGCGTCGAGAAGCGCGTCGATCGTGCGCCGCGAGAGCCGCCAGCTCACTGAAACGATGACGCCCGCAACAAACAAGGCGGCGATAGGGTCAGCCTTGCCGAGCCAATCCAGATGATACTTGCGCCCCAAAAGAATGAGCACGAGTCCGAACACAACCACGCCCGCAGACCACACGTCGGTGGAGAAATGCAGCGCGTCGGCTTCCAGAGCCTGGCTTTCATACTTGGTGGCAATTCGGCCCAAAGAGCGGGAGCGCCACCAGTCTACCGCCATCGAGACAAGCATCACGGCGAATGCCCAGATCGACGGTTCAACTTCAACCCGGCGAAAGAACAGGCGCACAATCGCTTCGTAAATAACCCATGCGCAGGTCACCAAAAGCAGTCCGGTCTCAACGAAGGCCGAGAAATTTTCGACCTTGCCGTGACCATATTGATGATCGGCGTCGGCAGGTTTATCGGAGACTCCAACGGACAGATACGTGAGTAGGGCTGCGATTAGATCCAGCGCAGAGTGCGCTGCTTCCGAGAGGATTCCCAAGCTCCCGGTCGTGACTCCGACGGCGATCTTTCCGCCGGTGATGAACAACGCGGCCAGCACCGAATTTCCCGCCACCGCGCGTTTTTCAGCGCGCATGGCAGTTGGTGAGTAAAGCGCCGGCGTCCCAGACATGATTGGATTATCGCTGCTAGAAAGAAATTGCGCCAACCAGAAAGTCGCAGTCCCGGATACTGCGCGAAACGGCCTCTATGCTACGATGCTAAGTTCGGTTGTCCAACTTCCTGATGTACCAATCCTGGAGGATTTTTGTATGCGTAAGAGTTGGTTGCTGTGTGTATTCTTGGGAACGCTGGCCTGGGGACAGGCACAACCGGGAACGCCCCCGGCACCGGCCAGCCCGGCTCAGCCGCCGAGCGCTGCCAATAAAGCGCCGGCGGAACCCGAAGAGGTGGCGGAGAGTGCAGTTGTTCTCACGATCAAGGGTGTCTGCCCAACGGCTCCGTTAAAGACGGGTACCGCCTCGAAGACCGCCGCAGGAAAGACTACCTCCGCTACCACGAAGAAACCGGCAGACTGCAAGACCGAGATCACTCGTGCGCAGTTCGAAAAAATTGCGAGTGGGCTTTCGCCGAGCGTAACGCCGCAATTGAAGCGCCAGCTCGAAGGGGCTCTTCCGCGTTTCATGGCAATGTCGGAAGCGGCTAAGGCGAAGGGCCTCGACAAGTCCCCGCGTTTTCAGGAAACGATGAAGGTTGTCAGAATGCAAGTCCTGACGCAGGAACTCCAACGCACGGTGCAGGAGGAGGCGGATAACGTTCCACCCTCGGAGATTGCGGGGTATTACAAGAAGAATCCTGAAGCCTACGAGCAGTTTTCTCTGGATCGGCTGTTCATCCCACGCTTCAAGCAGGCGGAGGCTGAGGAGAAGGAAGACGCGAAAGCGCCGGAAAAGCTAACCGAGGAGCTGCAAAAGGCTAAGGAAGCCGCCGAGAAAACCAAGCGTGAACAAGGCGAGCAGGACTTGAACAAGCTGGCCGACAGCGTGCGCGAACGGGCAGCGGCGGGTGAAGACTTCATAAAACTTCAGAAGGAGGCGTTTGAGGCTGCGGGTACAAAAGTCGACAATCCGACGGTGAATTTGCCCAAGGTGAGGCGGACCGGCCTGCCTCCGGCGCACGCCGCCGTCTTCGATCTGAAAGTGAGCGAGGTTTCGGCAGTCATCAGCGACAACGGCGGCCATTATATTTACAAGGTGGTAACCAAAGAAGTGCTGCCGCTGGACGACCAGATCAAAGCCGAGATTCATAACAAGCTGAAGAGCGAGCGCATGAAGGAGATGATGGATAAATACACCAACTCGTTCGAGGCCGTTCCCAACGAGGCGTATTTTGGACCGCCCGTAGCGCCCGGGGCACGCCCCGGAATGCCGCCCCGAATGCCGCGTCCGCCGACGGCTCCGCCGCCGACGCAGCAGGGTGCACCGCCGGCTGCGAATCCGCCATCACCGCCTCCGGCGGCGCCAACTCCGCCGTCAACGCCGAACTGATGGCGAATCCGAAGCCTGTTGTCGTGGTGACGGGCGTTGCGGGAAACCTGGGATCCAGGTTGCTCCCGCTGCTGGGGGAATTCTCCGTGATTGGGGTGGATCTGAATCCACCCCAAAGCGATTTTCCGCTGCAGTTCGAGCCACTCGATCTCGGCGAAGAATCATCGACCCGCGTGTTTTACGAATTGCTGCGCGACACACGACCGGTGTCGGTAATTCATCTAGCATTCGTGATCGATCCCGTGCGTACTGGTGTGCTTGACCCGGAGCGCATGTGGCAGATCAATGTGGCGGGCACGGCGCGAATCATGGAGGCCGTCACCGAGGCAAATCGCACAGCGGATTCCCCGATCCGGCAATTCATCTTTCCCAGCAGCGTTTCTGCCTACGGCCCCAACCTCCCCGCTCCGGCGACGGAAGAGTCGGTGCTGGCGGCACATACTTTACCGTACGCAATCCATAAAAAGCAGTCCGATGAGGTGGTGCAGCAGCGCGCGCCGGCGCTGCGCGGATGCAGCGTGTACATTCTGCGGCCCCATATTTTGGCCGGCGCCAGTGTAGAGAATTACCTGCTTGGAGCGTTTCGCGGCACGATCAATGGCAAGGGCGCGCGGGCGGAGAAAATGCGGAAAGCCAACAAGCGGCTGCCCAGCATGCTGCCGCGAGGGCAGCAATATCTCGACAACAAGATTCAGTTCGTCCACGTAGACGATATGGCGCGGTTGATCGCGCACATATTGCATCGCGATCCCGAAGCGCAACGGCTGACAATTCTGAATGTAGCTGGACGCGGGGACCCGCTTACATTTGGCCGGTGCATTGAGATGGCACAAGCAAAGCTGGTGCGCGTTCCGGGAAAGTGGGCGATGCGGCTGGTGCTGCGGTATTTGTGGAAGCGGCAAATCTCAGCGATTCCTCCTGATGCCCTTCCCTACATGACTGGCGAATACATCATGAATACCGATCGGCTGCGAACCTTTCTCGGAGGCGAGTATGAGACGGTGATGCACTACACAATTGCCGACGCCTTCGCCGATAGCTTCAAGAGCGGTCCGGAAGCAGCACAGAGCGCGGGCGCCAAATAGATATTTCTTTACTTACTTGTTTCCGCGATACAAACCAGCAATGCCAAAGGTGTAAGGAGTCCAACTCGCTTCGCGGAAGCCGGCGCGGCGCATACGATCCAGCATTTCCTGCGGCTCAGGAAAACGTTCGACTGAGTTGGGCAGATAGCTGTAGGGTCCGCGTACGCCGGAGAGCATGGTCCCGACGCGCGGCAGAATTTGCTTGAAGTAAATGCGGTACAGGCGACCGATCAATCCTCTGGGCTCGCTGAAGTCGAGGATTCCGCACTCTCCGCCAGGACATAACACACGAGCGATCTCGCGCAGGCCGGCGTCGTAGTCTGCGAGATTGCGGAAGCCGAACGCCGAGGTGACGAGGTTGAAATGCTGGTCTGGAAAGGGGAGGTAGAGCGCATCGGCCTCGATCCAATGTGGAAGTGCCGAGTTGCTGTTTTGTGTAGCTTTGTCGGCGGACTTCGCGCGAGCGCGTTGCAGCATGGCGTGAGAGAAATCGGCGCCAAGAATTTGGGGGCTTCGATGCCCTGATTGCCTACGCAAAGCAAAGGTCATATCGCCTGTGCCACAGCAGAGATCTAAGATTCGCGCGTCGGGTTGAGCGAGGATAACGGAGAAAGCTCGCGCTGTCCGCCGCCACCACAAGCGATCGACATTCAACGACAAAAGATGGTTTAGCAGATCGTAACGCGGGGCGATCGAGGTGAACATCTCGCGGACGGCATGCGCGGCAGAACGAACGTCACTGGCCCCGTCTGGAGCAGCACCGACTATGAGTTTGCGGGTTTCGGACATTACAGAAGTTATTTCCTGATTGCCGATTTTCAATTGCCGATCGATATCTCCACGTCGACTATCGTTCTTCAATCGACAATCGGAATTTGAAATTCATATCATTTTCCCCATCCGCCCTGGGACAGGCGACGCAATTCTTCAACGGCAGCGATCACTACGCTGTCCGGCACATCGGCGGCGATTTCCACCTTCCCAATTTCCCGAGGTAACACGAAATGCACAATGCTGCTTTGCGTTTTCTTATCGGCCTGCAGCCGCGCAAGAATCTTGCGGGAGCTTACTTTGAGTTCCGGCAGCCGGCCCAGGCTGAGAACGGCATCGGCGATTCGACCCGCAGTTACACTGTCGGTTCTGCCCACAGCGAGGGCGATGTTGGTAGCGGCGATCAGGCCCCATGCGACGGCTTCGCCATGAAGCAGGGTGCGGTATCCGGTCTCCGCTTCGAGGGCGTGCCCGACGGTATGACCAAGGTTCAGCACTCGGCGCAGGCCGCCCTCGTGCTCGTCCGCCGAGACGACTTCGGCCTTCAACTTCACCGACTGAGCGATGACACCTTCCAGCTCCACCGGATCACGCTTCAGGATCTGGGCCCGCTTCTGTTCGAAGCGGAGAAAAAGATCGAGGTCGCCGATGATGCCGCATTTCAGAGCTTCATACAGGCCCGCGCGAAATTCGCGGTCCGGCAATGTGCCAAGCAATTCCGGGTCAATGAGGACAGCGCGCGGATGATAAAAAGTTCCCAGCAGGTTCTTGCCGGCCACAAGGTTTACGCCCGTCTTGCCCCCAACCGAAGCATCCACCTGGGCCAAAATCGTGGTGGGAATCTGCACCAACTCCACTCCGCGCATGTAAAGCGAGGCCAGCAGTCCCGTAACATCGCCCACGACGCCGCCGCCCAGAGCAATCAGCACCGCTTTGCGATCGGCGCCCAGCCGAGACAATCTTTCGGCCAAAGTTTCAATGGTTCGAAGCTTTTTGGCAGGCTCTCCGTCGGCCATCTGGATTACCTGCGGCTTGAAGCCCGCCGAAGTCATGGACCGAATCAGCTTTGCACCCCAGCGCCGCCGCACGGGCGGAACGGTTACCACGAAGACTTTGCTAGCTTGGGGCAGCAGTTCGGCCAGCAAAGCGCCGGCTCGCGAGAGCAAGCCGTTTTCAATCCTAGCCTGGTACGGACGGGGCTGAACATGGATGGTGACCTGCGCCATGGAAGTCCCATCATAGCGTATGCTCGCAGCCGCTTTGATCAGATTGGTGGCGGAAGTGGTAACATTTGCCGTTTATGAAAGGTCTTCCAGCCGAGACCGATTTCATCGTGATTGGCGCCGGAGTCGCCGGCCTGCGAGCCGCGATCGAACTTTCGTCCGCGGGTCGCGTATTGGTGCTGGCGAAAAAAGAGGTTACGCAATCCCGCACTGCTCCGATTCCCGGCGCGGTTACGAGTGACCTCAGCGATGAGGAGGAACTCATCCTCCACCTGCAGGACACTCTGATCGCCGGCGACGGCTTGTGTGATCCGGAGGCGGTGAAGATTCTCGTGGAAGAAGGGGTCCATCGCATCGAAGAACTCATCTCTTGGAGCAAGCAACTCAACCGTAATGGAAGCAAACTTACATTTGAGAGCGAGGCTTCCTATAGCCACAGCCATGTTTTGCGCGCCTCCGGTGATTCGGTGGGAGATGAAATTTTACGTATGCTCCATGGCAAAGTTCGAGCGGGTAAACAGATTTCCGTATTGGAGTTCGAATTTGTCACGGATATTCTCACTGAAGACCAGCACGTGACTGGGGTCTCGTTGATCAGCGACAAAGGCATGCCGGAGGAAATAGCCTGTTCGGCGGTCATGCTCGCCGCAGGGGGCTTGGGCCAACTCTATCGCAATACGACCAATCCCGAAGCATTTACCGCCGATGGAGTGGCAATGGCTTTTCGTGCCGGCGCTGAAGTCGGCGACATGGAATTCATTCAGTTTTATCCTACAGTGCTGTATATGAAAAAGGCTCCGCGAATTCTGCTTCCGGAAGGTCTGCGTGCTGAGGGCGGTTATCTGCGGAACATCGAGATGGACCGCTTCATGGGCAAATACCATCCTCTGGCCGAGATGGCGCCGGCTGACGTTGTGGCGCGAGCCATCATGCACGAGATGGAAGTCAGCCGCGCCCGCGATCCGTTCGTTTACCTGGATCTAACTCACCTGAATGCGGCACGAGTGCAAAAGCGCCTTCCGCGCATCTACGCAACCTGCATGAAGCACAATATCGATATCACGGAGGACGTAATTCCCATCCGCCCGGCTGCACATTATTCGATCGGAGGCGTACGCACCAACCTGGATGGCAAGAGCAGCGTGGCAGGTCTTTATGCTGCCGGCGAAGCCGCCTCAAGCGGCGTCCATGGCGCGAACCGCTTCCCCAGCAATTCTCTGCTTGAAGGATTGGTTTATGGAGCGCGAGCGGGGAAAACAATGCGGGATGAATTGAAGTATGCACGCAAGCCCGCGAGCCTGCCGAAGAAAGCTGCCTCGCAGAACGGGCCGGTCGATGCGGGTGTCGAAGAAACGATTGGACAGATCCAGGACACGATGTGGAAGGGTGGCGGCATTGTGCGCACGCGGGCTGGCATGCAGGAGGCGATCCGGATGCTGGAGGCGATGTCTCCGAGACTGACGCATCCGCGCACGCGGCGTTCCCATGAGGCCGCAAACTTGCATCTCGCGGGATTGCTGGTGGCGCGTTCGGCGCTGGCGAGGGAGGAAAGCCGCGGCGCGCACTATCGCACCGACTATCCCGGCCATGACGACAAAAAGTTTCTGAAGCACTCAGTGGTCAAGGACGAGAAGGTGCGATTTGTTTAGCGCGGCAGCTACTTTTCGCCCGGTGCGGGGTAGGCGATCGATGCGACTACCGACACCATGAGCACTCCGGCTACTGCGCCCAGGGTCACCAGTGTTGAGACCTGAAAATAATCGGCTGCGATCATCTTCAGGCCCACCAGAATCAGCACCAGCGCTAGCCCGGCGTGAAGAAAGCGGAAGACTCTCATGAATCCGGAGACAGCGAAGTACATCGAACGCAGGCCGAGAATCGCGAAAACATTCGACGTATAAACGATGAAGGCGTTAAGCGTGACTGCGAGGATGGCGGGAATCGAGTCGACCGCAAAAAGGATATCTGTGGTTTCAATCAAGGCAAGAACTATTAACAGCGGCGTAGCGTAAAGCCCGGGTTTGCCTTTCCAGCCGCGGACAAAAAAATGGCCGTTTTGATACTCGTCCGTCACGGGCATCCAGCGCCGCAATGCCATCACGGCTGGATTTTTTGCCGGATCGACTTGGTATTCGCCCATGAATCCGAGGCGGACGCCACTGTAAATCAATAATCCGCCGAGCACGTAGAAAATCCAGTGGAAGCGGTGGATCAGCCCCACCCCAGCGAGAATGAACAAGCCGCGCATGAGAAGCGCGCCGAGGACTCCCCAAAACAACACACTGCGCTGGTATTGTTCGGGTACGGAAAAATAACGGAAGATCACGAGGAAGATGAAAAGATTGTCGACGCTGAGAGATAGTTCGAGGATGTAACCGGTGACGAACTCAAGCGCGGCCTGGCGTCCCTGCCAGAAAAAAATCAAGCCAGCGAAAGCTGCGGCAAGGCCTATCCACAGGCCGGTCCAGGCGAGAGCCTCGTGCGAGCGCACGATGCGGCTGCGGCGGTGAAAGACAAAAAGGTCCAGCGCCAGCATGCCCATCGCGAACAGGTTGAAGAGAATCCAGAAGTAGAGCAAAGGAGATTGCCGATTATCGATTGCTAATTTGTCAATTGAAACCGCCGCGCGGCTCAATTGGCAATTAAAAATTGGGAATTGAAACTCTAAAACTGCTTTTGCCGGCCCAGGCGCCCGCTCTCCCAGGCATCCCAGAGACCTGAGGACTTGAGCACTACATCGCCGTGAGTTTCGCGCATGGATTCTTCGATCTGCGCGCGGGTGAAGCGCGGACCGATTTTTTCCGGAAGACTGGCCAGCCCGAAGCTGAACTCAGAGGCCTCGGCGACGTGCTTCTTGAGTTGGACGAAGTCAACCTTGTCGTAGGTATCGGAGACGGCGTGGTAGTTTTCCAGATAGTTCGCTTCGTCCTGATCGGCGACAAACGTGGGAACGCCTTCCAGCATGAAATCAAAGTGGTCGGTGCCCCATTCCATGTCGGTTTTCATTTCAGTCAGGCCAAACTGCTTCAATGGCAGGATCAGGCGGTTGGCGGCATCGAGCACATCCTTGCGGCCTCCGTCGGTGAAACCCGTTGTCTTTCCGGTGCCGGAATCCCAGATGACGACTCCGGCGGCGCGGTCGAGCTCGGAGCGGTGCGCGATGGCATAGGCGCGCGAGCCGAGCAGGCCTTCTTCTTCACCGGAAAAAAGAATGAAGCGGATGGAACGGCGAGGCTTCAATTCTGATGCTTTGATGGCGCGCAGCGTGTCTATCACCAACGCGGCGTTGCAGCCGTTGTCGAGCGCGCCGGTACCGAGTTCCCAAGAATCGAGATGAGCTCCGAGAATGACAAATTCGTCGGGCTTCTCGCTGCCTTTGATTTCCGCTATCACGTTGGCGGTTTTAATCGGTCCGCCGATTCGATTGGGGATACTCAAATCCGCCCACACAGGATGCCCCGAGGCCAGCAGGCGGGCGATGCGCTCACCATCCTCGCGCGCCACGAGTACCTGGGGAATGCGGTCGATTTCGCCCTCAGCAGAGTTGGTATGGCGGTACAGAATGTCGTGCTCGCGCGTGGCGAGGAAGGCGACCGCCATGGCTTTCCCCTTCACCGCGGCCGTAATCACTGGCGGCGCGTTCGAATACTCGGCGAAAAGATCGTCCCAAGTCTTCAGCACAGCTGAATGGACTAGCAATATTTTGCCTGAAATGTCCCCAACCTTTGCAAAATCGGCCGGGATGCCATTGCCCACGTCAATCACGGGCACGTGCCTTACCGCGGCAAGCGCGGGCGCCCACGCGATCGAGACGCAGCGGACACGAAACTCGACTTTGGGAATTTGGGTAAGCTTCGGATCCAGCGCCGTGCCTGTGGCGCTGACGGCCATCTCGGTTGCGCCCTCCGCCCAGGAATGCGGGATGGAGAACTCCTCGGTGTGGACGCGGTCGGCACCCGCAGCGTTGAACGCCTGCACGCCCCAGTCGATGGCCCGTTGCATTGCAGGAGTGCCAGGAACGCGCCCACCGACTTCATCTGTCAGGCGGCGCAGGTTGCTTTCCAGGGTGGAAGGTTGCAGAGCGGCCCGAATGAGCACGGCCTCGTCAGTATCGATGGTTGGATTTGCAGCGGGTGGATCTGCAGCAAGACCAACAGCGCTTAGGAGGACGCACAGGCACGAAGCTTTCAGCTTTCGCATATCGCGTGCATTAGAAATGAAATCAGGGAAAAGAGCAAAGAGCACAGCGCGGAGTCCGCTGGGGAACCTGTAATGGATACTCAAGGCCTTTTGAATGCAAAGACCGCGAAGATGACGAGAAGTGCGCAAACAAGATTAACTATTCCTCGCGACCTTCGCGTAGCCTCGGCGTACTTCGCAGTTAAGAGCTTCTGCCGGCGACCGCGCACAGCATTGAAAGTTTCACTTGGGCGGCAGCGGATCCATTTTGTCGAGAATGCTGACCGTCTCCAGCATGGTGGCGCCTACAATTTCCAGGCTCTTAAGGCTAAGCTTGTCGACCGTATCTTGCGTCGTGTGCCAGAAGACATCGTTGTAGCCGTAGTTGAAGTCGATGAAGTCGGCGCAGGGCACGCCCCGCTTCACAAAGGGAATATGATCGTCGTCCACTCCCATAGTTCGTGCAAAGAAATGCGATTGATAACCAAGCCGGGTAGCAGCCTCATATACGACGTCCTCAAGCCATGGAGTCGAGTTCGCGTCGCGCTCGATGTTAAGATCCGCGTCGCCCACCATATCTGCCAGCAGGAATGCCTTGATCTTTTTCAGCGTTCCGTCGGCTTGCCACTTTTCAGCCAGGTGGCTAATACCATACAAACTGTCCTGGGCAAAAGGCATCTCGGTTTCCGGTTTAATTGCCTCCTCGGCATCGTCCCATACCAGCCAAATGCTGTAGCCATCGTTCTTTTTGCCGCGCAGTTGGTTAGCAAATTCGAGAAGGAGTGCGCTGGAAGACCCGCCGTCGTTGGCGCCCACATAAGATGTATTGCGCAAAGGATAGTTCGTATCGTAGTGGCTAGCGATCACGATGATTCCATCTTTGGTGCCGGAAAACTTCGCAATAAAATTTCGTACCGGAAGCTTCCCTTCGGGGGTATCCGCGGTGAACGAATCCTTCTCCACCTCAACGCCCTTAAGATGACCCAGAATGTAATCCTCGACTTTCTTGTGATTCGCGCTGCCGACCGGCCGCGGGCCGAAGGCCACAATCTGCTTCACGTATTCCATCGCTCGCGCGCCATTAATCGTGGGGGCCGGACCGGTGTCGGCGGGAAGTGAAAGCGCCGTCCGAGATATATCGGAAGCCGTTGTTGGTGGACTCTGTGCCTGCACCCGGCCGCCCTCCTTGTCGTGATTGCAGGAAAGAAGCGTCAGGGTGAATGCGAGGGATAACAACGACAGCGATGTCCACTTCCTTATCGTTAACACGATGACCCCAACAACGATGACCTCGACGACAGATGAACCTAAATGTCAACCTAAGACTGAATTCCTGAAAACACTCTCATGCAGCCTTTTTTTCTTTTCGCGCCTGCCGCTGCTTCGGGTGAACCAGCCAAGCGATGCCGATGCTTACGGCGTACAGCGCGACCATGGGTGCGGCAAAGATGCACATACTCAGAATATCGGGAGTGGGTGTAACAATGGCCGCTACGATAAAAATCAGCAAAATCGCATAGCGGAAATTCTTGAACATGAAGCTGGCGCTCACGATGCCCATCAGAGCGAGGAAGAAGATGAGGATCGGCATCTCGAAAATTAAGCCCATGCCCAGAATGATGCTGAGGAACAGCGACGTATATTCGCTGACCGTGATCATCGGCTGAAACTGCCTGCCAAAATGAACCAGGAACCCGAGCGCCTGCGGGTAGACAACTTTGTATCCGAAATATCCACCCGTAACGAATAGGGCGATGGTCGAGACCATAAACGGAACGACGTAGCGTTTTTCGTTGCGATAAAGCCCGGGAGAGATAAACATCCATACCTGGTAAAGGATGAATGGCGAAGTGACGAACACCCCAGCCATAGCGGCAATCTTCAAGTAAAGGTTGAAGGGCTCAGTAGGATTCAGGTAGACCAGCTTCTCGGCCATGCCGTTCGCCCTGAGCACCTCCATAATGGGGCGCTGCATGATCCCGTAGATCCACTCCACCTTCCACCAGCAGGCGAAAAATCCGGCGGCCACGGCGGCGATCGAGTAAACCAGGCGGCGGCGCAACTCTTCGAGGTGATCGAGAAAACCCATCGTGGGCATAGCGTCGCGGCCAGGCTGTTCGCTGGAAACGCCGGTTGCGGTATCAGACATGCGACGCCTGCGAGGTGGAAGCGTCAGTCTGTGAGACAGGCTCGGCGGGAGGATTTGGACTTAGGGCCGGAGCTGTATTTGAAGGTGGTGAAGCGCCTTCGACTGTTGGAGCAGCGAGCGTAGCGGTAGAGTCGGGCGCTTGCGGAATCGGTTCGCCTGCCGCAGGATTGAGACCGAGGCTGGCCACCGTGCCTTGGGGCGAATGGCTAGGAGGCAGCGCGGCTCGGGCCTTTTCGACTTCAAGATGGGCGATTTCAGTTTCGATCTGCGACTTGAATTCGTTCGAAGCGCGGCGCAGTTCGGCGAGAAGTTTTCCGGCTTGACGAGCGATCTCCGGCAGCTTCTTTGGCCCGAAGATAATCAGCGCCAGGAAGAACAGGAAGATCGTCTCGGAAAAACTCATGCGCTCATCATAATGCCGAAGCGGGAAAGCGGCAACGATGAGACAAACTGTTGACAAGACGTCTTCTGAGAAGTTCGCCCCCCCAAATTAACAGGACGGTTACCCTCGGTAACCATCCGGGCTCTCGCGCATCTAACCCAGTGTTATACTTTCAGTATTCAGCGCGGTAGCTGGGGACGGTCGACACCCCTAAACCGAAGGATAATCAAAAATGGCACGTAGTTCTCGGCGCTCACTCTTTCTGGTTGTTTTCTTTCTGCTTGCCTGCGGATTTCTGGGGATTCTTTTTGCCCAGCGGACGGGACAGCAGTCCTCGCTGTCGGGCGACACCGACGTTAAAGACAGCCTGAAGCAGTTCACCGACGTCTACTCCATCGTCGAGGAAAATTACGCGGAGCCGGTCAATCCGGATAAAGCCATCTACAACGGGGCTATCCCGGGAATGCTGCATGCGCTCGATCCGCACTCGAATTTCTTCGATCCCAAGTCGTATGCCTTGATGCGCGAAGATCAGCGCGGCAAATACTACGGCGTGGGCATGACTGTGGGGCCACGCAACAACAAAGTGATTGTGATTTTTCCCTTCACGGGCACGCCCGCTTACAAAGCGGGCATTCATCCGGGTGACGTGATCATCGCGGTCGATGGCAAGTCCACGGAGAACATGAGCACTGGCGACGTCGCCGACATGCTCAAGGGGCCGAAGGGCACGACGGTGCACATCAGCATTTCGCGCGAAGGGGTTGAGAAACCGATGGAGTTCACCCTGGTGCGCGACGAGATTCCACGCTATAGCGTGGACGTGCATTTCCTCATCCGGCCTGGAGTCGGTTACATGCACGTGACCGGATTCAACGAGACTACGGAGGAAGAGGTTTCGAAAGCTCTGGATGAATTCGGCGATCTCAAAGGACTGATTCTTGATCTGCGAGGAAATCCTGGCGGCCTGCTGAGCGAAGGCGTAGGGGTCTCCGATAAATTCCTGAAGAAGGGTCAACTCATTGTTTCTCACCATGGCCGCGCTTCTGCGGAAAAGCGTTATGTGGCGCAGCATGGCAACGGAGGTAAGGACTATCCTCTCGTCGTCCTGGTGAATCGTCTCACCGCATCGGCGGCGGAGATTGTTTCGGGAGCGATTCAGGATCACGATCGCGGGCTGATCGTGGGCGAAGTCACCTTTGGTAAAGGACTGGTGCAGACTGTGTATCCGCTGTCGGAAAACACCGGTCTCGCTCTCACCACGGCGCACTACTACACGCCCAGCGGCCGGCTGATCCAGCGCGATTACAGCAACATTTCGCTCTACGATTACTATTACAACCGCGAGCCCGAATCCGGCAGCAATGCCAATCGCGAAGTGAAGCTCACCGATAGCGGACGCACGGTTTATGGTGGCGGCGGAATCACGCCCGACGTTGTGATTCCTCCAGTGAAGAGCAATCACTTCCAGGACACGCTGTTGCAGCACTATGCGTTCTTCAACTTCGCCAAGCGCTACGTCGTGAGTCACCATCCGACGAAGAGCTTTGAAGTTGACGACGTCACTATGCAAGATTTCCGCAAGTCGCTCGACGAAGCCAACATTCCGTACACTCAGGCGGATCTGGTTGACAACAACGACTGGATCCGGTCGAACATTAAGGCTGAGATTTTCGTCGATGCTTTCGGCCAGGATGAAGGCATGAAGGTGCGTACGGAAGCGGATCCGGAAGTGCTGAAAGGGCTGGACCTTCTCCCCCAAGCCAAAGCCTTGGCGGACAACGCCAAGCGCGTCGTGGCGGAGCACAACGGTACGGGAGCCTTCAACCGCTAGATCAGCTCATAGATAGAGCCGCGCCTATGTGGGGACAGCCGCCCCCGGCTGTCCGTCGAGCGGAGCTCGAGCGCTTCCTCGTCACGAACGGCATCCTCGCGCGCGGCAAGATCGGACACCACGACTTTCATTGACTTCGAGCAACGGCTATGCCAAAATCCGCCTCAGCGGCGGGTTTACCGGCTTGAATGCCGAGCAGCCGCCCTTCCCCAGTCCGGCACCGTTGCAGATGACACAGGCAAGAAAACGATCTAAGCCCGCGGTGCTCAGCGCCTGCGTCTCGCCCTGCCAAGCGGAGCCGGTTTGAAGCCGCTTCTGTTGGGATTGGCAGTGGTCTTGACTGCGGTTGCCGGCTACATCGATTGGCGAAGCCGCCGCATTCCCAACTGGCTGACGGTTCCGGGGCTGCTGATCGGGATCGCAGCCAATGCAATCGCCAGTGGATGGCCCGGGCTGAAGAGTTCCCTGCTGGGCGCCGGGTTGGGATTGCTGTTGCTATTGCCCTTTGTTCTGGTTCGGAGCCTTGGGGCGGGCGATTGGAAGCTGGCTGGCGCTCTGGGCGCATTCGTAGGGCCCGCGGTGCTGGCGGACTTGCTGATGGGTTCGATCTTTGTGGCCGGGATCATGGCCCTGGCCTTGGTGATCTACAAGCGCCGCTTCCTGCAGACGCTGCGCAATATTGGCAGGATGCTGGCATCCATGGTGACCTTTCGTATGCCCGGACCCGAGGTTTCACTGGACAATCCGCAGTCCCTCAAGGTTCCATATGGCGTAGCATTAGCTTTGACTACTTTGCTTTTTGGCGTCGGGAAAATGTGGGGAGCGCGATAGGTATGACAAAGCGGCAGTGGAAAACCTGGCGCTGGCTAGCTCGAGACGCGGGCGGTACGGAAATCGTGGAAGCCGCCATGACGCTTCCCTTGTTGTTCATGTTCTTGATTGGGATCTTCTGGTTTGGCCTGGCGTTTTTTATTTACGGCACGCTCGCTCAAGGAACACGAGCCGGGGCAGAAGCAGCCGTCGCCCCGGTTTGCACCACCTGCGCCGCCGGTGGGACTCCAGCGACGATCGCCCAAACAGCGGTCTACAACGCCCTCGCGGCAGGGCATTTGAGCAAGAATAACCTGGTTGCTTGGGGTCCCAAGTGGCCGACACCTTTGTTGTGCGCGTGTGGCACCGCCTCCAAGGCTGCATGCAGTACGGCGCAAACCTGCGATAGCAGCGTCACCGACGTCTGTGTCCAGGAAAACGTTCAGCTATCCTACCCTGGCGACGGCGGCGCAGGGACCTGTGGTACCTCTGTGAGCGCGCGATATCAGTATCCATTTCACTTCAGTATTCCCCTTACGGATTTGGACCTAGGGAACGTTCTTCTTCCGGGGCAGGCAGAGATGAGGTCAGAAACGCAATGACATCAGCTGCAGGCCGACAGCGTGGACTGCTCGCATTTCTAAGGCGAGCCTGGACCGGGGACCGCGCCTCTCAGGTGGTGGAGACCGCTCTTTCGCTGCCACTGCTCGTGTTCTTCGTTGTAGGGATTTTTGATTTCAGCGGAGCGCTTACTCTGAAGCAAAAACTAACCAATGCCGCACGCGAAGGAGCGCGAGTGGCGGCCTCTGATCCCGCCAGCGATATGTTCGCCACCAAGCCCGCCGTGCCGGTAGCTGTAAGCGATGCCATTCAAGTCGTGGATAACTATTTGGTTTCGGAAAAGATCAACGACTGTGGGCTAGTGCCCGCTCCGCCCACGCCACCTCCGGCGCCGACGCAGAGTAATCTTACCTGGACCTATTCCTCGACCGGCTCTTGTCCGGGGAGCGGAATCAGTGTAGCGATCAACCGGGGTTCCACCGGCATAGACTTTTGCTCCCCTGCCTCGACGCAGGAAAACGGGATATATCTGATCGGTACGTGCGTGACCATCAAGTACGCATACAAGTGGCAGTTCGGCGGCGTCAGTGGTTTGTTCGGTGGGAGCTTTATCGGTCCCAGTACCCTTACCACGTCCGCTGCGGCCTTTAACGAGAATTGAGGAATTCGCATGTTGCGACCGCTAATCCGACGCCCGCGAGGACGTGAACAGCCGCGCTCGAAAGAGCGCGGCGTGACCATGGCGCTGGTGGCGTTGTCGATGGCCGTCATCATCTGCATGGCGGCTCTGTCGATCGACCTCGGCACGCTTTACGAGGCCAAAGCTGAGGCCCAGCGGGCCGCGGACGCCGCGGCACTGACGGCGGCGCGGGTCATCTCGATCTCGGGAATTACGGGAGATCCGAACAACACTGGGTCATGGCTGCCAGCCTGCGGAGGAACGACCAGCTATGCAACCCTGGCCGCGAAGAAGATGGCTGAGCAGAACCTGATCGGCGGAGTCGCGGTCGCCGCCGGATCGGTCAACGTATTGTACGGCGAGGGAACCTCGGCTCCGGCGAGTGCCGATTGCACCTCCGTGACAAACTTCACTGTGAATCCCACCGTTACGGTGAGCCTTACTAGCGCGACTCTTCCAGTCTTTTTCGCCCGTATTTTTTCGTTGTTCGGCAGCAGTTATGCTGGCAGCACCGTGAGTGCCACTGCTACGGCCGAGGCATACAATCCTTCAGGTTCGATTCCCCTGGTTCCGGTTCATCCTCGGTGCGTGAAGCCGTGGTTCGTCCCAAATCTGGATCCAGAGCACGCGGCGGGCTGCCCGAGCCCTGCCTGCCCCTTCGTCAGCCCAACAGTCGGCACGATCACGAACCCTGGGATCTCAACCACAGGAGTCATCGGCGAGACGTTTAATTTGGTCGCGGATTGCGGGCCAAGTGGACGCCGTAGAGGGCGTTGCGTTCCGCAGGAGACCCCTACGGCGAACAGCTTCGGTGGGCCCAACTCGCTGGACTACGTTCCGGGACAGGTGTTAAGTCCTGCCATTGCGATCGCCGCCAACAGCAAGATCAGCGCCTGCTCAGATGTGAACAACAATGACTTTACAAAGGCTGTCGCGGGTTGCGATCAATCCACCGTCTATGCTTGCGGGGACTCGCTGACGACGAATGCGGTGGAGCTCACGGAAGATCCAGGGCCACCCAGAAACGATAGCGTGAACGGAGCGCAATGTCTGATCAATGCAAGCGATAATGGTCTTGCAATGGGGCAGGATTATCTCGCCCCTGCTGGCCCTGCGCCCTACACCTACCCTTTTCAGATTCAGGCGGGAGCGAATAGCGCTCTTGTGTCTGCTGGAATCACTAGTCCTAGTCAAATCACCAACAGCCCGTCGATAGTCTCGCTGCCCATATACGACAGCAATGCCGTAACAATTACCACGGGCTCTGCTGGCGCGATTCCAGTCACGGTCATAGGTTTCCTGCAGGTTTTCATTAACAGCACCGCCGGCAACGCTACGCCCGCAACAATAAACGTTACCGTTATGAATGTTGCTGGATGCGGCAACAGCTATGGGGGTCCTCCACCTCCCGTAGTTCTCGGAACTTCTCCCGTGCCAATCCGGCTGATTACTCCGCCCTAATTCAAATCTCACAAGTAAATCCAGGAATTCCCAAGCCTAGTTCGGATTCTCGTTCGGAGGCGGGGGCGGTGGAGCTTGGCCGTCGGCTGGCGGATTGGGATTGTCAGCCGGGGGCGGTGGTTCTGGCTGCGGCGGGGGAACGGCGTTCGGCTGCATGGTTCGTTCATCTTCGACCGCCATCGGCTGCAGTTGAGGGCTGGGCGATGACATCCCTCCTTCACCGCGCGGGCTGAGTATTACCTGATCCAGATCGCGAGGGTTGCTGGCCGAACTCAGAATCAGGAAATTGAACCTCGTGCCATTCAGCAAGTGCGCCAGAACTTCCGGAGCGGGCGCGGGGCCGAGTTGAACTACAACTTTTTCCTGCTCCGCTCCCGCGGGGATTGCGATCTCTGCCCCCGTACGCTGGTGAACGGCGAAGAGAACTTCCGACAGGCTGGCTTGATCGGAATTGATCGAGAGCAATCCATTTCGAAATGAAACTACGAGGCGCGGTTTCGGCGGTGGCAAGGCAACCGGCGCGGGAGTTGGCGTGGAAGGCGGCGCCTCTGAAGGGGGATAGGTGATACTCACCAACTCAGGCTCAGCAGCGGGATTAGCTTTGGCTGCTTCTGTGCCCGGAGTTCCGACCTTCACGATGATCGTTTTTCCCGACGGAAAAACCTGGTAGGGTTGTGGACCATTCAAATCGAACACCACGCGCGTGACCGGTGGGTTCGACGAAAACAAGCCCACGCGCATACTCTTCACTTCTTTGCGGTTCACCACTTGATTGCGTAGCTGAGCGCCGGGAGTCGCGTTGATGAAATCAACGATCAGGCGGTCGGGATTCGTGATCAAGTTCGTTTGTGGGACGATGCGAGCGCTGGCCTCGATCTCGATCTCGACCTGGCCTCCGCCGCGAAGCACTTGCGCTCGTTGAATCGAAGGCGCGCTCTGGGCGTGAGCCCACGGCGGCCCGGTAAAACAAACTGCCGCGCATAACCATAGAGCCGCAGCAGTTCGGGGGGAGGAGAACATAAATATAAATATCGATGCGTTTGGTTGCGCTAACCGCGATCTTAGCAGCGTTCGTGATCGAAAGCCCTTACGAAAGGATTACAACCTTGGGTCGGGCGCGATATGGCTATTGGAAAAACATGCGTTAGCAAGATTACGGGAATCTGCCGGAATTCGCTCGTCCTTGAAGTCAAGCTCGCGAGAGCTTGCGGCGCGCCTGCCAGCCGATGGCCGCCAATCCGGAGAGCAGCATCACCCAGGTTCCGGGTTCTGGTATGGGTGACGGAGATCCACCAGTACCGCATGGGCCTGGCTTCTTCTTGCCGTTGGTACCGGTCGTTGTCCCAGTCCCAGTGGATCCTTTTTTCACCGGCCCGCAAAGGCCCTCCGGCAGTGGCGGAGGGGAAAGCGCTAGCCCATTTCCACCTTCGAAGGGATTGTATAAACTTAGCGGTCCGCTGGGATCAAAGCCCGGCGTCAGCGGCCGGTTGAGCAGCGCCGACTGAAATGGAATCTCCGGAGACTGCATCGCTGTTCCCTCACCCGCTCGAACCGGTTCATCGAACTTTTCCGGAGCAGGCTCGGCCGGTGCGACCGGCTGCTGCGCGGTGGGCTCTACGCGGTTGGCGCAACGGCCGCGAGCTGTCATTCGTCCGTCGGTAATCAGCTTCTCGCCTTTGTGGAGCGTTATTCTTCGACGCATCCAGTAGATATGGTTGCCGATGCGGTAGGACATATAGACCGTGCGGGCCAGCGTGAGTCGAACCACCTGGGCGTGATTGTAGTCAAAGCCAGCGTAGTGCGCGGCCACGATAGGGTCGTGCTCCGCCACCCACTTCAATTCTTTAGCGTCTTCAACGCCGCCCGCCACAACGGAGTAAGGATAAACCGGACGCGATGGCTGCTGCGCCGAAATCAAGCTGTTGAGAGTAACCGCGCGCTCGCGGCTGAGTACAGTCTGATCGAAAATGGAGGATTCCGCCTGCCGGTTGTAAAACAAGGAGGGACCGAAATATCTCAAAGCTACGGTCGAGGCGACAGCGGTAATAAGTGCAAGAACCGCTGCCACGAACACGCGGCGAATCAGTCGATTTCTGCGATGCCGACGGCTTCGTCGCCGCCGGACTACCACCTGGACGTTCCCTTTCTCGGGATCGGGCACAGACCACTCCTACCTGCGGCGGCCACCTTGGGCTCCTGGACAGTAGGCACTCCGCCACCAGCGTAGACGCACTCTGAGTGCCACACGGGGGATTTACACCTCCACAAAATAAAGGAGATCCACCCGTTTGGCGATCATACTAGCAAAGCGAGAAATAGTTTGCACAAAAATATCCTGTGGATTTCCCGCCCAGTACCGAATTTGCAATATGCGCCGACGATGTTCGCCTGATCTTCGCTCAGTGATGCTTCCACGGAGAACTCCGGTAATACTCCATTTGGGCTATTTGCAAGGGTTGCACACACTGGTAGTCTCATATCAAAGTTACCGGAGTAAGTTACAACTCCGTTAACATGCCGACCTTCGCGGAATAAGCAGCTCTGCTGCTGAAACTCCCCCGAATCGAAGGAAGAAGCAACACACGCTGTCGCCTGTCTATGGACAGCCATCCTCTGTGTGCTAGGAGCAGACCTATGCGGTTGATTCGACTTCAGGTTGTACTCTCCATTGTTTTTTTCTCGCTACTTTTAGCGAGTCCCGCGTTTGCCAATTCGGTGAATATGCAGTTCAACAGCGCCAGCCCCAGCGGTATCCTCGGTGGTGGTGTGTATCCCTACTCGGTTTCCGTCAATAGAATTGCGACGTCTCTGCTTTGCGACAGCTATGACAACACCGTCAAGAAGGGTGAGACCTGGACGGCAACGGAAACGCCGTTCCTGCAAGGCATTAAGAATAGCCTCTTTGGGCCGTCGATGACCGCCGACTATAAGGCCGCCGGTCTGATCTTCAAGAGCATGCTGGCCGGAACTCTTACGGCTACGAAGGCGAACTGGGCGATCTGGGGATTGTTCTCATCGACCGCCAGAGCCCAATCCCAATTTGGAACGACAGGTGCGGCCGCGATTGATGCCTCCTATCTGGCGTTGGCTTCGGGCGCCAAGAACAGCGCCTTCAACGGCCTCGTACTTTACACACCCATCGCCGGCACCCAGAGCATGGGCATGGGAACGCCACAAGAGTTCATCGGCTTCAGCACCGTTCCCGAACCCGGCACCTTGATGATGCTCGGGACCGGGCTGGTCGGACTTGCGGGAGTGATTCGCCGCAAGATCGCTAGCGTCTAACTTCTCAAACGAACTTTCGCCGCTTCGCTCTACTGGGCCTGGCGACCCTCGCATCCGCGCTGCTAACCAGCAGCGCGGTTTTTTGTTGCTGGGAGTGGAATCTTTCCCGAAACGAACTCCGAGCCTCATTTAGGTTAACTGCAGGGTCAGGGAGGGCAACGAAATACCCTCAACTGCAGCCGTCCACAGGTCGCCCTTCGCCGTCGGATGCCCGGCTGTAAGCGTGCCGGAGCTGACGATTTCTCCCGGGCTCAGCGGTTGGTCTGGAAATCGCCGTGCGATTGCGGCACCAAGTTCCGCCAGGCACAAAGCGGGACTCTTCAGGGCGTTCTTGCCCGATCCTTCTTCCACGAACTCTCCGCTCCTCGACATTCGCACTTTGAACCGCGACAATTCCTCGACCAGTTTGGGAATCAGATCGGGGTGCACTTTCATTTTCTCGCCGATTACCAGGGCCGCATGAAGGCCAAAGGACGCAACGAAATCGCTGGGCTGAAACTTAAATTCCGGGTAAGGACAATCAATGATTTCGAATCCCAACGCCAGCCAATCGGTCGCCGCGAGCGTCCCGGCGGCGTCGGAGCCTTCTCCGACCGAATCTTTCAGACCGAAGACAATCTCCGGTTCAATCTTAAGGGAACGAGGATGAGCAAGTGTGAGCGTGGCGGAATTGTTGTTGCTGGAATGGACCGTGTCGTCATACATGTGGGCCCACACCAGCGTCTCCAGTTTTAGCACCCTCCACATAGCTTTATTCGCGTAACCCACCTTGCGGCCGACGGCTTTGTGCCCAGCGGCCCGGCGCATCTCCTTGAGCCGCGCTTCCAATGCATACGCAGTATCGAGATCGAAACCAGCGCGTGCCGAGAAAGGTACATCCACCATCCGGCCCTCCTCATACGCGGACATCAGTTCGCGCGCCAGACTTTCGAGGTCGGTAGGAGACTTGGAAGTTTGCGACATAGCATCGTCTGACATACGTTAGTTCGGCTCTAGACGATCAGCATCTTAACACCGGCAATTTGGCGGAACGGAGTGCTCGGAAAAGCTCCTACCCTGAAACGATAGTAACTTTACCGGTGTTACTTCAATTGTTAGTTTTATCTTAGTACCAGGATTTTGTTTTGTTGCATGGCGCATCCTCACGGAGGGATCGATGAAGTGGGCAAGAATTTCTAAGCCAAGGATTCCGCATCGTTACTTCAGCCTTTGTCTCTACTTGATCTCCATTTTTGTTCTCGGAGTGCATGGCACCGTTGCCGAAGCTCAGAATACGGTTGTTCTGGTCGGCTCAGGATCCAGCGTGCCAGCCCCTCTTTACACGCGGTGGGCGATGGAATACGACAAACGCAATCCCACGATTCAGATGCGCTACCTTCCCGTCGGCACCAGCGAGGGGATCAAGCAGATCTCTCGCGGCGCTGGGGATTTTGCGGCGGGTGAGGCCCGGCTTACGGATGCGGAGCGCAAGGAAGGCAATTTGATCGAACTGCCGGTCGTGCTCATCGGCATCGTTCCCATCTACAACGTTCCCGATGTTCACCAGCAGCTTAGACTTTCCGGGGAGGTGTTGGCTTCTATCTATCTTGGCGATGTGAGAGTATGGAATGCGCCGCAAATCGCGAAACTGAATCCTGATGTTGCGTTGCCACCGCTTGCCATTCAGGTGATCAATCGCCCAGCCGGGAAAGGCTCCAATTACGTCTTGACAGATTTTCTCTCCAAAGTAAGTCCTAAATTTCGCGCGCAGTACGGAGTGACTCCTTCGCCCAAGTGGATGGTCGGGGAGCCTGCGGAGCGCAGTTCCGATATGGCAGACAAGGTAAAGAACACCGCCGGTTCCATCGGATACGTTGAGTATCAATATGCAATAAAAGCCGGTGTTTCCCAGGCGCTTGTCTTGAATTCTGCCGGCAGGTTTGTGAAAGCGTCCAACGAGAGCATTGCTGCGGCGTGCGCGGCGGTGGAAGCACCGCGCTGGAATAACTTCTCGGCGTCGTTGACCAACGCGCCAGGAGACGATTCCTTTCCCCTCACCAGTTTTAGCTGGGTTTATCTTCGCGCCTCATCGTCCGACTCCTCGCGTGCTGTCGCGCTGGACGATCTCTGGAATTGGGTATACGGCGACGGCCAGCCATTCGCAACACAGGAAGGATACTCCGAACTGCCCGCGCCTCTCCTCGCAGCTGTGAGAAAGAAAGTTAAAGAGCTGCGATAGATTATTTGGCATTAAGGTGCGCAAACACACCGCAAGCTGGTGGCTCAGTTTGAATTCATTCTCCTACGAGGCCGTCACATCCCTCACGCGGCGTACTTCAGCCGCGTGAGAGCCTGCCCTGAGCTTGCCGAAGGGGATCTCCCATAGATACGGCCAGTGGGAGATCCCTTCGACTTCATCGCAGGGCAGGCTTTTCGTTCCGCCTGAAAAACGGCTGCACTCAGGATGACCCCAAACCATAGGCCGAAGAATTCAAATTGAGCCACCACTACCGCACGCATGACGTTTGCTGCGTCCGCCTTTTCTGATACATCTTGAAGATTGCACCTTACTCACGCCATATTTCTGTTTGCGGCGGCTGCGATCGTCGATGATCTGCAGGCTACCTCTTGGACGGCCGTCGCAGTTTGTTCATTCCTGGAGTTGTTGGTTGCCATCTATGGCGGCTATTTCGGTGCTGGGATTGGTTTCATCACGCTCGGAATGTTGACGGCCCTGGGGATGCGCGACATTCACGGCATGGGCGCGATCCGGACTCTATTGGCTGCCACAATTAATGCCGCCGCTGTGCTCACTTTCATTCTGGCCAGAGCGGTTCTATGGCCGCAGTGCGTGGTGATGATTGCGGGCGCTCTTACCGGCGGCTGGTTTGGAGCGCATTATGCGCAGAAAGCCGATCCTCGAAAAATACGAGCTTTCGTAATTGGCCTCGGTTTCGCCATGAGTGCGTACTTCTTCGTTGCGGCGCGGTAGGCCGAAAGGTCACAAGTGACCAGCCATCACTTTCGACTGTGAGATCCGAACATTGAAGTTCCACAATTTTGAGATAGGATATTTGCAGCACCAGAAGCACCTGCAGCGCCGATGGCTTCATCCCATCCTCGATCGCCGGCGGTGCAGTTTCGAGGACCGCATCCCATGCCATCGCACACCGAAAACGCCACGTCGCAATGCATGAATTACGCCCCCGCGAATCTAAATCCGCAAAAGGATCTACCCAAGGGGTTTTTGGAATTCTTGTTACCCCTACACAAACAATTCACACCCTGGCAGCGGAAACTGGTCGCCAAGCGCGTGGAGGTGTTGGAGGCGTCGCATCACGGGAAGCCGCCGAACTATTTGCCGGCTTCTGAAGCGACCACCTCGGATTGGAAAATCGAGGTACCTGATTGGTGTGCGGACCAGCGCAACCAGATGACCGGTCCGGCCGACGACGGTGAGTTAACCGTAAAGCTGCTGAACTCTGGCTCTCCGGCCGTCATGATTGATCTGGAGGATTCCACCGCCAACCTCTGGGACCACATTATGCAGGCGGTCCAGAACACCATTGCCGCCTACAAGTACGAGCTCAGCTACGACGACAAAAAGCGGAACAAGCGAGTCACCGTGCAGCGTTCCAAAACCGTGACTTGGGTGCGTCCCCGCGGTCTGCATCTCAGCCAAGGTGGTGTCATCAAGAACGAGATTATGTCCGCTTCCCTCTTCGACCTGGCGCTGATCTGGTACCAGATTGATCCGGAGTGGTTGCCTCACAATTTCTCGGTTTATATACCCAAGAGCGAATCTGCCGATGAAGCATTCTGGTGGCGCGATCTCTTCCAGGCTCTCGCAAAGCACAAAGGCCTTGCGCCGGACTACATCAAGTGCATGGCGCTGGTTGAGGCGCACCCACTGGCCTACCAGATGGAGGAATTCCTCTTCAATCTGCGGAGCCACTGCCTGGGGTTGAATCTGGGCCGCTGGGATTATATGGCCTCACTGATCGATTTTATGCTCGAGGACCCCAATTGGATTTTGCCGGATCGCAACACCATCCCGCATGATGTGCCATTCTTCCAAAACTTTCGCACCTTGATGCCGGAGATTTGCCACAAGCATGGGGCGCACGCGATTGGTGGAATGACTGCGCTTTATCCCAGCCGCACTGACGCGGAATTGAACGAGCGCGCTCTGAAGGTGTTGAAGCAGGACAAGGAGAACGAGGCTAAATGCCTTATGGACGGAGCATGGACCGGTCATCCGGATCAGAACGAGATTGCAGTCGCGCAGTTTCCGTATCCGAATCAAATTGCAAAAAGACCGAAGCTGCCGAACTCGCATCCCGATCTGCGGCCGATCCCGAAAGGGGTTGGAGGCATAACTCTGGCCGGAACGCGAGCAGCGGTTCGCACTGTAATTCGCTATCGCAACGGAGTGCTCAATGGGAAGGGCGCGAGCCTGCTCGATGGCTACATGGAGGACCTCGCCACCGACCGCATTTACCGCCTCATGATTGCGCAACGCGTGCGGCACAAAGTCGAGGTGTCTGCTGACGATGGCAAGCCGATCGAGCACACAGCCGAATTGATTAGTCGGATTTTTAACGAGGAATTATCGAGGATTCAACGCGATTTGCCAATGGAGATTGATCGCAAGGCGTCGACGACACTGCCCGAAGCCCGCCGCATCGCCGAGGAGATGATTGTGCAGGGACACCACACGCCGGTTTAATACGGCTTTGACCGCAATCGGTTCAAGTTGCCCGTGCACCCAAACCCAGAAAGCAAATTCGCAAATTCAATGGATCGAAAGAATCAATTTGACGCGGCCTCCCTCTTTGGTGACGCTCACTGTCAAACTGCGCTTCGTGGCGATGTTCGGCATTCCGCCTGGGTTGCTTCTCCGTTCCCCGTTCAGTACCGTAGTATCAAAGAACAGGTGTGACCAGAAACGAGGACTATGAGCACGATCGAACAGACCGCTGCACTTGCTTACCCAGCCCTGCAACCGCCTCGCCGCTATCTGTTCGGTCCCGGCCCCAGCATGGTTCACCCTCGAGTTTATGAAGCTCTGGCGAAACCGATCGTCGGGCACCTCGATCCCTACTTTATCCAGGTTATGGGCGATGTTCAGCAATTGCTCAAACCGGCCTTTGGGACAATCGGGGGCGCGACGCTGGTTATTTCTGGCACCGGCAGCGCTGGCATGGAAGCTGCCGTTGCCAACTTCGTTGATGCCGGAGCGAAGTTAGCGGTATTCGCTAACGGATATTTTTCCGATCGCTTAACGGAAATGGCAAAGCGCAACGGCGCGAACGTCGTGCGCTTTGAGAAAAATTGGGGTGAAATCTACACCGATGATGAAGCCAGAGACTTCATCGGTCGCGAGAAGCCCAAGGTTGTAGCTTACGTTCATGCTGAGACGTCGACTGGGGCTTTGCAATCCGGCCGTGTGATCTGCGCCGCTGCTCACGAGGCCGGCGCGCTCGTAATTGGGGATTGCGTTACGTCACTCGGCGGAGTTCCGGTCGCGTTTGATCAGACGGGCATCGACGTCGCCTACAGTTGCACGCAAAAGGGATTGAGTTGTCCGCCGGGTCTGTCTCCGATGGCGATCTCGCAGCGCGCCATGGAGTTTCTTCGCGCCTGCACGACTGCACCCCGCAGTTGGTATCTCGACCTCAAACTGATTCATGACTATTCGACGGTGTCTCATCGCTATCACCACACGGCGCCGATTTCCATGTTCTACGCTCTGCGCGAGGCGCTCACGGTCATCGCGGACGAAGGAATCGAAAACCGCTGGGAGCGGCATCGCCTCTGCAACCGCGCTTTTGTAAAAGGCATTGAAGCCATGGGCCTGAAGATGCACGTTCCCGAGCAGCATCGAATCGCCACGCTTAACACAGTGTGCGTGCCCGAGCGGGTTGACGAGGCTAAAGTGCGCCGACGCCTTTTGGATGGACCGGGCATTGAAATCGCCGGAGGTTTTGGGCCGCTCGCGGGTAAAGTATTTCGCATTGGAGTGATGGGCCCGTTGGCCACAGAAGATAACGTGCAGTTCTTTCTGAAGGAGTTCAAGAGAGCCCTAAGCGCGGAGGGTTACTTAATCTAGACCACGGATTCACGCGCGCGTAACGTCCAGGCTCAAAAATGGCAGCCTTTTCCCTACGTTTCGCGGACAATAGCGGGGACATGCGGACAAGGGATAGAGGCGTTTCATCATCCAGCACACCCGAGCAAAGACTAAGGACAAAGACAAAGAGCCGCGCCCGAGGCGATAACGAATGACACTGAAGTCCGTTGACACTCTTCTTGACGTTCTACATTTTGCGGATAGCCACACGGCCATCATCGTTCCAGAGCTGGGAATCCGTGTCACCTACGATTCACTTCGGCAGCAGGTTCTGGCTATGGCAGACGCTTTGGCTTCCGCGGGCATTCGCCGCGGCGATGCAGTAGCGATAGCCCTGCCGAATGGATTGCCAGCCATTGTCGCCTTTCTGGCCGCTTCGATTGCCGGTACTGCGGCCCCGTTAAACCCGGCGTATCCGTATGAAGAGTTTCATTTCTTCTTGGGAGACACCGATGCCCGTATTCTGCTCTGTCCGTCGGTAGGTGCAGAGTTCGTCCGCACCGCAGCCAAAGATCGCAAAATCCCCACGTTTTCCGTCGAAATGACGGATAAGGGCAATGTTCACCTTGTGAACGCTCCTACTGGAGCGAAGGCCACCGAGCCTACGGCCGATGACATTGCACTCATCTTGCACACCAGCGGCAGTACCGGGCGTCCAAAGAGAGTGCCCTTGCGGCATTTCAACCTCGCCATCTCCTCGGCAAACATCGCCAATACTTACGCTCTCTCTGAAAAAGATACTTCGCTTTGCGTAATGCCGCTGTTCCACATTCATGGATTGATTGGTTCAACCATGTCTACCCTGCTGTCGGGAGGAACGGTGGTTGTCCCTAGTAAATTCAACGCGCTCTCTTTCTGGAAAACCGTGGCCGAACATCGCGTGACCTGGTACTCGGGAGTGCCCACGATGCATCAGCTTCTGTTGGCCCGCAGCCGTGGAAAGCCCGTCGAAGCAGCCTCTCTGCGCTTTCTGCGCTCGTGCAGCGCGCCGTTGTCGCCGGAACTCATACACAAGATCGAGGGTAGCTTTGGCGTGCCCTTCGTCGAAGCCTATGGCATGACCGAAGCCGCGCACCAGATGACGTCGAATCCTCTGCCACCACGTCACCGGAAGCCGGGCTCTGTGGGCGTGGGCGCAGGCCTGCGCATCAGCATCATGGACAAAGATGGCAAACACCTCGGGACCGACCAGCGTGGCGAAATCGCGATTCAGGGAGCGAATGTATTTCGAGGATACGAAAATAATCCGGAAGCAAATGCGCGCGCATTTGTGGATGGTTGGTTCCGCACCGGCGATCAGGGATTTCTTGACTCGGACTGCTATTTGCACCTCACAGGCCGGATCAAAGACATCATCATCCGCGGCGGCGAAAACATCGCACCCCACGAAGTGGATGAAGTTTTGTTGAGGCATCCCGCAGTCGCAGCGGCCGTTACATTCGGCTGCACCCATCCTACGCTCGGCGAAGAAGTGGCGGCCGCCGTTGTTTTGCACGAAAAGCATGGCGCACGCGAGTCGGAGCTTATCAAGCACTGCCGCGAGTTTCTGGCCGAGTACAAGTGCCCGGCGAAAATATATCTGGTGGATGCCATTCCTACCACCGCCACCGGAAAGATTCGTCGCCGCGCCGTCGCCGCCGTACTCGTGGAAGACCAACTGGGGTTGTCGTTGGAATGAGGTATCTGATCGCGGGGGCAGGAGCTATCGGCGCCTACATCGGTGCGCGCATGGCGCAGGCTGGTTTCGACGTAACCCTGTTCGCGCGCGGACCACATCTTCGCGCCATGCAGGAGCACGGCGTTCGAGTCAAAAGTGCCGAGGGCGATTTCCTCGCGCGCCCGACAATCACCGGCTCCATGGAAGAAATAGGTCCGGTGGATGTCGTTTTTCTTGGTGTGAAGGCCCATGGGCTGCCACAACTAGCCCCTCACCTGAAACCTGTACTGGGGCCCGATACTACGGTTGTCAGCACGCAGAACGGAATTCCGTGGTGGTATTTCCACGGCTTCGGCGGAGAATGGGACGGTTTGCGGTTGGAACGCGTCGATCCCGGCGGCGTGATTTCCTCGGTCATCGAAGCTCGCCGGGTGGTTGGATCCATTGTCTACTTTGCGACCGAGATTACCGCTCCTGGCGTGATCCAACACATCGAGGGCAATCGCTTTACGCTTGGCGAGCCCGATGGCTCGCGCTCTGAACGCGTCCGCCAGCTAGCTGAGGCGCTCATCGCGTCCGGTTTGCGCTGCCCTATCAGCACTCGCCTGCGGCACGAGATTTGGGTGAAACTTCTGGGCAACGCCTCTCTGAATCCGGTCAGTGCGCTGACGCGTGCCACCATCGTTCAAATGGTGCACGACCCGGGAGTTTGTTCTGTGATTCGCAACATCATGCAGGAAGTCGAAGCAGTCTCCCACAAGCTAGGGATGGAGTTACCCATCTCTATCGATCAGCGCATCGCCGGCGCGGAAAAAGTTGGTGAGCACAAAACCTCCATGCTGCAGGATCTTGAAGCTGGCCGTCCGATGGAGCTGGAGGCTTTGGTCGGTGCGGTCGTGGAGTTGGGCGAGCGAGTTGGAGTTCCCATGCCTACCACTCGAACGGTGTATCACTGCGCCAGGCTGCTGGCGCAATCGGCCTCCACTCGGTTGGCGAATCGAGCGCAATAATCGGAGCTCGCACCTAAAGTGTAAGGTTTAAGTATGCTTTATAACTAATTGTAGCTGTTAGCACTTCACAAGAGATGTTCTTCCAATTCCGGATCGTGATTTGCAATCTGAAGGCTCAATAAAATACGTGTTACGAAATCCGAAAAACGGGGTTATACTCCCTTCGCCAGCTGGCACGTTTACCAGACCACTTGGAGTACCCCTTTGGCCACCAGCATCAAACCGGACTTCGAAGTTGTTCGCAGGAACAAGGTCTATGAGGAAGTTGCCAAGCAGATCGAACGTCTGATCGTCAAGAAACTGAAGCCCGGCGACAAACTTCCGGCAGAGCGCGAACTGGCCGAGATGCTGCAAGTCAGCCGCGGTTCCATCCGCGATGCGATTCGCGGTCTGGAATTGCTCGGATTGGTTGAACCGCGTCAGGGTTCTGGGACCATCGTTCGCGAGATCTCTGCTGACTCTCCGGCAAATCCTTTTGCGAATGCGCTCAAACGAAGACAAGAGTTGGTAGGCGAGCTATTGGATTTTCGTAAGATGCTCGAGCCTCCTCTGGCTGCGCGCGCCGCCACACACGCTTCCCCTGAGGAAATCTCCGAGATGGAAGCGATTCTCGAGCGCCAAGAAGAAAAGCAACGTCAGGGAGACGCCGCCGTGGCCGAAGACGCGGAGTTCCATTACAACGTGGCTCTGGCCTCCGGCAACAGTGTGGTGCTGAAGGTGATCGACATTCTCATGGACCTGCTGCGCGAAACGCGGACGCGCTCTTTACAGATAGGAGGCCGCGCGCAAAAGTCGCTCGAGGGCCACCGCCGTATTCTGGCTGCGATCAAGGGCCGCGATTCCGAAGCCGCCGAGACGGCCATGCGGCGGCACATCGAAGACGTCGAAGAAATCGTGCTCAACAGCTCTGAATAAAATCTCTTCCAAAACAATCGCTAAAGCAACCGCCTCTTTCTCCACGCTGAAGGGCCAGCATACGTGAGATCGAAACTAGCCGGGAAGATGCTGGCCGCGCGTTTCCGCTCCGAATGGAATCAGCAAGAGTCCGATTGCGAAGGCAATCGAAGTAAGTGCGACCGGGGTTCCGAGCGATCCGTAGTGTCGAACCCCGCTTCCTACCAGAAAGGTAATTCCTGCCCCGGCAAACCGTGCGAAGGAAGTGGAAAACGCAAAGGCGCTGGCTCTGCATTCCGTGGGGTATTGCTCCGGCAGCCATAGAGTATAGACGGCGAAGTTCGCGCCTCCAAACCCCAGGAAAAATAAGCAAACGAAAAACCATGGCAGCGCGCTCGGACCGAGATAGAAGACTTTGCCGAATGTGAGCGCAATGAAGACCACCATCAGGCCAAAAAAGACGGCGAGGGCTCCGCGGCGGCCCAGCCGTTCAGCGAACCAGGGCATCGCCAGGCAGCCGAGAATGGTTGCAAACGAGACAAGCATAATGCCCCGGGAGGCGAGTTGTGCGGCTTGCGGGCCGACGCGCCCACCAGCCTCTGCAAGAGATGTAATGGCCGCTGGGACATATACCGTTCCCGCCCACAATCCGCAAATCGAGGCCAGCATAAACAACGAATTCAGGATCGTGCGGCGGCGCCACGTTGACGAAAACAAAATTGCAAACGGACGCCAAACCGCCCAGGATCGGACGACGCCTTCCTTCTTTTTCCAGGCGGTCGGCTCCGCAACCCCGTGCCGGATCCAAGCTAGAAATAGTGCCGGCAGACCGCCAACAATAAACATCGCGCGCCATCCGTAGTGGCTGCCGATGCCATAGTTCGCCAGCGCGGCGAGGAATATGCCCACGTAATACCCCGTGTGCATGTATCCCGCGCCCATGCGGCGGCGATGCTCTGGCCACTCCTCCGCCACAAACGTCCCGCCCATGGCCCACTCGCCGCCAATCCCTATCCCCGCAAGCAGGCGCAGTATCGCCAACTGCCAGACGCTGGTGACGAAGGCGCTCAAGAAAGTAAAGACGGAATACCACACAATGGTAAGCATCAGCGTGCGCACACGTCCGAACTTGTCTCCGATAGGTCCCCATAAAAATGCCAGTCCCCAACCAATCAGAAACAGCGCAAACAGCAAACCGCCGTACTGCCCGATGCTGCCTTTCGTAGCCGCAATTCCAGATCTAGGAAGCAATTCTCGCAGCGACGGAACAAGGACGAGCGCATAGACAAACGAATCCATTCCGTCCAAAGCCCACCCGCCCCAGGATGCCCAGAATCCGCGAATCTGATTTCGCGTGAGGGATTGGGATTCGACGGAGGATGGAACGGGAACCGCGCCTGGATACTTCGCTTCGTTCATCGCGGAACGCGGCATGACAGTCGGGAACTATACCAAAGAAAGCCGCTGGGGTGAGGAAAATGATGAGGAAAATATTGACAGGTCGTCGGCCTGAAAATTGGAACGTGGCCCCTGGTCCTAGTTCTAGGGGTGCTAGGTCTTAGGTCTTAAAGGTTCGAAGTGTCCTGCGTAAGACCCATGACATAAGACATAAGACCTAAGACCGAAAAGGTCTAACCCTTCGCTGCGCGCAGCCGCTCTTCGAGGGCCTTTGCCTCAGAATTCAATTCCTCCGGAAGATGCTTCCCGAAGTGAGCGAAGTGTTCTTTAATCAATGGCACTTCAGCCAGCCACCCATCAATATCGACGCTAAGCAACTCCTCCACGTGAGCGCCGTTGATGTCGAGACCCTCGGTGTCGAGGTCAGCCACCTCAGGAATCTGTCCGATTGGAGTTTCCTTTGCATGCACCTTGCCGTCGCAGCGCTCGAAGATCCACTTCAGCACGCGGCTATTCTCACCATAACCCGGCCAAAGAAACTTGTGATCCTGACCTTGACGGAACCAGTTGACGTAAAAAATTTTGGGCAACAGCGATGGGTTTGAGTGTTTCCCGATTTTGAGCCAATACCCAAAATAGTCGCCCATGTTGTAGCCACAAAACGGCAGCATTGCCATGGGATCACGGCGCAGCTGCCCTACTTTCCCCGTGATCGCGGCCGTCGTTTCGCTGCTCGCAGTCGCTCCTAGAAAAGTGCCGTGCTGCCAGTTGAAGGCTTCTGTCACGAGAGGAACAATTCCGGCACGCCGTCCGCCAAACAAAATCCCATCGATCGGAACGCCGTTAGGATCCTCCCATTCGGGAGCGATAACCGGGCACTGGGCGGCACGAGCCGTAAAACGCGCGTTGGGGTGCGCCGCCGGGCGTCCTGACTCTGGCGTCCAGGCCCGGCGCAGCCAGTCGACTAACTTCGCGGGCTTCTTCTCCGTCATTCCCTCCCACCAGACATCGCCGTCCAACGTCATCGCACAATTGGTGAAGACGGAGTCGTGGGTGACGGTTCTCATGGCATTGGCATTCGATTTCATGCTGGTGCCCGGCGCCACGCCGAAGAAACCATATTCTGGATTGATGGCGTAAAGCCGGCCATCCGCACCGAACTTCATCCAGGCAATGTCATCCCCGATGGTCTCCACCTTCCAGCCGGGAAGAGTCGGGATCATCATCGACAAGTTCGTCTTGCCGCATGCGGAAGGAAATGCGCCCGTCATATACTTCACGCGGCCCGATGGGCTGGTCAACTTCAGAATCAGCATGTGCTCGGCCATCCAGCCTTCGTCGCGCGCCTGCACCGAAGCAATGCGCAGGGCGTGGCATTTTTTTCCAAGCAATGCGTTGCCACCGTAGCCGGAACCAAACGACCAGATCTCGCGTGTCTCGGGAAAATGGCAGATGTATTTGTTCTCGGCGTTGCAGTTCCAGGTTTTATTCGGCTGATTGGGACCCAGCGGCGCACCGATTGAGTGCAGCCCGCGTACAAACTCTCCGTCCGCCCCAAGAACGTCCAACACATGGCTGCCCACGCGCGACATCAGTTGCATGCTAACCACGACGTAGGCCGAGTCCGTAATCTCCACTCCGATCTTAGAAATGGGCGAACCAATTGGCCCCAAGCTGTAAGGGACCACGTACATGGTGCGGCCAGCCATCGAACCGGTAAACAACCCCGTAAGCCTCTGCTTCATCTTTGCGGGATCTTCCCAATTGTTGGTGGGGCCGGCTTCATCTTTGGTTCGCGAGCAGATGAAAGTCTGATCCTCGACACGCGCCACATCCGCAGGATCCGAGCGCACTAGATAGCTATTCGGCCGCTTCGCAACGTCCAGCGGGATGGCCGTGCCGGTCAGAACTAACAGCCGTAGCAGCGCTTCATACTCCTCAGGCGATCCATCGCACCAGTGAATGCGCTCCGGTTTGCACAGCTGGGCAACTTCCTGCACCCAGCGTTCCAGCCTGGCATGCTTGGGTTTACCTGCGGCGGCTTCAACTTCTATCGTAACAGTGGCCATGGTTTGGATCTCCCGAATCGAACTGCGAATAGCGGCTCCGTCTTTCGAAACGGTGGGCGCCTTAAAACGCAGTTACAGCGGAACGAGACGCTCCGCTAGCTCAATTGACTTAACTGTCGCAATCATTCCCGCGCCCGGCTTGCTTTCCGCGTTCTGCAGATACCCCGACAAGGCCCGCTTTGCCAGACACATCTGACTATTTTCTCTTACTCGCGGACATTATTCCAGCGGAAGCCTTCGTAGGTGGTGCCCAAGCCATGCGCAACTGTGATGTAAGTCACAAGCAACAGGTCGCCGCTTGGCAAAGTTTGTGCAAGCTGAATTATTCCTGGGACAGAGCCAGGGTCTGTGCAAAGCCAAAAAATATTGGTGGAGCTAGTCGGGCTCGAACTATTTAACGTTGTGGCGTTCTTGAATTTGTGAGTGCGACGAATATCCAAACTCAGGAGCTGATTTGCAATTGATCTAGGGGGTCACGCTGCAGAGCGCCTCGAGTTCGTTCGCGGCTCCAAACTGCTGGTTGCCCCCAACTACCCTCGAAAACAAATTCTTCAGCGGGCTTTCGCTGTCGTGGAGCAAGAGTCTTTTGCCGCAACTTCTCAGGTAGGGAATCTGCGTCGCCGGGGTACCCGATTGCGGCAACAGCTACTGGTTCGTGATCGGAAGGAACGGAAAATGTTTGGCGAGCCTTTTCCGCGTTGAAACCGGCCATCTAGCATACCGTCAATCCGCATGCGTTTGCTTGAAAGGTAAGATTGGCGATCGCTTGACCTAGATCATGAAGAGCATGATTGTTCGGCTCTCCATTCGATGCAAAGGTTAATCTGGCGACGGACAAAATGAGCGCTGCCGCGTGTTGTGCCCACCTGGCATTGAAATCTAGCAGGCAGCCGATCAAGCGTTCGAACTCAGTTGGATTTTGCTTCGTGGCCACGATAAAGGCCCACGGCTGTTCGTTCATGCAGGAAGGGGCCCATCGCGCCGCTTCGAGTAAAAGACCGAGCGTTTCCGGCTCGATGATTCTTGAGGTAAAGGCTCTCCAACTGCGGCGCTGCTCCAGCAGCGGATGAATGGAGTGTCCGCACGCCTGCTCTTTTTCTACCGGCAGCTCGTAGATATCATTGCGCATCGTCATTCCTCGTCCCTATTCCGGATTCGTTCATCTCGATGGATCGACGCTGCAAAAGCCGCCCCAGAATACGGTCCTCGAGCGCCGCAAAGCGGAAGCTGCCTCGCGCTCGAGGTCGAGGCAGATGGACGAATTCGTCAACCGCCACACGTCCGCCCTCAATGAGGATGACGCGATCTGCCAAAGTGATCGCTTCCGCCACGTCCTGCGTGACCAGCACCGCCGTAAACCCTCGATTCCACCACACGCTCTCGATTAGCTCCTGCATTTCTATGCGCGTGAGCGCGTCGAGCGCAGCCAGAGGTTCGTCAAGAAGCAGCAGGGAGGGATCGTGCACCAGGGCCCGCGCCAAGGCCACTCTTTGGCGCTGACCGCCGGATAGCGTCGCGGGCCAGTCATCAGCGCGGTCAGCCAGCCCTACCTGCGCGAGAACTTTCTTGGCATGCGGAATAAATGATCGTTCGAATCCCAGGCCCACATTCTGCAAAACTCGCTTCCACGGCAGCAGTCGTGAGTCCTGAAACATGATGCGCACGTCCGGCTTGCCGTGTGCGGTCGTTCCCAGGGAAATGCTTCCGCTTTGCGGAGTTTCCAAGCCGACAATTGACCGCAACAACGTGCTCTTGCCGCAGCCGCTGCGGCCGACAATCGCGACGAACTCGCCCGCTGCGATTTCAACATTAAAGTTCTCAAGAACGGTACGTCCGCCAAGGGCGATGCTGACGTCGCTGATCGAAACGGCGACGCCGCGCGAATATTGCCTTCCCTCGGTCAGCATCTGCCGAGTCAAAACGCCTCGTGAGGCGAAAACAGGTGGCATAAACTCAGAATCCCCTATCACGTCGCTTGATACGCCGGATGCCAGCGCAGCCAGTAACGCTCCAAGCCTTTGGAAAGAAGATCGGCGACTTTTCCCAGGAACGCATACAGCAAAATGCCGACGACCATTACGTCCGTCTGCATGAACTCGCGCGCGTTCATCGTCATGTAGCCAATGCCCGAGCGCGCCGAAATGGTCTCTGCCACGATCAACATCACCCACATGAAGCCAAGTGAAAAACGGACCCCGACGAGGATCGATGGCAGTGCCCCAGGAAGAATTATTTCGCGGTAAATCGCCCAGCGCGACAGGCCGTAGGTACGCCCCATTTCGAGCAGTCCACGATCCACCGATTGAATGCCATGAAACGTGTTGATGTAGACGGGAAAGAAGACGCCGAGAGCAACCAGAAAGAGCTTTGCCGTCTCATCAATGCCGAACCACAAAATCACAAGAGGAATCAGAGCCAGGGCTGGAATGTTGCGAATCATCTGCAGAGTTGTATCGAGCAAAGTCTCTGCCCAGCGAAAAGAGCCGGTCAACAATCCGAGTATCAGGCCCAGTCCTCCGCCCACAACAAATCCCGATAAAGCGCGCATCGTGCTCACGCGCACGTGCGTCCACAATTCGCCGGAGCGGCTCAGGTCGATAAAAGAACTGACAACCGCTTTCGGTGCAGGCAAGAATCGGCTTGGCAGCATTCCAATGGAGGCTGCCCATTGCCAAAAAAGCACCAAGGCAATGGGCGCCACCCAAGGCAGGGCGCGACCAAAAATCGCCTGGAGGCTAAGCCGGGTTCCAATCGTCGTGTGGCGCTGAAACTGAGACATAACTCCTCCATTCACGGTTTTGCCTGTGCACGAGTTTCGGGCAACGTGGCGTCGCGGACGCTAATGCGCTTTGGGATTAATTTGAGATCGTAAAACGCATCGGCGATGTGTTGTTGTTCCGCCATCACTGCCTCAGTTACAGGCTTCACGCCATATCCGCCGCGGGAGAGCGCGAGGTCGAGAGTGGGCTCATCCAAGCCGATTTGCGGCTGCAACGTGGCTGCGGCGTCTTTAGTGTTCGACTTTGCCCATTCGTCAACCGCGCCCACTTCCTCTAACACAGCCGAAACGACATCGGCTCGCCTTTGCGCGTAAGCGCGGGAAGCGAGAAAGAACTGATGATTGCTGACCACACCCTGGCCATCGGCAATAATCCGCGCGCCCGTCTGCCTTTGCGCCGCGGCGAGAAACGGCTCCCAAATGGCCCATGCGTCCACGCTGCCGCGTTCAAATGCGGCCCGTGCGTCCGCCGGTGTTAGGTAGATGGGTTCTATCTCGCTATATTTCACCCCTTTCTTTTCCAGCAATTTCACCAGCAAATAGTGAACGTTCGAACCCTTATTCAGCGCGACTTTCTTGCCTTTGAGTTCGCTCAGATTTTTGATCGAGGAATTCTTGGGAACAACGATCGCTTCGGCTGCGGAGGCCGGCGGTTCATTTCCCACATAGATCAGATCCGCGCCCGCAGCCTGCGCGAAAATTGGCGGGGCCTCACCGACGGTGCCAAAATCAATACTGCCCACATTCAGACCTTCCAGCAATTGCGGTCCGGCAGGAAATTCCGTCCATTGCACCTCTACATGCATCGTCGCCAGCCGCTTTTCCAGGCTGCCGCGAGCCTTCAGGAGCACCAGCGTGCCGTATTTCTGATATCCGATTCGGATGACATTGTTGGAGAGATTCGCCGTCTGCGCGAACGCCATGAGGCAAGCAGCTACGAGAATCAGAAAGAGGGCTAGCGTCGCGTTCCGCAATTTCGTTGTTAGGCAATTGCTCATAAGTTGACTTCCGCGCCAAACAGATCCTTGTATTACGAATACAACGTGGGTTTTGGAAGTTTGCGATTCAGCGCCCAATCGCCAAGCTCACGAAGTTTGTAGTCGACCGGATCATGCAGCGTATGCGTGCGCAAATTTCGCCAGTAGCGATCCAGCCGCGCCGGCCCCGCGGCTGCGCGCGCTCCCATCACTTCAAACATCTGGCTTGTAATCTCGAGTCCCGTATTTGTCGTGATCACCTTCGAAGCCGCCACGTCCACGGCACACTTTCCCCGCTGGCTCTCGGTGATCGCATCTCCGCTCTCCCAGGCGCGCTGCAGAGATTCCCCGGCGATATCCGTAAGCGCCTGCGCGGCCTGCAGATCAACGAAGAAGCGGCCGTAATGGGTAAGAATGTATGGGTCCTCTGTGGCGCTGCTGATCCCGACAGAGTTTGCCCACGGGCGCGTAGTCGCCAGCGTATAATTCCGCGCCTCCTCCAGCGCACCCTCGCCCAGCCCCAGAAAAATGTTGCTGAGAATAAGCTGCGCGATGCAGGAACGCAACGATGCGCGAATGCTGCCGAGGGGCCCAGGTGTCCTCAGGAACTCTTCGTGCCCAGCAGGAACCGCATTGAACTCCACTGTTCCGCTGTCGGTCTGCCGCTGCCCGATGCTGTCCCAGTCATCATGAATGCGAATTCCTGGCCTGTCCGAAGGAATCGCTGTCACGACAAACTTTTGGTCGACGGAGTGAATCGCAGAAACGATCAGCATGTCCGAATCGGTTGCGCCCGAACAAAAACTCTTGCGCCCGTTAATAAGGAAGCCAACGCTCGCGTCCGGAGTGGCGCTGGTTCGCTTATCCAGAGGATTGAGTGCATTCCCCCAGAACCACCGATTGCGAACCGTCTCGGAAAATAACTGCTCCGTCTGCTCTTGCGATCCATAGAGCGAAACCGAAGCCAGCATCAAATGCTGAAAACCGAATAAGTGAGCGATCGAGCTATCGACTCGAGCGAAGAGTCGCACCAACTTCATCGTGTCCGGCCAGTCCATGCCCCATCCACCCAACTCGGCCGGAATGGTCACATTCAACAGCCCGCTCCTTCGTAACAGATCGCGCTCTGTCTTCGCCGTCCCGCCTTTTTTGTCGCGTTCAACGGCAGTTTGCGCAAATGTCCTCGATAATTGGCCGGCAATCTCGAAGGCGTATTGCCGCGGCGGCGCGCCCACACTGGCGGCGCTATCCTTCAACATTGAAAGCACGACGGCCCTCCTATAGTGACCAGCGATGTCATCAGCCATCTCAGCCCGCATCCTCCAGCGCCCTAGATTGCTGCTCCAGCAACAGTTGTGTTGATTCAGTGTTGCTGCAGCAACACTTCATAGTCTGTTCGTTCGATTCGTATGCGCCGTAACCCTGTGAAAACAACAAATTCGTTCGCATAAGCTCACTTCTGTCTTGGCACGAGAATTGCCAAACTCATTTCAGATTCGAACTCGCCGGAGGGGACAGCAATTATGGAAGTGTTCTGGTTTTTGCCCACACACGGAGATGGCCGATACCTTGGCAGCTCCGAGCAAGCCCGCAGCGTAAGCTATGCGTACCTGAAGCAGATCGCGCAGGCGGCCGACGAACTTGGATTTCACGGTGTCCTCTTGCCCACAGGCCGTTCCTGCGAAGACGCGTGGGTCGTGGCTTCCACGCTTGTGCCAGTTACCAGCAAGCTGAGGTTTCTCGTCGCCATTCGCCCCGGCATCACGTCCCCCACAGCCGCGGCGCGCATGGCGGCAACCTTTGACCGGCTTTCAAATGGCCGCCTTCTGATTAACGTTGTTACCGGTGGCGATCCAGACGAAGCTCTCGGCGACGGCGTGTTTCTCTCGCACGATGAGCGTTACGAAGTCACCGATGAGTTTCTCCAGGTGTGGCGCGAAGCGGTCGCGGGAAGATCGATCTCATTGCATGGCAAACACCTGCGCGTCGAAAACGCTCGTGTCTTATATCCTGCGGTTCAGAAGCCGCATCCGCCGCTTTATTTCGGTGGCTCTTCCAAAGTTGCCTATGGACTGGCGGCGCGGCAGATCGATGTTTATCTCACTTGGGGCGAACCGCCGCAGCAGGTCGAAGAGAAAGTGGAATCCGTTCGCCGTCTCGCGGAAAAAGAAGGACGCGAAGTCCGGTTTGGCATCCGCCTGCACGTAATAGTGCGCGAAAGCGAGCGCGAAGCATGGAACGCAGCCGAGGATCTGATCCGCTACCTGGACGATGAGACGATCGCGAAAGCTCAAAAAGCGTTTGCCCGCTTCGATTCCGAAGGTCAGCGCCGCATGGCACAACTGCACAGCGGAAGCTGTGACAAGTTGGAAGTGAGTCCCAACCTGTGGGCCGGCGTTGGTCTCGTCCGCGGCGGCGCGGGAACGGCTCTAGTCGGCGATCCCGCAACAGTCGCAAAACGAATACAGGAGTATTCGAACCTGGGGATCGAAACCTTCATTCTGTCCGGCTATCCGCACCTCGAAGAAGCGTATCGCGTGGCCGATTTACTGTTTCCGCATTTACCGGTTGCCATCAAGCCTGCAACCCCGTTCGGAAATGTCACCGGTCCTTTTGGAGAACTCGTGGCCAACGAATACACGCCGCAAAGGGCGCCGGTCGAGGCACAGACTGCGCAGCAGAGTTAAGAACGTTGATCGGGATCTTACACCGGGGACACACTTGAAACGAAAACGAGCAATCCTTGCGAGCACAGCGGCTTTACTTTTCGCCGCTCTGTTGGGCGCCGGATGCAATAAAGCGACCACAAAGCCCAAGACAATTCGGCTGGATTATGCCTACTACAATCCGGTGAGTCTGGTTCTTCGCGATAAGAAATTCTTGGAGCAGGATCTCGCTGCCGACGGAATCTCTGTCGAATGGACCCAGAGCCTAGGCAGCAACAAAGCGTTAGAGTTGCTCAACAGCAAGAGCATCGATTTCGGTTCTACCGCTGGAGCTGCTGCGCTCATCGGAAAAGCAAACGGCAATCCCATCAAAGCCATTTACGTTTACTCTCGCCCGGAGTGGACCGCCCTGGTGGTGCGCAAAGATTCTCCGATCACGAAAGTTGAAGATCTCAAGGGAAAGAAAGTAGCAGTAACCCCCGGAACTGATCCTCACATCTTTCTATTGCGCGCCCTTCATGAGGCCGGACTCACCGAAAAAGATATTCAAATGGTCGTTCTCCAACATCCCGACGGCAGAATTGCTCTCGAAAAAGGAGATGTAGACGCGTGGGCAGGCCTCGATCCCATGATGGCGCAAATCGAGCTTCAAACTGGCGCTCGGCTGTTCTATCGCAACGTGAACTTCAACAGTTATGGTGTTCTCGATGTACGCGAAGAGTTCGCAAAACAATATCCCGCATACGTTGGCCGCGTGCTAGCGGCATACGAAAAAGCGCGCCTCTGGTCGATTCAGAATCCAGAGCAGTTCCGCAAGCTCTTTTCCGCCGCCGCGAAACTTGATGATCAAGTAGTCGCAAAAGTTCTTGATCGAACGGATCTGAGCAGTCCCGTTATCGGTGACGAACAAAAGCAAGTGATCACCGCCGCCGGCGACGTGCTCAAACAAAACAACGTAATCAGCAGCAGCACCGACGTAAACAGTACCGTCGACAATCTGATCGATCCACAGTATTCGCGAACAGCGGTAAGCAAAAACGTGGTGCAAAAATGAGTACCGGCGACCAGAACCGGCTCGCGTGGAAAGTATCCTCCATGCCCGCGGCTGAATCGCACGCCCCGAAAAAACGTTCCTATCGAGTCCGGGTTCCCGACCGCTTTCTTGGCTGGATTATTCCGCTGGGCATTCTTCTTATGTGGGAAGTTCTTGCGCGAGGAGGAATGCTGCCAGCGAACTGGCTCCCCGCGCCGACCGTGATCGCGCAGACGATTTACGAAATGGCCGTCGCCGGAGACTTGTGGCGACACGTCGGCATCACTGTCGCGCGCGTTGCTGTCGGCTTTCTGATCGGAGCCACTGCAGGAACTCTGTTGGGTGCACTCACTGGCTATCTCTCAGTTGCCAGAAAACTGCTCGATCCACTGCTGCAATCCCTGCGCAGCGTCCCTTCCATCGCATGGGTTCCGCTCTTTCTGCTTTGGCTTGGCATTCAGGAAACTTCCAAGATCTCTCTCATTTCACTTGGCGCGTTCTTCCCCGTATATCTGAATCTCTCGGTCGCCATGCGCCACGTCGATTGGAACCGCGCTTCGCGAGCCCAGCCGGACCACCTGACGCTCCTGCAGAACACGCAGCAATTTCACCTGTATGGAAAGCGGCAGATCCCCAATTTCATCCAGAAACAACGTTCCGCCGCGCGCTGCCTCAAACCATCCGGCGCGGGCCACGTTTGCGCCCGTGAACGATCCGCGCTCATGGCCAAAAAGCTCGCTCTCTACCAGTCCTTCGGAAAACGCTCCGCAATTTACCGCTAGAAAAGGCCCATCGCAGCGAGGACTCAAGGCATGAAGATGTCTGGCGATCAGTTCCTTCCCGGTTCCCGTTTCTCCAGTAATCAATACGTTTGCGGCGCTCGGGCCGAGCAGGTGGATTCTCTCGAGCAGTGCCATCGACTTCACGTCTTCGAAAACGAGCGCCGTCGCTCGCAACGCCACCGGAAGGGTCGGCGACCCGGGGAAACTGAGGAGCGGTTTAGATAGCGTCGACAATGCCATTGAAGTTGGGGTGCCGCGAGACCGGGGTGGAGGTCCCGCGGGGTCTGCGGGGAGAGCGCATAAAGACTACTACAACGATAGACATAGTAGCAGAGGTGCGCGGGTTCTGTCAAAAAGTAACAAGGCACTCATGAGAGCACATAAAACCGGCAATCAGCACGGCGACGACCCAAGGCGCCGAGAGAGAAGAAGGATGAAGGCAGCACCGTCGGGCACAGGGTTCCCCTGGGACTGGCAGCCTTTCGCGAATCCCGAGCAGGACTCCGCGCAACCTCACGTAATCGCGAACGCGGTACAGCTTACAGCCTGCCGCGGCGCCGCCCCGCCTGCAAACGCAGCAACGCCGCAATCAAAGCGTCGATCTCCTCGCAAGTGTTGTAGAACGCGAGAGACGGTCGAACCGTGCTTTCGACTCCCATGCGCCGCAGAATGGGTTGGGCACAATGGTGACCGGAGCGTACTGCAATGCCTTCCTGATTCAACGCAGCGCCCAAGTCCTCGGTGCGAACTTCATCGAGGACGAATGACATAACGCCAGCCTTCGCCGGCGCTGTGCCGATTAGACGCAAGCCTGGCACAGTCAGGAGTTTCCCTGTGCCATAGTTCAGAAGATCGTGCTCGTAGGTCGAGATGTTTTCCATCCCGATCTCGCTGACGTAATCGAGCGCTGCTCCCAGGCCTACCGCGTCGGCAATGTTGCCTGTTCCAGCCTCGAAGCGCGCCGGGGCAGGCTGATAGACAGTCTTCTCAAAGGTGACATCCGCGATCATGTTTCCCCCGCCTTGCCAGGGGGCCATGCTGTCGAGCACGTCGAGCTTTCCGTAGAGCACGCCGATTCCCGTGGGCGCAAAAACCTTGTGCCCGGAGAACACGTAAAAGTCGCAGTCGAGGTTTTGCACGTCCACTGGCATGTGCGAGACGGCCTGTGCGCCATCGACCAGCACTCTCGCACCGTAACGGTGCGCCATTTCGACCATCTCGCGCGCGGGAGTGACCGTGCCAAGCGCATTCGAGACTTGAGAAAAGGCTACGATGCGGGTGCGCGGTCCAAGCAGTTTTTCGTACTCTTCGAGAATAATTTCGCCAAGATCGTTCACCGGAGCCACGCGCAATCGCGCGCCCTTCTCGGCACAAAGCATCTGCCAGGGAACAATGTTGGCGTGATGCTCAAGCCATGTGATGACGACCTCGTCGCCTTCGAGAACGTTGCGGCGTCCCCAGGCCTGGGCGACCAGATTGATGCCCTCTGTCGCTCCCCGCACGAAAATGATTTCGCCAGTGGAACCGGCGTTCAGGAAGCGGCGAGTTTTTTCGCGCGCGCTTTCGTAGGCATCGGTGGAGCGTGCCGCGAGTTCGTGCGCCGCACGATGAATGTTGGAGTTTTCGTGCCGGTAAAAATCCGCAATCCGGTCGATGACTGCGTTCGGCTTCTGCGTGGTAGCGGCATTATCAAGCCAGACGAGCGGATGCCCGTGCACGCGCTCTTCGAGGATAGGAAAGTCGCGGCGGATGAGTTTGGCGTCGAGCGGACGCTTGGAAATTCCAAGCTCGGCCGGCTCAAGCCCTGGAATGAACTCGAATGCTTGAAGTCCAATCGACGATGATGGCGTGCCGGATATCTTTTGGGTCTCCGTGCTCGTCGTTTTTGGTTCGGCGACCGCGACATTTCCCATGCCCGGTACGTTCGGAGGCGAACCTGCTTTACGCAGGTCCGTCTCCACTGAAGTTACAGTCGGAGAAGTCGAAGGCATTCCTGGAGCGCCGGGAGGGGACTGTGCGCCCGGCACTCCAGGAAAAGAAAATAACTCACTCAATGACGGAAAAGTTGTCGCAATGCCGGGATAAATCGATTTTCCGCCATCCGCGAGAGCCGCGGATAAAGCCGGATCCGACGACCCCATTCTAGAGACTCCCGCCAATTCCGGCGAAGTAAAGCTCGGAGCGGCGGGCGCAATCGATTTCACGTCGTGAGGCGGAGCAGCCGCAGTCATTGTGGGGGTGGCTGTTCCGCTGTTGGTTGCCGCCATCGGAGTCTCGGCCGATGGCATCGAAGATGGCGCAGAGAGTTTCGGAACGGTTTCGATGCCGGACGCGTTTGGCATCGCCGGGACGCGAGGGAAAGAGAACAGATCGTTGACCGGCGGTGGCACCGGCGCCGCTCCCGGAGATGTGCCTTTTCCCCCCTCCACCGAATAAGGAGTCGCACCGGGCGCAGCGGCGGTGCTCTCCAACGAGAGTGGCACAGCGCTCAGGTCCGCACCGCCCGGAGGAGAAGTTGGCGGCGAGATTGGCATCGCCGAAATGCCTGGGAAAGAAAACATTTCATTTCCTAGCGGCAGTGTCGGTGCAGCTGTGAAGGGTGACGCTTTTCCTTCGGCAAGGAAGTCCGGCGGCGAGCCCGGAATCGGCGGCGTTGGAGCTGTGCTCGGAGTTCCGGGCACGAGCGCAGTTGCGCCTGCCAACGATGCCGCAATGGCTCGCAGATCGGTTTCCGACAGCGGCCCAATAGTGGTTGCAGGAGGCGACACAGGAACACTTGGAGCCCATCCGACAGGGGCCGCTTCGCGCACGGGAACTCCTTGAGGAAATGTCGTCACCGGAATTTCTTCCGGTTCAGCTTCCGATGGAGGATGGTCGGCGAGTCCGTTTCCTGCTCCCAGATCCCTTGGCATCGCCAGAAAAAACTCGTTCGCCAATCTTTCCAGCGTTGCCGGGTCTGGCAGAGGAATCGCGCCGAAGGGGTAGTACCGCGCCCCTTCGACGTTTACCGGCGCTGATTCCTTGTGAGCAGTCGCTTTCGGCCTGCTGGCTCCGTTGCTCGACCCATTATTTGTACTCGTGGTATTTGTCGACATGGACGTTCTCCAACACCCCGAGGGCGTCTTCGGTCAGGACAACGATCGAGCAGTAAAGTGAAATCAGATACGAAGCGATCGCCTTATGGTTGATGCCCATGAAGCGAACCGAGAGGCTCGGAGACACTTCTCCGGGCAATCCCGGCTGGAATAGCCCGATGATGCCCTGCTTTTTCTCGCCCGTGCGCAGCAGAAGAACGTCGGTAGTTTCCGCTTTCAACGGGAGCTTGTCACAGGGAACGATCGGAATTCCGCGCCAGGTCATGAACGGATTGCCGAACATCGTAACCGTTGGCGGAGGAACGCCGCGGCGCGTGCATTCGCGACCGAACGCAGCAATCGCGCGCGGATGCGCCAGGAAGAAGCTGGGCTCCTTCCACACCTTCGCGATGAGTTCGTCGAAATCATCAGGCGTGGGCGTGCCGCCTCTGGCTTTCACTTTCATTTGCGGAGCGACATTGTTGAGCAAGCCGTACTCGGTGTTGTTGATGAGCGCTTTTTCCTGGCGCTCTTTTACCTTCTCGATCAACAGGCGCAACTGTTCGCGGATTTGATCATGTGGGCTGCGGTAAAGATCGGAAATGCGTGTCTGTACATCCAGAACGCTGGTGACCGCGTTCAGCGTGTACTCGCGCGGTTTCTCATCGTAATCCACATAAATTTCAGGCAAGTCGATTTCTTCGTCCGGACTGCACTCAATCGTGCGAGTTCCGGGGCGGGTAGGTTTGACTTTGTTAAGCCGGTAAACACCGGCCTCGACGGGCACCCATGAGAGGAAAGTGATCAGCCAGCGTGGCGTGATCGCCTCCATCATCGGGACCGTTTTCGTAACGGTAGAAAGCTGGCGAGCCTGTTGCTCGGTCAGCGTATGACGGACTTCTGCAGTCGCCATGCGATTAGCTCCTTAATGCTGAAAAGAGAATTTGCTTTACAGCGCCGGTGATAAAAAACACGGCAAGCAAAACTTGCCGGAAACAAAAATAGGGTTTATAAGTCGTGCCCTTGTCGCTTTGGTGCTGCTTCAAACAGCAGCATCTCGCACGCCTATTTGTCGGGGTGAGCAGAGTATACAACACGTGCTCTACTCGCTGTCTGTGATTTTCCTCACTGATGCGCGCCCGATTCGGGAATAAGCGCTATTTTTTCCTTCCGCATCCTCAACCTTGTCTGTCCTCTCGCATTCTCAACATTGTCTATTGAATTAGTAGGTATTTTCGGGTAAATTATGGCGGCCTTTGCTTCCGGCTCCAATTTGTCGGGGTGAGCCGTGAAAACAAGGCGCCTGCCGGATCTTAATTTCGGCAGGCTTTTTAGTGAAAACTTGACATGGAAAGCGCGGGCTATGCAGTTGCGGCAGCCGCGTGGGCGCTATAGAACTTCTTTCTCGCGCGCGAGCGAATTTCGTCCAACTGAGCCTGGAGCTTTCGTATTTCGGCATCTAGTTCGTTGAAGTTTGTGCAGGGGGCGGTGAGCAACTTGTCGGCGTTGATTGCGCGATCCCCACTGCTCTTTACGCAAACCCAAACCGACGGCTGGTGCGACGCTGCCTCGCTCTCAATATAAAGATTGAGGATCGCGGTCTTTGAGTTTCCGAATCCATCTGTGGAACTGTTGGGCAACACGACGACGGAATCTTCATGGGATGGCCCGGCAGCGTCGTCCTCATTCTCGATCAAGAATGGGCTGCCGGCGGAACCAGCTCTTGTTTCGGCGTCGATCATCCCGCTGGCCGTTCCGTTTCCCGGATTTGCAGAAATGATTTCCGTGATCTTACGGATGAGAAACGGTTGCGAACCGGTTCGACTGCCTGCGCACTCCAGGCTCGAAATCGAATGGTTGGATCTGCAAGTGACGTGATAGATTTCGCCGGCCGGGCTTGTAACTTCAAACTTGCCGCTCTCGCCGCGCAGAGCCTGGCCGAGATCGTAGGTGGCGATGGTTTCCCCCAGTTGCATCGGAACGCTCCTCCTGCCGGAACATTACGAAGAGAATCCCTAGTAGACAAGTGGTAATTGTGGTTCGGCTGAGGTGCTGTCGGTCGTAACACGATCTACCAGGAAAACAGGCATTGCGCACCAAAACAAACGTAGAGCCCATTACCCATCAGATTGCGTAAGAGATTCAGCCGCCGATTACGCGCTGGCGGCAGCCGCTTCCGCTTTATAGAATTTTTTCCTCGCTCGAGTGCGAATCTCATCCAGTTCGGCATGCAGCCGCCGGATTTCAACGTCGAGCTCAACAAAAGTCAGCCCCGGCGCAGTGATCAGTCTTTCAGGCGCAAAGTCCTGATGTGCTTCAGATTTCACATAAATGCATGCCGAGGGCTGCTGCGTTCTTGGATCACTCTCCAAGTACAGAAGATCGAGCCTTGAAATTTCCATGATGGCACGATTGTGCCACACGGCACCTCGGCATGCAATGCAAAGATTTGCACAATGGAAAATATCGTTTCTGGTTATTTAAGCGAATGCAAAAAGAGTTGATAACACTGCGGACCGCACATCCAGCAGAGAGTTCCTAAACTTCAATCGCCTGCTCGTCAATCACGGGCAGTTGAGCTTCCTGCCATGCATCGAACCCGCCCGTGACATTCACTACCTTGCGGAAGCCCGCCCGCTGGAGAATACTGCACGCAATCGCGCTGCGATACCCGCCTTTGCAGTGCACGGCAATGAGCGCGTCACGCTCGAGCGGAAGCACCGCGTTGGCGAGCCCGTCGAGCGGAACCCAATAAGCGTCGGGGATGTGTCCCGCCTGGAACTCCGGCTCACGGCGAACATCGATCACATGAACATTAGCGGTTTGTCGCCAACCGTAGAGTGTTTGAACCGAGATTTGTTGCAAGCCGATAAGGGCAAACCCCGCGCGGGTCCATCCTTCCACGCCATCTCGCAGGTAACCGCGCACATCTTCAATTCCCACTCGCGCAAGCCGGAGGCGCGCTTCTGACAATTGTTCATCCGTGTCAGCAATCAACACGGGACGCGAAGACAGTCCCAGGACAATTCCCGCCCAGGATGCGAACTGTCCGGAAAGAGCAATGTTGATTGAGCCCGGCACGTGCCCGGCAGCGAAAGCGTCGCCAGAGCACACATCAAGCGCATTCACGCCGTTTTCCAGCGCGGCGGCCAGTTCTTGCGCCGACATGGGCTGCAGCTCAGGCAATTCCGAAAGCGGCGTGGCACCCTGGCGGTTAAGCTCCGCATCCTGCAGAAAGTATTCCGGACGCGACGGCAGATTCGCCGTCAGCTCAGCAATAAATTCTTCCCGGCTGGCGATCTGAAGGGCGTGATTCGTCAAACGCTCGATGCCGATCGTGGACGAACGCTCGGCGCGCATGTTGCGTCCGCAAAGCGATCCAGCCCCGTGCGCGGGATAGACCAACACATCGTCGGGAAGCTTCAAGATTTTCTCATGCACGCTGTCATACAGCAGGCCGGCGAGTTCCTGTGGCGTGTGCGTCTTCGAAAGATCAGGCCGTCCCACGTCGCCCAGAAACAAAGTGTCTCCCGTGAGCACCGCCCACGGCTTTGCCGACTTTTCTTCATCCGTAATCAGAAGACAAATGCTCTCCGGAGTGTGTCCCGGCGTTTCCAAAACCTGAAGGCGCATGGAACCGACACGAAGTTCAAATCCGTCGTGCACTCCAACGTGCGGGAAAGCAGCATTCGCGCGCGCTCCGATATAAATATTCGCGCCGGTTCGCGCCGCCAATTCTTTATGTCCGGAGACGAAGTCCGCGTGCAGATGAGTCTCGAAGATGTGGCGAATCTTGGCTCCGCGCGAGGAAGCAATTTCGCAATACATCTCGACATCCCGCTGCGGATCGACGATGATCGCTTCACCCTGCGATATCAATATGTAGGATGCGTGTGCCAGGCAACCCAAATAACACTGCTCGAAATACATAGATCCATCCTTCGGCTGTAATTGCGCTATCTGCGTTTGACTATGCAACATCTCGAAATCGCTGAACTGCACAGATTGCCGCTCAAGGCTCGAAATCAAGTGTAATGCCAGTTGCGAAGCCTGCACACGAATTTCTGGAACCGCTGTGGTCTCCCAGAGATTCCCCTTGCGGAGCGGCCCGATCGTATATAGAAAATCGCTCGCGATTCCACGACCGTCGATAAGAGCTCCGTCTTCGGCAGTGTCCAGTCCGAGAGACAAAGCATCGGGCCGTACTAAATTCTGACTTAGCAGATCTTGCAATAGCGGATCGTTAATCCGGCGAACATCGGCATCCGGTCCAGTGCAGTTTATGACGCGATCGACGGACAGTTTTCTCAATTCACCGCTGCGGCGGTCGCGGTAAGACACTTCAACGCCGTCACCGCTCTCGCAGTATTCAATAACCCGCCCCGCATGAGTTTGGATCCGGCCTTGGTCCATCTCGGTCGTCAGCATCACCCCAATCTGCGGAGCCACTCGATGCCGATGCACGTCCCAATAGGCCCGCAAATGGCGAAGGAATTGCCGACGCTCTCTTAATGGCAGCGAACTCCAGACCTTCTGCGCAAACGGCCGCAGAGAATCGACGACCGCACGCCAATCATTATTCTGTTGTTCCGCTTCGCGTACCTGTTCTCGAAGCAGCTGCAACATACCACGGGCAGTGCGGGGAGATTCGTTGTTCCAAAAGGCTGGCCACGGTTCCACTGGTTTATGCTGTTGCGGTAACAACCCGTGGCGGGAAAGCATGTGGATCTTGCCCTCAAAGCCGCGCTCGCGTAGAGCGATTGCCACATCCACGCTGGTTAGGCCCGAGCCGACGAGCAGGACGGCCTTATCCTGCTCCGCACCGTCAAGGGCGTTCGCAGCCCAAGGATTGGAAACGTAGCGTGGGCTTGAGTCTGTTCGCCCAGGAAATTTCGGATCAGCCGGTGGAAAATTACCAAGAGCCAAAACTACCCTACCGGCCACAACTCTACCGCCGCCGCGCAGATAAATTTCTGCCTTGCCATTAGTCTGTCTTATAGCTATCGCCTCATCGCGTTTCCATTCAAACCTGCCAGGATTTGATTCGTCAGCTTCGCGAAGGATCGATTCCGCATATTGGCCGAATACGCGACGAGGCAGATAATCGCCAGGCTGCACATCAGCGGCATAATTTTCTTGCGCCCAGCGCAAGAAATGGAGAGGATCGTCCACTCGCCCGCTCATGTTCTGCGCGCGCACATTAAGCAGATGGCCGCCGAATCGCGTGCCATAAGCCACTCCGCGTCCGGGATTGCCTTCCCTCTCAATCAAGACCACTGACAGCGGCAGGTCTGCTGCACCCAGCAACACCGCAGTCAAACTGGCCCCGCTGAACCCCCCTCCAACGATGGCGATGTTGAAAAAAATTTCTCCATCCGTTCCTGTCTGCTTCATCAATGAGTCCACCCAAAAGTAACCGGATAATGTCTATCCATTTTATAGACATGCAATCGAGGGTCCAACGTCAGAGCAAGACAAAGTCCTTTTAATTCAGCACTTCTGAGTCAGTTGGCGGATGCCGTCCACTTCAGGGTGAAAAAATCTTCAACTTTTGGCTTTGAAGCTCGATGCCTCAGCTAATTGCCTTCCATGAAATCGTCATATACGAGATGGGTGAATTCCAAGCAGGACGCCAGTCTTTGAAAAACGTTGCCGAACAGCGGCTTTGACACAGATTCGTGAAGACAAATTCAGGCTCTGGGCTACGCGGTACAACCAAGTGAGTCTCTGCCGGTGTCAAAGTAGCCACAAGGACTGTCACGGGTCGCGCAGGATGGCGGGGGGTGGCCGAAACAGCGCCAAGGCACCGGCTCAGCACGGCGTTGACCGTTCTTTGCGCGGAGTCGGCACCCCTCACTCAGGCTTAGCGCAATAATCGGCTCGTCGCGCGTTCGGTAAGAGAAGCCAAGAAGGCCAGGCTAGCGAAGTATCTCTACGGAGGACTCCATGGTTCATGGCAGCTGGTACGGAACGCCGGTCAGATTCACGGTTTTAATTCTCATTGTATTTCTAATGATGGTCGGCGTTGTTTCTCTGCGGCCATTTCAGGCGTCCTCTCACGCGCCTTCGCCGGTTGCGACTTACTCGCAAGGTCTGTTACGAGTCACCATTCCTTGTCATGCCCTGCATACCGGAGCCGGACAATTCACAGTAGAGGTCTTGAATCCGGAGGATCAGGTTCTCGGCCGGACAGAGCAGCGGGTCGAAGTCACTGCGCCGAGCGGGCAGTTGCAGAGTGAGATCATGCTGGAGAAGCCGCTGGCGGTCGACGATCTGGTGTGGCATCGCGTTCGCTATCGCCTCGAATATGACGACACCAGGACTCCCGCAGTGGAACGCACAGAATCGATCTCGCAAATCCTGCGCCGGCCGGTACTTCACATTTTAGGGCAACAGTCTTATATCACCGGCGGTCAGGCGGCGGTGCGCGTGATTGTCACGGACTCCAGGGATGAAGTGGTTGCCGGCCGTGGTTCGGTCCAAATCGAATTGCTTGGCGCCGGCGACAAACCGGCCGACGCCAAAACTCGCGTCCTTTTTTCGGGCCGTCTGAATCACCGCGGAACTACAGAAGCTCAGTTCCGCTTTCCTGCCGGTGTGGTTGGGAATTACAGGCTGCGCTATTTCGCCGACACGCCGATTGGGTCGACCGAGTTCATTCAGGACGTACGGCTGGAGGACAAGGTCTCCGTTCTGCTCACGTCGGAGAAGCCGCTCTATCAGCCCGGTCAGACGATCCACGTCCGCGCGCTCGCGCTTGACCGATCGGATCATGAGGCGGCAGCCAAGCGCACGCTAACGTTTGAAGTCGAGGACTCCCGCGGGAATAAGGTGTTCAAGAAAGCGACCGCGACCGATCAGTTCGGAGTGGCATCGGCTGAATTTGCGCTGGCCGATGAAGTCAACCTGGGGACCTATCATCTGCGCGCATTGATGGGCGATGCCGATGCGCCAACGAATACGGCGGAGATCGCCCTCAATGTGGAACGCTATGTTCTTCCGAAATTCAAAGTGGCAGTCGAACTCGCGGAGAACGGCAAGAAACGGAAACGCGGCTACCAGCCCGGCGATCACGTCACTGGAACCGTGCGGGCCAACTACTTTTTCGGAAAGCCGGTGGACAATGCCGAACTTAGCATGAAGGCTTCAGCCACCGATGTCTCAATGTTCGAGGTCGCGTCGGCCAAAGGCAAGACGGACTCCGAGGGCTCGTATCATTTCGACCTCACTTTGCCAAAATATTTTGCCAGACGGCCTCTCAACCAGGGCGCCGCTCGCGTGCTGATTGAGGCTACCGTGAAAGACTCCGCTGGGCATGCGGAGACTCGTGGCCAGCCGATTACGGTTAGTGACTCGCCTCTGCTGATCACTGCGATTCCCGAGGGCGGGACGCTCGTCCCCAATCTGGAGAACCAGGTATTCATTCTGACTTCGTATCCGGACGGAACTCCCGCGCAGTCTGAGGTGACGGTTCGATCTGCCGCGAATTGGGATCAACGTGCAACCACCGATGAGGGAGGGATTGCTATTGTCCCTATTAAGGGGAAGGCGGGTAAGGATACCCTGCAGATTGAAGTCACGGATCAGGAAGGAAATCAAGCGTCGAGCAAAGTTGAATTAGAGGCCCGTGAGGGTGAAGATCAGATTCTTCTTCGCACTGAGCGCGCTGTCTATCAAACTGGCGAGCGTATTCAACCGAAGGTCTTTTCAAACAAGGCGCGCGGGGCGGCGTACGTGGACATAGTAAAGGAAGGTCAGACGGTGCTGACGCGCGACCTCGACCTCGAAAATGGCGAGGCCGAACTTTCGCTGATGGCCTCCCCCGAGATGGCAGGGACTGTGGATATCAGCGCGTATGTCTTCGGAAGAGACGCTCGTCCCGTAGGCGATCATCGACTGCTCTTTGTGCAGCCAGCCAACGAATTGAGGATTGAGACGGCCGCGGATGCCTCCGTCTACAGACCCGGCGGCGACGCCCGCATCAAGTTTCGCGTGACCAACTCGCATGGCCAGGGCGTCCACGCTGCACTTGGATTGCAGGTAGTCGACGAAGCCGTGTTTGCTCTGGCGGAAAAGCAGCCGGGCTTTGCCAAGGTTTTCTTTTATCTCGAGCAAGAGGTGATGAAGCCGCGCTATGAGATCCACTCCATTGGCATGCCGGATATTGTCGAACCGCCGGAGAAGTCGAAAGCTGAACCGCGGGACCGGGCTGCGCGGGCGCTGTTCTCCGCGACCGAAATCGTAACTCCAAACAAGTTTGAGACGAAATTCGGCAAGGATGTGCCGATGACGAAGTACGCCGATTATTGGCAACGCTACCAGCAACAGTTTCAAAAGCAGGCGAACCGGCTAGCGAAAGAACTTAGCCTGGCTTACGAGAAAAATCCCAAAGCAGGCGATCCGTCCGACGTTTACGCACGGCTTGCACAGTCAGGCGATGCGGAGTTCAGCGATCCCTGGGGCAACCCTCTTACATTTGAGCCCGCGCGCTGGGACGCGTCGAAGAAGCATTACCTGATAAGGAGCGTTGGCGCAGACGGCCAACTGAACACGCAGGATGATCTGCAAGCTCTCCTGCTGTTTCAACGCAAGTGGATTGCAGGCCCTCCCGGTCCGGAGTCCACGAGAATTAATGTCAATATCGAGCACGACCGCGGTGCGCGGAACGGCCGGGCGGAGATCGTCGGAACCGTGACTGACCCCACCGGTGCCGTTGTACCTGGAGCCGATGTCGAGTTGCGCAGCGTCGCCAGCGGAAAAATCCGTCCCGCGACGACCGACGCATCTGGCCGATTCACTTTGCTGGCCTGCCGAAGGGTGATTACGTAATCCAGGTAAGGCAGCAGGGATTCAAAACAGCGGCGCAGGCGCTCACGCTTGAGGTGCGTGACAGGGCCGTTCTCTCCGCAGTATTGTCGGTTGATCAAGTCACTGATGCGGTTGAGGTCGAGGCAGGCGCAATGCAGGTCCAAACCATGAACGCGATGGTTGCGCCTATGGCTGCAGGTGTGCCCGGCGGGATCGGCGGTGGAAGAGGCGGCGGAATATTCAGGGTCGGCCGCGGAGTTAACGACCAGAAAGCACAGCTCAATGGCCGCAACTTTTCTGACCTTGAGGTGGTCAACGGTGCGATCCTGGCCAAAGAAAGTTCCGCGCCCGCCGCCCACGTGCGCTCCTATTTCCCCGAAGCGCTTTACATCAACCCAGAAATTATCACTGACAAAGACGGCCGCGCCAGCATCGTGATACCGATGGCCGACTCCATCACGACGTGGCGCATGGCGATGATTGCTTCCACGCAACAGGGAGCGCTCGGCACGTCTACGTCGAGCCTGAAAGTTTTTCAGGATTTCTTCGTTGATCTCGACTTGCCGGTCACGCTTACCCAGGGCGATCGCGTCTCCATTCCCGTGGCCATCTACAACTATTCGGATACCCGCGGCGACGTGAACCTGAAATTGCAATCGGACGACTGGTTCTCGCTCGTCGAGGACGCCGCTGAAAAATCTGTCGCGGTAGATTCGGCTCGCGTAGGCAGTTCGCAGTTCACGCTGGAGGCCAGGCGCATCGGGAAGTTCAAGCTTACACTGGCAGCGCGCATGCAGGGCGGATCTGATCGGGCCGGCATCGATCGTGCTGACGTTGTGGTCCGAGAAATCGAAGTCATTCCGAATGGCCGCGAGCAAAGCCTCGTCTTTAACGGCCGCCTGGAGAATGCGGTACAGCATGAGCTCGATTTCCCGGCAAACTCCATTCCGGAGGCGAGCAAGATTTTTGTGCGACTATATCCCGGCCCGATGAGCCAGGTCGTTGAAGGGATGGACGCAATTTTGCGCATGCCGAACGGGTGCTTCGAACAAACCTCGTCGAGCACTTATCCGAATGTGCTAGCGCTTGATTACATGAAGCGCACCAAGAAGCTGACTCCAGAGGTGCACGCAAAGGCCGAAGGATTCATCGCCAACGGATATCAGCGACTGCTCACGTTCGAGGTCCCGGGCGGCGGGTTCTCGTGGTTCGGGAGCGCGCCGGCGAACAAGATTCTCACTGCTTACGGTCTGATGGAGTTCTACGACATGTCGAAAGTCCACGACGTCGATCCGAAGCTCATCTCGCGAACCCAGCAGTGGCTGGCGAGCCAGCAGCAGGAAGACGGGAGTTGGAAGCCGGACACGCAATTCATCAACGAAGGCGCAACCAATCGCTACAACTCTGACATCCTGCGAATTACGGCATACCTGTCGTGGGCGCTCGAGACCACGGGTTACCAGGGACCGGCGGTCGAAAAAGCAAAAGACTTTGTTGAAAAACACATAGCGGCTAAAGTGGATGCTTACACGCTGGCCGTCGTCGCCAACTTTGCCGCCGACTACGGAGCCGACCGCGAATTTACGCGGCAGGCGATTCAGATGCTCCTCGATGCACGCACCGAAAAAGACGAGCAGGTTTGGTGGAGCGCAGAAGAAACGAGCGTCTACGCCACCGGGCCAAGTGCCAGCGTGGAGACGACCAGCCTCGCCGTGCAGGCGCTCCTGCAATCAGGCGAAGCGTCGGCGACGGCGCGCAAAGCTCTCACTTACATCGCGTCGAAGAAAGATGCCTATGGAACCTGGGGTACCACACAGGCGACGATCATGGCGTTGCGTGCTCTGCTGACAGCGACAGAGAAAGGCGCAGCCGACGTACGCGGTACGGTAGTAGTTCTGCTGAATGGCAAGCCTGCGGAGAAGCTCGAGCTGACGCCCGAGAACAACGACTTACTCCATCAATTTGTTTTCAAGAACGTCGAACCGCAAAGCGCCTCGACGGTCGGCCTCCAGTTCGAGGGAAAGGGCGGTCTAGCCTATCAAATCGTGGGCAGCTACTACTTGCCTTGGGACGAAAAGGCGGCGGGCGAACCGCTTTCGATCGACGTTGCCTATGACCGCACACATCTGGCGCAGGACGACATTGCCACGGCGAGCGCCACCGTCAGAAACAACTTGCAGAAGGCGGCCAACATGGTGATGGTCGATCTCGGCATACCTCCCGGTTTTGACCTGCTCAGCGAGGATCTGCAGGATTACCAGGAGAAGAGCGCACACCGCAAAAGTGGCCATCTATCGAAGTTCAGCCTTACGGCGACGCAAGCGCTTCTCTACTTCGATTCGTTCGCTCCGGGAGATGTGTTCACATTGAAGTATCGCCTGCGCGCCAGGTTTCCCATTCGGGCTCGAACATTCAAGTCGCAAGTTTATGAATACTACGATCCCGAAATAGCTTCAGTTGCGCAGCCCGTGCAGCTGGAGGTACGCAAGCGGTAGCGCACCAACTGGGTCTTCAGCCAATACTCCGTGTTGCCGACCGGAGATGCTTTCAGATGATCTGGGCCCTTTACCCGGCGATAGCGAAGAAGCGAAGGGCCTCGTTCAACGAGATTCTGGCGATCACGCCCTAAAAGTCGGCTTCAAGGACATCTCCGCGAAGCCTGTTTTCGGTTGGCCAACGACTCCCACAGCCGGGAATAACCGAGTTTCCCAACTAAGGTCCAAGAGCTACTTTGCGCGTCGTAAGACGTAGATCACCCAGGGAGCGATCTTCGTTTCGCTCACCCACGAATAGGGCTCGTCGCCCTTTGCAAGAGGTGCAAACACCTGAATCACTTCAAGACCGGTTTCCCGGTATATCGCTCGATACGATTCGTCGTTGCAGAGGATGTCCTCAACGGGTCTCCGATCCTGGTGATCGGTAACCACGATATCTACGGCATCTCCGCTACGCGCGATCGCGTTCTCTGGAAAGTCCTTGGTAGTGAAGGAAGCCCACTCATGCGTGTAAATCTCGGGTGACGAAACCAGATTGACGATGATTCCAGTGGGCCCCAGCAGCCTTCTGAGGTCGCGAAGAATCTTTCCTTTCATTCCCATGGGAACGTTGTCGAATGGGAACGCGCAGAGAACTAAATCGAAGGAGCCAGCGGCAAATTGCTCGAGATCGTCGACTGGCACAAGACGGTAATCACCAGAGGGATCGGTGCTCCGTGCGATACGCAGCATATCCTCCGAGATATCCACTCCGGTCACATCAAAGCCGAGTGCCTTTAAGAATCGTGTCGATCTGCCCGTACCACAACCGAAGTCAAGCGCTCTTTGGCCGGAAACATGCGCGCTCAGAATCTCCGGAAAGTCGCGGAACGCGAGGTAGTAGGTGTTGGCGAACCCAAGCGTGGCATAGGCCTTGGCGCGGTTCGCATCCTCGTAACAGTTTGGCGAATTCACTGCTTCCTCTCCTTCATTGTTCGCGCTCCCTGAGCGAATTGCCATTTGGCGGTCAGCCAATCGGCCTCGATGACCGCACGGAAGAGAACGAGCTTAGGGACTTTCCATCTCCAGCGCGTAAACTTCCTGGCTGCCGGTGTCGCGCATGAGGAGGATATCGCCCTGTGGAGTGAGGCCGAGCCATGTGCTCCAGGGGGTGACGACGCGGCGGAAATCCTGTAGCGAGATCAGTTTTTCGATCTTGCCGTTGGCAACGCGCACGCGGAAGACAGAAGGATCGGTGCTGAATCCGTTGTCGAAGTAGATGTAGCTGTTATCAGCCGACCATTTGAAAGTGCCGACCTGAGTCACGGCGAGGTCGGACCAGCGCTGGGTGCTGAAGGTAAAGAGGCGGAGCTTGTCGCCGCTTAAAGTCGTGACCGCAAGAAAGCGTCCATCGGGAGAGCGTCGCGGCTGGACGAGATCCTTCGCGTCGGGAATGTCAGTCACTGCTTCGGTCTTGAGGTTGAGCCGGCGGAGGGTCGAAGTTCCCGGCTGGACGGAGTCATTAAAGGTGATGGATTGCCCGTCGGAATCCCAGGACGGACCGCTTACGTTGTAGCGGCCCACATCGAGAGCGCGCATCGTTCCTCCGGCTGCGGCGACCAGATACAAACGAAGCCTGGAGGCGGCACCGGCTTCCGAGCCAGACAGGGCGATCTGGCTGCTGTCGGGCGACCAACTCGCGCTCTCGATATAGAGCGGCACAGGAGTGAGCTTCAAGCGATCACTGCCGTCGCTGCGGCAGCGCCACAGGTATCCATCGGGATAAGAAACATAGCTGATCCATTGGCCATCGGGAGAAAAATCGACCGCGCGGGCGGAGATGCCTCCGAGATAAGGGACGAACTGTTTGGACTTGGCGTCGTAGCGCACGAGTTCGGCGCGCGACTCCTCGCCGATGGCGTAGATGGTTTTGCCGTCGAGGCTGGGCTGAGGAGCGTAGAAGTTGAGCGGTCCGGCCGTGAGCTGCACAGGCAGGGACGTGGGCTTGTGCCACCAGTCCGATTTCTCCTGGAGCGCCCAGATATCGGAGCGGCCCCAGTTCTGTTGCGCCTGGAAAACAAACAAGCGGCCGTCCGGAGTCCAATCACCTTCGGAGAGATCGTCGCCGGGATTCCAGCCTGGGAGGAGTTCGCGGTAATGAGTGGCATCGGCGGCCGTTTCGGCGAGCAGGTTATGGTCGGCTTTGGTTAACGTGAAACGCAGGAGCTTTTTGTCCGGCGACCAACGCAGCCAGAAAGCCGACTCCACGGCGTTGCGCAGCATCAGCCAGGTTTGAGGCGTGCCATCGCCACTCACCAGCGACAGCTCATTCCCGCGGGACACAAGCATCTCTCCCTTCGGTGTCCAGGTGACGTCCTGTCCCTGGACCGAGGTCAGGCGGCGGGGAGAGCCACCGAGAGTGGGCACCGCAAAAAGTGGCTGGTCGATTTCGAGGCCGGTGAAGACGCCGACGAGAAGCTCGGAGCGGTCTGGTGAAAGATTATCCAGAGCCACGTTGGGAAATGGAGTGGAGATAGGCACGGTGTCGCCGCCCGAAGCGGAGACTTGAGCTACGGCGAAATGGCCGTGAATGGTCTCCTGGATGTAGAGGCGTGGACCGTCGGTGAGGACGGTGGGGGCAGTTTGTCCGAAGGAAACTTTTTGCCAGCCGTCATGGGTGAGCTGGGTGAAGCGTGCGATCTTAGGTGGCGGCTGGATGGGACGAAATTGCCAGGCCAGCGCGGCGAGGGCGAGTATGACAAGCGCTGCGAGCGGGAGCAAGAGCGGGCGCTGCGATTTTGGTGGGGCCGGAGTAACGAGCGCTGGGGTGACGACACTGGCGGCGCTGGTTCGTCCCGAGTCGATTTCGCGATGCAGACGTTTGAGATCCACCGCCATTTCCGCTGCGCTTTGATAACGCAGCTTGCGGTCTTTCTCGAGAGCCTTGTTCAGGATCCGCTCCAACTCGGCGGGGACGGCAGGATTCAAGCGGATGGGCGAGGCGGGCGCTTTGTGCAGGATGGCGTCGAAGACGAGCGCCGAGGTATTTCCCGAGAACGCTGGATTACCTGTCGCCATCTCGTAGAGCACGGCGCCGAAGGAAAACAGATCGGTGCGGGGATCGAGTTCCTCGCCCGCGGCCTGCTCCGGCGACATGTAGGCGATGGTCCCGACGGCGGCGCCGGGATTGGTGAGGTGAGCCTCGGTCATGACCGTGGCCGCATCCCCGATGGACGCGGAGGAGTGCGCTGGGGCGGCAAATTTGGCCAGACCCAAATCCAGAATCTTGGCGTGGCCGAGCGGGGAGACGAAGATATTGGCGGGCTTGATGTCGCGATGAACAATGCCCTTGCGGTGGGCCGCATCGAGACCTTCTCCGATTTCGATGGCCAGGTCGAGGAGTTCGTCGTTGGGCAGCGGCCGGCCCAAGATGCAGTCACGCAGAGTCTTTCCTTCGAGCAGTTCCATCACGATGAAGTATTGGCCGTCCTGATGGCCGATCTCGTGAATGGTGCAGATGTTGGGATGGTTCAAGGACGATGCCGCGCGCGCCTCGCGCTGGAAACGATCCAGAGCGGCCGCATCTGTGCTGAACTCGGGAGGAAGAAATTTCAGGGCTACGTGACGGCCCAGGGAGACGTCTTCGCCTTCGTAGACGACTCCCATTCCGCCGCTTCCCAATTTCTTCAGGATGCGGTAGTGCGAAATAGATTGGCCGATCACTGGCGTGAAATCTTAGGGCTACATGTGGGACAAGTCAATTAAAGGCAGAACGTTGGCAGCGTTCGCTGCTACGTCGCTCCCGGATAACGGGCAAACCTGAAGTTATCGGGACTCATTCTCAGTTTCTTGTTTGCCGACAATTCACGAATTCAGCGGCAGATGCGGACGAACTCCCAGAACGCCTTCCGACTCAGGGAGCCTGCTTCTGATCGCCGGAGCAAGACGCCTCTTATAATCGTATCGTGAGTTCACGCCTCCACGGGAAGAACGAGCGTTTACCGGTGCAATCCTTCAACACCGGAGTGCAGTTCTACCATGCTACCTCAAGGCCCTGACGTCGGAGAAATGAGCGCCCCTGAAATGGGCGACTTGTGTGGAGGTGAGCAAATGCCAAAAATTCTTACTAGTATTTTGCCGATATTTATGGCCATGTTTTGTTTCGCCCAAAAATCGAACTTTTCGGCGGAACAAGAGCAAGTCTGGAGCACGGAGGAAAAGTATTGGCAAATCGTCGAGGCACGGGACCGCGAGGGTTACATTGCTCTGTGGGACGAGGAGTTTGTGGGTCGGCCTTACGATTCCCCAACCCCGGTGCGAAAAGATTTCATCCGCTCAGACAACTTCGGAAAGTTTGAGGGGCTGACGAAGTTCCAGCTTGAGCCGAAGGCTGTCCAAGTATTCCAGGGTGTGGCGATCGCCTACTACGTGGTGACAGCTACGTACGCCCCGAAGGGCGGCAGCAATCAGGTGGTGTCATTCCGGTGCATGCACACTTGGCGCAAGATCCATGGAGTTTGGCTCATCATTCGCGGTATGTCTGCGCCTGGCCAGTCGGTGAAATAGCGATCGAATGTGTCATTCGAAGCTGCGTCCGGCGAGTTTGTGAGAGCCCGAATCGCACCGCTCCCGAGTCACGTTAGTGCTGTATCGAAAGCGAACTCCTGAAGTACAAGCTGACCGAAACCGTCGCGCCTGGTCCGCTCCGATACAGCACTAACGTTTTTCGTTGCCGATCCGCAGAACGTGCATGCCCTGCTGGAAAACACGATCATTAGACCCTAGACCACTTGATTCGCGGCCTCGCTCAAGACCAGGAACTGGTGGCTCGGCTGGGAACGCTCAAATCCGTCCGAGAATTAGCAGAATGACAACGACGAAAAGGATCAGCCCCACACCGCCGGTCGGGGCATAACCCCATTCCCGGCTATGCGACCAGCGCGGCAGCGCTCCAACCAGTGCTAACACCAGAATCACGACCAATATCGTTCCAAGCATGTTGTGCTCCTTATTTTCTTGAGTCACTTTACTTATAGGCGTTCCGCCCGTTTCTTAATGGTCAAAACTGCTCAGTGAAAGAAAAATGGATGAAAAAGAGAAAACGAATTCTCTATCGAGGATGCGGGCAGTGACAGCGGGTGGACCGAGATGACCCAACACTGGACATCACTTCGATCACTGGATAGTGGCAGAAAGGCAATGGTGCGGGTCCACGGGATCCGCACCAATAAGAGTTAATCGACTTTTACCTCGAGCGGATTGATGACGCTTCGCGCAGTCAATTCGCTACTGACGAGGGTGCTCCTCTTCTTTGGGAGCTTCTTTCGCAGGATGCGGGGCAGGCTGCGCTTTGGCTGTAGCAGCCGGATGAGAAGCGGGTTGCGCATGAGCTGCAGGCGCCGCATGAGCCGTGGTTTCCGGATGCGCACTCTGCGCCTTGGGTTCGGGTTCGCGAAGTGCCGCCGGTTGACGGGGCGCTGGTTGCGCTTTGGCTGCAGTTGCCGGATGAGAAGCGGGCTGCGCATGAGCTGCAGTCGGCTTAGACTCAGTGGGCTGATGGGCCGCGGCTGGCTTTGATGCCTTGTTCTCGGTGGCCTTATTCTCGTTCGTGCGGGTTGCAGCTGCTTTATTTGCAGCGGCCTTATTCTCAGTCGCTTTGCTTTCTGCAGCCTTGCTCTCGGCAGCCTTATTCTCGGTCGCCTTACTCTCGGCGGCCTTGTTCTCAGCGGCCTTATTCTCGCTCGTGCGGGCTTCCGCTGCCTTGTTCTCAGCGGCCTTGCTCTCGGCAGCCTTGTTCTCGGTCGCCTTACTCTCTGCTGCCTTGCTCTCGGCGGCCTTATTCTCGCTCGTGCGGGCTTCCGCTGCCTTGTTCTCAGCGGCCTTACTCTCGCTCGTGCGAGCTTCTGCTGCCTTGTTCTCGGTCGCCTTATTCTCGCTCGTGCGGGTTGCGGCGGCCTTGTTCTCGGCGGCCTTATTCTCGCGCGTGCGAGCTTCTGCTGCCTTGTTCTCAGCGGCCTTACTCTCGCTCGTGCGGGCTTCCGCTGCCTTGTTCTCAGCGGCTTTGCTCTCGGCGGCCTTGTTCTCGTTCGCCTTACTTTCAGCGGCCTTGCTCTCGGCCGCCCTGTTCTCGGTTGCTTTACTTTCGGCGGCTTTGTTCCCGGTCGCCTTACTCTCGGCGGCCTTGTTCTCCGCGGCCTTGTTCTCGGTCGCCTTGCTCTCGGCAGCCTTATTCTCGGTGGCAGGAGCCTTGTAAGCTGCTCCCGCTTTTTTGGCCGCTACCACCCCAGAACCGCTAAACTCGCCAGGCTTCGCCGTTGCAGCGATTGCCGGCCGGCCCTGGTTCACAGATGCCAGGAGTGCGTGGTTCGTGCTGGCAGCGTGCACATGCTGGGTTTGCATCGCTGTTGGCGGCGTGTGTTGCCCGCGTGCCGCGGTCTCTTCCGCAGCGGTGGGGCGGGCGGTAATTCCACCCGTGCCGCCGTTATAGCTGACGTAGTTTGTCGTGTTGTTGATTACGGTCTTGCTGTAGACGTTGGTGATGTTCGTGACGTTCACGTTATTCACCGAGCGGTTGTAGTAGAAGGCTCCGTTGTTCCAATATCCGCCCCCATAGCCGACACCACCGTAGCCGAAACCGTAGTTGACGCCGCCGTAGAAGCCAACACTTTGGCCCCAGTAGCCTTCATTCCAGGCAAAGGCGTTGTCGCCCCAACCCCAATAACCGGGAGTCCAGAGCAAGCCAGCGGTGGGCGGCTCGACCCAAGTACCCGGCACCCAGAAGTAGCCTTCATCCCCGTAATACCAGTAGCCGGGCGTCCACAAATAACCGTCGGCGGGGACCATGGGTTGCTCGTACACGGGGAGCGCGGGCGGAGCGATCGTGATGGACACGCCGAACTGCGCGAATAAGGCGGCCGGTATGGCCAGTATCAGAACTGCTAGTAACAGGAAACGGGAGATACGCATTTCAATCACCTTGCCAGATCATCCTTCGATTGCCCGGTCCAACCCTGCTGCTGCGGGCTGCGTGGAGTGAGAGGCTTCGCGTCATCTGCAAGGGTTCCACGGAGGCACTAGCCAGGTCTGTGCACTTTGGATCACTTTTCGGGAATATCGAGATTATCTGCGAAAGCGAGTTTGGCGAGGTGACCTGCTGGTGCCCGAAAGAAAGTGGCGCGAGTCCGGAGACAAATGGACTCGCGCTGACGAAGGTTAAGTTTGTTCCTCCTGGTGCTATTGCGTGACACTGATTACAAGGTTCACGCCCGGATACATCGGGTTGCACAGGTAATACACGCCGTCGATCTCGACCACATACACGTCTTGCGTGTAGAGCCAGTTGCTCGGCCACGCGCCACCGAATCCAAACCAATAGCCGCCGTATTGGAAGCGGCCACTGCTGTATTCGCCCTGACTAACGCGAAACGTGTGTTCGCGTCCGAAGTTGGACTTGTAACGGTCGGCGGGAATGCGGCCAGCCGAGGCGTGCTGTTCCTGCCTTTCGGGCTTAGATTCCGATGGACGTTGCTGCTCCTGCTTTGCGTTCTTCTCATCACTCCTGGCGTTCTTGTTTTCCTGAGCGTTTTTCTCCTCTTGCTTTGCAGGTTTTTCGGGTTGCGCCTTCTTCTCTTTTTCCAGAGCAGGCCTCTCTTTCTGTTGTTCCTGCTGTTCATGCTGCTCCTGCTGCGCATATGCCGGAACTGCGAGAGTCAAAGACAGAAATGCTGTGCTGATAACGCTAATTAATCTCATGTGTGTTGCCTCCATTGTCGACCGTTACTTGCACACGCCTATCGCAAGCTTCCGGTTGTCGCGTTGATCGGTGTACCGATGGCGTCGCCGGACACCAGAAGCTCCACTCTGCGATTCTGCTGGCGGCCCGCGGAGTTGTCGTTGGACGCTACCGGCAGAGTATTGCCGAAGCCTTTGGCGCTTACGGAATTGAGCGATACGCCTTCTTGCACCAGATAGTCTCGTACCGAACTGGCGCGGTTCTCGGACAGGGTTTGATTCATGGCATCGCCGCCGACATTATCCGTATAGCCGCCGACTTCGATGTTGAGCCCCGGATAGGCAAGCAGAATACCAGCGACTTTTGCCAGCTTCTCTCGCGCGCCCGGCTTCAACGAATACTTTCCGGTGTCAAACAGAACATCGGACATGCTGACGATGAGTCCGCGCGCACTGTCGCGGGTCTGGAGAATCGAATTCAACTGCTCGGACAATTTCGTACGCATGGCGGCTTTATCGGTTTCCGCCTGTTGTGCCGTCAACTGCGCCTGCTGTGCTGCCAGGCGGGACTGATCCGCATCGGCCTGGGCTGCTGAAAGTGCGGTCGCAGATGCAGTCCGGCTATTGGCCAAGTCTGAATTAGCCTGCGCAGTTTGAGCTTGCGCATTTGCTGAATCCGCCTCGGCCTGACGCTTTGCCTCGTGGGCGCTCAGCGTGTCAGATTCGGCCTGAGCCCTTGCTGCTTGTGCCATGGCTGCGTCGGACTCGGCTCGCTCTTTGCGGCGATTTGCATCGGCAGCATCGCCTTCTGCCTTCGCTTGCGCGTCGGCTGAATCCTGGCGTTCGTTTGCCAGGCGCACGTCGTCCATCTTCTTAACTGCGATGGCGCGCGCATCTTCCGCAGTCTGCACCGCCTCGCGAGAAACTGCGATCAGAGGCTTTCGATCCAAGTGCCTGCTGACAGCGTAGCCATCCGCGTTATTCATTAACTGAACAGCGTGTTGATAGCTTTCGTGAGCGTATTGCTCGGCTCCTTCCGATTGAGCGATGCGCAGCGCGTTGCGCGCTTCGAAGAACTCCAGCGGCAACTTTGCGTTCAGGACCACCGGGTCGAACTTGTATCCGGTCGGAATGTAGCCGCCGCGTTCCATCAGTTCATACTTTGCATTTACCGCTTCGCTCGTTCCCTTAGTGTCTTCGCGGATGGCATTCTCAAGCACGACCACATTGCTGGGCTGCCGAACTGCGTAGTAAGGCTCTGCGGTAACAATCAGGGCGAAGGCCTGAAGGTCTGTAGTCACGTGCAGCTTGCTGCGATCGTTGTCGCCGACTAATACTTCTCCAAGATTGACGGCACGGCCCTCGGGCGAAATCGCCCACAGAACGTAAGTCAGATATTCGTTGCCGAAAGTCGTAGGCCTTTGCAAGTTGCCAAATTCGGCTTCAATCTCAATGGATCCACGCTTGCTGTTTACTTTGGCCTCGCCATTTGCCATGGGCATCAGGGTTGTGCCGGCAAAATCCAGCTTCGAGCTTCCGCTGCGGTGCTCATAGTTGATGGCTTGCACGCTGCGGCTGATGACCGTGACCCGGAATGTGGGCGTCGGACTCATCGGCTCGACGGTCAGGGTTGTTTGGGAGCGGGTTTGGCCTACTGCCGGCAAACTCAATGCGACTGCGACGGCTAAGAACAGTTTTGTCTTCACACTATCTCCTTGTGGCAGGTATCTGCCGTGTTGCTTGGTGTCGATCTGGATCGATTTTGATTTGTGGCCTGTTTTCTTTATGTTCCAACGCGGATATGAGACAGCGAATGGAATAGCCCAAAAACATTCAGCAGCCACAAAACCACGGCAATGACCACCACTCCGTTCAAAATTGCCTTGATGGATGACTGCATGGGGATGAAGCGATTCACCAGCCACAGGAGCACACCC
>DAIUEW010000020.1:0-83485 GCA_036844925.1 Candidatus Sulfotelmatobacter sp.
GCGTAGCAGCTTACACGGCCTTGTGCTCTAACTATGAACTTTCTTCGGCTTGTTACGAAACCGGAAAACCGGCCGGTTACGTCCGACTCACAAGTCATCCCCTTGCACACTGATGCGGTACATTCAAGTTGAATTTCGCCCATTGGACAACTCTGCCCAAAGGGGCACGAAAATTTACAAAAGCCGGACAGAGATTCTTGTCCGTTCCGCATCAGAACTTGGGGGTTCAGTTTCGGCAATCCAAGTTTTTCCGCCCACAGGCGAAGAAAAACAATCGTTTTGGCGGGGCCATCGAGATCCCACAACGGCAGCGCGGGAATCAGTTTCTTGCGCTGCCTTCGAACCTCATCGGATCGAAAGACCCCGACGCCTTGGAAATTCCGGCCCGCAGGGCGGAATACTCACTAACGGAGAGCGCCTCCTCTCCAGTTCAGGCTGAACCAGCACAAAACCCTTGCGCGCTTTCAATTTTTGTCATTCCGACCGGAGCGGAGAAAATGGCGAGCGGAGCGGAGAGCTTGCCCTGAGCGAAGCCGAAGGGAACCTGCTTTTTGCCGGCAGGACATTGAGACCCATCAATGCGCCGGCGGAACGTACTCCTTCGGCACCGCCGACCCTTCCCCGAAAAAATATTGCTCCAACTGCTTCACGATCACTTCCTGATCTTCGCGGCGGGCGGGGTTCAGCCGATATTCGTTGAGCAGCATCTTGCAGTGCTCGGTCCACATGCGCCAGGCTTCCTGCGACACATTGTCGTAAACCTTCCGGCCGAGCTCGTTGTCAAAAGGAGGCTCGTCCAGTCCGGGCATCTGTCTCTTCAATTTCACGCAAAAAACGGTGTGCTCCATACCCTTCCTTCAATCGCAAATCACTATGAATGCAAATTAATTATACGGGATGGAGGGCGGGCGTATGCGTTTGGCCGCAAGGCGAAGCCCGGAAGCCGGTCTTAGGGTTTTGTAGCGGCCCGAGGCTCCGCAAGAATCTTCGCCAACTGCTCAGGGCTCACCGGAGAATAGGGTTGCAGCTCGTTCGCCGATGCTGCCAACTTGCCCTTGATGCCGATGTAAACGCCGTTGTACGGTTCATCGCCCAGGTTCTCTACTTTGTGCTTGAACGGCGGAAACCATCGCGCTTCGCCCGCCTTGGCGTAAACTTCGGTGACCTTGCCGTTCTGATCGGTAAACCGCAGATGCCCGCCCGTCACGCTCACCGACACGCCGCCGGGATGCTCGTGCATCTCCGACTTCTCGTGAGGGCCGTAGTGCACATCCACAACCTGCACGCGCTCGTTCTCAAACTGCAATCTGTAGTGTTTCGGCTCGACTTTAGTGGGGTCTTGTGCCGCGGAGACATTCGCAACCAGACACACAATTACCCCTGCGCAGAAAAATCTGCACAACATGGCAGCGCTCCTGAACCGAGGATTAAATCCTACGGCAAACTGAAGGAACGCTACTCTCGCCGCACGCACGCTGTCAACGATTCGAAGGAGGTGGCCCCAAAGTGGTTAATCAGGCGCCAGCCTACTCTTGCTGTCGCGCTCATAGAGCCTCCTGGCTGAAAGCCAGAGCCCGTCAGCCGGAAGCCGATTTACTGTTTCCCCGGATTATCGGGTGCTTTCTCCTTGCTCTTATCCTGAATAGAGACCAACTCGACTTCAAAAATAAGAGTCGCATCGGGACCAATGTCGGGCCCCGCGCCTCGGTCGCCGTACGCCAGATCGGCTGGGATGAAGAGTTGCCACTTCGATCCCACCGGCATAAGCTGAAGGGCCTCGGTCCATCCTTTAATCACACCGTTCACGGGAAACGTCGCTGGCTGCCCACGCTTGTACGAGCTGTCGAACTCCTTCCCGTCGATCAGCGTGCCTCGATAGTTGCAGACCACCGAGTCGGTGGCCGCGGGCTTCGGTCCCGTGCCGTCTTTTATGATCTTGTATTGCAGGCCGCTGGGCAGGGTTACGACGCCTTCTTTCCCCTTATTGCCGGCGAGAAACGCTTCGCCCTCTTTTTTATTGGCTGCGCCGGCTACTTGCTGCTTCTCTTGCTGCTTCTTACGCATGTCGTTCTGCATCTCGGTGAGCGCGGCCTGGGCTTCGTCGTCGGTCATCAGGGTTTTGCTACCGGCGAGTGCATCTTTAACTCCGCGCGCCAGAATGTTGGGATCAACCGGGACATCTTGCTTCTTAAGATTTCCGCCCATCTTCATTCCAAGCGCATAGCTGAATTTTTCTTTTTGCGTTTTGAGCGTGAGCGGCGCCGCGCCCTTGGCCGCGGTTGCGGGCCGCTTAGCTGCGGGGGTCTGAGCCTTGCCCGGCGCTGCCGTCGATGGCGAAGTCGTTTGCGTTGTGCCTGCCGGAGTATCCTGGGCCGGGGCGTTCCCTGGCAACAGCATTCCAGCCGCAAATATAGTTACCGCTGCGATGAAGGATTTGTGCATATAGGTATTGTCACATCGCCCGCCAATCTCCGCAAACTTCCTCTTCGCGTAGATGCAAGAATCGTTTAGTCGGACAGTTGGATGGAATCATTAGGCGAGATTGGTGGGCCCGCAAGGATTTGAACCTTGGACCAATGGATTATGAGTCCACTGCTCTAACCGCTGAGCTACGGGCCCGTTTCGGCGCGGCATCAGTATTCTGGCGCGGCACCAGTATTCTACAGTACTTGATCTGGACCACAGAAAGGGCCGCTCGGTCGGGGCTGGGGTTTAGGGTCTTGAGATTACGGCGGCTACGAAGGGGGATTCGTGCATGCTCAGGATATGCCAGTGATTTTCCGATTTGCGGCATATCATCATTCCGCGGCCGGATGTATGTTTGGACGGGGCTTCAATGGTGTAGTCATAGAGGGCCCAGACCAATTCCCCGACGGCGCGCTGATCACTCATCGTCATCGAAAGACGTGCATGCGGACTGGTGCCAAAGTACTGCTGAAAGTAGTTCATGGCCTGGTCGACGCCGTGAAGCTCTCCGCGCGGCGAGCTCAGCGCGAACTCCGGATCGAAACAGGAGGTCAGCGCTTCCGCGTCTGCGTTGTTGAAGGCTGCGGAGCATGACTCGATTGCCTTCTGCATCTCGACGATGAGAGATAGTTCTGAGGAATTTCGCGGCGCTACGCCGAGGCGAGCCACGCTGCGCTCCAGGTCGATGGTCACTTCCAAGCGCTCGAGGAGATCGACGCCCAGGATTCCATCGAGGCGCCCACCGCATGCCTTCGAGATGGCGCTTAGGTCGATCGCGGGTAACTGGACGTTGCGGATAATATGACTGCCCAAGGCGAATTCCTCGATAGAAACATTGCTGGCGTTCAATGCTGTGGTTTGATTCCAGGAGTGGATCTGGACTTCTTTGGCGGGCCCGCCGATGAATGACTTTGCGTTGAGGAAGGAGGTCGCGGCCGTGTCAACCAGAAAGCGTTTGTCTTGCTTGTCCACTTGCAGAATGACGACCGGCAGCCGATCACAACGCTGGATTGGAATTTCGGTGGTTGACGCCGGGGCCTGTGCCGCACCGATCTGCGCGGCACTGGTCTGGGCGGCCAGCACGAAGATCGCTCTCGCGAAGATGAGTCCCGCGGAGGTGAAAGCCAGGAGGCTCGGGCGAATGCGCATCACTCCCTCGCTTGTTTGGTTTCGGCAGCTTCCTCAATTCGCCGCAAAATCGCGGTGCGGACCGAGTCGTACACGCCCGGGTCGCGGAACAAGCGCGAACTCCAATTCGCTCCCATGGCGAGGGCCTGAATTTCGAAGGCAAGCTGGCGAACGTCGGCGTCTTTTGAGATTTCGCCGGCGGACTGTGCGTCCCGCGCAGCCTGCTCGAGATTTCCGAGCCACCTCTGCATTAGCCCTACGATCTGATCGCGCACCCGGCCGGGGCGGTCGTCGAATTCAAGCGATGCTGCGGAAAAAAAACAGCCGCCGGGAAAGACTCTCTGCTGACCGTAGGCCAGCCAGTTTTCGCATAGAGCCCGTAGCCGCTTCAGTCCCTGAAATTGATAAGCGGGACGCACGACCACGTCGACAAAGATCTCGCGGGCTGCGTCGACCACCGCGCATTGCAAGTCTTCCTTAGAGCCGAAGTGCGCGAAGAGCCCACTTTTGCTGATGCGGAGCTCGGAGGCGAGTTTTCCAATCGTCAGGCCTTCGAGGCCTTCGACGGACGCGATGTTGACTGCTTTTCGCAGGATGGCACGGCGCGTGCGGAGTCCCCGAGGCCGCTGCGCGCGGCCGTTACCCGAAGCGGGATCGTCAGCGCGTCTCGCTCGCCGCAGAGGAGTCTTGCTGACCTGGGCCTGTGCTTTCATACGCGCAAGATAATAGCACGATCGTTCGTTCTTATTCAAGGGCTGCCTTGCGCCGCGGAAGCCCATTTCATGCATTCATGGTTCGATCAACAGCTGGAGGTCAGGGGTGTAGGTCGGCAGCCGGATCCAGTGTTCAGGCACCTGCCCACATGAGCGTTAACTTAAGCCGATCAAGCTATTGGCACCGCTGGTCTCTGCGGTGATTTCCGAGTTGCCAACTTCCCGGTACCAATTCGGCCGACTTCCTACAACCCCGTTTCTGGATATCTTCCGTTTGACCGACCATCCACGGACTGCCTTTGCGATCACAAGGACATTCGTCAGGACGGATCTTGGGTACGATGGCACTGTGTCGACAGACCATAAGGGGCCAGCATTCGTAAGGTGAACGGCGGCCCGGATGTCTCAGATATAATCACGCTTGGGTTCGATCCTTCCGCTCGTTCCTGGAAATGGCATCTTCGGACGACACGCCCTAGCAGGCAGTTTTCTTTCGTTGAAGTCCTTCATGCACTCGACTGCATTCTGCTTTAACTCGAGAAATTTTTATGCATGAATTCCACTACGCAAAGGAACACACAATAGCTCGACCCTTTCATAAGGCTTTCAGACTGATAGAGAGGTTATTTCTGTTGGGACTGATGGTGGCGGTCTCGCTTAAAGCACAACAGAGTTCTCCGTCTGCGCCGGCCTGGACTGGTGTCGTACGCACGGCTGCCGGTGAACCTGTGGCCGGAGCGAAGGTAACGTTATACACACCGGCCGCCAAAGAGAACCAAACGGCAGTTACAGGAACCGATGGAAGGTTCACGATTCGGGACTTTCGACTCGGGCCACATCGCGTGAGCGTGCAATTTCCCGGGCGAGGTCCGACAGCGCCAGTGTCGGTGAATATTACGGGCGTAACAGTTGTGCTGACAGTATCCGATCAAGGGGTGCTGTCTATTGCACCCAACCCGCAAACTTCTGCAGCAGGAGTCTCGAATGGGAACCCGAGCACAACTTCGAACGTAGCCAGCGGAGCAAGCGGGGAGAAACTCTCCAGCCAAAAGGTAAATGAGTTGCCGTTGAATGGACGCGACTTCAGCACGCTGTTGTTGTTAGCAGCGGGCACGATGACCGACGTGAACGGGCAGACGAATTTCACCCAGCAGTTCGCAATCAACGGACAGCGCGGCGTCGAGGCTGTGTTCGCGATGGACGGTGCGGATGTCAGCGATCCAGAGATGGGCGGGAGTACGTTCACGAATTTCAACGTAGATGCGATTCAGGAGTTGCAGTCAAGCTCAGGCTGGATGCCGGCGGACATCGGGCGCGGCGCGGCAGGTTTCACCAACATCGTGACACGGTCCGGAAAAAGCGGTTTTCACGGATCATTCTTCGAGTTTCTAAGGAACTCTGCCCTCGATGCTCGGAATTATTTCGATCACCCGTCGATTGCGGACCCGGGCCGTATCCCTCCGTTCCGGCGAAACGAGTTCGGATTTACGAACGGTGGGCCAGTCGTGTTGCCGAACGTGTATGACGGACGCGACCGCACGTTCTATTTTGTGCAGTATCAGGGATTCAGGCAGGTGCTGGGAACGACCCAGGTGCTGGCTGTACCTACAGCAGCAGAGAGGCGGGGCCAGGATGTGGTGACGTACCCGGACGGCAGCACGGACACGCTGCACGTACCGGTGAATCCGGCAATTGAGAAAGTGCTGGCCCGTTATCCACTGCCCAACAACCCAACCGGCGCGTATGGTGCGCGAACTTATTCTGCGCCTTCAAACGTGAACACGGATACGGATCAGTTTTCCATCCGCATCGATCAGAAAGTTGGCGCAAAAGGACAATTGTTTGGTCGATTCAATTACGACAATCTGACGGGACCGACAACAAATCCGGATCAGACACTGCTTGATCCGAGCTTCGGCGTGCAGTATGTGGATCGGCAGCGGAACGGGGTCATCACTTATACGCGCACCGTGTCTCCGCACTTTCTCTGGTCGACGTCGGTGAGTTTCACGCGGACGACGCCTTCGTTTGTGACGCAGAACCACACCGATCCGGCTTTGAAGTTCATCGATGGCCTCTATGAGGCGTTCAATGGAGCGGCGGGCTCGGTGATGTCGGCGTTCGGGAATTTGTTCCAGGGACAATTGGATTTTGCGTGGACAAGCCGGCGGCACGCGGTGAAGTGGGGTGCGGAAGCACGCCTTAACCGGGACACGACATACTTCGGTATAAGTCCCAATGGCGAGTACGATTTTGGTGGTGGAACAGTTTATTCGCCCGTGTTCATTCCTTCTGCGAGTAGACAGCATGATGTGCAGCCGGGTCGGCCTCTGCCAGACACGATGAGCAGTCTATTACTCGGCTATCCGTATGGATACACGATCGCAGTCGCGCCGCCCTACGCATCGAATGGCGCGCACATTGGGCCCGCGGCGATCAACCGGAATGACGTGAACGCCTACATCGAGGACACATGGAAAATCAATCCGCAATGGACGCTCGATTACGGGCTGCGATATGAGATCTACACGCCGATTTCGGAGCGCGCGCTTCGAACGTCGAGCTTTCTGAATTCGTTCCCACCGGCGGGCGTTGGGCAGGAATACTTGATCAATCCGCAGCCTACTTATCAGACCGATCGGAACGGATGGGGGCCGCGTGTGCAAGTGGAGTGGCACGCGCCGCAGGCAGTGCACGTGCACATGGGCGGGGCGATCACAGTGATTCCGCCGAATATCTGGCAGGACAATCTTCTGACAGGGTCAACCCCTTACGTTGTTTATCCACGTGTCAATGCGGCGCAAAACGGGGAGATTTCCTACGGATTCCAAATCACACCGGACGAATTGCCGCAGGTCTATAACACCGCTGGCGTGAACGTGTTGGCCAGCGGCGATCCGAAAAAAGTCCCGGCGAACACGGTGATGGACGTAAATCGATACCAGCAAGATTTGGCAGCGCTGGCGCCGAGTCATCAGCTCTCGCTGCTGAGTCTGTCCGGGATCGACCGGCGCTTCGGCAATGGCTACCTGCAAACTTGGACGCTGGGGCTGGAACGGGCTTTCGGTGGCCTCACGGCCGATGTCGCGTACGTTGGAACGTCGGCGTTTCGACTTCCCAGAATGTCATATCCAAACGCGTATCCCGGAGCGGATTCGGAATTTGCACGGTTTACAAACTTCGACGGGAGCGGAGCGGTGACGGGAGGTTTCGGATTCGAGTCTGTGATGACGGCAACGTCGCACTCGTCTTACAACGCCTTGCAGACCTCGTTGTCGGGAAATGTTGGGCACGGCGGTCCGTCATTGCAAGCAGGCTACACCTGGGGCAAATCACTGGATGATGTCAGCGGCATCCTGGGAGGAACGGGATCCACCGGTGCCGTGACGCTGTTTAGTCCGCAAGACCCGTTCGATACACAAGCGGAAAGAGGGCCGTCAAGCTTTGATGTAACGCACGCCTTCACGTTGAGCGCGGCGCAGGATTTGCATTTCGAGCATCTGGGACTTCAGTCGGATCGAACCCAGCTGTTGACGAAGGGCTGGGAGTTGCTGAGCATCTCGACCATCACCAGCGGTTCGCCGTTTACGGTTTATTCGGGTATCCAGCAGACGGGCGCGGGAACGATTGGCGCGGACCGGCCGGACCAGATTGGGATACCCGACCTATCGAGCGCCGGCAGTTCAACCCGACCGCGCGACGATTATTTTGGGCGGGGTGTGAACAACGCAAGTCTCTTTTCCATTCCCATCGGGATCGCGGGCGGGACCGGACCAAACTCCGGGCGCTTTGGGACGCTCGGCCGTAATACATTTCGCGGCCCGGCATATTATGATTTCGATTTTGCGCTCATCAAGACGACTCCGATTGGCCACCGCGAAAGCGGTTCGGAGCTAGCGGACCTGCAATTCCGGGGAGAGTTATTTAATCTGTTTAACATCGTCAACATGGGGCTACCGGCGAACATCATCGCGGGTACAGGGTTCGGCATGATCAGCAAGACCGCGGGAACTTCGCGGCAAATTCAGTTTTCGCTAAAGCTCATCTATTGAGACGCGTCCTGCAGCGACACAGGGTTGGGGGGAGGACAGAAACATTCGTTTCAAGAAGATTCTGCATTCGTTCCGCTTGACAACTCCGAGATCACGGGCAACACGGAAGTCATTGCGGGCCAGACGTCGGTTTCGAGGAAGTTTCACCAGACGGTACGGGGAAACGCGCTCGTGAAGTTGGCATTGTGTAAATCCTGAGGCTTAAGTTAGCGCTTATGGGCATCTGCCGCCGAACTCGTCACTGGATCACCCAGGGCTGCAGTGACCAGTTCGGTGTCGAGATATTCGGTCATTTCCCGGAGCTTTCCATCGCCTAGGCGGAAGACATAGCAATAAGTATTGTTATAAGGCACTCCGTTTCTGGTCGTATTTCTGCCCCGCGCTTCCACAACGACATAATCTTCGTCAGCGATATACCGGTAGGCTTCGACCACGATTGGAGGAGCGAGCTTGGCGCGCAGAGCGCCGAACAATTCATCGATCACGGCCCGTTTGCTATCGTATCTCCTAGACCATCTGGTTGTTCCAGTTATCGTCCAGCTAAATTCGTCAGCCATTGCCTCTACGAATGGCTGGGAGTTGCCCTTCGAAAGCTCGGAAAAGATATGCTGCATTATTTTCTTGTTCTCGATTGCACCCATCACGCACTTCTCCTTTTCGTTTGTGGTCCCGCAACATCGCCGGCGCTGTAATGTTCGGTCTTCGGCCCGTTGCCGGTTGAAATAAAAACGTCATCGCTTGACTCCGCCCGCATATCGATAGTCTCTCTAACATGATAGTGACTAACGCAACTCAATTTTATATAATCGCGCGTCATGCAAAACGAAGAAGTCCTCTATAGCGTAGCGAATCGAGTGGCCACGATTACTTTGAACCGGCCGGACAAACTGAACGCCTGGACTGCGGTGATGGAGAAGGAAGTGCGTTCGTCGATGGAGAACGCGGAGCGCGACGAAGACGTCCGGGTAATCGTTTTGACGGGCGCTGGACGGGGCTTTTGCGCCGGCGCTGACATGTCGCTGCTGAGTGCGGTGGCGGAGCACGGCGTCGTTGATCGGAACAGCGAGGATCAGAAAAGCGGGGTTCAGAACCGCGAGGTTCAGAAGCGCGAGGATCAGAACCGCGAGGCGGCATTGCGCGACGGCGTACCGCTTGATTTTCAGAAGAGATACTCTTATTTCCCGGCGATCGGGAAACCGGTGATTGCCGCCATTAATGGTCCGGTGGTTGGCCTGGGCCTGGTGATCACTCTCTATTGCGATCTGCGGCTGGCATCGGACGCAGCCCGCTTCAGCACTACATTCGCGCGGCGAGGGCTGGTGGCCGAGTATGGCATGGCCTGGATGTTGCCGCGCATTGTTGGCATTGCAAATGCTCTCGATCTGCTGTTTTCTGCGCGGACCATCGATGCCGCAGAGGCATTGCGCATCGGGTTAGTGAACCGAATCCTCCCGCAGGAAAGTTTTCTTGAGAAGGTGCATGAATATGCCCGCGAACTGGCTTCTACCGTGAGCCCGCGCTCGCTGCGCATCATCAAGCGCCAGGTGTACGAGGCTATGTTCCAGCCACTCTCGGAAGCTTTTGATGTCTCTGTGAATGAGATGATGGCGAGTTTCAAGACTGAGGATTTCAAAGAGGGTGTCGCGCATTTCGTGGAGAAGCGTGCCCCGGCTTTTACTGGTAGATAGGTGGGCAAGCCGCAGGCGATCACATCAATGATCTGAGCAGCAAGTTGAGGTGCCTCAGCGGCTAAAGCCCCAGTGTTTATTGGCCTTGGGCGGCACGACTGAACGTCGTGCCCTTCCCGAACCCATTTTTAAGATGACTAGCTGACTTCTAGTCAGGCCGGAAACCAAGGAAAATGGGCATAAGTTAAAGATAGGCGGCAGAAATGGATTTTGCGCTCAGCGACAAAGTAAAGCACCTGCAACGGCGTCTGCAGGGGTTCATGGATGAATACATTTATCCGAATGAGCGGCGCTATGACGACGAGATTGAGCGCAACCGCTGGTCGCCTCCTAGCGTCATTGAAGAGCTCAAGCCAAAAGCCCGCGCTGCGTCGCTGTGGAATTTATTTCTGCCGGATGATGCGCATGGACAGGGGTTAACGAATCTGGAGTATGCGCCGCTGGCCGAAATTATGGGGCGCAGCTTCATCGCTCCTGAGGTATTCAATTGCTCGGCGCCGGACACGGGCAACATGGAAGTGCTTGCGCGTTACGGCACAGCGGAGCAGAAGGAAAGATGGTTGAGACCGCTGCTTGCGGGCGAGATTCGGTCGTGCTTCGCGATGACGGAGCCGGCGGTGGCCTCATCGGATGCAACCAATATTGAGGCGAGTATTGTTCGCCAGGGCGACGAGTACGTGATCAATGGGCGCAAGTGGTGGTCCTCGGGAGCGGGCGATCCGCGCTGCAAGGTTGCGATCTTTATGGGCAAAACTGATCGCACGGCCGCGCGACATCAGCAGCAGTCGATGGTGCTGGTGCCGATGCCGGCTGCGGGGCTCAAGATTGAGCGCATGCTGACGGTGTTTGGATATGACCATGCGCCGCATGGACACGGCGAAATCACCTTTGAAAACGTGCGCGTGCCTGTTTCGAACATGTTGCTCGGCGAAGGACGAGGCTTTGAGATTGCTCAGGGGCGGCTGGGGCCGGGGCGCATTCATCACTGCATGCGCTGCATTGGTGTGGCTGAACGCGCGCTTGAAACCATGTGCAAGCGGGTCCAGGCACGCGTGGCCTTTGGCAAGCCGCTGGCCGAGCAGGGCACTATACGGGCTGACATTGCGCGATCCAGGATGGAGATCGAGCAGGCGCGTCTTTTGACTCTGAATGCAGCGTACATGATGGACACCGCCGGAAACAAAGCGGCGCGGGCGGAGATTGCGATGATTAAGGTGGTGGCGCCGAATGTCGTTCTGCGTGTCCTGGATCGTGCGATTCAGGCGCATGGAGGGGCGGGAGTTTCGCAGGACACGTTTCTGGCGGGCGCGTGGGCGAATGTGCGCACTCTACGTTTGGCGGATGGTCCGGACGAGGTTCACACCGAATCGATTGCGAAGATGGAGCTTCGGAAATGGAGCGGGCCGCGGGCAGGGCGTTGATCTCCTGCGTGTAATCGTTTCAGGCGGAAGTTTTCGCGGAATCTAGAGGGGACATCCATGCCACTCGTAGTCGAAACACCTGAGTCCTTGAAGGATTTGGTGGGTCGCGAAATCGGCATGACGGAATGGTTCGCCGTCACTCAGGAGCGCATTCAGGAGTTTGCTGATGTTACTGAGGATCGGCAGTGGATCCATATTGACCCGGACCGTGCACAGCGGGAGTCGCCTTATGGGAGCACGATTGCGCACGGGTTCTTAACTCTCTCGCTGTTGAGCCGCTTCATGAAGGAGGCAATTGAGATCCGAAGCGGTCTTCGTATGGCCGTCAATTATGGTTTGAATCGTGTTCGCTTTCCTTCTCCGGTTCGCGCCGGCTCGAAGATTCGAGCGCAATTTACTCTTCGATCGCTGAAAGAGTTGCCTGACGCGATTGAAGCAATCTTTGACGCGACGGTGGAAGCGCAGGATAACGACAAGCCGTGCTGCGTGGCTGAGTGGGTGGTTCGCTACTATACGTAAGACGATCACGGGGGCTGAAGCCCCGAGGAATGTAGCGACTCACGCGGCGCTGAAGCGCCGCTCTTCCACGGTCGCCGACCTATGCGGCTCCGAAGAACTGCTCTTCCACGGTGGTGGCTAGATTGGTGAAGGTTTTCCGCAATGCGTGCAGCTCTGCCCAAAAGCTAGAAGGCATTTCACAAATAGTCCGGAGAGCAGGTCGAGGGACCTCAGTGGCTAAAGCCCTCGTCTTTATTGGCTCTGGACTGCACGACTGAAGTCGAGCCCTTCCCGAAATTGGCTCTGGGCGGCACGAGTGAAGGTCGTGCCCTTCCCGAGGTTGGCTCTGGACTGCACGAACGTCGTGCCCTTCCCGAAACCATTTATGACATGGCTGCTAGTATGAAGCGGCTTTTAACGGTGGGTGCAGAGGCCATCAGCGGCGAGGTGCGGCACGGCATTGAAGGTAAACAACCGTAGTTGCTCTTTTCTCAAACGCAGGATTGTGTAGGATGCGTTGTAGACTGCGCCAGCGAGGCGCATTACGCGCGCGTCGGAAATCTCCAGGGACAGGCCAGTGCAAATCGCAACCGGAGTGGCCGACGTGACGATGACAACGTTCTCGCGTGCATCAGCGATTTTCGATCGGCAGGCCGCAACGCGCTCGCGGAATTGCTGCCAGGTTTCGCCGCTGAAGGGAAAACGACCGGAAATCCACGCCTCAACCAGTTTCGTATCGCAAGGCAGCCATTTGCGATGAATTCTCGCTGCGTGCGCGCCTTGGCTGATTCGCACCTGCTCCCGCATCTCTTCATATTCAAGGCGGAATTCAGAATTTTCAGCGCACAAACGCGGAGCAATCTCGCGATACACGCGGCTGAGATCAAACTCATCCCAGGCAGGATCGAGGCTCACCGCGGGGAAGGAAACACCAGCATCGGCATAAGCCGCGCCGACCTGGGCGGCGGTTTGCTGCTGGCGGGACAGCGCTCCCACATAGGCCGAGGCAAATTGGATTCCCTGGGAGACGAAATGCTCGCCCAGCAGTCGCGCCTGCCGCATTCCCAATTCAGAGAGGGAATCGTAAGCGTCGCGCGTTCCCGCCTGGCCATGGCGCACAAGATACAGAGTGGTCAACTTAGTTGTCCTGTGAGGGAGTCTGCGAGCTCGACTAGTCCTCGGACACGTTCGCCGAAATTTCGGAAGCGCGCGTCCTGGGTCTGGCCACGCCGGAAGCGGTAGTAGATCTGCTGCAGAATTACGGCCAGCTTGAAGACGCCGAGCACTTCGTAGTAAGGGATGTGCGAAAGGTCGCGACCGGTGCGTTCGGCATAGCGTTGTACGAATTGATCTCGTGTGTACCATCCGGCCTGCGATGTGAGTGCGGGAACGCCTCGGGCGCGCAGTTGCGGCGCTTCTGCCCAAGCCCAGTAACACAGAGTCAAACCCAGATCGGCGAGCGGATCGCCGACCGTTGCCATCTCCCAATCAAGCACAGCTTCGATTTTGTCAACAGCGTCGATTTTGTTCACAGCTTCGATTTTGTCCACAGCTTCGATGCGACCCGCAGAACCAACCGCAAGCATGATGTTATCCAGCTTGTAATCGTTATGCACGAGGGTGGGCGCGGGAGAAACTGGCCTGCGATCGATGAGCCATCGAATCACACTATCCATTTTAGGCATGTCATCAGTTTTAGCCCGGTGCCAACGATCAGCCCAGCCTTGCACCTGGCGTGCAAGAAATCCCTCGGGCTTGCCGAGGGCAATTAATTCGGGCCTCGAAGCGTCGATGGCATGCAGCCGGATCAGGCAATCGATAAAGGCTTCGCTCACACGCTGCGCGTAATTCGGCACCTTAGCGAGCTGAGTTGGAACCTCATCGCGCAGTATTAGCCCATGCCTGCGTTCCATCAGAAAGAAAACGGCGCCCAGCACTGTTGGATCCTCGCACAAATGAAAAACGGCTGGAGCTTCGTGAAAATGCGGATGCACCGTCTGGAGCACGCGAAATTCGCGCGCCATGTCGTGGGCTTTGGGCGCGACGGGACCAAGAGGGGCGCGCCTGAGCACGTACTCGCGGCCATCTCCATTCATCCGCAACAGATAGGTCAGGTTCGAGTGTCCCCCCGGAAACTGTTCGACTGTGACACCTCGTTCCGCACCTTCGATTTTTCCAAGCAGCCAATCGGCGAGGGAAGCTAGATTCAGTTCTTCGCCGGGACGAACTGAAATGACATCGGAGTGCACTTGAGAACCTTTCTTGCTAGAAACTCCCGCCGATCAGCTCAAGCGGAGTGGGCAGCGTTCCAAACGCGCACCCTTTCGAGACTGGCGAGGAACGGCTTTAAGGCTGCATAGAGAAACACCGCCGCGAGTCCGCATGCCACCGATGTCACGATGACCAGCGAGTAGCGCACGGCATCATCCCGTCCAAACGCGTACTGTGTCAATGCTCCCACGGCAGTGGGTCCGATTCCCAGCCCGATGAGATTGATGGAGAACAAATACACAGCGGAGGCCTGCCCACGCATGGTTGGGGGCATCATTTGCTGAATGGCGGCGGGAGCGATACCGAAGGGAGCTGCGGCAAGCGCGCAGCCGGCAACCAACCAGAGGGTTGCCCAAGTCGCCGACGGCGCCAGGTACAAAAGACAATTAACAGGTATCCCGACTAGTCCGATCAGTGCACCCACAAACAGGGTCGCGTTGTCGCGGCCGCGCTTGCGCAAGTAGTCAGCGATCCGGCCCGCGCTGATGATTCCGACGCAACCGAAGATCGCGACGCAGGAGCCGTAGACGACGCCGGTGCTTCCGATTGCCCAGTGGAAATTGCGCCGATAGAATTCCGGGACCCAAGCGGCACTGGCGTATGAAGAGAGCGCAAGTAGGCCGAAACCGATGTTGTGGAGCAGGAATGTCCGCCGGTTTTTGAAAATATAGGAGAAGACTTGCCGCGCTGGAACAGGCGTCCGTCGGGCAGTTCCGGGGCGTGCGGAGGGTTCGCGTACGGTAAAGAGCAGGGGTGCCACAGCAATGCCCGGAAGGCCGATCGAAAGAAAGATGATCTGCCAGGGATGGACGGCTCCCAGCAGCGGAATGGTCCACATGGATTGGGTCGAAGCATACGCCACGACTAGTCCACCGAGCAGGTAGGCCAGGCCGGAACCGATGTAGATGCCCATCGAATAAACGCTGAGTGCAGTGGCCAGACGGTCACGAGGAAAATAATCGGTGATGAGCGAGTAGGCAGCGGGTGAAAGCGCCGCCTCTCCGACGCCCACACCCATGCGCAGCAAAAGCATTGTTTCGAACGTAAAGGCCAGCCCGCAACCGGCCGTAAACCCACTCCACAACACCAGGCCGGCCGCGATAATCAGCCTACGGCTGTATATGTCGGCCAGCCTGCCGAGAGGGATTCCGAAGAATGTATAAAACAGCGCGAAGCTGAATCCAATCAGCAAACTCATCTTAGCGTCGCCGATGTGTAAGTCGCGACGAAGCGGGCCGACCAGCAGACTGAAGATCTGGCGGGAGATGAACGAGAACGCGTACAGAAGCGTTAAGACGCCGACGACGTACCAGGCGTAGCGCAATGAATGTGCGGTAGAGTCGGCCGTGGTCTGAGCAGCGGCGGTTGTGGCTTCGGTTGGCGTTATAGAGGGCATCTTTTTGTAATTTCGTTTGCTTCAGATGATTGACGAGAATGATTGACGGGATCAGTAGTTCCGGCTGTCCGCGCGGTTAGAGCAATCATCCTGCAGACGGACGCGCGAAACCTACGGTAAGGCACCGCGCGTCCGGCTGTTGCTCGCTGTTAAAAAGTGTCCCAAAACGTTGAGCACTGGTGACTACTGTTAAAGTCGGACTCGACCACTGGCGCCGGTGGTATCAACGATTGGAACTCGTCGGTTGACGCACTGTAGGGAGACCAGAGCGGTTCATCGGAGGAATTGGGGTCTCCCTTCTTCGCGAACTGCGTCCAGTAGCTGACCATCGCATCGGAGAGTTGGATTTGCTGGCTTGAAAGCGTTGTCGGAAGTCCGAAAACATCGATGCCCGGGAACAGGTATTGAAGCTCAGAGCTATGATAGGCACCCAACGGAAAGGTTAACAATCCGCCAAACAAAGACTGCGCGGGGGGAGCGTTCTCATCGTTGAACTCATAGGCATAGGTCGGCACGAGTTTCGACAATGCTTGATCCACGTTGCGCGCGGGACAGCTGAAAACTCCGTCGGTACCCGATGCTCCCAGTGCCTCGCCACCGACAGGGTATGCGGCGAATGGGTACAAGGCGAGGACGGGTGGACCGATCGGACCCCACAGAGCATTGGAGTCAGCATCGTACTCTCCCGAAGTCAATATCGGATTCCCGACGAGGTCGAAGTCAAGAGCGACAAACAATCGATATTCATCGTGATTGGTGCCCGCGATTACCTGCACGTGATTGAATTCGCCGCTGGCAAAAGCCTCGCCGATTGTCTGTGTAAGAAGCGTTCCATCGACGAAAGGATACAGGGGGAATGGCTCTTTCGCGACCATCGTCGCAGCGGGAACGGCACGCAGACACGAAGCTGTCTGGCTCGTGCATCCGACACTGTCGGCAATCGCGGCACCCGACGGTACGCTTCGAGTGCCCGTCGTTTCGGCCTGCGCCAGAGTCACGACATTGGAAAAATAATCCTGGAATTCTGCATATGACCCGCTTTCCGCAATCGCTCCTCGGAACAGGCCCGACGCAAGAGGAGAGGCCAGCTGGGCGTAGACGCTTTGTCCGCCCGCCGACTCACCGAATATCGTGATTCGGTCGGGATCGCCGCCAAAGTTCGCAATGTTCCTGCGAACCCACTTCAGCGCGAATTGCTGATCCATCAAACCATAGTTGCCATTGAGATGGCCTTCTGCATCGATCGCAGACTGGGCAAGGAATCCCAGGAAACCCAGGCGGTAATTAATGGTAACGACAATCACGTCTTTTCCTACGAGCAGCTCGGGATTGTAAGGTGTGCTGCTGCCATTAATGAGTCCTCCTCCATGAATCCAGAACATCACCGGGAGGCCGCGCCGATCGTGATCACGCCATCCATCATGCGATTTCACCTGTGGGGTGAAGACATTCAGGAAAAGGCAATTCTCGCCGCCGATTCCTCCAGGTTGGGTGCACGCACTGCCGAATTGGGTCGCCTGGAGGAAAAATCCTGGAAAAAGGCCGTAACGCTTCGGCGGTTTCCAGCGCAGAGATCCTAGCGGCGGAGCTGCGTACGGGATGCCGAGAAATTGGTTTACGCCATCTGTCGTTGAGCCAATCACGACTCCGCTTTCAGTAAGAGCAATCGGAGGGTGAGATGAGTCGCTGGCAGATGCAGTGGGCGCCGAACTCAGCGCGACCACGCAGATCGCCAATCCAAGCAAAAGTTTATAGGTAAAGCCAAAGTGATCGAGCCGCTTGTTCGCGTTCTCTGTGTTTTTCATCGCTGATTCCTCCATCAGTTGCTCAATGTTGTTGTGCGTTCTAAAAACCCCTCTTACGCCATCACGGTTTGTTCTTTATTGAACTCGGCAAAGGTCCTGCCTTCTTCGGCGAGACGTTTCAGCAAGGGAGCAGGCTCCCAGAGTTCGCCGTGCCGTTGATGAAATTCTGAGATGCGGCGGTAGACCTTATCCAGTCCGACCGCGTCGGCATACCACATCGGACCGCCGCGATAGGCTGGGAAGCCGTAACCATTCAGATAGATGATGTCGATGTCGACGGCGCGCAGAGCGATGCCTTCGTCGAGAATGCGCGCGCCCTCATTCACCAAGGCATAGATGCAGCGGTCGACGGTCTCCTGGGATGAGATCTTGCGTGGCGCGATGCCGGCTTCGCTCGCCCACTTCCGCACCCATTGGTCGACTTCAGGATCGGGAATCGCTCGTCGGTTCTCGTCATACTTGTACCAGCCCGCACCGGTTTTCTGGCCGTAGCGTCCAAGTTCGCAGAGACGATCCTCGGCGAAGGGCTGGCGCACGCCAGGTTTTTCGAGGTGCCGATACTCTTTGCGGATACGCCAGCCGACGTCAAGGCCCGCCAGATCGCCTGTAGACATCGGTCCCATGGCCATGCCGAAGTCGTGCAGTGCCTGGTCGACAGCTTCAACGCTTGCGCCTTCTTCAACAAGGAACTGAGCTTCGCGGCGGTAGGGGCCGAACATGCGATTTCCGACAAAGCCGCGGCAGTTGCCAACGGCCACACCGACTTTGCCGAGTTTTTTCGAGAGCTGCATGCAGGTCGCGATCACGTCTTTGCCGGTTGCCTTGCCGCGTACGATTTCGAGCAGGCGCATGATATTCGCGGGACTGAAAAAATGAGTGCCGACTACGGCTTCAGGCCGCGAAGTGGCCGAGGCTATTTCATCGATGTCGAGGGTTGATGTGTTACTCGCCAAGATCGCCCCTTTCTTGCATGCTCGATCCAACTGGCCGAAGACTTCTTTCTTGAGCACCATGCCCTCGAATACGGCCTCGACCACCATATCCACTTTGCCGAAATCGTCGTAGCTGAGGGTTGGGCGAATCAGCTCCAGGCGTTCATCCACGAACTGTTGGGTGAAGCGTCCGCGCTTAACCGAACTGAGGTAATTCTTCTGGATGGTGGCTAGCCCACGATCAAGTGTCGGCTGGTCGGCGTCCTTGAGCAACACGAGCATGCCGGCGTTGGCGAACACCATGGCGATTCCGCCTCCCATGGTTCCAGCACCGACTATCGCCACGGAGCTTACCGGGACGATGGGAGTTTCTTTTGGTATGTCCGGAATCTTGGCGACCTCGCGCTCACCGAAGAAAACATGGATGAGCGCCTTGGATTGATCCGAGAAAAGGCAATCGTTGAATAGCTTTTGTTCAACCTGGCAGCCTTCATCAAAGGAAAGCTTGGTAGCGGCTTCCACCGCGTCGATGGCCGCCAGCGGCGCGATCATGCCGCGCTGTTTGGTGCGAGCCTTCTCGCGTGTGGCAGCGAAGACGGGTGCATTCTGCTCGAGAGTGCCCAGTTTAACGTTGCGCTCACGAGTCTTGAGGAGGGGGCTTCCGGCGATTCCGCGCGAGAAAGTTATGGCGCTCGTCAGTAGATCGCCCTCGATCAAACGGTCCACAAGCCCCAGTCGCAGGGCTTCCTGAGCTGTGATTGGGTTGCCTTCCGAACACATCTCGACGGCTTTTGCAACGCCCACGAGCCGAGGTAAACGCTGCGTACCGCCTGCGCCCGGAATAATTCCGAGCTTCACTTCGGGCTGACCCATTTGCGAATTCGGAGCAGCCACCCGATAGTGGCCAGCCATGGCAAGCTCAAGGCCGCCGCCGAAGGCGCTGCCATGAATGGCGACGACAACGGGTTTGCGCAGATTTTCTATCTGAAGCAAAAGCGGAAGGAGGCCTGCGCCGCGCTGGGTTTTGCCAGACGTGATCTTGCCGAATTCTTTTATGTCGGCGCCGGCGACGAATGTGCGGCCGCCACCAATCAGCACCACCGCCTTGATGCCGTCATCTTTGGCCACCTCAAAGGCCCTGGCAATCCCCTGCGCGACGGCGGGGCTCAAGGCGTTCACGGGAGGATTATTGATGGTGATGATTGCGACATCTTTATTCTTGTCCCGCGTGAGTTGAACCAGATCGTCCATAAAACTCGCTCTCCTGCTGGGTTGACGACTGAAACCGGGGTCTTGTTTCTCGATCTTTACTTTTTATTTTTTGTTTTTTGTTTTTTGTTTTTTTGCTTTAAAGCTAGCTCAATTACTCCAGGGATTTATTTGTGCGTCGTAAATTGGGGCTGACCAGTTTGGTTTTCGCTCCAATACTTTTGCCGCAGGCCTTTTTTTAGAACTTTGCCGGTCGCCGTTTTGGGCAAGCCCTCCAGGAACTCAATCGACCGTGGACACTTGAAGTGCGCGATACGCGATCGGCAAAACTCGAGCAGCTCCGCTTCTGTCAGATTTGATCCTGGTTTGGGTACCACAAGTCCCTTGGGCACTTCTCCCCATTTTTCATCCGGGACTGGAATGACAGCAGCCTCGTAAACGTCGGGATGGGCCACGATGGCCTTCTCCACCTCGAGCGATGAAATGTTTTCGCCACCACTGACAATGATGTCTTTCCTGCGATCAACGATGAGGATGTATCCATCCTCGGTAATGGTGGCCATGTCTCCGGTATGGAACCAGCCGTCGCGCATCGCGTCTGCAGTGTATGCGGGCTGTTGCCAGTATCCCTGCATCACGCCATCGGAACGAGCGATAATCTCGCCCATGGTTTCGCCGTCGCGTGGAACATCGTTGCCCTCACCGTCCACAACCCGAAGCTCCACACCTGGAATTGCGTATCCGGTCTTTGCCCGAGCCACATAGCGCTGCTCGCCCTCGACTTCGACTCCAAGCTTTGGTTTGGCGGTAGAGAGCACCGGAGAAGTTTCCGTCAGGCCGTATCCGGCAAAACAAACACAGCCAAGTTTTTCCTCGACCTCGCCTACCAAGGTGGGAGACGATGCTGCCCCGCCAATTGAAATCCACTGCAGACTGCTCAGATCGTATTTTGGCCGCTCGGGTGAATTCACTAATGCCGTCGCCATGATCGGCACGAGGCTCAGCGAATCGACGCGCTCGCGTTCAATCAATTGAAAAACTTCCGCGCAGGTAAAGCGCTGAATCATGACATGTTTTCCCCCGACGAAGGTGACCGAGTGGGCCGTACCCCAGCCGTTGGCGTGGAACAACGGAATGGTATGCAGGTCTACGGTCTCAGCTTTAGTAAGGAATGTCAGACAAACCGAGAGCGCATGCAGATAGATATTTCTGTGGGTCAGCATCACTCCCTTGGGGTCGGCGCTGGTGCCACTGGTATAGAACAGTTCAGCAAGGGAGTTTTCGTCGAAGTCCATAATGTCGGCGCGGTATGGGGTCGCGGCGGCCAAAATGTCTTCATAATTCTGCGATGAAAGCCACGAGGCTTGCGGTGCGGAGTCAAGCAGGAAGAAAGTCTGCAAGTTTGGAACGCTGTGGCGGAAAGAATCTACGACTCCTTCGAACTCTTTTTCCAGAAAGAGCACCTTCGCACCGGCATCGTTCAGGATGTATGCCAGTTCACGAGGCGCAAGGCGGATGTTCAACGGAAGCAAGACTGCGCCAGCTTCCAGAACGCCGTAATAGGCTTCGAGAAGCCGATGGCAATTCAGGCTGAGAAATGCGACGCGGTCGCCGGCTTTCACTCCGGCTGCGCGCAGAGCGCCGGCGAGGCGGCTGGCGCGTTCGGCGAATTGGGCGTAGGTGAACCGCAGGTTCCCGCAGACTATGGCGGTCTTACCAGGGAACTGCTGTTCAGCGTAGCGCAGGAATCGTACGGGGGTAAGCGGAATATTCATGACTCAATGCGTCCTGCAAAAATCTCGTCACTACCAGGCGGACTGACCTCCATCTACTACGAGCACGTGGCCGGTGACAAAATTAGAGGCGTCGGAAGCGAGAAAGACAGCTGCTCCTTTCAAATCATGTTCGTTGCCAAAACGCTGTAACGGAATGTGTGAGAGGAAAAGATCTTGATGATGCTCCAGGACGCGGCTCGACATGTGAGTGGGAAACCATCCAGGCGCGATTGCGTTCACCTGGATGTTGTGAGCCGCCCACTTACATGCGAGATCTTTGGTGAAGGCGATGACTCCGCCTTTGCTGGCGTGATAACCGGGTGCTGAGAGTTCCGGAGGAGCGCCGCCCAGTCCAGCTACCGACGCGATGTTGATGATCTTTCCCTGGGTGGTCCTTCCCTGGCTGAGCTTTCCTTGGTTGAGCTTCCCTTGGCTAAGCTTTTCGCGGTTTTGCTGGATCATGACTTTGCCCACTGCCTGGGCGCACAGAAAAGTGCCGGTCAGGTTGGTCTCGATAACCTTGTTCCAATCTTCCAGCCGCATCTCCTCAACGGGAGCGCCCCAGGAGATTCCCGCGTTATTGATCAGGACATCGATCTTTCCGAACTGCGAGAGAGTCGCGTCGACAACTTCCTGAATGCTGGCCGGACTCTTAACATCGCACGCCAGGGCAATGGCTTTGACACCGAGTTGCTGCAACTCCTCGGCGGCCTGAAGGCAGCGCTCCTGCTTGCGAGCGCACAATACAATGTTGGCGCCCATTTCTGCGAGGCCCTCGGCCATTTGACGTCCCAATCCGATGGAGCCTCCGGTAATGATCGCCACACGCCCGGTAAGGTCGAAAAGCTGCTTCACATTCCTGGTTGAATTCTGCGTGGTGGAATTCTGCACGGTGGAATTCTGCGTAGTTCCGGCAGCATCCTTCAACATGAAGCCTTCTCCTTCTCCTTCTCCTTCTCCTTCTCCAACGGATCGCCGCTGCTGGCCCGCTGGTTGAGGAATTCCAGAATAGCGCGGTGTGCGGCTTCCGGCTGGTCGGTGGTGAAGAGATGGCTGGCATGGGGAATCATCACGAGCTTTGCACCCGGAATTCGCTGGGCGATTAATTTGCCATTTCCCGGCGGCACGAGGCGGTCATTCTCGCCGTGGATTACCAAGGTGGGCGCAGCGATTCCGGAAAGCCGACTGTATGATTCCCAGGCAATGATGCCCTGCAACTGCGCTGTATAGGCCTCGGGGCGGGGCAACCACGGCCGGCGAATTGCAAGGTCTTCGTCAATTCGTTCGCGTGGGGTTGTCGAATCGTAAATAAAAGGTACGGGGGCCTCGAGCGCCTGCTCGGGAGTCATTTTGTCGCGGGTCATGAGCATCTGAGTTGCTTCCGCGTCGGCGCGCACTGCGGTCGGGCCGCCGGCGGCAGTGCAGCCCAGAACCAGCGACCGCACCCGGTTCGGATATTGCAGTGCGAATTCCTGCGCGATCATGCCACCCATGGAAACGCCGAAGACGTGCGCGCTCTCGGCTCCAGCGGCCTCCAGAACGGCTGCAACGTCGGATGCCATCGACGCGATCGGATACGGACCTGGCGGTACATCGCTTCTTCCAACGCCACGATTATCCAGCGCGATGGTTTGGTAACGCTGCGACAGAACGGGCCGCGTGCGATGCCACATGGAGGAGGAATAGCCGAGCCCCATAATCAGTAAGAGAGGAGCGCCATGGCCTTGTTCGTCCCAATAGATACGAGCCCCCTGATTTTCAACGAACGCCATTGAGTGCTCCGTAGAGTGAAACAAAAGTGATCGCGGCCGCTGACGGGTAGTCTCACGACCAACGTTAGAACCAACCAGCCTTCCCGGCCGCTAAAAGCTGAAGCGAATGCCGAGTTGGATCTGGCGCTTGGGGAAGGCCGATGTGAAAGACAGCGGAGTGCTCGGCGTATCCGTTCCGCCACCCGCAACAGCAGTACCCGGGCGCAACCCCTTTACGTTAAAAGTCGTGAACCCGGGAGTAAGACCGAACAGTGGACTTACCTCGTTATTCACACTGGCGAAGTTCGTACGGTTGGCGATGTTAAATCCTTCCGCCGTAATCTGTACGTTCATTTGCTCGCGCAGTTTGTGCTGCCAGGTCAAACGGGCGTCGAAGTCGTAATAATTGGGGCCAAGACCCGTGTCACGCGGCGCGCCGATGGGCCGTTCATTGGTGGTGTGATTGTCACCGTTCACCTCTCCTCCGGCGAGCAGATTGAAAGGATGTCCGCTATGGTAAGAGAAAATCGGAGACAGCTGGAAGCCTGACAGGACATTTTGTCTCCAGGGGCTGTCAATTACTCCGGCGATCACCACTTTGTGGCGCTCATCAAATTCGGAAAGGCTGCGGTCCAGGTTGATATTGGTTGGATCCTGCGGCCCGTAGTCGCTGTTGAAATCCGTCGATGTATCGAAGGCTTTACTCCAGGTATAGTTTCCAAACAACGTGAAGTGATCGCTGAAGCGCTTCTTGACTTCCGCAATGAGGCCCTCGTAAACGGCGTATGCCTCAGAGCTGTAGGCGTTGTTCTGGACCACCAGCGGATTCACAAAGCAGTGAATGCTTGGATTATCACAGGGCAGGCCGCCGGGCTCGGTGCCTCCGAGCGGGTCGGCCCCCGCCGCCGTCGTATTCCAGTTACGGTAGGAAACAGTCTGGCCATTCGCGAGCGTTAACGTTGTGAATGGCGCCGGCAGCAGATTGGTATCGATGGCAACCGGTATTCTCTGGGTGTGCGAGTAGATGCCGCTGAGAGAAAATGACATCCCAGGTCCGATCTCACGCTCAATTCCAAACGAAGCCTGTTGCGCGATCGGAGGGCGATAGCCCGGCTGATTCACGAAAACCACTTGCAGCGGACCGACGGGACCACTATTCGTAACATCGATACCAAACGGGGCCACAGCAGCAGGCGTGATACAGGCAGCACTGCCGGGAGCGGCTGTAGTGCACTGAATCAATCCTTTAGCAAAGAGCCCAGCGAAAACAGTGGGTGCGCCTGCTAGCCCTAAGGCTGGAACGCCACCGATTGGATCTACATAAATAGAAATTTCTCGGTTGCACGGGCTGGAGCCGCTACCGGGGATAATCGGATGACCGAACTGCGAGAAACCGCAAGTCGCAGTCAAGTTCACCACCTGACTGGCTGCTGAGTTGTTCTCGACTGCAGACTTATTCTTGTTCACAACTCCCAGACTTAAGTCAACGTCGGGGATCTGCGCATCCACAGGACCGTAGAAAATTCCGTAACCGCCGCGGATGACCGTCTTGTGGTCTTTTGCTGGATCCCATGCGAAAGATATCCGGGGTGCAAAATCCTTCTTGTATGTGGTCAATGGCAAAAATTGCGTGTCCAGTTCGTAGCGAAGGCCGTAGTTTAGAGTGAAACTTGGCGTAACCATCCACGAGTCTTGTCCGTACACTGACGTCAGAGGGCGGGTGTAGTAGGGGTAGGTAGGATTGCCAAAGCCCTGCTGGAAGACCTCAGGAAGTCCGAAAGACGCCGATTGCAAAGAAGTCAAACTAGGAAGCAATGGGGTCAGCAGGTCTCCCGGGAGAGATCCAAAGACAAAGCGACCGGGGAAAAACGTGTGCGACTCTGTATGATTCCCGCGGAGCACCTCCGAACCGCCGAATCTGAAGGTGTGATGTCCGCGGATAACGGTGACATTGTCTGCGAACTCGTATCGCCGCAGGATCGTGAGGTTGGGTAGGAAAATGTTAGTTCCCAGGTTATTGATGAACCCCGGGATCTGCAGTCCCACCTGCCCTGGCGCGTTGGGAATCACTCGAAAGCTGTTGTAATCCCATTGCACGCGGGCCTCATTCTCTGTGCTCGGACTGAACTGGTGATACCAGGCGCCTTGCAGATTATTGTCATAGTTATGAATCGAGCTGCCCGCCGAAAAGGCGGTCAGTGATTGCACGTCGGGAGATTCCTCCAAGTCATGTCCATACCTGTAGGTAAGAGAAAGCTGGTTGGCCGTATTGATGCGGTGATCCAGTCGGCCAGACGCCAGGTATTGGTGCGAGTCATAAGGAAAGACTCCGCCGTCGGTCTCGAATTGATTCACAAGAAAGGCGGCCACCGGGCTGGCGGCCGGATTCAGCGTTAGAGCCCCGCCCAGGATAGCGCCGCATAGCGCCCCAGGCAGGTTCGTTGTTGGATTGGGCGCGGGCAAGTGTAGTTGCGCGGCAACAGCGGCACCTACGGGGCCGCTGAGGCAAGGCACAATCCCGCCCGCTGGCAGCCCCGCAATCACCGTGTTCTGGGACGTCGTGGGACGAAAAACATCCGTATTCGTCAGGATAGGAACTGCGTTCTGCGCATTCTGGTGCAACCCCTCGAAAGCCACGAAAAGGAAAGTCTTATCTTTCTTAATGGGGAAGCCCACTGCGCCTCCGAATTGTTGGCGGCTCAAAGTGTCCTTGATGGGTGTACCTACAGAATCGGGGTTGGCGGGATTAAACGCCTGGCCCGGCGCCAAGGCCTGGCTGAAGGAAAACGGATTCTGAGCATCCAGAGCATCATTGCGGAAAAAGCCGTAGATGGTGCCGTGCACGTTGTTGCTGGCGGACTTGGTCACAATATTGATGGAAGCGCCCGTGGCTGATCCCAGGTCGGCCGAATAATTGCTGCGGTTGATTTGGAATTCCTGCACCGCGTCCTGACTCACCGTCAGGCGCACGCCACCAGCGTCGTCTCCGGTCTCACCGCCGTCCACGGTAATGTTATTTCCTCTGCCATTGCTTCCGTAGAACGAAAGACCGCTTTGCGGTGTCTGTTTCACCCGAAAATCCTGGTCCCCGGCCAGCCTGGTGGAATCGGAAACGCCGGGTGCAAGCAAGGTAAAGGTAAGGTAATCGCGACGGTCAATTGGCAGGTCGGCGATGTAGTCCTGGCTTATTCTGTCGGCTTGGCTTCCTCGCTCGGTTTCCACCACCGGCGGCTCGCTCGTTACCTCGATTACCGTCGCCACTTGCGAAGGCTTCATGCGGAAGTCTGAAACCACTGTCTGCCCCACCGCGACCGGGACGCTTTTGCGGACTTCGGTCGCAAAACCCGGCAGCGCCGCACTCACTTCATAGGTCGAAGGGGATAGTCCTGCAACCCGGTACTGGCCAGAGCCATCGGTCACGGCCGTGCGTTTCAGCCCAGTCTGCGTCTCAACCACATTGACGGTAACCTTGGGCAAAACCGCGCCCGCGGAGTCGGTTACGGTCCCGGTAATATCTCCCGACGAGCCGACGCCCTGCGCGCGGGCCAGACTGGTTGCTAACAGCAAGCACACAAAAACACTCGCCAGTGACTTCATACGATTCTCCTTACGGATGTCTGAAGACTTCGCCAATTGCAGTGCGAGTCAGTTCCGAAGCCCGCTAAGTACTCACCCCAAGAGCCGTCAATGCTGATCTGTCGCCCGTTTCCTTCAGGATCAAGAATTCAAATGACGTCCAGCAAAACCACAGATTGTGAGAGTGAGTATCACATAAGAGTAACTAACGTCAAGAACGAAAATGTCAATTATCCAACTGAGCCAAAGGGGAACCTAGGTTTTTGCGCGGCCGTCGCCCATCGGGACACTGCGAGAAGAAAAACTTAGTATCGAGTAGATTTGGATCCCGATTGCGGCGCGGCCGCTCAGGAGGGGGTCAGGACGATCCGGCCTGAGACTTGGCCCTTACGCAACTGATCGAGCACCTCGTTGGCTTGGGCGAGCGGGCGAGCAACAACCTGGCAGCGGACCTTCCCGGCAGCAGCCATATTGAGTACTTCCCGCAAGTCTTGCCGGGTGCCAACGGTAGATGCGCGGATCCGAATTTCACCTGCAGCCATAAGAATCGGCGGGAAGCAGATGTTCTCGGCGGGCAAGCCCACGACGAGAAGAGTGCCTGTAGGCCGCAGGCAGGAAAACGCCGCGTCGTAAGCCGCCTTTGCGGCAGAAGTTACGATCGCCACATGGACCCTACCTGTGCGGCGCAATGCTTTGACTGCATCAGTCGTAGCAGCATTGAGAGTGCTGGCTGCGCCAAAAGATCTGGCCAGTTCAAGCTTTTCGTCGGAGACGTCGATCGCGGTCACGTCGGCGCCCAAAGCCCGTCCGAGCTGCACGGCGAGGTGTCCGAGGCCGCCAATCCCGAAAACCGCAAGTCGTTGTCCCGCGAGTCGTTGTCCAGGGAGAATTCCGGCGCCTTTCAGCGCCCGATAGACCGTGAGTCCGGCACAAAAAAGCGGGGCTGCTTCAAGGGCAGAAAGACCATTGGGAATTTTCAGCGCGTGAGTTGCTGGCGCCTTTACAAATTCCGCATAGCCGCCGTCGACGGTGACTCCTGTGATTTTTTGCCGGCTGCACAGGTTTTCGTTTTCTTCGCGGCAGAATTCGCACTCACCGCAGCTCCAGTGAATCCATGGCACGCCGACGCGGTCGCCGATTTGTAAATCGTCTACCGCTCCGCCTTTTTCCACGACATGACCGGCAATCTCGTGGCCGAGAATGAGCGGTCTCTTTACGATCCCCGCGAGCTGTTTCCAATCCCCATCAGCCACGTGCACATCGGAGTGGCAAGCACCACAGGCTTCTACCTGGATCAAAACTTCATCCGCTGCGGGACGAGGCCGTTCGACGTCCTCGATCGATAGTGGCTTCTTGAAATCGTGCAGGATCGCGGCTTTCATTCATGTGCACTTGCATTTGCACTTGCATTTGCGCCCTCGAAAATCAAGGGAGGGGAGATTCGCCGGGAAGGCAATCACGGCTTCACACCGCGCAGGAAAAACTCGATGGCGCTGTCCACACGCTCGGTCAATTTATGAGGTCCGGTGAGGTCGACGGTCCATTGGCGAACCACGGTGTGGTAGAGGGCTTCCATGAATTCGGCGAGGTGCACGAGAGGGAACGCATTCGTGATTTCACCCCGCTTCTGGCCCTGTGCCAGGATTTCCTGGAGCAAGCTGACGGCAACTCCCTCGACTGCGCGCACTTCCGGAGAGCGCACCGGATCCATCGCTCCGGAGAGCACGACCGCTTTCCATAACGGCCGGTCGGCTTCCACTTCGAGTGCCAGCGCGTGATAAAGCCGCTGCAAGCGCTCGGCGGTGTCCGCTTTGGTGGAGAGTTCAGATTTGAGGTGCTCCGCGATGCATTCGAAGCCGAGCTTGCCCACGTCGCGCAGAACTGCGTCCTTGCTGGGGAAATAGCGGAAGAAAGTTGGCTGGCTGATTTCTAGAATTTTGACGATGTCGTCGACACGGGTTCTCTCATAGCCCTGTTTACGGAACAGTCGGATGGCCGTGTCGATGATTTGCTGACGGAGTCGCGCCTTCTTGCGTTCGCGAAGCCCAGGGAACTCCTGAATCTGCACCGGCGCATTGCGCTTCATCAATTTCCGGCGCTTCCGACCTCTTTGCGGTACGGCGACTTCCATACGAGCCATAGTCCTGTTTTTTCTCCTGAATTGGCTTGCAGGATGTGCGTAGCGGTCAGGTGCTTCAGGGGCACCGTGATCGATTGTAGCAACTCGAGAGCGTCGACGGACGCTTCTCCACATCGCGGTAAAGGGTCACTCCGACGCGACTTGTGTTGACGTTAGCTACTAATATCTGATATAGACTAACACAATTTGCGTCGCGATTCTTGTGTAAGGAAGAAAAACTGAATCGGCTGGTGTGCAGGGGCTGATTTTCGACTATTCGCACGTCGGGATGACGCTCGCAGATTGGCCCGCGCCACCTCGCAATATTCGCAGCCCGGAGAAGATGATGACAACTGCAACGGTAACTCCTCTTCAAATCAAAGGTGGTGCATTCCTAATCGAAGATCGTGCGCCCCACGAAATTTTTACGGCCGAAGATCTGAATGAAGAGCACCTTGCGATTGCGCGTACGGTGGACGACTTCTGGGCGAATGATGTGGAGCCTCATCTCGAGGCGATCCGTCAGCAGAAGCCGGGGGTTGCTCTGGAGGTGCTACGCAAATCAGCTGAACTCGGGCTGGCTGCGATACCCATTCCCGAGAGATTCGGCGGGATGGAAATGGACCTGCCGTCTGTAATGATAGCAGGCGAGCATCTGGCAAAGGATACCTCTTACGCGTCTTGGCACTCGGGCCATACCGGGATCGGCACGCTGCCGGTTCTTTTCTTTGGCAACGAAGAACAGAAGCGAAAATATCTTCCCAGACTGGCGAAAGTTGAGCTGCTGGCCGCGTACGCACTGACCGAACCGCTGGCCGGCTCAGATGCTCTTGCTGTGCGCACGCGTGCGGACCTCACTCCGGATGGCAAATTTTACGTGCTGAACGGACAGAAGATGTGGATCACCAACGGCGGTGCGGCCGACCTGTTCACGGTGTTCGCAAAAGTAGGAGGCGAGAAGTTCACGGCGTTCCTGGTGGAGCGGAGCTTTCCTGGCGTAACCAGCGGGGCTGAAGAACACAAGATGGGGATCAAGGGCAGCTCGACTACGGCCGTGTTCCTGGACAATGTGCGGGTTCCCGTGGAAAACGTGCTCGGCGAAATTGGCCGGGGGCACATCATTGCGTTCAACATCCTGAATATCGGTCGCCTGAAACTTGGTCCCGGAGCTGTGGGTGGAGCGAAGAATGTGCTTGCGATCTGCCTGAAATATGCCAAAGAGCGCAAAGCATTTGGTTCGGCTATCGCGGAGTTCGGCGCGATCCGGCACAAGCTGGCCGAGATGGCCATTCGCACCTACGCGGTGGAATCGATGGTGTGGCGCGTGGTGGGACTCATCGAGAGCCAACTGGCGCAATCCGCTCATGAGCAGCACGCTGATTCTCAGAGCGAACTCAAAGCTGTCGAGGAGTACGCCGCAGAATGCTCGATGATCAAGGTCTATGCCTCGGAGATGCTGGATTACGTTGTCGATGAAGGCGTACAGATTCACGGCGGCTACGGCTACCATCAGGATTACGCGGTGGAACGGGCTTACCGTGACTCACGAATCAATCGCATCTTTGAAGGTACCAATGAAATCAACCGTCTTTTGATAACAGGAATGCTGCTCAAACGTGCCGCCCGTGGGCAATTGGCGCTTATCCCCGCAGTGCAGGCCGTAGTTAAAGGGATTGGCAGAGTGGCATCCGAATCTCTGAGCACGGATGAAGAGTCCCGGCTTGTGCACAACGCGAAAAATATCGCGCTGTTCACGATCGGGATTGCTTATCAAAAATATGGAACTGAGTTGGAAAAACAGCAAGAGATTCTGATGAACATCTCCGACATCGTCATGGAGGTTTTCGCCGTGGAGTCGAGCCTGCTTCGGAGTCGCAAGCTCGCGGCATCGGGTAAAGGAACGAATGCGGCCGACATGTGCGCCGTGTTTCTGCGCGAAGCCATGGATCGAATCGAAATCTCGTCTCGAAATGTGATCGGCGCGTGTTCTAATGGCAATGCCTTACGGGAGAATATGGCTGCGCTCCGGGGCTTTGCCAACTACGATCCAATCGATGCGATCGCACTTCGGCGGAACATTGCCAGCCGTCTTTTACGCGCAGGGAGTTACACGATCTGACAGTGCAGGTCGGTGTGTGTGCGTTAATGTGTGAATCACCACCGAAAGGCAACCATAGAGCCGAGATCGGAATGACTGCTTCGAATCGCGTAAACCGCCAGTGGCGGCTTAAATCGCGGCCCTTCGGCCTGATCAAACCTGACAACTTCGAGTTCGTGTCCGAACCCATGCCAGAGCCAGGGGATGGTCAGTTCCTGATTCGCAACGTGCATCTCTCGCTCGATCCAGCGATGCGGGGGTGGATGGTGGACCGTCCGTCGTACGTTCCGTGTGTGAAGATTGGCGAAGTCATGCGCGGATTAGCTGTTGGAACAGTGGAGAAATCGAATCATCCAAAATTTGCCGCCGGCGACAGAGTGCAGGGGATGTTCGGATGGCAGGAGTATCTGCTCTCGAGTGGCGAAGGTGTGACGAAGTTGCCGGAAAGTGGACTTCCGTTTAACGCATACCTTGGGCTGTTTGGATTAGCGGGGTTAACCGCGTACGCTGGACTCTTGGAAGTGGGACAGCCCAAGAGCGGCGAAACCCTACTCATCTCGGGCGCCGCGGGCTCGGTTGGCTCGCTCGTCGGCCAGATGGGCAAGATCAAGGGACTTCGCGTAGTCGGCATCGCTGGAACTGACGAGAAGTGCAATTGGCTGGTGAAGGAGCTCGGCTTCGACACGGCCGCGAACTACAAAGAGGCCGACTACAAGAAACAGTTGCAGGATTCGTCTCCGAATGGAGTGGATATTTATTTCGAAAATGTCGGCGGAGAAATTCTGGAAACTGCCCTCTATCTGATGAATACTTTCGGACGTGTCGTGGTTTGCGGGATGATCTCGATGTACAACGCGACGACACCCGTCCGAGGGCCGTCCAACCTGGCATTGGTGATCAGCAAGCGGCTAAAGATCCAGGGCTTTCTCGCGCTTGATTATTATTCGAAAGTGAATGAGATGGTTAGCAACTTTACCCAGTGGTATAACTCAGGCCAGCTCAAGTATCGAGTGGATATCGTCCAGGGCCTTGAGACTGCGCCGGTGGCCATCAACAAATTGTTTGACGGTTCGAATAATGGCAAACTAATCGTGCAAGTATCGGATCCTCCCGAGTAACGTTGTTCCCTTTTGCTTGATCTCTGAAGTAGCTGCATGCCGTACAACTCCTGGCCGGGCAACTTGGGCCGGGCTGCATGCGTAAAGGCTGCGGGAACCCTGGTGCTTGGGGTTTGTTATCTCAGCGGCTAAAGCCGATTTCAGAACGAAGCACTTATCGCAGCGGTGAACCGCTGCGCCACCCAAAAAGCAAACGCAAACCGAGTTTTCCCGCAAGGCGTAAACGCTACAATCGTTTTTTCTGCGACAATCTCCTGAAGCCATGCCGAGCTCGCAAGCCGCATCGATACCTGACTTTCTTTATGGCACTGCCTGGAAGGAGGAGCGGACGCCTGCGCTCGTGGAATTGGCGCTGCGCACGGAATTTCGGGGAATCGACACAGCTAACCAGCGGCGGCATTACTTCGAAGCCGGCGTGGGGCAGGGGCTTGCAGCTGCCTATCGTGCTGGGGTGGTGAGGCGCGCCGATCTTTTTCTGCAGACAAAATTTACCTACCGGCCGGGGCAGGACCATCGGCTGCCCTACGATCCCACGGCGAAGCTCGCAGTGCAAGTGGCGCAGTCGATGGCGAGTTCACTGGAACATCTTGGGACGGATTACGTCGACAGCTATGTGCTGCATGGTCCCGCATCAAACTACGGTTGGAGCGATACCGACGCCGAGGTTTGGGGGGCAATGACGAAGGAGCGCGACGCCGGGCGCACGCGTCAGCTGGGAGTTAGCAATGTTTCGATGCAACATCTGGAGCAGATGACGGCTGTCTCCGCTGAAGTTCCTGCGTTTGTGCAAAACCGCTGCTATGCACGGATGGGATGGGATCGCGAGGTGCGATCATTTTGCAAACGGCGCGAGATCACTTACCAGGGATTTTCGCTGCTCACGGCGAATATGGACGTGCTGCATGATTCCTTAGTTGGCGGGTTGGCGTCGCAGGCGAACATCACTCCGGCGCAGGTTGTGTTCGCCTTCGCGCGCAGGGTTGGGATGCTGCCACTGACGGGTACCTCCAACGCTGAGCATATGAGGCAGGATTTGGCCAGTACTCATGTTGAGCTTTCAGCGGAGGTGGCGCGTGCTATTGAGGCTGTAGCCGGCTGACTTGATTTTCGCGCAACATATAATTGTGGACTGCAAGGACTTCACGAGTTGAAAGGTTTCCTCAGCGGCTAAATCCGAGGATGGAACAGCGTGTTGCCGCTGCGCTTAGAAATGCTGCCCACCCGGGACCGATTTACAACATCAATTCTTACTAGGAAGCCTGAAGGCGTTGGCATTGGAAAACCATCTGACTATCAATCCCATTTTGCGCTTTGCCGGGCTCGCGCTCTTTGCCGCGCTGCTGGTTGTGTGCGCTCTTGCTGTGCCCTGCTCTGCGCAGGACAACTACGAGATTCAGGTGTACGAGGCCGAGACGGTTGCTCCTCGTTCGACCATGGTCGAAATCCACTCCAACTTCACGGTCGAGGGCAGCAAGACCGTGCAAGACGGGATGCTGCCAACGAACCACGCCGAGCATGAGACGCTTGAAATCACCCAAGGAATCAACGACTGGGCCGAGGTTGGCTTCTATCTGTTCACCAGCATTCAGCCGGGCGATGGCTGGCAATGGGTGGGCGACCATATTCGGCCGCGGGTGCGCGTTCCGGAGCGGTGGCATTGGCCGGTGGGCTTGAGCTTGTCGACTGAGATCGGTTATCAGCGTCCTGCATTCTCGCCCGATACATGGACTTGGGAAATTCGTCCTATCATCGATAAGAAGATTGGGCCGTGGTATCTGGCGTTCAATCCGGCGCTCGACCGCTCGTGGCATGGACCGAGCGTGAACCAGGGAGTGACGTTCTCGCCGAACGCGAAGTTCAGTTACGATTTCACCAGGAAGATTGCGGGCGGGCTGGAATATTACGCGTCCTACGGTTCACTTACGGGCTTTGATGCGCTGCGCGATCAGCAGCAACAATTCTTTCCGGCGATCGATGTCGATTTTGGCCCGCAGTGGGAGTTCAACTTCGGCGTAGGCGTGGGGGCCACGCGCTCCACCGATCATTTGATTGTGAAGTGCATTATCGGGCGGCGTTTTTCGTGGCCGCACGGAGGTGGGGCAAAACTCAGGGATCTGCAGCCATGAGTGTGATGCGACCTCACGGAGCCGCGAACGCTGCCAAGTTGCTCAGGGAACTGACGGTAGCGGCGGCGCCACTGAAGCTGGAGGTGGTGGATAGAGCGCCGCGCTGAGCGGACGATAGCGTGCGGAAAAAAAATAAATCGAATATGCCGGAAAGAACACGATGACCGGCACGGAAATCAGAGAGACCAGATAGAGAAAACCTGCGAGCAGAATGCTGCCTATCACTATCGCTAAAGTAATGGTGTAAGCGTCCCAGGTCAGGCCGGCCGTCTTCCCCGTGATCACGGCGATAATGCCTAATCCGACCGTTGGTATTGCAATGATCAAACCTACGATGAACGTGGCGATCCCAACCAAAATTGCTGCGGCGATGGCCAGCACAATCTTCATTCCGATGTAGCCGGCGTATCCGCCCTTCTCCGCCTTGATCATCGGCCAGAGTCGCCGCCATCCTTCGAAGGCGCTGACGCCTTCCAGAGCCATTTGGGGCACGACAAAATCTTTCGTCAATACAAAGATTACTGCCAGGACTACCAAAGCAATCATGAGCACGAAGAAAAGGACGAGCCCACCTAAAGCTAACGGGAGGATATGCTCTTTTGGCGACCTGAGCCACCCAGCGAAGAAAGCAAAAGCTGCAGGAATCCCGACCAATATAAGGATGACGGCCATGGTAAGTAATAAGTAAACGAGCTTCCATAAGAAGTATTGCCATCCCGGACCCTGCCTGCGCATCCAGCCCAGACGAATGTGGCATTCTTTTGCGAGGATGCTATCGAACAGAGTGAAGCGCATCACGCTGCTTATATACATGAAGATTATTCCCAACAGGATCGCGGCAACAACGATGGCGGATATGAGGCCGGCCAGAAGGGCAAAATCAATTCCCGCTAATCCCGGGAAGTGTGGCGAGGCACCGGGATGGCGTGGCAAATTGAAGTTGGATCGGTTACAGCCGCCGCTGGAGCCGAGCTCCCCGGCGAGCAGTCCGACCACTGCAAGCCTGGTCCATTGACCAATGCGGAAGGGCTGGAGCAGTTGCCGTTTTGTGTGTTCAATGGCAAGGTTGATCGCGTCGACGGCAGAGATCGGCAAAGCGCACCTCGAGGCTTGAGGGGGCCGGTCCGAAACCCGCCCTATCATCAGATCGTAATACGCAACTGGGCTAGACGAAGTTCCCCTCTGTGGTTATCGCTCAGCAGCAAGGTACTAAGAATTGCAGTCGGGATCAAATTAAATCGGAAGAAGGAAGGGTCTCCAGGTTCCAGTTTTCAGTGCCGGCAGCCTCGACTCGAGGTTATGGAAAACGGAAACTGGAAGCCATCTCTTAAACAGTCCGGAGCAGCAAGTCGAGATCCCTCAGGGGCTAAAGCCCTCGTCTTTATTGGCTCTGGACGGCACGACTGAACGTCGTGCCCTTCCCGATCCCATTTATAAGATGGCTTGATGGCTTCTAGCTTTCTTCATTCATACCTCAGCGCCTCTACCGGATCCAGCTTGGAAGCACGCATCGCGGGAACCAGTCCGCTGATTACGCCCACCACCAGCAACACCGCGGCCGAAAGCATGACGGTCATCATCGAGATGCGGAGATGTATGTCACCCTGGCCGGAATCGTCTTCAAAGAGCGGTCCCATCATCGGCAAAGTGCCCACGGCCCAGGCGATCAGGTAGGAGAGAGCAACGCCGATTGCGCCGCCCAGTAGCATGATCAACAGAGTCTCCGCCAGGAACTGCAATTTGATGTGGCGTTTTCTTGCGCCCAGGGCGCGGCGCAAGCCGATCTCACGGATGCGCTCGTCCACCGTCACCAGCATGATATTCATAACGCCGACGCCGCCGATTCCCAAGGTCAGGGTTCCAATAAATGCGAGCAAGACCTGCAGACCAATCGTCAGCGCGTCGATCACTGGGCGGAATTCGTCACGACCGAACATCTGGAAGGCTTTGGGGTCGGTCGGCGAAAAACCCTGGCGCGTGGCTACGGCGGCGAGAACCTGCGCCATCGCTTTTTTCTCGAACTGCGGAGCGATCGGCTCAAACAGCATGACCGCCGCGTAGCGAGTGTCCCACAAATCGCCGGCGGTTGAATAGGGGATCCAGGAAGATTCGTCGTCGCTGCTGAAATAGTTGCTAAGCTGAATCTTCCGAGCCATCACGCCGATGACGGTGAAGCGTACGCCGCCGACCGTCACGGTCTCGTCGACCGCGGGCCGGCCGCTGAACAATTTCTCTTTGAGGCGTCCGCCGAGAAAGATCACACGCCGCCGTTCGAGTTCGTCATTCGAATCGAGCCAACGGCCTTCCGAGGGCACCTCGTTGCGCATCTCGCCGTACTCCGGGCAGACTCCGCGCACCGGAGCGGTTCCGGCTATGCGGTCCCCGTAGGCGATGCCCGGCCGCTTCACGGTTTCGCGGCAGATGTGCTTCACCAGCGGCGCCGTCGCCTTTACCATGTCGACGTCGGCTTGCTCGATAAGAACTTTCTTTCCAGCGCGCTGGCCGCCCGGCTGCTCGCTGGTTTGTTGCGGCCAACAGATCACTACACTCTTGCCAAACGCATCAAAGCCGTGCACGAGCACGCTGCGAAAGCTGTTGCCATAGGCGATCAGCAGGGTGACGGTGGCGATTCCCCAGATTACGCCGAGCATGGTGAGCAGGCTGCGGGTTACGTTGCGCCGCAAGGCGATCCAGGCTTCGATCATGATCTCTAGCAGCATTAGTAAAATCGGTCACCCACGAAGTTCGTCAAGGTCTACTAAGCCTTATCCTCCGGCTTCGTAGCGAAGAGCCTCAATCGGATCGATGGATGCGGCTCTCCGCGCGGGATACAGGGCAGCCAAGACTGCAACTGTGCCCAGCAGTCCGGTCGCGACGAGGCCCGCTGTCCAATCGGGAATCAAGCCCGCGAAGAAGTCTGGCATGGGGAGTAAGTTCACCAGGGCGCAAAAGCCGAAGGCTATAGCCAAGCCAATCGCACCACTGAGCAGGGCGATGATCAGAGCTTCGACAAAAAATTGCCGCAGGATTGTCCCAGCTGGAGCTCCGATCGCTTTGCGCACACCAATCTCGCGGGTACGCTCGCGCACGGCTACCAGCATTACATTCATCACGCCGAGACCGCCAAGGCACAGGGTCACGATGCCCACGGCGCCGAGGAAATATTTCATTCCGTCGGTCATCGCCTTGAAGGCTTGCGCCTCTTGCACTGTATCCCAGATAGGGCAGGCTTCCTTGTCATTTGGATCGTAACGATGCATGCGCGCCAATGCTACGCGGACCTCATGTTTGCAGGCCTCGTGCTGCTCCACCGATTTTGGCGTGACGAGCAACTGATCGAACGTGGTCGGCGTTCCCGGCGGCTTGTCGGGGAAATCGCGGCGCATGGCGGAGAAGGGAACGAAGATTTTATTTACGTCCCAACCGTCGTAGCTGGAATCCTGCTTTTTCTTTGCCATCACTCCAATGACGACGTAAGGAAAATCATTCAAGTAAATGTTGTCCCCGACCGGATTGCGGCCGGGAAATAATTGCTTGGCGGCGTCTGATCCGAGAAACGCAACGCGCCTGGCCTCGCGCATGTCGTTCCAGTCGTAGAAACGCCCCAGGCCTACGTCGAGGGTGCGGATGTAGGCGAACTGCGGATGCGAGCCGGTTACTGTGAGCGCGGCATTATTGAAGTTGCTGTGAGCGCGGACCGTATCCTGCTCAAGCTCTGGAATGGCATATTGGCAGTCCGGTGTCTCGGCATGCACGACGGACAGGTCGTCGTCTTCCCAATGCACCAGCCGGCCGGCGTGCGTTCCTCCAGCCTGCAGGCTGGTGCGGCCGTGAAAAACGATCATCACGTCTTTCCCCAAATTCTTTGCCTGCTCTTCCTGTCCCTTTCGGAGGCCCTCACCTGCCGCAACCATCAACACAATCGATACAATTCCCCAGGCAATGCCGAACATGGTGAGGAATGCCCGCATTTTATGTGCCCACAGAGTACGAAGCACATCCTGGAAGAGGTCTTTGAGAGTCATAGCGCTTCAGCGATCGATGGGATTGCCATCGTTTGAACTCATTCGTTGGACGCGACCGGGACGAGAAAGTGATCGTCGAGGCAGGTCCGTACTGGTTATAAATACGTATTGGCGCAGGATTAAGTTCAGTGAGGGAATGCCAGTTTCTTTACCTGGAGGGTTGCGGAGGAATATTTTTTTGCATTACAAAAAGGGGTGTGCCATGCAAATCGTGAGGGCCTTCGTCGGTCCGAGTGAAGCCCGAGCGTTCATACAGTCGAATCGCGGAACTTAGGAATGGAGTGGTGCTGAGAAGGAGACGCACGCATCCCTGGGCGGTAGCCCAATTTTCCACGTGCTGCAAAAGCGCAGCTCCGGTGCCGCTTCCGCGGGCCGAAGGCAATACTGCCATTCCACGGATATAGGCGGCTTTGCCTTTTACCACGGCCGCGACCGTGCCCAGCACTTTATTCTTACGCGACGCTATCCATACCGGCCCTTCGCGCATGCGGGTGAGAATCTGCCCCGGTGCGGGAGTGGTAGCGGAAAAACCGCCCGCAGTATAAAGAGACTTGAATTCGGCGAATGAATCGAGGAGTGTTTGCGCAATTACCGACGCATCCTCGGGTGCAGCGCGACGAATATCGATGTGAGTAGCATCGGGCATTGGTGGAGGCTCGCTTCTCGCCGCCGCGCGATTCAAGCTTTACACGCCGGCATGCCGGAGGCCTGCAACCACAGATCAAATTCTTTCAGCGCCAACTCACACTGCAAGCGATGTCGTTCTTTGCGGTCGCGGATCTTGTTTTCGAGCGGCGGCAGAAGATCGAAGGTGATGTTTGCGGGCTGAAAATTCTTCGGGTCGGCATGAGTTACATAATGAACGAGCGATCCAAAGGACGATGCCCGCAGAGGCGCAGTGGGGGCTTCGTCGCGCGCGAGCGAGGCGGCGTGCATTCCTGCCATGAGACCCGTCGCGATCGACTCCACGTATCCTTCGACGCCGCAGATTTGTCCTGCGAACAAGACTCGCGGATGGGCCTTCATCTGCAGCGTGTCGCGCAACAGCGTCGGAGCATTGACGTAGGTGTTGCGATGAATCTGGCCATAGCGGAGGAAACGGGCGTTCTCGAGTCCCGGGATTAGTCGCAAGATGCGCGCCTGCTCGCTAAACTTCAAATGATTCTGAAATCCAACGAGGTTGTAGGAATCGGCGCGCAGATTTTCCTGCCGCAACTGCACCACCGCGTAGGGCATGCGGCCGGTGCGCGGGTCTTTCAGTCCGACCGGCTTCATTGGACCAAAACGCAGCGTATCGCGTCCGCGACGCGCGATCTCTTCAATGGGCAGACAGCTCTCGAAATAATTCAGCTTCTCCCAATCGCGTTCCTCGACCGACTGTGCCGCCAGAAGCGCATCGTAGAATCGGCCATACTCTTCGGGCGACATGGGGCAGTTAATGTAGTCGGCCGATCCTTTGTCATATCGCGCCGCCATATAGACGCGCGACATGTCGATCGAATCGGCCTCAACGATGGGGCTGATGGAATCGTAAAAATAGAGGCGGGAATTGGCAGGAGCCGCATTGTGCGCGGGCATGGCGCTTGGCTGGAGGGTGGACTCTTCCGAAGCCGTACTCAACCGCGCAATCTCGTTGGCGAGTGATTCGGAGGTCAGAGGCCCGGTTGCGATGATGGTGACGTGGTCGCCGGCCTCATCGATCGAAGTTACCTCTTCCCGCCGAATAGAAATGAGAGGTTCGTGCGAGATTGTTTCCGTAACTTTGGCCGCGAAGGTCACGCGATCCACGGCTAACGCGTGTCCGGCTGGAACCGCGCACTCGCGTGCGATTTGCAGGAGCAGCGATCCAGCTCGCCGCATTTCTTCCTTCAACAACCACGGGGCGGTGTTCTCGCTGTCGGACTTCAGCGAATTCGAGCACACCAGTTCCGCGAAGTCGGCGGTCTGATGGGCCGGCGTCGAGCGCACCGGACGCATCTCAAATAGTTCGACTTCGATGCCGCGGCGGGCGCACTGCCATGCCGCCTCTGACCCAGCCAGCCCCGCTCCGATGATGCGAACTCGCGGGCTCATCGCTCTCTTTCCGCCAGCCGCCGCAGTGGTTCGTCTCTCAACAATACCGATTTCCAACGATCGGGAAACTCAGCTCCCAAAGATTTGTAGACCGCAATCGCATTTTCATTCCAATCGAGAACCTCCCAGCGCATGGCGCAGCAGTTCTCGCGCAAGGCGATCTGCGCCACGGCGGAGAGCATTGCGATTCCAATTCCCTTACCGCGAAACTGTTCGCGGACAAACAGATCCTCGAGATAAAGCCCCGGGCCGACCCACGTGGAATAATAGCCGAAGAAAAGCGCGTATCCAGCAGGCTGGCTATCCCACTCGGCAATCAACGCGCGGAATTTGGGGTCTGCTCCGAAGCCGTCACGCGCCAAGTCCGCTTCTTCGATCACGCAATGATCCAACTCGCGTTCAAATTCTGCGAGTTCGCGGATCAAGGTCCGCAATAAACCCACGTCACTGGTCGTGGCACAGCGAATGGAAAGCATTGCGGGTCGGAAGAACTAGCTGGTTACTAGTGTAACGCGCGACAGGTAATCTCGGCGGTTGATTGTCGCTGGTTGATCTTCATCGGGTGATCAAGGTCGAATGCGCGGGATTCACGATTCATCTATCATGAGTGGTATCTAATCATCATCTGGGAGGATTTGATGGCGCGTGTCGGTTTAATCGAACGGGAGTCAGCGTCTCCTGAGGTGCGCGAGATTTACGACGTAGCGCTTCGAGGCAAGCCCGGCAACATACAGAAGGCGCTCGCGCATCGCCCCGAGATGCTCAAGAATTTCTTACCCTTTTACTCCAGCGTAGGACGCTCTCTCGATCGCAGGCTTTATGAACTGATCTATTTACGTGTCTCTCTGATCAATGGATGCCATTACTGTACGCAGCACCACGTCGCGTCATCGAAGCGTGCGGGGCTCACTGCTGAAGATTGGACGGTACTGAGGGCGGGAAATTATTCGCGATACACTGACAAGGAGCGGGCAGCGCTAACCTACATTGAGAAGTTGACGCGCGCCCCACATGAGATCACAGAAGATGATTTCGAACTGAAGAAACATTTTTCGGACCCTGAGATTGTAGACATCCATATGCTTGCTGGGCTTGCCAACCTCACGAACCGAGTGACCGACCCCCTGGGTCTGGAGTTGGAGTTTCCAGAGGAAACAATCTGAGGCTACCCGGGATTCACACGGATTTTCACGGATTCGTGAGGAATTGGCCATTGATCCGTATTATCCACGTGATCTTTATCGCTATCGCTGCGACTTTATCCCGTGACCTGTGGCTCGGCAGTTATAAAATCTCGCGGGCGTCTCCGATTCGGCGCGTCACGCGTTCGCGATCGAGATACTCCAGCAGCGGAATCGCATATTTGCGGGTGACTCCAGTTAGCTCCTTGAACTTTGCCACATCGATCTTCGATGACGTAAGTTTGTACCTGGCTATCTGCCGCCGCAACGTGTCGAGCGCGCTGCGATGAAAGAGCAACTCGTCAGAGATCTTGATCAAAATCTTATCGCGCAATAGCAGGGTCACAATTTTCTGTGCGCGAACCCGGTCGATCTTGAGGCCCGCAATCACTTGGGGCAGCGCCGGAACTTGCAGTCCCGCGGAAACAAACGCCTCTTCGATTGCCTTTTTTGATTCGGCCTCGTCGTCTTTCATCACGACGCCTCGGCCCGGCAGCCGAACCAGGTCCCCAGTTACTTCCAGCTTCTTCTCGCGACCTAACATGACTGCAACCGCTTCGAAAACCTCCGGAGTTGCATTCAACTGCGCGCGCAGTTCTTCTTTGCTGATTCCACCGACGAGGGGATTTTTCTTATGAAACTCTCCGGCGACTCTCACCGCCTGCGCTTTCAACGATTCCAGCGCCGGCGAATGCAGGAACAGGTCGCCAGCCTCCACCAACCTCCCGCTCTTCAGTGCTGAGTCCAATTTCGCTTCGATTACGCTTTTCGCCCAACCGGTTTCGGCAACCAGCTTTGATATTGAGATTCCCTGATGTTGGCGGCGCGCGATTCGCGCTTCGAGGATCTTTTCCGCACTGCCGCTGGCAAGAATCTTCAGGAACTCCTTGAGTTCCGGCGTACGCAAGATCGGCGCAGCGTCCAACACAACTCCGCCTCCGATGGTTACCACGGGCGAAAACTGCCGAATGATGAAACGATCTCCCGGCAAAAGCAGCGCAGCCTCGGGGAGCTTGAGGCGCGCGAAGGCCCCATCGCCAGGAGCGATCTGCTGCGCCCGGTCAAGCACAATTTCGGCCACTGTTTCCATCGTGTAGGAATGAAAGTGCACGCGTGCGCGGTTCTTGAGCGCATGCGGCGCTGAAGATAGCAAGCGCAACTGCACGTCGGCTCGGCGTGTCGTTTCAAATGTCGCTGGAGGCGCGAGCGTCATTCCCCGAGACAGGTCCTCTGTGTTCACTCCTACCAGGTTTAGAGCTGTGCGCTGGCCGGCAACTGCGCGATCGGCAGAGCGGCCGTGCACCTGCGCCCCGCGCACCCGGACACGCCGTCCGGTAGGGAAAACCTCCAACTCATCTTCGCGGCGAATGGTTCCCGCTACCAGCGTTCCGGTCACCACGGTACCGAAACCTTTCATGGTGAAGACGCGGTCAATCGGCAGTCGGGCGATGGCCTGGGAGTCGCGCGGGAGCGCCTCGCTTCCCACAGCAACGATGGCCTGCTTTAAGTCGTCGAGTCCCGCACCAGTAAGGGAACTCACGGCGATAATCTTTTGTTGTTTGTCCGTTTGATGCGTGTTTGATTGAGCCGTGTTTGATGGAGCCAAAAAAGTCCCGCGCAGGAAATCTTCCACTTCCAGGCGGACGACGTCGAGCGTGTCTGCGTCAACCGCATCGGATTTGGTGAGTACCGTGATGCCGCGCTGAACGCCGAGCAGTTGCAGGATGTCGAAGTGCTCGCGCGTTTGCGGCCTGATTGCTTCGTCCGCTGCAATCACGAGCAGCACCAGATCGATGCCGCCAACACCCGCGAGCATATTGCGCACGAAGCGCTCGTGGCCGGGCACGTCGACAAAGCCCAGTCGCAGTGTCTCGCCGTTCGGGGCGGGCAAATCCATGTGAGCGAAACCGAGGTCGATGGTGATACCACGACGCTTTTCTTCTTCCAGCCGGTCAGCATCGATTCCGGTCAGTGCCTTGACCAATGCCGTTTTGCCGTGATCGATGTGGCCGGCGGTTCCTACAATGATAGATTTCATCTGGGTGAAATCTTACCGGAAACATTTCTGGGTTGGAGGGGGGCAATTCCGAGCCCCCGATAATCACGGCCAACAGGACTTGCGCCTGCTTTGCCCGGCTCTTATTGTTTCAGGCATGGCTACGCGCGCTGCAATTGGATTCAGCCTCCACACAGGTTGGGCGGCTCTAGTTGCGATTGCGGGAGAACCTGGCAGACTCGAGGTTTTGCTCCGTCGTCGCATCGAGTTGTTACCGCCCGACAGTTCTGTTCCTCGCTTCGTGTACCACGAAGCTGCGAAGTTGGGCGCTTCGCAAGCCGCGGAGCTAGTCCATCGTGCCGTGGATGCATCTCAGGCCGCAGCTCGAATTGCGGTCGAGGATGCCCTCGATCATTTGCGGTCCGTGAATTGTGCGGTAATCGCAGCCGGAATCCCATGCAATTCCAGGCCAGTTCCGAAGGATCTCTCGACCGTGCTTCGCTCGCATCCAATGATCCACACAGCAGAAGGCATCTTGTTCCAGCAGGCGCTCGCTTGGGGTTGCAAGGGCTGCGGTTTGGCGGTGACTTCTGCCCGCGCTCGGGACGTCTGGCTGGCTGCCTCCAATACCTGGGGCTTGAACGAAGCGACCCTGCACAAGCAGGTCGATGGCTTGCGAGTGTCCGTGGGCGCTCCTTGGGGCAGCGACCAGAAGACGGGGACTGTCTTTGCGCTGCTTGCCCTGAGGCCGGTTTCCTGATTCGGGTGCCCGAGCCATTCCCGCGCTAGATGGCGATTATGGCCTACCCAGACGCCGCCCTAGATGCGACAATAGAGTTTCCCATGACCAGTTCCCTGACTTCAGCTTTTTCTGCGGAGACCCTCCGGCAGCATGGCCTCAGTTCCGACGAATACGAAAAGATCAAGAGACTTCTCGAAGGACGCGAGCCCACGCTCACCGAACTCGGCATCTTCAGCGTGATGTGGAGCGAGCACTGTTCCTACAAATCGTCACGCGTACATTTGAAGCGGCTGCCCACGCGCAGCAAGCGAGTGCTCCAGGGACCGGGGGAAAACGCTGGAATTATCGACATCGGTGACGGCTGGGCATGCGCGTTCAAGATTGAGTCGCATAACCATCCGTCATTCATCGAACCGTTTCAGGGGGCGACGACCGGCGTGGGCGGCATTCTGCGCGATATTTTTACCATGGGCGCGCGACCGGTTGCGGTGATGGACTCGCTGAGGTTCGGACCGATCACCGCATCGAAGGGGATCTCTCAGAGCGAACTGCATAGGAATCACTCCATTCTCGAAGGCGTGGTCAGCGGCGTGGCTTCCTACGGCAATTGTTTCGGTGTGCCGAACCTGGGCGGGGAAACCAAGTTCGAACCGTGCTACTCCGGTAATCCGCTGGTGAACGCTTTCGCCATGGGGTTGGTGCGCAAGGACGAAATTTTTTACGCGCGTGCCGCCGGGGAGGGCAATCCGGTTATTTATGTCGGCGCTAAGACGGGGCGCGACGGCATCCACGGCGCGACCATGGCCAGCGAAGAATTCAGCGAAGCTTCGGAAGCGAAGCGTCCGAATGTGCAGGTGGGCGATCCTTTTCTGGAAAAGTTGTTGCTCGAGGCCTGTCTGGAAGCGATGCAGACGGGAGCGATTGTCGGCATCCAGGACATGGGTGCGGCGGGCCTGACGTGCTCCACTTGCGAGATGGGCGGCCGCGGCGGAGTGGGGATTGAGATTGAACTAGATCGCGTTCCGCAGCGCGAGACTGGCATGACTCCTTACGAAATTATGCTGAGCGAGTCGCAGGAGCGCATGTTGCTGGTGGCGCAGAAGGGCCGCGAGCAAGAGGTGTATCGCGTTTTTCAAAAGTGGGGACTCGATGCGGTCGAGGTTGGCAGGGTCACCACCGACAATAAATTGCGCGTGTTGCAGCACGGCGAGGTTGTCGCCGAGATTCCAAATCAGGCGCTCACTGATGATGCGCCAGTGTATAAGCGTCCGCTGGCGCGCTGGGAGCCTCCCGTGGCCAGGGAGATGCCGGAGAGTGTGCGGCTTGGCGGCGCGTCTCAGGGGCTAAAGCCCACGTCTTCTGCGAATTCTAACGGCGCGGCTGAAGCCGCGCCCTTTCAAAACGTGCCCTTGCAGAACGTGCCCTTCCAAAGCATGGCGGTAGCTGAGAGTCCCCGTCGCGGCAGTGATTTCACGCAAGACCTGAAACTGCTCCTTGCCAGCCCGAACATTTGCGGGAAGCGCTGGGTGTGGCAGCAATACGATCACATGGTGCAGACCAACACGGTGGAACCGCCGGGTGCGGGCGATGCGGGAGTGATTCGCATTAAGAATTCCGATGCCAGGGCTTCCGAGCGCGGACTGGCAATGGCGCTCGATGGCAATGGGCGCTGGTGTTATCTCGACCCGCGCCTGGGCGCGATGCATGCGGTTGCCGAAGCTGCGCGTAAAGTTGCATGTTCGGGGGCGACGCCGGTGGGTGCGACCAATTGCCTGAACTTCGGCAATCCGGAGAAGCCGCACATCATGTGGCAGTTTTCGCAGACCATCGATGGCATCACGAAAGCCTGCGAGGAGTTGGAGATTCCCATCACCGGCGGCAATGTGAGTTTCTATAACGAGACGCTGGGCGAGGCCATCTATCCGACGCCAGTGCTGGGCGTGGTGGGGATTCTCGATGACGTGCACAAGAGTGCGAAGATGCATTTTGCCTCGATCGGACGCACGATCGTGCTATTGCGCGCCGGCGCCAGGGCCGATATCACGGATGTACATAGTGAGTTCGGGTCATCGGAGTACGCGAAAGAAGTTCTGGGCGAGCTGTGGGGATATCCTCCAGAGCTCGATTTGGAGAAAGAAGCTTCGTTGCAGAAGGCCGTTGTCGAACTAATCCAGCAGGGGCTGGTGGATTCCGTGCATGATTGCTCGGATGGCGGCTTGGCGGTCGCGCTGGCGGAGAAGGCGTTTGCCAGAGGCATCGGAGTTCGGGTGAATCTGGCGTCGGACGGGCTTCCCGCGGAGTTTGTATTGTTTGGGGAGGATGCGAGCCGGATCGTTGTCAGTTGCGACCCTGGTCAGTTGGCGCGAATCCAAGGGGTAGCGGGAAAATACGACATCGCTGCCGATGCGCTGGGAGAAACGATTCCGGAGCGGCTGGAAATTTCGGTGGATGAAACCGTGGTTGTATCCGCCGAAGTCTCGGAATTAAGTGACGTGTTCGAGGGAGCGCTCGAATCGGCGTTGCGGACTGATCCGGAGTTGGTGGCGGCAGATTGATGGCCGCTCTGGACAGTGGAGAACAAAGCGAGCCGAGCGGCGCTCGGCTGGACAGCCGTGGGCGGCTGTCCACACATGATTCTTGATAGCTGAAGGCAAAAAGCTAAATGCTGATTTCCGATAAATTTCGCGAAGAGTGCGGAGTGGTCGCGATCTTCGCGCATCCCGAGGCGGAGAAGCTTGCTTATCTCGGACTGCATGCTTTGCAGCATCGCGGGCAGGAGTCGGCAGGGATTGTTACTTCCGATGGGCTGACCTCGCGCGTCCACAAAGCAATGGGATCGGTCGCTGACATTTTTACGGAAGAAGTGCTCTCGAAGATTCGCGGTACGCTGGCCATTGGGCACACGCGTTACTCGACCGCCGGTGATTCTGCTCTGCTGAATGCGCAGCCGATCCTGGTGCAGTCGAATAAGGGCTCGATTGCAGTGGCGCATAACGGCAATCTTGTGAATGCGGTGGATGTGCGCAGCCGACTGGAACGGCAAGGGTCGATTTTCCAGACGAACAGCGATACGGAAGTGATCGTGCACCTGATTGCATTGTCGCGGGAACACACGCTGCCCGAGGCGATTGCCGACGCCCTGCGGCGCGTGGAAGGCGCGTTTTCGTTGGTGCTGATGACTCCGGACCGGATTATCGCGGCGCGCGACCCGCGCGGCTTTCGGCCGCTGGCGATGGGAAGCATTCCGGCGCTGGAGGGTCAAAAGCGCGACACGATTGTTTTCGCCTCGGAGACTTGCGCCTTCGATCTGATTGGAGCCGCGTATGAGCGCGACGTGAAGCCGGGTGAGTTGGTCGTGGTTGGGCCGGAAGGTGTCAGCTCTCTTTTTTATTCGGCGGCCGCGCCGCAGTCGAGCTGTATTTTTGAGCACGTCTATTTTTCGCGTCCTGACAGTGTGGTGTTTGGCCGCGCAGTGCAGACCAGCCGCGAGGAGCTGGGAAGGCAGTTGGCGCGCGAAGCGCCGGTGGAGGCGGACCTGGTGGTTCCTGTGCCGGATTCGGGCGTGACCGCGGCCGTCGGATATGCGGCGGAGAGCGGCATTCCGTTCCGCTTCGGCTTGATTCGCAATCACTACGTGGGGCGAACGTTTATCGAACCGAGCCAGAGCGTGCGCGACTTTGGGGTGAAGCTGAAGCTCAACCCGGTGCGTTCGCTGCTGGAAGGCAAGCGCGTGGTTTTGATCGACGATTCGATCGTGCGCGGAACCACCAGCCGCAAGATCGTCCGAATGATTCGCAACGCCGGAGCAAAGGAAGTTCACATGCGCATTTCGTGTCCACCAACGATTTCTCCTTGCTATTACGGGGTGGATACGCCGTCGAAGAATCAGCTGATTGGTGCTAATAAATCGGTCGACGAGATTCGTCAATACATTCGCGCGGACTCGCTGGCTTACCTCTCGCTAGAGGGGCTCAAGAAGGCATGCGGCGAGGGTGAGAAGACTTCTTATTGTTCGGCTTGCTATACAGGAAAATATCCCACCAACATTGTGGATGTGGAAGAGATTCAACCCGCGTCTGTGCAAACGTAGGATATCCTCGCCCTCAGGGGCTAAAGCCCTCATTCATTTGGCTACTAACGCGGCGCTGAAGCGCCGCTCTTCCACGGTCGCGAATTCTTCCGGTTTGCTGGGCAACTACTTCAATGGTCGAGGTTATTTGCGCGCCTGCACTACGCGCGGGATCGATTGCAGATCCAGGCTTATCTGGACGTCGTTCCAATCTCGCAACAATAGCTTTACATCCTCTACGATGGTACCGCTAATTTCCATGACGAGCCAGCCGCCGGGCCGGAGCGCGGCGTGGGCCTGGGGAATCAGGCGCGCAATTACTTCCGTACCGATAGGGCCGGCAAAGACGGCGCTGGGCGGCTCGAATTTGCGGACTTCGAGTTGCACCGAATCTTCCTCCGAATCGCCGACATAGGGTGGATTGGAGACGACGAAGTCGAAAGAGTTATTCTCGAACCCTGGTTCAGGGATTGAGAGCAGGTCGGCTTCGTCGAAGTGAACTCGAGATTCAAGCTGGTGACGGGCGGCGTTGGCGCGGGCAACTTCCAGCGCTGCGTGAGAAATGTCCGTGGCGTCGACTTCGGCGCTCGGCAACTCTTTCGCAAGCGCTAACGCTATGCACCCGGAGCCGGTGCCAACGTCGATAATGCGGACGTCGGACCTCGGACCTCGGACCTCGGCGTTCCGGCTTTCCGTGTCGGCCCTGAAGTCTGAAGTCCGAGGTCTGAAGTCCGACGCCCGAAGTTCCAGGACGGCTTCGATGACATGCTCGGTTTCGGGGCGCGGGATTAGTACTGCGGGGGTGACGATGAGATCCATGCCCCAGAATTCCTGATGGCCGGTGATGTATTGCGCGGGAACGCCGCGGGCGCGCTCGGCGAGGGCCGCTTCGTAGCCGCTGGACTCATCGAAGGTCATCTCGCGCTCGGGGTGGGCAAAAAGATACGCTCGGTCGACGCTCAGGGTGAACATCAGAAGCAATTCAGCGTTCATGCGCGGGGAGGGAACTTGAGCTGCCGTGAGACGAGCGATCGCGGAACGTAGGGCTTCTTTCAGGCGCACACGACTATTTCACCACAGTGGGCACTCTTCGACATCGCTCAGGGCAGGCTCCGGGACACAGGGTAAAGCAGGACAATATATTGAAGCCGCGAGAGGATCAGGCTCGTAGAAAATTTCGGCGGGCGATTTCCGCATTAAGAACCGTGGCGAAGGCGATCCAGGCGGCGTAGGGAACGAAGGCCCCGGCTGCTGCGCGATCGACTTTGCGGGCGGAATTCATATAGGAGAGAATTGTTGCTTCCAATGCGACAGCGTCGACCAGGGCTGCGATGGGACGATGCTGGCCAAAGAAAAGCTTTGACCATTTCGCGTTGGCTGCCAGTTGTGAAATCCAGAGACGCAGGGCAGCGGTGCGATGGCGGGAGGGGGCGGCGCTCCACACGCGCCATCCCGACCAGGCGATCAAGGCGTAGAGCGAAGTCCAGATGATTGGAAAGACTTCGTCCGGCGGCGTGAAGTCCGGCTTGTCGAGCTCGCGATACCAGGAGTCACGATTTCTTCTGCTGTAACGGGAGCCATACCAGGCCGCACCGGCTGTAGCGATGCCGAAGCCGGCGAGAGCGAGTAGGGAGCGGGATCGTCTAGTCGACATGGCCATAGTCACTTTCGGTGCTGGAATTATACGCGGGGTTGTTCGCGCTAGCGGCCTTGTCCGGCACTTTGTCGGTTGTTACCTAGACATGGCCGCGGTAGGCCGGTTGAGTTCGTAACCGAGATAGATCATCTGGCCGATGTGATGTTGCATGTGTGCGGCGCACTGCACGAGCATCGCGAGGCGGTTCGTAGCATCGGTGCCGACGCCGGAGTATTCCGCCGACCAATCTTCCGGCGATTGTTCGCGGATGGTTTTGACAACCATCTCTACTGCGTCGTCGAAGCGTTGGAAGGCATCGTCTTTCGATGGCGGGTCAGGGTCGTTGAATTCACGCGGGCGATCGCGGACATAGCCTGTCCCGGCGATCTGCGCGCCGATGTAGTAGTTCAGATTGCCAGTGAGGTGCAGGACGAGGTGGCCGAAGCTGTTTCCGTAGGGGTAAGGCTTGCGCCAGAACTGGGCGTTGGTGAGGGGTGCGGCAAGCTCGCGGACGCGGTCGGCGTTGGCGGTGTAGCGGTTCATGATAGCGGATGCGACCGTCGAGTGCAGATTGGACATGCTCTTCTCCTTGATCGCCGCCGGGCTTCGGCCAGATGGACAGCCGAGGGCGGCTGTCCCCACTGAATCGCTCACATCGCAATCCTTCACCGATCTCTCACACCACGCCAGTGGCTTCCTGCTTCAGCTTCTCTGCCTGGTAGTGCGTGGTCAGGGCCTCGATCAGCGGCTGAAGCTTGCCGTCCATTACCGCTTCGAGTTGGTGTAGGGTGAAGCCGATGCGATGGTCGGTGACGCGGTTTTGCGGGAAGTTATAGGTGCGGATCTTCTCGCTGCGGTCGCCCGATCCCACCATTGCCTTGCGCTCTTTGGCCAAGGCCTGCTGCTGTTTTTCCATCTCGATTTCGTAGAGGCGGGAGCGCAGCACGCGCATCCCCTTCTCGCGATTCTTGATCTGAGATTTTTCGTCCTGGCAACTGACCACCGTGTTGGTTGGAATATGCGTGATGCGAACGGCAGAGTACGTCGTATTCACCGACTGGCCGCCTGGGCCACTGGAGCAGAACGTGTCGATGCGCAGGTCTTTGGCTTCGATCTTGATGTCGACGTCTTCGGCTTCCGGCAGGACCGCGACGGTGACGGCGGAGGTGTGGACGCGTCCTTGCTGCTCGGTGGCGGGAACGCGCTGCACGCGGTGGACGCCACTTTCGTACTTTAGCTGAGAAAAGACGCGGTTGCCTTCGATGATGGCGATGACTTCTTTCAGGCCGCCAGCGGAGGATTCAGAAGATGACAGCACTTCGACCTTCCAGCGCTGGGTCTCGGCGTAGCGGGTGTACATGCGGAAGATCTCGGCGGCAAATAGCGTAGCTTCGTCTCCGCCAGTGCCAGCGCGGATTTCGAGGATGATATTTTTTTCGTCGTTTGGATCTTTTGGAAGCAGCAGGACTTTCAACTCTTCCTCAATGGCGGCGACGCGAGGCTCCAGTTTGTTGAGTTCTTCCTGGGCGTAGGCACGCATCTCGGGATCTTTCTCGTCGGCAAGCATCGATTTGCTCTCGGCGATTCCCTTTTTAAGGTCCTTATACTCGCGGTATTTTTCGACCGTGGGGGCGATTTCGGCATGCGCCTTCGCTGTTTTCTGAAATTTGGATGAGTCGCCAATGACCTCGGAGGAGGCCAGGGCCTGAGTTAATTCCTCATATCGAGCTTCGAGTTGGTCCAATCTCTCAAACATGATCCAGCCTTCGTGGAGACGCAGGTTGTTGCGTCTCGGTGCATCTGCTCTGCACGTTTTCGCAAGAGTGATGCAATCTTTATTTCTCTACAGCATTTTAGGGACGGTAATTGGGAGAGAGAAGTATTCGCGGCGGGGCCGCTAGGCAATCACCAGCTCGCCGCCATGGTCTTTTTCAAGATTCATGGCTTGGTCGAGGGCGGTGATGGCGCATTGGGCCATTTCGTCGGACGGAGGCTGGGTAGTGATGCGCTGCAGCCACAGGCCGGGTGCGGTCATCAGGGCGAAGAGTGAGCCGCGATGTTTGGCGGCGAAGCGGATGATTTCGTAGGAAACGCCGGCGATCACAGGCAACAGCGCAACGCGCGAAGCGAAGCGCGCCCAGAATGTGGTGAATGGTACCAGCATGTAGAAGAAGATTGAGATCAGCATCACCGTCATCAGGAAACTGGTGCCGCAGCGCGGGTGATATGTTGAATATTTCTGCACGGAGGCGGTTTCGAGCGGCTTGCCATCTTCGAAGGCGAAAACAGTTTTGTGCTCGGCGCCGTGATATTGATAGACGCGGCGAATGTCTGGGAACAGCGAGACTCCCCAGATAAAGAGCAGGAAGAGGATCAGGCGCACAGCGCCGTCAACCAGGTTGAAAACGATTTGACCGCCGAGGGCGGGATTCGCTTTCTTCAGTTCCGTGGCCGCTAGCAGTGGCAGGTATTTGTACATGAAAATGAAAAACGCCAGCGAGATGATGACGTTGGCTGCGGCCAGCCATCCGCTGATGTTGGCGGCTTTTTCCCGAGATTGAGATTTGGCTGAGACTGTCGGGATAGGTTCCGCCTCGCTTCGCCCGTTCGACAGGCTCAGGGCAGGCTTCGGCGGGACGGCCGAGGCGGCCGTCTCCACATGGCCGGTGGTGGATGGCTCATCTTTTTGCATTACATCTTCGATGGCGACATTGGCGGAGAACCGCAGGGCGCGGTAGCCGAGGCTCATGGCGTAGCCGAGGGTCATGACTCCACGGAGGATGGGCCAGCCCATCCATTTATGCTTTTCCGAGGGACGCTCGAGCGGTTCACTCAGGGTGACCACTTCGCCGGAGGGCTTGCGACAAGCGATGGCCCAGGCGTGCGGAGAACGCATCATTACGCCTTCGAGGACGGCTTGGCCGCCGACCAGGGTTTCTTCACCGCTTTCCAGCGCGGGCAAAAGCTGCACTGCTACCAGGAAGCGCACGAGATTTCGAAGGGAACGCACGGTACTTAGATGCTCCGGGCGCCGGGGACGCACCAAACACTAGATTACCACAGGGCAATGCGTTCTATGCGTGGTTTTGGGGGGTAGTGTGGCCGCATGGCCGAAGAGTCGAGCTTCGCTCGACGGACAGCCGAGGGCGGCTGTCCCCACACAGGTATCTCGTGGGACAGGACACTAATCCAGCTAGAGGTCGGCTATGCTCAAAGAGCATCTTAAACTCCATGCGAAAGCTTGCTGAAAGTGCCGAGGCGATTGCCGCCACCCCCAAGAGGTTGCTGAAGACGGGGATCGTGGCGGACTACCTGAAATCGCGCACTCCCGATGAGGCGGCGGTGTCGGCGGTGTTGCTCTCCGGACGAGCATTTCCTGCATGGGAGGAGACAACTTTGCAGGTGGGCGGCGCGCTATTGTGGCGCGTGGTGGCGGAGCTTTCTGGAAAGAGTGAAGCGGAACTTACAGCTACCTATCGGAAGCACGGAGATTTGGGTGCGGTGGCCGGGCAGGTTCTGGAACAGCGAGCTGGACAAGGGTTGGGAGTGGCGGAGGTAAGCGGAGTTTTTCGTGAGATCGCAGCGGCACGCGGGCCGGCAGCAAAGGCGGCTCTGGTCCGCGATTTGCTGGGGCGAGCGACTCCGCTCGAAGCCAAGTACATCGTGAAGATCATGACTGGCGATTTGCGGATTGGGCTGAAAGAGAGCCTGGTCGAGGAAGCGATCGCCAGGGCATGCGGCGGCACGCTTGCGGGGGCGTTGGAGAAAGTGCAGCGAGCGAATATGTTGCTCGGGGATATAGGCGAGACGCTGAGGCTGGCTGTCGAAGGCAAGCTCGGCGAAGCTAAGATGCGGATGTTTCATCCGCTGGGATTCATGCTTGCAAGTCCGATTGAGTCGGCTGAAGAAGGGCTGAGTTATTTCGCAGAGGCTGCAGTAGAGGACAAGTACGACGGGATTCGAGCGCAGGCGCACGTGGCTGACGGCGAGGTGAAGCTTTTTTCGCGCACTCGGGATGAGATCACAGAGTCGTTTCCGGAGTTGCCTGACGCGCTGGCGGGACTGCCACAGGATGCGATTCTCGATGGCGAGATTGTGGCCTGGGAGTACCCGGCGAATGTTGAGGATACGCTGAAAGTGGTTGACGAGCCGCTCACGGACACGGGAGAAGCGAAGGCGATGAATCTTGGGCGGGCTCGGCCCTTCAGCGTGCTGCAGCAGCGGCTGGGGCGTAAGAAAATCAGTGAGCGCATGTTGCGGGAGGTTCCTGTCGCTTATCTCGTGTTCGACGTTTTATATTCGGGCGGGCAGTTGCTGATTGATAGTCCGCTGCGGGAGCGTGCTCGGGTACTGGATGAATTGCTGAGAGCGGAGGGAAAAATCATTCACCACAGAGGCACAGAGACACAGAGAAAGACGGGGCAAGGGAAGCTAATCTTTGAGGAACAGAGCCGGGAGAATAACCTGGCGGCGGGAGTTATCCGCGCGCCGGTGTTTCGCGCGAACTCGTCCGAGGAATTGGAAGAACTGTTTGCGGCCGCGCAGGAGAGAGGCAACGAAGGATTGATGATCAAAGACCTCGAGTCGGCTTACATGCCAGGGAAGCGAGGGAAGTCGTGGCTCAAGATGAAGCGCGAACTGGCCACTCTCGACGTGGTCGTAACAGCGGTCGAATACGGTCACGGCAAGCGCGTGGGCGTGCTCAGCGACTACACGTTTGCAGTATGGGATAAGGATAAAGAACGGTTGGTGAATATCGGCAAGGCATATTCGGGCCTGACGGACGTTGAGATTGCGGAAATGACGCAGTGGTTTCTGGAGCACACGGTTGAAGATAACGGTTTTCGGCGGACGGTTGAGCCGAAGGTGGTGCTCGAAGTGGCTTTCAACAATATGATGCAGTCAGAGCGGCACGAGAGTGGATACGCGCTGCGCTTTCCAAGGATCGTGCGGTTAAGGCCGGATAAGACGGCGGATGAGGCGGATACGATTGAACGGGTGCGGGAGATTTATGAACAGCAGAACTAAATCTGTTGACACTGCCTCTTCCTGTGCCTAGCCTTGTAAGCATGGACGTACCCCTCAACCCCGAGTTGCAGGCAAAGCTTAGACGGTTGGCGGAGCAGCAGGGCCGAGCTAGTACGGCTCTTATCGTTGAGGCTGTCGAGCGTATGGTGAACTACGACGAGTGGTTCCTGCGTGAGGTAGACAAGGGCCTCGCTGCTGCTGACCGTGGCGAGCTCGTGGATCACTCGGATGTCAGGAAAATGATTGACAAGAGGTATCCGGGCTAATGATTATTCGCTGGACGGATGCTGCCGTCCGCGACTTCACTCACATTTGCGATTACATTGACGAACACCGCAGCAGTGCCGCGGCACGCCGCGTCGCCCTTTCCATCCACCGCCAGATTGACCTGTTGGCGGAGTTCCCCGAATACGGAAGAACAGGTCGAAAGCTGGACACGCGCGAACTGGTCTTTACTGGCTTGCCGTATCTCGCGGTCTATCGCATTCGTGAAGATGCGGTAGAGATCGTCCGAATTCTTCATGGCGCACAAGACTGGCCGGAGTAAATTCAGGTAAGGGCGCTCTCAGTGGCTGTGATGATGATGCCCTTCGCTTTCGCCCACTGGTATCACGCATCCATGAGCCACTTCGCATTCCACGTGCTCGAACTGGATAGTGGTGTGGTCGATGTGGAAGCTGTGGTGCAGGCGGTCTTTCACGTCGCGCAGGATGCGCTCGCTGACCGAGGGCGGGATGTCGGCAATCGAGATGTGGCAGGAGAGTGCTCGAGTCTCCGAGCCGATGCTCCAGCAGTGAAGATCATGGACATCATTCACTCCATCGATGGAGCGGATCGTGTTTTCGACGAGTTCGAGTTTCACGCCACGCGGGGTGCCTTCGAGCAGAATGTTAAGGGTCTCGCGCACGATGCCGAAGCCTGACCAGAGGATCAGCGCGCCGATTCCGAAAGAGAGCGCGGAGTCGATCCAGGTATCGCCCGTGACCAGAATGGCCCATCCTCCGGCGATCACGGCGGCGGTGGAAAGAGTGTCGCCCACTTCATGCAGCAATGCGCTGCGGATGTTCACGTCGTTTCCAGAACTCTGGCCGGAGCGGTACAGCAGCCAGGCAATCACTCCGTTCATCGCCACGCCCGCCGCGGCGACCCACATCATCACTGAGGCCTGCACATGCTGGGGATGCTGCAGGCGGTGAAACGCCTCGTAGAAGATAAAGAAGGAGACGGCGACCAACGATACGGCATTCACCAGCGCGGCCAGCACTCCGGCGCGATGGTAGCCGTAGGTCTTCGTCGAACTGGCGGGACGCGATTGCAAATAGACCGCCACCAGCGAGAGCAAAAGCGCTAAGAAGTCGGAGAGGTTGTGTCCGGCTTCGGAGAGCAGGGCCAGCGAATGAGCGCGGATTCCTGCGACCACCAGCAGCACGATGTAGGCCAGGGTCACGCCGAGCGAGATCTTGAGGACTCGCTTGGGACCACCCCCGCCATGAACGTGAACGTGCATTCTATAAGTGTACGGGCGAGGGGAGACGGGCTTCAAGCGGCGGCCGGAATCAGTTTGTGTCTGACGTTTAAGACACTACCCTGGAATCAATTTGTGATCCAGGCGAAGAAAGCGTCGAGCTTTGCTCGATGGACAGCCGGGGGCGGCTGTCCCCACATTGAGCTCCCGCAGCTACGAGGCCGGTTAGCGCTTGAAGAGGCTCTGCAGGTAGCGGTCGTTATAGAGGGAGGTTGAGCTCTGCACGAACTCCAGAACACGGTACATGATATCCCGCGAGTCGCGACTCATCTCCTTGAATTGCACTGCTACTCCCGAGCCGGGATGGAGTCGAGCGATGGTGCCCTCCGCTGTCAAAGCACCGTCATCCATGGAAAAGATCACTTTGACATTCGAGGCGGGAGATAAGATCGCGCTGGTTTCAACGTAGCAGCCGCCGAGACTGATATCAATTAGATTTCCGAAGATGGGGTCGCCAGCATCGGAGTGCAGCTCCACCGTGAGCCGGCATTTCATGCGGGTGTGCAGCCGCTGATCTTTCTCCGTAGGTTGCTTCTGCTTCTCGACATACATGCGCCGGTCGGCTTCGGTGAGGAGCTGCTCGGCATCATTGCCATCGTCTGGAGAAACGGCGACTCCCACGCTCAGCGAGAGGATCTGTTCGCCGCAAACCTCAAAGCCCGCCTGCATGGCAAGGGGGCGAATCTGGTCAACTTTCTTGGTGGCGGCATCGGCCGGCAGTCCCGGAGCGATGACTACAAATTCGTCTCCACCCATGCGGGCCACGTAGTCGTATTCGCGACATGTGTCTTTCAGGGCCTGAGCGAACAAACGCAGAACACGATTTCCCTCGAGGTGGCCGAAGCGATCGTTGATTTTCTTGAAGCCGTTCATGTCGCAGACCATCAGGGTGAGGGAGATTTTGTCGCGTTTGCAGCGGGCTAGCTCGCGGTCGAGTTGCAAAAAGAGCGACCGGGCATTGGGCAGACCGGTAAGATAATCGGTAGTAGCGGAGCTTTCCGCCTGCTCGTATTTGAGAGCATTTTCGATGGCGAGAGCCATCTTTCCGCTCACGGCCAGGAGCAGGCGAAGATGATCGGAGGTAAAAGCATCGCGCTCGGAGCGGTAGAGGGCGAGAACACCGATCACGCCCGAGATGCCCTCCAGAGGAACAGCCAGGGCGGACCGAAGTGTGCTGAACTTGTCGGGATCGTTCAGATAGCCAGGCTCAACTGAAGGATTACCGTTGATAATGGGTTTCTTATTCTGTGCCACCCAACCCGACAGACCGTCGCCCACAGGAATTCGCAAAGAGGAAAAAAGCCGATAGTTATCGCCATTTACATACTCCGGCATCAACACATCTTCGCGCAGGATGTAGATGGCGATCGCATCGTAGGGAACCATGGGCTTGAGCTTCACCGAGAAAACCGAGAGCGTCTCGCCCAAGCTCAGGGAGGCACCCAGGTTCTGGCTCAACTCAAACAGAGATTGCGCCTCCTGGCGAGCCGCAGCGATCGACGAGAGAAAAGTTGCTTCCCTGCCGGGCGCGTCCGAGACAGACGCATTTTCGTATCCCGCAGATGGCGCTGGTCCGCGCGTGACCTTGAGTTCGGCAGGCAACGCCGGGTCGCCAGCCTGGCCTGATTGGGCCAAGGCCAGATTTTCCAGGGTTCGATAACAGCGCTGGAGAACACTCACGACTTTCGGATCAAACGACTTGCCCGACTCTTCAGCCAGCCTCTTCATAACCTCATCGAGCGGCATCGCCCGGCGATACTGACGGTCGGAAGCCAGAGCGTCGAGAAAATCGACCGCGGAAAGCACGCGCGCGCCAATCGGAATCTCTTCGCCTTTCAGGCCAAAGGGATAACCAGAGCCATCCCACTTTTCATGATGGGCTCGCACGATCGGCACAACCGGATAGGGGAAGCGGACTCGTTCCAGAATCTCCGCGCCGACAACGGTGTGAATCTTCATCTTCTCGAACTCTTCCGGGGTTAGCCGGCCGGGCTTGGCGATGATGTGTTCAGGCACGGCGAGTTTACCGATGTCGTGCAGCAGCGCCGCGGCGTGAAGAGCATCCAATTCGGTGCCCTTAAGGCCCAATTCTTTGGCTACTTCAATGGCGTAGATGCGAACCCGCTGCAAGTGAGCGTGGGTAGTCTGGTCTTTGGCCTCAATGGCGAGGGCGAGGGCTTCAATGGTTCGGAGATGCAGGTTGGCAATCTCTTCGACGTGCCGCTTCTGATCCTCCAACTTTCCCAGATACAGGCGGTAGGAGCGGTAGATGATATACATTGCCGGGACGAAGAGGAGAGACGACTCCCAATTGAATTCCTGGTTAAACCAACCAATCGCGCCTGCGATTCCTGCGCCCACCAGATAGTAGGGGAAAGACCACAAATAGCAGTCCACCAGAATCCGCCGAAGAGGCCTGCCTTCACTGAAAGAAATCACGGCGCCGATGCACCCTGCGTTCGCGATGAAGTAGGTCGAAGCCGCAAGACATAGGATCAGTGGACGACTGGCGATGAGTTCGTTGGCCAGACCATTGTGATACACAACGTAAGCCAGAGCGGTGGAGAGGGCGCCGGCACAAACGTTGAACGTCAACTGGATTGCGTTCGGGCGGTTGGGATACAAAGTCTGGGCCAACATGGAGATCGCTCCCAGAGTCATTGCCTCGGAGTAGCTCAGCTCCGCGATGCCTACCAAGATAAACAGGAAGTTGACCGAAAGCGTGCCCGTGATACCGGGCAGGGTGACGCGCAGCCGCGACGCCAAGACCGCCACGCCCAGATAACAGATGAACTGTGCGATGTTTTTGCTACTCTGATGGATCGCCGCCTGAAGCAGCGAAGCCGTGCCGATCGTGATCACCAGGCCGATGAAAGCCTTGGCGCCGATGGGCAAACCCTTCCACGACTGTTCTTGAGTGGACATCGTCTAGGACTTGATGCGGTCCCTGGGGGCTGGCGCAGGAACACCAACAGCAAGGATAACGGGCTAACAGGTTTAGTAACAATGATTTATAGACCGCCGCGCAAACTTCGGTAACGCTGTGGAAGTACTTTGGGGAAGCGGACTTGTGGGGGTCATCGTGATGAAAAGACTTCGGAGAGTTTGGTGGATCGCAGGAGTAGAATGCCGAATTAGAACGTAACCTTTCGAACGTAACCTGAGGAGGCCCGCGATGAAAGCCTCAGCCTTGTCTCTTGTGTTGTTGTTATCGTCCGCGGCGCTGGCGCAGGGCCGCCCAATTCCGCCTGGGGTCCTACAGGGCAACCGGGCTGTGTTGCAAGGTGAGAAGGACGTCCCGCCCCCGCTGAATCAGCGAGCGTCGGTCGATCCTGCGAAACTCAGGCACGATGCTGACGAGCTGGCGAGTTTGGCGCAGTCCGTGCCCTCGGCTATCGACCAGACGACAAAGGGTGTCCTGCAGAAGGACCTGAGTGAAAGGCTGAAACGAATTGAAAAGCTGGCGAAACAACTGCGCTCACAAATTTCTCAATAGGCTGGGTGGCAAAGTTAAAAGGCGAGTGCGCCGGCAGTGACTACAGGATCTGCGTCAATACTTGTGTCGTCCCCTCAGCCGCTGCGCGGCGTGTAGCCCTCTTCCGGCAATGAAAAAGCCGTGGCGCGTAAAGCGCCACGGCTTTGTTGTGCAATTCGACTTGTTAGAAGGCGATGCGCAGTCCGAATTCGAACTGGCGCGGAGCGCCCAGTGCGTAGGTTCCCGACTGGAAGCTTGCCCGGAATGGTACAAGGTTTGCGCCAGGCGTTACGCCGCCGATCGAAGATGCCGATAGCGTCCCAGGCACAGCGCCTCCAGGGCTCAGCGTTCCCGAGGTTCCTCCCGGCAAGTTGCCCGGCAGGAACGAGTTCGAGAAGTTGAAGATGTTGAAGATGCTGGCGCTCGGCTCAATAGTCAAGCGCTCCTTGACCTTAATTGGCCATGCTGCCTTCAGGTCGAACGACTTGAGCCAGGGGAAGCCAACCGCACCCGGAGCTACGTTGGCTAACGAAGGCATCACCCAGCCCATGGCCGTCATGTCAGCACTGCTCATAACGCCATTGGTCACTAACTGGCTGCCAGCAGGCGTCAGGCTGCCTGCAAAGGTGCTGTTGTAGTGGTTGATCAGGTTCTGCATGTTGTGGACGGTGACGCCACGCTGGAATTCACCGAGATTCGTGCCCGGTACGGGCATGCCTCCGGGCTGGTTCGAACCAAAGCCGGACCCCAACCAATCGGTGGCGTAGATTTCTCCACCACTGGTCAACTCAGGCAGAGAAATGTTGTCGGGTAGCGGACTGTAGAAGTGCCCGATCAGGCTCAGCCGCGTGAAAAGAGGCAGGTCGAAGGTTCCGCCGAATGAAAATTGGTGGGTCCGATCCAGAGCGTTCGGTCCAGTAAACCGGAGCGGTTCGTCATTGTCCAACGGTAGGTTGACGAAGTCCTGATCCTGCACCTGGCTCGTGAACTTCGAGAGAGAGTAGGAGAATTGGAAGTTGGAGGACTTCACCCCAGGAATAGGGTGCTGTACTTGTTGCTTCAAGCTGATTTGCAATCCGCTGTACACGGAACGACCGATCGGCTCAAGCGTGTCCAGGGTTCCGAGCGAGCCGTTGCCGGCAGGCCCAATGGCAGTATTGACGAAGTTGGAACCGTTTGGAGTAATGCCCGGAAACGCGCATGTGGCGCACGGGGCGCCACCCGCAACCGCATTGTTGGAATCCAGCCCGGCTGCGGAGTATGCCGATTGGGCTCCCGCCTGCCCTAAAGCCGTGATCATACATGTGACCTGAGACCCAGGACCGAGGCAGCCATTCGCGACCTGCGCCGCGTCGCGCGCAGCAATAGCGTTGGCAAGATTGAAGGAGCGCGCCGATCCGCTGTGGTTCTGATCCGTGACGATCAGATAATGTTCCCCGATGTTGCGAATGTAATCGGCGGTCAGCACTGTTCCGGGACGAAATTCGTGCTGGATGCCGAGATTCATCTGCCATGAACGGGGAGTGCGATAGTTCGGGGCGAAGATATCAAATCCGTTAGCGTTTGAGGCGTTCATGGTCGTACCAATAAAATTGGGGTTGGGTTGCAGCCCAATGTTTGCAGCGGCGGCGGACCTGAAGGCGGTGCCCAAATTCAAGATTTGCTGGCCTACGGTAGAGATCGTGCCACCGCAAAAGTTGGGAGTCACACTTCCGCTCCCGTTCGATGTCCCAGCTCCTCCCGCCACGGGCCCTGCGGGAATAGTGGTGGGCCAAGCGAATGACTGAGCTACGCCGCCGAAGCACACGAACGGAGTGTCCGAGAAGATGCCTTTGGGAATTCGACCCGGGCTATCGAACAACACGTTATTCCAGATCGAGTTCTCAAAGAATAAGCCGCCGCCACCACGGATAACTGTCTTTCCGGTGCCGGATACATCCCAGGCAAAGCCGACTTGCGGGCCGAAGTCGTCGGCAGGAGTCCGCACCCGATCACCGAGTCCCGGAGCCCATGAATTGAGAACAGGCAACGGACCCAAGTCACTGTCGACGCGTCCGGTGTCGTGCACATAATGCAAGCCGAGCGAGAGCGTAAACCTGGGTACTATCTTCCACCCATCCCCACCATAAAGCTCGAGGCGGTTATCAGGCCCCAAGCCGCCACCAGGGAAGTTGAAAGAGGATTTGGCGGTCGAAAAACCAATACCGTTGCCGAGTTGAACGTAGCTCGCCGGGTAGGTGGTTGGATCTGCTGGATTGGAGGTGGTTGGCACGTTGGTCGTGCCCACCTGGGGGAAAGTAACGAAGGCTGCCAAGCCGCCGCCCTGAATATGATTAAAAGCGGCCCCGTAGCGAAATACGTGCTTGCCGACAACCTTGCTGCCATCGTACTTAGCCTGGTGATCGCTCTGAATGGTTTGCTGAGGCGCGAGAAAGTTGGGTCCGCCGCAATAGGCACCGCCGCCGCTAAACACGCAATCGCCGGCAACGGGAGCACCAATGTTAATGCCCAATCCGGGGAATGGATTATCCGGGCCGGCGGGGATGCTTCCTGTGCCATCTCCGATTCCGTTGCGGAACTTGAGATATTCGAAGCGGATGCTGTGTGAGAACGAGCCGGTGTTGAAATCGATACCGGCTACATGGGTCGCAGTGTGGTCTTCATTCTCAAATCCCTGCGTGGAGCTGGCCGAACCATACGGGCGAACCCCATGGTTCTGGAAGAAGTTAAAGCGGTAGAACGCTCGCGTATTGCCCTTGACGTTCCAGTCTACACGTTCATCCGTTAGCAATTCGCGGTAAGGATCCACCAGAGTGGTGTTCAATACGGCAAAAGGACCACCAAAGGGCTCAGCCCCGGTTAGATTTTGTTTCGTGTGTTCGCCGTCCAGGAACCAGAAGAGCTTGTCCTTAATGAACGCTCCTCCCAAATTGCCGCCGTATTGCTCACGTTGAAACGGTGGCGCGGTAGGACCAGGCAGCGCTGCGGCCAGCTGATTGCCACGAAACAATCCGAATGCTTCGCCATGAATCGCGTTGCTACCGGAGCGGGTCGTAACGTTCACAGCGCCGGAGGAGGTCAGTTCGGTCGAGAGGTCCAGCGACGACTGCGAAAGCTGGAATTCCTGAATCGCGCTGGCAGGAATGTTCTGAGTGGTCGTGCCTACGGTTTCGTCGCTGACGTCGACACCATCCACCTCAATTCTTGCCGTGCGGCCGAACCTGCCCTGGAAAGAGATCGAGGAGAAACCGTTCTTGGTGGGATCGAAAGTGCTGCCCTCTTGAATCTGAACGCCCGGCTCGAGCTGAGCGAGATCGAGGAAGTTACGGCCGTTAACAGGGAGATTTTCGATCTGTTCCAGACCGATGGTGCCTTGCACCGTGGCTTGCTCGGTATTGACGCCAACCACCGCCCCTTGAACCTCAATGACCTGGCTTTCCAGCCCGACTGCCAGCTTTGGGCTGACAGTTGCCGTATTGCCAACTTGCACGGTAACGGGTTCCTCTACTGTCTTGAAGCCTTTGGCTTCAGCGCGCACTACATAATCACCGGGCTGAATCGGCCCTGAGGAGTAAGTGCCAGCCGAGGAAGCTGTGAGGTGGAGGGCCCCCGCTGTCGCTTTGTTGGTGATTGTTACCCTGGCATTGGCGACCACCGCACCGGATTGATCGGTCACGGTGCCCTGAACACTGCCGGTTCCAACCGTGGATTGGGCCAGCGTGAAGGTTGAGACCAGCAGGAACATTAGAGCCAGGAGCGCACTGAAGCGCGCGCAAACATGGCGGGGAGAGCTAAGGTTCGACATCATCCACCTTCCTTTCGGAAACTTCACAGAGTCGCTTTGCATAAGTTTTGGAAACTTTCTCTTTCAGAAAATTCGTTCTCGTTCAGAATTCTTTCGTCAGGATTTAGGAACCGCGAAATTGACGATTGCCGCTCGGGAGGCCGGAGTTGGAATATCATTCTCCGCGCTTAACATTACCTTGCATAACAAATGTTTCAGAGCACACTCACACGAGCCTAGGACTGGGATTCAGATCAATCAGAGCAATCTGCTCGCCAGTGTGAACGTTGACGCGAAACGCCAATGCATCTATATGTTTCTTAATATACTTACTCCTTTTTTGTCCTGAGTCGATTCGAGCCGCGGGAGGGCTTATACACGGAATTCGATCCAAGAAACAGTATTACTAATTCCGTAAAATGGATGAAAACAATTCAACAGATTTCAACATCTGTGCGCTCGAGCGATTGTTAATGCGGCTGGACTTCGGGAAGCGGCTGAGCGGCTGATGGCACATCCTTGGCGTAGTCCTTGCCAAGAAAAGCCGCCACAGTGGCCGCGATTTGTGCCTGCGTCACGGGCGCAACGTTGACGCGTTCACCCATCGCCCGAGTATCGGGACCGATCACGGCAATCCAGATGTTCTCCGATCCCTTCTGATCGACGCCATGCTCTTTCCAATCCACCGGACCGCTTCCTCGCCCATGGTCGGTGGTGATGATGAAAGTGGTTTGATCGCGGTAGGCGGGGATGGACTGCATCGTCTCCCAGAGTTCCTCGGTGAAGCGGTCGAACTGGTGGGCGCTCTCGAGCACCAGGTCGTAGCGGCCAGAATGGGCCCAGTTGTCAGTTTCCCCGTATCCCACAAAAAGAACGCGTACATCGTTCTTCCGCACATATTCGAGCAAAGGAATTTGCAGGAAGGAATCGTAGACATCATCGTCATCGAGGCGTGTAGTAGTACGGTAAAGGCGGTTCAGCAAATCCTCGCGCGGAGTGAGAGCGCCTTTTGGAGGATCCCATCCCACCTGCATTACTAAACCGCTGCGTTTTTCATTGAAGATGTCGGCGAAGATGCTCCATGTTCCATAGACCGCGACTTTGCCGTGAAGCTCGGGAAAGCGATTCAGCCACTCGAAGACCGTTAGATTCGGATTGACGCCGAATTCATTGCTATCGACGTGCGGGTCGAGATGTCCGGTGAGCATCTCATTGTATCCGGGATACGAAAATGCTAAGCCATTGGTGACGCGAGCTACGCTGCCCTCGGCCTGGTTGCCAAAGATTTGTCCTTGTTTTGCGGCGACATTCCAAAGGAACGGAAAAAGCGCTCGGCGACGCTCCGCGAAGTCATCGCGCCAGTAGTCGCGGCGCAGGCGATTGACGTCGTCCCAGATCCCGCCATCTTTTTCATTCAGTAGGGCAGGATCTGCGCCGGTGAATATCTCCTGCCAGCGCAGGCCATCGCTGACGATCAGTACAACAGTGCGCGTCTTCAGGTGCGAAGGAGCTTGTTGGGCGAATATTAACCGCGGCGCAAGTAGAAGTACGATCGCAATGGCGAAGGCGGTGCGAGAGAGCTTGTTCATTTTTTCTTTCGATGAAGGGAAATTGCGGATTGAATTGGTGGCGGCGCGTGGACTCGAACCACGGACCTACGGATTATGAGACCGTCGCTCTAACCACCTGAGCTACGCCGCCACGTGTGCAAGAATACAATGTTGCAAAACGATGATTCTAAGCAGTTTATCATAAACAACGGCTAGCCGTTGACTTGCGAATACGTGGACCTCCGGAGAAACTCGCCTTGCCCGGCGCGGCCCAGAAACTTGTCGCCATCCACGACGACGCGGCCGCGCGATAGAACGATGTCGGGCATACCCGTCACCTGAATGCCTTCGAACATCGAGTAATCCACCCGCATGTGGTGCGTGGCGGCGCTGATTGTGTGTTTGCGCTTGGGATCGAAGATAACGAGATCGGCATCGCTGCCGACGGCGATCGTTCCCTTCCGCGGGTACAAGCCAAAGAGCTTGGCAGGAGTGGTAGCGACGAGCTCGACAAAGCGATTCACGCTGAAACGTCCCTGGGCAACGCCGCCGGAGTAAATCAGGCTCATGCGATGCTCGATGCCGGGGCCACCGTTCGGTATTTTGGTGAAGTCGTCGCGGCCGAGTTCTTTCTGCTCCTTGAAACAGAATGGGCAGTGGTCCGTGGAAACCACTTGCAGATGATCGCGCTCGAGGCCGCTCCAGAGTTTTTCCTGGTGCCACTTTTCGCGAAGCGGCGGAGTGAAGACAAATTTCGCGCCCTCAAAATCGGGGACATCAAAGTTTTCAATCGAGAGATACAAATACTGTGGGCAGGTTTCGGCGTAGACGGGAAGGCCGCGGTCGCGCGCCTCGCGCACTTTTTCCAGAGCTTCATTGCAACTCAAATGCACGATGTAGATGGGAGCGCCGGCCATCTCGGCTAATGCAATCGCGCGCGCGACTGCCTCGGCCTCGGCCGTGGTCGGCCGCGTCAGTGCGTGATATTTTGGCGCCTTCTTTCCTTCGGCTAGCGCCTGCTGGACGATGACATCGATTGCGCTGCCATTTTCGGCGTGCATGCAAATAAGTCCGCCATTTTTGGCGGTGGTCTGCAGCGCGCGGAAGATGCTGGCATCGTCGAGCATGAAGAGGCCGGGATAGGCCATGAAGAGTTTGAAGCTGGTGACGCCTTCACCCACCAGCGCGCTCATCTGCTGCAACTGACCATCGCTAATGTCGGTAACGATGCAGTGGAAGGCATAGTCGCAGACGGCCTTCTTTGAGGCTTTGTTCATCCATGTGTCGAACGCTTTTCGCAGCGGCTGGCCTTTGTACTGGATGGCGAAGTCGATGAGCGTAGTGGTTCCTCCGAATGCGGCAGCACGTGTTCCGGTTTCAAAATCGTCGGCGCTGGTGGTGCCGCCGAATGGCATATCGAGATGCGTGTGAACATCGATGCCGCCGGGGAAAACATATTTTTCCGATGCGTCGAGTACCTTCGCAGCATTCTGTCGAGGAAGATCCTTGCCGATGGCGGTGATCTTGCCGTCTGCGATTGCAACGTCCGCGGTGTAGGTATCGGCCGCCGTCACCACGGATCCGTTGCATAGGATTGTGTCGAATCCCATCGATGCCTCCGCTCGGCCTGAGATAGAAGATGAAGAAGGAATTCTATGCTACACTGCCCAACCTTAGCTCCTAAGTTTCTAGTTTCCAGTTTCTAGTCCTCGCACGTCATTCCTCATATACTTTTACTTTCGCTTAGGGGAGGCGCCATCATGCAATTTGGCATCACGATGAAGCCGGATATTTCCGTGGAGCGCATTGTGGGTTTAACGCGGCAGGCCGAAGATGCGGGAATACAGTATGGATGGCTCTTCGACTCGCACGTTTTATGGATGGACCCCTATCCGTTGCTCACGCTGATGGCTGCGAATACTCGCAAGATGCGGCTGGGCACGCTGGTCACTAACCCCGCAGTGCGCGATCTGACGGTGACGTCGAGCTTGTTCGCGACGTTGAATCTGATTTCTGGTGGAAGGATGGAACTCGGTATCGGACGCGGAGACAGCTCACGACGCGTGCTTGGGAAAAAACCGGTGAGCTGGTCACAGCTCGAAAGCGCAGTAAAGACTTTCCGCGACCTCACTGCGGGACGCGAGATTGAGCACGACGGTCAACCGACGCGCCTCACGTGGGCCAAAGTTCCTCCGCGAGTATGGATCGCAGGCTATGGGCCGAAGGTATTGCACATGGCTGGGAGGGTTGCCGACGGAATCATACTTCAGTTTGCCGATCCTGACTTAATCTCCTGGTGTATGGGCTTCGTGAAAGAAGGCGCTCGCGCAGCGGGCCGGGACGAGAACAAAATCGAGGTCATGTCGGCAGCTCCGGTATGGGTTTCTGACGATCTGGATGTCGCGCGCGAGCGGGTGCGCTGGTTCCCGGCGCTGGTCTCGAATCACGTGATGGATCTGATCCGGCAATACAAGCCGGACGATTTGCCGGCGGCACTTACTTCGTATGTGCAGGATAGAGGCCATTACGACTACAAGCACCACTGCGTAGTCGAAAGCGATAATGCAAATTTTGTATCTGATGAAGTGGTCGACCGTTTTTGCGTGGTCGGGCCAGTGGCGGCGCACCATGAAAAATTGCGAAAGCTGGCGAGTGTAGGGGTTACACAATTCAATTTGTACTTGATGTGCGGAGACGAAGAGCAATCGCTCGAAATTTATCAGCGCGAAGTGCTGCCTGCGTTTCAGAGGAGTGTGCAGAAACATTAGAAGGCGGCTGAAAGACGATTGTATCGATGGCAGTTTGACCTCAGCGGCTAAAGCCGCTACTAAAATGGCTTTATCGCAGCGCTGAAGCGCTGCGCCACCCAAAAGCAAGCCGGGCTGCGCCACCCAAAAGCAGGCCGCTCCAAAAAGACGCGAGATCGAGTTCGTCTGCTGAAGCTACGCCGTTGAGATCGGCGAAAGAAGCGGCGGGCGCTGGAATTTCATCATTGCGTAGTAGGCTGCAAAAGAAACGGCGAAGCCCACGAACCAGGAATAGTCATAGAGGACACGCACCGAGGGAACCGTAAGCCCGACGAGAGCTGTCCCCGCTCCGAGCGCGAGCGCAATCACTGCGCTCCAGTTGAATCCACCGGAGTACTCGTAGATTCCTCCGCGAAGATAGAGATCGTCTACTTTTAGGAAACATCTTCGGACAACGAAATAGTCGCAGATCATAATGCCGGCGACTGGTCCGAGAAAAGCGGCGTAACCGCCCAGCCAGCCGAGGATGAACGTCTTGTAATCGGCAAGAAGTTTCCACGGCATCAATGCGATGCCCATGAAGCAGGTAATCACGCCACCAATGCGAAAACTGATTCGCCGAGGCCACAGATTGGAAAAATCATTTGCCGGCGATACCACGTTGGCGCCTATGTTGACGTTGAGTGTAGCCAATAAAATCGCGATCAGCGAGATCACCACGGCCACGGGCGAGTGGAAGCGGCTGAGCAGTTGCACGGGATCGGAAATGGCAGTTCCGTAGATTACGACCGTAGCCGAAGTCACCGCGATGCCGATGAAAGCGTAGAGAGTCATGGTGGTGGGAAGGGCCAGAGCTTGCCCCACAATTTGCTCACGCTGGTTTCGGGCGAAGCGCGTGAAGTCAGGAATATTCAGCGAAACGGTTGCCCAGAAACCCACGGTGCCATTCAGAGCTGGAATCAGGAATTTCAGAAAATCGGTGAAGTTGGTGAAGCGCGACGGCGCGGCCAGCATGGGACCGAAGCCGCCCGCACTGCGGTAAGCCCATGCTAAAAGCAGCAGGCCGACGCCTAGTAATACTGGTGCGCTGATCCCCTGCAGGATGCGGATGTACTCAATGCCCATAAGAATGACGGAGAGGTTGATGAGCCAGAACAGAAAAAAGCAAGTAGCCGTGGCGTAGGGAAAATTTTTCCATGATGGCGCGAGCGTCGCCAGCAGGGTGCTGATCGCTTCCCCGCCAATCCAGGTTTGAATGCCAAACCATCCGCAGGCTACGAGCGCGCGCAGGACGGCAGCCACGTTCGCGCCGAGCACTCCAAATGAAGCGCGGGCGAGAACTGGAAAGGGAACTCCGTACTTCGCTCCCGGATGAGAATTGAGCAGCATCGGGACGAGCACGATCAGGTTGCCGAGAAAGATTGTCATCACCGCCTGTTTCCAGTTCATGCCACCCTGAATCAGGCTGGCCGCCAGCATATAGGTGAGGATATTAACCGACATCGAAATCCATAGCGCCGCGAAGTTGTAGGTTCCCCAATGGCGGCGTTCTGCCGACGCGGGCGCAAGGTCGGGGTTATAAAGAGGACTGGACTCGATTCGAGATTGGATGGAAGTTTGGGGCGTTGTCATCAGTTTCGATTCAGAGGATGATAGAAAAGACTGCCGTCAGTCCGCGGCTGCGGCTTCTCCCGTCTGCGCGGTGATCGGTCCGTAGCTTTCGGGCCGGCGATCGCGGAAAAACTGCCATACTTTTCTCACTTCCGCGATCATGTCCAGATCCAGATCGGCTACTACGACTTCGTCTTTGTCACGGCTGGCCTGGGCGATAATTTTTCCGCGCGGATTGCAGAAGTAGCTCTTGCCATAAAACTCCCCGATGCTCCACGGTTTCTCGACGCCGACCCGGTTGATTGCTCCGACAAAATATCCGTTGGCTACGGCATGCGCAGGTTGTTCGAGTTCCCACAAATATTCTGAGAGGCCGGCAACGGTGGCGGAAGGATTGAATACAATCTCGGCCCCATTCAATCCCAGAATGCGTGCACCTTCGGGGAAATGTCGATCGTAACAAATGTAGACGCCAACGCGGGCATACTTCGTTTCAAAGACTGGGTATCCAAGATCGCCAGGTGTGAAGTAGAACTTCTCCCAGAATCCGGGATGGCAGTGCGGAATGTGATGCTTGCGATACTTGCCGAGATAGCGGCCGTCGGCATCGATGACGGCGGCGGTGTTGAAATAAACGCCGGGCATCTGTTCTTCGTAAACTGGAACTACGATCACCATCCGATATTTTGCGGCCAGCTTTTGCATCATGCGCACCGTCGGACCGTCGGGCACACGTTCGGTCAGTTCATACCAGCGGGCGTTTTGCTCGGCGCAAAAATATGGACCGTAGAAAAGTTCCTGCAGGCACAGAACCTGAGGTTTTTTCTTCGCGGCTTGTTCGATCAACTTCAGATGTTTGTCGATCATCGCTTTTCTGATCTGGGCGAGGGGACGCTCGGTGCTCAGCGCATTGCTGGCTTGAATCAGGGCACAGCGGACACTTCGAGGCATGGAATGCGACCTCCTAAAACCAACTAAGGAACGCAACTATAGCAGAAGTTCGGAGTGAGAATCGCGAGGGACTCTATCAAGTCCTGATCAGGCGCAGGGGGAATCTGCGAACCGGATTCGGAGCCTCTCGTTGACACAATCGGACGCGCCAAATAGCATCGGCGTTTTCCACGTAGCTCCAAAACTTATGGCCAGGCGTCCTCGCATTGCGGTGGTCGGAAGTGCCAACATCGATCTCACCACTTTCACCGATCGATTCCCGAAACCTGGGGAAACAATCTTTGGCCAGAAATTCGATCTGGGGTTCGGGGGCAAGGGCGCGAATCAAGCCGTAGCCGCTCGCCTGTGTGGCGCGGATGTGTTCATGGTAGCGCGAGTTGGGAGCGATCTGTTTGGGCCGGCTACCATCGAGAACTTCAAAAAGCTGGGGATCGACACGACGCACGTGATGCAGGTTGAGGGATTATCGAGCGGCGTGGCGCCGATTTTCGTCGAACCCAACGGGCAAAACCGCATTCTGGTGGTGAAGGGCGCGAACGACGCGCTGAAGCCGGCGGACGTTGACGCGGCGTCGGAGATGCTGAAGTCCAGCGATTGTATTGTCTTGCAGTTTGAGATTCCGCTGAAAACGGTTTATTACACAATCGCCTTTGCTCGAAAGCATGGCATCCGCTGCATCCTGAACCCGGCACCGGGGCAGTCCGTTGAGATGACAGCTCTTGCTGATCTCGATTACTTCGTCCCGAATGAGAGCGAGGCCGAAATTATTACCGGAGTTGCGGTACGAAATGTCGAAGCCGCGAAGAAATGCGCGGAGGATTTAGTGGCGGGCGGCATTCGCCGCGTCATTATTACTCTGGGAGCAAACGGATCTTTCCTCGCGGGCGCCGGCATCGCCGAGCATGTGCCGGCTTTTTCCGTGAACAGTGTCGACAGTTCCGGCGCGGGAGATGCATTCATTGGTAGTTTCGCGGTATTCCTCGCAGAGGGAGTGGCGGAACTGGAGGCGGTGCGACGCGCTAATCTGTACGCCGGGCTCTCGACGACGGGTGTCGGGACACAAAAGTCCTTCTACGACCGCTCGCGCTTTGATCGGGAGTGGGCGATTCGAGGGCGCATCTAGCACGGAGCGCGATTTGCCCTCCGAAACATAGACTCACTGTATCGGAGGGACAACGCGACCTTCTGCAAAAGACGCGCCAAAACGATAAGGATGCTGCCGCGAATATTTTTTCAAGACCGAAAAGTCTTGACTTCGGAAGAGCGGCCATTTATAAGGCCGTTCTACGGTCGAAGACCTCCCAATTCAACTCGTAATGGAAAGTCATTTCGTCATTCGGTGTGAGGCCGCCGAAAAAGGGGCGTTTTTATGCTGACTAAGAGGGTGCTGCTCGCCGCATTTTTCTCTTCGCTAATCGGCTCGATTTGTCCTCTGCTGTATGGCCAGGCGAGCGGCAGTTTTTCGGGCACCGTTTCTGACAAAGCAGGTGCCGTGGTTTCGGCCGCGACGGTGAAGGTCACCTCGCAGGGCACGGGAGTTTCTCGCGTGGCAACGACCGACGATTCGGGACATTACTTGATCCCTTTACTGCCGGTTGCGTTCTATACGATTCGAGTCGAGTCCCCAGGTTTTCAGCCTACGGAACAGCAGGATGTTCGGCTGCAGGTCGATGAGCATCGCGAAATCGATTTTACGCTCGCCCCGGCGTCCGTTTCGTCGACCGTGCAGGTCAATGCTACGGAAGTAGCCGTGGAGACTGCGAACCCGACTCTGGGGCAAGTCATCACTTCAGAGCAGGTTGCCAATCTCCCGTTGAACGGGCGCAATTTCGTCCAACTTGCAACGCTGACGCCGGGCACGACTGCATCGACGAGTCCCGTGAGCTTCTTCAATGGCGCTGCCAGCAGCGAGGCTTCCACGCGCGGATCGTTCTCGCTTTCGGTCGGTGGCTCTCGCGAACAAAGCACCGATTGGCTGCTCGATGGCAACGACAACAATCAACTGGATGAGGGCGGCATTGCGATTTTCTCTTCGATCGATGACATCCAGGAATTTAAAGTGCTGACCTACACCTACTCGGCGGAATACGGAGAACGAGCAGGTCCCACTGTATTGGTTACGACGAAATCAGGGTCGAATCAGTTTCACGGATCGCTATTTGAATTCTTTCGTAATACGTCGCTCGACGCCGACCAATACTTCACCCACTCCCAGGCGAAATTCAATCTGAATCAGTTCGGCGGTTCGTTGGGCGGGCCGATTCGAAAGGACAAGACCTTCTTCTTTGCGGACTACCAGGCAAAGATGGAGCGGCAGGGCCAGCCGTTTGACGGATACGTTCCGACCACTGCCATGACTACGCCAGACGCGAACGGCAACTACGACTACAGCAACAACCCATTGGGAATCCCGCAGATCAACGACCCGTACACTTTCTCCGCGCTGCAATGCAACACCGTGGGCGGCACGCTCGTTCCTGTCCCCGTCAACTCAAATGGTTCCCAAAACACCGGCACGTCCAACTGCAACATTATTCCGAAGGCTTTGGTAAACCCGATCGGGGCGAAGGTGATTCAGCTCTATCCCACGCCCAACGCGACCGGCTCCGCGGGCTTCAACTATGCCGACCAGCCCACGAGAAAGCTCAACGAGGGTACATGGGACTTCCGCCTCGATCACAATTTCTCCAGCAAGGATTCCGCATTCGCCCGCTTCAGCTACGATCAGGCCACTCTCTTCGTCCCCGGCGGCTCCCCAAGCTGGTCGGAGGCGACCGCCTTCGGCAGCAATCAGTTCATCAACAATCATGGCCGCAATCTGGCGCTTTCCGAAACCCACGTGTTTTCGCCGAATACCATCAACCAGTTGAATGCCGGCTTCAGCCGGATTTTCAACCACATTCTTTCCTATGGAACCGGAACCTGCGAAGCGGCTATCATCGGAATTCCCGGGGCCAATTTGGGGGGCAAGTGCGACTCTCTTACCGGATACCCCGCCAGCCTGAACCAGGCAACGAATGACTGCGTAAGCTGTGGCATGACCTCGTTTTCCATGTCGGCCTACTATGCCGTGGGCGACCGCGGATATGCTCCCTACCAGGGTGGAACCAACGTCTACTCGGTTTCCGACACGCTCGACCTGATTCGCGGCAAACACGAGATTCGTTTTGGCGCTGTCTACCGCGCCAACGAAATGAACGTTCGGAACAACGCTTCGCAGGATGGTTTCGTTACGGAAACCGGTCTTTTCACGAACGACGATATTGCAGATGTTCTTGTAGGCGCACTGGGAGTTTTTGCTGCCCACGACCAGACGTTTCTGGGAGCTACCGTCGGCCGCCGCTGGAAGCTGGTTCGTCCCTTCGTGCAGGACAATTGGCGCGTCACCAATAATTTGACGGTAAACCTCGGGCTGGCTTGGGCCCTGGTCACACCTGAAACCGAAGTAGAGAACCGACAATCAAACTTCGATTCCGTTTCGCAAACCTGGTTCGTTCCCAAGGGCAGCCCAGGGGGTTGCTCGCCTTCGATTTTACCGTTCCCGTGCGTCGCCTCCGACGGACGAATCGGCATTCAATTTGACAAAACGGCCTTGGAGCCGCGCATCGGGTTGGCGTGGAAGCCGCTGGGAAGCCAGGACACCGCGATCCGGCTGGGTTACGCGATCTACCACGACTCCGCCTGGAATCAGGGCGGGCAAGGACTCTGGCAGAATCCGCCATATTACGCGGAAGTAGATCCTAATCCCTTCGCCCTCAGTTACGGCAGCACGGTAGGCTCGCTTTCGGGCGGGTTCCTGCTGCCCTCGGCGCAGCCACCCTCCACCCTCGCTGTCCCTAATGGCTTCCTTTATAACGCGCCGGTGAATCCCGACAATTACACCGGCACGCTGCAATCCATGAACCGCAATTTCAAACAGGGCATCGTGCAGCAGTTCAACCTGAACATTGAGCACCAGTTGCCCGGCAATATCGTGCTGACTGCGGGATACGCGGGCTCGCGCAGCGCCCACATTCTGGTCAGCCAGGTCAACGAAAATATCAGTTCGCCTCTGGCCTGCCCAGGAACTGGATTTACCGTGCCCGGTTATACGCTCGGTTGCGGTGCCAACCCGATCATTTCCCCCAACATTAATGCCTTTCAGTTAGTCAACAGCAACAACAGCGTGGGCGCGGCCCGATACGACTCGCTGCAAATTAAGGCGGAAACCAAGAGCGCGCGGCATGGCATCTACGCACTCTTGGGCTATACTTGGGCCCGCAACTTCGACTCTGGCTTGACCGATGGCTTGGGCACCAACGTCGGCGCGATTTATTGGCCACTTCCCGGCACTCAGAAGCTGGACTGGGGACTGTCGCAGTTGAACCTGAACGATACTTTTACTGCCAGCATCCTCTACGACCTGCCGTTCGGCAGGGGCAAGCGCTATGGCAGCAGCTTGGGAGGAGTGGCCAACGCCATTCTGGGGAATTGGCAGGTCAATCTGATCGAGCGGGCGGAGTCTGGATTCCCGCTGTTTGTCGTCGACAGCGCCAATACCGGCCCAACATTCGGTGCGACCCCGGCAGCCGGGAACACAGGCACATATTTCAACTACAATTTCTTCAGCTTTAACCGCCCCGACCTGGTGGGCGATCCCAACGGGCCACACTGCCAGCCCAACACAGTGTTCAACACGTGTGCTTTCGCCCCCGCGCCAGCGGGAGAACTTGGAACCGCCCCGCGGGCTCCAGTTTACGGCCCGCGCTTCGTGAACACGGATTTCTCCATCATGAAGGACTTTCCGATGTCCTGGCGTGAGGGCATGAAGCTGCAGTTCCGGGCGGAGTTTTTCAATCTATTCAACCACCCGCAGTTCTACATGGGCGGCATCGGCGATACTGGGGAGCAAGACATTAACACTTCTTCCAGTTTCGGCGTAATCAATCAGCAGTTGAACAATCCCAGGCTGATTCAGTTCGCCCTCAGGCTCAATTTCTAGGCTGTGGCAAGGTGTTTCAGAATGAGGCAGATTGAGTCCAGCTCAATCTGCCTTTCATTTGTGGCGAATCGGCATTAGCGAAAATCACCCGGTAACGAAACGGGGAGACCGGCGGGGGCGTTGATGAGATTGAAAATATCCCAGCTTGTTGTGGTGGCGCTGCTCGTGTGCTCGCTTCCCTGCTGGGCGCAGAGACGAAAGATCATCATCGACCAGGATGCCGCCGGGCCCGCAGGAACGGACCAGCAATCGATGCTGCTTTTGATTCAGTCTCCGCAGACGGAGGTTCTGGGCATCACGGTGGTGACGGGCGATCAGTGGCTTCATGAAGAAGTGGCGCACACTTTGCGCATGCTCGAACTTATTGGACGCACCGATATTCCAGTAGTGCCGGGCGCGGAGTATCCGCTGGTGCGGCGCCAACGAGGGACGGAACAGTGGGAGCAACAATTTGGCTCCGTGGCCTGGTTGGGAGCATGGACACCCAAGTACTATCATTCGGCCGAAGAGTTAGGAGAGATGCCGGAAGGCAAGCCTACCACGAAGCCGGCCAGCGAAGATGCGGCGCACTTTCTGCTGCGAATGGTGCACCAGTTTCCGCACCAGGTCAGCATTTATGAAGGTGGACCCATGACCAACCTGGCGCTGGCTATTTCGATTGATCCCGAATTCGCGGGGCTGGCGAAAGAGCTTGTATTCATGGGAGGCAGCTTCAATCCGCGAACCGACGATCCGGAGTTCGCCAACACTCCGACGCACGAGTTCAACCTGTGGTTCGATCCGGAAGCAGCTCACATTGTGCTCACCGCGCCGTGGAAGAGGATTGTTTGCACGTCGGTAGATATCTCGGTGAAAACGAGACTCACCTCCGATCTGATCAATCGCACGAAAGCGAGCGATTCGCCGGCGGCACGTTATATTGGCAAATACGCGCGGCTGCGGGGCAACTACAACTATCTTTGGGATGAACTGGCAGCGGCAGCTTGGCTCGATCCAAGCCTGATTACCAAGAAGGAAACGTTGTTCCTGGATGTAGACCTGGACCGCGGCGCCGGCTACGGCAACACGCTGAGCTGGACGGAGCACGACAAGCCAAAGTTCGCTCAACCGGTCGAAGTGCAGGATGACCTCGACCTCGATAAGTTTTACAAGATGTTTGTGGAGTTGTTGAGCGCTGCTACCCCAAGTAAGAATTAGCTTGCCCATTAAGGTGGAGGGGATTAGTGTGTCTGTGACTAAATCCCAGGGATGTTTGCACGGAAGATTTGCGTGATGTATGAGGAGCATGGGCAGAGTCTTCCCTGTCCGCTGAAATGGCTGGACAGCTTCTCGATGCGCAACTTTACAAATGCCAGTGTGTTTGACGATACCGTACCGGTGTCGGATGGTCGCATGGAGATCGGCACAAATGTTCCACTGGATCAGCTCCGTGAAGCCATGGAGGACTGGTTTCGGCGCAAAAGTTACCTGCCCAAGGACTCCAGGTTGTCACTGGAAGAGATATGAAACCAGGCACAGACTACCCACGTAATCGCAGCCTTGGGGAGTGAGGTCCAGAGTCGACGAGGAATTTACAATCCTCTGACTCGGTGGTGACACGAGGCGCGCTCACCAGGGTTAGGCTGGTGGTGGATAAGGGTTGACGGATGCTAAGACGGCTTGGTTTTGCCTTAGCTTGTTCTAACCCATGACAGCAGCAACTGAAACCATTTCTCTCTTGAAGGGATCGCATTTTCAAATGGTTGGAGGACGGTTGGAAGTGGCAAGCGATTTGCAGTGATTGCTTGTGAGGTTTGGAATGAATTATCGAATGCAGCTCTCCCCAATATCCGGCGTTCGTCCAGTGGCGGCGGATGTGTATCGAAGCGAATCGACCGAAACCCCACCCGCAAACCTGGACGATGCCAAATTCGTGCGCTCCTGGCTCGTCTACGATTCTGATCTTGATCTCGACTGCCCCCCGGGACATGTGAACTGGAGCATGGTGCTGGGACTCGTTGTGGCAGCTGTTGTGAGCGCCAGCTTCTGGCTCGGAGCGGGAGTGATGATCGCGCGCCTCTGGAAGTAGAGCACCTCGGATCGCCGACGCTCTCCAACAACCTTGTCTATCTCTGTCTGTTGATTTGTATCTAGTCCATTTGTGTCGAATCGATCACAGGCTGATCGATCGATCATTTGTCGTAGTGGAGCAGTGACATCACGTTGTAGGATTTGAGTTTCTCCCGCCCTCGCAGGAAATCCAATTCCACGACAAAGCCGAGTCCGGCGATCTCAGCGCCAAGTAAAGACGCCAGGTTTGCAGTGGCCTCGGCCGTGCCTCCTGTGGCCAGCAGATCATCCACAATCAGCACGCGCTGACCTTTCTGAATAGCGTCCTTGTGCATCTCGAGCGAGTTGGTTCCGTATTCAAGCGAATAATCAAACTTCACGGTTTCGGCGGGAAGCTTTCCAACTTTCCGCACCGGAACAAATCCGGCATTCAAGCGGTAGGCAAGAGCGGGCGCGAAGATGAAGCCGCGGGCCTCCATGCCAAGAACGAGATCGATCTTCTGGTTGAGATAGTGCTCGGAGAGCCGGTCGACGAGAGTAGCAAAGCCGACTTTGTCTTTTAACAGCGTCGTGATGTCGTAGAAGAGAATTCCCTTCTTCGGGAAGTCCGGCACTTCACGGATCAGATGCTTAAGTTGGACGTCATTCAGGCTAGAGTTGGAGGACAATCTACCACGCTCCTTCAATGCGAAACGAAGTAATACCAGGGGCGAGCCGGACGTCGGATTCTTCCACCGCATCCACCCGAGCGGCGCGCGGCCCCTGGCGCAGACGGGATCGCAGGCCGGAGAGCTGATCGCGGCTTCCCTGGGCCAACACTTCGACGCTGCCGTCGGCGTTATTGCGCACCCAGCCGGCGATTCCGAGAATGTGCGCTTCCCGCTCCACAAACCAGCGGAATCCGACGCCCTGCACGCGCCCACGAACCACGAAGCGGTGGGCTTCGGTTGCTTTTTCGATGGAAGTCATACAAAAAGTGGCCTGTGATCAGGGGTCAGTGGATCAGTAGCGACCGTCGGGGTGTTTCTTTCACTAACCACAGACCGCTGGCCCCTGACCACTGTTCTTTCACGCTCGCGACAAATACACGCCCTCTGCAGTATCCACCTTAATCTTCTCGCCTTCATTGATGAAGGGCGGCACTTGCACTACCAGCCCGGTCTCAGTTTTGGCGGCTTTGGTAACGCTTGACGCGGTTGCGCTCTTCAGGCCAGGCTCAGTCTCAACCACCGTAAGCTCCACCGTCTGGGGCAGCTCAATGCCAACGGCCTTGCCGTCGAAGAACTCCACTTTGATTTCGAGATTGGCGATAAGGTAATCCACGGCGTCGCCGAGCACGTCCTTGGTCAGGTGTGTCTGCTCGTAGTTCGACGTGTCCATGAAGTAGTAGCTGTCGCCGTCGGCGTAGAGGAACTGCATCTCGACCTCGTCGACGTTCACCTTCTCGATCGGATCGGGCGACCGAAAGCGATGCTCGAACATGGCGCCAGTGCGCAGGTTGCGCAGCTTGGCCTGAATGAAGGCGCGCAGGTTTCCGGGCGTGCGGTGTTCGACACTGAATACGGAGTGCAGATCATTGTTGTGCTTGATGATCATGCCGGGACGCAGTTGGGTGGCAGGGATCGACATTGCCTGGAACAATCTCCTTACGAATAAGAGCGGTTTGCTGAGCCGGCGGAAGTCGGGCAGGCCAAATTTTCCGCGGCACAAGGATCAAAAAGTTATTTTACACTCAGGCTGGAGGGAATGGAAACCTTCCTGAAGCTGCACTCATCGTATGCGGACCACGTTCGTGGCTTTAGAGAAGATTCGCGTCCGACCTGGTTGAGGACTAGAATTGCAGCTGCCGAGAAAGCCCGGTGCGAAGCCAGGCCGGCGCTTTCCGCTATATAGAAATGAGGTCAAATCATGCGCTCTGGAAGTTATGAATCTTCCGACGGAATCAACCTAGGCACAGCCATAACTTTCTTTCTGATTGGGCTGGGAGCTGGAGCATTGACAGCTCTTGCGCTCGCTCCCAAGACGGGCAAGCAGTTCCGTCGCGATCTGAAACGCGGATACGACGATGCCAAGGACACGTTGCAGGATTGGACTGAGGAAGCGCGAGACCGCGTTCGTGACGCCAAGGAACGTGTGCGCGACGTGGCCGAACGCGGCGCCGATCTGGCCGACGACATCCGAGAGAAAGTGGAGCCGCTGCGAAAGGTCATTAGTCGCGGGTGAGGGAGCCTTAGGCCCGAATCCCTTCGGCCAGGATTTTTCCGAATTCTAGTATCCGAATTCTAGTGCCCGAATTCTATTGGAAGACTGCAGCGAAAAATCCTCTGATGCGTCGCAGTATCCGATGATGCTCCGGCTTCGCTTGATCGCTTCCGGCGGGCGGTGGTTGCACTTGTGCATCCATGCGGACCAATCTGAGTGAGGGTTCCACCAGAGGCAGCGCTGCTGCCTCTTCCGTCGGAGCAGGCGGGGCTGTAGTAGCTTTGTTGCCACGGAAAACCAGCGGGGCCTCCACCTGGATGTGAATCTCATTCGGCAGCGTCGACGGCAAGGGTTGGATTTCGGCTCCGTTGGAGAGCGTCCGCCGCGTCGTGGTGTGGGGCTGGCTGGGGGTTCCCGACTCGTCCGGCGACTTGGGTGAACTCGTTGGCGAGGAACTTGCTTGGTCCAAACTCATGTTCGCAGGCGTATCACCCTCCGGGATAACTCGCTCCGGGGGCGCGTCGGTTCGCATTACTGGAACCGGCGGCGGACAGCCGCATTCGAGGGGCACGTCGGTGTCGACTTTATCGATTCGCCCGGAGTGAAAGACCGCCTGCTCGCTGGGTTTCACCTGATAGATGCGGTCGCCCATCAACTCCGAAACAATCACGGATGAAGTGTTCCCTTTAAGCCCACGCACGCACGTATTGCCGTGTGTGTCAGTGCTGACGGCGTAATGAAAATCTCCAGGTCCTGCGAAAAGAATCCGGAAATCTGGAGTGAGGATGGTGTCAGCCGAAGTATCGAGTGTGTAGTGCGTCTCTAGCGCGCCGATGCTCATTCCGAACATCAAGTCTTTCGCGGTCTTGGAAGGGGTCACCGAAAGCGTGGTTCCAGGACAAACGTGAACCTCGCCTCCCCGCGACAATCGCAACAAGGCAGTTTCGCTTCCGGCGGTCAGGGACGATCCTGCCGCAAACCGGCTACCGGCCAACACGACCTCGCCGAAACCGCGGGTAACAGGTACGAAAGCCGGCGCGGCCGTGGGCTCCAATGACACCACTTTCGGTGCCTGCAAGGGGTAATGGGCAGCAATCGAGTCTTCAGGGGGCTTTAACCGCACCATCAGCTGATTGCCGGCTGACTCCGAGGTGTAACCGTACGGAACTAAAAGGTCGAGAACAATTCTCGTAACCGGAGGTTGTACTTGATACTGCTCAGTTCGGATGGTCAGAATGTTTTCCTGCAGCACTGGAACGCGCTTACGCTGCAATCCCACCCGCGCGTTCGCCAGGTCAATCACGAGCCGGGGAGGCGAATCCAGGGACTGAATTGTTGATACGACAGGGTGAGAGCAAACGACCTCGATTGCCGGGACGCCTCGTTCGTGCACCACATGTACGCTGGTAAGGACGGCAACTTCCGGCTTGGCGGAGGTGGCTTTGTCGTTGCCGCCGTTCTGCGAGAGAGCTTGCGTGACTATCAACGCCAGCAACAGCACGAGCCTAACAACTTGGACGCCCGATCGTGGCAAGGAAATCCCCTAAAGGACGAAGACCGGCTAAGTCTGTATGAGCCTATGAGAGAAACCTTATCACTTGTCAGGAAGGGAAAGAAGTGCTGGATAGTGAGCACGGAGCAAATTTTCGGCTCAGCTTCCACTCTCGGGAAGGAATTCGTATTCTTCAATTACCGCCGCCACGGCCATTTTTCCGTCGACGTCTCCGTTCTCTATCCTCACGACTCGGCCTTTGCATTGCACCCGGATGCTCTCTGTAAGGGTAATCTCGGGCGGAAGGGTGAGCGTGAAGCTGATGGGAGATCCCTGCTCGATGGGCGAATCCAGGTAAAGAGAAATACCGCGTGCGCTGACATCGCGGATTTGAGCGGATTCGCTCTGGTTTGAATTTTCAGTGCGGGCAACGGAAACCGGAATCCGGAGCGCGAATCGTCTTGCAGCCCTTTTTTCTTGCTGGGCTTCGGCCATAAGTTACCCCAAGCTATTGAAGTGGCGTATCAATTAACTACGCTAGAGGATGCGGTTGAAGAGCACGTTCCGTCAATACCACCCTTGGGGAGTGATGTGGCCCATTCCGGCGGCAAACACCGATAATTGCCGGCTCACGAGGCACGCCCGTGTCGGTGTAAGCTAAGAAACTAACAGTGAGGACGCTTTGGTGGTTTTTATACTCGACAACTACGACTCATTCACCTACAACCTGGTGCAGTATTTTGGAGAGCTCGGCGCGAAGGTTGAGGTTCGCCGCAACGACCAGATCACAGTTGACGAAGTGGAGAGCATGCATCCGGAGCGGATCGTGATTTCCCCGGGCCCTTGCACGCCGCAGGATGCGGGCATCAGCATCGATTTGATCAAGAACTTCGCCGGCAAGGTACCGATTCTCGGGGTGTGCCTTGGACATCAGGCCATCGGCGCGGCGTTTGGCGGTCGCGTGGTACGCGCTCCGAATTTGATGCACGGCAAAACCAGCGCAGTCACGCACGACAATAAAAGTATTTTCCGCGGCATTCCGACACCTATGACTGCGACCCGCTACCACTCTCTCATTGTCGAAGAAAAGAATTTTCCAGGTGAGCTGGAAGTGAGTGCCTGGACCACAGAAAAAGATGGAAGCCGCACCATCATGGGACTGCGTCACAGAAGATTTGCGGTCGAGGGAGTGCAGTTTCATCCCGAGAGCGTGTTGACGGATGCTGGGAAAAAGCTGGTGGAAAATTTTTTAAGAAGTGGTCAGTGATCAGTGGTCAGTGATCAGTGGTCAGTGATCAGAAAAATCACCCACGATTCGGCAAAGAGGCCAGGAGACCGTTCAAAATGCGCCCGACTTCAGCTGCCACGCTCAACAGATCCTCCGCATCAGGTTGTTTCAGGTAGCCCAACTCTCGAGCAATCAGAATCTGTGTCTCGACTTCCATCAGGGAGCCTCGGGCATTCCCCAAAAAACTGCTTGAATTTCCCAGTCGAACGGCGCCCCTGTCCCTCAGCAATGTTGCTGGGCACAGAGACTGCAGCCCGCCGTAATTGTGAAGTCAAGCCGTAAGTTTCGGTCTTGGGAAAGCTTTCGGTGCTGCGATAAATAGCGAGCACAAAAGACATTGCTTTCTTCCAGACGATCAAGTCGCGATACGACTGGACGATAGGGCTGACCAAGCACGGCATGTGCCTAGAATGCAGTCTGAACCGGGCGGAGGGATGTGACTTCCAACACCATGACCTGTGGATTTCTCGAACTGGGCAAGCGGCGAGTGCTCAGCACTGACCACTGACCACTGATCACTGACCACTGACCCTCGCCATCTCCACTGCTCTCAGCAGCGCCTGAGCCTTGTTCATCGATTCCTCAATCTCACTCGCGGGATCGGAATCGGCTACGATCCCAGCTCCGGCCTGCAAATACGCATGCTTGCCTTGCATGAGCATGGTTCGAATGCCAATGCAGGAATCGAGATTGCCAGCGAAATCGGCGTAGAGCACCGAGCCCCCGTAGATGCCCCGACGCACCGGTTCCAATTCCTCGATGATCTGCATGGCGCGGACCTTCGGGGCGCCGCTGAGAGTGCCTGCAGGAAAACAGGCGGCGAATGCGTCGAGGGCGCTAAGGTCCTTGCGCAGCGTTCCCTCCAATGCCGAAACGAGGTGCATCACGTGGGAGTAGCGCTCGACGTACATCAGGTCTTTCACTTTGACCGAGCCATA
>DAIUEW010000021.1:0-83303 GCA_036844925.1 Candidatus Sulfotelmatobacter sp.
ACATCATGAACTGGCTCTTGATTGCGGGGGCGGTGGGTGCAAATCTGGTTTGGATGATTGCGCTTTATTCCTGCCTTACCTTTGCTCGGGCCCGAGCATCAACCTTGCCCAGTCAGTCGGTCGCCTAAACAGCCGGAATGATGAGTGTGTCCTCAGTTCACTTTGGCGGCTAGAGTGTAAATGTGGAAATGCAAGAAATTGTTACAGGCAACTTCGCACCGTTTCGTTGGGTGGCTTGGCCGCCGACTTCAGTGCGCGTTGTCGACTGGAACATCGATCGCGGCCTGCAACTCCAAGGGGTCATAGATTTTCTTGCCAGTGCAAATGCAGACATCCTCCTCCTGCAAGAAGTGGATCTCAATGCACGCCGCACGCGTCGCCTCAATATTGCGGAGGAGATTGCTCGGAATCTAAGGATGAATTACGTCTTTGGGCGCGAGTTTCAGGAGCTTGTCCAGGGATCCAGGGAGTCTCCCGCATACCATGGACAGGCTACACTCGCGAGATGGCCGATTTCTAATCCACGCCTTATCCGCTTCGCACGCCAGTCGCACTTTTGGCAGCCGCGCTGGTTTCTGCCGAGGATGGAACCCTTTCAAGAGAGACTTGGTGGAAGAATTGCGTTGGTGGCCGACATCAACGTTGCGGGAAGCAAACTTGTGACCTACAACCTTCATCTGGAGAGTCGCGCTAACGATCAATTGCGCCTTTCACAAGTGCAAGAAGTTTTATCTGATGCCGTCCGCCAAGACCCGCGGTGGCCGGTCGTGATTGCTGGAGACCTCAATCTGGATGCTTCGAAAAATAGTGCGGCTGCCACACTCGCCTCCGCGGGATTTCAGGATGCGATCGCCAGTCCGCGCACCCCTACGACTCCGTCCCGCCACCTGTTTGAACCGGGGCGCTCGATTGATTGGGCTTTTGTTCGCAGGCCGATAAGTGCTAGCCTCGGCCGGGTTCACCAGCAGGTAAAGGCATCGGACCACTACCCAATTTCCTTTACGCTGACACCGTCACGAAGCTCATCTTGAGATTACTACCGCCGGTTTCGAACTCTACTACAAAACGGAGGGCTCTGTGCCTTCATTGGCCTCAGCAGCGACCAGTCGACTGGCGATAGCGAACAGGCCGCTCACGGACATGCCACACATCAGCACTCCTGTGACACTCTCTATCGGACCCAAAGCCCGCCAAACTCGCGGGAGAACGATGTCCCCGTAGCCGACGGTCGAATAGCTACTGGCGGAAAAGTAGAAGCAAGATTCCCAGGTTGGAAGACAACGCCAGTGATAAAAGCCTGCCCACAGCAGAATCTGCGCAATGTGCAAAACAATCATCGCAGCAGAAAACCGGACAATAAGTACGCCTGCATGCCAGTGGCTTAGCCCATTCTTGCTTCGCGAAATATAGGATCTTGCCAAGCGGATGAGAACGGCCATCCCTGCGCACTGCACGCAAAGCGTGATGGACACGAGGATGATTGCAACTTCGGCCTCTCGAGCGAAGACCATGGAGGTTTCAGTCGTTTCGGGTTGTTCTACGGGACTCTTCGTTTTAAGCAGCCGACGAAGATCTTTCGCAGTTCACCCAAAGTTCGAAGTTAGTTCCAAGAATGCCCAATCCTGCCCGGCTTTGATAAAAGCGTCGCAATTGGCCGGGTTCGTTCGAGCTTCCGGTACATACGACCGAGAACGGATTCCGCGCAATTTTGTTTGAATTCCGCCAAACGATTCTCATAGAGCTTGTTTTCCAGAAAGTCACGCCCATTCGATTTCCTCACAGCAACGGTCTTTGAGAAGCACTCCCAGTTCCAAAGACGAACCGCTCCCCAACGCTGCGGTCCCGTGCAACCCTCGCGGCCCGCACCGATCATCGAGTCCTCCCACGCCGCTTGACCGTGAGCCTCGATCACGCTGGCCTGTCACCTGCCAGACTGCTGTCACGAACCTGCAGAATCTTCACAGGCCTGTTGCCAGAAGTTCTTCCTAACCGTTTGTCCCATCACGATCTGCGAGCTGTGTGGCCGTGCCGCCCTCAGTGGAAACCTAAATGCAGAGTGTAGGTAGAAGGGGTCTCGGAAAACTGTCTAAGAAGAACCCATCTGTTTAGGAGGATGAGTGAAGAGAACAGTAAGGTCAACGCTATTTATCCCTACAATTGCCGCCATGGTTTTCTCGGTGGGTTATTCGTCACTTGCGCAGGAATCAGCCGCGCAATCGGCCAAGCAACTTAAGGCTCCCAACGGGCCCGCGATTTACGAGGACTCGCAATGGGCTCCTGATCAAGACGTGCAACTGTTGAGGGAAGACCTGAGGTCACAAAAGAAGCAGATCGTCGCGGCCAACATGGACCTGACAGATACCGAGGCAGAAAAGTTCTGGCCTGTCTACGATCGATATGCCGAGGATCTGGCGAAGATCTACGACACCAAAATCGCGCTAGTCGAAGAATATCTCGACCACTATAAGACAATGAACGGCGATGAGGCGGAGAGCTACATCCGCCGCCGGGCCGCTGCAGACAGCAACATCATGCAGCTGAGGCTGAAGTACGTGCCGGAATTTCGCAAAGTGCTATCGGGCCGTCAAACGGCATTGTTTTTTCAGATCGAATGGCGGCTCGATCTGTTGATCAACCTGCAGTTGGCTCAAGCTCCACTCATTAACCCTTAGAGGTAAGGCTCACACGCATAGCAGGACAGTGCGGGATTAGCTATGGAGAAATTGGTAATTGTCTTCAAATGGTTCCTTGGCTGCCGCCACAGACAGCTAAGCCGTGTTTTCACTATCGACAGACGAACTTATCGCGTGTGTTGCGACTGCGGAGCGCAGTTCGATTATTGCCTGAAAAACATGACGATGAAACGCCGGCTACGCCATTCGATGGCGAGCTTATAGCGGCGCCGTAACAAACATAGTGTGTCTGAGAGACCCTAAAATCGGTGGTTTACTACTTCAATAGGAGGAAATAGAAATGCCGGTGAAGGTTGCCATCATTTATTACAGTGCCACTGGTACGACGTATCACTTGGCGCGTGCCTTGGAGCAGGGTGCAAGCGAAACGGGTGCTGAAGTGCGTTTGCGAAAAGTGCACGAACTCGCACCCGATGAAGCCATCGCTTCCAATCAAGGATGGGCCGCACATCGGCTGGAGTCACAACATGTGAAGGAAGCGACCAATGACGATCTGCTTTGGGCTGACGCGATCATTTTCGGTACACCCACGCGGTACGGCCTGCCAACTGCACAACTGAAGCAGTTCCTCGACACAACGGGGTCGCTCTGGGCAAAAGGCGCGCTGGTCAACAAAGTCTGCTCATCGTTCTCCAGTTCTGGCACTGCACACGGTGGCCAGGAGACTACGATCGTCAACCTCAATACGACCTTTTACCACTGGGGCGCGATCATTGTAGGGCCGGGTTACGCCGACCCGATTCAGTTCAAAGCTGGGAATCCCTACGGCGCGTCGTTCACGAGCAACAACGGCGCCCTCAAACCGGACGAGACTGCGCTGGGGGCAGCGCGCTTCCAAGGCAGGCGCGTAGCAGAATTGGCTGCCCAGTTTGTCGCTGGACGCAACGCTTAGCTGGGCGCTCGTCAGGAGTGGGCTATGGAACGTATCGAAATGCGCTCGTCGCCGCTTTGAGGCGGCGAGTGCGTTCACTTCTTAGGTGTCGGGTCTTCATAACCGGCCTTGCTGGAGGACATGTCTAGTCCGCAAGGACGCAAGCACCGACGTCGAGCAGAAAATCTGGACTGGCGTTGGCGATGACCCGCATGGGCAGCACCACGCCAAAAATCGCAAGCAGGACCATCCCCAGCAACTGCAGCGCTATTCCTAATTTAAAGTGGCGCTCTTCCACCTTGAAGGTAAGTTCCCGACTAAGGGTCCACCAAAATCCGGTAAACAAGAATCCGAGCAGAATGCTTGCGACGGGCAGTGTTACGCGCGAACCCTCACCAATTTGCAAGTGTCTAACGCTGTCTACGAAAGTACGTGAAGTTATCTTCGCGTGACGCAAAAGACTCCAGCATTTCGAGCACCGTTTGTTCGGAACGTCCCCCTTGGCAACTCAGAAACTGCACCTTGCGTGATCTTTCAAGATCAGACTCACGACTGTCATTTGCCAAATCCTTGACAGTTATCTCGGAGTTGTTTTGATTGCCGCGTGGAGCGCTCTCGATGACAAGTCTGTAAGTGCATGTGCTGCCGATGCAGTTTCGCTAGCGCGAAGCGCCGGACGGATGGAATCGTGAATGCTTGGGTACGGGTGACTGAGTATGGCTGGCCCTTTGCGTTCGCAAGCAAGAACTTGTGGCAGCCGGGAGCAAATCGGGTTAATGGTCACCGGACTTCGTGCTCAACGGAAAAGGTTTTCTGGGTGGGCCGTCGGCTGCATTGCGGTGACTGCTGTCTGCACCCTGCCCTCTAAAGGCCAGCAGCCGGATAACCTGGAGCAACAGCTACAGCAATTGAAACAACAGTACGACACGATGACTCGTGACCTCGAACAACGCCTTGCCGCCCTTGAACAGCAGATTAAGGCAGAGAAGGAGAGCAAGGATAAAAATAAAGAGGGAACGGTTTCTGCCGTAGAACTCACTGCTCAACAAACGGAAAAATCCGTGCTCGGACAATCTGATCAGGTGGGGGCGAAGTTCCAGGGTGATGTGTCCTCAGAGCCTACCTATGACTTCCTGAAAGAAGCCGACACCAAAATTGCAAAGCTGCAAGAACAGGTTGGCACCTTTGAATTTCACGGATACTTCCGTTCCGGTTACGGCCTGAACAGCGAAGGAGGAGAACAAGTTGCATTTCAAGCGCCGGGTGCAGAAGCCAAGTACCGCCTCGGCAACGAGGCCGAGACCTACGCCGAATTGATCTTCGTCAACAACTGGATCAACCCGGAACACGATTCCGAAAAAGCGTGGATGAGAACGGAATTCATGGTCGAGGCCAACACGACGAACTCCCAAAGTTACACCAGCTTTTCGAACGGCGTGGGCAACGATCAATTTCGATTCCGTGAAGCTTTTGTCCAAATGGGAAACATGTTGGATAGCCAGCCAAATGCGAAATTCTGGGCGGGAGAAAGATACTATCGCCGACAACATATCGAGATCAACGACTTCTATCCGTTGGACCTTAGCGGCTACGGCGGCGGGGTGGAGGATTGGGACGTGGGTATCGGCAAAATGGCTGTTGCGTTCCTGGCCGGTGCCCGACCGGATATCGTGACCCAGAACGGCAATCTCGCCAAGAGCAACATCGATGTACGTTTCTATGATCTCAAAGGTCCTCTAGGACTGTGGGGTGGTTGGTTTGATTTCGCGAGAGAAAAAGGTGGGACGATCTCGCCCGGCAATTTGCTGCCTACCAGCAACGGATACGCGGTCGGGCTGCGGCATCAGCGTCTTGAATGGCATGGCGGTTTTCATTCATTTTCCATTCAATACGGTACGGGAGCGGCCAGCAATTTCAGCTCTAATGGAAGCGGCACCGTCGTCGCCAACCCGAATCCTTATCTGAACAGCACTGCTCAACTGTTGGCGACCGAACAAGTTCTGATTCAGCCTGACGACAAATTTGCCATTATGCCCATCTTTGTCTACCAGCGGAGCAAGGATGGGAACCCGCTACACGGCTGGGATCAGTGGGTTTCATTTGGTGCCAGACCTGAGATTTTCTTTACCAAGCATGTTGCCTTGGCATTCGAAGGAGGGTTTGATCACACGCACAGCCAGAGCGGCGGATACGACGGATGGTTGCGCAAATTTACCATTTCGCCGGAGCTCAACGGTGGGAACAAGTTCTTCAGCCGGCCGGCACTGCGCGCGTTCCTGACCTATGGAGATTGGTCAGACGGTCTGCGTAGTTTTGTTGGAGGCGTTCCCTTTGCCAATAAGATCAACGGTTTCACTTATGGATTACAAGCGGAGCACTGGTGGTGATCTGCCGTCTACTCCTCTTGAGCCAGCAAACTTATAACGAGCACGAGCGGGGTCCTGGCAGCAGCGCTGCAAGCGAAGTTCGCGGAGAGAAACATGGCAACTCGAGAAATAGCTAGTGGTCCGGGGCCGCAGAGTGTTCCAGCGGCGGCCGCGGTCCCGAATTACTCGCGGCCGCTGGCGGTGGTCACGACGCTCTTCTTCATGTGGGGATTTCTGACCTGCCTGAATGACATTCTGGTGCCGCACCTGAAGGCAATCTTCGATCTCAGCTATGCGCGTGTGATGCTGGTCCAGTTTGCTTTTTTCTCTGCGTACTTCTTGTTCTCACTGCCATGGTCGAAGGTTGTGAACAAGGTGGGTTACCAGAGGACGATGGTTATCGGACTATTTACCATGGCATTTGGTTCATTCCTTTTCTTGCCCGCGGCATCCGCTGCTTCGTACTCGCTGTTCTTAACCGCGCTTCTTGTTCTCGCTGCGGGGATCACGGGGCTCCAGGTGTCCGCCAATCCTTATGTGGATCTGCTGGGCAGACCTGAAACGGCCTCGAGTCGACTGGATTTGACACAGGCGTTCAACTCACTCGGCACGACCTTAGCTCCAAAAGTTGGAGGTCTGCTGATCTTGGCCGCGGCGCCATTGGCGATGGAGCAGTTGAGGCAACTCTCGCCAGCGGCTCTTCACGCTTACCGAGTGCACGAGGCAGCGAGCGTCAAGATGCCGTATGCCGTCATCGGCGTGGTGTTGGTTCTGCTGGCAATCATGATCGGAAGCTTCAATCTGCCAAAAATAGAGGCTGGGGAATACCGCTCGCGCGACAAAGTTAGCCATTCAATCTGGAATCATCCCAATCTCCTTTTAGGAGCGATTGGCATCTTCACTTATGTAGGAGCGGAAGTCTCGATTGGAAGCTTTCTCGTCAACTATTTCGGCTTGCCTGATATAGCAAATCTTTCACCCAAGACCGCGGCAGGGTACGTTTCCTTCTACTGGGGAGGCGCCATGGTCGGCCGTTTCCTTGGTGCGGGACTTCTGCGTCGGTTCAAACCCGGAAGGTTACTTGCGGTATTCGCGATTTGTGCTGCAACTCTGGTCGCCGCTTCCATGGTACTCGGCGGACACACGGCAATGTTGACGATCCTCGCAGTCGGATTCTTCAACTCGATCATGTTTCCCACCATCTTCAGCTTGGGAGTCGCAGAACTTGGGCCACTAACTGGTAACGGATCTGGCCTGCTAAACATGGCGATTGTGGGCGGCGCAATATTGCCCGTGATCCAAGGGGTTATTGCGGATCACGTTGGGCTTCACCACGCGTTTGTCTTGCCGGTGATGTGTTACTTGTACATCTTGTTCTACGGGCTTAGTGGTTCGAAACCAAACAGTGAACGGTACGCAATAGCTTAAGAAAGCGACTGGGAGCACTAGCAATGCTGATTGCAGGAGACATTGGCGGTACAAAGACGGCGTTGGCGATCTTCTCGAACGAAGGCGGGCCTCATGCGCCACTGGCAGAAGGAAAGTTTCATAGTGCCGACTATCCCAGCTTGCAAAGCATCGTGAAGGAGTTTCTGGCAAGGGCGAAAAAGCCGGTCGACCGAGCCTGTTTTGCGGTAGCTGGACCAGTGATTGGCGGGCGAGTGAAGACCACGAACTTGCCCTGGGTGGTTCAAGACACGTCACTCGCACAAGAACTGAATATTAACCTCCAGTCAGTTCGTCTCATCAATGACCTCGAAGCGATTGCCCGTGCAGTTCCAATCCTCAGGCCAAGCGACGTCCAGACAATTAATGTCGGCGTACCTGTTTCCAAGGGAGCCATCGCCGTCATTGCGCCGGGTACGGGGCTGGGTGAGTCGTTCCTTACGTGGGATGGATCGCGGTATTTGGCACACAGTTCTGAGGGCGGTCATTCAGACTTTGCGCCTACGGACGCAAGGCAAATCCGCTTGCTCGAATACATGCTCGCGAAGTTCGATCACGTGAGCGTCGAGCATGTCTGTTCGGGAATTGGAATCCCAAATATCTACCGATACCTTCGTGACGCGGAAGAAATGGCCGAAGATCCCGAGGTCGCTGCGCTTGTCGCATCCGCAAGCGATCCCTCGTTCGTGATCATCGATCAGGGCGTCGATCCGGCCAGCCGCAGCAAGTTGTGTGCGGCAACCATCGAACTCTTTATTTCGATCCTGGCAAGCGAGGATGGCAATATCGCGGTGAAGTTTCTGGCAACAGGTGGGGTTTACGTAGCGGGCGGGGTAGCGATGCACACGCTGCGCGCGATTGAGCTCCCAGCCTTCATGCGGCGTTTTAAACGTAAAGGACGTTTTGCCGATTTGATGGAGCGTATCCCAGTCCATGTCATCGTCACTCCAGCCGGGCTGGCGGGTGCCGCGGCATGCGGGCTAGAGAATTCGATTCCGGAGCCTGCCCTCAGTTAAGGAAAACTTCGTTGCCAAAACACTTGTTCGCTATGGAAGTCTCATGAATGTGTTGGTTATTGATGTGGGCGGGACACATGTAAAGGTGCTCGTCAGCGGCGAGAGGGAGCCACGGAAATTTGTATCCGGGCCTGCGCTAACGGCAAAACAAATGGTCGCGGGAGTGAAGAAGGTTTCCGGTGTTTGGGGGTATGAGGCCGTCTCGATTGGTTTTCCCGGTCCGGTGCTGCGAAACCATCCGGTGGCGGAACCGCGCAATCTGGGAGCGGGTTGGGTTGGCTTTAACTTCGGATCCGCTTTCGGCTGTTCCGTAAAGGTGGTGAATGACGCGGCCGTGCAAGCCCTCGGCAGCTACCGAACAGGAAAGATGCTGTTTCTGGGATTAGGAACTGGCCTCGGTTCGGCCTTGGTAGTCGACGGCATTGTGGAGCCCATGGAACTCGGTCATCTCCCCTACAAAAAGGGGACTTATGAAAGCTACGTAGGCACCGAGGCTTTATTAAGGCAAGGAAAGAAGAACTGGCGCCGGCATGTTGCGGATGTGGTCATCCGGCTAATGGCCGCTCTTGAGCCCCAAGAAGTGGTCTTGGGAGGCGGCAACGCGAAGGAACTTAAAGAGTTGCCTCCAAAATGCCGGGCTGGCGACAACCGCAATGCATTTGTAGGAGGGTTTCGTTTTTGGGAGAAAGTGAATGAGCCGCAATCGATGACTCCTACTCCCGTTAGCTTGACTCTAAATACTCAGAAGTCCGGAAAGGAAAGCGAATATGGCAGCACGAGCAGAAGCAATAACAAAGCGCCCAGCGTTGAAGCAGCACGCATGGAAGGATCTCAGTTCTCATAATAAGGAAGTCCGGGATTTTCACCTCCGACAGCTGTTTGCCGATGATCCCAAGCGCGGCACGCGTCTGACGGCGGAGGCTGTGGGGTTGTACCTCGACTATTCCAAGAATCGCGTTACCGACGAGACCATCAAGCTGCTGCTTCAGCTGGCGAAAGAGTCTGGGTTGCGAGCACGAATCGATGCGATGTTCCGCGGGGAGAAGATCAATATCACTGAGAATCGTGCGGTTCTGCACACGGCCCTGCGCGCTCCGAAGGGTGCTTCCATTCTTGTGGACGGGAAGAACGTCGTGCCCGAAGTTCATGCTGTGCTCGACAAAATGGCAGACTTCTCAGATCGCGTGCGCAATGGCGAATGGAAGGGCCACACTGGAAAACGCATTCGCAACGTCGTCAATATCGGAATTGGCGGCTCCGATCTCGGGCCAGTCATGGCCTATGAAGCACTCCGCTATTACAGCGAGCGTTCCATGACCTTCCGCTTCGTTTCCAACGTGGACGGCACCGATTTCGCCGAAGCGGTACGGGATCTCGATCCGTCGGAAACAATGTTCATCGTGTCTTCCAAGACTTTTACTACGCTCGAGACCATGACGAACGCCCACTCAGCTCGCGCCTGGTCAGTTGCGGGCTTTGCAGGAGATGAAAGTTCGGTTGCAAAGCATTTTGTTGCGGTCTCCACAAATGCTGCAGAAGTGGAGAAGTTCGGAATCGACACCGCCAATATGTTCGGCTTCTGGGACTGGGTTGGCGGGCGCTATTCCATGGATTCGGCAATCGGCCTTTCGACCATGATTGCCATCGGCCCACACAACTTCCGCGCCATGCTGGATGGTTTTCATCAGATGGACGAACACTTCCGCACCGCACCATTCGAGCAAAACCTGCCGGTGCTCATGGGCCTGCTGGCAATTTGGTACAACGATTTCTTCGGTGGGCAAACTGTGTCGGTGTTGCCGTATGAGCAATATCTGAAGCGATTCCCCGCATATCTGCAGCAGTTGACGATGGAGAGCAATGGGAAACACGTCACACTTGCGGGAAAGAAGGTGGCTCACGACACAGGGCCGATTTACTGGGGAGAACCGGGGACCAACGGCCAGCACTCGTTCTACCAATTGATTCACCAGGGAACCCGGCTAATCCCATGTGACTTCATTGCTTTCGCGCAACCGCTCAACCGGGTCGGCCGGCACCATGACATGCTACTGGCCAACGTTTTCGCTCAGACGGAAGCGCTTGCTTTCGGCAAGACCCCCGAGCAAGTGAAGGCCGAAGGAACACCGGATTGGCTGGTTCCGCATCGGGTGTTCGAAGGCAACCGCCCGTCGAACACAATTCTCGCAGATCGACTGACACCGGAAACTCTGGGCAAACTTGTGGCGCTCTATGAACACTCCGTGTTCACACAGGGCACAATCTGGAACATCGATTCCTTCGACCAGTGGGGCGTTGAGCTTGGTAAGGTACTGGCGCAGCGAATTATCCCAGAACTCGAGAACAGCGCTGAACCTGTGCTCAATCACGACAGTTCAACCAACACCTTAATTCGTCGTTACCGCAAACTTAAGGAGAAACAGAAACAATGATCGGCTTTAATGAACCTTTATATATCCTGCCTTTCGACCATCGGGGATCGTTCCAGACCAAGATGTTCGGCTGGACCGGCACGCTTAGCCCGAGTCAAACGGCAGAGATAGCCTCCACAAAGCAAGTCATCTACGACGGCTTCAAGTCCGCGCTGCAAGGTGGCGTGCCCAAGGAAAAAGCTGGAATCCTGGTTGATGAGCAGTTCGGTGCAGCCATACTCCACGACGCTGCGACGAACGGTTACACGACCGCCTGCCCAGCAGAGAAAAGCGGACAGGAAGAGTTCGATTTCGAGTACGGTGAGAACTTCGCCAAACACATCGAGGCCTTTCACCCTACTTTCTGCAAGGTGCTGGTGCGCTATAACCCGGAGGGAGACCGCGCTCTAAACCGGCGGCAGGCAGCCCGCCTGAAACGGCTTTCCGATTACCTGCACACCGCCGGTCGCAGCAAGTTCATGTTCGAGTTGCTGGTGCCAGCGGAGAAGTCGCAGCTCGATCGGGTCAAAGGCGACAAGAAGGCCTACGATCTGGAAGTCCGCCCACGCTTGATGGTGGAGACCATCGAGCAGCTCCAGGATGCGCAAGTCGAGCCGGACGTATGGAAGATCGAGGGACTCGACCGCCGGGAGGACTGCGAGAAGGTCGTGGCGGCTGCACGTCGCCGCGGACGCGACAATGTCGGCTGCATCATCCTGGGCCGGGGCGAGAACGACCAGAAAGTCCGAGAGTGGCTCAGCACCGCAGCGACCGTGGATGGTTTCATTGGCTTCGCGGTGGGCCGGACCAGTTTCTGGAATCCCCTGGTTAATATGCGCGCCAATAAGATCACGCGCGCCGCCGCCGCTGGGCAGATCGCCGCTTTGTATCGCGAGTTTGTGGATATTTTCGAAAAGGCCCGAACTCAGATGCCCGCGGTAGTGTCATAGAAAGAGGGAACTCGGCACGATGCAAAACGATGTAGTCAAACTTGCTCCCTCCATTTTGGCGGCAGACTTCGCTCGCCTGGGTGAACAGGTCGCGGAGGCAGAGAAGGCCGGCGCTGACAGAATTCATGTTGACATAATGGACGGCCGCTTCGTGCCCAACCTCTCGATGGGAGCTCCAATCGTCCAATCTCTAAGGCGAGTGACCCGGCTTCCGCTCGAGACACACCTGATGATTTCGGATCCTGACTTTTTCTTCGACGAATTTGTCGCGGCTGGCTCCGATTCGTTTCTTGTTCACTGGGAAGGCAACAACAACTTGCATCGCACCGTCCATCGGATCAAAGAGCTGGGAAAGCGAGCGGGAGTAGCCATCAATCCTGCAACCCCAGCCGGGGTGCTGGAAGAGATACTTCCAGATCTTGATTTGGTGCTGGTAATGACGGTCAATCCTGGGTTTGGCCATCAGCATTTCATCCATAGTACGTTGCCCAAAATTCAGCGCGTTCGTCAGATGATCGAACGAATGAAACTCAACTGCGAGGTCGAAGTGGACGGTGGCATCGACGACCAGACTGGACCATTGGCTGCCGAAGCCGGGGCCGATGTCTTTGTCGCCGGATCGTCGATCTTCGGTAACAAAGCCGGAGTGGCCTCGGCCATGGCCAAGCTGTACGCCAGAATTGCCCATTACCCCGGCGTCTTACAGATTTAAAAACATTTTTACGAGGAGATAGAAATGCAACTTGGAATGATAGGTCTTGGAAGGATGGGTGCCAACATGGTGCGGCGCCTCATTAATAAGGGACACAACTGTGTTGTGTTCGACAGGTCCCCACACGCGGTCAGTGAGTTGGTCAAGGAGCAGGCTATCGGCGCTGCGTCCCTGGCAGAATTTGTGAAAAAGCTTGAGAAGCCGCGGGCGATCTGGCTCATGGTTCCGGCCGCAGTTGTCGACCAAACCATCGCTGACTTACTCCCTCATCTTGAGGCGGGCGACATCCTCATCGATGGTGGCAACTCCTATTACATCGATGACATTCGCCGGGCGAAGGAACTCAGCCCCAAATTCCATTATGTCGATGTCGGGACCAGCGGAGGCGTCTGGGGTCTGGAACGAGGCTACTGCATGATGATCGGTGGAGAAAAGGGTGTCGTCCAGCATCTAGATCCGCTGTTTTCGGCACTCGCGCCCGGTATGGGTGACATACCGCGCACGCCTGGCCGAGACAACGTCGGCGGCACCGCCGAGCAGGGTTATCTGCATTGTGGTCCAAACGGTGCTGGCCATTTCGTCAAGATGGTTCACAACGGTATCGAGTACGGAATCATGGCGGCATATGCCGAGGGCTTAGGAATCCTCCGCTCTGCCAACGTCGGTAAAAGCGGAAAAGCTGCCGTCGATGCCGAAACCACGCCGTTACGGAATCCCGAGGAGTACCAGTACGATCTGAACCTGCGGGACGTCGCCGAAGTCTGGCGACGCGGAAGCGTGATTGCATCTTGGTTGCTGGATTTGACAGCCAACGCACTCATGCAGGATGCAAATCTATCGAAGTTTGCCGGTCGCGTCTCTGACTCCGGCGAAGGTCGATGGACGATTAAAGCGGCGATCGACGAGGCGGTACCTGCGCCGGTTCTAACCTCAGCCCTCTACGAGAGGTTCAGCTCGCGGGGCGAGGCTGACTTCGCAGACAAGTTGCTGTCCGCAATGCGTTTTGAATTCGGCGGACACCTGGAAAAATCTGAAGATAAGCCAAGAGTGGCTTAAGGAGATGAATGTGACCAATCCTCATTCCGACGCGCTAGTGTTCTTTGGTGCAACCGGGGACCTGGCTTACAAAAAAATATTCCCTGCGCTGCAGGCGATGCTCAAGCGCGGTCACCTCAATGTTCCGGTCGTTGGTGTCGCCAAAGCTGGCTGGACGCTCGAGCAGCTCAAGGCGCGTGCGCACGATAGCCTCGAGAACCATGGCGGGGTCGATCCAGCCGCGTTTGAGAAGCTCGCCAGCTTGCTTCGTTACGTCGACGGCGACTATCAGGACCCAGAAACATTCAAAGCGCTTCGCCGAGAACTAAAGGACGCGCATAACCCAGCACATTACCTGGCAATTCCGCCAGTTCTGTTTGAAACTGTCGTCGAACAGCTGGCGAAATCGAATTGCTCAAATGGGGCGCGCGTCATCGTTGAAAAGCCGTTCGGGCATGACCTCGCGACTGCACAGGAGCTGAACAAAGTTCTGCTCAGCGTCTTCGACGAAGCAGACATCTTCCGAATTGACCACTACCTTGGCAAGCGGCCGGTAAACAACCTGCTCGCTTTCCGCTTCGCCAACACCTTCGTGGAAGCCTTCTGGAACCGCACCTACATCGAAAGCGTGCAGATCACCATGGCTGAGGATTTCGGCGTACAGGGCCGAGGAGGTTTCTACGATCAAACCGGCACCGTCCGTGATGTGGTGCAGAATCACTTGTTCCAAGTGTTGTGCAATCTCGTGATGGAGCCCCCCGTCCGATTTGACAGCGATTCTGTTCGCGACGAGAAAGTAAAAGTACTGAAAGCAATTCCGGCAATCGACGAGAGGAACCTGGTACGCGGCCAGTTCCAGGGCTACCGCGATGAAAACGGCGTAGCCAAGAACTCGCAGACCGAAACATTCGCCGCCTTGCAGTTGGAGATCAATTCCTGGCGTTGGAAAGGAGTTCCTTTCTATATTCGTGCCGGCAAGTGCTTGCCTGTGACCTGTACTGAAATTGTGGGTAAATTTCGGAAGCCTCCGTCACTTTTCCCTGACTGTGCCCTGGTGGGGAACCATCTGCGGTTGCGCCTGAGTCCAGAAGTGACGATCGCCCAGGGGATGATGACGCTGGCTCCTTCCGCCGAAGGACTTTCGCTGCAAGCGAACGAAATGGTCGCGAGCCGTTCTCCTCGTTCCGATGAGATGGATGCTTACGAGCGAGTGCTCGGGGCAGCGATGGCTGGAGACAGCACGTTGTTTGCGCGTGAGGACTATGTCGAAGAAGCGTGGCGCATTGTGGAACCGGTATTAAAAAAGAAAACGCCAGTGTTTCAGTATGCCCCTAATTCGTGGGGGCCGAGTGAAGTCGAACGCGTAACTCCACCGGGAGGCTGGCAAGACCTAATTGTCGCGCACGAAACCCCGTCTCTTGCTACTCATGCGGCTTGAGAAGTCAAGCAGCGAAAGGCTCAGGATGAAGACTGAAGTGTTTGCCGATGAAACATCTGCCGCACAGGCGGCGGCAAAAGCGATTGCGGCAGAAGCCCGTTCCGCCATTGCCGACCGTGGCCGGTTCGTGATGGCTGTCAGTGGCGGTCGAACGCCGTGGATCATGCTACGCACCCTGGCTGAGGAGGAACTCCCATGGGAGCGCATTCATATCTTCCAGGTAGACGAGCGCGTTGCACCACGCGGCGATAGGGACAGAAATCTTACCCATCTTCAAGAAAGTCTGCTTGATCACTCGCCGATTCCCCCGGAGCAGCTCCATGCTATGCCAGTCGAATCGCCGGACTTGGAATCAGCGGCTAGGGCATATGCCTTGCTCCTTGCTCGGATCGCTGGCTCACCTTCCACGCCCGACTTGGTCCATCTTGGCCTCGGACCCGACGGTCATACTGCCTCGTTGGTGCCAGGAGATCCAGTCCTTAATGTGACTGCCGTGGACGTAGCTCCAACCGGTGTCTACCAGGGAAGGCGCCGAATGACGTTGACGTATCCCATCCTCAATCGCGCACGCAAGATTTTGTGGTTGGCGACCGGCAGCGAAAAAGCGGACGCACTCCTTCGCTTACGACAAGGAGACCTGATGATTCCGGCAGGAAGGATTTGCCGGCTTCGGGCCGTGGTTTTCGCGGATAGCGTGGCGGCCGGCGATCGCGCAGCCTGATTCGTTACACGAGAACAGTATGAACGATTCGATCCAAACCGTGCTTGCTGCCGTGGACGACCCGGGGCGCGTGATGCGTTCCGAAGATGCCAACGTGAAGCGCCCGACATGGGAACAGACCGAAGGCAGTCCGTTGCCGCTGGGCGTCACCTGGATTGAAGAGGAACAGGCGTTCAACTTTGCCGTTCATTCCGAGCACGCAGAGAGTGTAACGCTGTTGCTCTACCCATCGATCGACTCGGTGAACCCGTTGCTGGAGTACCGCCTCGACTTTCTGCGTAACAAGTCAGGACAAATTTGGCATTGTCGAATACCAATCAGCGAAATGCGGGAAGCTCGCTATTACGGATACTCGGTATCAGGTCAGACCCTCTCCTCCATTCATAGCTTTGACCCACAGAAGGTTCTCCTTGACCCTTATGCAAAAGGCGTGTGTTTCCCGCCCGGTTTTGATCGGCTATTGGCAATGCGCGAGGGGTCAAATGCGGGGCGCGCACCTCTCGGCGCATTGACCGCTCACCGCCCGATATTTGATTGGGCCGGGGACTGCTGCTCGAACCATGAGTCGGACGCCGTCATTTACGAGCTGCACGTGAAGGGCTTCACGAAAAATCCAAACTCCGGCGTAGATCAATCCCGGGCGGGCACGTATGCGGGCCTTGTGGAGAAGATCCCTTATCTGAAAGAGCTCGGGATCACAGTTGTTGAGCTGATGCCGATTTTCCAGCGCGATCCACAAGAGGGCGACTATTGGGGTTACATGCCGTTGAACTTTTTCGCGCCCCACGCCCAATATGCAAGCACTCGTGACGATGACGAGCAGCACATCGAATTCCGAAATATGGTGAAGGCTTTTCATCAGGCGAACATCGCCGTAGTGCTTGACGTCGTGTACAACCACACGTGCGAAGGAGATCACAGAGGTCCTATTTACAGCTTCAAGGGGTTTGACAGCGCCGGCTACTACATGATGTCGAGTGACCCGGCGAACCCTTACGCCAATTACTCCGGCACCGGCAACACTTTGAATTTTGGCCAGGCGCATGTGCGCAAGATGGTAATGGACAGCTTGCGTTACTGGAAGCAAGAGATGCACATCGATGGGTTCCGTTTTGATCTTGCGTCGGTGTTCAGCCGCAATGCCGACGGATCTCTCAACTGGGGGCATGCTCCTATCTTCAGTGAGATTGCGGGTGACCCGGAGTTGAGCCGGTTACGGTTGATCGCGGAACCATGGGATACAGGCGCTTATCAACTTGGCCGCGGGTTTCCTGGCATAACTTGGCTCCAGTGGAATGGGAGGTTCCGCGACGAGGTGCGCCGTTTTGTCAAAGGCGATCCCGGAATGGTTCCTGACCTGATGCGGCGTATCTACGGCAGCGACGATCTTTTTCCCGATGACCGAGCCGAGGCTTATCACGCTTATCAGAGCGTGAACTTCGTGACTTCGCACGATGGCTTCACGCTGTACGATCTCGTCGCATACAACGAGAAGCACAACTGGGCCAACGGCAACAACAATCAGGATGGAATGAACGACAACTACAGCTGGAACTGTGGGCACGAAGGTGATGAAGGTGTGCCGAGTGATGTTCTGGCGTTGCGCCGCAAACAGGTGAAGAACTTCTTTTGCCTGCTCATGCTGTCGAACGGAACCCCAATGTTCCGAGCCGGGGATGAGTTCCTGAATACGCAGTTTGGCAACAACAATCCCTACAACCAGGACAACGCAACGGGATGGCTGGACTGGAGACAGTTGCCAGCGAATCGTGACATCTTCCGGTTCTTCAAGAACATGATTGCGTTTCGGAAGAGTCACCCTTCCCTGATGCGCAGCCGGTTTTGGCGGGAGGATGTCGCGTGGTATGGCGTTGGCGAGAAAGCTGACCTGTCCTATGAATCTGGCAGTTTGGCATTCTGCCTGCACGGTGCCTCCCAAAACGATGATGACATTTACGTGATGATCAACGCGTACTGGGAAAAACTGGAGTTCCAGGTTCAAGAAGGAGCGGCACAAGAGTGGATGCGAATTGTGGATACTGCTTTGGCGTATCCTGACGATTTCTCAGACCGCGGCAAACCTCTGCAAGCGCTGAGTTATTCGGCGGCGCCGAGATCGGTTGTGGTTCTACTTCGAACGAGGAATAGTCGATCGGAAGTTTAGAAGGAATGGAGTGCAAAAGCATTATGAGTGAACGATCGAAGGTCATTATTATAGGCGGCGGATTCGGGGGTCTATCCGCGGCGCAGGCTCTGAAATCGGCGGCGGTTGATGTAACCGTAATCGACCGCCGCAACTACCACTTGTTTCAACCGCTCTTGTATCAAGTTGCCACAGGCTCGCTTTCGCCCGGCGAAGTCGCCGCACCGCTGCGCGGCGTCTTGGGCCACCAGAAAAATACGCGCGTGTTGCTAGGCGACGTAGAGGACATTGACCCAGTAGCGAAGCGCGTGCTGCTCGCCGACGGTGCGAGTTTCGAGTACGACTCTTTGATCGTCGCTGCCGGTTCACAAACCTCTTACTACGGACATGGCGAATGGGAGAAATGGGCTCCGGGGCTGAAGAGTGTGGAAGAAGCGACCACCCTTCGGCATAAGATTCTCTACGCATTTGAGGTCGCAGAACGCCTTTCCGATCCTGCGGAGCGGCGGGCCTGGCTCAATTTCGTGATCGTAGGAGCAGGCCCCACAGGCGTTGAATTGGCCGGGGCGATTGGCGAAATCGCGCGACAGACACTCAAAAATGATTTTCGTTCCATACACCCGCAAGACGCGCAGATCACTCTGTTGGATGCCGCTCCCCGGCTGCTCATGACCTTCCCCGAGGATTTGGCGCAGAAGGCCGAGCGATCGCTCGCCAAGCTGGGAGTGCGGACGAAGATGGGCACGAGAGTCCATGAGGTTGATCGAGACGGAGTCACGCTTGAGGTCAACGGCTCCACTGTGCGCCTGTCGTCGAAGACCGTGATTTGGGCCGGTGGGGTCACTGTTGCGCCTCTGGGTAAGACACTGGCGAAGCAGACCGGAGCGGAGACCGATCACGGAGGAAGGATCAAAGTCGGTCCCGACCTTACAATCGCGAATTTCCCGGATATCTACGTCATTGGAGACCTGGCTCTTTCCCTGGACGCACACGGAAAGCCTTTAGCTGGGGTGGCACAGGTTGCCATGCAACAAGGGGTGTATGCCGCCGAAGCGATCGTAAGAAAAGTGGCAGGCCGGCCGAAGCAGAAAGCCTTTAGATATTTCGATAAAGGAACTCTCGCGGTCATCGGACGGGCGGCTGCAGTGGCCAACGTCTTCGGTGTGCATCTTTCGGGTTTGCCGGCATGGCTGGTCTGGGCGTTCATCCACCTCATGTACATTGTCGAGTTCCAGAGTCGCATCGTGGTTTTCATCCAATGGGCGATTCAGGATGTTACTTTCAGTCGTGGAGCGCGACTCATCACTGGCGTAGCGCCAACTGATTTCAACTTCAATAACGCCGTTGGCGGACACAGTGCTGTCAAGCCCGCGGTTGAGAAGAAGAGCGAACCCGCAGTTGCTTAAGTGCGCTAGCTCCTCGCGGACGCGTGGCCCACTCAAGCCTCGTTTGGGCTTGAGTGGGGCAGTTCGACAGCTGGACAGCGTTCCGAGCGAGTTCAGCGAGATAATAAGTCCGACATGAAAACGCTGGCCCAGAGCGGTACAAGCTCTCCTTCGATATGAGAGCATTCCTCGTAACCTGCAGTAGAGGAACACCAAAATTCTCCGGACTCGCGACCACCAAACTCCCCAAGCTCTACATCGTATCTGTCGAGGCCAGGCCCATCTACGTTGGGGTGACGCGCTAATCGATCCGCACCCGCTTCCGCCTAGGATTCAACTCCACGGGAAAGAGCGGCTATCACGGATATGCGTGGCGTCACAAATTCAAAGAAGCCGTCCTAGATATTTGGTGTCACGAGGACCCGCTCCCGAAAATCCCGAGCGAGATATAGAAACTGTGGAGGCCGAGGTAGTCTTTTTGATCCGTTGCGCTGGTCAGTGGCGCGTCCCGCCAGGAATTCCAGTGGAGATCCTCTGAGTCGATCAGTGTTCCGTCCATGTCCCAAAGCACGGCTCGAACATCGCTCATCAATAACGCTCCATCTGATAGTGACTCAACCTGCTCCTTAATGCAGGAGTTGGTTCTGCTTTGTTGGCATAGATCTTTTTCGCTCTACGGTTGATCTCTGCTTTGCCAAGACGCGCTCAAGAGTGCCGCTAAGAACGCAAATGCAGAGGCAATAGGAAACGATGCGGTGCGGTCCGACCTAGGCGAGCCGCACGCTTCGCTGGGGACCTTACTCACCCGACCTTTTCGGCAACCTGGGAGAGCGCGTACTCTTCCAGTTTCTGTGCGTCGCTGTTAAATTTGCGGATGCCTTCGGCCAGCTTTTCCGTTGCCATGGCATCCTCGTTGTGCATCCAGCGGAAAGCTTTCTCTGTGAGGTGCAGTTGTTTATCCTTGCTTGCCTTGGCTGTAGCAGGGTCAAGCTTCCGCTCTACGACACCCTCCGTCTGTTCCAGTTGCTCAAGAAGGTCGGGGCTGATGGTGAGTAGATCGCATCCGGCCAAGCGAACAATCTGATTCAAATTGCGGAAACTTGCTCCCATTACTTGCGTCTTGTAGCCATATTTTTTGTAGTAGTTGTAGATTCGCGTTACCGACGCAACTCCGGGATCCTGGTCCGGAGGAATTTCTTTGCCGCCTCCCTCCTTCTTATACCAGTCGTAAATACGGCCAACGAAAGGCGAGATCAGGGTGACTCCCGCTTCCGCGCACGCGACCGCCTGCGCGAAGCTGAAGAGGAGCGTCAGATTGCAGTGAATGCCTTCTTGCTCCAACTCGTTTGCCGCCTGAATACCTTCCCAGGTGCTGGCGATTTTGATCAGAATGCGATTGCGCGGCACGCCCTTTTTCTCATACGACGAAATGAGCTTGCGGGCTTTGGCGACCGTGCCGGGGGTGTCGAAGCTCAAGCTGGCCGCGACCTCAGTGGAGACCCGGCCCGGAACCACCTTCAGGATCTCGGATCCGAAGAGGACGAACATCTGGTCGATGAACTCGGCCGCCATGTCGTCATGGCTGCCGCCAATCTCCAGGGCCTGTTCAGCAGCCTCTTCCACCAAGTGCCGGTACGCGGGCATCTGGGCAGCGTGATAAAGGAGAGAGGGATTGGTAGTGGCGTCCTGTGGCCGATGTTGACGGATCGCGTCGATGTCACCAGTGTCGGCTACAACAGTCGTATATTTCTTCAAAGATTCCAACAACGTCATGGTTTTCTCCTGTGATGAAACTTAATTAGCTGGAACTAGTCGCCGGACATTACCGGCTGCGGCCGCGCTGTTTCGAGTTGAGTGACCTTGGCCAGCCGACGGCGATGCCGGTCCGCACCGCTGAACTTTGCGCTGAGAAAATTTTGCGTGCACTCCCACGCGATCGCGATACCAGTGGTTCGGCCTCCGAAGCAAAGGATATTCAGGTTGTCGTCCTCCACTCCCTGCCGTGCGGAAAAATGATCATGACAAAGCGCGGCGCGGGCACCCACGATCTTGTTAGCAGCTACGGAAGCTCCAACACCGCTGCCACATACGAGAATACCCCGATCTATTGCTCCATTGGCCACCGCGCGAGCGAGCGGAATGGCGAAATCGGGGTAATCATCGTTGTTGTCATAGACTTTGTTGCCGAAGTCAACCACCTCGTGACCTTCTGCCGCTAGCAACTTCGCGAGTTGCTTCTTCATTTCGAATCCGCCGTGATCCGCGCCGACGCCCACTCTCATTTTGTGCTCCCGTGCCGCGCGATCTGGTTCTTCGCTGCAGCCACCACGTGTTCTGCGTTAAAACCGAACTTCTTCAATAGTTGCTTGAGAGGCGCCGAGGCCCCAAACGTGTCGAGGCCGACGTGCTGCCCTTCAGAGCCGGTGTATTTGCTCCACCCAAAATCCGATGCCTGTTCCACCGACACACGCGCCTTCACGCTTGGAGGCAGGACCGATTCCCGGTAGCTTTTATCCTGATCGTCAAACAACTCCCAGGACGGCATACTGACTACTCGCGCCCGCACACCCTCCTTCGTTAGTTGCTCGTACGCATCCAGGCAGAGTGACACTTCGCTGCCCGTGCCGATGAGGATGACTTCGGGGTCACCGCCGGGTGCGTCCGCCAGAATGTAGGCGCCGCGGGCCAGGCCGGCTGCAGGAGCGTACTTCGTCCTGTCGATTGTGGGTACTGCCTGCCGACAAAGCGCCAACACCGCTGGGGCGTGATGCAGTCGCAGAATGACCTTCCAGGCTTCAGTTACCTCGTTCGCGTCCGCAGGCCGGATCAGAACCAAGCCAGGCATGGAGCGCATGTGAGCAAGCTGTTCGATGGGCTGGTGTGTTGGGCCATCCTCGCCGACGCCGATCGAATCATGCGTGAACACATAAATCACGGGAAGCTCCATCAAGGCACTCAAGCGAAGTGATCCCCGCATGTAATCGACGAAAATGAAAAATCCGGAGCCGAAAGGACGAACTTTCACCAGGCTCATTCCGTTCACGATCGCTCCCATGGCGTGCTCACGGATGCCGAAGTGGAAATTACGTCCGGCGTAATTGTCAGCCTCGAAATCTCCGGCTCCTTCGAACGTGAGGCGCGTTTTGGTGGACGGGGCGAGGTCGGCCGCTCCTCCGATCAGCCAGGGAATGTTCTTGGCCACCGCATTCAGAACCTTGGCGTTGGATTCGCGGGTCGCAAGACCTTTCGGGTCAGCAGGAAAAATTGGCAAGTCGCGGTCCCACCCCTCTGGGAGCTGGCGGTGTTGCATGCGAAATAATTCTTCAGCCAACTCGGGGTATTGCTTGCGATACTCATCAATCTGGGCAAACCAAGCATCGCGCAGTTCCTTGCCCCGCTTCCCGATGCCTTGACGAAAGTGGTCGTAGACTCCGTCCGGTACGTAGAACTTTGCATCTTCCGGCCAGCCATAGTTGCGCTTGGCGAGACGAATCTCCTCCTCACCCAACGGTTCGCCGTGAGCGGCGCTGGTATCTTGTTTGTGAGGAGCGCCGTATCCGATGTGGCTGTCCACGATGATCAGTGTGGGTCGATCTTTGCAATTCTGAAAAGTGCGGAACGCCCGTGCCAGCATATCCAGGTCATTGGCATCGCCGACCCGGGTCACGTTCCAGCCGTAGCCGATGAAGCGCGTCGCCACATCTTCAGTAAAGGCCAAGTGGGTATTGCCTTCGATCGTGATGTGGTTGTTGTCGTAAATCCAGCAGAGATTGGACAGCCGCAGGTGTCCGGCGAGCGAGGCAGCCTCGTGCGAGATTCCTTCCATCATGCATCCATCGCCGCACAACGCGTAGACATTGAAATCAAACAGATTCTGAAAGCCCGGCCGGTTGTAGCGCGCTGCTAGCCACTGACGGGCAATGGCCATGCCGACGCTGGTCGCGACACCTTGGCCGAGCGGTCCCGTGGTGGTCTCCACACCCGATGTCCAGCGGTACTCGGGGTGTCCCGGACATCGGCTGTCCAACTGGCGGAACGCTTTAATCGCATCCAGAGGCACTGAAACCTCGCCAAGAGTTTCGTAGTCTTTGCTGACCGCCCGGACTTCGGTCAAGTGAAGCAGCGAATAAAGCAGCATGGACGCGTGCCCAATCGACAGCACAAATCGATCGCGGTTCGGCCACACCGGATCCTGTGGATCAAATCGGAGCAATTGCTGCCACAGGCAATATGCCACCGGTGCCATCGCCATCGGCGTTCCGGGATGCCCGGAATCCGCGGCCTGCACTCCGTCCATGGAAAGCGTGCGGATGGTGTTAATGCTGAGCCGGTCCATATTCGGCTGATCCGCATCTTGCTGGACTCGGGTAATGGAAGATTCGATTGCTATGCTCATGAAAAATCCTCTCAATTCGTTGGGTGAACTTCGTGGTTTCGTTCTAAATTCTTAATCGGCGGTTTTGTTACGCAAGCGCCTGGGGCACCGCCTCCTCCCAACGTCCCTGCGCCTTCAGGATTAGTTCCACCACCTCGCGCGCGGTACCCCGCCCCGCAAGCCGGCGAGTGGTGAAGTGGCATACAGCCGCTAACTCAGGTGCCCCGCCGGCTACGCACACTGCCAGTCCGGCTCGCTGCGCCAGAGGAATGTCCGGCAGGTCATCGCCCATATAAGCAACCTCGTCTTCGGTCACGCCTGCCTTTTGCACGCACTCTTCGAAAGCCGCCGTCTTCTTCTCCTGTCCCAGATAAACAAAAGTGACCTTCAGCTCTTGAGCACGCTTAGCCACGGCCGGTGAATGTCGGCCGGTGATGAAGCCTGTCTGAATTCCCATGGTGTGGGCAAGCGATAATCCCTGGCCGTCCTGGGAGTTGAACACTTTCATTTCGGAGACGATCGGTTCTCGTAAGCTATCGGCGATTGTGGCCGAGGTCAGGCAGACGCCGCCATCGGTCAGCGTACCGTCTACGTCCATCAGAAGAAGTTTGATCTTACGGGCACGGGCCAATACATCAGGCGAAGCGAGGCACGCAAGACCATTGTCAGACATAGGCGACGCTCCCGGTTTTTCTTAATGATGGACCCAATCTTGTCATTGATGTCGTAAGCAGACTCATTTACATCGCTCCGGTGATCATCGTTCCGCAATGCATATTCTGGAATTGCGCACTGGCGTCATTTCTTAAGCTCCATTAGTTTGCCCGGTGGCGTTGGAACAGGTCTTCATTGCGTTGCGTGGCGGTTGGCTCTTACTCTTCGCAGGTGGCGAAAGCACCTAGTGAAATGCAACCCTAAGGCCACCGTAAGCCCTTGAAAACCGGAAGTCAGGGCGAAGGGTGCGTGTCAAAGGCATAGCAAGTGACAAACAGTTGGCGGTTAAGATCTGAACGTCATTCTCGCGCCGCGGTTGAAGTGGAACAGTTGCAGCATGTACTGCCATAAAATCTCTGATTACTTCGCGGCAGCAGCAGGAGCCGGCGTGAGCAGCTTGTCGATCGTCCGCTCCATCGTCCGGCTCATCTCGGATACAACCGCGGGTACGTTTCGCTGGGCAACGGTTCCCACCTCGATCGCCTCGTTGCTCCAAACGGTTTCGCCGGTGGCGACTCTCGTCATCTGCGCGGAAATCGCGACCTGGACCTGGATGCCGCCGTCGTAATCAACTTCCTCGAGCCGTTCCAGACGGCCACTAAGAACGTAATCAATGTCGGCGCGTCCGTCGTACAGCTTTACTTGCGAGAAGGTTCCGCTGGCGCGTAGACGATCCACTACCGCGTTGGTCAGGAAGTCACGCGGGTCGACTGCCCAACGGTCGTAATTGTAAAAACCGATCTGTTCCGGAGACGATTTGTACACGATGGATCCTTGCCGCAGGTACGCAGGGGATCGGAATTCGCGGATTGCCACCGAGGCGCGGACGCCCTCCGCCGCCGGTGGATCTGGCGGCGCCGGCAAGTTCAGCGTGTAATACGACGGATAATTTATTCTGCCCGCGCAGCCAACCAAAGCGGTTGACACGGCGAGGGTGAAAACAACTGCCATCAAATGTTTTGTCACAACTGCCTCTCTCTTCATTGCGGAACCTTGCGCTCTTTCGGTTGCCTGATGCGAACCAGGCTCCAGGGGCGCTGCTTTACCGAGTCTGTCAGTTGATCCAGGTTCTCCGTTGCTTCGCGCAGGTTTTCCACCGTGTCATCGATCTTGTAGTCATTCGCTCGCACCATAACCTGCATGTCCGCCAGCAACTTCTTGGCTTGTAGCAAAGTGTCTTGTAACTCAGCCAGATCTTTGCGCACCGGCTCGCGGATATCAGTTACCGTGCCATTGACGTTCTGAACCGTGTCATCGGCATGCTGGCTCAAAGACACCAGTTGATCGGAAATCCGATCGATCTTTGGACCTTCTGTCGCCAACAATGTGTTAACGCGATCCAACACCGCTTGAACCTTCTGTTGGGTTGGCGGACCCGTAATGGTATTCAGGTTGGCGAGCAGATTTCGCGCGTCACCGCTGATACCTTGCAGTTCTCCTTGCACCTGGACGATCAGGGTGTTTGCGTTGTCGGCGACAACAGCCATTTTGCCGGCAATCTCATCCAGGCTGGCGGCTTCCTGGGACTGGATGGAGGAACCGGGTGGTAGTCGCTTTGCCTCATTGCTGCCGGTAGTAATTGATAGCGAAGCGCTGTTCATGATGCTTGTGAGACCCAGCTTGGCCACGGACTTCTCATTCAAAGGCGTACCTTTTTTCACTTCCAGAAGAATCTCGATACGGGTAGGATCTGTCGTCCAGGGTCGCACGGCTGTTACTTTGCCCGCGGTGATCCCGCCAAAGAGCACTGAAGCTCCCGGCTCAAGCCCTCCGGCATAACGGAGATACGTTCGATAAGGAACTGTATCGCTGCTGAACTGTGCGTTAAGGAGGTAGACGACCGTGAATGCCAGGATCGCGAGACATCCTAAGACGAAGGCTCCGACTTTTGCTTCCGTAGTCACTAGTTTGCCTCCGGACTTTCTAAATATTTTTCGAAGTAGGCTGATATCGCAGAGGCTTTCGCTATATCGCCGGGAATGCGATCGAGAAACTGCCGGACACGAGGATTGTCACTTGCCTTGATTTCGTCTTTTGTTCCAATCGAGCTAAAGGCGCCCTTGTACAGCATCGCGATGCGGTCTGCGATGCGGAACGCGCTCGGCAATTCATGGGTGACAACGACGACTGTCATTTGAAAGGCCTCTTTAAGGAGCAGAATGAGTTCATCCAGTTCCGCCGCAACAATCGGATCCAGGCCAGCCGAAGGCTCATCCAAGACCAGAATCTCGGGACTAAGTGCGAGAGCACGAGCCACAGCAGCGCGCTTTTTCATGCCTCCCGACAGTTCCTGCGGATATAACTTGCCAAACTCGCCCAGGCCGACCAGGGCCAACTTCATCCACACCATCAGGTCGATAATCGAGGGCGCCAGCTTTGTGTGTTCTCGCAAGGTGAGGGCAACATTGTCCTCGATTGACAACGAATTGAACAAAGCCGCGCTTTGAAAAGCCACGCCGATGGAACGCCGGACGGCTTTCAGTTCCGGTGAGGAGCAATGAGTAATGTCAATCCCCTTCACGTGGACGCTCCCCGACTTGGGGCGCTCAAGGCCGATAATGTGCCGCAACAGCGTGCTCTTTCCAGAACCGCTGCCGCCCAGCAGGACCATCGTCTCTCCTTGTTCAATCTCAAGATTCAGCCCGTCCAATATCCGGCGGCCCTCGTATTCAACTACCAAGTCGCGAACGGAAATGATCCCCATCAGGGTTTCACCGTCAAGTAGAAGATAGCGGTAAATACAGCATCGGCCACGATGACGAGGAAAGTTGACTTGACTACGGCACTCGTCGTCGAGCGGCCTACCGAGTCGGGGCCTCCGCTGACACGAAATCCTTCCAGGCAGCCGACATGAGCAATGATGGTGGCGAAGGCGACGCTTTTGATAAGTCCGGTGATGACGTCCCGCAGCTGTATCGAGGTCAACACGTCGCGCATGTACATCATCGGCGCGAGATGTGTGCTGAAGAACATGAACAATCCGCCCGCCAAAATGCCACACACATTGGAAGCGATGCTGAGGCAAGGAACGGAGATCAGCGCTGCGAGGTACTTTGGCGCCAGAATGAACTCCACAGGTTCGAGTGCCATGACTCGAAGCGAATCTATTTCCTCGGTCACCTTCATAGTGCCGATCTCAGCCGCGAAAGCCGAACCTGATCGTCCACTGACCGCGATCGCCGTAAGCAGCGGGCCGAGTTCACGGGTGAAGCCAACCGCGACCAGATCGATGACGTAGTGCAAAGCTCCGAAACGGCGTAGTTCGGAAGCCCCTTGCATGGCGAGGATGAACCCGCTGCAGATGGCCATCAAAGCAACCATCGGCAGCGCGTCCACCCCGATCTCTAACATTTGGCGCACGGACGCTTGCCAGCGATAGCGGTTTCCAACGAAAGGCAACGATTTACCCATGGCATGCAACGTGGCCCAGAACTGAATGTTCAAGCTGCCGACATAGTCGAGATCTGTGAGAGTCCTTTGGCCGACTTCTTCGAGAACAGTTGCCATCAATGCACCTTCAATTCTGAGGAAGCATTTCTACACCGATCACTCTCAAACAGAGGCAGCACGCCTGTAACCTCGAACAAATGAAGCAGGCGTCCTTGCAATCCCGTCAAGCACAATGTGCTCTGGCGATTGCGCGATATCTTGAGTGCTTCGAGCAAGGTCGCAATCCCCGAGGCGTCAATGTAAGAGAGTTCCGCTAAATCAACGATGACAGCTTTTGGTGGTTGTACTTGCAACATCCCCAGAAGCTGATCACGAAGGGCCGGCGAGGAATCGAGTCCGAGGTGACCCTTCAGCCGCAAGATAGTGCATTCTTGGTTGTCGTCCAGGCTCATCTCGAGGCCACCGCCCGCATTGGGTTTACGGCTCTTCAACAAGAATCCTCCGTTTCGTTCATGGCATGCCGACTTCCATGTGTCGTCGCAGGATGCACAGCGCCCATCCCACTCCGTGGCAGTCGTTTAGCGCAGCTGCCCGACCCTGTAGCCACTCGCGGTGTAAACCAGCGGTGTCAAGGGGTTGGCACGTGCCAAGGAACGTTCGAGCCGCTGATATTCTCCACATGCCGTGCGGGCTGATCTTCACTCCTTCCCCTGCGGTGCCAGAAGCCAAATTCTTGGCTCGAGATTGCTGAAGCCACAAGACTTAGCACCAGAGAGAGCATAAGTGACTCAGGCGACGAGGTTTTTTCTCTCCTTGATGTTTCTTGCTTCGGAAGGAATTGAAAGTGCTTTCGGAGACTGAGCCCGGCGTGTCATTACTTGGGGCAGGCTTCAGACCGAAGCCCAAATCTGTAGTTCGAGGGAAAAGCGATTATGAGAAAAGGTACGATTATAGCTTTTGCGTTCATAATGCTTTTAGCAATCGCAGCGAAGGCGCAAGAAAGCGGAAGTGAAGTGAGCGCCCAAGGCTCGGGTTTCTTCACAAAGGACAGCAGCGGCCAGGGTGTTTCGAACACGGCGACAAACAGTGGCGGATTCATGGTGGGATTCCGCTATCACATCAATCGGTGGCTCTCAGCGGAAGGGAACTACGGTTTTGATCAAGATACTCAAAAATATTTCTCCAACTTTGCAGAATCCAGAGTGAAGTCAGACGTGCACTCGGCTACCGCCGACCTGGTCGTGAACCTTCCACTTCGCGTAAGTAAGTTCAGTCCGTACGTGCTGGGCGGAGGCGGCGGGATGATCTTTCATCCAACCGGCAACTCTAACGCTTTTGGCGCAGGCACCCAGGCGAAAGGTACCTTCGTCTACGGCGCGGGTACCGATTACGCTTTAAGCCGTCACTTCTCCTTGCGTGCTGAATACAGGGGCTTCGTGTACAAGGACCCGGACTTCGGTGTCCGGAGCGTGAACACGAACGCGTGGACCCACACGGCACAGCCGTCAGCTGGCATCGTCTACCACTTTTAGCACTCGCCTGGGCAGCTGGGTAATCCTCCTCTCCCTCAAAAATCCCGGCTGCCCTATTCTTCTCGATTTCCCTTTCGGGCTGGACACTGATGCTCTTGGGCCAGGGGCATGACGTCAACGCTGGCAAAGTTTTTCCAACTTGGCATGTGACAAGTCAACTCCAGTTCAAAAGTTGACCGGGTACGCGATCACAATTCCTGGGCCCCCTCCTTCTGGCGAAGCCCCTCTCAATCTGTAGCTTCGGAAGCGCCAGCCGTCCCTGCCGATGGTCGGAAAAATGCTAACTGCACAAGTGAAAGCGATGGGAAGTATGAAAACCAATGTTACGAACACGCTTGATCCAACGCGTCGCAGCAAGGACACCACCGAGTTTGAAAATGCCCTGCGACGGAAAATCGTGGGTCAGGACCAAGCCATCGAGAAACTAGTCGAAATTTATCAGGGCGCCCCGTCTCTGGCGGCGCGGGCTGCGGGATTCATGGCGACCTCAGTTTTGAGATGACAAAGTTAGCACGAAGATACAGCTCTGAATGAGAAACGGGAGATAGCGAGCGCATGCAAACACGAGCCTTGACACTCAAAGATCCGTGCCTCAACGGCCAAGTTATTGCGGAGCGCCGACTGGAATTCGAGGATCTCGTGACTCGCCTCCTGCCGAGATTTCGTCGATTGGCGATGCGCTTGCTGCGTAACACCGAAGACGCTGAGGATGCCGTGCAAGATGCACTGTTGTCGGCTTTCAAGAACATTGAGCGGTTCGAGGGACGCGCCCAGATGTCGACTTGGCTAATGGCGATCATTTTTAACGCGGCGCGCATGAAGTTACGGCGCCGTCCTCGATGCCACATGGTTCCGCTCGAGGAGGATCCAGAAGAACGGCGTTGGACCATCTCCCAGGTGCTCGCTGATCACCGGCCGACCCCGGAGCAGAGCGTCGAACAATGCCAGTTGTCTGAACTAGTGACCAAGCTGATCGGCGGCCTTCCAGACTGTCAGCGATCGGCACTGCGCCTTCGGTGCGATGACTTTTCAATAGGAGAGGTAGCTGAAAGGGTAGGCGCGCCTGTGGGAACTGTGAAGGCACGGCTCGCCCGCGGCCGAGCGAAACTCATGGAGCAATTTCGCAAGGCCACAAGGGCGACCAGATCTCGAATCTCGGGTCCTGATTCGAAGGCGAGAAGTAAACCCTACTCTTCCGCACGGGCGAATCGTGCGAACAGTATAGGACATATGTCAAATCCGGCTCTAAGGGAACATGGAGGACGTGAAGGTTCGGTTTGCGCGTAGAGATTTTTCTTAGACCGCAATCGGCAAGCAGCAAGAGCTCACTAGTTTTCCGGGAAGTCGCCGTGGAGGCTCACCGGTTCCGGCGTGACTTTCTCCTTTCCTCCCCGCGCGGGTTTGGACCGACCGACCCGGCCGGAACCTACCTCCCCTTTTTCGCATGATTTCACGAAGAAGATGCCTTGGTCGGAGCGCTGTTGATGTTGTTGCTGCTGCCTCGCCCCTGGCCGATGGGCCTTGGGATCGACTAGGTATGCTGATCGATTGCAGCCGCGGCTCGGTATAAGGGTAGGCCGGGAAGAGTTTCTCAAGTGTGGAGCTTGGAGTCAGGGTCCGATGGCTGGTCGGGAAGGATAATTTCTCGCCATCCAAACAACCGCGCATCAAGCGAAAAGGCTCCTGGCCCCAGGCAAACGACTGCCGCAGCAATCACCATCGCTAAAGCGGCTGCCGTGTGTCCCTCCAATACACCAACCCCAGAACGCGGGAACCAGGAGAGGTGGCAACCGCAGCTGCGGCCGCTGCAAACCGAGTCAGAACGTCGACAAGAAGTAATGTAGCCACGGCGGCCGTAAGCCCCGCGACCACCCTCAGCCATCCAGGCTCTTGCGTATCGTCGAAGAGCCTGGCTGCGTGAACAATAAGCGCGACTCCCGCACCTGCGCGCAATAGCAGTAGGCCTGACCCCGGCCATCCGTGAGGAAAGCTTGAGAACATTTGCTGCTGCGATCACTTTCTGTAGCTAACAAGTAGAGTAGATGTCTCAAGCACAAGGCGAATCCCTAGTGTTTGGAATCTTTCGGTACCACTTTTGAGGTAGAGACTGCGCTGCAGTGGTGGGCTAAAGCTGAATGAATCCTCGGCGGACTCCAATGGCGACCGCCTGTGTTCGATCGGTTGCGCCGAGCTTTTCCATGATGTGCTTGATGTGGACCTTGACCGTCTCTTCCGTGATGAAGAGCTTGTCGGCGATATCACGATTGCGGTTACCCCCGGCAATCTGCTGCAAAACCTCGACCTCGCGCTCGGTGAGCGCCTCGTCGCTGTAGTGTTCAGCTAGATGCGCAGCAATCTCCGGTGGAATTCGTTTCTTACCTGCGTGCACTTGCCGAATGACTTCTACAAGTTCCTTGGGCGGCATGCTCTTGAGCATGTACGCGCGGGCGCCGGACGCGAGAGCCCGTTGAATCTCCACGTCGCCCGCAAAGGTAGTCAAAATTATGATGCGTGCTTCCGGAAACTCGGAACGGATCGCAAGCATCGCGTCGATGCCGCTCATATCGGGCAGACGCAAATCCATGAGTGTTACGTCCGGTTTTTGTTCGCGAAAACGCTGAATAGCGTCGCGACCATTCGATGCTTCTCCCACCAAGAGCATGTTCGGCTGATTTCGAATTACCGTGGCGAGACCCTCATGGAGAAGAGGGTGATCATCGACGCTCAATACACGGATCTGTGGGGACACACTCATTTATCCGACTCGCTTTCCGGATATGTGTTCAACACCGTGTCGTCGGTACAATCTCGCTGACCATTTAGACGCCGAAACCGAACGTCGGGATTCGAAAGCAATCTCACCGGGCACGCGAAGTTCAACTTCTGTCCCTCCGCCGATGCGGCTCAAGAGCTTGAGGTTCGCGCCAATTCTTTCGGCCCGCTCACGCATGCCTGGCACCCCAAAGTGACCATCGCGGCCAGACTTGAGCACTTGAGGATCGATCCCGCAGCCGTCATCGCGTACAAGGATGCCCAAATGGCTGGCAGTGTATTCCAGTTGCACAGCTATGCTCCGTGCCCGCGCATGGCGGAACGCGTTCACCAGGGCTTCCCGCCCGATGCCGTAAACATCGTCGCGAATCATCGACCGCAACTGTAGAGGCTCACCCTCCACGACGACGCGAAAATCAATCCCCGATTGGGTACCCAGTTCTTGTGGAATTCGCGCAAATGAACTTTGCAGATCATGTCGGCTGTCGGCGGATGACCGCAGCCCTCGCAGCGTGTTGCGGCCCTCCTCAATGACTTGTCCCATCAATTGCAGAACGCGATTTAATGCTGGGCGTGTGGGTGAATCTTCGGGCAACTGATCTACCGCGACGTGAAGCTGCATGGAGACGCTTAGCACGCCTTGTAACAAGGTGTCGTGCAATTCCTGCGCCACCCGCGTGCGTTCGGCAAGGCGTTCCTCGAAGCGCAAGTTGAGTTTCCTGGTGATTTCAAAAGTCCACAAGCGGTAGAAAACAAATGTCAGGCCTGCTGCACCGGCTACACAGATCAGAGGAAACCACCACCGCTGCCACATGGGTGGCCAGCCTTGGGATGTCGCGACCGCAAGTACTCCTTCTGTTGGCAGTACACGTGTGGTCCGTGGTGGCTGGAATCCGGGGTTCACCAGTAGCGCGGCGTATTCGAAGCCGGGGTGAGTAGAGTTCGACCACTTGGAATTCGAATGAATTCTGGTGAGGGGCTCTAACACAAAAGGCTGCACAAACCAGGTCATCTGGCCGTAATCGTCAATCGCCCTCGCGTACAGAACGATCTGCTGCCCAGCCCGACCTCCAATCACCCTCCCGCTAATCGTGTTCTTCTTCTCGGCATCCCCTCGCCCTGCCACAGGAACGCTGGTGAATACAATCGCCGGGCCGGAACCTGGGGTAGCGGTCTGCAAAGTGTTGCAGCCCGCGAGCAACAAACAGCAGAACAGCCAAAAAGCCAACCTTACGGTGACGGCCGGGTGAACATACACGGGTACATACGGCACTGCGTTTGACCGCGTTCGCTGAACCCGAGTTTTGATTGCGTTCACCATTGCCCAGTAACGAACAGACTGCTTGAGTGATCCGTGAGCAGTTCCTCTCTAGAAACTGAGGCGTGCTCCAAATTGGCCGACCCGTGGTCCCGGTAACCCGTTTAAGTCCTGCGGCAGAACCTGGCCAAAACCTGCCGTTCCGATTTGCGTGTTTGGGCCGACAAAACCGTGGCGGTTGAACACATTAAACACCTGGAAGTATAGGCGCAGCTGACAGCGCTCGCCGAACCGCTGCAACTTGCTCACTCCGAGATCCTCCACCGCGAAACCTGGATTCCGAACCCCGGCAAGGTAGCCGGGAGCGTTCCCGAATTCGCCGTTGGGCGGATTTACAAAGCACGCGGGATTCAAGTAACTTCCACCAACCTGCCCGTTGTAGTGTTCGCCGATCTGGCAGCCCGGGACCATGTCAGCATATACATTATTAATACCCGGATAGAACACATTGGCCGCAATCCGTATGGGCATGCCGCTCGCATAATGAAAATCTCCGCTGATCGTCCATCCACCCACTAAGGCGTTGGCCGCAGGGCTTCCCTTGGCAAGCAAGGCTTTTCCACGACCAAAAGGCAACTCGTACAGAGCGTAACCTTTCACGATGTGCGTCTGATCGAAATCGGAAATCGTGTGCCGCTCCTGCTGGAGGTTATAGACGTCCTGCAGTGGCCCGGCGTAGTACAGATCTTCGAAGGCAGTATCCACGTCTCCATGAGACGAAGACCAGTTGTAACTAGCCAGCAGGGAAAGTCCACGGGCTGTCTGTTTCCTTACGCTGAGTTGCAACGATTGGTAGTCTGTATTGCCGCGGGGTGAGCCGACGTAATACAGCGGTCCGAAGGTGGCAGCAACGTTCGGGAACGGCGCCACGGAAGCCCACCCGGGTCCAGTGAAGCCAGGTTTCGTTACGGTCGCATATTGCTGTCCCGACTGAACCAGCGCCGTGTAGGTCGACAGGACGGGCTGGTTCGCGTCCACAAATCCGCTTTCAAGATGGTAGCCGTGGTTTTGAATGCCATTCGCCTCAACCATCACGCCACGGCCAACTTCGCGCTGCACTCCGGCGGACCATGCCTGGACATTGCCCAACTCCAACATGCGAGGATCGATTGAGACCATACCGTATTCAGTGAAATTGGGATTCTTGCCAATATTAACCGCCTTGCCCGGATACCCCTTGTCCCAATCAAACGGAGTCTGCACTTGGTTGTTCAGTACAAAACCGGGATCGAAGCCATACGGGATTCCGCTGTAGGTATTCAAATTCAGCGGAACGTAAAACACTCCAAAGGATGCCCGTGCCACGGTCCTCGGCGTGATCTGGTACGCCCCACCGAGAAATCCAGAGAAATTGTGGTAGTACTGTTTGGTCTCAAATGAATCGCCCCCGTTGTTGGCGAATCCCAGGGCTCCTGGCTGGCCAGTAACGGGATTAATCGCGGTGGTGTCGAAGTTCGACCAATGGCCGTATTTCTCGTGATAGCGGCCGTTGAAATCCCAGCGCAGGTCCACGTTCAGCGTGAATCGAGATGTGACCTTGATGTTGTCCTGGGCGAATAACGACAAAGACTTTCGCCTTCCGTAAGTACTATTGGGCTCACTGACCAATCCCTGGTTCACATCGCCCAACAAGAAGCTGGCAAATCCGAACCCCGCATTGGGTCCGAAGACCCCTGCGGTTTGCGTCGGATCGAAGACGAACGTGGGCACCCCGTAGTCGCCGTGGGAGTTGAATTGTTGCGCCCGGAATTCGGCGCCGAATTTGTACGTATGGCGGCCGCGAATCCAGGAGAGCGTGTCGTCGTAAATGAAGGTGTTCGCCGCGTAGAAGTCATTGAACTGGCTACCCAGCTGTGTTTCGTCGATGGGCAGACCGTCAACGTAGGTATGATCCGTGCCGTTAATGCCCTGGAACTTGATGATGGGGAAATTTCCTGCGTCGAAATCACCTAATCCCAACATGGTCGGCCAGACACCCTCACGCGACCGTGCTTCACTCGGATTGCGGAATCGGTTGAATGTAGCGCTGAACACATTCAGCAGAGCGCTTGAGACTGCCCAGGAATCGCGTGCACGCAGCGCTGGTGCTGTTGTGTTGTGGTCATATGCATTGGCCATGGGCCCGCCGTCTGCAGATCCGGCTGACCAGATTCCGCCCTGATCCGAAAGCAGGCGCGGAATATACGCGTAGATGATGGATCCATCCACACGGTGTTTTTCTGTTGCGTTGTAATCAATCTTCACACTGTATTCATTGCTCTGGTACCAGGTGGCCGGGCTGTTGAGTGGCAGTGCATTGTTATTCGTGAGAGTCGGCGCGAGCGGTTGGTAGTACCTTTCGTACAGGCCCGCAATCCTCTGAGAAACCGCACTGATGCGTGAGGCAGGAATGACATTTCCCGGGAACGCATCCCCGGTCTGCGGATCAATAATTGCGCCCTTGTAGACAGACCGGCCTGCGCTGTCGGTTCCGAGCACGACCGACTTATCCAGAAGCGCGCTAAAATTGCCTTTGAGAAAAGCCGTCGTAGGAACGGTCGAGGACAGAGCGCCGATTCCGTCGTTAGCAAAGGTATACCGCTCCCACGCTGCGTAGAAAAACAGCTTGTCTTTCTTAATCGGGCCACCAAAGCTGGCGCCATAGTCATATAAACTATCAGCCGGTTTACCGAAGCCCCGCTGACAGCTCGCGGTCTGCGACGGATTGCCATCAGCGGCGTCCAGGCATAGCGCCTGGTTATAAATGTCTCCCCAGGATCTTGCGTCGAACGCCTCGTTGTGCATGTAATAGAGGCCGCTGCCATGCCAGGCATTTGTTCCAGACTTCATTTCATAGCGAAACACGCCTCCCCCGGTGCGACCATCATCGGCGTTAATGCCGGCGCTCGTGACTTGAAATTCCTGCACGGCTTCCATTGGAGGGCTAGATTCACTGAGATAACCGCCAATCTGTGACACCGCCGAAGTGCCGTCAATCATTACCTCTTTGGTGTCGCTCAGACTCCCATTAATGTGCGAGGCAAAATCTTTGTCCGATGGATTGGGGCCGTTGCCTTCCACACCGGGTACGTAGTCAAACATAAAAGTTGCAAGATTCCGGCCCCCTTGCACATTGAGAGGCAACTCAGTAACCTCGGCATTTCCTAAATTCGTTGAGATCGACGACGTCTGTGTTTGAAGCTGTGGTGTGTCTCCGACAACGGTGATGGTCTCGCTTTTCGAGCCAATGGTGAGGACGACGTTAATGTCAGTTGCTTGGCTGATCGCAAGATCAAGACCCAAATGGCGGTACTCCGCAAACCCATCCTTCGAGCAATTAATCCTGTATTGACCGATGGCCAGGTTCAAGAACGTGAAGCGACCAGACGCGTCCGTTATGGTGGAGGACCGGAGATTATTGGTCACGTTGGTCACGACGACCTGCGCATGTGCGACGAGCGCGCCGCTCACATCTTTGACAGTTCCGCTGATCGTGGCACGGTCGGATTGCGCGAACATTTCCCAGGCGTTGAAGAAAAGCAACAAGAAGAGTGCGAACCACAATTTCATGTCACCCCAGAATCCTGCCGCTGTGGACGGGCAAGGCCAGCGTCGGGGGGGCTTCGCCGTCGCTGTTCGGAAAGAAAGGTTACACGATTGTTGTCAGGTTTGCATCTCATGCCACGACCTAGTTTCTGCCCACGATCAGCAAGCCAGGTAACAATTACTTGCGTGTGTACACACGTACGTAGTCCACCAGCATGCGCTGGGGGAAGACAGGGGAATCGCCCGGGCGGCCCGGAAAATTTCCACCAACCGCCAGATTCAACAAGAGAAAAAATGCGTGGTCATACACCCACGGTTTGCCATCCGGCAGATCCGCCGGGGTTCGCGTGGCGTAAAGCTTGTCGTCCACATAGAAACGCACCACTTGTGGCTCCCACTCTATGGCGAAAACGTGGAAGGAGTCACTGAACCGCCCCCTCGGCAGCCGATAAGCAGCGGTTAAAGGGTTTATGCCAGAATATCCCGGACCGTGCAGGCTGCCTTCGATGGTGTCTGCTTCGGAACCGGTGCTTTCCATGACATCGATTTCCCCGCAAGCCGGCCAGCCCTTGAGAGAATAGTCGTCCCCGAGCATCCAGAATGCTGGCCATGCGCCTCGCCCCGATGGAATTTGGATCCGTGCCTCGAATCTGCCGTAACGCTGGCTGAATCCTCCTTCTGTCTTCATGCGAGCTGAGGTGTAGCTCCGCTGCGCTCCGTCACTGCCCGTAAACGTTTCTTTGCGGGCCTCGATGACGAGATTGCCATCCTCTTGCCGAATGTTCTGGCTGCGTGAGGTGTAGTACTCGAGTTCGTTATTCCCCCATCCGTTCCCGCCGGTCTCCACTACCCATTTCCTGGGGTCCGGTGGAGAACCGTTTGGCGCGTCAAACTCATCGCTCCAGGTCAATACCCAACCACGCTTCGTGGCGGAAGCGGTTATCGCGGCTTTCGGTTGGGCATTGCCTTGCAGACATGAAGCAAGAAGGACGATTGCAGCTAAGACACGACGTTTAACAATGGCGGTGCCGGTATAGGTCAAAATACCTTCACGTTTCGATTGATGTGGCGCTTAACGCCCAGTGAGTTAACCGTTCAACGAACGAGCATATATGGGAAACACAGCAGGCCGAATCCCTTGGTATCGGAACCTTGCGATACCACTTTCGAGGTACGTGACTTCGAGTTACGTGACAAGGACACAGCGCCGAATTCGAGTGGAATCACAGCGCGTATTCGCTAGACGCGCCACGCCATGGACGCCGCGAGATCATCATTCCCGCAAGGCCCACCGCTCTTCAAGCGAAAGTTCACGATAAATCTCGCCAACTACCTCGAAGGTGTTACTTAGCGTCCAACCTTCCGAGGTAACGAAAAAACACTGCATATTGGGATGCGCTCTGATTTGCGATTTGCGAGAGTGGCGATTACACGGAACACCAACCGGAAGTTGTGGGCGTCATGAGTCGGGGATTATGAGGAATCTCGAATTGCCAGCCCGAATGAGCCCTTGCCTCCGGCTTTTCATCGAGTCGCTGCTGGATGAAGTCGGCGAGCACGGCGTTGCGCGCCGTGGGTCTCAGAAGCGCGACTTTCAACCTGCCCTTTCAAGAGTGATCAAGAGAAAAGAACTGAGCGAGGACTGCCAGCATTAATGCTCACCCTCGGGCGGTTGCTGTGCCAGTCACGGGACCAGCCATGTTGCGCCTTGCGGAAGACGGCGGGACTTGGTTCGATGCGGATGCACAGACTCGGTTCTTGTGACTACGCAATTGGCGTTACTGCGATTTCAATGATGTCCGAAACGGAAACTGCTGGCGGGAAATACGGGTCCAAGTAGGGTCCAATGGCAGCATGTGCACAGTTTCATTGAGTATCAGTGACGGGCTATCAGTACCGTTAAGACTGAATAAGTTATCGTGAATTCACCCGGTCACGGCGGAATCGAATACCGAGCATGACCTACGAGCTCCAATGGACGCCAGAGTCCAGGAAGCCCGCAGTGACAGGCACGATTTTGGTAACGCCGCGATTGGCACTGCCAATGCAGCTGATTGAGATCAAGTTCATTGCGAGAGTGCGCTGCACCCTGAAGAGAGACGGATACACCGTCGCAATCGTTCAGAATCCGAATGTCGCTGGCGGATGACGTTGCCGTCACAAAGCGGACGATTGCTAACCAGGACGGCCCGGTGATCCTCGTCGGCCACTCGTATGGAGGGGCGGTAATCACGGAAGCCGGCAATGACCCGAAGGTCGAAGGGCTGGTCTATGTGGCCGCATTCGCTCCCGACAAAGGCGAGTCAGTGTCTTCGCTGATAAAGGACCCACCGCCAAGCGCTCCGGTGCCACCGATTCTGCCGCCGCAGGATGGATATCTGTTCCTCGACAAGGCGAAGTTTCCTGCATCATTTGCCGCAGACGTGGAGCCAGAGACGGCGGCATTCATGGCCGATTCCCAAGTTCCATGGGGCCTGAACGCACTCAACGGCACCATCAGCGAACCGGCATGGAAAACAAAACCAAGCTGGTACTTGCTAACCACTGAAGACAAGATGATTCCACCTGACGCTCAGCGGGCTATGTCCAAACGCGCAGGTGCAACTGTTGTCGAAGTTGAGGGCAGCCACGCCGTCTACGTGTCGCAGTCGCATGCTGTAGCTGCTCTCATCGAAACGGCTACGAAAGGCGCGGCAGCAAAAGCGGGTTAGCAGGAGTGAGCATCAGCCGGGCTCGACAATCCAAAAATAGTGGCCCTCGGGAGCTAATACAGTTCCCGAGTGCCGCAGATGCGAGAGCGATTCTCATGCGGCACAGACTTGACACGGTTGAATTGCCACTTCAGGCCATCCCGACATTCCTCAGGGGGGAATTCCAGCAGGATCCTCCGCGTATGCGTGCCCCCCAATCGCTCAAATTTGCGCTCCTGTAGTGCGCGCAGTAGCTTCGGCTGAATCTCAATCGGAATGTCTCCCACTTCGTCCAGGAGCAATGTGCCTTGATCTGCCCCGCCAGGCATAGTTTTTGAGTGGGGGAGTAGGCCAAGTTGGAAGACGCTGGCTGATCAGAGGAGTCATCGGCAATGCCATGACGTTGCTTGAGGGACGAAAGGGAGGGCGACGAATGTCGTTTGGGGGACCAAATACCCGTTCTTCACTCAAGGTCGGTACGCGGAGGCCGATGACCAAGTTAGGCGAATCACCGGGGCCGCAGTCGTACCCCTGTCGAGGTGACTGCCGCTTTGCGAGGTGGGAGCAAACTCCCTGCAAGATCAGGTGCAGGAAGTCGCCCGTGCCGTGGGCGAAATGGTGCGAACGGTTCTGGGAGGGAAACAAGATTCTGCCGAACAGTAAGGATCAATGAGCGAACACGCTGACAACTCTGCGTGAACTTCAGAATGGAGAAAAAATGACAAATTCCAAAATCATGATCGTGGACGACGATCCCGATCTCAGGCAGGCGCTGCGACTGCGTTTGCGAGCCAACCACTACCATACGGTCAGTGCGGTCGATGGTTACTCTGCGATTGCGCTGGCCTACAAGGAACATCCCGACCTGATCATTCTTGATCTCGGCTTGCCTGCTGGCGACGGCTTTGTCGTGCTTGATCGGCTGCAAAAAAGCGACAATCTATCGGACATCCCGGTGATTGTTCTGACAGCCCGCGACCCGCAAAGCAGCGAGCGCCGCGCTCTGCAGGCGGGAGCGGCGGCGTTCTTCCAGAAGCCCGTGGACAATGCAGAACTGCTGGATGTGATCCGCGCCAGCCTGTCCCATCCTGCGAACGGGCAAGTTCTGCCGTCGTAAAGAATCTGCAGAATGATGCGGTTCACTCGCTGACGGAAGGGGCGCGGTATCTAACGCCCACAGGATCGGGAGAGTCCGCCAGAACCGAGCGCTTGGTCGCCGGAACCCATCTGAATCGAATCCAGAAAGGGACGCGGGGGGGAGGCCTGCTGGTCGACGACCTGTTGAATCTGGGCCGCATCGGCCGCGACGAAGTGTGCCTGCAAGTCACAGGTTTGAACTCTGGGGTGAACGAGACTCTAGCCGACCTGAAAGCCAAATGTGAGGGACGGCAACTGGAATAGAAGATTGGCACGCTTCTCAGAAGGCGGAAAGGAGAGGCGAAACGCTCATGAGAAGAAAAAAAATCCGGATGCGAGACTGAGGCGGGAGACGGTTCGACTTCCGTGCGTGGATACCTCGACCGCGCACAGAGCTTATTTAGAGAGCGCGAGCAACTAGTTTTGTCAGCTCTCGTCGGTATAATTATTCATCGCTCATGGACCGGGTGCTGTCCGCCATCCGCTGGTTGTTTGATTCGGAGCGTGGCGCGGTTGACCGCCTGACTCCACGCTGGCTTTTCTTGCGGGCGCTCGGCTGCATTTATTTTTCCGCCTTCTTCTCGCTGGTTTTTCAGATCCGCGGGCTCATTGGCCCGGATGGGATTCTGCCTGTGGACGAATATCTGCGGGCGGTGGCGCATTCCTTTGGCTATGGACGAGGAGTATGGTTCGCACCGACTTTGCTTTGGTTTTCGAGCGGATCCCATGCGCTAACGGCCTTGTGCTGGGCCGGCATGATCGCGTCAGTGCTGTTGGTGTTGAATGTGTGGCCGCGCGGAATGCTTTTCATCTGCTTTGTCTGCTTTCTCTCATTTGTGAGTGCGGCGCAGGATTTTTCCGGCTACCAGTCAGATGGCATGCTGCTTGAGGCTGGATTTATATCGTTCTTCTTCGCTCCTCCCGGATTCCGCCCTGGCCTCGGGCGTGCGTCGCCCCCGTCGCGCGCCACTTTGTTTCTTCTCCAATGGGAGTGGTTTCGCATCTACTTTGAATCCGGTGTAGCAAAGATTATTGGAGGAGACCCCGAGTGGCGTCACTTTACGGCTATGGACGAGTACTATCAGAACGGTCCACTGCCCACGTGGATCGGCTGGTACGTGCAACATTTGCCGCATTGGTTCCATGCTTCGAGTGCCTTCGCCACACTCGCACTGGAGTTGGTTTTAGTTTGGATGTTATTTCTGCCGCGCCGCTGGCGCATCGTGTGTTTCTTTATTGTGACCCCGTGGGAGTTGGGAGTCATTCTCACTGCCAATTACACATTTCTGAACTATCTGGTTCTGGCGTTGGGAGCGCTCCTGTTGGATGATCGCTTTCTGCTGCGCACTCTTCCGGAGCGATGGAAAAAATCGTTCGTATTGCGTCAGACATCGGAGAGCGACGATGTCGCGGGAATTCTCCGGACGAATCATGAGCAGCCACCCGGTTCGACAGATCCCGGACGACCCGAGCAAAGCGAAGTGGAAAATTGGAGAAGCGCTTTCCGTCGGCGCTTCAATCTAGTGAAGACATCTCTTGCCGGTTTTGTGCTGGGCTGGATTTTCTATGCCACCGCGGTTCAGTTGATGTGGATGTTTTCAGTGATCCTGCTGCCAACCGCGCCAGTGGCTGCCCTTGAACCTTTTCGGATCGCTAATCGGTATGGCCTGTTCGGAATTATGACTCGAGGGCGATACGAGATCGAGTTCCAGGGTTCCGAAGATGGAAAAACCTGGGTGGCGTATACATTCCGATATAAACCACAGGATCTCGGCAAGCCGCCCGGGATCTACGCGCCGTATCAACCGCGATTCGATTGGAATCTCTGGTTTGCTTCGTTGGGCTCATGGCAAGACTACTCAATCGTGCCCAGAACAGAAGTGAAGTTGCTTTCCAATGACCCAGACGTGCTCAGCCTTTTTGAGGGAAATCCATTTTCACAGGCTCCACCGCGCGAGGTGCGAGCCGTGATTTGGCAGTATTGGTTTACAACCATGTCAGAAAAGCGGACAAGCGGACTTTGGTGGCGCCGTGAATTTCGTGGGCTTTACGCGCCGACGATCGAGCGCCAGGCAGATGGTACGATCCGTGGCATAGAATGGCCTGCCCCTGGTGCGCGGGAGTAATTGTGGAGAACGCCTAGCGGGGACGTTCGCTTTACTTAGCTGCGGTTCCACCTCGACAACGCCATCTTAGCCGCGTGATAGCCGCACATACCATGCACTCCCCCACCTGGTGGAGTGGACGCGGAACAAATGTAAATATCGCGCGCCGATGTGGCGTAACGTCTCCACGTTGGTCGAAATAGAAACTGGCGGATGTCCATGGCGCCTCCCGCGATATCGCCTCCCACGAGGTTCGCGTCCATGCTCTCGAGATCTGCGGGAGAAAAAGTACGGCGCGCCAAAATGCAGTCGCGGAAGCCGGGGGCGAAACGCTCGACTTGATCCTCCAGCTTCTCAAGCATGTTTACCGTAGATCCATGCGGCACATGGCAGTACGCCCACGCCGTGTGTTTGCCAGCGGGTGCACGCGAGCTATCGAAGAGACTCGGCTGGGCCAGCAGAACAAAAGGATGGTCGGCATGCTTTCCATACCGGACGGCAGCTTCCGAAGCGGCGATCTCCTCAAAGCTACCGCCGAGATGCACCGTGGCAGCTCGCGCGCAAGAGGATGCCTTCCAGGGAATGGGTGCGCTCAGCGCATAGTCCACTTTGAAGACCCCGGCTCCGTAGCGGTATCTCGCCAGTTGCCGCTGGTAGCTGTGCGAAAAGTTTTGTCTACCAATTTTGAGTAGCTGCCGCGGGGTCAGATCACAAAGAAGCAGCTCATAATTCTTTAGTTCATCCAACCGATCGACGGGCGACGAAGTAGTTACCTCGCACCCGAAGGTCGAGAGATAGCTGCATAGTGAATTGGTGAGCGACTGTGCACCGCTGCGAGGAATTGGCCAACCAACGGAGTGTGCCGACACCGCCATCAGGATGCCAAAGGCCGCGCTCAGTGGCTCGTCCAGGCCGAGGAGAGAATGAGCCGCCAAGCCCGCGAATAGTGCACGCGTTCGTTGGTCACGAAACCGGCCGGCCACGGCCTGGGCCGACTGGATCGCGAGCATTCCGAAGCGGGCGATCAGCCACGGATGTCTCGGGAGCAGGGAAACCGGGCGCAGGATTTCCGAAGCAAGTTCACTCCAGTGTTCGACAAAAGGACGATCGAGATGCTCCCACGCTGCTCCGTCGATCCCAAGAAGGGTTTTCGTCTCGCAGAGGTCACGCTCCAACATTACGGCGGTTCCGTCGTCCAGAGGGTGAGCCAAAGGAGCGGGCGAATGAATCCACTCCAAGCCGTGGTCGATCAGAGGCAGCGACGAGAAGAATGGCGACCCAACCGCGAGCGGATATACGGCGGATCCGAAGTCATGCCGAAAGGCCGGCAAGGTCAACTCCATCGTGCGAGCGGCGCCGCCCGGCGTCGACTGTGCTTCCAGCACCTCCACGTGGAATCCTGCCTTGGCTAGCACGATGGCCGCTGCCAATCCATTGGGACCGGCACCGATTACGCACGCCTTATGGCTCATCGCGCATCACCCTTTGTCCGTCTCAAAAGCATCTTTCCAACTTTAGAATAAGTTATTCACAGGTGGACTGCTGGATCCTTGCAGCGCGCGGTTCTGTGCAATTCAGATTTCATAGCGTCGGCTTGAAGACGCGGCTTGTTAAGCCCTTTATATTTCTGATGTTCTAGGCGTTGGCTAGGGCGTTTGCGGCGCGCTAAGCCATTTTTTGGTGGTAAAACTAAATTATTAGTTACTTTTCTTGGGTGTATGCGTCTAATCACAAAGAAGGAGATTTGAGTGCCCCCACACCAATCGGTAACGCTGACGGAAGCTGAGCTTCGCATCATGAACGTGCTATGGCAGCGCGGGTCGGGGACTGTCCAGCAGGTTCTCGACGATCTTCCTCCAAAGCTCGACCTCGCTTACAACTCGGTGCTGACCACTATCCGAATTCTGGAGAAGAAAGGTTATGTCGAGCATAAGAAGGATGGTCGGGCGTACGTGTATGTTCCTATCATTCAGCGGATGGATGCGACACGGAACGAGATCAGCAACCTTGTCAGCAGATTCTTCAAGAACTCTCACGAACAACTTGTGTTCAACATCCTTGAGGAGCGGGGCATCGATTCCACAGAATTAGATCGCTTGAGGGAGATGCTGGAAGTGAGCAAGACGATGCGAGGTGGTAAGAGATGACTCCCTCAGGGATACAGCCTCTGGCTCAATTCGTCGCCGAACGCGCTCTAAACTCGATCGCCGGAGGATTGCTGATTGCGGCATTTGCGTGGCTGGTGCTTCGGGTTGTTGGAAGACAGAATTCTGGGACGCGATTCGCTGTATGGTTTTCAGCACTCATCGCGATTGCGGTATTGCCGTTCGTGCCCGCGCCCGGTCATGCGGGAGGGATGGTGCACGCGATGCATGCGGAAATAATGCTGCCGAAGTTTTGGGCGGTTACGATCTTTGCTGTTTGGATTTTCTTTGCGGCATTGGCGGCCACGCGCATTTTCACCGGACTCTGTAAGGTGCGCCGTTTGCGCGGGAGCGGGGTAGCGATCGAGACCTCTACGTTGCATCCCGCGGTGGGCAAAATGCTAGACCAATGCCAAGCGATTAGGCCGGTGACCGTGTGCACTTCGCCAATGGTGAGTGTGCCAACTGCCATCGGATTCTTCAAGCCTGCGATTCTGATTCCCGAGTGGGCGCTACGGGAGCTTCCGGTTGAGGAACTAAGAATTATCCTGCTGCACGAATTCACGCACCTTCGGCGATGGGACGATTGGACGAACTTGGCGCAAAAGATCGTTCGTACCGTGTTCTTCTTTCATCCGGCGGTGTGGTGGATCGAGAAACGACTGTCGCTCGAACGTGAGATGGCTTGCGACGACGTTGTGCTGGCGGAAACCGGGAATCCGCGCGCTTATGCCGAGTGCCTGGTTTCTCTGGCGGAGAAGAGCTTCGTGCAGCGCAGCCTGGCGTTGGCGCAGGCGGCGATCAGCCGCGCATGCGATACGTCGATCCGTCTGGCGCAAATTCTGGATGTGGAACGGCCGCAGGGTGCACGTGTTTTCAAGCCGGCGCTGGGCTTGATGACAGTTATATCGGCTGCGTGCCTGGTCATGTTGCCGGATGCCCCCAAACTGATCGCATTCGAACAACAGCCGCAAAGCTTCGCCACCGCGAGCGAGAACCTTCCGCGAGGGGCAGAAGTTGCCGCGATTCCAGTAACAGTGCGGACCGGTATCAGCTCGAAAGGCAAAACCGAAATTGGTAAAGTAGTCGCCACTCCGGCGGTGTATCGTCCGTCAAAGTCCGCTCAGGTCGACTTCGATGGGAACTTTTCTCAATCGTTGGGAGCGAAGCAGTCCCGACATCGACGCCCAGTTCTTGCGGTGTCCGCGGCAGCTAAGCAAGCTATTCCCGTGCCGGGGTTTCTACTTGTGATGCAGACCACGGAGTTTGACGAGCAGGGTTCGGCGGTGTTCAGTGTCAGCGTGTGGCGAGTGATCATTCTGCAGCGTCAGGGAAAAGCAGTGCAGCCAGGAGTTGTCGCGAAGGTGATCTAAATTTTTTTGTAGCTATCAACTAAATCATTAGTTAATGCAAAAGGAGAATCAACGAACATGAGTACATGGATGCAAAGTCAGAAAACGAAACTAACCACGCGATTCATTGTTCCTGTGGTAGCGGCTGTGATGGCCGTGTCCATTGGAGCCTACGAATTCGCGAAACCAGCCCACGCGGCGGTGGGGGGACCAGCTCCGGCGGCGGCTGCGCTGGATGACAACAGTGTGAATGCGCTGCTATCGCTCGATCATGCAATGGAAGCGCTGGCGGCGCGCGTTACACCTGCGATCGTAAATGTCACGGTCACTTCGAAAACCGATGCCAAAATGAGCGATGGAGATGGAGAAGATACGCCAGATGCTCAACAGTTCGGTCAGCAGTTTGGCCAACAGGGACCCTTTGGCCAGTTCGGGCCATTTGGGTTCAATATGCCGATGCAACCACGGTCACAAATAGAACATGGTCTCGGCAGCGGCGTTATCATTTCTCCCGACGGATACATCGTGACCAACAATCACGTTGTGGATGGCGCCGTCGACATCAACGTCACTTTAACCGACCGTCGGGTCCTATCAGCGAAATTGGTGGGAGCCGATCCGCTGACCGATCTTGCCGTTATCAAAGTGAATGCATCGGACCTGCCCAGCGTGCCTTGGGGCGACTCAACTCAGTTGCGCCCGGGACAGACTGTGCTGGCTTTCGGCAATCCGTTTGGTTTCCGCTTCACGGTAACGCGTGGAATCGTGAGTGCTTTGAATCGGCCGAACCCCTCTGCCAGTGATCGCCGCAAGCCCGGAGAATTTATTCAGACGGATGCGGCTATCAACCCCGGCAACTCCGGCGGGCCTCTCGTAGATGCGCGCGGCGAAGTTGTTGGAATCAACACCTTTTTGATCTCTTCGAACGGGCAATTCTCGGGTATGGGCTTCGCCATACCGACGCAGATCGTGCGGCCCACCGTAGAAACACTGATCAAGTACGGTAAGGTTAGCCACGGATACATGGGAATCGGTATCAGTGACGTGACTCCGGAAAACTCGAAGTTCTTCGATCTGAAGAAGGCCGAAGGTGCGGTTGTAACTCAGGTTGAGCCGAACTCGCCGGGAGCGAAGGCGGGTTTGAAAACCGGAGACGTAATCACTGCGCTCGATGGTCACACGGTCGGTGATGCTGGCGAACTTCAGGTCGCGGTGGGCCAGAAGCAGCCGGGCGCAACGGTTAAGCTTGAAGTGATTCGGGACGGCAAGGACATTAATGTTCCCGTCACTCTTGAAGCCATGGGAAAAAAGAGTGGCGAAGAACAAGCTGCCAGCGATGAGCATGGCAAACCGCGCTGGGGGCTTGGTCTGGCTGACCTGACTCCGGATGTACGCGAGCAACTTCGGGCTCCGAAAGACATTCATGGAGCGATCGTTGGAAACGTTCAGCCCGGCAGTCCGGCCGACAACGCGGGGCTCCAGCGAGGCGACGTAATTGTCGAAGTCAACCGGCATCCTGTGCAATCCGCGTCAGATGCCGCACAAGAGCTGGGCAAGATCGCTAAAGGACAGGACGCGCTAATTCTGGTTTGGTCCAACGGAGGCAACACGTTCCGTGTATTGCATCCGTCACAGGGCTAAGCTTCCACTAGGACAATTTTGCTCTGGTTGCGATTGCGCGCTGCACAAATAGTGCAGCGCGCATTTTTTTTGGCGGGTGCAAGTGCAAGCCAGTGGTTGGGTCACTTCCAGGCTCAGCACTTTGCTCCAAATGATTCCCATGGTTTACAACTATTTGAACTGCTCTTGCGGAATCCGAGTGCAGGATTTGAGTTAAATGCCACGAATACCGTCACCAATTCGAAGGGAAGCAATTGCAAGTTTCCGGCTGCGGCGCCACCATCTGTTGGATGACGTGCCCGCCGCCGCGGTCACGATCTGCCGCGACATGTGCGGCGTGCAGGCGCAGATCATGTCTGCTGCTTATCTTCAGCTCTGGACGCGCAATCATGCCATCACGCGATCGCAAGTTGAAACGGCACTGTGCAAGAGCCGCACTCTGGTGAAAACTTCTCTGATGCGCCAAACGCTGCATCTCATTCCAGCCGATGAATTCTCGCTCTATATAGCCGCCCTCAAACCCAGCCGCGTCGCTCAGGCGCTGCGAGTGATGGCCAGATGTGGAATTGAGAGCGAGGAAGGCGAGGCTCTTACCCCGTTAATCATGGACGCATTGTCCGCAGGGCCACTCGGCAGAGCTGCCATCAACGCAGCGATTCGCCCTAAAGTCAGCAAGCGCGTCCGCAGCTGGATGGAAAAGGTTTCGAGCATCGTTCGCGTGCCGGTGGCCTCCGGACTGGTTTGCTACGGCGCTGGCGAGAACAACGAACTCAGTTTCATCCGGGTAGACCACTGGCTGCCCAAGCTGAAGTCGAAACCAATCTCGGCTACTGAGGCGCAGTGCGCCCTTTTCCGAAAGTATTTGGGAGCATACGGTCCGGCAACACTGACTGACTTCTCCCACTGGGCGGGCATTTCCATGCAGGAAGTAAAACCGCTTCGCGCGCTCGTCGAACCCGGTTTGATCGAAGTCCCCGGCGACGGGAAGGGTTGTTTTTTGCGGTGTGAGGATGTGGCGGACCTCAATGCCAACCCTGGGGGTGAAACCTGCATTCGTCTCCTGCCATACTTCGATTCCTATCTCCTAGCTCATCGCGAAAAGGATCACCTGCTCAGCGAAAAGCACTACAAGCGCGTCTACCGCAACCAGGGCTGGATCTCGCCCGTGGTACTGATCGCCGGCGTCGTCGCTGGCGTCTGGTCATATAAGTTCCAAAACAAGAAGCTGCTGGTAACAGTCGAACCTTTCGGCAAGCTGTCGCGGAGTGCGCGTGCCGAGATTGAGCGTGAAGCTGAACATTTGGCGATCTATTTCGGCGGCGAGCTGGAGTTTCAGTTCACATGAGCAAATTGCTGGTGACACTCGCAGTTCAAGAGCTCGCGGGTTGCTTTTGCCTCGAAGGCAGACGAGGATAGTACTCGATGATAGTGAACTTCGCGGAGCGCGCGCATAATCACAACTGGGAACTCGATCCGGTCACGCGATCCCTGCTCGACACCGATTTCTACAAGCTACTGATGTTGCAGTTTATTTGGAAACATTTTCCCGGGACGCGGGTTTCGTTTTCCCTCTTCAATCGCTCTGGCGGCCCGGTGGATACATTCGAGACGGAAGAGCTCATCGCACAACTGGATCACGCTCGCAACGTGCGTTTTCGAAAGTCTGAACTGGTTTGGCTGGCTGGAAACACATTCTATGGCCGTCGTGGAATTTTTGAGCCTGCATTTCTGGCATGGCTGGAACGAGACTTTCGGTTGTCGGACTATGAGTTGTCGGTGCGCAATGGCCGCTTTCATTTGTCATTCGACGGACTCTGGACTGACACTACGATGTGGGAACTTTATTCGCTGTCGATTATCAACGAACTGCGAACCAGAGCCAACTTAAAAAGGTTGAGCGAGTTCGGCCTTGACATCCTGTACGCCAAAGCAAAGACCAAGCTATGGAGCAAGATCGAACGCCTGCGCGGCGTTCCTCATCTGAGTGTTGCGGACTTCGGAACACGGCGGCGCCACAGCTTCCTCTGGCAGGAATATGTTGTCGAAGCCATGGCTTCGAATCTTGGCAGTGGCTTCGTAGGAACGTCGAATGCCTTCCTGGCCCACAAACACGACCTTGAAGCGATCGGAACCAACGCGCATGAGATCCCGATGGTCCTCGCCGCCCTCGCGCCCGATGACGAGGCGTTGAAGGCTTCGCAGTACCGCGTCCTCGAAATGTGGCAGAGCACCTACGAGGGCGCACTCCGCATCATGCTGCCCGACACTTTCGGAACCACGCAATTCCTCGAGGGCGCGCCCGATTGGGCTGCGGATTGGACGGGCCAGCGCATTGATAGCAAGGATCCGTATATAGCCGGAGATGAATATGTCGAATGGGTGAAGGCCCGCGGGCGAGATCCGCACGAAAAACTTATCATCGCCTCCGACGCTCTCGACGTCGATGACATCCTTGGCCTGCACGCCTACTTCGGCGGGACGCTGGCCCGAGGAATCACCGCTCATGATTTTCGCGACGCCGCCGACTTTCACGATCGGCGAAAGTGGACTCCTGGCCCCCGCATTCGCTTCAGCGCAGGTTGGGGCACGCTGCTCACCAATGATTTCCGCGGTTGCGATCCCAGCGGCGACACCGGTTTTGATCCCATCAGCTTGATCAGCAAGGTCGCTAGCGTCGAGGGCCGCCCGGCGGTGAAGCTTTCCGACAATTTCGCGAAGGCGATGGGTCCGCCTGCGGAAATCGAACGCTACCGCCGCGTTTTCGGTACTGTCGGGGTCAGTAACGTCCCAGTAATCGCATAAGTCATTGAAAACAGGAAGACTAAAGGCTCCTACACATTCGTGCCATGCTATAGCACAGCCGGGCCATATACGCGTTTGTGGACTCGGGGTAGTCTTGTAATCGAGCAGCACTTGGGGGAGGGCTGATCAACATACGTCCCGTGACTCAAACAGAGTCTGGGGCGTTTTGTTTTGCGCCTAACTTTTACGTTCGTTTTGTGGTATGGCACGACAGAGCCATTTACGCATTCGTTGACTCGCGATAGTCTCGTAATCGAGCAGCACTTGGGGGAGGGCTGATCAACAAACGTCCCGTGACTCAAACTGAGTCTGGGGCGTTTTGTTTTGCAGCAAGCTTCGACCGTTCTCTCTAGCGATGCCGCGGACAGCAGTTCTCGCCGTTCGTCAGCCTTAACGTTCATCATTTTCCAACCGCGTTCGCGCGATGACAACCTTGTATAATCTCCTTTCCTGCCTATGCGAGCCGAGTTTTCCGCGTGGATCCTTTCTCTGTCGATGGGACTGCAGCCGAACGCGGTACTGCTTGCACAAACCACTCCTGCGAAACGCCCAGCCAATTCATCGCTGCAGAAAGGGCAGAAAATCGACCCGCAGGTTCCTGTCCCGCAATTCGAAGACATCGCGCAAAAGGCCGGGCTCACGGTCGCGCATATTTCGTCTCCCGATAAGAAGTACATCGTCGAATCGATGAGCGGTGGCGTGGGCCTAATCGACTGCGACAACGATGGTAAGCTCGACATCGTCACCGTGAACGGCTCCACAGTTCAGCGATACCGCGAAGGCGGCGACCCGATGATCACTCTCTATCATCAGGACACGGAGTCAACAAACAATGGCCCTAAGTTCACCGACATCACCAAGTCTGCGGGCCTCACGCGCAAAGGCTGGGGCATGGGCGTGGCTGTGGCCGACTACGACAACGACGGCCTGCAAGATATCTATGTCACCGGCTATGGCGGCAATGCGCTCTATCACAATCTCGGCAACTGCAAGTTCGAGGACGTGACCGACAAAGCCGGCGTCGGCGCCGGTGGATTCAGCACGGGAGCGGCCTGGGCCGATTATGACCGCGACGGCAACGTCGATCTCTTTGTCTCCCGCTATGTGCACGTGGATATCGACAACCTGCCGCAATTCGGCAACGACCCGCGATTCTGCCGTTTCAAGGGAGTGCTGGTGCAGTGCGGTCCGTGGGGAATGCCGGGCGAATCGGATTTGCTCTTTCACAATAAGGGCGACGGGACTTTCGAGGAGGTCTCGAAGAAGGCTGGCGTGGACGATCCGCATCATTACTACGGCCTGGGCGCGACGTGGGGAGATTACGACAACGATGGCTGGCCCGATCTTTATGTGGCGAACGATGCCGGCCCGAATTTTCTGTATCACAACAAGCATGACGGAACGTTCGAGGACGTTGGCCTACTCACCGGAGTCGCCCTGAGTGGGGATGGCATGGAGCAAGGCTCGATGGGCGTGGATTGGGGCGACTATCTTCACGAAGGCCGCTTGTCGATGATTGTGACGAACTTTGTGGAGCAGGGGTCGACTCTGTATCACAATCTCGACAAAGAAAATTTCGCCGATGTCAGCGTGCGCGCGAAATTGATGAAGCCGACTTATCCCTTCGTGAGTTGGGGCACCGCGTTTTTCGACATGGACAACGATGGCTGGCTCGATCTGTTCATCGCCAATGGCCACGTCTATCCCCAGGTGGATACGATTCCCGGCGGCACGCCATACCGACAGCCGATGCTGCTCTTCCGCAATCATCGCGACGGAACCTTTGAAGATGTTTCGCAGGCGCTGGCGAATATGCCCCCGCAATCGCGGCGGGGCGCGGCTTTTGGCGACATCAACAACGATGGCAATGTCGATATCGTCGTGCTGAATGTGGGCGAGCCGCCGTCGTTGCTGATCAATCATAACGACAGTGCGAATCATCGCGTGTTGTTTAAGCTCGTGGGAACGAAAAGCAACAAAGCCGCGATTGGCGCACGCGTCACCGTGAAAGCGGGCACGCTGGTGCAATTCAGCGAAGTGCGCGGCGGGGCGAGCTATCTTTCTCAGAACGATTTGCGGTTGCATTTTGGATTGGCCACATACGACAAGATGAGCGAAGTTAGTATTCGCTGGCCGAACGGAGAAACGGAGATTCTGCGGGACGTGCCGGCGGATTTTATTTACACCGTGGTCGAGGGCGCCGGGATTCAGCAGAAAGTGGCGCTTCCAGCTTTGCCACGATCCTAAGATCCCTTCGGTTCCGTTAGCGCGGCCTTGGCTACAACGCGAGTGTGAAGGCCCCTCCAGCATCCGTACCAGCCGGAATCGCTTACAGCGTTTGGCTCTTGGCGCCGCTTAAGCGTGGCAAGATCGTGTTGAGCATGGCCGCTTGACGATTGAAGATGTGCTGGCCCACGATGTCTGACCGGATCTTTTAGGAATGTCTGACCAACACAGGCCGTTGCCTACCAGCGAAGGCACACGCACTCACTCCGTAGAGGCACATTCTCTGACCGGCAACCTGTGGTGGTTGCTGCCTCCGGCTGCCGCTTTGTTCTATCCCCAGGCAGTGAGGGCGCTGTACGAAAGTGGCAAGCTGTTGCATCGGGCGAGCGGGCCGCCTGAGGCATTGGCATGGCTTGCCATCGTGGTCTCGGTCGGGCTCGTGTATAGCGTGCCTGCCGTGGGAATCGGTGTCGCCTATCTGCTGGGGCAGCACGAAAGAACGTCTTCCTCGGAATTGCTGGCCCGGCGCATTGCGCACCTGGCAGTGGCCGCACCTCCGCTTTTTGTGCTGATTGGAGTCGTGTTCTATCTGCTGCACTCCGCGAACGGAGACTCCGTGTTCTGGTGGATTCTGTGGCTGCCCGCCCTTGCGGCAGCAGCGTGGGCGATGCGCAGGCAAGGCACGGACACGCCCGCTTCCACCGCACCTAACTCCATTCCGCTGAGGGTAGCGCACGGTACTTCGGCGCTGTTGATCGTGCTCATTTTTCTTGCCTGGCATCTGCTAAACCACGCGAGCGCGGCTTTCAGCCACGAGTTCAACCGAGCGATGATGAACTCGCTGAGGAAGTGGTATCGCTCCGAGGTGGTCCAACCTGTGCTGGTGACCTTGATGCTGTTCCAGGTGGTAAGCGGCGTGATCCTGTTCTGGCGGGCCACCGCGACGCGCAGCGATCTCTATCGGACGCTGCAGACGTCCTCGGGAGCGTTCTTGACTGCATTCATTGTGTCGCACCTCAATGCTGTCTTCATTTTGGGGCGTGCGGTTACCAAGGTGGACACGACCTTTCTGTGGGCGTCCGGCGCTCCGGTGGGCCTCCTACCCGATGCATGGAACGTGCGGCTCATTCCCCACTACTCTCTTGGCGTTTGGTTCGTTGTCGCCCACATGGGACTAGGGCTGCGGGGCGTTTTGCTTTTTCACGGAGTATCACCGCCCGCAGCGGACCCTGTCGCATGGGGCGTGGGCGCGCTGGGGGCGGCGGTTGCACTGACGATTACCTTCGCACAACTGAGCGTCCACGGTGTCACATGACGTCCCGACGGGCGTTGAAATCAAGGCGGTTACACTGACTGAGAACGGGCCGACCTAAGCATTCAATGGGTCCACTATTCGATGCCCAACTGTTTCTGAATTTGCTCCAGAGGCACGCCCTTCGTCTCCGGAACCATTGTCTTCACCCACAAAAGTTGCAGAACCATCATGCCGGTGAAAAACGAAAAAACGTAACCGGGCGGAAAGGCGGCGACCATCTTTGGGAAGAAAGTTGTGAGCAGGGCGGCGAAGATCCAGTGGGTGAAGCTGCCGAGGGTCTGACCCTCCGCACGATGACGATTGGGAAATATCTCGGAGATAAACACCCAGATGACCGCTCCCTGGCCGATCGCGTGGGCAGCAATGAAAGCGAAGATGCAAACCGGCACGATGGAGAAATGATTGGTGAAGAAGGCCCAGGCGACGAGGCCCAACGAGGCGATGTAGCCAAACGAGCCAATATAAAGGAGGGTGCGCCGTCCCAGACGGTCAATCAGCCAGAGCCCGACAAAGGTGAAAACCAGATTGGTGACGCCAATTCCGATGGATTGTAAGAGCGCGGCTTTGGCAGCGAGGCCGGTAAGTTCAAAGATGCGGGGAGCGAAGTAAAGAATCGCATTGATTCCGGACATCTGATTGAAGAATGCAATCAAGATCGCGAGCAGAATCGGTTTGCGAAGACGTCGGGTCCAGAAATGCCCCGACGATGCATGCTCCGTGGATGCAGCCGTGATCTCGTCGGCCTCGGCTGCGATTTTCGCCTTCGATAGCTCAGGTTGTGCTCGTTGCAGAACTTGCAACGCGGCCTCACGATTGCCCTTCCTGCTCAGCAGCCAACGCGGGCTTTCGGGGAGGCCGAAGCAGAAAGCGGCGTAGAGCAAGGACGGAAAGGCCGCCACGCCCAGCATCCAGCGCCAGGCGTTTTCGCCGATGCCCGCGAGCAGCGCGTTCGAAACGAAAGCGATCAGGATGCCAAAAACAATGTTGAACTGGAACATGCCGGCAAGCCGTCCGCGATATTTCGGCGGAGCGATCTCCGAGATGTACATGGGGGCAACGACCGTAGAGATGCCGATACCCAAGCCGCCTATCACGCGCGCGGCGATGAAAGTGGCAACGTTTGGCGCCAGCCCAGAGCCCACGGCCCCGACAAAGTAAAGAATGCCGATCCAAAGTAGCGTAGCCTTGCGTCCGAATCGGTCAGCTGGCCAGCCGCCGATTAGTGACCCAACCACGGTGCCGTAAAGCGCCGACGCCATCGCGATGCCGTGCAGGCCCGGACTCAGTCCCCATAGCGTCTGTATGGTTTTTTCGGCGCCCGAAATAACGACGGTGTCGAAGCCGAATAAGAATCCGGCGAGCGCCGACGTAAGCGACCAGAAGAAGATTCGAGCATTCATAGGAAACCGGGCGAGACCGAGATTCCTCCGCCCCTCGCTTTCGCTCCGGGGTCGAAATGACAACGATCTTGCTGAGAAGCGAGAACTAGGGACTAGGCACTCGGTACTGCTTCTCATCCCTTCGTCAGTGGATATCCCTTCTCGCGCCAGTCGCGGATGCCGCCATCCATCGAAATTACGTTCTTGTAGCCCATCTTCTGCAGGTTGTCTGCGGCCAGTGCCGAGCGGAATCCGCCGCCACAGTACAGCACAATTTCGACGTTGATATCGGGCACTCGCACCTCGATGTCGCGCTCAATGATCCCTTTGCCAAGGTGAATTGCGCCGGGCAAGTGGTCTTTTGCGAATTCGCTCTCTTCGCGCACGTCCACCAGAACAAACTTCTCGCCGCCATCTATTTTGCTTTTCACCTGGTCGACGGAAGTCTCTCGCACTCGCGTTTTCGCGTCGCCAACGATTTTCAGAAAGCGGGGTGGATGTTCGATCGCCATGACAACTCCTTTCCGTTGTGTCAGCGATAACATCCTACCAACTGCAGGGGAAATGTGCATGGGAAGAGGGCTTCTCGTTTAGCATGAACCCGTGAGAGGAAACGATACTTCGCGGCGAATCGGCTTGGCGCGTGCTTTGTCAAAGCTCGGCTACTGTTCGCGATCGCGCGCGGCGGAGTTGATTCGAGCTGGACGCGTGAACCTGAACGGGGAAATCCGCCGTGACCCCGAGACACCAGTTTCCAGCATTCACAGTCAGATCGCAGTGGACGGCAAGCTTGTGCAGGCACGGAAAAAAATCTATCTCATGCTGAACAAGCCTCGCGGCGTGGTGACAACAGCGTCAGACGAGAAGGACCGGGACACGGTGTACGGAATCCTTGACAATCATGCGAATTCTAGAATGATCCCAAAATGGGTGGCCCCGGTCGGCCGCCTGGACAAGGCAAGCGAGGGCTTGCTGCTGCTGACCAATGATTCTGAGTGGGCCGCACGCATCGCTGCGCCCGAAACGCATCTGGACAAGACTTACCACGTGCAAGTGGGAACCATCGCAGATGAACAGTTCATCCAGGCTCTGCGTCGAGGGGTGAAGACAAAGGATGGAGAAGTGTTGCGAGCCAAGGAGGCACGCACCTTACGCGCGGGGCAGAAAAACTGCTGGCTCGAGATTGTCCTCGATGAGGGCAAGAATCGCCACGTTCGTCGGATGACGGAGGCCTTGGGCGTCGAGGTGTTGCGCTTGGTGCGCGTGGCCATCGGACCGCTGCAGTTGGGAGATCTCGCGAAAGCACAATTCCGCACGCTTACCACCGATGAGAAGCGAATGCTTGACCGTGCTCTGCGAGGGAAGGGCGCATGAGCAGCTTAATCTTCCTTCCCGCTGTCGTGATGGCCGAGCAAATACGGAACAAGGAAATCTCCCCGGTTGAACTGGTTGACGCGCACCTGGCTCAGATCGACAAACTAAATCCCAAGTTAAATGCCTTTATACAAGTCGACGCAGATCGCGCGCGACGCTCTGCGTGCGACGCCGAAGACGCTGTTATGCAAGGAAAACAAATCGGACCACTGCACGGCGTTCCCGTCAGCATCAAGAGTTCCATCAGCGTAGCAGGAATGCGTTGGCAGTCAGGAAGCCGTCTGCGCGCGGGTTGCGTAGGCGGCCAAGACGCGCCGTTGGTCACGCGCCTGAGGAATGCTGGCGCAATTATTCTCGGTGTGACGAATACGCCCGAACTCCTCATGGCGTGGGAAACCGACAACCTGCTCTATGGCCGCACCAACAGCCCGTGGGATTTGGAGCGCACTCCCGGTGGTTCCAGCGGCGGTGAGTCCGCCGCGATTGCCGCCGGCATGTCCGCCGGTGGGGTGGGCAGCGACGGCGGTGGCTCGATTCGCGTCCCTGCTCACTTCACCGGCATCTGCGGTTTGAAGCCAACTCCCGGACGAATCCCGGCGACCGGACACTTTCCTGTATCAGCGGGGCCCTTCGCTTTAATCGGCGTCGTCGGCCCGATGGCGCGCACCATTGCCGATGTGAAGGTTTTGTTCGAGGTAATGCAAGGACCAGATTATAGAGACACATGTGCGGCACCCGTACCTCTGCGCTGGCCGCCTAAAGATGCAGTCAGAAACTTGAAAATCGGTTATTTCGAAGATGATGGCCGCACTCCGGTTACTCCTGAAACGCGCGCGGCAGTACGCACTGCTGCGGAAGCTCTGCGCAACGCCGGATTTCAGGTGGAACGTTTCCAGCCGCACAACCTCGAAGAAGCGCGCGAGCTGTGGCACAAGTATTTCGTCGTCGCTGGCGGGATGCTTCTGCGGACAATGTTCAAAGGGCGCCAGTGTGATCTCAGTCCGCTCCTGAAACAATTTCTGGAATACTCAGGCGCCGAACCAGCGCTTACTGCCGAGACTCTACTGGAAGCCTGGCTGCGGCGCGATACTCTCCCCGCAAAATTCTTCTCGCAGATGCAACGGTATCCGATCCTCTTGTGTCCTGCAGCAGCGATTCCCGCCTTCCGACACGGGGAGCGCAATTGGCTGATTGAGGGAAAGACCGTGAATTATCTTGATGCCTGGAGCTATACGGAATTTTTCAATTTGCTGGGCAATCCTGCCGTGGTTGTGTCCGTAAGCCACTCGCCGGAAGGCTTGCCCATCGGCGTGCAGATTGTGGGAAGGCCGTGGGAAGAAGAGCAAGTGTTGTCCGTTGCTGGCGCGCTGGAAGAGCAACGCGGAGCGTGGAAGATTCCACCGATCGCGTGAAAATGTCCTGAGCCTTCTAGTAGTATTTTTAGACTATTCCCCGGTGTGCGGCGATGTAAGTAACTTGGTTCACACGCTATTTCAGTCAGTGGGAGACTGAAATCCGCGCCCGAGCGCGCCGTTTCTTTCATGCGAGAGAACTCACCATCCGGAGGCTTTGCCGGCCGGGCGTTGTCGTGGCTGCTACCGTTCCTGGTCGTCTCAGCCGCGTACCTTTACACGTTCCCGCAACCAAACATCTTTTATGCAGGAGTGGTGTTGTTGCATGCGCTGGGAGGCGTGATTGCGGCAATCCTGCTCGTTGCCACGCTTCTGCGTCTGGTGCGCGACGGAAGCCTGCTGGCGCGTGCCGGGTGGTTGTTCGTCTCTGCGGGGGCCATTCTCGGAATCATACTCATCAAGATTGGCACTTCGCGCGCGGAATGGAAATGGCTATACCTGCACATTGCGATTTCACTTCTCGGCGTCAGTCTATTAATCGCCGACAAGTTGGGGCGGCAAGCGTGGCTCGCCTCGAGTTTTGCTGCGGCTGTCCTGCGCACGGCAATTTGTTTGATCGTAGTCGCCGGCGTGGGCTACGGCGCGCGATACGTTCGCCAGAGTTGGCAGACACGCGCTCGGATCCAGAATCCCGCAATGCCCCCTGACAATATGAATGGCGAAGGCGACGGCCCGGAGGGCGCGTTTTTTCCCAGTTCCGCGCAAGTTTACGGCAAGCGGAAAATTCCCAGCAAGTTCTTCATGGAATCCGATTCCTGCAAGCGCTGTCACGAGGATATCTACAATCAGTGGTACAGTTCGGCACACCATTTCTCTTCGTTCAACAATCAGTGGTACCGCAAATCGATCGAATACATGCAGGATACGGTCGGCACCAAGCCTTCGAAGTGGTGCGGCGGATGCCACGATCCCGCCGTGCTCTACGCTGGATTGATGGATACGCCGATTAAGCAGATTGTGCATCGTCCGGAATCGCAAGCGGGACTGGGCTGCATGATGTGCCACTCGATTGCCAACGTGAAGAGCACGATGGGGCAGGCAGATTTCTATCTGGAGTATCCGAAGCTGCACGAACTAGCGGCCACGCAGAATCCTGTGGCGCGTGCGCTGCACGATTTCCTGATCCGGCTGAATCCTGAGCCGCACCGTCGCGTCTTCCTCAAGCCCTTCATGCGCACGCAAACGGCGGAGTTCTGCTCCAGTTGCCATAAGGTCCATCTCGACGTGCCGGTAAACCACTACCGCTGGTTCCGCGGCTTTAACGAATACGACAACTGGCAGGCCAGCGGAGTTTCAGGGCAAGGTGCACGATCGTTTTACTATCCGCCGAAGCCGCAGCAATGTGCCGATTGCCATATGCCCGCGGAGGCATCGCAGGACGCAGGCAATGTCAATGGGTTCGTTCACTCGCATCGTTTCCCCGGAGCGAACACCGCCGTGCCCACGGCGAACGAAGACGCGGCTCAACTCAAGCTCACCGAAGGATTTCTGAAGGCTGGGGCGCTCACGGTGGATATTTTCGCTATTTCCCCGGCGCAAAGTCCGCTGAACTCGGGCGCTTCGAGCCAATCGGAATTAGCCACGACATTCGCAGTCGGAGAAGAAGCAGAAACAAAGATTACTCCCGGTGTAGTCGGAGAAGTTGCACCGGTCATTGCCCCCTTGAACCGCGTTCAGCCTGCGCTGCGTCGTGGCGATAGCGTACGGGTGGATGTGGTAGTGCGCACAAAAAAAGTGGGTCACTTTTTTCCTGCTGGAACTGTTGATGCCTACGATACCTGGCTCGAATTGAAAGGCACGGACGACAACGGCCACACCATCTTCTGGAGCGGCATGGTTGAGGGCGATGGGAAAGGTCCGGTGGAAAAAGGCGCGCACTTCTATCGCTCGTTGCAGATCGACCAGCATGGAAACCCCATCAACAAGCGCAATGCGTGGGCCACGAGAGCGGTGGTCTACGTGAGGCTCATCCCGCCGGGCGCGGCCGACACTGTCCATTACCGGATGTCGATTCCGGAAAATGCCGGCAACAAAATCACGCTGCACGGGCGCCTGTGCTATCGCAAGTTCTCCTGGTACGGCACGCAAGAAGCGTTCGCTGGGCAGCCCGACCGGGCATCGCCGAACTCGGTTACCCCCGACTACGACGATCGTCCTACGGTATTCACCGCGTCTCTGAGCGGAGTTTCAGCAAAGCAAGAAAGGATTCCCGATGTCCCCATCGTAACCGTCGCGGAAGATGAAGTGACCCTGCCCGTCATTTCGCATAATGCGGCGCCTCCCCCGCCCAAAACAATCACGCTTCAAAAAGAATGGCAGCGCTGGAACGATTACGGAATCGGTTTGTTTCTGCAGGGCGATCTGAAAGGGGCGGCTGCGGCCTTTCAAAAAGTGACCGAAGCCGATCCAAATAATCCCGATGGCTGGGTGAATATTGGCCGCTGCGCCGTGCAGGAAGGCGACATGGAGCGCGCCCGCACTGTTCTGAAAAAAGCTCTAGATCTTTCTCCAAATCTTGCGCGGGCCAACTACTTCTATGCCCGCGTGTTGCGCGCGGATGGAAACTACGAGGGCGCTGTAGCGCGCTTGCGCATCGTTCTCGCACAATATCCACGCGACCGCGTGGCGCTCAACGATCTGGGGCGCGTTCTCTTCCTGCAGCGCAAATATTCTGAAGCAGTGCAGACCCTCCAATCGGTTCTCTCGATCGATCCTGAAGATCTACAGGCACACTACAATCTGATGCTTTGTTACAACGGCCTGGGCGATGAAAAGCTCGCGAAAGAACACGAGGCCCGCTACCTGCGCTTCAAGGCCGATGAATCGTCCCAGGCGATTACGGGACCGTATCGCCTGCGGCATCCGGAAGACAACAACGAACGTCAGGCGGTGCATGAGCATGTCTCAGTGCCCCTGCCAGCGTTGAATCCAAAGCCCGCAAAAACGGTAGCCTCGATCACCTCCGCGCCTGGCTCAGCCAAATGAAGACAGAAAAAAATCAATTCACCACCCTTCGGCTTCGCTCAGGACGGGCTCCGTCACAGAGTTATAGAGGAAATCTAAAATTTTGTTACTCAAGATTTCTCTGTGTGTCTGTCTCTCTGTGGTTAATGATTTTTCTGCAAGCCCGCGCCCAGGCGCAGCAAATTCATTTCCACGATGTTACAAGTCAGTCTGGCATCCATTTCACTCACAACAACGGCGCGTTCGGGAAAAAGTGGTTGCCCGAAACCATGGGGCCAGGCTGCGCTTTCATCGATTACGACAACGATGGATATCCCGACATTCTTCTTGTGAATGGCGAAGACTGGCCCGGACACGCGCATGCCGGCCCAACCACCCCAAAGCTATACCACAATAATCGCAACGGGACCTTTACCGATGTGACCCGGCAGGCCGGATTGGCCGTGCCCATGTTCGGACTTGGAGTAGCGGTCGGCGATTATGACAACGACGGTTTCGACGATCTGTTCATCAGCGCTCTAGGGCAAAGCCATCTTTTTCATAACAATGGCAACGGAACGTTCACCGAGGTGACTAAGCTCGCCGGAATGTGGGGGCCAAACGAGTTCTCGACCAGCGCCGCTTGGGTAGACTACGACCGCGACGGCAAACTTGATCTCGTGGTCGCGAATTACGTGCACTGGAGCGAGTCGACGGATCTCTACTGCACGCTGGACGGCGCGAACAAATCTTATTGCACGCCGGAATCCTATAAAGGAACATCGCTGCGGCTGTGGCACAACCTGGGAGGTGGCAAGTTTGAGGACGCCACCCAAAAGGCTGGCCTCAGCGATCCAACTTCGAAAAGTTTGGGCGTAACCATCCTCGACTACAACGGCGATGGTTGGCCCGACATCCTCGTCGCCAATGACACGCAGCCCAACAAGCTTTATCTGAATAAGAAAGATGGAACCTTCGAAGAGCGCGGCGTTACTTCCGGTATAGCTTTCAGCGAAGACGGCATCGCACGTGCCGGTATGGGCGTCGACGCCGCCGACTACGACCGCAGTGGGTATCCGAGCGTCATCATCAGCAACTTTGCCAATCAGATGGTTTCGCTCTATCACAACGAAGGCAACGGCCTGTTCGTGGATGAAGCTCCGCAATCGGAAGTGGGGCGCGCCACGCTGGTCACGCTGGGATTCGGCTGCTTTTTTTTCGATTACGACAACGACGGCTGGCCGGACATTTTCGTGGCTGATGGCCACATCGAAGATCAGATCGAGCGCGTGCAGAAGCGCGTCAGCTATGCTGAGCCGTCGCATTTGTTCCGCAATCTGAGCGGCGGCAAGTTCCAGGAGGTCACCTCGCAGATGGGCGAGTCCTTTGCCGCTCCGCGAGTGGCGCGGGGCGCCGCTTACGCGGATATCGACAACGACGGCTTCCTCGATATTCTCGTCACCACCAACGCCGGCCCGGCTGTCTTATTCCATAACGAAGGCGGGACGAATCACAGCCTCCGGCTGAAACTGGTTGGGACGAAATCGAATCGCGACGGTATTGGTGCGGTGGTCGTTGTCGCATCGCGGAGCCATCAGGACCGTCAAATGAAGATGCTGCGCTCCGGATCGAGCTATCTTTCGCAGAGCGAACTTGTGCTGACCTTTGGGCTGGGTCCGCAGACCAAGGCCGACACGGTCGAGATTCAGTGGCCTAGCGGTCAAGTCGATAAGCTCTCTGATGTCGGCGCTGGACAGACGATCACGGTTCAGGAAGGGAAAGGCATCGTGAGCGCGCGCGCATACGGACAGCCATCAAAAGCAGTCAAGTGACCCGGCAGCCTTAAGCAGTGAATCCTCTGTGCCTCTGTGTTCTCAGTGGCCTCTGTGGTTAAATCCTTATTCAGATGACTCGCCGAATTTCAGTTGCTCTCGCGGGCGTGATCCTGGCCATGTTCGGCTTGTTCGCAGCGCACCCGCAAACTCAATCGAAGGCGAATCCCGCAGAAGCCGCGCGTCTCAACAATCTGGGCGCCGCTTACATGAACCAGCAGCTTTTTGAGAAAGCGCTCAAATTGTTTCAGCAGGCGGCCGAACTGGATCCCGAACTGACGATGGCGCACTTGAACGAGGGCATCGCTTTGCTCAATCTGCAAAAGATTGACGAAGCCAAAGCTTCGCTAGATGACGCTCGCAAGCGGGATCAAAAGAGTCCGAATGCTTGGTACAACATCGGACTGCTTGCCAAGAACACGGGCGATGCTCAAGCGGCGATCGATGCCTTTCGTCATGTAGTCGAGATTGACACCAACGACGCTGACACCTGGTATTTTCTGGGCGCATCGTATGTGCAGGCCAAGCAGTTTCCCCAGGCTATTGAGGCCTTTCAGCACGCGCTGCAATTGAACCCCGTGCACGCGTCCGCTGAGTTCGGATTGTCGCGTGCCTATCAGCAATCGGGAAAGATTGACCATGCCCGCGACCACCTGAAGAAATTTCAGTACATCACACAAAATAAAATCGGCGCGCCCATAAGCCTTGCCTACGGTGAGCAAGGGCAATACTCGCGGGCAGTCGAGGCGCCGTCGGCGATGTTGAAAGCGCCCGCGCAGATTAAGGTGCGCTTTGTGGATGTGACGAGGGAGGCGGGGATTACTTCTAGACCCACATCCGCTGATCTTGGCGCACCGTGGGAGACGTTTGGACAGGGTGCGTGTTTCTTCGACTACGACGGCGATGGGAGAATCGACATCTATCTGGCGGATGGAGGCAAGGCTGGAGGACAGTCGCTCTATCGCAACCTTGGTGGCGGCAAGTTTCAAGACGTTACGGCGAGCGCTGGGCTCGATCCGACTCTTCACGCTGTTAGCTGCACGACGGGGGACTACGACAATGACGGTGCTACTGACTTGGTCGTAAGTACCGGTTCCCGGATTTTGCTGCTGCATAATGAGAAGAATGGAACGTTCAAAGACGTAACCAAGTCGGCGGGAATCACCAGCGAGGGTTCTAACTTAGGGCTTACCTTCATTGACTACGATCACGACGGAGATATTGACCTTTTTGTAAATCACTCACACCTGAAAAAGGCTGAAGGACTGGCAGGGTACGTTCTTCAGCGTTCAGATGTAATGTGGCGAAACAACGGCAATGGCACGTTCACCGATGTAACCGATTCTTTGGGATTGTCTGGAGGCGGCGAGGCGGTAAACACGCGCGGCGCAATCGGCACTGATTTCAACAACGATCGAGCCGTCGACCTGATCGTCACTGGTGGGAAGCACCTATCAATATTCGAAAACCCCCGTGAGGGCAAATTCAAGGATCGTGATGACCTGACTTCACAGATGTTCGGTGTGCCAACCAATGCTGTCGCTGTACTCGACTTCGACCATGATGGTTGGATGGACCTCGCATTGACTCACATGGGAGGACCGCAAATAAGTCTCCTGCGCAACTTGCAAGGTAAAGAGTTCGAGTCAACCCCGCTTGGGAAGGCGGACTGGCGTGAGACTTACGGCGTGGCCGCCATCGACTACGACAACGATGGCTGGGTCGACCTCGTCGCGGTCGGCGAGACGAAGGAAGGCAAAGGCGAAGTGCGGCTGTTCCGCAATCTCGGGGCCGACGGCTTCAAAGACGTTAGCGCCGACGTTGGTCTCGACAAGATTCAGCTCAAAGAGCCGCGAGCAATCATCAGCGGCGACTACGACGGCGATGGCGCGACTGATCTGCTCATTACGCAGAATCACGGGCCCGCCGTGCTGCTGCGCAATGAAGGGGGCAATCAGAATCACTGGCTGCGGCTCTCGCTCAAGGGACTAGCCGACAACAAGAGCGCCATCGGCACCAAGGTGGAAGTGTTTGCGGGAGGGAACCGGCAGAAGTTTGAGATCGCCGGTTCGTCCGGATACTTGGGACAAAATTCCACCGATATCGTGGTCGGCCTTGGCGACGCGAAAGAGGCCGACATCGTTCGCATGCTATGGCCAACGGGCGTATTGCAGGATGAAATCAATGTCGCCGGCGACAGGCAGCAGAATTTCACCGAGATCGATAGGCGCGGCAGCTCCTGTCCTACTTTGTTTGCGTGGAATGGCGAGCGCTTTGAACTTGTCGGCGACATGCTAGGCGCGGGCGTCGTCGGACACTGGGTTGGGCCCGGGCAGCGCGATGTTCCGCGGCCGGTCGAATACATCAAGATTGATCGCAATGCCATCCACCAGAAGGACGGGAGGCTGAGTTTCCGCTTCATGGAGCCGCTGGAGGAAGCGGTATACCTCGACCAAGTGCGACTGCTAGCCGTCGATCATCCTTCCGATCTAGACGTTTATCCAAACGAGTATTTCGCTTCGAACCCGCCGTATCCAGAATTCAAGGTGGTGGTAAGCAAAGGCGGAGACGCGCGCCCGCCCGCAGGCGCGTGGGACGAGCACGGCCATGACGTGCTGCCCGATCTTCTGGCACATCGCTACTTCGGCGATTTTGAATTGACGCGATTCCAAGGCTTCGCCAAGCCGCATAGTCTGACCCTCGATCTGGGCGAGGCCTATCGCGGCGGCCCCTTGTGGCTGCTGATGCATGGCGAGGTTGAATACTTTTCGGCGAACAGCATGTTCGCGGCGTCGCAAGCGGGAGTGCAGGCGATTTCCCCCTATGTTGAAGCTCTGGATGCAAATGGCAAATGGCTGCGTGTGGTCGATGATATGGGTTTTCCCGCTGGCGGACCACGCACCATGACGGCGGATCTCAGCGGGAAATTACCACCGGGCACTCAGAAGATTCGCATCACGACCAATCTGCAGATTTATTGGGACAGCATTCTGGTCGCTCGAACCGCCCAGGGTGTTACGCACCAGCTTCCCCGCCCCGCTGGTGAAAACGCGCTTCGGGATGACGCCACCATCGATAGCGCCGACGGTTCTCTGCCGGGGGGGCGTCATCCTGAGCGCAGCCGTTCTTCAGGCGGAGCGAAGGATATCCCTCTCCTAACAAGCCCACAGTTCCGCCTGACCGCCGCTCCCCTCGTCCGAGCTGATCTCGGCTTCCACGGATTCCCGTTGAAGATTGAAGGCTCTCCACCGGGCAACGTGCAATACGTTTATGAGAAGGTCAGCGCCACCGGCCCGTACACGCGTCCGGCGGGAACCTACACGCGCTACGGGGACGTGTTACCGCTGCTGACGGCTCTGGACGATCAGCTAGTCGTGTTCGGTTCGGGCGATGAGGTTCGCCTCGACTTCGATCCTTCCAAATTGCCTGCGCTGCCTAAGGACTGGGTCCGCGATTACTTTTTCGCCGCCAACGGCTATGAGAAAGATATGGACTTTTACGCGGCCGAAGGCAACTTCGTAGCGCCGCTACCATTCCTCCGGATGGGCGACTATCCGTATCCGGCGGGCAAGTCATTTCCGCTCGACGATGCGCACGTGAACTATCTTCTCGAGTACAACACGCGGCACGTGTCAGGGAACGAGCAGCGCGGGTATTCCTTCGACTATGGAAAATAATCTAATTACGGTACGTTGCCGTTCCATCCTTGAGATTTGTTCAATTCGGCTCGTAAATCGTTTTAATATTGACATTTTCTGCCTCCGCGTAATCCAATGGGCGGACCCATGGAAACTGCCTCGGTTGCCGCTCCATCCGCCCCTCGATTGCGCCGCACGCTCACGCTTTGGGATCTGATCCTCTACGGGGTGATCGTGATTCAGCCGGTCGCCCCCATGTCCGTCTTCGGAGTGCTGAGTAATCGCGGCCGCGGCCACGTAGTGACCACCATTCTTATTGCCATGATCGCTATGCTTTTTACCGCGATCAGCTATGGACGGATGGCGCGCGCCTATCCCAGCGCCGGCTCCGCATTCACCTACGTGGGTCAGGAAATCAACCCTGCACTGGGCTATGTTACGGGTTGGAGCATGGTCATGGATTATCTTCTCAATCCCATGATCTGCATTATCTGGATCAGCCAGCAGGCGCATGTATTTGCTCCCGGCATTTCGTATGGAATGTGGGCGTTTTTCTTTGCGCTGGTGTTTACCGCCTTGAACGTTCAAGGCGTGAAGACTTCCGCGCGAGTAAACACGGCGTTGGCGGCTGGAATGGGGGTAGTGATCGCGATCTTTTTTGTGGCTGCCGCACGCTATATTTTCGGACATCCGCATGACGGTTCTGCGTTCTTTACCCGGCCCTTTTACGATCCGCAGAGTTGGAACACCAAAGCGGTATTGGGCGGGACCTCGGTTGCCGTGCTCACCTATATTGGTTTCGACGGAATCTCGACACTGTCGGAGGAAGCCGAGAATCCCCGCCGAAACATTTTGCTCGCCACCGTACTTGTCTGCGTGGTGATCGGCATTCTGTCAGCGTTCCAGGTTTATGCCGCCCAGCTCATTTGGCCGGCCTCTGAGCCATATCCCAACATGGACACAGCTTTTACTTTCGTGGCAGGCCGCGCCTGGGCGCCACTTTTTGCAATTGTGGGCTTCACGCTGGTTGTGGCTAATTTTGGCTCTGGCATGGGCGCACAGCTGGGTGCGGCGCGCCTTCTCTATGGGATGGGCCGCAGCAATGCCTTACCCAAATCATTCTTTGGCGCAGTTGACCCTAAACGGCGGGTTCCGCGAAACAACGTTCTGTTCGTAGGCGGCCTGGCGTTGGCCGGAGCTTTTCTGCTTCCTGCGCTGGCCGGAGCCACCACAGGCTACGATCTGGGCGCCAACCTGCTCAATTTTGGCGCACTCATCGCCTTCATGGGCGTGAATGCCGCTGCATTCGTCCGCTACTATCTGCATGAACCGGAGAAGAAGCTCGGAAATCTGCTGCCGCCGGTCCTGGGCTTTGTGATCTGTTTTTTCCTTTGGATTAGCTTAAGTCACAAAGCTCTGGTATTCGGCGCGATCTGGATGGCAGCGGGCATCGCCGTGGGTGCGTGGAAGACTAAGGGATTCCGGGGCAACCTGGTGGACTTCGAATTGCCGCCTGAAGAGTCCTGATCTCCGAGCATCCTTAGTGAGAGGTCTGGAAATACTGACCGGGAGTAACACCCAGAATCTTGCGGAACATCGCGATGTAGGCACTGGGTGTGCTGTAGCCTGCTTCAAGAGCTACGTGCGTGATTTTTTCGCCCGCGGCCAGGAGTTGTAGAGATCGCATTAATCGGAGCTGTTGCCTCCATTGGCCAAGAGTTAGGCGGGTTTCCTGCTGGAACAGTCTCTCGACGGTTCTCTTGCTTGCTCCCGCGATCCTGCAAGTTTCTGCCAGAGTTCGCGAGCTGCTCGGATCATGGGATAGAGCCTCAGCGACCCTCATAGCTCTCGGATCCGCTGGACTAGGTAGTTGGAGTGGAATCGCCTGAACCGTTTCTAACTGATCCACGATGACCTCGACGAGGTGAGCTTGAACCTTCGTTCTTTTTTCCAAGGCCGGAAATCTGCATGCATGGAGAATGAGCTCTCTCAAAAGAGAGGAGACATTCAAGACCCTACAATTTCTGGGAAGTGGCCGCACCAACCGGGGTCTTAAATATAAAGTCCGCATGGATACCGCTCCTGACATCGAAATGCCATGAGGAGTCCGGGCGGGAATCCAAACAGCCCGCTGCGGGGGCACAACCCAAGTGCCGTCCCGTGTCCGCACAGTCATAACTCCCCGAGAGGCGTAAACAAGCTGATCCTCCTGATGAAAATGTTCTGGTATGACGTGCCCGTCCGCGAAATCGTACGTGAGCGTCGTGACAAGTGCTGAGCGTTTGGGGCAGCAATGTGGGGCTTGTCGCATGTTCGACATTTATTGTCACAATAGCGAAGGAAAGGATTTCGATCAACCTGTAAGGTCGTCTTGCGGAAGATCGGCGCTGTATGGCGGGAGGGCGAATGCTCGGTCACATCAACATAGTTGCTTTTATTCCGACGACGGACTCCGCGGCGGCCAGGTCTTTTTACGAAAACGTCTTGGGACTGCGTTTCGTGAAGGACGACGGTTTCGCCATGGTGTTGGATGCGAATGGAATCATGGTTCGGGTGTCGAACGTTCCACCACCGTTCACGCCGGCGCCGTTCACCATTCTGGGATGGCAAGTCTCCGACATCGAGAAAATGGTGGCGGGACTGCAGGAGAAAGGAGTGCACTTCGAGAGACTTGATTTTTTCGAGCAGGACGAACTCGGGATCTGGACTGCACCCACAGGGGACAAAGTGGCGTGGTTCAAAGATCCGTCAGGAAATGTGCTTTCCGTCTCACAACACGTTCGATGAGTCTTGCGTTATTGCACGTTCCAGCCGCTGACCTCCACAACAGGCTTGGCCGCTGCCATGGCGTCGGCGTGAACGGTCGCGGTTAGCTCGCGCTTCTCGCCGGGCAATAGAGAAATGTAGTTGTCCTCCCAGATCACGGGAAGGATCTCCTCCGCGTTTTCCCCTTTGTTAATTTTCAATCTGACAAAGAATGCAAGACTATGGTTCGGATTTTCTACGGTCACGTGGGCAACTGAGTCATCGCCTTTGTGTTCGGTTCGCAATGTAACTTTAAGCTTTATCTTCGGTAGTTGCGCCAGGGCGGTGTAGTCGGCGAAGGAATCGGTTGGGGTCATCCACCAATTGGATTTGGCCCAGTCGAGGGTTTCTGGTTTGGTGGAGAGCCAGTAGAAATTTGAGCCGACCAGCTTACCCGTCGAATCCGTCAGGCGCAGTGCGAGGAAGTAGACCGGGCTCAGGTTCTGCACTTCGTTCTGGAGATCAGGAAGCGTAAATACTTTAGCGGTGCTGTCAGCGGCAGCGTCGATAGAATCCTCGCGAGAAAACTTTTCGGTCACGTCGAGGTTGTAAATCTTTGTGGTGAGTTTCAAACCCCTGGCATCTTCGTACTGACTGCTCACTACCCAGATCGAGTGATCGTCGTACCCATACACGGGGTGCAGGGCCTCGAGGGCGCGCTTGGCGCCGAAGTAGCCGCCGCCGGGTCGCAAGTAGTAGTCGTAGAGATGCCAGATCATCGAAGGCCAGGCGTTATTCAGCATCCACTGGATCACGCCCGTCGATTGGTATTTGTTGCGGCTGTAGGCTTCGTACATGGCACGCACGCCTTCGTACGTTTGCAGTTGCGACTTGGCCGCGAAGTCTTCCGCATTGTCTGACTTGCCGTAACGGTTGGCTAGAGCGGTGCTGAAGACCTGGATGGTTTTGAATTCCCCGCCGCCGGCATGATAGTTCCAGACGTCGTCGATGGGCCACAGGTGATCTTTGCCGACCATGGCGCGAATGCTTTCGAGGGGCGGGACGGCCGGTCCCATGCTGGTTTCGGTGTTGAAGCCGTAAGCGCCGCCGCAGCCGCCGGGGTTGCACAGTTTGCGGTTAGGCTGACCCGCGGGAGTGTCCTGCTCCCAATAGCCCGGAGCTATATATTCATAGGGCCCCGACATCTTGACGCCGCTGGCTCCGGTGACCGTGGTGGCTTTGCCGGTGGCGGAGGAAACTACTGGATTCGGCCACAAGAGCTGCTTTTCGATGTCGAGATACATCTGTTCGACGTCGGGCGGAGGCGGGTTGTCGCTGCCGTTGAGCCACATCACAAGACTGGGATGGCTGCGCAGGCGGTACATCTGATCGCGCAGGGATTGTTGCGCGATTTCAAAATCCTGCGGCTTCCACCGCGTCCAGCGCTCCCAGAAATCGCAGCAGCACCAGCCGGCCATCACCAGAATTCCCTCGTGATCGGCAAGATCGAAGAACTCTTGCGTTTCGAGCTTGCCTTCGAGGCGGACAGTGTTTAATCCTATGTCGCGAACGTAGCGGAATTCGTCGTGCAGACGCTGGGAGTTTTCGCGCAGCATCATATCGGGAGTCCAGCCGCCGCCGCGGATCAGGATGTTCTTGCCGTTAATTTGGAAGGCGCGGCCGCCTGTGGCGTTTACTTCGGAAGTCACCTGGCGAATGCCGAATCGTGTGATCGAGCGATCGCTGCTGGCGCCACCGACTTCGAAGTGCATTCCAAGGGAGTACAGATTCGGCGTTCCCATCTGCGCGGGCCACCAGAGGTGTGGATTGGTGAAGACTAGTTGTGGGAACTGTTCGGGAGTGAAGGTGACGTCTTTGCTTTCGTTGGCGGCGAGTTCGACATCTTGTTCGAAGGTTACGTCTCCGATTTGGCCTATCAGCTTGCCTTTCACGGGCTGGCTGGTACCGTTCTTAAGTTGCGCGGTGACGGTGAGCTGCGCGGAATCAGTGGCAGGCAGGTTCAGCTTCGAGACGACGGTGGGATAGCGGAGAGCAACCGGGCCGTTAGTGGTGAGATAGACTTCGCGCCACAGGCCCATGTTTTTATCGGGAGGCGCGGGATTCCAGTCGACGAAGGTGATGGCTAAATCGTTCTCGGTAGGAGCGAAGACCTGCACCGCGAGAACATTTTCGCAGCCGGGCTTCACGGCTTCGGTGACGTTGAATTCGTAGGTGCGCCAGGCTCCTGCGATGTTATCCGAGTTGGCAATCTGCTTTCCGTTGAGCCACACATTGGCGCGGTAGTTGATTCCTTTGAAATTCAGCCAAACAGTTTTTCCCGAGAACGACGTGGGGACGGCGAACTCCTTGCGATACCACCAGGAGACCGCGTAGGGGCTGTCGGGCTGCATCGCGATATTAGAAAAATTTCCACCGATGGGGTACGTCACGCCGGGGAACTGGCGGAGGTTCATCGCGAAGAATGGATCGGGGAGGGTTTTGTCGTGCACCAAGGCCGCGACCACGGTGGTGGGAACGGTGGCGTCGTGCCATCCCTTGGGAACGAAGGCAGCGGTGGAAATCATTTCGCCTTTGGCCTCGAACTTGGCGGAAGATTGCAGAGCCCAATGGTCACGGAGCGCTAGTTTCACTGGGAGAAAGTCTTGATTGGTGGCCTTCGAGTTCGGGTCTGCAGCCAAGGCGAAGTACGAACCAAGAAGCACGACTACGAATACGGCTGGCTGTCTTGCAAATTTCATTTCGTATACCTGAGCTGTGGAATCGTGCGACAGTGCGTTGTCGCGCTCCGCGAATAAGGGATAACACGTCTATTGATACGTTTCAATAGCTGATTTCGGAGGGTGCGCGGAAATGGATAAAACCACAAAAGAAGGCTGGAACACCTTACAAGGTTATGAGGGACGCAAGCGGGATTAGTCTCCCTTGCGGCTTCGATCCGGATAACAAACGTGTAGTTTATAATTATTCATTCCGCAGCGTATTTCCGGAGTGATAAGAAGATGATCCGATTTCTGCAAACTGAAGGACCGGTCAAAAAAATCATACTCAGCGGTTTGCTGTTGCTGATTTGCGCAGCCATGGTGATCGCATTCGTCCCCGGCGGGTTGGGAAATGACATTACGGGAACGCCGGGTAAAGGGATTGTCGCCAAAGTCGGAGGCGAGGACGTGACCGTAGAGCAGGTTCGCGATACCGCGCGCCAGATGTTGCAACAGCAGGGGGCGCAGTTGGGGGCGAACGCCTCGATGTTACTGCCATTTTTTGCGCAGCGAGCGGCCGATCAGTTGATTGACCGGCAGGCTTTGCTGGTCGAAGCGCAACACCTTGGGTTGAAGGCAACGCCGCAGGAAGTCAGAGACGAACTGCAACATGGCCGTTATGCGCAATACTTTTTCCCCAACGGCAACTTCGTGGGGCAGGCCGAATATGAAGGGATGCTGCAACGGGCCAACCTTACTCCGACGATGTTCGAAGACAATGTGGCCAAGGAAATCATGATCAGCAAGCTGCAGGCGCTGATCGCAGGTAGCGCGTCGGTGAGCGATGCGGCCATCCGGCAGGAATTCGAAAAGCAGAATACGAAAGTGAAGTTTGAGTATGCCGTGTTGAAGGAAGACGATATCAAGAAGGGGCTGCATCCTACGTCGGAGGAGCTGAAGGCCTTTTACGACAGCCATCAGAAGAACTACGCGAACTCGATTCCGGAGAAGCGGAAGATCAAATACGCGATGCTAGACACGGCGAAGATTGCGAGCGGAGTGCAGGTCACGCACGACGAGTTGCAGGCTTATTACAATCAGCATCGTGATCAATATCGCATCGCCGAACAAGCGAAGGTCAGCCACATTCTGATCAAGACCCCGCTTCCCGGGCCGGACGGCACAGTCGACGAGAAGGGCGTGGCAGAAGCTCAGAAGCGCGCGGGGGATTTGCTCAAGCAGTTGAAGGGCGGAGCAAACTTCGAAGATCTGGCGAAGAAATATTCTGAAGACCCCGGCAGCGCGAAGGAGGGGGGATCGCTGGGGTGGATTGGCAAGGGCCGGACGGTTCCGGAATTTGAGAAAGCCGCTTTTTCTTTACCCAAGGGGCAGATCAGCGACTTGGTGAAGAGCAGCTATGGTTTCCATATCATTCGCGTCGACGACCGACAGGACGCGCACATGAAGATGCTCGACGAAGTGAAAGGTGAGATTGAACCGATCCTGAAACAACAGAAAGCGCAACAGATCGCGCAGAAACAGACGGAAGACTTGCTGCAGGATGCAAAGGCGAAAGGACTGGATGCCGCGGCAGCCGCCAAAGGCGTGCCGGTTGTCACCTCGGATTTCTTTAGTCGCAAGGATCTGGTTCCAGGCTTAGGACCGGCCCCGCAGTTCATGGATGCAGTGTTCACCTCTGCGGAGAAGTCTCCCGCCGAGATGGCGGCAACCTCGCAAGGCTTTGCTGTGTTTCAGTTGCTCGGCGTGAAACCGCAATCGACACCCAGCTTCGATGAAATTCGCAGTCGAGTGGAAGAAGAATTCAAGAACGAACGCGCGAACGTTCTTCTGACACAGAAGACACAGGAGCTTTCCGATCGCGCGAAGACCGGACACGATCTGAAAAAGGCCGCCAAAGAGCTGGGCGCGGAGGTGAAGACCAGCGAATTTGTGGGACCCGACGGCCAAGTGCCGGATATCGGATCCATGACGGGACAAGCCTCGGTAGTATTCAATATGAAGCCGGGGGATATCAGCGGGCCGGTCGAGAGCGGAGCGAACGGCGTGGTGATTTCCTTGCTGGAGGTGCAAGCTCCTGCGGACGCCGATTTCGCAGCGAAGCGTGACCAGATTCGCGACACCCTGCTACAAGGTAAGGAGCAAGAACTGTTCGGATTGTTTGTGACGAACCTGCGCGACCAGATGGAAAAGGCTGGCAAGATCAAAATCAATAAGGAAGAATTGAATACGCTGACTCGTGCCGGCGGAGAACCTGGAGCATAGCACCCGTTTGGCAAGCCGGAGTTAGCAAACTGGAATCTGGTGAACAGGATTTGACCGAACCCCGGTATCAGAGATAGTGATCGAGCTGCATGCCGTTTCCGCGCGCCGCAGGTATCTTGTTGCACCCGACGTCGCTGCCTTCGCGCGGCGGCATTGGTGATTTCGGGCCGGCGGCTTACTCGTTTGTCGATCTTCTCGCATCGGCACGTCAGGGACTTTGGCAAGTCCTACCGCTCGGGCCGCTAGGCTACGGCAACTCGCCTTATTCTTCCATTTCGGCGTTCGCCGGCAATCCCTTGCTGATCAGTCTTGAGCGTCTGGTAAGCCACGGATGGCTCGATCCTTCAAAACTCTCCCGACTCTCTTCAGGCTCCGGCGCGGTTGAATACGACCAGGTTTTTGCCACGAAAATGCCGCTACTGTTTGAAGCGGGACGCAACTTTCTCTCTTCAGCCGCGGAAAAGCCGCGGCAACGCTTTGAGCATTTCTGTGACGACAATGCCTGGTGGCTCGACGATTTTGTTTTATTCGATTCTTTGCGCGCGCAACAAAAGTTGGCGTGCTGGAATGACTGGCCTGCGCAGTTGGCGCGTCGTGAACCCGGTGCGCTGGAGCAGGCGCGCAAAGATCTGGCGGTGGATCTGAGGATCCGCAGTGCGTTGCAGTTTGCCTTCTATGAGCAATGGAAGGCGCTGCGAAAGTATTGTTCGGAGCGGTATGTCCGAATCGTGGGCGACGTGGCGATCTTCGTTAATTACGATAGCGCCGATGTCTGGATGCACCCAGAACTGTTTCGGCTGAATGAAAATCTGGAGCCCGATGTAGTCTCCGGTGTTCCTCCTGATTTCTTCAGTAAGACTGGCCAGCGCTGGGGAAATCCTCTTTACCGCTGGGATGTGATGAAGGAAAGGGGATACGACTGGTGGATTCAGCGGTTGCGCTGGGCGACGCAGAACTGCGACTACATTCGCCTCGATCATTTTCGCGGCTTCGACCAGTTCTGGGAGATTCCGGCCGACGATCCAACCGCGATCAATGGCCGTTGGGTGGATGGTCCGCGCGACGAACTGTTTCACAAGCTGCGGGAGGCTCTGGGGGGCTTGCCCTTTTTCGCGGAAGATCTGGGCTACATCACTCCAGAAGTGCACGCGTTGCGCGAGAGGCTGCAAATCCCTGGGATGGCGGTGCTGCAATTCGGTTTTGGCGACGAGGGTGCGCACATGTATTTACCCCACCGTGCTACCGGCAAAGTGATTTACACAGGAACCCACGACAATGACACGACGGTTGGGTGGTTCCGCTCTGGAGCGGCTGATCACGAGCGCCGCAATGCAGAGAGTTATCTCGGTTGCTGCGACGATGGCATTCACTGGGCGTTCATCCGCGCGGCTCTGAGCTCGGTAGCAGACCTTGCGCTCATTCCACTACAGGACGTGCTGGGTCTGGATAGTGAGGCGCGCATGAATACTCCCAGCCTGCAGGGCGGAAATTGGAAATGGCGTGTTGACCCTGGCCAGCTTACTACTGAGTTGAGCGCAAAGTTGGCACACCTCGTGGAAGTGACGGACCGGCTCCCGCAGCCTGTTCCGCCTTTGGCGGAGGAAGACTTCGCCGCCTGAAATACTTTTCGTTGTGAACAGCGTGTCAAAGAAGGAGCGTGCTTTGCTCCTTGCCACGAATCGTGTATAGAAGTTACGGAGAGTTTTCTTGGCCAGCGAAGCCATTATCGAAGCCCGGGCGATTGAGAAGGCCTATCCACAGCCGGATGGGACTCGTATTCAGGTGGTCGGTCTCACGGATTTTTCCATCGAGTCGGGGAAAATCATCGCTCTGCTCGGCGCTTCGGGATGCGGCAAATCAACTCTGCTGCGCATTCTAAGCGGCCTCGGGCAACCCTCGTCAGGGGCGCTGTTCTGGCACGGCAAGCCGATGGCCGGGCAAACTCCGAATGTGGCGATCGTGTTCCAGAGTTTCGCATTGTTCCCCTGGCTCACCGTGCTGGAGAATGTTGAAGCACCTTTGGAGGCACGTGCCGTTGCGGCCGTGGAGCGGCGCAAGCGCGCGTTGCGAACGCTGGACACTGTGGGGCTTGATGGCTTCGAAACCGCATATCCCAAGGAGCTTTCGGGTGGCATGAAGCAGCGCGTTGGTTTCGCGCGGGCGCTGGTTGTGGAACCGGAAGTCCTCTTCATGGACGAACCATTTTCGGCGCTCGATGTGCTCACGGCGGAAAACCTGCGCGGCGAACTGCTGGAGTTGTGGCTCAACAAGAAGATGCCGACCAGCGCTATCTTCATTGTGACGCACAATATCGAGGAGGCGGTGATGCTGGCGGACCGCATTGTCGTGCTCGGGAGAAATCCAGCGCGCATTCGGTCCGATTTGAACGTACGCCTTGTGCATCCGCGCGACCGCAAGTCCGCGCGATTTGTGGAACTCGTAGATTACATTTACAAAGTCATGACCGAGCCGGATGTGGAACATGCTTTGCCCGATCCGGAAAGTACGGGGGAGATCGCTGTGCCTCCTGGAGGCTTCAGAGCGGGCCGAGCGCCCGTGCGGACAAACAAGTACCAGATTTTGCCACACGCTCGAGTAGGAGGAATCGCCGGCTTGCTCGAACTGCTGCATGATCGCGGCGGACGTGAAGATCTTTTTCGCCTCAGCGAAGAGTTGGTGATGGACGTGGAGGATCTGCTGCCTATTCTAGAGGCCTGCCAGTTGCTGGGTTTCGCCGCGTTGAAGGAAGGCGATGTGCAACTGTCAAGGCAGGGAGTGCAGTTCGCCGACGCGGATATCCAGAGGCGCAAAGTCCTGTTTCGCGAAGCTGTGCTGGAACATGTCATGATCCTCAAGCAGATCGACAGCATTCTAAACCGCAAGTCCGACCACTCCATTAACGACGAATTTTTTCACGACATTCTTGACGAACACTTTTCCCAGGAGGAAGTCCAGCGCCAGTTCGACACGGCGATGAACTGGGGACGTTACGCGGAGATTTTCGACTATGATCGCGGAAGCGGCAAGCTGGTGCAAACCGAAGTTGCACAACTTGAAGCATCTCCGATAGAACCTCCGCACACCAATGCAGTTCCAGCGGCACACGCCGTTGAGAAACACGATTCCACTCCCACCCCTAAGTCTTGATCTCCAGCTCCAGTTGAGGGAATCAGCCGTCGCATGAAACAAAGAATCAGCTTCCGGGGATTTTCGGCCTACCGCTTGTGGTCGCAGCTGCCAAGCGTTGAGGCCTCGCACTTGCCCGATGTGATTATGTTCGGTGCGGGGATTGCGCTTTTCTATGCAGTGGTGACAGTCGGGCGCTCATGGCTTGGTCCTTTCACTCCCACGGTTGAGATTTCGCGAAGCGTGTGGGCGCTGCCGGCTTATGCGGGTTACTCCCTACTACGTATTACCATCGCCTACATACTAAGTTTGGCATTCACCCTGGTGTACGGTTATGTTGCGGCGTACAACCCGCGAGCCGAGCGTTTCATGATTCCTCTGCTCGATGTGTTGCAGTCGATTCCCGTGCTCAGTTTTCTTCCGGGAGTGATGCTGGCGATGGTAGCGCTTTTTCCCGGACGACAACTCGGAGTAGAACTGGGAGCGATCCTTCTGATTTTTACCGGACAAGTCTGGAATATGGCGTTCAGCTTTTACGCCTCGCTGAAGAGCATTCCAAGCGAGATGCGGGAGGCTGCTTCGATTTATCGCTTCAGCTGGTGGCAGCGTTTCACGCAAATGGAGTTGCCATACTCGGCGATCGGATTAGTGTGGAATTCGATGATGTCAGTGGCCGGAGGATGGTTCGCGCTAATGGTGTGTGAGATGTTCGTTTTGGGGCCGCGCGATTTTCGCCTGCCGGGCCTGGGCTCCTATCTGCAGACCGCGGCCAGCGCGGGCGACACGGCTTCGATCTTGTGGGGCATCGCCACGATGATCCTGGTGATTGTGCTACTGGATCAGTTTGTGTGGCGGCCGGTGATCGCCTGGGCGGAGAAGTTCAAAGTTGAGCAGGTGGAAAGCAGCGACGCTCCGCGATCATGGGTATTGAACATGGTGCAGCATTCAAGCGGGCTTGCCAGCATTCGGCAGAAGACGCTGCGCCCGCTGGAGGAGCGACTGCTTCTGTATTTTGCGCGGCATCATAACAAAGAGAGTGCGGAGCAACCTGCGGCCCCGTGGCGAGAGTGGCTGCTGCGCGGACTTCTGCTCTTATCCCTCGGTGGCATTGGTTATGCGGTGGTTCGCGTCGCCATCATTCTCACCGGACTGCAAAAAACCGAACTCCACCTGGCGGCCCTTGGCCTGGGCGCGACTTTCTTGCGCGTGAATCTTGCACTACTGATCGGTGCGCTGTGGACGATTCCTGCCGGCGTCGCGATCGGCTTCAATTCTCGACTGGCGCGGATCGCCCAACCGCTGGCGCAGATTGCGGCTTCCGTTCCGGCAACGGCGTTGCTGCCTGTAATCCTCTTGCTGCTGATTCGCATCGGCGGAGGATTAGGGCTGGCATCGATTGTCGTATTACTGCTGGGCACGCAGTGGTATGTGTTGTTCAACGTTATCGCCGGGGCAATGGCAATCCCCACCGACTTAAAAGAATGTTGTTCCGTCTTCCACATTGAGGGGATCGAACGGTGGAAGAAACTTATCCTTCCGGGCATCTTTCCCTATCTCGTGACCGGATTGGTCACGGCTTCCGGCGGAGCATGGAATGCCAGCATTGTCGCTGAGTACTTTCACTTCAAAGGGCAGATCTACACCACGACGGGGCTGGGCGCGACCATCAGCCAAGCTACCGACAGCGGCGACTTCCACCTTTTGCTGGCCGCTACCATGATGATGGCGGCGACAGTTGTGACGATTAACCGGCTCGTCTGGCGCAAACTTTATGCACTGGCGGAAACGCGCTTCCGGCTAGAGACATAGAAAACTTCAGCGCGCTTCTGTATCGGCGCAGTGCGTTTAGAACGTTACTTCCGGTTACTATCGTGCTTCCTCCCTCGTAATTTCATCAGCATTTAACTTGTTCTTCACGCCGCCGCAACGCGCCTGCGCTATTCCTTTAACATGCCGTCAAACCATTTCCGTCCAGAGCAGACGCAGCCAGAAGTGTTGGTGCAAGTTGAAGGATTTCTTGGCGTTCCTGCTGTGGCGGAAAAATTTATCCCGTTAGACAAGGTGCGGGATCTTTACCGGCGCGTAGGCAAATCTCCCGAAGGCTTTGGATTACAGAATCTGTTGGCGGAGATGCAAGTGAAACTGCGCGTCGATCCGGCGGATACGGCTCGGATCCCCGCTAGTGGTCCCGTGGTGGTTGTGGCCAACCATCCCTTTGGAATGCTCGATGGAGTTGTTCTCGCCGTGCTGCTCACTCACGTTCGCCCGGACGTGAAGGTGATGACCAATTTCCTGTTGCGAGACGTCCCTGAACTGGTGCGGCATTGCATTTTTGTCGATCCGTTTGCCAGCGGCCGAGCGGTTCCCGCCGGGGGAATTGACCTAAACCGGCGCGCGGTCCGGGAAGCGCTTGCCTGGCTAGAGGGCGGCGGAGTGTTGGCCATCTTTCCAGCGGGAGAAGTCTCGCATTGGCAGTTTCCTCAGGCGGAAATAGCTGACCCGCAGTGGAACGACACTGCCGTACGGTTGATGCGCCGGACGGGCGCCGCCGTGCTGCCGGTTTATTTTTGCGGATGCAACAGCGTGGGTTTTCAGCTCTTCGGAATGATTCATCCGCGATTGAGAACGGCGTTCCTCTTGCAGGAATTCCTCCATCAAAAAGGACGAACTGTGGAAGTGCGCGTGGGCAGCGAGGTTTCCTCTGATTCCGTGACGAGTATTCCGGATGACAGGGAGGCGATTGATTATCTGCGCTGGCGCACCTATCTGTTGGCGCGGCGGCGCCGGCATGGGACTTCGTGGCCGTCGCTGGTGCATTCCAAAATCTCGGCGACCGTACAGAAACCTGTCGCTTCTGTGGAGCCCGCAGAATTGCTCGCACAGGAATTGAGCCAGCTTGCGGCCACTCGCTGTTTAGCCGAGAGCGGCGATCTGGCCGTCTACCTCGCGGAAGCAGATGAGATTCCAGGGATGCTGCGGGAGTTGGGACGGTTGCGTGAAGCCACGTTTCGCCTGGCGGGCGAAGGAACAGGTAAGAGGCGCGATCTTGATTGTTTCGACCGCTACTATTGGCACGTCTTGCTGTGGCACAAGGGCAAGCGGGAACTGGTGGGGGCATATCGCGCGGGCAACACGGCTGAAATTCTCGCCGAACACGGCATGAATGGTCTCTACACGAGCACGCTATTTCGTTACGATGCTCGAGTTTTCGAAAAGCTTGGGCCGGCGCTGGAACTGGGACGTTCTTTCGTGAGGCCAGAATACCAGCGCCAATATGCTCCGCTGCTTTTGTTGTGGAAGGGAATTGCGCGTCTGCTGGCCACGCACGCGAAGACTCCGGTGCTGTTCGGCGCGGTGAACATCAGCAACCACTACAGCAAAGCCTCACGCGAGATGATTTACCGCTTCTTCGAAGCACGCATGGGGGAAGACGAACTGGCAGGATTGATCGAACCAAGGCGGCCGTTTCGTCCAGCAAGGCTGCGGCCCTGGGATTGCCGCGCCATGTGCCATGCCTTGCGCGATCTGGAAGAACTTTCGCAGCCTATTACCGACGTGGAAACCGATGGCAAAGGTCTGCCTATCCTGCTGCGGCAATATGCGAAGATCGGCGGCAAACTTCTAGGCTTTAACGTCGACAGCAAGTTTTCCAATGTGCTCGACGGGCTGGTGGTCGTAGATCTGCGGAAGACCGAGGCGGCCGTGCTCGAACGCTATATGGGACGCGAAGCCGCGATACAATTCCGGCAACTTCATGGGCTGTAATCGCGAGCGGTTTTACGAAGACCGGCTATCCTCTTGCCTTTAGCTTGGTTGCTTCGTTCCTCACGATGCAGGACTGCGCAGCGTCTTTGAGCGCAGCTTCCAACTTCACTCCCAGAGCCGCAAGTTCTTCTTGATTCGTTAACTGCTGCAGGCGCTCGAAGAGCTGGCGCTCTTCTTTGCGGATGTGATTAGAAAGACGCTGTCCGAAAGCGAGCAAACTCTCCGATGACATGCATCGTTCTTCAGCCTGGAAGAAAAGTTTCCGCAGGGCTGTGTGATCCGCGATTAGTTCTTCGACTATAGGAGTCAATTCGGGGAATTCGCGGGCAGCAGGGAACAGCACTTGTTCTTCAGCCGCAAAATGAATTTTGAGCTCTTGTTCGAACTGCTGTTCGATCTCCTCCTGCCAGGCCGAAAGGTCAGATGTGGGTGCGGGCTGGGCGCGATCGATGCGCACACATAGAGCTAATGCGTGCTGATGCTGGCGAGATAGTGGGATCAGGCTCTTATCGCGCAGCATGGTGCCACCCAACTGTGGCGTTTACTTTTTGAAGGATCACGCCACGCTCACGGGTTCCGAAGGCTCGACAATCGCGGGACGCACCGTCAGCCAGTCGGTGCGAACCCGCTCCCATTCTTGGATCAGCATGCCGTTGGCCTCAAAGAAGCTGCGAATGCGGGCGCGCTCCCATCCTGCAATTTCTTCGAGGATGGGCGCCAACACGGCCAGCGCACTCGTGCTCAGAACCGTGCGTTTGGCGATCTGCGAAACGTTCGGCGATTCTGAAACTGCAATGGTGAGACCGTCCCGCGCATTGAGTTGCAACATCACGTGAATATCGGAGCTGCCATCGCCGGAGTAAATCACGTGATCGGGACCGGTGACGTGCTGCGCCAGCAGTTGATTAAGGACTGCAACCTTGCCGTAGCCCGCCGTGGCGCGAACGATGGTATCGATTTCTCCGGAGGCTTTGTAGCGGAATTCCGTGCCGTAAATATGATCCTCTGGGACAATCCCCTCAAGCGCCGAGTGGATTACTTCCACCGGCGCGGCGGAGAGGACATAGAAATCGAAAAAGTGTCCATCCACGCCAGTGGCGAGGATCTGGTAGAGCAGTTTGATGTCACCTTTGAGCCGAATGCGTTTGCCTACTTCGTGAAGATGTTCCCTCCGCACTTTGGCCTTGAACTCCGGGTCGTGCAGCAGCAGGTAGGCGAGTTCCGCTCCCTGCTGCACAAGGTTGATTTTTGCCATGCCTTTAGCTTTGTGTTCGAACTCCGCGGTGGGAATGCCAACGAGTTCCGCAAGCACGTAGCCGGAATCGTTGAAGGTGAGCGTCTGATCGAAGTCGCTCGCGAAAATATAGCGCTTTAAGGGCTTATCTGCCATATGATCCTTAGATTCGCCGCGCACTCAGAAGGCCCATTAAAAGAATTGATTAGGATTATATGCGGTTCCCGCCCGTCGTCAGGGTCGCGCGGGCGGAAGACCCAAGGCGCTCGATGAAGCGGATTTGAAGAAGGCGCGGGCACTGCTGCGGTCTGGGGAGTACAGGAAAGTGCGGGTCGCTGTTGCGGTCGAGGTCAGTCGCCATACGCTGTGGCGAGCCCTGTCGCCGGAGAAGACGAAATGATCGGACAAGCCCTGTAACACGGCGGGGGCTGGAACCACGACGCTGCCGGTACCATTAACCTCTACACTGCGCGACTGATCGGGCGGAATCGGCCGATGCGGATATTGAGGTGACCAGGCGCAAAGCATTTCCGGCCATTCTACGACTACGGGCCGTAGCTACAGAAAACCGATTGAGTAAGTGCAGTGGAAAGCCCTCAGGGCTTTGCGGGCAGCGGCTGCCAGAGCTCAATCTTATTCCCATCCGAG
>DAIUEW010000022.1:0-82589 GCA_036844925.1 Candidatus Sulfotelmatobacter sp.
ACCGGCGACATCCAGCTTGGGAAGCTGGCGTTCTACCGCTGAACTACTCCCGCTCGCCAGGGAAAACCCACCTACCCTGAAGCCAACCAAAGTCTAGCACTCGACGACCCCGGGAAACAATCTGGCGTCACACCAGTGCCGACCTCGGGAGTAGCTGTCTGCAAATCCGCGGCCTGTTAGACTTCCCAAAGAGTGTGATCATGTCTTCCTCATCCACCAGAAAACACGCGAGCACCTCCGCCGCCAAACAACCCGAAATCCCCGAGCCTTCATTTTCCGAACGCGCTCGCACCTTGGTGTACGTCGGCCGCATCGGCAGCTTGTCCACGGTTTCCCGAAAGCAGCCGGGGTTTCCGTTTGGCTCAGTCATGCCATACGGGCTGGATACTCGCGGACGTCCCATCTTCCTCATCAGCACGATGGCGATGCACACACAAAATCTGGAAGCAGACCCGCGCGCCAGCTTGCTGGTGACCCAGCCTGACGCCAGCGGCGATCCACTGGGCGCCTCGCGAGTCACGTTGGTGGGAAATGTTTTTACCGTTCCTAAGCCTGAAATTGCAGACGCGCGCAAGCTTTATCTGGACTGTTATGCCAACAGCAGATACTGGGTCGACTTCGAAGACTTTTCTTTCTATCGCATGGATGTCGTCGACGTTTATTACGTGGGAGGCTTCGGCGTGATGGGCTGGGTGCAGGCATCGGACTATGATCAAGCGCAGCCCGATCCCCTGGCAGATCATGCGGCCGGGATCATCGAACACATGAACGCCGACCACAAAGATGCACTCGTCCTGCTTAGCCGCACGTTTGCCGGAATCGAATCGCAAGAGGCGGCTATGACTTCAATCGACCGCCTCGGCTTTCACGTGCGCTTGAAAACCCGCGATGGCATGAAAGGTGCGCGCGTTGCTTTCCTGCGGGAGGTGATCAATCCCGGTGAAGCCAGAAAGGCTCTGGTAGAGATGGTGCAAAAGGCGCGCACGGAGCATTGAGATTAAAATCGAGCTTCGGCCGTCGACCTTGCCGTTTTGCCCCTCGCTTTTCTAAATACTTTGCACAAGTCACCTCGATAGGTTTTGACAAACGATATATCGGGTAATGGACCAGTTTCAATTTGCACAGGTCCACAGCGGGGCGGCGTAGAATGTTACCGCCGAAGCCGCAACCCTTTCCCCGTAAGCCCCAGCCTGAACCTAAGCGGCTTCCACGGAGACAATACGTGACGATATGTCTCGGATTTTGCCGCCATCAAGGAATAGTGCTTGGTGCCGATACGCGAGAAACCGTCTCAGGTCTGAAAAGACAAGTCCCAAAGCTTGTAATGCGTCCCCTTGGTCACAGGACCGGGATGCCGTGTGCGATCTTTGCGGGAGCTGGAGACGGGCATCTGATAGACCACCTCATTGGCAAACTGTGGAATGCAATGGAGCACAGAACAGTTAGCGTCCAGACGATGATAGATGCCGCTGAGGATGAATTAATTCGCGCATACGGGAACCTAACAAAGACTCATCATCCTGGATTGATACCAGAGCAGCAAATCATCATCGGCGCATGGTGCAAGCAAGATCAATTTGAGCTAGTCGAGATTACAAATTCCGTTCTGACGAGAGACGTTAGGTCGATCTCCATCGGCTGTGGCGAATACTTAGCCAAGTACATCGAAGACAGATTTTGGCAACCCAAAATCGACTTGGGTGATCTTGTGCCTGTGGTTACATATATCGTTGACCAAGCGAGAAAGCATGTTGACGGATGCGGCGGAAGAACTCATGTTGCGGTGATAAAGCCTGATGGGGAGATGAGGCAACTTCCGAAAGACGAGACAAAGCGCAGAACCGAGCGGATTGCCGAAATAGATCATATAGCGCGAAGCATGGCAAAGATGGCAATGGACGAACGGATAAACGAGGAAGTAGTACGTCACGAAATTATGCAGGATGTAGAACGAATCATAGAAATCAGGAAATCCATAAAACCCTAGGCGCTCTCGCCTAGCGCCTTGCGTACCATGTCATTTCCAATCGTGGAAGCCTTGACGGTCGGTTTCGGCAGAATCGAGCACAGTTCCTCAATACTCCAAATGTGGTCTGCTAGTCCGCTTTCCATCGCTGGCGTGACTTTTAGTGTTTGGTGAATCCGGCAAAAGTTATAGAACATGTAGTGCAACGCAACGGAATGCGCGTGGTTCTCTACTTTCTTGCTGAAAGCATTCGTCAGGCGAGTAAAGCGGCGCATGTGCATTCTCATCGTCAGGTTCTGCCTTTCCACATAGCTGGTGCTCACATGCTTGGGGTCAGGATCGCCGCTCACAACCTTCATGTCGCAGCCGATGCAACGCGCTGGAGAATAGCGCGTCTCGTTCTCTTGCGCCGCCCCATAAATCTTCTGTAACTGTGCGTAATCAATATCTGCGCCGAATGCAGTCTCAACCGCTTCTAGGTAGGAGCGATGGCCGTCTGTGGTGATCTGAACTCGATTGCTAATTCGGTTGGCGCAATCCAGCATGAACTCTGTGGCCCATCCTGCATCCCGTCCGCCTACCAGATACGAAACGACTAACTTCGTATCCGCATCGATTCCAACCCAGGTCCAAATATCGCCCCAGCCCTCTTGCTTCTTTTCAACGCTGGCGTTCTTCGCCTTGGCTCCAACGAACTGCCAAATTTCATCCGCCTGTAGACGGCGCACTTTCAGGTTTCGAACGTAGCGGTCATGGTAGGCAGCGCACGCGGCTCCCAGATCGGCCAGCAGCTTAACAATCGTGGTCTTGGAAACTCCCGTCATGCGTACCGTGGCGCGAACGGAACAGCCTTCAATCAGACAGCTAACGACTTTTGCGCGGGTCGCATTGTCTAGGCAATTCATACTTACTCTTATACTACAGCCGCTTTAGCATGTCAAGAAAATAGTGCGAGAAGGTGCGTAAAATCTGTGAATTTTAGCGTCCGGCGAATGCGCCAAGAATGGATTGATCTAATGATACTGAGCGTTGCATATAACCTTCAAGTTCGGGGGCTGCTAGCTGTCGAAATTCGCCGTCATAGAACCACGCGTCCGGGTTTCCAATATAAGTTGGCTTTAGCATATGCGCTAAACGCATGGTGTGAATCCCCATGGAAAGCAATTCGCTGACGGAATAGCCAGATCGCCGATAGTAGTAATCGGCGAAGATATTGGCAGGATTATGGTCATCCCCGACAACGAGCCAATTCCCAGTGTACAGAGCAGGGGCAGTTGCGGTGATATTTACATGGTAAAGCCGTGGGCCTTCTGTAAAGAGAGTGAGCACCAGAAGTCCGCGATTAGGTTGCTGTAGACCTAGCGGCGGTAGTATTTTCTCATGCTCCGGCACCATCTCTAGGGCAAAGCTTCTAAGTAATTGAATCACACTATCTCTATTGGAATTGAGTTTAATCGAGCCATCCTCGATTCGATCCGCAAATGTATCCCTTACCGTTAACGCATGACTTCCCCAAGCGCTACAGGCGACGTTATGGCCATCTAAGTATTTGATCTTTCCGGCATGGGACGGGTTGTCGTTTCCCAGATTATTCAAGTCGTCAGTGACCCAAACCAGCCCATCTAGGTTTCGCGTAGGCAAGACTACGTGCATCGTCATGGGGCGTTCTTCCTCATCGAAGGGACGGAGACAGGTATTGTCTGTTTTAATTTCCGCTTGCGCAGTGGGCATATCTCACCGTATGATTTGGATTAGCCCACCAAACCGCAAGCGCACCGTCCAGCCCGCCAAGGCTGGCGTTGCTTTTTAGAGCTGATTTCCTCTCCATTATACGATGGCACTGGAAGGATGGGTTAGCCAGAGTCCGCTGGAATGAACCATGGATGCACTCCTGAAATCTTTCTCACTCAGTTTTTTATTGCGAAGTGCTTTCGCAGGAGCATTCTTTGTCCTCGCTTACTATCTAGCCACAAATGGAACTTGCGAAGCGATTGACCTCGGATCGGAAAATGTGTTTTCTCTCGGATTAGTGATTGCTCTAGTTGTGGGAGCTACCGTCTATGGGATACATCGCTCGCTCATTTTCCCATGGTTCGAGTGGTTATTAAATTCCGATTTGGCGAGGAAGATAAGAGGGAAATGGTTCCCACTTATCAGCGAAAATACACTGAAGGACGTTGTACGGAGATGGGATTCAACGTCGGAGAAGGAACATCAGCGCCGCAATCGTACAGACCACATTACTGCGTGGGCTGATTATATTCATTTTCAGTACGCCTCTGCTTGGTGTACTTTTCTCGGCGCTGCGACGGGGGTAATTGTTAGCGGTCGGTGTCCGCCGCCGCATTGGGGATGGATCACACTACTCGTGATGGCTTTCTTCATTGCGGCGAGTGTCTCGGCTTGGAGGGCGCGTTCTGTCGAAGAATATTGCGAAACTCTTCAGTGTGTTACTTAGTGCGATTTCTTTACGTTTTTCCAGCGGGCCTTGGCAGCTTTCGCAGCGATCTTGGAGCGTTTGGCTTTCGTCATCGTCTTGAGGCGGCGCTTTCCGCCGATCTGACCGCCCTTGCGTCCGATGGCTGACATATACTCGGAGATGGTCTGAGGCGGGACGTTTGCGGCAGGTTTGGGAACTTCCGGCTCTGGCGCTGGAATCTGGCCTGTGGATACTGCGACGGTCCACGCGGCAAGCTGGTTCGGGTCACGCGGTCGTTTGCCCTTACCGATCATGGCTTCATGATGCCACAGTCGGGATGCTAAAGCGAGACTGTGCAAAACGAAACTGGTCCACTACCATATATCGTGAGATATATTTTAGCGAAAGGAGATTATGATAATGTTTGAGCATTCGGTTGTTGAAAATGTTCAGGATCGACCCCGCGGTCCTTCCGGCTTCGGAAGACGCGCAGGGTGCGGCGGCGGTCGCTACGAACGATTCGAGTATGGCTTCGAGGGTCGGAGAGAACGCTCGTTCGAGGCCCACGGTCCAAGAGAAAGAGAAAGAGAAAGACACGAAGGTTGCGGAGAACGCGACCCGGGGTTTGAGCGCGGTTTCGGCAGAGGGCGGGAACGGTCCATCGATGCGCGTCGCGAAAGACACGCAGGTTTCAGCGGCGGAGCTCACGAACGGTTCGAGCGTGGCTTCGGGGGACGGCGGGAGCGTTTGTTCGATGCCGGCGATCTGAAACTTGTAATTCTGAAACTGCTGTCTGAGCAGCCAAGTTATGGATACCAGCTCATCAAAACCATGGAGCTGCGCCTCGCGGGCGGTTATACACCGAGCGCCGGCGCCATCTATCCGACCCTTACAATGCTGGAGGAACAGGGCCTGGCCACCGCGTCGTCGGAAAATGACAAGAAGGTCTATTCCGTGACCCCGGAAGGGAAAGAATACCTGCGCGCGAATAAGCGGCTGGTCGAGGAGTTGTTTGAGCGCCTCGAAGAGGCAGAAAGGGGTTTCCGGCGCGGCCGGTCGCCCGAGATCATGAAGGCTTTCATGAATCTGCGGGGCGCTGTGGTGGCGCGCGTGTCTCGGGAGAGCTTGACCTCGGAACAAATACGCAAGATAGCCGACGCGATTCACATCGCGGCGAAAGCCATTGACGAGCTCTGATTCCGTAACTCATACTGCGCTCCTACCAGAGAGGGCGAGTTTCGGAGAAATCTTTGGTGACAAAATAAAAAGCCCGGGATTCTTTCGAATCCCGGGCTTTTTGGTTACTCAGAGAGCGGTCGCTCAGACAGCCTGGACGTTCTCCGCTTGCCAGCCCTTGGGGCCCTTGGTCACGTCGAACTGCACGGTTTGGCCTTCCTGCAGGCTGCGGAAGCCGCCAGCCTGAATCGCGGAGAAATGCACGAAGACGTCCTCGCCATTCTGACGGCTGATAAAGCCATAGCCCTTGGCGTCGTTAAACCACTTCACTGTTCCTTGTTCTGCCATTGTTGGTAGTCCTATTCTTGTTTCTTTGGATTGTGCTGAGAAGATTCGCTGCTAGTGAGGGGGTGACGCTGGTTGGCGATACCGACCTTCAATTGCTTGTGAGTCAAACTTAGCTGGAACTTATTATACACGATGACCGAACAATGCACAGAAAATAATGCAGAATGCCATTTGCACCGTGGCCCATCGATCAAAACCGGGCAGATTACCATAGCGCCGCCAGCAGCCCGAAAATGCATTTCTTGTTCCGGCCGATCGGTGGCAAAATACGGTGCCATGTTCAAGGGTCATGCCGCATCGCTCCCTGGTTTTGTGATTGGGATTCCTTTCCCGGACGACGAACGCTGCCGCCCTTTCAAATACTTCGTTACACCATCCAAAGTAACGGGAAGACCGCAGGCAATGAGGTGGATACATACGCCCCGGACGGCGGCGGGCATTAAGCCGGCGGAGTAGCTCCGAAAGCACTGCACATCCACCATGAGGTAGTATGTCGTTGTTTAGCTCTATTTACCCGACATGCGGAACCGATCAACCATGCCCCGAAAGCCGAGCGCTGCCAAACTTGTTTCCAGCCGTCGTACCTTCCTCAAAGCCACAATAGTCGGCAGTGCCGCGGTGACGCTGACGCCACTGTATCCGGCGCTGGCTGGCGCGCGTGAGATGACCTCGGCCCCTCCAGTCGCCGATGTTCCTGCGGGCGATGTCAAACCTTTCGAGCTCGATGAGCTGACCATCTCCGACCTGCAAGACGGAATGAAGTCCGGCAAATTCACAGCCCGCTCCCTCGTCGAAAAATATTCGGCGCGCATTGAGGAGATCGATAAACACGGCCCCTCGATTAACAGCATCATCGAACTGAATCCCGACGCGCTCTCGATCGCAGATTCTCTCGACCTGGAACGCAAAGCGAAAGGCCCGCGCGGACCAATGCACGGAATCCCGGTGCTCATCAAAGACAATATCGACACCGCAGATAAGATGATGACTACTGCAGGTTCGCTCGCGCTGATCGGCTCCAGGCCTTCGCAAGATTCCTACGTCGCGCAAAAATTACGCAGCGCAGGCGCCGTGATCCTGGGCAAGACGAACCTCAGCGAATGGGCGAATATTCGCTGCAGCCACTCCACCAGCGGGTGGAGCGGCCGCGGCGGCCTCACCAAAAATCCATACGTGCTTGATCGCAACCCCTGCGGCTCCAGTTCTGGCACCGGCGCAAGCATTTCTGCGAACTTGTGCGCGGTGGGGATCGGCACCGAAACGGACGGTTCGATCGTCTGCCCCTCGTCGTCGAACGGACTTGCCGGCATCAAGCCCACGGTCGGGCTGGTGAGCCGCAGCGGAATCATTCCAATCTCCCACTCGCAGGATGGCGCTGGGCCGATGTGCCGCACGGTGCGCGACGCCGCTACCCTTTTGGGCGCGCTAACCGGGATCGACGCGCCCGATTCAGCGACCGCTGCCAGCGCGGGCAAGTCCTATGCCGATTACACTCAGTTCTGTGACCCCAACGCTCTCAAGGGAGCGCGCATTGGCGTCGCAAGAAAATATTTCGGCTTCAACGATGCCGTCGATGCTCTCATGGAGCAATCCCTCGACGTTATGAAAAAGCAGGGAGCGACGGTGATTGATCCTGCCGACATTGAAACCTTTGGTAAGTTCGATGAAACCGAGCTATTGGTTCTGATGTACGAACTTAAGGCGGATCTCAACACCTATCTCGCACGTCTTGGTCCCAACGCTCCAGTCCACACCTTGAAAGACATAATCGAATTTAACGAGCGTGATCGATTGAAAGAAATGTCCTACTTCGGTCAGGACTTATTTCTTAAAGCTGAAGCCAAGGGTTCGCTCACCGAAAAGACATATCTCGACGCGCTAAATAGGAACCACCAACTCGCCCGCACCGAAGGCATTGATGCCACCATGGATAAGTATCACCTCGACGCCATCGTCGCCCCTACCGGCGGTCCGGCGTGGCTTACCGACCTCATTAATGGCGACCACGTGGGAGGCGGCAGCTCGAATGCCGCCGCCGTTGCAGGCTATCCAAATATCAATGTGACCGCGGGTTTTATCTCCGGACTACCAGTCGGAATCTCTTTCTTCGGGCGTGCCTGGAGTGAACCAGCGCTCATCCGCCTGGCATTCGCCTTTGAACAAGCTACTAAAGCGCGTCAGGCACCCCGGTTCCTGTCTACTATCGGAGCAGGGTAAGAACTAACCCCGTGCAGTAGCCGGTTTCCAATCGGCAACCTGTCCTGGATTAGTTACACGCATTCGAATTAAAGTCCCTTATCAGAATCTCAATCAAGGTTTTCCGTGTTACCTTACCTGAAAGGGGGTATTACTGATGATGAACAAAGTTGTCGTTTCCCTGCGGAAAGAATACTCCCGTCTTGAACGAGAGTTGGGACAAGTAGGGAAAGCACTGGATGCTCTCGGTCACGCTGGTGGGAGGAAGCTCAGGAAGACGGGCCGTACCTTGAGCAAGGATGCCCGCCGACGTATCGCCGAGGCGCAAAAGCTACGCTGGGCGAGGGTCCGAAAGGCAGCCGCCAAGCTAGTGAAGTCTTAGTCAAGTAGTACTCGCAAGCACCGCAGCTGGCCTCGTTCGTAATTTCCTGCAGGACCGCGGACGAGGCCTAAGCTTCGGAAATCCAGCCCGCATAACAAAATCAGATTCGAACTCCAAGCCCAGATTAAGTCCACCGAAACCACTTGAGTGCCAGCACAAACGAGATACCACCCCACAAAGACATTACCAGTAACCGAGGCCACTGACGGATCAGCGGCGTACCTTCCAGAATGCTTGCTCTTAAGGCGTCATTCAGAGCAGTCAGCGGCAGCGCCTTGATGAGTGGCTGAATTACGGCAGGGAAGCGCTCGTAAGAAAAGAAGACGCCGGAAAAAATCCACATCGGCATCATGACCAAATTCATAAGTCCGCTCACACTTTCGATTTTCTGCGCCCGGCTCGCGGTCAGCAGTCCTACTCCTCCAAAGCACATCGCACCGGCGGCACCCAGGAACAGGATGGAGAGTATCGATCCCAACACTCTCATGCGGAAGACGAGGACGCCGAGTGTGAGCAACAGCCCGATTTCAATGATCATCAGCACCAGGCGGCTAGACAGCAAGGCCAGCAGAAAATCTCCGCGCCGCATGGGCGTGCCCACAAAGCGTTTGAGCAGCTTGCGTTGCCGCATGTCTACCAGAGCGAATCCAATGCCCCACATCCCCGAGTTCATCAGATTCATCCCAAGCAAGCCAGGGATCAGGAAATCGATGTAGCGGGAACCCGGCTCGGAAGACGTTACCACGCTGGTCGCAACAACGTCTTTCCGTCCGGCTGCGGCTTGCAGAGCATCGTTCACTTCTGCCCGCGCAAGGACACTCTCTGGTCGCGCTGGATCGTAGCGATACTTCAGCCCGCCTGCGCTATCAGCTTCGATCACGAGGTCGTATTTTCCAAGCCGGAATCCCTTGCTTGCAGTTTCGCTATCCAGCACGTCGACTTTAAATGGTGCATGCTGGGCGAAACGCTGCAGCAGCGCCTCGGTTTGCTGCGCTCCCGTGCTCGCCAAGATCGCTACCGTGGAAGCATCGGCCGGCTTGTTGCGAAAGGCGATTCCGAGTCCCGTTGCCAACAGGAGCGGAAACACGAATACCCAGAAAACAACCTCTGGCTCGCGCTTCAATTCCAGCATGCGCGCCCACAAGAGATGACGGTACCCAGCCCACCGCCCGTTTCGCCTGGTTGGGCGCTTGCGTGGAACCTTCTCTTCTGCGACAGATAGTTGTTCTGCGACGCTCATAAGATCCTATTCATTCTTCCCGCAGATGCCGCCCCGTCAGCCGCACAAATACATCTTCCAGACTGGCCTGTCGTGTGGTCAGGTGTTGCAACTGGCGATCCTGCTTTCCGATCGCATCTAGCAGCGCGGGAATCGTCAAGTGGGGTTCCTTTACGCTCAACGCCACCATTCCATCATCCTCGCGCACCGATTCCACACTGGGCAGTCCGCGCCAGGCATCCAGCGCGGTCCCATCCGAGTTGCCGCCCACAGCAAACTCCACTACGTGATGCCCGCCCAGGCGCTCAATCAAGTCGGGCGGCGAACCTTCGGCGATGATCTGCCCGTGATCCACAATCGCGAGACGGTCGCACAACCGCTCGGCTTCGTCCATGTAATGTGTGGTAAGCAAGACGGTGCCGCCCGCACGCTGAAATTCGCGGACGATGTCCCACAACTGCCGCCGGCTCTGGGGATCGAGTCCCGTGGTCGGCTCATCCAGGAAAAGGATTTTCGGATTGCACACCAGCGCCGTCGCAACGGCCAGCCGCTGTCTCTGCCCGCCTGAAAGTTTTCCCACCCACGCGTCGGCTTTCTCCGTAAGCTGCAACTCCTCGAGCACTTCCGCGGACGAACGGGGCTCGCGATAGAAGCTGGCAAACAGTTCGATAGTTTCGCGGACGGTAAGCTTTTCCGAGAGCCGCGTCTCCTGCAGCGAAATCCCAAGCCACTCCCGCATCTCACGTGCGTTCTCGCGCCATGAGTGTCCGAGAATCGAAACATCGCCGGAAGTCGGTTCGAGCAAGCCCTCAAGAATTTCGATAGTGGTCGTCTTGCCTGCGCCGTTGGGACCGAGTAGTCCAAAGCATTCGCCGGTTTGAATCTCGAGGTTCAACCCGCGCACGGCCTCGACTTTGCCGTCGTAGGTCTTGCGCAGATCGCGACATTGGATTGCGATAGCCACGCACGCATTCTAACGTAACGATGTTTGCGGCGCGGCCTTGACCCCTCTCGTTATCGACGTCGGGGCCGTCGCGAAGCGGGTAGGGCAGCCCGAAGACTCGGTGAGTGTCCTCTATTTCGTGGCTACGATGTCACTCGGGCCACTCGGTGGCTGAGGCGAATCCGGCGGCGGCACGGGCAGCGTGGGTGATGGTCCATTCGCGGGCCTCGGCACGTCTTCTGAATCTTCGCCGGGACGCCGCAGACTTGGTGCATTTGGCGGACGCACTTCCGGCTCTTTCTTCGCCTCCCGATCCGGCTGCGGCAGCATCACTTCCTTCTCGGTGCGCACAATCTTCTCGCCGCCCACTTTCATGGTTTCGACTCGCACCACTTCATCTCCGACGATGCGCACGAAATCCACGTCCGCAGGAGGCTCACCGTAAATCCATTCTTCGTATTCCGTCTCACCATCCCGCTCCCGTACTTTCTTTGGGGGCTTGCCCTTTGCGTGGATGACCATCTCCTGATTCATCCCAACCAGCACGTGGTGCGCCTGGATCGCCTCCTTCACCTTCGGAGGCACGGTGTCCAGATAGGCTTGTTCCTTGTTCCGCGCATTGAAGTCGAGCACGGGATAAAGCACTTCCCGCAACTGTTGCGCCGTCATCTCGGGAACATGCTTGTCGAAATAAACGTCGACGAACGATCCGTGCGGATTTGCTTGAGGATTGTCCGGTGCGGCTACTCCAGTTCCGTTCGCACCTGAAACCTCAATATGCTGATACCACTTCTTGCGATGGATTGGACCACCGTTGATCTCGAAATGAATGTGCTCATTCTTGATTTGAACAAACGAGATATGCGCGGGATCGCCAGGCTTTATCGCCGGTCCCCAAATCGCGAGTACCTGCCGCATCTCTTCGCCATTCGGCGTGATCACACCATCCTTTAACTGAAGTCCCTTCGTGCCCATGGGAAAAGCTGTCCGCGAATACACGAGTTGGGTTTCAAAGTCGCGGATGAGTTCAAAACGACTTTGTCTGGAGATGGGCGGTGCGTTCGCTGGAATGGGTGGTGCAGCAGGTTGATTTGGAGGATTCTGACCGGACTGCACGGCATCGGATGTATCGTTCTGGGAAGAGGGAGCCGCAGTCTGCGCGCTACCTGGTGCAGAAAAAACATTTGCGGCCAGCACGAAGGAAACAACTAAGAGGAGTACCTCAACGCGAATGCGATCCATGACCAACCCTACCCCAGTTTCATTACATTATAGCTCCGGCCTGGCATTGTGAACCTGAAGTTTTATACGGTCGGAAATGTGATAAACGACGGTTCTTGCGCGGGTTTCAGCGGTATTTTGGAATTGACATCAGCTTCTCTTTCCGGCAGACTTTGATGCACTCGCCTTTCAAACCAAGCTCGTCTCTGGCGGATTATCCACGACCATGGTTACTTGAGGCCTTCCAGATGAGTTCTTCGCCGCTTCCGACCTCCTCCGAATTCGAGCCACCTGGGCGTAAGCCGCCGGTGTCGCCAACCTCCGCAGATGTTGAACCGAGAGGTGTTGAACCGAGCCCGCCATCCAGCGCGACGGCCCTGTTAACCGTATTGCGCGACGCTCTCACGGCTGGGGCCCATACTCCGGATGAAATCCTGCTCGCCATCGCCGACACGGCGCGAACCTTGACGGGCGCCAACGGAACCGCGATCGCCTTGCGAACCGACGGGATGGTCGTCTGTCGGGCTCGAAGCGGCGACATTGCTCCTGAATTGGGAGCGGCCCTCAATGTGGAATCGGGAATCTCCGGTGAATGCTTCCGCACATCCAGCGTCTTGCGCTGTGACGATACACAGAACGACAGCCGTGTGGAGCCTGAGGTTTGCCGCCTTCTTGGGATACGCTCAATCGCCGTGGTGCCTTTACGCGATGCCGTGGCAACCGTCGGAATTCTGGAGGTCTTCTCCCGCCGCGCCTACGCCTTCTCTAACGAGCAAATCGGCCTTTTGAAAAATCTGGGCGAGATCGCCGAAGCAGCCTATCAGCGGGAACTCGGCGCTACGAGTTCACAGATTGTGGAGGCGAGCGCGTCGCTCGACTGCTCTGGAAACGCTGGTCCTCAGGTCCGCGACGAATGGCTCTGGCCGCCGATATTGAAGGAAACTGTTCTGAAGACCAAAAGCCGTTACTGGATTCTGAGCGGAGCTGCAGTTCTGTTGTTACTAGCTGCCTTGGTTGTCTTGCGGACTTGGCGTGAGCCGGTAGGGCAGTCCGCGTCGGCCCAGCCGAAGACACTGGCACAGATGGCTGCGCACGAAACGGCCGGAGTGACCACACCGACGATGCTCCCCTTAGCAACTAGTGTCACAAACGAACAACACGAGAAGTCTCGGCCGAAAGACGTTGTGCGCAATGCTGCCAGCGTCGAAAAAGTGGACAATCCAAACCCCGAGCGGTTGCCGACTACGAGGGTTAAGAATACTGAGGGAGCGCCATCATCGAAGGGATCGACGCTGAAATCGTCGACAGGAATTTCCGGCGATGAACCGCCGCCGACAATCATCGTGGGTATACCTGATAATGGCGAGAGGTTAGCCAATGTAATTTCGTCGACGGCCAGCATACCGGCGCTTGCGCCCAGGGTTTCGGAAGGGGTGACCGAAGCCAATGTCATACGCAAGGTCATGCCAACCTACCCGCCGGAGGCACGTTCTCAACGGCTGGAGGGCTCGGTGACTCTGGACGTCTTGATCGCGGAGGATGGAACCGTCGGCGACGTAAAACTACTTCACGGCGAGCCGATACTGGCCGCGTCTGCGGTCGCGGCCGTCCGCCAATGGCGCTACAGCCCTACCCTTCTCAATGGCAAACCGACTTCGGCGCATGGCAGGGTTACGATTCTCTTCAAGCTGCCTTGAACCTTGATTGTTCGAGGTTATCTTGTATGCTAGGGAGCGAAAACATCTCGCTCTTTTTCGGAAAAAGCTGAGGAATTAGGGCCGGCAACGGTTCATACGCTCTGTGGGCCGCGTTTCTTGTGCTGCTGGCACTTGGTCATGATCGCGGAGCGAAGACGCGTCCGCAGGTCTTCGGGCAATTCGTAAAGCTGCGAGTCGCGATAGATCTCGATGGTCTTCTTGGTGGTGTCGCACACCACGTAGCAGTTGTGGCACCAGGATAGATGATTCTCCAACTCAACTTTCGTGGGTTCATCCAGGACACCGTCCAAGTAATTCGTCAGCTCGGTCAAAAACTCAGAGCATTTCACTGGTCGCCATCTCCACTCTCACGTTTCTGGAAGAATCTTCCCAAGCGTTCTCGAAGTTGCAGGCGAGCCCGCAACAATCGCGATTTCACCGCGGGCACGCTCAACTCCAGTGCTGCGGCAGTCTCCTCGGTCGATAGTCCTTCCACGTCCCTTAGTACAAACACGGTCCTGAAGCCCGGGGGCAGGCCCTGAATCGTCTTACTCAAAATCTCCCGCAACTCCGCCTGGCTGTACTGCTGCTCGGGATTGGGGCTCCAATCGGCGATCTCACGGGGAAGAGAATCGTCTTCCGTCTTGATATCTTCGTCGAGTGAGACCGTTCGCTCGGGCTTCCTGCGGCGCAACTTCATCAACGCTTCGTTGACGGCGATGCGCACCAGCCAGGTGTAAAACTTTGACTGCTCCTGAAACTTCGCCAGGTTTCCGTACGCCTTCAGGAATGCTTCCTGCACCACATCTTCCGCATCCTCGCGGTTTTGCGTGATGTGTTGCGCGATCCGAAAAACGTTGCGATCATAGCGTCGCACCAACTCTTCAAACGCAGAGTCGTCGCCCCGCTTGGCCGCCTGTACCAGGCTCAGCTCATCAGTAACAGGCCCCTCTAGTTTGTTTTGGATGGCTCCCATTCTCTCGGCGATGCAGTATTTTGCTGGTAAGGGAATTGCTTTTCAAATCAAACTGTTATTCTACTTGGTAACCCGAGTGTTTGCCCAACCGCTTTCGTCTTTCGAGTCCGATGACATTTGCGATAGAGTCAGAGAAGGGGCGGGTACGCGGTGGAACACGTCCTGTCGTACTCTGGGGCAGTCCCACAAGTGCCGTATAATCAGCATTTAGACCGCAAGGCTACCTGGACGGTTACGGACATAGCATTTTGAGGGGTACGGTTCTCTAGGCATGGCGGAAGAAAACGAGAAACAGAGCGCGGCTCGCAAGAGCGAGATTCGGCAACTCGTCGAGCACGCGGTTGCGCAATCCCTTCAAGCGCAGATGCCGCAGCTTCAGGCACAGCTCCAGTCACAAATCTCGCAGCAGGTGTTGGAATCGTTGCCGACCCAAGCCAGCGGTGCCCACGCCGACGGGGCTCACGCGCACGAAGATTCCGCCACGCTGGCTCACGCCGTCTCCAATATCCATGCGGGATCGACGCAAAAAGAAATTCTTCGCGCCTTGCTGGATTCGGCCAGCCAATACTGTTCACGCATCGCTCTTTTTGTGGTGAAAGCGGGCGCCGCTTCGGGATGGCAATCTCGCGGTTTCGGCGAAGACGAAGCAGTCAAGGATTTTTCACTCGATCTCACGGCCGGACCAGCGGCGCATTCCTATCAGAACAGAATTGCTACTCCGGGCAATGTCGCGGAAATGGGCAGGCGGTTCGTGGAGCAGTTCGGCGCGCCTTCCAACGAGCAGGTCCTGGTGTTGCCGCTCGCGCTCAAGGACAAAGTAGCAGCGCTGGTTTACGCGGATGGCGGCGAAAGTGGAAAGTTGGAGGCCTCTGGCCTGGATTTGCTGGTGATGGCAACCAGTGCCTGGCTCGAGGTGACTTCACTCCGCAAACAATTAGCGGCGAAGGAAGACGCGGCGGTCCCGAGCAGGGTTCAGAGTGTGGCTACGCCACCCGTGCAAACCGTTTCTTCGTTTTCCGATCCTTTTGCGGCGCACGCGCCCAGGCATCTGCCGGTAGAACCTGAACCTGCCTCTGAAGTGGTGGAGGTAGCATCGGCGCGTGGAGCAAGCGCCGCCGCTCCTGCCGCAGCTACCGATCCTCTTGCTGGACTTTCGCCCGAAGATGCCGACCTTCATCGCAAGGCGCAACGATTTGCGCGACTGCTGGTGGATGAAATCAAGCTCTACAATCAGGCGAAGGTGGCGGAGGGACGTCGCAACAAGGATCTCTACGATCGCCTCAAGGAAGATATTGATAAGAGCCGTGGGACATTTCAGAAGCGTTACGGCAGCACAGTTGCCGCGAGCGGAGACTATTTTCAGCACGAGTTATTACGCAGTCTCGCAGAAGATGACGTTTCCATCATGGGATCGAATTTCCACCGCTAGATTTGCGGCAGGTTCTGGTAGTAGCGTGTCTTTGCAAAAAGTAAAAGCAAAAGTAGTGAGATCAGATTCGCAGGGGTGCTGGTGGGGGCTCGCAGCTGCGGCTCTCTGGTTTTTCCTTTGCTCTCCGGTTTCGGCAGATTCCGGGCTGCACGCTGCATTCGATTCCGCACAAACTCAGGCGGACACGTCTCCGCAGGCGCCGTCCGTTCAAAGCCCCGCAACTAGCAAAAACAACACTGTTAAGACCCCCGCTAATAAAGCGCCTGTCAAAAAGGCCGCCGCTAGCACCTCCAAGCGTCACTACACGAACGCGCGGAAGCCGCGGACGGTCTCACCGCGCGTCCGCCGCATGCGGCAGGCTTTTGTAGCTTCGGCCAGCTTGCGTCCCATGGCGCAACAACTTCTGCAGGATCGTACGCTGCCGGCTTATGCAGGGGTTGTCGCGTATGCGCGTGCTCACGCCAAAGAGGACGCGGGTGCTCTGGCTTGGCTCGTATTGGGCTACGCTCACGTGCTGGATCGAGACTATGCGAAGGCCATTGATCCGCTGAACCGCGCCAAGGTCCACGCCGGCGACTTGGGCGACTACGTCGCTTACTATCTTGGCACTTCGTACCTGCAAACCGGTCGCACCGCTGAAGCTGTGGCAAACCTGGCAGACTTTGGCAAGTCGCACCCGGATTCGCTGCTAGTGCGCGACGCCGCGGTCAGCTATGCTGACGCTCTCCTGCTCGAAGGCCAACCTGCGGAAGCAGTCGCTCTGTTGGAGCCGATTCGCACGCCTGTGCGCTCGGATGTGGAATTTGCCTTGGGCCGCGCTTACGCCGCCGCAGGTCAGACCGCCAAAGCCGCCGACACGCTGGCAAACATTTACTACAACCTACCGGCCAGCGCCGAAGCTGATGCGACTTATGCCGAACTGAAAAAGCTTCCGTCTGTACTGCCTGCAACCGTTGCCCAGCGCAAGAACCGCGCCGATGCATTGATGAGTCGCCATCGCTATGCGGACGCAGCAGAGGAATATCGCACTCTGGCAAATGAGGCGGGATCGAATGACCGTGCTGTATTTCAGCTTGCCCTGGCAGACGCGCTTCACCGCAGCGGCCGGAACCGTGATGCCAAGCAGGAACTTGCGGCGCTCGGCACCTTGACGGGCGAAGCCAACGCGCAGCGCCTGTACCTGCAGGGTCAAGTTGCATGGGCCGCGAATGACAACGACACCTTCTTCCGCACCGTCGATGAACTGCGGCAGTCAGCCCCTACCAGTCCGTGGCTGGAGCAGGCCCTGCTTTCCGCCGCAAATCTGCATCTGGTACATCACGAATATGATCAGGCGCTCGACGCATTCCGCGAAGCGCAACAAAGATTTCCAAATGGCGCACGGGCTTCCTACGTGCACTGGAAGGCCGCCTGGCTCACGCTGCGGCAGGGACGCAACGAGGATGCCAAGAAAGCATTCGAAGAGCAGATCACGCTCTATCCCTCCGGGGCAGAAACTCCCGCCGCTTTATATTGGCGCGCACGCCTCGCTGAGGAAGACAACCAGCCCGTGATGGCCAGAGCCTTTTACCAAAAGATTTCGGATCGCTATCGCAATTTTTATTATGCTGAGTTGGCGCGGGAGAGGATGAAGCAGCTTCCTCCCGCCGCAGACACGACTCCCGAATTTGCTTTGCTCGATCGCGTGCCGCCCATCGACACTAACGGAAAAGTGACAGAATCACAGCCGCCGTCCGATGAATTGCATGTGCAGAAAGCAGAGCTGCTTGGCAACGGCGGGCTCGTCGATTTTGCGGTGCGCGAACTGCAAGCCGCCACTGCGGCCGACGGCGGCAGTTGGGGCCCGGCTGAAACCGCACAACTGTATGTCGAAACCGGCCACTACGACCGCGCCATCGAAGTCATGAAACATAGCGCGCCCAACTATTTTGCTCTCGACATTCCTGACCTGCCGCGAAAATATTGGGAGGCGCTTTTCCCCAAGGCTTACTGGATCGATCTGAAACGCTCCGCGGCGGCGAATAGACTCGATCCCTATCTCGTAGCTTCACTGATCCGGCAGGAGTCGGAATTCAATCCCAACGCGGTCTCACGTGCCAATGCAGTTGGCCTGATGCAGTTGCTGCCCAAGACCGGCAAGCTTGTGGCCAAGGAAGTCAAGTTGAAGCGCTATAGCCCCAGCCAGTTGTACACGCCGGCCGTGAATCTGCAATTGGGCACTCGCTATTTCCGCGGCATGGTCGACAAGTTCGGATCGTTCGAATACGCCCTCGCCGCCTACAACGCCGGATCGGATCGCGTTGAAGAATGGCTTGGCCAGGGCAAGTATCGCGACCCCCAGGAGTTCGTCGAATCAATTCCGTTCACCGAAACCCGCGAGTACGTGCAGGCCATCCTGCGCAATGCCGGCGTGTACAAGCAGCTTTACGGGACCCCATAGAGCTCGCTTATTTTCTTCTTCGCCGTCCGCGCGATTTTGACGAATCTCCATTCTCCGCAAAACATCAAACCTAGTCTGCGGAGGCACGCATGAAACTACGAAAGTTGGGTCGCTCCGGCCCATCAGTATCAGCTCTCGGGCTCGGTTGCATGGGCATGTCAGCTCTCTACGGTCCTGCCGACGAAAAAGAAAGCCTTGCGACAATACATGCTGCCCTCGAAGCCGGCATTAGTCTCCTCGATACCGGCGATTTTTATGGCATGGGCCACAACGAGACCCTGGTTCGACAAGCCATCCAGGGACGCCGCGATCAAGCTTTCGTATGCGTGAAGTTCGGAGCGCAACGTTCGCCCGACGGTCAATTCGTAGGCGTCGACACGCGTCCGGCCTCAGTAAAAAACTTTCTCGCCTACAGTCTGCAGCGCCTCGGAACGGACTATATCGATCTCTACCAGCCCGCGCGGGTGGATCGTTCAGTACCAATCGAAGACACCGTAGGAGCCATCGCCGACATGGAGAAGGCCGGTTACGTGCGTTGCATTGGCTTATCGGAGGCTTCGGTAGAAACGCTTCGGCGCGCCAATTCGATTCATCCCATCGCTGCGCTGCAGATCGAATATTCGATCATCACTCGGGACATTGAATCGGATGTGATGCCTGCGCTCAGAAAGCTGGGCGTAGGCGTGACCGCCTATAGCGTGCTGTCGCGCGGGCTGCTCGCTGGAAAAACTTCGTCCTTCGCCAGGGGAGACTTCCGAGCGCATCTTCCGCGCTTTGCCGCCGAGAACCTGCAAGCCAACCTGAAAATCATCGAGGCACTGAAGCAGATTTCCGCCGAGCGCAGAATTACCGTTAGCCAACTCTGCATCGCCTGGGCCATCAACCGCGGAGAAGATATCATTCCCTTGATCGGGGCGCGCACGCGCGCCCAGTTGCAAGAAGCGCTCGGTGCGGTCGATATTTCTCTGACAGGCTCGGAGCTGGAACGAATCGAGAAGGCCGTACCAGTAAACGCCGTTGCTGGAACTCGCTACGGGGCGGAGCAGATGGCAATGCTGAACGGCTAGGGGCGCAGGGAATCAATCTCTGAGACTCGGCTCGACGGGCCATTTGGCCGCGCCGGTGTACCACTCGCGCGAGAATCAGCCAAATCCAAGTGTGTTCGTTCTTGCCAGAGATTACTTTTCCGACGCGTGCTCTGCCGCCTCTTTCGCAAGCAGCCGCTTGGCCTGAATATCCCCGCCAGCGGCTTCCTTGGCAGTCTGAGCAGGAGTCTCAATGGTTTCCTGCAAGGCTTTCGCGGCGGCGCTTATCTGTACCGTGTCGCTGCCGGCAGTTTGAGGTTTTGAAGCGGCCGGTTGCGGGGCCGTCGCAGTAGGCTTGGTCGCAGCTTGGACGACAGTTGTGGCGGGCGTGGCGCTGTGTATCGTGTTACTCATTGTTGTTCCCTCTAGTGATCTCATCGGCGCGAAGCCTGCACGACTTTAGTCTGTCTGAACTGTACTCAACCTATAACCGAGCGTCAGGAACGCATCTCTTCGACGCGCGACCTAGTAAACAGAATCTCCAGCACCAGCAGCCCCGCTCCCACCACGATGGCGCTATCCGCCAGATTGAAGACCGGCCACTGATACCGCCTCACGTAGAACAGAAGAAAGTCAACCACGCGCCCGTTTGTCGCGCGATCCCAGAGATTTCCCAACGCTCCTCCCATGATCAGTGACAAGCCAACCCCGGTGGCAACGTGGGCGTGATTATTTTTCCAAAGCAATACTGACACCACCACCAGGGCAATCCCTGAAAACGCGATCAGCAAGGCAGTCTTCCAAGGCGAGGGTGAATCGGCGAAAAGACTGAATGCTGCACCCGTGTTCTCGGTATGTGTGAGGCGAAAAAAACCAGGAATAACTTGGATGTGAGAGTAAAGCGCGATGCGCTGCGCCACGATGTGCTTCGTCCAGCGGTCGAGCAACACGACGAGGAGAGCGATTAACAAGTAGATGGCGCGCGCGGAGTTCTTGGTCATCAAAAATATGTTCCTGCAAACATCTTAAACTGGCGGGGCCGCAAAACGCTTGTCGATGCACCTGACAGGCGCCGAGAAACCGTGATTTGGCAGGCTGATCAAATTCGCCTTGATTATTTTCTCCATAATTTTTCATTTTCATCTATCCCGGAGACGGGCCGCCCATGTATTCTGATGCGGCATTGAGGCCGGACCGCGCACTGGGACCGCCGCGCGCAGACCGTCCCTGGTTGTAATTCCTATGTCTGTGAATTGCTCTCATGAAGCTGAAGCGTTGGAAGAGCCGGACACTGCTGTTCCTTGCGGTAGTGGGGCCGGGCATTATCACCGCGAACGTCGACAACGACGCTGGCGGAATCCTGACCTATTCCCAGGCCGGCGCGCAATACGGCTTTCTTCTGTTGTGGACGATGATTCCGATTACGCTGGCGCTGATCGTGGTGCAGGAGATGAGTGCCCGCATGGGCGCGGTCACCGGCAAGGGACTGAGCGACCTTATCCGGGAAGAGTTCGGGCTTCGGATTACATTTTTGATGATGCTGGGGATTCTGATCACCAACTTCGGCAACGTCGTCACGGAGTTCATCGGCATCGCCACCAGCTTGGAATTATTCGGCCTTTCCCGCTACGTCACCGTGCCAGTTTGCGCGGTGATCGTCTGGCTGATTGTGGTGAAAGGTCAATACAAGAGTGTGGAGAAAGTGTTTCTTGCGGCTTCGTTCTTTTACATCACGTATATCTTTGCGGGAGCGCTCGCGCATCCCTTATGGAAGGATGCACTGGCAGCGACCATCAAGCCGCCTTTAGCGCATGCGTTTCGTGAACAAGCCTATCTGTTCATGGTAATTGGCGTTGTGGGCACCACAATCGCGCCCTGGATGCAGTTCTATCTTCAGGCATCGATTGTGGAAAAAGGCGTAAGCCGGCGCGGTCTTCAAGCTTCACGCTGGGACGTGATCACGGGTTGCGTCTTTACGGATGTCGTAGCCTGGTTCATTATCGTCGCCTGCGCCGCGACGCTTTATGTGCACGGGTACCGCGACATCAAGTATGCCGCGGATGCAGCCCAGGCGCTCAAACCGCTCGCCGGCCAATACGCCTACATTCTGTTTGCCGTAGGGCTATTCAATGCGTCATTGTTTGCCGCGTCGATTCTGCCGCTTTCCACGGCCTACACCGTTTGCGAAGGGATGGGCTTTGAATCCGGCGTGGATAAGAAGTTCGGTGAGGCTCCTTTTTTCTACTGGCTCTACACACTCCTGATTGTCGCTGGTGCGGCCGTGCTCTTAATTCCTGGCCTCCCGCTGATAAAGATCGCCGTACTGTCGCAGGTAGTAAACGGCGTAGTCCTGCCCTTCGTGCTGATTTTCATGCTGCTGCTCATCAACAAGAAAGATCTGATGGGCGAGTACGTGAATACGCGCCTGTTCAATGTGGTGGCGTGGCTGACAACGGTGGTAATGATTGGATTGACGATAGCGTGGTTCTGGACGCTAAGAGGTGGCAGCTAGGGTCGGCAGATTCCGGACAGCCGTTGTTTTCGCTTCGCTTCCTCTGTGGTTTTTCTCTCACGAAATCTGCGTTACAAGCTTTTTGTTTACGCTCGGAATCTCCGAATCAAATAAGCCGTCCCGCCACTAAGTCCCTGACAAGGGACGCATCTGCTTCAAGAAAATCATACGAAGCCAGATCCCCGGGGGCCGACCACTGCAAATCGCGAAAGATGCGATTTTCGATCTCGCCTCCATAAGCGCGAACAATAAAGAAGCGTAGCTCAACTGTGGCTCCATTCGGGTACGTATGCTGCAGGCGGGCAATCTCATCCCCGACCTTGGCTTGAATTCCTAATTCTTCTTCCAGCTCCCGCCGCAGCGCGTCGCGCGGCTGTTCGCCTTCTTCAATCTTCCCGCCAGGGAACTCCCATTTTAGCGGCATCGTTTGATGTCGCGTACGTTGGCAGACCAGAAGCTTGCCATTCTTCTCGATCACGGCTGCGACGACGCGTTTCATATTTCGAAACCAACATCAGGTGCTGTGTAAAGTCGGAAGCGAAAGCGGAGAAGAATTAGGCGTGCGGCCACAGTTTGAGATGCTCGATCGTTGACCGTTCTACCGGCTACCTTTCTCCAGCTTACTCCCCACTACTTCCGCGCAGTACTGGACCAGTTTCTGATCTTCGATGCCGAAGGCGGCGGAAAAATGGCTGTCAATGTCGAGCTCTCCTGCGACCTCGTTCTTGACGAAAATCGGCACGACAATTTCCGACTTAGTCTCTAGAGAGCAGGCGAGGTATCGGGGATCTTTACTCACGTCGTCTACCACGATTGTCTTTCCGCTCGAGGCGGCCGCCCCGCAAATACCCTGGTTGAGGGGGATTCGCGTGTGTGGGGTCATGGCTCCCACGAAAACCTCAAGCACCAGCATGGGCGGTTTGGCTCCCGGCTCGAGCATGTAAAACCCCACCCAGTTGTACTTCAGCATGCGCTCATGCAAAAGGTTGCAGACGCCTTGCATTAGAGCTCTAGCTGTAGGCGTTGCCTGCGCCAGTTCCGTGATTTCGTTGCGGACCTCTTCGATTCTGGTAGCGACGGGCATAGCAAAATCTTAACTCATCGTTGGAGATTCGCGGCTGTGGAAGATTGCACACCGGTAATCTGGCGGATTCCTTCCGTGCAAGGAAAAAATTCGGGATGAATGGCAAATGCGATCGCAGCGAGTCCGCGAAGAAGGGTGGGAGCGGGAGTGTTCAGGTATTCGTCGCGAATGCAATAAATGCGGCATGCCACAGCGGCGCTCGTTCTCTGCCAGTTGCGCTCTGCGACGATTTTCTCAAGCGGTACGCGGTCGCCTGCTCCACACCAGGCTGCAATCAATATCTCAGGATTCATTCGTGCCACTTCTTCTGCCAAAATCTGCCGGCCCGCCGCGCCCACGAAATCGCCTCCAGCCGCTTCCACCAGTTCCGCGACCCATGGTTGCGACGCGATCAGGGGCTTGCCCCACTCTTCGCAGAATACTCTTGGGCGAGGATCTCGTATTGTGCGAGCGCGAACCTCTTCTATGCGGCGCTCCATGCCGGCGATCACATATTCGCCGCGCTCCCTGGCGCCTACGATTCCGGCTATCGTTGCGATGTCCCCATAAATGTCGGCGAGGGTCTTTGGGGCGAGACCGAGAAAACGTGCTCCTGACTTCAGTATTTCTACAATCGCCTTTTCCTGGTAGGGCACGGAGGCAATGACGAGGTCGGGATGCGCCGCAACAATCTGTTCGGCATTGGCCGTCCACGAGTCGGCAAGGATGGTGTGCGATTGCGATGCGATTTCCGGGACGACATCCGCGCAATACTTGGTGCATGCGACGACCCGGCCGATCTCTCCGACTGCGGCAAGGATAACCGTGGCGCTCGGCTGCAGGCAGGCGATGCGACTTGGCATGCGGGAGACAGGCATGAATTCAGGTTAAGGATTGATCGACCTCAACCCTGCAAAAAGAGCGTCCAGTGCCAACTGTGCCGCGTGAGTCGAGGCTTGCGGCAGCCCGCCTACGGCGGCGCTCACGTCTTCACGCCGCAGCTTTTGAGCCTCTTGCAGGGTTTTTCCAACGGCCAATTCGGTTAATGCCGACGCACAGGCAATCGCTGCGACGCATCCTTTGGCCTTGAACTGCATCTGGACAATCCGCTCCGCGCTGACCTTGAATGTGACTCGCAACACGTCGCCGCACGCCGGGTTCTCAATTTCTGCGGTGGCGTCCGCGTCTGCAATGTCCCCTGCGTTGCGCGGATTCTGAAAATGATCGAGTAACTGCGCGGAATACATTAGCAACCTAATTCTAAATGGCAGCGAGTTTAGTATGCGGAGAAAATCATGTGGGGACAGCCGCCCCCGGCTGTCCATTCGAGCGCAGCTCGAAGGCTCTCTACCGCCGGCAAACTGAGACGCTGAGGTCCGATAGTTCACTCACGCTGCTCAGTCCCTTCGGGAAAATAGACCCGCCAACCACGCTCCCGAGCAACCGCCTCCAAATCCGGATTCGGATTCACCGCAAACGCACGTCTTGCCATCGCCAGCATTTCCGAATCCCAACGAGAGTTTCCAAATGCGGCGTCAATTTCTTTCCGGACAACTTCGCGCAGAGCCTGCGGCTTGTCCGCGCCAGAGGGCACGCGGATCAGGCGATCGGTGACGATTCCGCCATCAGTTGATACTTTGGCTGCGAGGACGCGGTTTTCAGCTATTCCGAAATGCTTCATCGCAGCGCGGATCACCCATTCGTTCGAGGATGAAACGGCCCAGACTTCACAGCTATTCAGTTGCAGACGACGAACCAACTCGCGCATCTCCGGGAAAATTTGCTCGACGAAGAACTGATCAAAGAAGTGAACCGCAGCTTCCATCATCCTCGATTCTGAAATTCCCCGGTGCATGGTCACCATTTCGCCGCACATGGTACTTTCCTCGACTTCGCCGCGGCGGTAGGCAGCGTAGCGCTCGCGTAACGGACGGACGAGCGAGTCAGAAACAAGATTGCCTTCTCTCAGTTCCCAATCGAAGAAGCGCTCACCGGCATCGCCCGCCCATAGCGTGCCGTCGCAGTCAAACGCCGCAACCCGCGGATCGAGTCGAAGCACCGAGTCAAGGAATTCGTTGGTGACGGGATGAAGTGTTTCTGCCTTTGCAAGATCCATGCATCGACGATAACGTGCCTCTGGGGAAGCGCGCAATGGCGGGCGAGCGAAGAATTGCTGATTCTTGATTGAGACCAGGCGCGAGTGGGCCTTGCAGTCAACAATCAACAATCAACAATCAACGATCAGAAATCAACAATCAGCATTGTCCGGCGCCGACAGTGCCTTGTAGTCTTCCGGAGTGTTGACATTCAGAGCGACGAGGGGATCATCAACCTTGACATATTCGATGTGCTCCTGGAGCTGGTGCTCAATGTCACGCGCGATCGATGTGGCGGGAACACGCAGAAACGCTTCCATCATTTCGCGCCCCACAAGATAGGGATGTCCGTGCTTGCCCGAAAACTCAGGCACTGTCGCCCATATGTTCGGACTGGCAGCCTCGAAAGCATCACGCAGAATCTGGATGGTCGCATTGCCGATAGGAGGTCGATCGACCAGAGTCACCATGGCGGCGTCCCGGCCATGATTGAGCACATCCTGCAGACCCACCTGCAGCGAACTGAATTGCCCACGGCTAGGATCGGGGTTCACGACCAGAGACGCACCGCTGGCATAAATAATCGGCGCAAGAGCCGCTTCATTTGTTCCAACCACGACCACGACATATTCAGTGACCGGCAAGAGCGAGAGAATTGCCGCCGAGAGGAAAGTATCGTTGGAAATTGCTTTCCCGCTTATCGGCGGAGGCCACGGCAGCAGGGCCTTATCCCTGCCCATGCGCGAGGATTCTCCAGCGGCCAGGATCACGCCGGCAAAGCTGGCAGCGCGAGTCATATGCAGCGAAGATAGCAGGGAACCTGGGGAAATTGTTGATTTTTGATTGCTGATTTTGATTTGTGAATCAAAGGTGCACTGCTGAAACTCGACACGCAATCAGCCAACAATTAACAATTCATTCGCGTTCTTCAAGCGCCGCGTCCGACGCATCCACGCCGGGCTGCGACTCCCGGGACCGGAACCAGCTCATGTGACGAAGGCCAGCATCGGCGTGCCTGCGGATCGCGATCAACTCCGCGGTGATCGCAACTGCAATCTCCTCAGGTGTAACGGCGCCGATGTCGATTCCAATAGGAGCATGAACGCGGTCGAACAGATGCGCGGGTACGCCTTCGTTCCGCAGCGTATTGAAAATCCCGATCACTTTGCGCTTGGAACCGATCATGCCAATATAGCGTGCGCGAGATTGCACCGCCCATCGCAAGATGCGCATGTCATCTCGATGACCTCGGGTAACGATTACGATGAAGGAAGTTTCGTTCGGTTCGAGGCTCCGCGTGGCATCATCGAAGTCGAGGACACGAACCTCGCGCGCCGCTGGAAAACGTTCCTGGGTGGCGTAGGAGCTGCGATCATCGGTGATAATGGGATCGAAGCCTGCGTTTGCCGCAACCTTGCAAAGATTTACTGCTACATGGCCTGCGCCGAAAATATAAAGTAAAGCTGGAGGTAGAACCGGCTCAACAAAAACTTCCAGCGTGCCGCCGCAGACCAGGCCGGTGTCGTACTTGGGATCTTGATTAAGATCAAAGGTCAGCGTCCGGGACTTCTCAGATTCCATCACCTCACGCGCCGCTTGCCACACATCTGCCTCGACACAACCGCCGCCAATCGTGCCCACAATGGAACCGTCATCGCGCACCAGCATCTTTGCCGTCCGAAACGAAGGGATCGAGCCGCGCACATTCACAATGGTCGCAACCGCGCCTCTTCGCCCTTCGCGGCGAAGTTGGACAATTTGTTCGTAGATATCCATCAAGCGTGAAACCCAGATTGATTATCAGTCGGTTAACAGAAGGAGTCAAACGTGAATTCAAAAAGCAAAAGCCCGACGCCGGATTGGGAATTCTGAATCCGGGGCGGTATGCTTGTGAACTGTCAGAAAACAGGAGAGCGCTCATGAAGGCCGTCCGCATTCATCAATTTGGTGGGCCTGAAGTTTTAACCTATGAAGATATTCCCGACGCGAAGCCCCGCAAAGATCAGGTGCTGGTGCGCGTGCGGGCCTGCTCGCTGAATCATCTCGACATATGGGTGCGCAAGGGACTGCCGGGGGTAAAGCTGCCGCACATTCTCGGCAGCGACATCGCCGGCGATATCGTCGAAGTGGGCGAATATGTCGGCGGATTCAAGGCGGGGCAGCGAGTGCTGCTGGCTCCGATGCACTTTTGCGGATATTGTGAGAAGTGCGTTTCCGGCGTCCAGAATCAGTGCCGGCAGTTCACCGTTCTAGGCAACGGTGTCGATGGCGGCAACTGCGAGTTGATTGCAGCACCCGCCGCCAGCGTCATCGCGATTCCAGACTCGCTTGATTTCAATCAGGCTGCGAGCGTCCCGCTGGTTTTCGTGACCGCGTGGCACACGCTGGTTGGACGAGCTGCGATTCGCCCCGGTCAAACGGTGTTGGTGCTGGGAGCGAGTTCCGGCGTCGGGATTGCGGCGATTCAAATTGCCAAACTGTTTCATTGCCGCGTGATCACCACTGCGGGCGACCAAGCGAAGCTGGCCAAGGGGCGCGATCTCGGCGCAGACTTCGGCATCAACCACTATCAGCAAAAGATTTCCGACGAAGTGCGCAAGATCACGAATAAAGAAGGCGTTGACATCGTGGTCGAGCATGTAGGTGCAGCCACCTGGGACGAGAGTGTCAAATCTCTGAAGAGCGGCGGCACCCTCGTCACCTGCGGTGCGACCACCGGGCCCAGCGTAGGGATCGACCTCCGACATCTCTTTGCCCGGCAATTAGCGCTGCTGGGCTCTTACATGGGAACCATGGGGGAGCTTCACGAAGTCTTGCGGCACGTCTTTGCCGGGCGGCTGAGGCCAGTGGTCGACCGTACGTTTCCCCTCAGCGAACTTCGCGCTGCGCATGAATATCTGGAGAATAGCCAAATGTTCGGCAAGATCGTAATCGATCCGTGACAAGGTAAGGAGCGTTTTCAAACGCCAAAACGCCCTCGCCACGAACGTGACAGCGAGGGCGGGTTTTTTGGGCGCTGATTCCACCTAGCGTCTCTTTTTCGGTGGCTTGGTTGGTTTGGGCGGTTTAGACGGCGTCGGTTTTGGCTTGGGAGGCTTCGGAGGCTTAGGTCCTGGCTTGGGCTTGGGTCCCGGCTTGCCACCGCCGCCCGAGCTGTTTCCTGTGACCACTGTATTCGCGACCAAATCAACCACAAAGCTGTCTACGACGCTCGGGGTTACGGCTGCGCCAGTATAAGGCGCCGTGTAAGGTGCCGAAAGGTAGGTACCAACAATTTGACCTTTGCTCACTTCAAGACGCAGAAACCCGAAGTTGTTCTGATCGTACTGCTCCAGAGTGAGGCCGCCTCCGATCGTCAATGGCACCGACGGATACGCGCCATTTATTTTGTTAAGCTGTCCGAGTTTGGTGTAGCCGCCAGCTCCAGCCACTACGCAAGGAATCTGGATCTGGCCCTTCGGTCCCTGGACCACGTTCGTGAACCGCTGATAGTTGTGGACGTGTCCAGATAAGATCAGATTCGGATAGCGCTTAGCAGCCTTAAAGCCCGCCCAAAGCACATTCTCAACGACTGTGCTACCGGAGTGCTCGCTATCCCCGGAGAATGGCGGATGGTGCACAGCAACGATCAGGGGTAAGTCTGGATCGGCGGCGGGCTAGTTCGCTATGGAACCAGTCAATCTGATCCTGATGGAATTCTCCCTGGTCTTCGCCGACGTTGGAAAACAGACCGATGATTGTGGCCAGTGGAGTGGTAAACGTCCAAAACACATTCGGCAAATCCATCTGGGTTCGATTCGCGCCCGTCATCAGCGAGCCGAGCTGCGCCGGATTTTTCGACATGAAATTTTGCACGAAACCATCGAGCGGATATTTGTTCGGATCCACTAGCCCGTCTTGCGGATCGTCGGGCTGGCAGTCGTGGTTGCCCGGAATAGCAACGATGAAAATCGGGTAGTCCTTATAGGTCTCGTAAAAGTTGGCGCCATACTTGTCGATATCGCCAGCGAAATAAACGACGTCGCCAAGGTGGTAGTAAAACGCCGGTTTCTGATTGCCCGCCAGATTTTGGGCATCCTGGGTCATCATCTGTGCCACTAAGTCCTGCGGGCCGCTGTCCCTGTAGTCGCCCGTATCCCCAACCGTATGGAAGACCAGAACGCCATTCTTAATTTTTGCCACATCACCGGCCGAAAGCAACTGGGACAAATCAAAGCGGTACGGCGCGGGACCATTCGGAGGAGGGAGCGGTTGAAAGGGGTAATGCGGCAGTTGGGTGCTGGCGGCCTGAACCGGAAAATCCGCTCGGCGTGCCTTCTGCGCGGCTGTTCGCGTGGTACCTGGCGCTGCCGCCGTCGCACCAGTAATCGGAGGTTTGTGGCTCTGCCGTTGGCCAGTACCCTTGCCTGTGGTGAAAAAATGCAGCGGACTCATAATCATCTTCTCCTTAAACGATCGGCCCTCAGCGCAATTCTCTGCCGTAATCGGCGTGGTTCCGATCGCCGCGCAGGAGATGCAAATTTAGATGTAGACCGGGGCCGAAACGCTGTGAGGGGAAGACGCACGAAGCTTACACCAAAGATTTGCGTTGTCAAGCATTTTGCACCGTGGAATTTGTCATGTAACGTATCGTCGCTGGTGAATCGCGGTCGCGCCGGTTTAGAATATGAGTGCAATGTCCCGCGCTCTGAATTTCGGCCCTTACGTCGACGTCGAAAACGGCAAGAAGGTGGTCAAAGATCTCACCTTCGGCAACCCCACGCCGGAGGGCGTGGTGCTGACCACACTCGATTCAGCCGTGAACTGGATGCGCAAGGGTTCCATCTGGCCGATGACGTTCGGATTGGCTTGTTGCGCCATCGAGATGATGTCGATGGGAGCTTCGCGTTTTGATATTGCGCGCTTCGGAGCGGAAGTATTTCGCCCATCCCCGCGACAAAGCGATCTCATGATCATTGCCGGCCGCGTCTCGAACAAGATGGCGCCCGTGATCCGGCTATTGTGGGAGCAGATGCCCGAACCCAAATGGGTGATTTCGATGGGCGCCTGCGCCACCTCCGGCGGAGTCTTTAATAACTATGCGCTGGTGCAAAGCGTCAACCAGGTAATTCCAGTGGATGTTTATGTGCCCGGTTGCCCTCCCCGGCCGGAGCAACTCATCTATGCCATCACCCTTCTACAGGAGAAGATACAGAAAGAACGTGGAACCATCAGAAAAGCCTTGAATTTACCTCCGGTTTAGCATTATATGCAGTAGACATTGCGTTCGTCGGTCAACCAGCGGCTGTGCAACTTCTTGCATAATCTCCCCCGAAGTAACAGCAAACAGACGCGTGAGGAATGAGCCCCATTTTGGGATCAATCTCCGTTACGAGAAGAACCAGAAACCATTCTTCTCTTGCGCGAATCTAAGGTACTGAGTGTAGTCTGTGGTGGATAACAGGGGGCGTATTCAGAACAACCCTAGGCTGAAGAGACCCAAGGGTGTGGAAGGTGTTTTATGGTTGCAAAACTGATTGACTTGGTTTTTGGTTGTAGACACTCCCGCTACAGCTTTCCAGTCACCATCCGGGGGGCCGCACGCCGTCCTCAGGCTGGTGCTTTAACCGGAACCTATGTAGCTTGCCTCGATTGCGGGAAAGAATTTCCCTACGATTGGCAGGAGATGAAGGTGATCACGTCACCGGCAGAGAGTCGCGAGTACGTAGCCTCGCTGGCCACTAAACAAGCCGTGTAAGACGACCGACATCCAGAGATCGAGCCTCTAGACTTCGAGCCTCCAGAGATCGATGCCCTTGGCGGTACTCATTCTTCCCATCACGCCTTCCCCCTTGCAAAACTAGCGCGCCGGAACGGTTGCCGCGGTTCTCTTTTCCATCGGTACAAACTCCCGCTCTTCGGGACCGGTATAGATCTGCCGGGGGCGCGTAATCTTCTGCTCCGGATCGTTCACCAACTCTTGCCACTGCGCCAACCATCCCGCCGTGCGCGGAATTGCGAACAGCACCGTGAACATCTCCGGTGGAAATCCCATGGCCTGATACATGATTCCGGAATAGAAGTCGACATTCGGGTAGAGCTTGCGCTTTACGAAATAGTCGTCTTCCAGGGCAATGCGCTCGAGTTCCAGGGCAATATCCAGCTTCGGGTTGCGTCCCGTAACCTGGAACACCTGTTCCGCGGTCCACTTGATGATCTTCGCCCGAGGGTCGTAGTTTTTGTACACGCGATGTCCAAATCCCATCAGCTTGCCGTGGCCTTCTTTCACTCGCTTGATATAGGGATAAACATTGTCTTTGGTGCCGATCTCGTCGATCATTTTCAGGACTTCTTCATTGGCTCCGCCGTGCAACGGTCCCGCCAGAGCCGCCGCCGCCGATGCCGTGGCCAGGTAAGGATCGGTCTGCGCGCTGCCAACGGTGCGCATCGCACTTGTCCCGCAGTTCTGCTCGTGATCCGCATGCAGAATAAAAAGGATGTCGAGCGCACGTGACAGCGCAGGATTCGCCACATATTTCGGCTCTACCATCTTCCACAACATGTTCATGAAATTCTCGGTGTAGCTCAAATCGTTATCCGGATACACGTATGGAAACCCCACGTTGTACCGGTACGACATGCCTGCGATGGACGGCACCTTGCCGATCAGCCGCTTAATCTGCAGTATCCGGTTTTCGGCGTCGTGAATCTGATGGGCCTCCGGATAAACGCTCGAAAGCGCCGCCACGGTGCTCACAAACATCACCATCGGATGAGAGTCATAACGAAAACCCTCCATGAATTTCTTCGTGGCTTCGTGCAGCATGGTGTGATGCGTAATGTCGTGCACCCAACTCTTAAGCTCAGACGAGGTGGGCAATTCGCCAAAGAGCAGCAGGTATGCGACTTCCAGAAAGGTACAACGCTCCGCCAGCACTTCGATGGGGTATCCGCGATAGCGTAAGACCCCGCGATCTCCATCGATATAAGTGATCGTGCTGCGGCACGACGCCGTGTTCATAAACGCCGGATCGTAGGTCATCAGCCCAAAATCTTCCTTGTCCGTTTTGATCTGACGCAGATTCATTGCCCGAATGGTTCCATTCTCGATGGGAACGGTATAAATCTGTCCCGTGCGATTGTCGGTAATCGTGAGTGTGTTGTCTGGCATGGAAACCTCTGCTCCTCGCTGCCTAAGGTATGAGACTAGCGTAGCTTACCCTAGCGGGCTCCGGCAACCGGGTGCCGTGACGCTGGTCACATACTTCCGTGAGTCGACGCCCCCCTCGTTGTATTTTAAGTCGGGGTGGAGCACGGCTTCCAGCGCTGCGATAACCGGTTTCCTCTCGGGATCCGCTTTAGCGGCTGAGGTCGGACTGCAGCGCAAGCGCTCTACCGCTCATTCTGAATTGCCGGATGCGCAAGCCGGAAAACGCAAAACCGGCGGCCGAAGCCGCCGGTTCCATGTTTCTTTTCTCGCGATCATCTTTAGTTCGATGAATCGTCCCGCCGCTTTAAAGTTGGACGGTCATCATCGCTCTGGCCGTTTGCGTTGCCATCGCTGCTGCTCGTGGAAGTCCGTCGCAAGCTGGGCTTGTTGGCATCCTTCTGATCGAGCACCTTATGCCGATTCTCAATCGACGCCAGCCGCGCCTTCACTTCGTCAAATTCCGAGGTGGTTACAATATATTGCGGCTTCGAAGGAAGTATCTTGCGGATTTCCTCCTGCGTCTTTTCGATTCGATCCGGAGTCTGGGGATGCGTGTCAAAAGCTTTGGACAGCGTCCCCGGCTTCTTCTTCTCCATTGCTTGAATCTTTTCGAAGAAGGAGACGAATGCCGAAGGATCGTAGCCGGCACGGTACATGTACTCAACACCCAGATAATCCGCTTCCGCCTCGAAGCCGCGCGAGAATCTTAAAAATGTCATGGGGATCGCCAGCCCCGCTGCTTCGTACCCGGCGTAGCCGATAACCCCGCCCATAAAGATGAAAGGGATCGAAGCCATCTGCAGCAGGTTCGCGCGCGTCATTTCGCGCCCGTAGTGGCACGCCGCCACGTGAGCAATCTCGTGCGCCATCACGCCAGCCATTTCCGCTTCTTCGTCGGCCGCGAGAATCAGTCCCGAGTTCACGTAAAAGAATCCGCCCGGCAACGCCATGGCGTTCACCACGTCGGAGTCAATCACCTTAATCGTGAAGGGAACTTGCGCGTCAGAATTCCGTACCAGGTTCTGTCCAACCCGGTTGACGTATTCCGTGACCACGGGATCATTCACCAGCTTGATCTGCGACTCAATCTGCTGTGCATACACGCGACCCCGCGCCACCTGGCCTTCCACCGTGTACCAGTTGCCAACCCCACGACCACACCCGATATTGCGATTTCCCACCGCGTCGACGTCAGACTTGGTACCGTCGTGTTTGATCTGGTCGTCATCCTTTGTAGGCAGCGCTGCGGGTGGCTGCGCCGGCGCGTTCTGAATGTCGGCGGCTTTTGGCTGACCGTTATCCGGGTCATGAGCGGGCGTTTGGGTTTGAGTCTGGGTCTGTGTTTGCCCAGGCTGGGTTTGATTTGGATTGTTTTGTCCAGGATTACTCTGCCCGGGATTCTGATTCGGATCCTGTGTTTGCGCCAGCATCCAGGGCCCTGCGCTGAACGCCGCTAACGCCACAGCGATTGCCAACCATCGCAATTTCATAAATACCCCTTTGCCACCCAACATACTCTTCCCCACATTATACGCCCGATCCAAACAGGCCAACCCCACAAAGTTCTTCGATAAGTTAGACGCTCTCCAGACGGTTTGGAGTTATCTGGGACAAGACAAAAGCTGGCAGGTTGTGACGCCGGAAACGCCGTTCTCGGAACATAAGAGTGGGCCGCATCGCGCGGCCCACTCCAATAAAACGACAATTTGCAACCCAGACTTTACTTGGCCTGTGCCACGACTTGTGCGACAAACGGTACGCCATTCGGAGTGCCGACGCCCGTCACATTGTCCCATCCAAAACCGACAGTTAACGACGAGTCGGTTCCGAAGGTAAAAACATCCCAACGCGTTGAAGTGGAACTCTGGAACAACGCGCTCACATAGTCTGTCGTATTTTGCAGCGGCCCGGCTAACGAGTTCGGACTCTCGAAAGTAGGAGCGGCCGGTGGATCGAAAATGATCCCAAACACGTTAAACAGAGATGCGAAGGTGAGATCCGTTACATCCGAAATGGCGCCTCCGTGCAGCTTGTAAAGGTATGGCGCCGCCTGACCCAGTGGAGTTCCCGCCGCCTGGTTCGCAATCGCCCACAAGCCCGAGAACATCCGGCACGACAAGCTGGTGCCACCGAATACTTCCACAAACTGCGGGTCTCCCGGCACGCTGTCCGGCGTCACGATGATCTCGCTCCCAGTTTCTGGGTCGGCATTCATGGAGACGTCCGGGACCAGCCTGCCGCTGCCCGGCAAACTCTTCTGGAATGACGGCTTGGCGTAAACGGCGCTAGTCCCTCCTCCGGCTCCGAAGATGAAGCCGAATTGTAGAGGTGGAATCACCGGTGGGTTCGGGGTGGGATTGGCGATCCGCGTCTCGTTTAGTCCCCAGCCCGTCTCGAGTTCAATATTATTGTGAGCATCCAGGAATGTGCTGGTGCCGCCAACACCGGTGGCAAATGGAGAATCGGCATTTGCCGACACCGATGCAACGGCAACGCCCAATTCCGCTTCATCGACGGCTACGAAATCGCCACTATCGCCGGAAGAAACGTCCAGCGAAATGCCCGTGGCTGCAGCCAACTCCGCGATGTTGTTCTCCACTACCAGTTCTGACGGCGCCAATTCCGCAAGGATAATCTCCTGAATTCCGAAACTGTTGGAGATGACGTTGCCCAGCTTATTCTCGACCGCAAAAAGATTTGCAGCGTCCAGATTCGTGAACGAGTTATCTGCGGCCAATACCAGGGCAATATTGGCTCCCGGGGCGATCGAATGTGCCCACTCAACGTCGAGCGTCGTTTCGAGGTTCCAGCCCCCGCCTAGGCACTCGGCTGTGTCCTTAGGTGTGGCAGTACAGGTCGTGGCGCCGACGATTTGAAAATTCGACGGTGTTAGCAAGGGTAGTCCGTTCAGTGACGAGAACAGGTTCGCATCGGCCAGGATCGTATTTGAGCCAAACGCGTCGACAATTACGATGGTCTGGCCCGCGCCGTCCAATCCATTCTTATAGAGTCCGTCCAACCCGTACGCAGTTTGTATCTCAGCGGAATCGTAGCCGCACGACGGGAGGTTGGGAACCCCAGAGGTAATGTCCGCACCATAGCGATTGCCGAAGTAAACCGCAGTCGGATTGCCCCCGCCAGTCGTGAAAGTTTGAGTCTCCGGTGGCCGCAGGCAGTCGGCGCTGAAGAACAGCCCGTTTGAGCTGGGCCCCGAGCTCACCGGGACTCCGCTGTAAGCAACGCCCGTGTCGGGATCGATCGCCGGTCTTGAGTACGATGAGTACCCGAGATCGCTTACCTGCACAGCCGCCACCAGCGCGCCCGCTGGTCCCGTAACCGACGGCTCCTTTGTGGCCATCGAGTGAATTGCCCCTTTGATGTTCAAGCGGTTGACTTGGACGTTGAAGGCATTCTGGATGTCGCCGACGCGCCCCTGCGCGGTTATGTAGTGATTGTTCTTCTCGATCGCCGATACGCTCAAATTGTGGGATTCAAGAAACTCGCGCACCACAGCCGCGTCGCGCGCGGTGGGCGCGAAGGATGCTTTGTATTGCTCCATCGTGAGCCAGCGGTGATAGTTCGGTGAGCCTTCCTCGTACATCTGTTTGACTAATTTATCCAGCGCGGTTTTGTTATGCGGGTTCAACCAGACATTCACCGTGATCTGCTTCGACGCGTCCTCCGGACCCAGATCTCGTGCGGTTCCAACCAGTTTTTGTGCGTTGTGGTTTGCAGATTGAGAGAATCCAAAACTTGTCATCAGCGTCAGAACGATGAACAGAGTGGAGACTCCTGTAAGGATTTGAGGCAAATTTTTTCGAGTCGTCATGACCATTCTCCTTGGCCGTGCGTGGGATGGTAGTGCCGTATTCCGAGGATCGGACTGCGCTCAGCGGGGGCGCGTCGCGAAGTGTGTCATCGGAGAATCCGCCAGTCAAGCGGATGCCAAAGAGATGACAATCTTTTTACAAACAGATGACAATTGTTTACATTTGGCGACTGGCCATCAGCGGATCCAGAAGTTCGCCCCGCGTACAGCGAAATGAGACAATGGGGAGAAGTCTCCGAGATTTGCCGGCGGTACTTTGGGGGTCAGAAAAGGCGATAAAAGTTAGTCAACACCGCGCTATCACATGCCGCCCTTTCAGGGGCTGGAATTTGGTGATTCCGTTCGAAGTGTGCAGCATTTTGCATTCTGCGTGTCGCTGACCCGTGCAGAAGTTGTAAGAATCAGCCTGTGGTGCCACCTAGCTAAAATTATGATGCTTGCAATCGAAATTATTCATCTATAGAAAAGGGATCGAAGGGTTGACCGATACATCTGATCAGCATAGTATCCGAACGAGTATGACGAGTTTCAGCAATCTCCGCCAGACCGGCATGTGTGCATGTTGTTGTTGTGCATGCGTGTGCTCTGGCGCAGGGAGGCTGCTGACTTAGAAGTTTCATAGCATTATCAGCACTTATAGCCCACCGCCAGAGAGCATCTGGCGGTGGGTTTTTCTTTGCGGCAAATCGGGTTGGCGCAAAGCAGGATGGGGGCAAGTTAGTTATGGAAAATCCAGTCAAAGAGACCAAGGCGCAAAAATCCGAACGCCTGAAGCGGGCAATGAATCCCTGGGACGGCCTGGCTGAGATTCGCCGCTTCGCCCGAGAAGGCTTCGACTCCATCCCTCCGGAGTGGATTGGAACCTACTTCCGCTGGTGGGGCGTCTACACGCAAGGTGACGGCGCCGGCGTGCTCGGCGGCAAGGACGGCCAGGGACGCGCGTTGCCTTTCTTCATGCTGCGCATTCGAATCCCCAACGGCCTGTTGCGCTCCAACCAACTGCGCACCATTGCCAGTCTCACCAGCCGCTACGCCCGCGGCATCGCCGATCTCACCGTTCGCCAAAATATTCAGTTGCACTGGGTCTCGATCGAAGCCCTCCCCGAAGTATTAGATGAACTCTGGCGCGTCGGCCTCAATACGACTGGCTCCTGCGGCGATGTGACTCGCAATATCACGGGCTGCCCCGTCGCTGGGGTCGATGCGGACGAGATCTGCGACGCTTCGTCGCTTGCGCTCGAAACCGATCGCATGCTGGCTGGCAATGCCGACTTTTACAATCTCCCGCGCAAATTCAAAATCTCCATCACCGGATGCCGCGTCTGGTGCCCTTATCCCGAGATCAACGACATTGGCTTGACTGCGATCGAGCGCGCGGTTCAAGGGAAGCGTGAGATTGGTTTCAGTCTGCGCGTGGGCGGCGGACTCTCAACCGACCCCTACCTCGGTGCTCGGCTGAACGCCTTCGTGCGCTGGAACCAGGTTCTGCCCGTGATCAAAGGAGTCGCCGAACTGTTCCGCGATTCCGATTCACTGCGCGAGCACCGCGAGCGTGCGCGCTTGAAGTTTCTTTTCCTGCGGCATGGTTGGACGCCTCACGACTTCCAGAAAGAACTCGAACGTCGCATTGGCTTTCAACTCGATCCCGCGGAAGCCGAACAGCCGCCGGATGACGTCTACCGCGATCACATCGGAATCCATCCGCAGAAGCAGCCTGGTCTTTGCTACGTCGGGGCCACGGTGCTGCGCGGCAGAATTACTCCTGAACAAATGCACACCGCGGCCGACCTGGCCGACCGTTTTGCGAACGGCGAGTTGCGCACCACCAACATGCAGAATCTGCTGATCGTCAACGTACCTCGCCTTCAGGCGGACGATCTAGCCAAAGAGTTAGGCGCGATCGGGCTCCCGGTCACCGGATCGCCGTTTTGGCGCGGGGCTGTCGCCTGCAGCGGTACAGAGTTTTGCAAACTCGCCATCACGGAGACCAAAACTTTCTCCCGCTGGCTGGTTGAGGAATTAGAAGATCGCCTGCCCGGCTTCGAGCAGCACTTGAAACTGCACGTCACTGGCTGCCCCAACAGTTGCGGACAGCATTGGATCGCCGACATCGGAATCGAAGGCAAGAAGTTAAAGGTCAACGGACAGATGGAGGATGCGTATTACTTCTGCCTGGGCGGGGCTCTCGGCCTGAATCAGGCAATTGCGAGGCCAGTCGGATTTCGCTGTCTCGCGACCGAGGTTCCCGAAGCCATCGAGCGGCTCTTGCGGAGATACCTCGCCGGTGGCAGGCCCGGTGAGAATTTGCGGCGCTTTTTTGCCCGCCACAGTGACGCCGAGCTGCGCAACTTCCTGGCCGGAGAGTTCGTGGAAGCCGTCGCCCGAGATCTGCCCGAGGGACGCGTACCGAGTGCGGTGGAAGGCTAACGCAATGACAATGACCGCCTTATTTCCAATGTTCATGAAACTCGCCGGCAAACGCTGCCTCGTGGTCGGGGCAGGGAATATCGGTGAGCCCAAAATCTCAAGCCTGCTCGACACAGGTGCGTCGGTCCAAGTGATAGCTCTCGCAGCCTCCGCGGCAGTGCACGAGTGGGCGAAAGCCGGCAAAATCTCCCTCGAACTCCGCGCCTTCTCCGCCGAAGATCTGCACGAAACTTTCTTAGCCATCGTGGCAACCGCTTCGCGCTCCCTGAACGGATCGATTTATCGCGAAGCGCAGCGTCGCGGAGTTCTCTGCAACGTAGTCGACGACCCGGAATATTGCGACTTCTACTACCCCGCCGTGGTGCGCCGCGGTGATCTTCAAATAGCAATTTCAACGAACGGGCAAAGCCCGTCTCTGTCGCAAAAGCTTCGTCAACAACTGGAACGGCAGTTCGGCCCTGCATACGCGCAGTGGGTCGCGGAGCTTGGAGAGACCAGAAAACATGTGCTGGCCAGCAATCTTGATCCGCGGCGCAAGCGCGACCTGCTGCACTCGCTAGCCAGCCGTGAAGCTTTGGACGCCGCTTTAGCAGAACATCACCCCACTGCGCCCTCCCCAACGAATCAACCGACGGGAAACGAACGGAGGGAAACAGCATGAGCGGCAAAGTATATCTAGTGGGCGCAGGCCCGGGCGATCCCGAGTTGCTCACGGTGAAAGCCCTGCGATTGCTCGCCGCAGCCGAGGTTGTGCTGCACGACGATCTCGTCCCGCCCGAAATCCTGCGACTGATTTCGCCCTCCGCCGATGTGAAGAACGTGGGAAAGCGTTGCGGCAGCAAAGGAATCCGCCAGGAAGAAATCAATTTCCTGATGGTCACACTGGCCGCTTCCGGCCGGCAGGTGGTTCGCCTAAAGAGCGGTGACCCACTCATCTTTGGCCGCGCCGGAGAAGAGATCGAGGCATTGCGGGCGTCAGATATCGAATACGAAATCGTACCCGGAGTTACTTCAGCGCTCGGAGCCGCAGCCGCAGCCGGAATCCCGCTCACGCACCGGCGAGTTTCTTCCACCCTGGTTCTTACGGCCGGCCATCGCGCTTCCGGGAACGACGGTGCGGAGTGGAACAAATGCGCCGCGTCCTCGTCGACCCTTGTCATCTATATGGCGGGTACGAATTACACCGAGACTTCAAGCCGGCTTAGGGCCGCCGGATTCGCCGAACAGACTCCGTGCGCAATTATTTCGCGCGCGACAACGCCTGAGCAGCGAATCCACCGCACCACGGTTTCCGATCTGCATCGTGCGCCGACGCTCGTTTCTCCAACTCTGCTCGTCGTGGGCGAGGTGGTGCGATTTGCCGATCAAAATTTAGACCACAAAGCAGCAAGCCTTGCTGAATTTGAGAAATTGACAGCCGCTCTTTTCCCGGGCGTCTTTTTACCAACCGAAGCTTTGCAAGCAGATGAGGAGCCGTTGTCGTGAAAGAAATGAAAGACGTGAAAGACAAAGACATGGACGTGGAAGACATAAAAGAAGAGGTAAGGGCATTGCAGATCGTCGCCGAAGCATGGAGACCGGAGCGTATCCTCGCATGGGCATTCGAGACCTTTGAGGAAGGGGTGGCGATCTCTTCCGCGTTCGGGGTAGAGGGCATGGTCCTTATTGACATGGCCTCCAGAGTACGGCAGAATTTTCGTCTCTTCACCCTCGATACTGAGTTTCTGTTTCCTGAAACCTACAACCTCATGGATCAGGTCGAGCAGCGATATGGCGTTACGATCGAAAGAGTATATGCGCTCAACTCGCCTGAGGAGCAGGAGCGCGTTCACGGGCCAGCGCTCTGGCAACGGAATCCCGATCAATGCTGCCATCTTCGGAAAGTAGAACCGCTGCAGCGCAAGTTAAGCGAACTGCAAGCATGGATCACCAGCATCCGCCGTGATCAGACCGTAACCCGCGCCGGCGCGGGCAAACTCGAGTGGGACGCGAGATTCGGCTTAGTGAAAATCAATCCCATCGCTGACTGGAGCTCAAAGCAGGTGTGGCAATACATTCGCGCGCACGACGTACCTTACAATGCGCTGCATGAACGAAATTATCCCAGCATCGGTTGCACGCACTGCACGCGCGCCGTAGGACCGGGAGAAGATCCACGAGCCGGCCGCTGGTCCGGATCCTCGAAAACCGAATGCGGGCTGCACATCATTCAACCTCTAGTGAACCCGCCGGAGGCGGGCGCTTAAGCGAAAGTCCGCGCTGCGTGCGAACAACTCGACGATTGGCTGCGATCGGAAGAGTGGAAGAGCGGCGCTTCAGCAGCTTGCCCTGAGCGAAGTCGAATGGGCCGCGTAAGCCGTCGAAGTTTTATTGGGCTTTAACCCCGGTGGTCGTCTGCTCCTCAACGACTGTTTCCGCCGCCCGCCTATGCGTGCGACGTGCCATCCGCCTTCTTAAGATAAGAGGAAAGCTGTCGTACCACTGTGACAAAGGTCTTTGTGGCTACCGATAACGTACGATCGCGGCGATAGGCCAAGCCAAGTTCGCGCCACAGCTCCGCTCCTTCGAGCTCCACCAGCTTCACCCTTCCGGCCGCCACTTCATCGCGCGCGAAGGAGGCGCTGATCAACGAAATCCCCAGATCGGCGGCCACGAAGCTCTTGATCATTCCGATGCTGGGTAATTCCATCCTGACTTTAAGTTCGGTGTTGTACTCGCGGAAGAGCTTATCCAGCAACCTGCGCGTGTGCCCCGTCTTAGGAAGTAAAAGAGGATACTTCACCACATCGCTGATGTTTGCCGCCTTAAGCTTGGCCAGAGGATTCTGAGGGCTTACCATCAGCATCAACCGGTCGCGGAAAATAGCCTGTACCTTCAAGCTTGGAGACTGCACCGGTAGGCTGAGTATGCCCACATCGAGAGATCCGTTCTCCAGCTTCTCAACAATTTTGTAAGTGAAGTTGCGATAGATGCTGATCTGCACGTCGGGATAACGGCGGCAATATTCGCCGAAAACTTCTGGCAAAACATAAAGGCAGGTAGCTTCGTTGGCACCCACCATCAATGTGCCCCGCGGCGTATGGCCGTGGTCGGCGACCGCAACCAGCGATTCGTCGCGCAACTTCTTCATGCGCAGCGCGTAGTCGTGGAAAATCTGCCCAGCGGGAGTCAGCTTGACGCTCTTGCCCGATCGGTCAAGCAGACGGTCGCCGTACTCCTGCTCCAATTGGCGGATTTGTGCGCTGACCGCCGACTGCGAGCGGAATACTTTCTCTCCGGCACGCGAGAAGCTGCCTTGCCGGGCAACTTCCAGGAAGGTGATGAGCTGATCAAAATCCATGGCAGATTATAGCGAACTCAGTACGCATTTTGGCTTTAGGAGTTGCCTTTTACTTCGAGCGGCAGACAGAGGATAAAGGACGAGGTTAATCGTCGAACCGGTGGAGAGTGTAATCGGGCTGATTGCGCAGTTGACCTGAGCCCACCCTTAGCGAAGTTGTTGCGTGTCGAAATCGTGTGCTGTGATACCGTATGCCCCATGGAAAGAAACAAGATACCGGCCGCGGCGCTGCGGCAGCTGAGCCTTGAGAGCAATCTTTCTATGCTGGAAAAGCAGGTTCGGATGCTCAACGAACTGTCAGAGCGTTCTCCGGTCGTGAAGGGTAAATTGACTGATGAAATCGTCGAAGCCCTCGAACCGGGAACGGAATATGTGATTGTCGAACGAAAACAGATGAATGTACTCCTCGAAGGCATGGAGCTACAGGCATATCTCGTGAAGGATCGGCTATTTGGGAAAAAGAACTGACCGAAAACCCCTTCTTGGCTGAAGACGATCAATCCCGCAATACCTGGGCGGGATCGGTACGGGTCGCGCGCCAGGCGGGCAAGAGACAGGCTGCGATCGCCGTGATCGTCATCATCGCCAGCGCCGATCCGAACGCCAGCGGATCATGCGGACTCACATTGTATAAAAGCTTTCCGAGTAATCTCGTCAGCGCAAGTCCTGCAACGGTGCCGAAGAGGACGCCTCCTGCCGTTAACCTCAGGCCACGCGAAATGACCAGACGAAGCAGGTTTGCAGCGTCGGCGCCAAGCGCCATACGCAACCCTAGATCGCGCCTGCTCTGCGCTACCGCATAGGACATCACTCCGTACAGGCCAACGCCAGCGAGCAGAAGTGCCAACCCTCCCAGAATCGAAACCAAGGTTACTGCCACCAGCTGCGGGGAGGTTGAGCGGTTCACCTGTTCCTGCAGAGTGATCATCTCGTAAAGTGCAAGGCTCCTGTCCAAGGCATGTACTTCGCGGACCAGCGCGGCCGAAATGTTCTGCAGTGATTGAGTTGTCCGGATGTTCAAGGCCGGTCCTCTTGTGAAATCCTGCCGCAGCGGCACATAGAAAAATGGTTTTGGACCCTCGCGCATGCTTTCGTATTTGGAATCGGCAGCCACACCGACGACTCGCGCCCAGCCGCCTTTCACTTGAAGCCGCCGACCAACGGGGTCCTGGCCACCCCAGTACCGCGCGACCATGGTCCGATTCACAATGGCGACCAAGGGCGCATTTTCGTCGTCGTCGCGCGTGAATTCGCGACCGGAGAACACTGGGATACCTAAGGTGGCAAAGTAAGCGGGACCGACTTGGTTGTAATCGACCGTGGGTTGTTCTTCAAGTGTGGACTGGTAGCCGTCCACAGCAATTGGGGTGGAAGAATACGTGCCGTAGCCTAGGGGCGTCACTCGGGCGAAAGCAGCGGACTCCACACCAGGCAGCACCCTGACGCGGTCAATCAGTTCGTCCTGAAAGGCTTTGGCACGCGGCACGTCGTATCCCGCTGCGACCAATGACACGCCGGTCTGCACCACGCTGGTTGTTGAAAAGCCAGGGCTCGCGGTTCGAATTTTCTGCAAGCTTTCGAGCAATAGTGCCCCTCCAGCCAGCAAAATGTAGCTTAAACAAACCTGGAGGACGACCAGGCCCGAGCGCATCCGCGCTCTGCCCCGGGCCCCTGTGACCGACCAGGATTCAGCTTTCAGGGCGCCCGCAAGGTCGAGGTTGCGGGTTTGAAACGCGGGAAACAGACCGACAATAAGCGTAGCAATCAGGCAAATACCAGCGCTCATGGCCATCACACGCCAGTCGATTTCCCCTGGCAGGTACATTGCCACTCCCGAGCGAGCCGGTAACATGAGCACGAGCGCGTGCCGGCACCAGTACGCCACCACGAGTCCGCCGGCCGCCCCGAGCGCTGAAAGAATCAGGCCTTCGGTGAGAAGTTGCTTCGACAAACGGGCGCGGCTGGCTCCAATGGCGAGTCGAACGGTCATTTCATGCCGGCGGGCAAACGACCGCACCAGCAGAAGATTGCCGACATTCGCGCAGGCGATGAGCAGCACAAACGCCACCACGGCGACCATAATCTCCAGGGTCGGCAAAAGAGTGCCTGCATTGTTGAATGGGGTTTGCCACAAGGGCCACAGTCCGATGCCGCGGCCACGGTTCGTGGCCGGGTAGTTAGCCTCCAATCGCTTTCCAATTGCCGAGACTTCTCCCTGTGCTTGCCTGCGGCTGACTCCCGGCTTGAGTCGCACATAAGCTTCAATCCATCGCGCGCTGCGGTCCTCGAGTTTGTATCCCCCGCTCTCGAAATTTTCCTCCATGGACGCAGGGACCCAGAACTGCATCGCCCAGCCTACGAAAGTCCCATAAAACCCTTCGGGTGCGACGCCGATGATGGTGTGCGGCACGTTATTCAGCCGCTGCATCTTTCCGACGATTTGCGGATCGCCTTTGAAGCGATCGCGCCAAAGCTGATAGCTGATGACTACGACGGGATGCGCGTCGTTTCCTACATCTTCGTCCGGTTCGAAGCCGCGCCCAAGTATGGGGTGAACCCCGATCGCGTCGAAATAGTTTGCCGAGACGATGCTTCCCCGCGCCACTTCGGCGTGGTCTCCGACACTCAGCGTGCTGCCGGTAATCTTGCTTACGAAGGATTCATCACAGAGCGTGCAACTCCGCCGCAAATCAAGGAAATCCGGCCACGAAAGTTCCGTCGCTCCGCTTTCACCCCGTGCCGTTCCAGCCAGGGCGACCAGCCTCTCCTGGTGGGCGACTGCCGGGTAGGGACGGAATAAGATCCCTTCGACCCAACTGAACACAGTGGCATTGGCCCCGATTCCCAAGACAAGGCACAGAATTGCCAGTACAGAGAAGCCCGGGTTGCGGCTCAGTTGTCGAAATCCATAGCGCAAATCCTGAGCAAAGTCTTCAATCACGTTGCCGCCGCGGGCGTCTCGACACTGCTGTTCGATCTGCGTCATCCCGCCCAGTGCGCGTAGGGCGGAATAACGTGCGTCTTCAGGTGACATGCCTCGCGCAACATTTTCCTTGATTTGCTGCTCGAGATGATCGCGAAGCTCATTTTTGATTTCCTGATCCGCCTGATTGGGATAGAAACGCAAGCGTAAACGCAATGGCAGGGTATACAACCATTGTTCGAAGTTCATGCTCAGGCCTCTTTGAGTTTTACTACAGCGGAGATGGCGGCGGAGACGCGGTTCCAGTCCGCCGTCTCTTTTTCGAGTTGCTTGCGCCCGAGCCGCGTCATTGAATAAAACTTGGCGCGGCGATTGTTTTCACTCGACCTCCACTGAGCCGTAAGCCAACCCCGTTGCTCCAGCTTGTGCAGGGCGGGGTAGAGTGAGCCGTCGCTCACGCCGAGCACTTCGCTGGAGATTTGTTTCAGACGCTGGCTGATCGCCCAGCCATTGAGCGGCTCCAACGCCAGTATTTTCAGGATGAGCAGGTCCAGGGTTCCCTGGACGAGATCGGAAGGCTTGGTCACACAATCTCCTCTCGGTTACCGAGTTAGACTAGACCTGAATAGACTAGACCTGCACCTCTCGGTTAGCAAGGGGTAGCACAGAAAAACGGAGGAAACCCTCAAGCATCCGGCTCAATCAGCCGATCTAAGGGTTGGACCCTTTTATCGGCTATCGCCGCAATCCTGAGACTTGGAGATCCCTCGTGCCATCCCTTGGCCTGGCAATGATCGTAAAAAACGGTGCTGAGACGCTGCAGCAGTGCCTTCGCAGCATCGCCGGAGTAACCAATCAGATCGTGATCGCCGACACTGGGTCAAGCGATGGAACTCCTCAATTGGCCCGCGAACTGGGAGCTGACGTCTTCGACTTCTCCTGGCAAGATGACTTCGCCCAGGCCCGCAATGCAGCCATTCACGCGCTGGCCACGGATTGGGTGCTGATCATGGACGATGATGAAGAACTCGATCCGCGCGCCCGCGAAAGAATTCCCGCTCTTCTGAACCGTGCTGAAGCGAACCATGCTGAAGCGAACCATTCTGGAGTGAACCATGCCGGGGTGAACCATGCTGGGGTGAACAATGCTGGGGTCGGCGGCTATCTCGCAATCTTGAGAAACCATATTCCTGTCCGGTTTGGGTCGGGCGGACACGCGGCGTCCATTCAGTCAGACGATGGCACCATTGCGAGAGCGAAAGGAGGTCGGGCTTATGCGGACTTCGCGATCTGCCGCTTGTTCCGCCGGCATCCCCAAATCTATTACGTTGGCAGAGTGCATGAGCATGTGGAGCCGCGCATTCATGCGCTGAATCTGGAGCTGGCAGCCGGCGACTTCGTGATCCATCATTTCGGCCATCTATGTTCAGCGGCCGAATTGCGGGCGAAGAACGAGTTTTACCGCAAACTGGGCCGGCTCAAGGTCCAAGATGTTCCCAATGATCCGGAAGCCTGGGTCGAGTTGGGACTTCAGGAATATGAACAGTTTAAGAACTACTCGGCTGGAATTGAGTGTTTCGAGAAAGCCTTGGCCCTGAATCCTTCCTACTCTAGTGTCCCTTTACTTTCCCTGGCCAATCTATACATCGAAATCCAAGCCGATGCGCGCGCTCTTGAACTGCTCTCTGGCCGAGTTATGTCCGGGCGAGCGGCGGGCGCGAAGGAACAAATTTGTGGCGACGCGTGCTATAACCTTGGGCGTTTGAAGGAGGCGCGCTCCGCCTACCTTCGCGCCCTCCATATTCTCCCGGAGGACTCTCGCATCGTCAGCAAGCTGGGCTTGACCGAGGTTCGCATGGGACTGAAAAAGAATGGCCTCGCCCGGCTTATCCGGGCGCTGAACGCGGCCCCTGTTCTCGAGATGCACGACCGCCTGATCAAGGCCTACCTTTTCATGAACCTGATGCCGCAGGCCGCGGAGGCTGCTGAGCGCCTGGCGGTCGAGTATCCGAATCCAGTAATAATCTTGCGGGCCGCCAGCATTCGCTCGCAGATGAAGCAGTGGAAGGCTGCCGAAGACTTAGTCGCTAGAGGCCTGCAAATATTTCCTCAGAGTCAGGAACTCCTTCAGGCTAAGGCTGAATTGGAGGAGCAGAATTGGCGCAGTCAAAATTCTGACTGCGTCACTGCAGCACGCGGATTGGCGCGGCCTGCCGGGCATGGCCAGGCGCAGAACTCGGCTTACTGCACCACCGGTCTCTCGGAAGAAACGAGTTTAGCGCGCCCGTAACTCCGCGCTTCCTGGGCCGCCAGGCGCGCAAGAATAGAAGACCAGCTTTCTTCGATCGAGCAGGGAGGCGCAACCGGCTCTACTCGAACCAGAGGTAGAGCAGAGCACGAGAGAAGGTCAGCGCCCCGCGGACTGCCTGTCAGTTGTATGTGCCGGTGAAGAATGCGGCGCAGCCATTGTTCCTCTTGAGCCTCAAGCGCGCAGAGCCGCACCGAGTCGCGATTAATCTGATCGTCGTTAAAACAGTCACTCGCGTCTGCCGGCAACAAATACGCCAGCCCGCCCGTCATTCCCGCTCCCAAGTTACCGCCGGCAGGGCCAAGAATCACCACGACGCCCGCCGTCATATACTCGCAACCGTGCCGGCCCACGCCCTCTATTACCGCCAGCGCCCCGCTGTTGCGCACCGCAAACCGCTCTCCCGCCCGGCCCGCGACAAATAGCTCACCAGAGGTTGCGCCGTAAAGTACAGTGTTTCCCACCAGAACATCTCCGCGCTCAGACGCTCTCCCTTCTCCGGCAATGGCAATGCTTCCACCGCACAGCCCCTTGCCCACATAATCGTTCGCTTCTCCCGTCAGTCGGAAGTTCGCGCCTGAAATCAGGAAAGCTCCAAAGCTCTGTCCCGCCGTGCCGGTGAATTCACAATCAACCCCGCTCATGTCCAGATTTGAAGATTCAGAAGACGATCCAAACGCAAATGAAGACCCGAAGCGGCGCAGGACTTCGCCGCTAAAGTGCGCACCCACGGCTCGATCCTCGTTCGTGATCGTGAAACGGTAGGGGCTCGGCGAGAGTGATTCCAGATCGTCCACCACCTGATTCAGTTCAACATGAAGCGCGCCCCTGTCCTCATGAGGACAGGGGAATTGTGCGGGCGCGTCTGCAACCGGCTGCAATAAAGATTGCACGCTTTGCTCAGCTTCCGCTGAACGCGAGCGCAACCTGTCAACAGCACCTAAAACCTCGTCGATGGATCCTGCTCCGATCTGCGCAAGCAATTGGCGGACGTCGGCTGCGAGTGCGCGGAAAAAAGTTTCCACCATCTGTGGATGTCCCGCAAACCGCGCTCGCAGCGTTTCATCCTGGGTCGCAATGCCAACGGGACAGGTATTGAGGTGACACTGCCGCGCCATGACGCAGCCGATGGCTAACAGGGCAGCAGTTCCAAAGCCAAATTCCTCAGCCCCCAGCAGAGCCGCGACCACCACATCACGGGCAAATTTCAAGCCGCCATCCACACGCAATCTCACGCGCGCACGCAGGCCAGCCCGCACCAGCGCGGCATGCGCATCGCGCAAACCGATCTCCCACGGCAAGCCTGTGTTCTTGATCGAAGTAAGCGGAGACGCGCCTGTGCCGCCGTCGTGGCCGCTGATCGTGATAACGTCGGCGCCGGCTTTCGCCACTCCGGTCGCGATCACGCCGACTCCGGAACTCGAAACCAGCTTTACTCCGATGCGCGCGTTCGGATTCACCGCGCGCAGATCGTAAATCAACTGTGCCAGGTCTTCGATGCTGTAAATATCGTGGTGCGGCGGCGGCGAGATTAGCGAGGTTCCGGGTATGGCGTGCCGCAGCCGCGCGATGTAGGGCGTGACCTTTATAGACGGTAGTTGGCCGCCCTCGCCCGGCTTCGAACCTTGCGCCATCTTGATCTCGATTTCGTCGGCGTGCACCAGATATTCCGCCGTAACTCCAAATCGCGCGGACGCAACCTGTTTCACACGGTTGTTCGCCTCAGGCCGCTCATGGTAAATACTTGGATCTTCACCGCCCTCCCCGGTATTGCTCCGCCCTCCAAGACGATTCATAGCGATGGCCAGAGTCTGGTGTGCCTCGGGAGAAATCGCTCCCAACGACATAGCTTGCGTGCTGAACCGGCTGAGCAGCGAAACCTCGCTCTCAACTTCGTCTAACGACAAAGGCTGCGCGGGCTGGAACTCCAGCAAGTCCCGCACCGCAACATTTTTTCTTTCCTCCGTAAGCACGGCCAAAGCCGCCTGATTCGCGGGGGTAGGAGACTTGATGTAGCGATGCATTCGCCTCACAAATTCAGGCGAACTCGCGTGTTGCTCCCCATTGCGGCGGAAACGATACAAGCCGGCATCACGGAACTCCGCTTCAGAGGGTCCGAAGCCTGCAGCGTGGCAAGTGATGCAATCCCGCAGCAGATCGTCGAGCGATATGCCGCCGAGCGCTCGGCCGGCATCCTCAAAAAACTCATCGCATACCTCCGCATCGATGCCGATGGTTTCGAAAATCTGGCTGTTGCGGTAGCTGCTCATGGTCGAGATGCCCATGCGCGCCAATACTTTGCGCAATCCCTTCTCAAGGGCAGCCCGGTAGCGCGACACGCCGTCAACGCTTCCATTGATACCGACATCAGCGCGCGCCGCCAGGCTCATGGCTAAATAAGGATGCACCGCGCTCGCTCCGGCCGCGACCAGCAGAGCCACGTGATGCGTATCGATGACCTGGCCGGTCTCAACAAGCAGCGGTACGTTCCAGGCGCCAGCGTCGGTCATGGCGCGCCACGCAGCGGCAACCGCCAGCAGAGCAGGTACTGCGGTCCTCCGATACTTTACCCTGCGGTCGCTCAGAACAATTGCCCCGGCATTCGTCGCATCCGTAGCTTTTTCACGAATCCTACGCAAAACATCACGGGCCGCATCAACTCCGCCCGCCGCCTCGAAAGTCATGTCGATGCGATAAATCGGCGATAGCTTTTCGGCAATGGCAGCGATTTGCCCGGCGTCGATCAACGGAGAATTCAGCTTCGTCCGCTTGCTGAGATAAACATCGAGCGACATCACATGGCTCTCGCGCAAGGGATCGATGGGAGGATTGGTAACCTGGGCAAACCGTTGCTTGCAATAATCCCAAAGCGGACGCGGCAGGCTCGACAAAAATGCCGGAGGAGTGTCGTCCCCCATACTCCACAAAGGTTCCTGACCCTGCTCAACCAGAGGCTGGAAGAGCATGCGGAATTGATCTTCCGTCCAGCCGAACGCCACCATCAGACGGTTGGCGTCGACTCTGGTTGGAACGGTTTTGTGTTCTGCCCGAATTCCCGAAGTCGTGGGCTGGCGCTGGTCTGCGCGCACCAGCCCCCCAACTTCGTTCGGCCGGAAAAACATTCCGCTCGCCGGATCGGCAATCAGCATCTCGCCCGGACCCAAGCGCTGCCGCTCCACGACCTGCTTATCGGAAAGGTCCGTAATGCCGACTTCCGAACCGACAATCAGCAATCCATCCGAGGTCAGGGTATAGCGCAGCGGACGCAAGCCGTTGCGGTCGAGCTTGGCGCCGATGAGATGCCCGTCGCTGAAAATCATCGCCGCCGGCCCATCCCAGGGCTCCTGCTCAGGAGCGCTAGTGGCAAGGAACTGCCGCAATCCGGCGTCGAGATGCTCATCGTGCTCCCACGCCGGCGGCATCAGGCGCAAGGCAGATTCGGCGACTCCGGAACCGCTGCGCACCAAGGCTTCCAGAGCGTTATCGAAACTCGCGGAATCGCTCATCCCAGCCTGCAAAAGACTGGAGTCGCGCGCGAGTCCGAGTTTGCGGCGCAGTTCGGCCCCCCGCGCCTGAAACCAGCGACGATTGCTGCTGATGGTATTGATCTCGCCGTTGTGTGCCACAAAGCGAAACGGTTGCGCCAGCCGCCAGCTGGGCTGCGTGTTCGTCGAATACCTCTGATGGAAGATCACAAACGCGCTGGTGAACTCCGGATCAGTCAGGTCGTAGTAGAAAGGTGCGAGCTGCTCAGGGGTAAGCAGTCCCTTATAAACGATCGTTCTCGACGACAGCGAAGAGTAGTAGCCAGCGCCGGAAATCGTCTCAAGTTCCTGGCGCAGCCGGAACAGTTGCAACTCGAAGTCAAGCGATTCCAGCTTCGAGGATCCTTCGACCGGCGCAACAAAACATTGCCGGATAATCGGCAGAGATCCGCTCGACCGCGGTCCCAGGATTGAACTATCGGTCGAAACCTCACGCCAGCCCAGAAATGCGAGATCGAACTTCGCGACCGTGCTCTGAATCGCATCCAGCGCCGAGGATTCCTGGCTACGCTGAAGAAACACCATGCCGACGCCAAACTCTTCGGGCAATTTCATTCCTTCAGCGCGAGCGGTCCTTCGGAAAAAGGCTTTCGGAAGTTCAACCAGCAGTCCCGCGCCATCGCCGCTACGTCCGTCAGCGTCTACGCCGCCACGATGCTCAAGGCGCACCAAAGCGTTCAGGCCGCGCTCGATCACGGCATGAGACGCTGGCCCCCCCAGTTGAGCAATGAAGCCGACGCCACATGCATCATGATCGGCCGCGAATGTGAGGCGACTTTCCCCCATAGTAATTGTCTAATGGGAAATGTCGCCGAAGTACAATCGTCATTTTCAATGCGCCGCATGGATTTTTCTGCACGGCGCGCTAGTAATCTTGCAGCAACATTTGTAACGTTGCCGTAAAGTGGGTGGTGGCTCGGTTTGATTGTCATCCGTTTGATTGTCATCCTGAGCAAGCGTTCTTTGCGCCGCGAAGGATCTGGGCGAGCCGCGCGTTGCGCCGCGGTTTTTGCGACGCAATAATCGCGCGTTTGGCTCGCTTCCTTATTAAGCGTATGCTCCATCCGAATCTGCCCGCTTAAATGCTTAACCTCGCATCCATCGAGTCCGCGCTCGGCCGCATTAGGAAATCGATCCACGTCTCCCCCTGCGCCCGCTCGGAAACTTTCTCCGACCTTACCGGCAACTCTGTCTATCTCAAACTGGAGAATCGGCAGAGAACCGGCGCGTACAAAGAACGGGGCGCACTGAACAAGCTTCTTAGCCTCACTCCGGAGGAACGTTCTCAGGGAGTCATTGCAGCCTCAGCCGGCAACCACGCGCAGGCCGTCGCCTACCACGCCACCAACCTGGGCATTCGGGCGAGAATCGTTATGCCCCTTGCGACTCCGCTAATCAAAGTATCGGCAACCCGCGGTTATGGCGGCGAAGTCGTGTTGCACGGAGCAAATTACGACGAAGCCTACGACGAGGCCATGCGTCTCAGTGCGCAGGATCATCTCACATTTGTCCACGCATTCAACGACGATACAGTGATCGCAGGGCAGGGAACTCTCGGCCTGGAATTGCTGGAACAGCATCCCGATCTTGAAGCAGTCGTTGTGCCCATCGGCGGAGGCGGGTTGATCGCCGGCATCGGTTGTGCCCTGAAAGAAACTAACCCGCGCATTCAGGTCATCGGAGTTCAGCCCGCCCGCCTGCCTTCGGTGAAGCTTGCAGTGTCCGAGGGCAAACCTGTAACTCTGCCCGCAGCCGTGACCATCGCCGATGGCATCGCAGTGCGCCGCGCCGGCGAGCGCACGCTTCCGCTGATTCAGAAATATGTCGACGACATCGTTACGGTTGAGGAGGAAGAGATTGCGAACGCCGTTCTGTTACTGCTGGAAAGAGAAAAGATTTTAGCCGAAGGCGCGGGCGCGGCGGCGCTGGCCGCTCTGGTCAATCGCCGCATCCCAGCGATTGTCGATTCGACGAACCGCTCGATCAATCGTGACTCGACCAATCGTAACAAGGCCGGAAAGAAAATCGTCGTCGTCGTGAGTGGCGGAAATATCGACGTCACATTGCTGGCTCGCATCATCGAACGCGGCTTGGTGAAAGACGGGCGGCTCGTTCGTCTGCGCGTCCATCTCCCCGATTATCCCGGAGCCCTGCACCGCCTTACCGGAATTCTCGCCCAGCACCGGGCCAACATTGTTGAGACCTCCTACGACCGCGCCTACCACAACGTAAATCTTGGCGATACAGCCATCGACATCACCATGGAAACTCGCGGCCCGGATCACATCGCGGAACTCATCTCAGCCCTCGGCGCCAACGGCTACACTCACGAAAGAATCCTGTAAAAGGCATCTGAAAAAATGACAGCAGCAAGCGCAGGGCTGGCTTTTTTGGGCGGCGCGCCGCCGGCTTTTAAGTCGTGCGGGGCTGGCTTTGGGTGGCGCGACACTGGTTTTTGGGTGGCGCAGCGCTTCCAGCGCTGCGAATTAGGCAATCTTGGCGACCGGCTTTAGCCGCTGAGGTACCTGGCTTAACGCGAACTCCCTTCGAACCATCTGATGATCCGCGATCACCTCAGCTCGCGGCTTGCTCGCGTACCTCAAAAGCATTCTTGTAATCCCGGCAGAACTGCTCAAAGCTGATCGGCTTGCGGCCAAGAATCTCTTCCACATCTCCCGTCACAGTCGCCGCCTTCCCCTCGCGATAAAGCCGCTGCAGATCAATGAGGGCATCAGCATTCCACTCCGGCACGCCTGCCGCCAGTAGTGCTTCTTTCAATTTCGCTGGCGGGAGATTGATAAAACGAATCTCGCGGCCGATTTCGCTGGAGAGCATCTGAGCGATCTCTGCGTTAGTAATCGCTTTCGGACCAGTCAAGGAGTAGGCCTTGCCAACGTGGCCATCCTCAGTCAAAGTTTTCACCGCGACCGCGGCCACATCCCGAACATCGATCTGGCTGACCCGGCCGTCCCCTTCGCTTCCATAAAATGCGTTCTGCCCGTTAATCGTCTGCGCATTGTAGTTCACAATATTCTGCATAAACCCGTTCGGCCGCAGAAAGGTATAGGGCACGCCAGATGATTGAATGTAATCCTCCGAGTCTGCATGCTGCCGCGTAAATATCGCTTCTCGGCCACCCATCGCCGAAAGCTTTACCAGCTGCCGCACGTCCGACTGCTTAACTACGTCCGTCGCCTTGCGCTCGAGCGCGGGAAGTTCCGCAGTCGGAGGTCCCACGAGGAATACTCGATCCACTCCCTTAAGGGCTGCCCGCAGAGTTTCCGGTTGGTTGTAGTCAACGGTGACGATTTCGACTCCCGCAGGCGCGGCCGCCTTACCTGCCGACTGGAAAGCGGCCCGTACCCGAGCCTTGGTTTGGGCGATTTGTTTGAGCACCTCTTTGCCAACGTTACCGCTTGCACCCGTAATCAGAATCACGACAGCCTCCATAGGTCTTTATTAATTGTTAGACCATTACTTGTTCGATCATAATTGTCTTGATGCGCGCCGAGATGAGTTATCTTCCGAGTAGCGCCCCGAGTATTGTAAGGGAACCGCCTAAGGGCGTGTCACAGCCCACGAAGTTTGTTCGGCCGGCGGGGTCACCGTGGCCCAACGCTCGGCAATTTTGTCTCCCTCAAAACGCCACAGCACGAATCCTTGAAACTGCATTTTCTTGCCGGACGCATCAGTCCACCGCCAAACATTGCGGCACATCACCTTGTCGTCCTCGGCGATGATGTCTTCAATCGTCAAGTGCAGATCCGGCATGGCCTTGTACATACCGATCATCATCTGCTCGTCGCCGTCGACATCTGTCGGCTTTCCACCTGGGCCATCATGGTCATAGAAGTCTGGCGTCATGTTCTTGCGGATTACGGCGGCCTTGCGCTTGTTGACGAAATCCTCGAAGTGGTCTCGCACAAGTTGTTTCATTTGCTCGATGGACAGATTCGTAGCCATGTTCGCTCCTGAAGTTAGGACAACCTTTCGGGGGGATCGCGTTGCTGACTCCGAGAAGAGCATCGGGGCCGCCGCTCACACGCCACGCTGCAAACCCTCCGTATATCTTAACTTGAATTTGGCAGACCCTCCCCGAGCAAACCGTTCAAGATCGCCCGAAGATGCAATGCCGCGCAATCGATATAAGGGAAATCGGTATTCGTTTCATTGAAGAGCAGGGCAAGATCGGTTCCCGCCAGAATGACAGCGTCGACTCCATCGCGCTTCACAATCGTGTGAGCCAGAGCTGTAAGCGCCCGATGCTTTTCTTCCGATGCTTTGCCCGTTCGAGCCAGCTCTACATACGTCATGTGAATGTTGTCCACCTCCTGCGGTCGCCACTGGACAATTTCAACCTTCCTCAACTCACCGAAAAGCCCCGACTCCATTACGAAGCGAGTGCCAAAAACTGCCACTCGCCGGGCCGCTCGCGCCGCCAGCTCCTGGGCCAGCGCATCGAAGATATTGAACACAGGCAACGGAGAGGTCGCGATAAGCTCCCGCACGCAAAAGTGCGCGGTGACCGCCGGAATGGCCGCGACCTCGGCCCCAGCAGCCTTCAACCGGCGAATGTAGCCATTCAAGTATTCGGCCAATCCGTTGCGATCATTTGCCTGTACATACTCAAAAACCCGCGGTGTCTCTGCATGGGCAATTACCATGTCGAGCGTGCGGCCGTATGCCTCGTGCGCCTTGGCGAGTGTCTCGTAATAATGAACGGTGGCTCCAACTCCCAGCCCGCCCACCAAACCTAAGCAGCGACTCTTATTCATGGAAGGTCCATCATCCTTATCATCGGATGCCCGGCCAGGGTTATGGGATCGGTACATAGCTACTCTGCCCTCTGCAAAACCAGTTGCTTCGCCACGGCAGAAGCGTATCCTTTAAGGGGCCGCGTATGTGTACTTTACAAGCCAACTCAATGCCCCAAGAAAGTTGTTGCGTGATAATTATCACCCCGCCGGGTGCTCCAAGTACTTGCAGGTGGCCGCAAGACGAGCACAATGAGTGTGGTGATTCACTGATGTACCTACGGAGGTAGGAATATGACTTTTGGCACTCTGACCTCGCCTGGAATCAAAGCTCCGGGCGATTACATTGAAGATGTGATGATCAGCGTGAAAGCGAAAAACCCCGCCGAACCTGAGTTCCATCAGGCGGTACGGGAGGTGTTTGATTCACTGCGGTTAGTTTTGGCCAAGCATCCCGAGTATCAATCCAATCGGATCCTCGACCGGATCGTGGAACCGGAGCGCGTCCTGATGTTCCGTGTGCCCTGGCTCGACGATCAGGGAAATGTGCAGGTAAATCGCGGCTTTCGCATCGAGATGAACAGCGCGATCGGTCCTTATAAAGGCGGGCTGCGTTTCCATCCCTCAGTAAATCTTGGCATTCTGAAATTCCTGGCTTTCGAACAGGTCTTCAAGAATTCGCTCACCACACTTCCTATGGGCGGCGGCAAAGGTGGTTCGGATTTCGATCCGAAAGGGAAGAGCGACAATGAAGTGATGCGCTTCTGCCAGAGCTTTATGACCGAACTGCAGCGCCACATCGGCCCGGATACGGACGTTCCTGCCGGCGACATCGGCGTGGGCGGACGCGAAATCGGATATCTCTTCGGCCAATACAAGCGCCTGCGCAACGAATTCACCGGCGTGCTTACCGGGAAAGGCCTGAATTGGGGCGGGTCTCTAATTCGTCCAGAGGCGACCGGCTACGGCTGCGTCTATTTCGCCGAAGAAATGTTGAAGAGCCGCAAAGACTCGCTCGATGGCAAGCTCTGCCTGGTTTCCGGCAGCGGCAATGTTTCGCAATACACCATCGAGAAACTGCTCGACTTCGGCGCCAAGCCGCTCACCGTCTCCGATTCGAACGGCGTGATCTATGATCCCGACGGCATTGATCGCGAGAAGCTGGCTTATGTGTTGGAGCTGAAAAACGTGAAGCGCGGGCGCATCCGTGATTATTCCGACCGCTACAAGAAGGCAATCTTCATGCCTACTGACGTGAAGCTCGAGCACCATCCGCTGTGGAACATCAAAGCGGATTGCGCCTTCCCCAGCGCCACGCAAAACGAAATCACCGCGAAAGATGCGGCGAACTTGATCAAGAACGGCATCAAACTGGTGGCCGAAGGCGCCAACATGCCCAGCACGCTGGAGGCAACCAAGCTGTTCCTGGATGCCCAGATTCTCTACGGTCCGGCGAAGGCGGCGAATGCAGGCGGCGTGGCCACTTCAGGTCTCGAAATGTCGCAGAACAGCGCGCGCATTTCTTGGACCCGCGAAGAAGTGGATGACAAGCTGCACAAAATCATGACCTCCATCCACCGCAACTGCTTCGAGACAGCCGACAAATACGGCACCCCCGGCAACCTGGTAAACGGCGCCAACATCGCCGGTTTCCTCAAGGTGGCCGATGCCATGCTGGATCAAGGCTTGGTGTAGTTAGTTGAATTTGTGGAATTGAAATGAACTGGGTGCCCCATCCTTGCCGCGTTCTTTGCGGCAAGGGTGGGGATTTTGACTTTCGGTGTGGCGGATAAGAATTAAGTCAAAATCCCCCTGTCGCAAAGACCTCGAGGAGCCTGAGGCCCCTGATCTCTTGAAGTAGGATTATCCATTCATGTCCACCCGCCCCATCGCCGAGCCCCTTCTCGACGCCGAAGCACGCCTCGAGGGCTTCGACAACCTCATGCCTTTCAAAGTCCAGAACATTCTTCTGGTCTCCAGCCTCTACGACTCCTTCATTCTCCGCGAAGATGGCCGCCTCAATGAACTTCTTATCGACGAATCGCTCGATCTGAATCTGCAACATATTCCAGGCATTACCCATGTATCAAGCTGCGCTGAAGCGCTCGCACTTGCCCGTTCGCAGCCGCGCTTCAATTTGATCGTCACGAACCTGGCGGTCGGCGACATGACTGCTGCGGAGCTTGCCCGTGAAGTCAAGAGTGCCGGACTCGACGTCCCCGTAGTCGTGCTGGCTTACGATTATCGCTCGGTCAAAAACTTCATCAGCCGCAACCCCGTCACCGATATCGAACGAATCTTCCTTTGGCAAGGTAACGCGCGCATCCTCATCGCCATCGTCAAGTACATTGAAGACAAGCGCAACGTCCTGCACGACACGCGCGCCATGGGAGTGCCGGTCCTACTCGTCGTCGAAGACAACATCCGTTATTACTCTTCGTTCTTGCCGGTGATCTACACCGAGCTGATCAAGCAGTCACGGCGCGTGATCCAGGAAGGTATCAACGTCGCCCACAAGCTTGTGCGCATGCAAGCCCGCCCGAAAATTCTGCTGAGTTCGAACTTTGAAGAAGCCGCCGAGTTAGTCCAGGAGTATCGCGACTACCTGTTCGCGTTGGTCTCAGACGTGGAGTTTCCATGGGAAGGAAAACTCAGTCCCGAGGCTGGTTTTGAACTCGCCCGCCTGATGCGGGCGCTCGTGCCGGATGTCCCGGTTGTCCTGCAGACCAGCCGCACCGAGTTTCGTCCCCGCGCCCTTGCCGCCGGATACTCATTCTTGCGCAAGCGTTCGCCCACCTTGCTGAAGGATCTGCGCCGCATCCTCACCGAGCAATTTGGTTTTGGCGATTTTGTTTTTCGTCTGCCCGACCAGAGAGAAGTCGGCCGAGCCAAGGACTTAAATGAACTCGAAGAACAACTGCAGACGGTTCCCTCTGACAGCATCACTTTCCATGCCCAGAGCAATCATTTCTCCCACTGGCTCATGGCTCGAACCGAATTCGCTTTGGCCGCCAAGTTGCGCCCGCGGAAGGTTTCAGACTTTGCCAGCCCCGAACACCTGCGGCAGGATTTGATCGAATCCATCAACGACTACCGTCGCGAGCAAAGTGAACTGGTGATCGGCGACTTCAATGCCGACACATTCAAACCCTCAGAGTCGCATTTCCTGCGCATCGGCTCTGGATCGCTGGGAGGCAAAGCCCGCGGCTTGGCCTTCGTCCGCCATCTCCTTCGCACACACCGCATCACGCGCCGCTTTCCCCGCATCCGCATCGCGGTCCCGCCCGCATTGGTCATCGCGACCGATGCCTTCGACCAATTCGTAACTGAGAACAACCTGCTCGATTTCGCTCTGCAGTGCGAGGACGACGCCGAGATTCTGCAAAAATTCCTGGCCGCCTCGCTCTCCGAAAAATTGCATGAAGAATTGAAAGTGTTTCTCGCAGAGGTCCACTACCCGCTCGCCGTGCGTTCCTCAAGTCTGCTCGAAGATTCTCAATACCAGCCCTTTACCGGAGTCTATGAAACTTTCATGCTGGGCAATCAATCGGCAGATCCTGACATGCGGCTTGCGGAATTAACAGACGCCATCAAGCGTGTCTACGCCTCCACCTTCAGCCGCCACGCCAAGGCCTATGTCCGCGCAACTCCCTACCGCCTTGAAGAAGAAAAGATGGCGGTAATCGTCCAGCAACTTGTCGGCACCGCGCACGGCCAGCGCTTCTATCCGGATTTCTCCGGTGTAGTGCGCTCGCACAATTTCTATCCCGTGGCGCCCATGACGTTTGCCGATGGAATCGCTGCAGTTGCGCTGGGACTCGGCCGAGCCGTGGTTGATGGCGGAAAGTGCCTCACCTTCTGCCCGCGCTATCCGCAGAATCTACCGCAGTTTTCTTCGGTCGACGACATCCTGGCGAACACGCAAACCGAGTTCTGGGCCCTCTCACTGAACGGCGTGCCCCAAGGTCGTCCCGGCCACCTGCACGAGATGCGCTTCGGTCTCGATGCCGCCGAAGCCGACGGAACGCTGCCCGCCGTCGGGTCCACCTATTCAGTTGATAACCAGGCAGTCTATGACGGCGTGAGCCGGCCGGGAGTCCGCATCGTGAGCTTCGCGCCTATGCTCAAGCACGGAATGTTTCCGCTGCCCACGATTCTCGAGACCCTGGTGAAGGCTGGTGAAGACGCTCTCGGCATCCCTGTTGAAATCGAGTTTGCAGTTCGCCTGCCGCGGCAATCCGGCGAGGCGGCGGAATTTGGATTCCTGCAAGTCCGTCCGCTCACCCTTTCGCGCGATCATGAGGACTTATCCGTTGCCAGCGTCGATCCGCGTCAATTGCTTTGCCAGAGCAACAAAGTTCTGGGCAACGGACGCATCGAAAATCTGCATGACGTTGTGGTTGTCGATTCGCAGCGCTTCGAGCGCAACCGCAGCCAGGAAGTAGCCAGGGCCGTCGCACGTTTCAATGGCCTGCTTAGCGCTGAGAACCGGCCCTATTTGTTAATCGGCGTGGGTCGCTGGGGATCAAACGATCCCTGGCTCGGCATCCCCGTGGAGTGGGATGAAATCTCCGGCGCGCGCGCGATCGTCGAGGCCGGCTTCCGCGACTTTCGCGTCATGCCTTCGCAGGGCAGCCACTTCTTCCAAAATCTCACCGCATTCCAGATCGGCTACTTTACGGTCAATCCGGACGCAGGAGAAGGTTCGATCGATTGGGAGTGGCTGAATGAGCAACCTTCCCTGGATGAAGACGGATGCGTCCGCCACTTGCGTTTCGACGCGCCCATTCGCGTCATCATGAACAGCCGAACCAGTCAGGGAATAATTTTCAAACCTGAAGCAGCGCAATTGTCATCCTGAGCAAGCGCTTTTTGCGCAGCCGAGAGCTGGCCCTAAGCTTGCCGCGTTCTTTGCGACGCAATAATCGCGCGTCTGGCTCCCCTTCCTTAGTGATTTGAATTGCCGGCCTGGGGCACGTTGCTTTTCTGCTTATGCGATAACTTGCGATGGACGTCAGGCCAGAATTCCTTCACCACGAGGGTGACTGTATCTAACCCGACCTGGGTTCCCCATACGCTGACGGTGTTCGATAATGTTCGATCGGAACCGACAAACATGTGTGGGTTCGTCGGAGTGCTGACGTATGTACTTCCCGGATGATAGCTATACGTCGAGACGGCGGCCGCAAAGGCGGAGCCAAAGACTTCGGAAAAATTAAACTGCTTGTTCCCGGAATCGCCCCGCGTCACAAAAATTCGAGTGATCGCATACCACGTACGGTGTTCAAATCCACCCTGGCTCGACTGGTAGAAGCGGGGATCCTGATGGAGGATCGACGGAAAAACTGCGCCGACCATGAAGTTTTCGACCGTGCTGTCGCCAGCCGTGGTCCCATAGCGCTTTCCATAGGCGGCCCAACCCTGACCGTATGCCGGCTCGCTGTTTTCCGCCTGGCTGATTGCGGCAAGTAGCGCCCACCAGGGATATTGAACCGGATCAAATGTGCCGAGGGCCACGACCTTAAATTTCTCCTTAGCACTGAGAGGCGGAAGTTTGCCACTGTTCTCCAGCGTCAGGAAGTTTGGCAGCGTATAAAAGAGCCTGTCGTTCGACGTTCCAGCAACCTTACCCTGAGTGCTGGTACTACCGGAATTGGTACTGCCGGAATTGGTAGCGCCGGGACTGGAAGCGCCAGAATTGGACTGCCCCTGTGCTGGCGAACCAGATGTAGGTGCGTCCTTAGACGAGTCCTGCTGAGTGGCATCCTGTTTGGGCGCATCCTGCTGAGTCGCACCCTGCTGAGTCGCACCCTGAGCGTCTCTACCAGAAGTCTGCGAAGCGGCATCGGGGTTGGTCGGCGCCGGAGTCTGCTGCGCCGCGGCCGAAAGAGTAATAAGACATACTAAGACCAAAGCCGCGAACGGCCGCACGAACTTTATTGACAAGTATTCCCCCGAAAAACAAATCCACCACAATTGAAGGACGTGACCTAATTCTACCAGTCAGAATTGGGCACCGCTCGGACGATTGCGCTGGCTTTACACTGATTTACAAATGCAGGTTCGCACGGAGCGCATGGCAAGAGGACGCGCCTAGAGCCAGGTTCTTCCTGGTCTTCAACGGTTGCATCGCAAAGCCGGTGCCCGGCAAGTTAATATGGGGACGAACGTTAGAGGGCCGGATCCCAGGATTCACCCCCGCCGTCAAACGTCGAAAGCGAGGAACACATGTCGGAACCGACTTACGAAGAACTCAAAGCCCGTTTATCCCAGTTGGAAAAAGAAGTCGAGACCAAGAAGCGCAGCGGTGACCTGATTTTTAAGGTCGGTGAAAAAGGTGGCGTCAGTGTCTACGGCCTCGGCCGCTTCCCCGTCACGCTGTATTACGAGCAATGGAACCGACTGCTCGGCGCGACCGAGGATCTGAAGAAGTTCATGGAAGAAAACAAATCCAGGCTCAAACTGAAGGAGCAAGGCTGACAAGCCGGTCATCCCGGTAACCCTGTCGTAGAAACGTCGCTTGCAACCCCTTCGGTCTGCCAGCATCGAAGCAGATAGCTACAATTCATGCTCCCTTAACAAATTCAGGGTGCGGCGTGCACTTCACGCGATATAATAAAAAGACTGTGCCCAAATACTCCATCGTCGTTCCGCTACACAACGAGCAGGAGAATGTCACCGACCTCTACGACCGTTTGAAAGTGGTGATGGAAGCTGCCGGCGAGACGTTCGAAATCGTGCTGGTGGACGATGGCTCGAGCGACCACACGTTCGCCATGCTGCGCGAGATTGCGGCCGTCGATAGCCGCGTCACCGTGGTCAAGCTGCGCCGCAACTTCGGCCAGACCGCAGGACTCGCCGCCGGCTTCGACCATGCGCGCGGAGAATATATCATCGCCATGGACGGCGATCTGCAACACGATCCCGCTGACATCCCAATGTTTCTGGAGAAAATTGCGGCTGGTTACGACATCGTCAGCGGCTGGCGCAAAGTTCGCGTGGATAATTTCTGGATGCGCCGCATCCCCTCCCGCATGGCGAATTGGCTGATGGCCAAGCTCAGCGGCGTTGACATTCACGATTTCGGCACCACCTTCAAAGCCTATCGCCGCGAAATTCTCGAACAGGTTCCACTCTATGGCGAACTGCACCGCTTTATCCCGGCGCTCGCCTCCTGGCATGGCGCCTCCATCTGCGAAGTGGCCATCCGTAACGTAAACCGCGAACGCGGCGCCTCGCACTACGGCATCTCCCGCACCTTCCGCGTTTTCTTCGACCTCATCACCATTCGGTTCCTGCTTCGCTATCTTTCCCGCCCTCTGCACTTCTTCGGAACCTTCGGTCTGCTCAGCATGTTCAGCGGCAGCGCCATCGTAGCCTGGCTTGGCGCGGAAAAGTTCCTGCGCAATGTTCCGGTAATGGCTTTGCACGGACCAATGATGATGCTCGCCCTCGGCCTGCTTCTCGGTGGATTAAACCTGCTCGCCATCGGGCTGCTCGGCGAGATGCAAGTCCGCCATTACCACGAACCCCGCCATCGTGCCCCCTACTCGGTCGATCGTGTCCTCCGCGCGCAAAACGAAGAGCACAGCGTCTCGGAATAACCTCCGATTTCCAATCTGGCGTCAAGTTCGAAGCCCTTGTGCCACCTATTCCGCGAACACGAATCGATGGACCTGGATCGATGAATTTGGATCGAGTGAAACCTGGATCGAATGAACATGGATCGCTGGACTTCCGGCGCCGACTACGAACAATGGATGGGCCGCTGGAGCCGTTTGTTGGCCCAGGATTTTCTAGATTGGCTGAACCTCCCCGCAGGCCTGCGATGGATCGATGTGTGCTGTGGCAGCGGCGTCATCACGGAAGCCATCGTTGAACGAAACGCGCCTGCCAGCATCGTGGCGGTGGACGTTTCCGTTGAGCAGATCAATTTCGCCCGCAAGCATCGCGCGCGACCCAACGTCACCTTCGAGCTTGCGGATGCGATGGCCCTGCCATTCGCCGACTCCAGTTTCGATGTTGCGGTATGCGGCTTGGGGTTGAACTATATTCCGAATCCGGGCCAAGGCCTGAAGGAGTTCTGCCGCGTGCTCCGTCCCGAGGGCATGGTCGCCGTCTACGTTTGGGACTACGCGCAGGGAGCCAGGTTCTTGCGCGAGTTCTGGGATGCGGCGATTGCCATCGATAGCGAAGCCACGGCATATGACCAGGCGCGCCGATTCCCGATCTGCACACCAGAGGGCCTGCGAGGTCTGTTCGAACAGTCAAGGCTCGAAGATTCCAGCGTGCATGCGCTTGACGTTGTAACTCGTTTCATCAGCTTTGACGATTACTGGGAACCACTCCTGACCGGACAAGGTTCTGCGCCCAACTATCTCGCCACGCGCGATAGGAAAATCCAGGATGCTATCCGTGAGCGTTTGAGATCGGCGCTCCCAGCCAACGCCCACGGAGAAATCGAGCTGCCCTCACGCGCCTTGGCGATTCGCGCGCGGCGCCCGTGAACCCTCATCCCACCGCGCCGCCGGCTGTCCGTCGCCCAGCCACACGATAAAGTCCGTGCCCAGAGGCGCGCCTCCCAGTTCGCGCAGCCGGGTCGCATTCTGTCCGCGGTGATAGTGGCTGTGCATCGCCGCCTGCGTCAAAGCGTGCGGCACACTGATCTTCAGCGGCGGCTTGAACCACCGCCATTACCACGAACCCCGCCACCGGGCCCCCTACTCGGTCGATCGTGTCCTTCGCGCGCAAAACGAAGAGCACAGCGTCTCGGAGTAGATTGTCTGCGAATCGCTTTGCGAAACGCGTCTTCGCTTTCCACAGAACAATTCTCCTGCGTTGTGACATTCGACCTTCCCTTCACAACCGCTTATTGCCTACTCTTGCTTGCGTAGGTACCGGATGTGCAGCAGTGCGGTAGGAAAACACCCGGCTTCCGGAACCTCGCCGGTGATTTGGGGACAGAGGACCTCTGTTCGGGGTGTCTTACGGCCCCGGAGGGGCACTGCTAATAGCCCACCACTTCAGGGGTGGGCCAGCGTAACGATTCGATGTAACCAGTCCCGGAGGGACGACTGCGCAGCCCGGGGACCACCCATGTCGCACTCCTATATATCCGGCCTCGTGCATTGTGTCTTCTCGACAAAGGAGCGCCGCAATGCAATCGCGCCCGAGAAACTCACAAAACTCTGGTCGTATCTTGGAGGCATCGCCCGAAAGAACGGATTCAAGGTCATTGCCATTGGAGGAACGGAGAACCATGTGCACCTTCTCTTATCGCTCCCTGCAACCATGCCGCTGGCCAAAGCGATGCAATTGCTGAAGGGCGGTTCTTCCAAGTGGATGAATGACACAGGTGACGGCAATTTTGCGTGGCAAGAAGGCTACGGTGCTTTCACCGTGGGAATCTCCCCCGCAGGCCAGGCTCGGACGTTAGACCCGTGGCCCCTCCAGGAAATCGGACCCCCTCCCACACTCGCTTGACTTTCCCGCCTTCCGGAGTATCGTTATGGCGTCCAACCTCACCCATGCCGGATTGAGGTCGAACCGAAGCGGCGGTTTGAATCACGGGGACGCCGCGCTTTACGCGCAAACCATCCCTAACCAAGGAGGCCTCTCATGGCTGCGAATCCTGTCTCCATCTCAGATTTAAGTCTGGAAACGGTTAAGAGTCCCGAGGAAGTTATCGTTCACTGCTCCGGCAAAATCATCTCCAGCACCTCCGCCCAGCTGCAGACATTGGTCCGCAGTCTTATCCCGGGGACAAAATGTGTGGTCATCGATTTAACCGACGTCAGCTACCTCGATAGTTCCGGCCTGGGCGCTATCGTCGGCGTCTACGTCACCGCGAAACGCCAGAACTGTCGGCTGAAACTCATCAACCTCAACCAGCGCCTGCAGCAACTATTCCGGCTCACAAAACTGGCCTCGATATTCGAGGGCCATGAAGAATTCCTTGGGCATACCCCCGATTAATATTTCGCGAATACCACGCCTCACAACTCGGCGGAACCCGCGTCTCCGCGCCGCCCCCAGAGCTCCAGCCCTCACGGCGTATAATGTGCCGTTTGGCTTCTCAGGAGCGTCATCATGCCCCAAACCACACAACACGAATTGCAACTTGCCCGCCGCATGTCTCGGCTCGGCACCGAAACCGCCTTCGAGGTTCTGAACAAAGCGCGTGCCCTTGAGCGACAGGGCAGAAGCATCATTCATCTCGAAATCGGCGAGCCCGATTTCAACACTCCCGCCAACGTGGTCGAAGCCGCCGTCGACGCCCTGCACAAAGGCTGGACCCACTACGGTCCCTCCGCCGGCCTCCCCGATCTTCGTCAAACCATCGCTGACTATGTGAGCCGTACCAGGGGAGTGAAAGTTACGCCTGAAGAGGTGGTCGTCGTGCCAGGAGGTAAGCCAATCATTTTCTTCACAATCCTCACCTTAATTGATGAAGAAGATGAGGTCATCTATCCCAATCCTGGCTTCCCGATTTACGAGTCGATGATCCAATATGTCGGAGGCAAAGCCGTTCCAATCCGACTACGTGAGGACCGCGATTTTTCCCTCGACGTAAACGAACTTGCCGCTCTGATCACCGACCGCACCAAGCTCATCATTCTGAATTCGCCGCATAACCCAACCGGCGGCGTCATGCAGCGCAAGGACACTGAGCAGGTTGCAAAAATCATTGGGGACCGGAACATCCTCGTGCTTTCGGATGAGATCTACAGCCGTCTTCTTTTCGAAGGCGAACATTTCTCCATCATGTCCGTTCCCGGCATGCAGGAGCGTACCATCCTGCTCGACGGTTTCTCGAAAACCTACGCCATGACCGGGTGGCGCATGGGTTATGGCGTAATGCGCGCGGACCTTGCCACACACATCACGCGCCTCATGACGAACTCCAATTCCTGCACCGCCAGCTTTACCCAAATCGCAGGCATCGAAGCCCTGCGCGGCGACCAGAGTTCGGTCGATCACATGTGTTCTGAGTTCAAGCGGCGGCGCGATGTCTTCGTCGCCGGCCTGAATAAGATCAAAGGCTTTTCCTGCCGCATGCCCAAGGGTGCGTTCTACGTTTTTCCGAACATTACCAAGACAGGATGGAAGTCGAAGCCACTGGCCGACGCCCTGCTTGAGCAGGCTGGCGTAGCCGCGCTCTCCGGCACAGCATTCGGCGCCTTCGGCGAAGGCTACCTGCGCTTCAGCGTCGCCAACTCCTTAGAGAACCTGCAGCAAGCGCTCGACCGTATCGACCAGTGGACGAAGCAGAATCTCTAAATATTCTGCACCAAGGTCAACGAACATGTCGTCAACGGAGTTGGCAGATCCCGCGGCTGTTTCCTTCGAGGGAGTGAATCCTATCCTGCGGGTAGAGGATCTTTCGAAAAGTCTCGACTACTACGCGCGAGTACTCGGCTTCGCCATCGATTGGCAAGGGCCGTATTTCGCCTCGGTATCGCGCGGGAAATGCCACATCTTCTTGAGTTATGGCGACCAGGGACAGCCCGGTGCCTGGGTTTGGATCGGCGTCGAAGATGCCGATGCTTTGTTTGAGGAATATCAGCGCACGGGCGCAAGAGTCCGGCACAAGCCCACGAATTATCCCTGGGCGTATGAAATGCAAGTAGAAGATCTCGACGGCAATGTGCTACGCCTCGGCTCGGACTCAAAGACGAATGAACCTATGGGAGAATGGCTTGATATGAATGGCCAGCGCTGGGTGCCGTCGCCCGAGGGCGATTGGAAGCGCTCAGAATAATCTCTGCCCTATCAGCAGTTGTATCGAAATAACATCGCGCGTTAGTCCACCTCAATCCGCGAGATTCGCCGCAACAGAGTTCTCAAGTCCCTGTTTCACTCCTCTTGCTTTTCCCAAAATGGAACTGTTTACGAATAGCGAACAAATCTCACTTCCACATCTTGTCCTCACCGTTCCGTGTATAGAATTGCGCGATTCCGGGGTCTCAATATCCAACCCCGGCCTGAGAGGATGGAGTTCAATGCTATCGAAAAAATTAGGAAGTCTGTTCGCGCTTGTCATCGTGCCAGCCCTGGCGCAGGTACCAATCAGCCCAGCATCTCCGCAAACTGCATCCGTCATTTCGCCCCGTCAGCATGCCCCCAGACGAGTTGCCGGCCTTCGACCCGATCGCGTGATCGATAACGTCACCGTTTCCGACAGCACCAACTGGAGCGGCTACGCAGTCACTGGCTCTTCCTTTACCCACGCCGCAGGCTCGTGGATCGTTCCCACCGTCAACTGCTCGAAGACCCCAAATACGTACTCCTCATTTTGGGTGGGCATCGACGGATGGACTTCCAGCACCGTGGAACAAACTGGAACCGATTCCGATTGCAATGGCTCCAGTCCTTCGTACTATGCCTGGTACGAGTTTTATCCCAATCCCTCCTTCCTCATCTCCAGCGTCCCAATGTCACCGGGCAATAAGGTGTCGGCCGCGGTGACTTACAACGGCACGGAGTTCACCATCACCATCACGAACGAAACTACGGGAAAGTCCTTTAGTAAGAGTTCCAGGGTCCGCGGGGCGAAACGTTCGTCGGCCGAGTGGATCGCCGAAGCCCCCTGCTGCACCAACGCCGGTGGTATCCTGCCCCTCGCTGATTTCGGTATCGTCGATTTCGGCCAGGACTATACCGACATTAGCAGCACCAACGACGCCACTGACTCTTCGATCACGGGACCGATCGGCAGCTTCGGCAATGCCGTCAACGAAGCGATCATGGTCAACGGCAGCACCGGCGCGGATGAAGCTGTCCCCTCTTCACTTACGACAGACGGATCCAGCTTCACTGTGACCTGGGACTCCGAATAGAGACTCAGAATAGAGAGTCTGAATAAACAGGAAGGGTGGCCAGTAGGGCCGCCCTTCAATGTGATTTTACTGCCTGTTATACGACTCGCTGTGAGATAATCCCCGCCTTTTAAGGAAAAGGGAAAACTGAGAAACTGTTGGATAAGATGCCTCCTGACCAACACGCTGAATACTTGCAGTTGTATAGGATCGCTCACAATAACGCGGTGTCCCTCCTCTCAGACGCAGAGATCCTCATGGAACGGGGAAAGTATATAAGAGCTTTTTTCTTGGCGCTTACTGCTTTGGAAGAGATCGCCAAATCACAACTTTCTGCGGATGTGTTCACTGGCTTGGTCAGTGAGAAAAAGTTTCAGGAGCACTACCGGAGCCACGAGAAGAAGATCGACAGGATGGCATGGGCCACGCTAGACGCGCAGGATTACCTCGATAGGTGGGGAGATGCAGATTTAGAGCTAGAACATCCCAACGCGACCTCGCGAACAGATGCGCTATATGTATCCCTAAAGGAGAAAAAGATCCAACGCCCCGAAGATGTTATCACCGCGAATGACGCCAAAGGAATCATTCAGAGTGTTAAATCGGCTATAGAGAGCATCGTCAGAAATGAGTTTATGGGCTATCAAATCGGCACAAGGGGATTCATGTAGTATTCAATATTTTTTCGTCAATGCACATTTCGGACACTACCCCGGACTGGCATCCGGTTTTTTATTCGTCTCGTAAGAATGTCATCGGTTTCTTGCAGAGGGGACAGATTCCACCCTTGTATGCTTTCTCCGCCGCACCAGCCTGCCGCAATTCAGTTGGCTCAGGCCTAGTCAAACAATCGAATGCATATTGACCATCCGAGAGGATTCGGAATGCCACGCCGCACGCTTCGCACTTATATTCGCCCGCCACGGATATTCAGCCGCCAGCCATCCTAATCAATAATTCCAATTGTTTCACTTCGGCTTGGCGAATAGCCAAGATGCATTGCCAGCCGGGGTCATCCTTTTTCTGCGACTCCTGCATTAGTTCTTCCCATCTAGACAAGTGTTCCTTGGCTTGCTCCAGTGGGACTCTATATAGATCAGCTTCCTTCATACGCGCAATTTTCTCTCCAGTCTCTACGCCCACGCAAGACAAAATCAGCCGCTGCCCGATGTCCTAGCCGTATGCCACTAAGGAACAACCACCCCCTTTATCGCCGATTCGTTCACTCAACTGCGGATTTTGCGGTACCATCCCATGATTGACACGCCCAAAGACAAAACCGAAAACTCCGCAGCCGAGCCGCCCGCACATGCCGGGCTACGGTCTACCGGAAGGCAGTAAAGGTCTGCTCCCCTGGAGCTGGGCCGAGCAGCGCCTCAAGAAATCGCACAACTACTGGATCACCACAGTAACGCCCACAACAGTAAAGCTAACCACTGTCAAGCCCGACGCCTCTCCTCACACCATGGTCGTCTGGGGCCTCTGGCAGGATGGCCGCTTCCTGTTCAGCACCGGCAGCAAGTCGCGCAAGGCACGCAATCTCGCGCAAAATCAAAACTGCATCGTCTGCACCGAGCACGCCAACGAAGCCGTCATCGTCGAAGGCAAGGCGGAAATCGCCGATGTCGCCGCCCGCCGCAAGTTCTTGCCCACCTATGAGCGCAAGTATAAGTTTGACATGGGATCAATGAAAGACGACATCCTCTCCATGAAAGAACCCATCTTCGCCGTGCGCCCGCGCCTCGTCTTCGGCCTCTGGGAGAAGGAATTCATCGGCAAATCCACGCGCTGGAAGTTCGATTAAGTCGGGGTACAGGTACTCTCTTCTTCGCGTCCGCGGATGTTCTTCGCGAACTTCGCCCTTAAGGCTTTTATCTGGCGGCGCCTACGATCTCCAATGACGACCTCCAATATGGAATCTCCCAAGGCCGTGACCGCAAGCTTGTTTCATCGTCAATTTCGGGACTAAGCTAAAGCGGGGAGGAAGTCATGACGACCGATGCCGTGACGGTGACACAACTCGCCAAGGGCCATGCTTTTTTCGACCTTCATAGGCGCGCCAGCGCATTCATCATTCCCAATCCTTGGGACGTGGGAACTGCCCGCCTGCTAGCCCATCTGGGCTTCGAAGCGCTGGCCACTACCAGCATGGGCTATGCTTTCTCCCTCGGGCGCAGGGACAACACACTTAACCGTCGCGAGACAGTGGCCTATGCATCTGCAATCGCCGCGTCCACCGACCTGCCCGTGAGCGGCGACCTTGAGAACGGATTTGGAGACACTCCGGAAGTCGTCGCCGAAACCATCAGGCTTGCCGCAGCTGCCGGCGTTGTCGGCGGTTCCATCGAAGACGCAACTGGCCGCGCTGACCATCCTATTTATGAAATGGAACACTCCATCGACAGGGTTCGCGCGGCCGTCGCTGCGGCGCGCGAGCTTCCTTTTCCCTTCACCCTGACTGGCCGCGCAGAGAATTACCTGCATGGCCGCAAAGACCTCAAAGACACCATCAAACGGCTGCAAGCCTATCAAGAGGCGGGCGCCGATGTCTTGTATGCTCCGGGTCTCGCGACTAAGGACGACATTGCCACCGTCGTCCGTTCCGTGGATCGCCCTGTGAATGTAGTCATGGGTCTGCAAGGTGTTCAATTGAGTCTGGCTGAACTTTCAGAGATTGGGGTCAAACGCGTTAGCGTGGGCAGCTCTCTCTGTCGCGTCGCGCTTGGCGCGTTTCTTCGTGCCGCACGGGAGATGCGGGAAAGAGGCACTTTTGATTACGCAGCCGAGGCCGTGAGCCCGAAGGAGATGAGTCTCATTTTCACGCCCTGATAGGGAGCCCCCCAACGTCGCTTTATGATATTTTCGATGATCCCGCTGTCGGGTGCGGAGTAACCGTTCGGTTGGGGCCGCTTCATTCTGAGAAAAACTCATGCGTAAGAAATTCCGCGTTTTTGCCACCTGCGATATCGGAGAAGCCATCGATCTGCTGCGCAACCGCGGCTACGAAGTCGAAGTCTACCCCCAACCCGAAGCCCCGCCCAAGAGCCTCATCATCGACAGGGTGAAATCTGGCATCGACGGCCTGATCACGACGCTGCGCGATCCCATCGACGCCGAAGTTTTCGAGGCCGGAAAGAACACGCTGAGAGTTGTGGCACAGTACGCCGTCGGCTTCGACAACATCAACCGCGCCGATGCCGACCGCTACAAAATTCCTTTCACCAACACGACGGACGTTCTCACCGAGGCCACCGCCGAGTTTGCCTTCTTTATGCTCGGCATGCTCGCGCGCAAGATGTGGCCCGCCGAGCACCTCACTCGCGATAACCACTGGGGATACTGGCATCCCTATCTGCCATTTCTCGGCGACGAAGTTACTGGCAAGACCATCGCAATCATCGGTACCGGGCGCATCGGCCTGGCTATGATCAAGAAATGCTCCGGCTTCGACATGAACATGCTGTGCTTCGACCCGGCCTATCAGAATCACGATTACATCAAGGCCATCCAGGAAGTGATGGACCTACGCCACGTCCGCGGCATCTCCAAAGAAAAGAACTGGATTAAGTACGTTTCATTCGAAGAGGCTCTTCGCCAGGCTGATTTCGTCAGCGTGCACGTGCCGCTCATCCGTCCCGGCGAGAGCGCCACGCCTACATATCATTTGTTCAACGAGCAGACCTTGAGACTGATGAAGCCGACCTCCTTTCTAATAAACGACTCGCGCGGTCCCGTGATCGACGAATTCGCGCTCGTGAAGGCTCTGCGCGACCACTGGATTGCCGGCGCCGCCCTTGATGTCTACGAAGAGGAACCGCTGCCCGCCGATTCGCCGCTGCGCGATCCGGCCATCGCCGACCGTTGCCGCCTCATGCCGCACTTTGCCAGCGCCGCCCGCATCACCCGCCTCTCCACCGATCCCGAGAAAGGCATGGCAGGACGCTGTGTCCAGGGATTGATCGACGTCCTCGAAGCCAACTACGACGGCGATTTCGCCAAGATGCCCTACCTGGTAAACAAGGAGGCCTTCGCAAAATCGTAAAAAATCGCTAGCGGAGAGATCGCCCCTGACGACTGACTTTCACAACGCGGCATACCGAAAAGGCCGAATCCCGCTGCTCTTCCAGAAGTAAGCCAGGATGATCACACTTGCCGCCGCTGCATACGCGCACCACAACGACGTGAATGCGTAGCGCTTCACCGCCATCACCGTGAGTAGGATTGCCATATTCGCCACTCCGAAAATCACCATATCTTTCACTTTGGAGAACAAGAGCGAACCGCAGGTCGCGATGACATAGACGACTGCAACGGTAATATTGTTCGTTGCCGGATTGATGTAGACGATGCTATTGCCTCGGACGAAAATCTCTGTTGGATAAGCGACCAATGCCCAAAGGATATAGAGAGTCGTCAAGGCTCCGATGACCAGGAACGGCCGCATCCGATTGCGACTTTTCGCGTCAGGTTCAAACAGAAGTACGCTCAGTGGCAGTAAGAATGGTAGTAGCCCTTGCGCATACAGCATGAACGCCGCTCCCATATTGTGCGTAATCTTGGGCGACAGAATTCCATCCAGCCCAAGCCAGACGAAGCCTTCGATGAACTGGTGAATGGCAAAGAGGATCGGCAGAGACGCAAAAAGAAGTTCGCGCCTGTGCTTTACTCTGGTCAACGTCACCACACCGACGCCTGCCAGAACTCCACTGCCTGTAAAATTCACCGCCGCCGAAACACACATATCTTACCCTCCGCGACAAAACAACACTCGAAGCCTTTCTCTCTTACGCCTTATCGACAGATTTTTCAATCTCCAAGTTCTCTTGCGACGCGTTCCCGATAGAATAAAATAGAATGCTCTTCGATTTTCCCAAGGATGCGAATGAAAAAGCACTACGCCTTGTTCTTTTATGGTTTTCTCCTCCTAATTCGGGCGGGCTCCGCCGAGACTCCCCGCCCGGAGGGTCAACTCAAGTTGATTCCTGCGCCGAAAGAAGTAAGTATTCAGCCAGGGAGTTTCCGTGTAAGGCCAAGCACCCGCATTCTCGTCGAGTTCGGCCACCAAGCCGAAGACCGCATCGCCGCCGAAACCCTCGCGGAAGAAATCCGCGATCAGACAGGATTGAAGCTCAGTATTACCGGCGCCAAGCCGGACTCCAGGCACGAGTCCAGAGAAGAGGTGAGAAACATCGTTCTTGCCCGCTTGCAGGATCGCAAAGTGCGCAACTTCCTCGCCTCGAAAGGATTGAAGGCCGATTCCATCGGCACCCAGGGCTATCTCCTGTTCTCCGACAAATCTCACCTGATCGTCGCCGCCAATACCGGACAGGGACTCTTCTATGGCGTGCAGACTCTGCGGCAATTGCTTCGCCCCCAAGGCCGCACTCTCATCTGCCCGGCGGTTTCAATCCGCGACTGGCCCAGTATGGAGTGGCGCGGTGTGCAAGACGATATCCCCGCGCGCACTCCGCGATCCGTTCTCCGCGCACTTCGCGCTTCAAGATTCATCTCTCTTAGCAGCTGCCTCTAGCCAACGGGTATCCTGATTCGAATGTTCTCCGACCGCACCAGTTGGAAGCTAACCCGCAATCGCCTCACTGAGGTGCTCGAAGACCTGCGTTCAAGCGGTGCGCGCCTGCTCGATCTTACGCTTTCCAATCCCACTCACGCCGGCCTGCGCTACGACGCACCGCGAATTCTTCAATCACTATCGTCGCCCCAAGCTATGGATTACGATCCCCAGCCCAAAGGCTTGCTCAGCGCGCGCGCCGCCGTGGCCTCGTACTACCACACTGAGCATGAAACATTTCTCGATCCCGAGCACCTCTTTCTCACCACCAGCACCAGCGAAGGCTATTCCTTCGTCTTCCGCCTGCTCTGCAATCCCGGCGATGAGTTGCTGGTGCCGAAGCCAAGCTATCCCTTGTTCGAGTTTCTCGCCGACCTGCAGGATGTAAAGCTCGTGCCCTATCCGTTGCTCTATGATCACGGATGGCAAATGGATTTTCCATCTCTGCAGAAAGCGGCAACCAGTCGGACCCGCGCCGTGGTCGTAGTTCATCCAAATAATCCAACCGGCTCGTTCGTACATCCGGGTGAACTCGATTTGCTCAATAACTTTAGCCGCGAACATTCACTTGCTCTGATCGCCGACGAAGTCTTTCTCGACTACGCTCACAACCGCGTTGCACGCAAAAGCTTCACAACCAATCAGGATGTACTCACGTTCACGCTCAGCGGAGTCTCGAAAATCTCCGCGCTACCGCAAATGAAGTTGGCATGGATCGTCACCAGTGGCCCTGAGGCAGACCTCGAAGCCGCACAGGCGCGCCTGGAAATAATCGCCGACACTTATCTCTCGATGAATGCGCCGGTCCAGTCGGCGACGCCGGCGTTGCTCGACCAGCGCAAGAACATTCAGCCGCAATTACTGGATCGTGTCCTCGCCAATCTCGCCGAACTCGACCGGCAGTTTGCTGCCCAGAAGACGTGCCAGCGTTTGAGTGTGGAAGGCGGATGGTATGCAATCCTGCGCGTGCCGGTAACTCAAACCGATGAAGAATTAGCGGTCGATCTGCTGCGCCGAAAATTCGTGTTGATCCATCCCGGCCACTTCTACGACTTTCCCAATGACGGCTATCTGGTTCTGAGCCTGATCACGCCGCCAGATGATCTCCGGGAGGGAATTCAGCGCCTGCTGGAAATGGTTTGATCATCTCGAGAGTTTCACACCAGCACAATCGGCGGTGCCCCCTCAGCACCAGGCCGCTTTGATTCCTGGCGGTTGCGCGACCGTCGACGCCGCGAAGGCCTTCTGCGCGATTCGGCTGGCTTCCTCCTGGATTGCAAGTTGCAACTCACCCTTCTGCAGAATACTGGCGAAGGCCGCCAGCGACGCAGCCAGCGTAAGTGTTGGGACCGGCCGCGCCGGAATTCCGCAGTAATCGTCCTCCCACTCAGTCATCGCTTGACTGCCGCGCTCACGAGATTCTCGCCGTTAGGCAGGTTGGCAGCCACTTGCTTGATGGCAATGCCCGACAGAACGAGTGTGCGGGCAAATCCAACCTCAGGCGGTTCGCCGTGCGGAAACTCGTGGGCTTCATAAATCTCCTCCCAGGAACTCGAGTACGAAACTTGTGGTCGATCGCTCATGAATTCTCCTTAGGGACTAAGAAGGCCGAGCTATCGCAGGTCCGTCTCGAGCCGTCTGATCAATAGTGTCCCGTTGAGCAAGAACGTTTCAGGAAATATTGTGGAATGCGACCGATCCTATTTCTTCGCCAGGAACGGATTACTCTGCCGTTCCTCTCCGATCGTAGTCAGCGGCCCGTGCCCCGGCACAACCACCGTTTCATCCGGCAAAGCCAGCACTGTGCCGTGCAGCGATCGCATGATCTTCTGCATTGATCCGCCCGGCAGGTCGGTGCGCCCAATGGAACCGGCAAAGAGCGTGTCGCCCGCAATCAGGGTTTTTTCAGCAGGAAAATAGAGGCAGATGCTTCCTTCCGTGTGTCCCGGAGTGTGCAAAATGCTGGCGGTGTGCGAGCCAGCTTTGACGATGTCGCCCGTCGTCAAGCTTTGGTCGATCTCGACCGCCCCCGGTGTTTCCATGCCAATCCATGCCGCCTGCACATCGAGCATCTTCAACAAGGCGTAGTCGTTCTGATTAAGCAGGATCGGCGCTCCCGTGGCCGCGCGCAGCTTCATCGCACCTCCCACATGATCGATGTGCGCGTGCGTGATGACGATTTGCTTGACCTGCAGGTTATGCTTGCGGATGAGTTCGAGCACGTCCTCGATATCGTCGCCCGGATCAATCACCATCGCTTCGCGCGTCGTCTCGTCGCCAATGATCGAGCAATTACACTGCAGCGGCCCCACCGGGAAAATTTCGTGGATCATGCCTCCATTGTAGCGAGTAGCGCGTACGCGGCGATAATCTGGCAGGGAATCAAAAGCGCACGGTTGTTTGAAGGGCGGCGCGTCACAGGGTGCGGAAAACTCCACAAGTTCAGCCTCGACCGTGGCAGACGGGCTCTTCAGAGCTTGACGCTGAGCTTGCCGAAGGGGCCGTGTAAAGAGTTAAGAATCCGTGGGGTTTAGCCGCCGTGAAATCGACATGGCAGCTTCATTCGCTGCGGGAAACTCCACGCCTTCCTGGACTTTGGGTGGCGCAGCGCTTCCAGCGCTGCGATCACAGATTTTGCTGATCGCCGGCTTTAGCCGCTTAGGGATTCTCTTTTGATTAACGGACTCCGTTTATGCAAATAGATCTTGAATAACGCGAAGATGTAGTTCACGCTTCCTTCGTGATCCTTTTGTTCTTCGTGGTTAATTGCACTTGTCTTAGTTTGCAACTGGCGAGACAATACGCCATCGTGCGGAGGTTCTGTGGCAGCCAAATACCGTCAGCATGGATATCAGGACCGCGATCGCGAAGAAAAGCCGCGACGGGAAACCGGAGAGAAATCCGGACAGCAGCCATCCTCGGCTCCCGCTAAGAGAGACTACAGCATGGGGCCAAAACCGGTGAATATGCCAGGAACTCGCGCCGTCTCCCGCTGCGCCCAATGCGGCACCGTGCTGCAATCCATTCCGCCAACTGGAACCTGTCCCAAGTGCGGCTTCGAACTTCATTCCTGCAAACAGTGTATGTATTTCGATCCTGGAAGCCGCTTTGAGTGCATGCAGCCGGTGACCGAGCGTATACCCAAAAAAGATGCCCGCAACAATTGCACCTTCTACGAAATCCGTGTCACGCGAGAGAAGGAGACTTCCACTCCCGCCACGCTGCGTCCCAACGACGCCCGTCAGGCATTCGAGAATTTGTTTAAGAAGTAAATTCGGCTCGCTTCCGTATCGGGACGTGCGTCCGCCGCGCCCGCTTACTGGCTTAACTTAATAGCCAATTGCCTCTCCGGCTGCGTCATCTGGCTCCACAACTTTTGCAGATCATCCTGCAGGGCCTGATTGTCAGGCTGCTTGTGCAGTGCCAGCGCAAACCAGCGATACGCCGTAGGCAGATCGCGCGGAGCGCACGTCCCAGTCGAATACAGCGCGCCCAGCGAAATCATCGCCTTCGCATCGGACTGTCCCGCCGCCGTCTTCAGCATCCGCAATCCGTGATCGCAATCCTGCCGTACTCCAGTCCCATAAACGTAGCGTTCGGCGTCGGCCACGGTATCCACGGGCCTTGCCGCGGATGGCTTTGCCGCAAGCGGCTTCGCGGCAGCCGCTTTGCGTGCGGCGGCTTTCGCAGCGGCCGGCTGCTCTTCATTAGAATCAGAATCATTCGATTGCGCTTGGGAATCAGAATCCGCGGTTCGTGACGCCGGCTCCGCCGTTGCGCCAGTAGCGTTCGCATTGTTCGGCGATTTGTTCGGCGACCCCGCCGCCTGCGCGGGAACGGGAGAGTTGTTTTGCACTGCACTGTCAGCCGGAGGCGTCGCTGCCGGCGGGCTTTGCGGAGCAGCGGCCTGCGCTGCTGGCGTCTCCGGAGCAGCCGTTGTGTTGCCCGCCGGGATCGCTGCCGTACCGCCCGCCGCAGAACTCGCTCCCGCGGGAGTCGTTCCCGCTCCCGCCGGAGCCGGAGCTGCCGCTGGAGCTGCAGCTGCGCCAGCCGAGCCGCTATTATCCGTGCCGCTCTGCCCCGCGCCCCCAGCAGCCTGCGTCGCTGTCGGTTTTCTATCGCCGGCCTTCAGCCAGTCAAAGCCGCCCTGCCTCCAGCGCAGATATCCAAATCCGCCCGCCAATATCAGTGCCAGCAAGACTAAAACTATTTTTCCCCAGCCCCGCTTCGGCTCCTCCTCATCATGGAGAAGGTAGTCTACATTTCCCGAGGAACGCAGTTGCTCGCGACCGCTATCCGCATGAAATCCGGCGCGTCTCGCTGCAGGTTTGTTCAAGCCCAGGAACGACGGACCGCCGATGATCGGCTCCCGATCCGGCTCATCTTCGCGGGCCACATCAAACGAAGAAAGCATGGGACGACGTTCCACCGCCCCACCCGCCGAAGCTGAAGCCGCCGCCCCTGCCGCAGCCGTCGGCCTCACAACAGGCTGTGCTGGGACTGGCTGAGCTCGAAGCGCCGACTGCGGCGCGCTAGTGGTGTTTTCCGCCAGCGCACCCTGTACTCGCTCCGCAGGTGGCGCACCGACTTGACTCTGTGGCACCAAAGGCGCGCCGCACATTCCGCAGAAACGGTTGGTCCCGGCATTGTCATTGCCGCATCGTCCGCAGCGCACGTGCCCTCCTCGTGTTCTCCAGTATTCTAAATTAACTCGACTGCGAGGTGTACAGCTGGGGAATGCAGCCGCCCGGTTTGCTTGGAATATGTGGCGCTATGGAGGAACTTGTGTGTAACGGCTCGCGTCGAGCGGCTACTCCCGCCCGCTAGCCTTGATCTTATTTGGGATGATCTTGTTTAGGATGATCTTGTTTAGGATTTCCCCGAGCCCGGTCAGTTTCCCAGGGCATTCGCGGGATCACTGAGAGCAATCAGTTTGCCCACCGGATACTCTTCCGCGCTGATGGGAATCTCCGGCTCGGAATTCAGAATAGTCAGCACGTCCCCGCTGTGCACCCCTCGCACTAGCAGCCGATCGGCATCCACGCCCACCACGCGATATTTCTCATCGAAAACCGACATAGCATAATCCTAACCTATTCGATGCCAAAGTCCGAGTCCTTGATGCCTCAGGGGTTAACCTTGCAAGCTCCCAAAGTCCCAATTCAGTAACGAATTCTTTCCGGAAAAACGCCCCATATTAGAAATTGTCGCCCTGAGCGAGTCTCCACGGCCGCAAGTGCCACCGTGAAAGAGCGGCGCTTAAGCGCCGCGTAAAGATTAGGCCTTGAAGGGTCGCGGCTTCAGCCGCGCCACGCAACGCCCTTGGGTGGCGCAGCGCTTTCAGCGCTGCAAAAAACACCCACTCCCCACCAACAACCCTTGTCATTCCGAACAGGGCCGAAGACCCGGTGAGAGCCTGCCCTGAGCGAAGTCGAAGGGAACTTGCTGTCGACCTCACCAACTTGCACCCCAGTGTTATAATATAGCTTAGGGATATTCTAAGAACTATCGCAATATCAGACTGGGTCGCAGCTTCGCCTTTTCGCGCTCATCTTTCCCAGGAGTTCCGATGTCCAAGCTCTGCCCCCAACCCAGCCAGCCCGACAATCCAAACCGCCCCAACACCAAGCGCACCGGAGAGCGCTCCGAGGCCGCTTTCCTCTACCAGGCCAGCCAGCGCCGCTTCGCCATCTGCAAGCCCTGGGGAGACAGTGAGCGCTACGACTTCATCCTCGACAACCGCCCGCAACCCACCGTCCATCTCTTCCGCATCCAGATCAAATGCACCGACTCCCTCCGCGCCGATGCTTATGAAACCCGCGCCACCTACGAATCCGGACACCGCCACATTCCCTACACCAAGCGCGACATCGATTTCATCGCCGCTCATGTGATTCCTCTCAACATCTGGTACATCATTCCCGTCGGAGTCTGCACTCCCCAACCCATGCTCCGCTTCTATCCCCACCGCAACGCTAAAAAAATGCGCCTCGAAAAATACCGCGAAGCCTGGGGACTACTCGATCCCCCACTCCCCAATCCCCCACTCACCATCCACTCCTGCATCGACCCCGATGATCCGGAAGAAGTTTATCCAGAAAGCGGCGACCCGGAACCCATGGCTTAAGCAAGTGAACGCGATGCTCAAGTGGGGACCGCCGCCCTCGGCTGTTCATTTCGGGCGAAGCTCGAAACCCTCGTGTGGGACGGACAGTCGTGTCCGTCGCCCTTGACGTTGCCTTTGACTTTGAATTGATGGGACCACCACGCGCCGCACACATCACGGTGAAAGAGCGGCGCTTAAGCGCCGCGTAAAGTTGATGCTTTGAAAGGGCGCGGCTTAAGCCGCGCCGTCCCCGCCTTTGGGTGGCGCAGCGCTTCAGCGCTGCGAAAACACCCATTCCCCACCAACAACCTCTGTCATTCCGAACACGGCCGAAGGCCCGTGAGGAACCTGCTGTTGACTTCCGAGGAGTCGGCCCGCACTGGCGGCTCGTCATAGCTTCGAAGAACATAGGACGGTACAGGGACGTACACCAGTTGTGTGTCTCGCTTTCCGAAGCGACCGGTGACCCAGTCCAATTGGTGGATATTGTCTTGTGGCGCCACGCAGAACGCTACCGCGACTCGGAGCTGCGGAGCCCCGCCCCCATGATGTCGTGAGAGTCGTTCCGTAACCAAACCCCCTTTTCCTTTCAACAACTTACCCCCACCTAATCCCCTAATCAACCGCTAAACCCCATTTTTCTCCCGTTCGTTGGGATAAAGATGCGTAACTCCTTGCCCTCCAATAGCATCACTATCAGACATTACCCAGGGAAGAGTGTAAGGACAAGATTGTAAGGAACCAGGTTCAACTCAACCAGGTTCAACTCTCTGGGGAGAACCACAGTTGTTGCTTATTGTGACTGGGTTTGTGGATAGGATCTCAGCGAAGCCAGAGGCGAGTTTCTGCCAAGCTGTTTCCTAAGATCGAACATCCCGCACCCAGCACAAAAAGAGCTAAAAGCCAGGAGCCAGAAGCGAACATGCGCAAGCCGATCAAGTATGTAGAAAAAGCAGTCACCGTCGCCGCCAAAGGCGCGTGGGTGGTCTTCGACCGTCTCAACCGGATCAAGCCCAACCCCTCGCCCACCCCTAAATGGTCCGACAAGCCTCTGCTCAAGTCCTACGAAAAGTCGAAGCCACCACTCGGCTGGCCTCGTGCGACCGATTCGCTCTGCCCGAAATGTGTCCCGGAAATTCGCCAGCAGATTCTCGACGGCAAATTGCCGCACGAAGTTCTGATGAACGAAAAAGTTGGAGAGATCAAGGCCACCATCGTCGAAAGAGATGGAAAGATTTTGATGGTGAAAGATTGTCCGAAGCACGGCCATTTCGAAGACGTGATGTCGATCGACACCGAATTTTCGAAGCACCTCGAAGATGTTTTCCCCGGCCGCGACATCAAGGCTCACAACGATGAGAAGCTGCACCACCACGGCTCCTCGACCGTCAAGTACGGGCGCGGCTCCGTTCTCACCATCGATCTCACCAACCGCTGCAACATGATGTGCGATCCCTGCTTCATGGACGCAAACCAGGTCGGCTTCGTCCACGAACTGCAGTGGGAAGAAATCAAGCAGATGCTCGATAACGCGATCACCATCAAGCCGCGTCGCCAGATGAGCGTGCAGTTTTCCGGCGGCGAGCCCACGTTGAGTCCGTATTTTCTCGACGCCGTGCGCTACGCGAGAAAAGTCGGATACAACTCCGTGCAAGCCGCGACCAACGGAATTGAGTTCGCAAAAAGTTTCGAGTTCTGCCAGCAGGCAGTCGAAGCCGGCATGCGCTACGCGTATCTGCAATTCGACGGCATCGGCAACGCTGCCAATGCACACCGCATGGTCGGCAACCTGTTCGACGTAAAACTGAAAGCCATCGAAAATCTCCACAAAGCCGGAGTAGAAATCGTCCCCGTCGTAACCATAGTTAACGGCATCAACAATGAACAAGTCGGACGCATCATCAAGTTTGCGTTAGACAATCCAAAAACAATCAGCTTCCTCAGCTTCCAGCCAGTAAGCTTCACCGGCCGCGACGAAGCCGTCACCGACGACCGCCGCCAGGCCCAGCGCTACACGCTGAGCCACCTGGCCCACGACGTAAAAAATCAAACCGGATTAGGCGAGCCCTCCCGTGACTGGTTCCCGATCTCTTTCATGGGCACCTTCTCCGACTGGGCCGACCTGATGCACGCCAACGACCCCAAAAACGACTGGGGCCAACTATCGTGTGGTTGTCACCCGAATTGCGGGACCGGAATGGCGGTGATGATTGACAAGGAAACGAAGGAGGCTGTGCCGGTTACGGCTTTCCTGGCAGGGGATCAGCTCGCGAAAGATATTGCCAAGGTGAATGATGCATCGCGGGGAAAATTTCTTACGGCGTTTGGAATGGCGCTGTGCCTGATGAAGAATTACGATCCGTATCAGTCGCCGACGCATTTTAAGATGATGGATCTGCTTAAGAAGTTCGATAAGAACTACAACGTCACGGGACGCAATTACGGCAAGGTCGGTCCAGACCGCACGATCGATGACGTGATGAAGCGGCGCACGAACGATCGGTGGAACTTCCTGTTCATCGCAGGAATGTGGTTTCAGGATCTGTTCAACTACGACTTCCGGCGGACCGAGCAGTGCATTATCCCTTACGCTACGCAGGAAGGTGAGATTTCGTTCTGCGCGTACAACACGGGCGTGGGCTGGCGGAACATCATCGAGAAGATGCACATGAC
>DAIUEW010000023.1:0-82380 GCA_036844925.1 Candidatus Sulfotelmatobacter sp.
AACTTGCATTTCGACACTCTATCGAGTGTCAACAATCATTCTGAACGGGAACAGGCGGGCACATTCTCCAGCGATGGAATGGGCAACGTGACGGGCGGCGAACTCGATATGAATTCGTCGGTGGCTCCCACCCTGAGCAATGTAACGTTCAGCGCGACGGATTTGGCCGTGGCTCCCTTTGGCCGCGGCACTGTCACGTTGAACGAATCGGGAGGGGGAACAGCCAAGATAATCTTTTACATCGTCAATTCGCAACAGCTATTCGCGCTGGCACTGGCAGTGCAGCCCCCCAATTCGACGGATCAGTTCATTTTGAGCGGGCCGATTATCCAGAATGTCGGAGCTCCATACAGCAATAGCTCGCTTAACGGGATAAGCGTGCTTGGATCGCAAGGGGATTCCGGGGGCTCTGCTATTGCGCAAGTGGGGCTGATCACGTGGAACGGTTCCCGCGGCTTTAGTGTAACCGGCGACGAAAACAATAACGGCACGTTGAGTTCGCCCAGCTATTCGGGAACGTATAGCGTTGCGGCAAATGGCCGCGTCACTTTGACCGCAACTGGCCAGTCAACGCCCATCATTTACCTTACGGGCCCAAATCAAGGATTTGTGATCGGCACGGATGCGACCATTAGCGACGGCCAAATTTTCCAGCAAACCGGCAGCTCTTTCAGCAACGCATCCTTCTCGGGAGATTACTTGGGACAGATGCTCCCAACGTACCTATACGCCCAGGCTTGCTGCAGTTCCAACACAACTATCGATCTTGAACTAGATGATTTCGCCGCCGATGGATCCGCTAACCTGACAGGCACAACATACCTTGAAGACCTAATAAACGGCCCGTCGGTGAACGCCGTTTCGGGGACCTACAGCGTTTCGTCGACCGGCAGAGGAACGGTAACACAGAGCGGCACAACAACAAACATCTTCTACGTCGTCTCGCCGACGCAAGTGCTAATGATTCCGGCCACGGGAAGCTATCCAAAAGTGATGAGCCTATCACACCCGTGAAGCTTGGGGCGCACATCGGCCGTTCGAATAAACTAAAGTGTGGTTACGTGGAGTGGCTGTTCACTGCCCGGTGGTGCTATTTACTCGGAGTCGAATTTCCCATAGGCTGAGAGTCTTGGCTGCCGCGCATCCTTCACCGGACGCGGACCTCGGTTGAAATGTTTTTAAGAGTTGTGTTGCAATCGCCGTTACAGCCATTTCGTCAGCGGGCCGCCATTTCCGGGTCTCAACGGTTTGGCCATCAGGTAGGGTGCCGCTAGCTTCGTCATTGGTCCTATGGCCCACATAACTGCGCTTCCCAATCAAGACCGCGTTCGGGTGTTAGCTGCGGACAACACTTCCATGAGCACTCAGTTGCTGGTGGAAGCGCTGGGGCGAGAGGCACAGTTCCAGATGATCGAGTCTCCCTCCAGTGTGCCGGCTCTTCTCGCATTGGTGAAGCGCGAGAAGCCTCAAGTAGCTGTACTCAGTGCCAAACCTGGAGAAACCGGTGTCGGAGGATACGACCTGGTGCGCGAAATTCGCGCAGAGTCGCCCTCCACTCGAGTAGTGATGCTTCTCGATGCCTCCGAGCGTGCGTCGGTGATCGAGGCTTTTCGTGCGGGCGCGCGAGGCGTATTCTGCCGGACCGAACCTTTCCGCCTGCTGGGCAAGTGCATTCAATGCGTTCACCAGGGACAGGTGTGGGCCAGCAGCGGCGAATTGCACTATGTACTCGAAGCCCTGGCCAAACCCACTCTGGCGAACTTCCAGATCAACGGCAAATCCCTGCTCTCGGTACGTGAGCTGGATGTCGTTCGCTGCGTCGCAGAGGGTCTCACCAACCGCGAAATCGCGCAGCGGCTGAAGCTCACCGAGCACACCGTCAAGAATTATTTGTTCCGAATCTTTGACAAGCTCGGAGTATCCAGCCGCGTGGAAGTCGTGCTCTACGCTCTGGGCAATAGCACTCCCAGTAATTCTGCCGCGCCGAATACTCGCAGGGAGTCACAATCAGCAGGCGCCCCGTTAAAACCTGGGTCAGAGAAAACTGGTATGTCGAAAGCTGGAACACCGCTGCCGGTCATGATCCGCAAAAGCGCAACGTAGATTTCACTGCAAAGCTTCTCGAATATTTCGAACCGGCCTTCTTTTCTATTCCGGCAATCTGAAGTTCAGGCTAACTCTGCTTTGCATTTCCACCGGACGACCATTGTTGGTGTGAGGCTTGAATCGCCACTGTTTTACGGCATCGGTGGAAGCCTTGATCAGTAGCGGCGGTCCGCTCACTGCCTGCACGTCCTGCACCGCCCCGTCTGCGCCCACGTGCACCTCAAGCACGACCACGCCCTGTATTTTCTGCTCACGAGCCTGCTCCGGATATTCCGGCTCGACGCGATAAAGCAGAATGCCATCGGTCTTCAGCGAAGCCAGCTCAGATGCTTTCTCCGGTACTATTGATGCACGCTGCGTCGCGCTTCCCTGCCCCACGCTTCTCTGACCCATGCTTCCCTGACCCATGGACGACGGCTCGACCGCAGGCATGCGAAATACTTCCTTGCCGTTCTCGAAGACCTGCAAGCTTCCCGGTAGAACTGGGGTCTCGGTAGTTGGGTTCGTGATGGGTTTCTGTGCAGAAGAGTTGAGGCCCTCATCTTGATGAGATGCGTCAGGCCTAGGCGCAGGGGTGACCGGAGCGCTGGCGGGCGCAGCCGATACGGCCTTTGGATAAGTGCGCATCATCACTTTCTGCAATCCGAACGGCCGGCCTAACAACACCCCAAGCCATATGGCACACGCGACAACGGCGGCTGCGAAGGTCCACGTAACGAGGTCGAACCGGCGTCGGGAGGAACCCTCGGACCCCTCTGCGGTAATTTCTCCGAGAGGTGCTGGCCCTGGCGAAGCCTCACTCGCGCTTTCGATCTGCTTGGGTTCGGATCGCTCCTTCTCGACCTGCCTATTTTCGAGTTGCTCAGGTTGGAGCTCCTTATGTTTGAGCTGTTTGATCTGTTCGGCCGCACGATCGAGATTGCGCACTGTTCTCTTAGCCAGGGCCTCTAAAGTCCGTTCGTCGCGCTCTCCAAAAGCGTTTGGCCGGAAAGAAAACAATTCAACCACTCCGACCATCTCAGCTCCGCGCAAAAGAGGCATCACAATCACCGACCGCACCCCGAGCCGCTTCGAAGCTTCGAGATCGACCCTGGGATCCTCCACCACGTCGTCGCAGCGCTGAGTTTTGCGAGTCTTGACGCATTCACCGGAAATTCCCGAGGCCCTGTCGAGCCGCGCGCCCAACTCCGGCGCAGTCGCTCCGCTGCTGGCGCGACAGACCATTTCTCCGTCGCGCTGCAACACGATGGCTGCCCCGGTTGCTCCTGTGGCCAGGCATGCTTGTTCCACAATTTCGTTGAGCACGATTTCCAGAGCGAGGTCCACACAAAGCTCCAGCGACAGAGTGCCGCCGCTCTGTGCCCCGAAGCGCGACGCCAGATTCGCAAAATCCGTATCGAAGCTGACATCATCGTCCACTTGCCCATGGAGTTCACTCTCGGTGGAAGGGATTGGCTGTGAGGGATCGGGCCCCGACTTGGCATGCCGATGCATAACGAAGAGGCGCAGAACTGAAAAAAACCACTAAAAAATCAACTACTCGCTGTAGCGGAGTTTCGCCTTAAACCCCAAGGTTGTCAATATGTCAGTGTGCTCCTTTACTCCGACTCCCGCTTCGGTTCCAAAACGGCTCAAAAAAGTCAATACTCGCGAGTGCGCAGAGCCTTTTATCTCCTCCCATTGTTCGATCTTTACTGTTAGAATTCAATAATCTTGGGGACGAGATTCAAAGGTCACCTGAGCCGTTTGCTGGTCACCCCCGTAGTTAGCTTCTTCGCGGAGCATCCCGATTAAACCTGCTTCAAGATATTCGAACATGGGAGTTTGAAACATGCGAATCGCTGTGGTTGGTTCCGGATACGTAGGATTGGTCGCGGGCGCCTGCTTTGCCGATCTTGGCCACGATGTGATTCTCGTCGACAACGACGATCGCAAATTGACCGCCCTCAAAAATGGGGAGGTCCCCATCCACGAGAAATTTTTGCCCGAATTATTGGAGCGCCATCGCGGCAATCGTCTGCAATTTTCCGACGATCTGCATGGAGCGGTGCGGGCCAGTTCGGCCATCTTCGTTGCCGTCGGCACGCCGCCCACCGATCGCGGCGACGCCGACCTCTCCTACGTTGAGTCCGTCGCGCGCGAGATCACCGGCGCCCTCGGGGAATACAAAGTTATCGTTGAAAAGAGCACCGTGCCGGTTTACACCAGCGAGTGGGTGCGCAGAATTATTCTGCGCAACGGCGCCGATCCGGACTCCTTCGACGTCGCCTCGAACCCTGAGTTTCTGCGCGAAGGCACTGCCGTAACTGATTTTCTTTTTCCCGACCGCATCGTCATCGGTTGCGACACGGAGCGCGCCGCCCACGTTCTGCAGGAAGTCTACGCGCCGCTCACCAGCGGCAGCTACTATGAACGCACCGACGCCATCCCACAACCGGACCGCACCTCGATTCCCGCTCCTATCATTGTCACCAGCAGCAAGAGCGCCGAGCTGATCAAGCACGCTTCCAATGCATTTTTGGCGATGAAGATTTCCTTCATTAATGCGGTCGCCTCGGTTTGCGAATCGGTCGGCGCCAATGTGAACCAGGTTTGCCACGGCATCGGGACGGATTCTCGTATTGGCCCGCGCTTCCTGAATCCCGGTATCGGCTACGGTGGCTCCTGCTTTCCCAAAGACGTGATGGCATTTCGCGCTGTTGCCCGGGAATGTGGATACGACTTCCGCCTGCTCGACGAAGTCATGCGCATCAATGAAGATCAGCGCGACCGCTTCCTCCGCAAGGTGCGCAGCGCCCTGTGGACGCTCCGCGGTAAACACCTCGGCGTGCTCGGCCTCGCCTTCAAGGGCGGTACCGATGACATTCGCGAATCACCCGCTGTTTTCCTGGTGCAATCTCTGTTGCAAGAGGGCTGCAAGGTTACGGCCTACGACCCGGCCGCGATGGAGCGCACTCAGGAGGCGATGAACAGCAATCTCAAATATGCCGGCTCAGCTTACGAAGCGGCCAGCGGCGCCGACGCCCTGCTCATCCTCACCGAGTGGGAAGAGTTTGCCAACCTGGATCTCAATCGGCTCAGCCGCGAACTGAAGTATCCCATCGTGATCGACGGGCGCAACCTGTATGATCCCGACGTAATGGCGGCACACGGCTTCACTTATTACAGCGTGGGACGTGCCGCCTGTCATCCCGACGGAGTTCCCGCCGCTGCCATGCGCAACGGCCACAAGAAAGCATGACCCCACAACGCGCGCTGGTGACCGGTGGCGCCGGTTTCCTCGGATCCCATCTCTGCGATGCCCTGCTTGGCGAAGGCTGGAGTGTGGTTGTCGTCGACAACCTGCTCACCGGCCGCCTCGCCAATCTTGACCATCTCCGAAATGATTCACGATTCGAATTTATAAACAAAGACATTTGCGAATCCTTCGACGTCGGCCATGTAGATTACGTCTTCCACTTTGCCAGCCCCGCCAGCCCGGTGGATTACATGATCCACGGCATTCCCACGTTAAGAGTTGGATCGCTCGGAACTTTTCACGCACTCGATATCGCGCTCAAATACGGGGCGAAGTATCTCGTCTCGTCCACCTCGGAGTGCTACGGCGATCCGCTCGAGCATCCGCAGAAAGAAACTTATTGGGGTAACGTGAACTCCCTCGGCCCGCGTTCTGTCTACGATGAAGCCAAGCGCTTCACCGAAGCCGTGACCATGGCTTATCACCGCTATCACAAAGTCGATACACGCATTGTCCGCATCTTCAACACCTACGGACCCCGCCTGCAATTGAACGACGGTCGCGTGATTTCGAATTTCATGAAACAAGCCCTGCGGAGTGAACCGCTCACCGTCTATGGCGACGGAAGCCAGACCCGCAGCTTTTGCTATGTCAGCGATGAAATCGACGGTTTCATCCGTCTGTCGAAGTCTTCCGAACATCTGCCGGTTAACATCGGCAACCCAAACGAGTTCACCGTCCTCGAGTGCGCGCAGCGTGTGCTCAAAGTGACGGGATCAAAAAGCAAAATCGCTTACGAACCACTGCCCCAAGACGACCCCAAACAGCGCCAACCCGATATCACTAAAGCTCGTACGCTCCTCGGCTGGGAACCAAAGATCAACCTCGAAACCGGACTGCAAATGTCGCTGGATTACTTCAAGAAAGCCGTAGCAGAAAAAGCCGCCACAGCAAGGTAGCCACCACCGCCCACGTAGGAAACAAGCGGCCATGTGGGAACCTCCGGCTATGTGGGGACAGCCGTCTTCCGCTGTCCAGCGGCCCAGGTGTATCGGGGCCTCAGTCCTCATCCTCACCACCGCGTGATAAATTAATTCTCTCAATCAAGAAGGAAAATTTCCCTACGTTTCCACAAACGGAGAAACGAATCGATGCGAACGCTCATCTTGAGGATCATCCCACTCACCAGTTCGGCGAGAATCGCGAATACAAACCGGAAATTGAAGTCTTCAAATGGTGGAGTTTTACGCACAAGCCTCCTGGCGTCCCTTTCCCCTTGCCGGGAGCAACAAATGTCATGCTCGATCTCGCCACTGCCATGAAGTACAACCCAACCCTCAAAATCCTCTTGAACGCCGGTTATTTTGATCTTGCGACCCCGTTCTACGAGGGCATCTACGAAATGCAACACCTCCCGATTCCGCCCGAATTGCAAAAAAACATCGAATATCAATTCTATAAATCCGGGCACATGGTCTACGCGCACGAGGCCTCACTGAAGGCAATACACGATAACGTCGCGGCCTTTATCCTGAAGAGCTATAACTCGAAGAGCAAGTAAGACGAAGAAGTAAATGACAGGCGGGGCGGCTGCCCCATAACTGAGGGTGTCCTGCCCATCGGGTCCTTGCGAAGAGCCTGCCCTGAGCTTGTCGAAGGGGCAGGAACCACGGACCTCGACGATTGGGTTGCAAAGCCGCCACTGGACTAAATCGAGATACCCACCCTTGCAAAGAACGCAAGGATGGGCCACCGGCCCGGTGTTGCCATTGACCTCATTGCAACTTCGCGTACTCCGCTTTGGCTTCCTTCAGGATGGGGATGTCGGGATCGGCGTCTTTCCAGAGTGCAAGGAAATTCCGATAGGCGGAGCGTGCCTTGACTGTGTTCCCAGACATAGCATAGGCGCGGCCGAGTTGGAGATGCGCCAGGACGCCGATCGGTTCATTCAGCACAATGCCCTTATGATCGAGGATTTTTTGGAACTCGGCGACTGCTTCGCCGCCTTGATGCGCGGCAAGATAGGCTTCACCCCGCACGTAAACGGGGTATAAATTTGGCCAGTTGTAAAAGCTATTTGACGGCAACCCAAGTTCATAGGGAGCAGCGCGCTTAAGAATATTGAGCGCCTGCTGAGGGTTTGAGCGGCGGATCGCAAGCTTTGCCCGAAGCGTGGGCAAGTAATTGAACTTTACAACTGTATCTTCGGGGAACCTCCTGCCCAGGTCATCAGTCAACGCTTGGGCTCGATTTGCGTCCCCTGCGCAGGCCAGGGCGAGCGCTATGCCGTAATCCATATCTCTCCCAGTCGAATGCCCCTTTGCGGTCATGGCCTGTTGTCGCGCTTCGTATACATTGCCGAACAAAGCCTCCCGGACGGCAGATGCAGCAGAGTAGCCCGCAGCAGTTTCTTTCTCTCCGGCTCGCGCGGCAGAATCTGCAGCGCGGCGCGAGAGCTCACGGGCTTCTCCAAGATGGCCAAAAAAGGCAGACGTATCGGCTTCTAATGCTAAAAGCAGGTCTTCCACTCCCGGTTTTCCAGCTGCACTTGCGGCTTGCCACGCCATTTCGCCACTGTCATTCTGGTAGAAAGCGATTCCGTAGAGGACGGGCGCCAGATCAGAGTCCAGACCCATTGCGTGCGCCTCTTTCGCCTCAGCCGCAGCGTCCGCGACTCGATTTAAAAGCAGGTATGAAAAAGCAACGTAACGATAAAGAATGCTCTTGTGTGGGGCGAGACGAAGGGCTTCCTGGTACTCGTTGAGGCCAGCGTCATATTGTCCGAACATGTTGGAGAAAGTTGCCAGTAAGTTATGAGCGTAGTCACTGTCTCTGAACAGCTTGGCATAGACTTCAAAGCTACGACGTGCGCTGATGAGGTCTCCCATCACATAATAGTAGTAGTCACCTTCAATGACCAACTTCTCCCGCTCGCTCACCCCCGCGCGCAACTCGAATGCCTTCCGTGTATAAGCTGCTTGGGACGTGGTCTCGCCAAGGGCTGCATAAGTGTCGCCCATGGCCCAGTAAGCTATGGCGAAATTCGGATCGAGTTCGATAGCTTTCTGAAACCAAGGCAACGAAGCCGCGAAATCGCCGGTCTGGGTCTGCGTTTTAGTACCTAAAGTGTAAAACTGTAAAGCTTCCAGGGAAGGCGTTGTCACTTGTACAAGGGGTGTGCTGTATTTCTGCACGGTGCTTAGCGATTCTCCGAGCTTCTTGCGCATTTCTGAAGCGGCTTTGTCAAGCGCATCGAGTACACCGTTCTTATGGTCTGCCTGTGCTTTTGTGCTCGCCAGCAAGTTTCCGCTGGTACAATCTACGGCCCTGAGGATCAGATCGTATTGATTGCCGATCAGGGCGATTGAACCGTCCAGGGTTGCTGCACTATTGGTTCGTTGACAAACCTCCCGAGCAATTTCATGCGTGAGTTGCACATCCGGCTCTTGACCCATCATCCGCAACGTCTGATGGATCTGCTCTTCTGACACCAGGTTCAGGAAAGGAGACTGCTCCAGTTCAACAGAGAGGCCCCGCCGCAGCGTTCCGTCGAATACTCTGTCTCCTGTCGAATTGGCGAAATCGCCAAGAATGACGGTTTCTTTCTCCGTGACATGACGCGTTAGCCGCGAGCGCCAGACCAAGCCTCCGGCTATAAGCCCTGCAATCAGAAGGAACGACAGAGGCGTCACGATCTTCCAACGTTCCGTCTGTGATACCGCTAGGACGACCGGGGCCAGTGCGCTCTGTCCGTCGCTCGTGACCGGCGCAATAAACTGGTATCCGCGCCGAGGTGGTGTTTTGGCAAACTGACGGTTGCTGGAGGAATCGCCGAGCGCTTCGCGCGACTCAAGCAGCATTTCGGAGGTAGGGGCCTCATCCGACCACTCCACTTGACCTATGAAGCGGTAACCACGGCGAGGGACGGTTTCGACCCAGCGTGGTTTTTCCGCTGAGTCGGAAAGGCAGTCCCGCAGCCGCTGGACTGCGGAGTTCAAGCCATGATCGAAATCGACAAACGTGTCGTCGGCCCAGAGCTTCGCCCGAAGCTCCTCACGGGTCACCAACGCCCCTTGGGCTTCGAGTAGCACGCGCAGTATCTGAAAAGTCTGCTCGCCCATTTTCACTTTTGTTCCGAACTTCCGCAGTTCCCCAGAGCGAAGATCGAGCGCGTATGGATCGAACAGTGCGGTTCGTGTGGTGGTCGTCTTCATGTCCGAAAAGGCCTGGAGAAGGGGCTTTGCCCCCGGAGATACAAGCAGAATTGTGAGCGCAGTGGAAGCCGCGGTCAAGAACCGAGTTAGCCTGTCCAGGAACGCATTTTGTCACCCCGGAAGACATTGAATGTGAGCAACTTGCGGGGTGTTCCGAAAATGTCCAGGAGGTGATCCAGTTTGCATTGCGGCCTCTTAGCCCGTGGGCGATAAGTGTTGACGCGTTTCGCCAGCTGCCGGAGGGTTGGCCACTTTCACAAGGAGAAGTCCATGAAATCGACTCAAACTTTGAAGCGGTTCAAGTTTGCCGCGTATATGGTTTTGGTAGTTGCACTCAGCGCAAGCGGCTTTGCTTCGTGCGGTGATTCACTATTAGCGATGGCGGCGTCGGCTGCTTCCGTCGAAAGTCAATCCCGCGAGGCGCAACCCGACGCGCAATCTTCCAGTAGCGATGCCACCAACTCGTCTATTGTTGGCCTTTGGCACGTCCAGTTCATAGTAGGCGGTACAGCCATTCAGGAGGCGTATCAAATCTGGAATGGTAGTGGGACCGAAGTTCACAATCCCAATGTCGATCCAAGAACGGGGAATGTTTGCCTCGGCGTGTGGCAGCAAGCACCGGGCGGGGTCTACAAGCTCGCTCACCGCGTGTGGAGCTACGACGCGAGCGGAAATTTCCTAGGAACCATCCACCTCAGGGAGAAGATTACCTTGAGTAACGCCGGGAATAGACAAACCGGTTCCTTCACTTTGGATTTTTATGACCCGTCCGGTACGTTCCAAATGGAGGTGGCGGGTCACGTTACGGGAGAGCGCATCTCGGTTGAATGATCCGGAGCGTTTTGGCGAATCAGGAGGCCGCAGCAGCTGCGGGGGGCTGGCCCGTCCTTCGGGTCTTTGCGATGGGCGGGAACCACGGACCTCGACGATTGGGTTTCAAGCCGCCACTGGAATAGATTCGAGATACCCACGCTCCCAAAGAACGCAAGGATGGCCACCCTCAGATGTTCGGACGACGTCAGGGAGTAGCAGGAGGCAACGTGAGTTTCCGCGAGTTGTCTCCAGTGAGAGTGGAAAACTGAGAACTGCCCCCTAGGTGGAACTCTCAGCCGCAGCTGCCACGAAATCAATCAACTGCTGCACACCGTGGCGTTCGTCCTTGGTATTCAACTTGAATGAGACCCCCATCCCGTAGCCGGGATGCGACGCTTTGACCTGACCGCTCACGCGCAGCTTCATCTCGTGGGTGCGCACGATAATTTCGACTGCCGACCCGGTCGCGAATGCAAGGGACATTTCAAGGTAGCATCCGCCGGGACTCAGATCGCTCAGATGGCAATAGTTCCGCACCGAGCTTCCCTGCTGATAAACTTCAGCTCCCAGTCGGCAGGAATATCGAGTCTGTCCGCGGCGATTGCTCGGTTCAGCGCGTAGTCGAGCCACCGCCGCTCGCTCGCGAACCTTCGTCTCTTGTTTCTCCTCAGGCTTCTGCTCCGGTTTTTGCTCGGGCCGGTTCGCTACAGTTTCGTCACCCGGCTTTATGGAGTGCTCCACTTCCACCGGCTCTGCGGCCAACTCCCGCGTTGTGGCATCGCTTAGGTTTCTCTGCAGCCATTCGGACAAAACGCGCCGCGACGCTTGCGGCACATCCACAAACTGAATTCCCGCGCGACCGTTCCAATCCTGCCACATCACTTGGCCGGAGAGGCGCACCATCGCGCTCTGCCCAGGCAATTGAAATTGAAAATAAACTTTGCAGGTCGGCGGCAGCCTCTTGCCAAAGTTCACCGCCATGCCGTCCTCAGCCAAATCCACCAGCGTCGCTTTGGCTTGTTCGACGCCGGCGTAATCGATCGTCGCATGCGTGTGCACCGGCGCTCTGGCCTTGCGGCGTTTATCCCGGTACAGCACATTTTGCGCGGCGCGCAAAGTACTCAGCGCCCGTTCGTAGGACATCGGTTTGTACAACACAAAGTTCACCCCGAGTGAAAACATCTCACGGATACTCTCCTGCCCCGCCACTACGACCACTGCCAGCGTCGAGCCGCTCGCGCGCGAAGATCGGCTCTCGTTCAACAATGCGATCACTTCATCCTGCGTTTCACAATCGAGGATCAGCAGATCAAAGCGTTCCTGCGCCAGCCTGACCGTTGCACGCACCGGGTCCGCACACATCTCCGCCTGAATGTTGAGTTCTTCCAGGACGCGGCGCAGCACCTGTACCGAAACATCATCCGCGCAAACTAGGAGCGATGAGAGATTCATACCTCCATGCATCGTAGGGTCACTCCAGTTCTCCCGACAAGTTACCGGAGTCATCGCCCTTTGGCTTCGGATTCCGCAAAATTTCTGTTAACTCCAGCGGCGTCAACCGAGTGACCTGAGTCACCAGCGCCATTACAAAAGACCAATGCTCCAGCGTTGCACCGTGGTGCTTTGACGCTGTCACCCCTGCTCCCTACGATGAGATATGCCGACACCGAAAAAGGTGTCTGGCGGCCGTGCTGCACTTCGCTGCGTCGGCTTGGCAATGGTTTTGCGGCTTTACCAGACGACTCCCCCTCGACAAGGAATGACTTCGATGAGGCAACGCGGCTTTTCAATGCTGGAACTGGCGATCACCATGAGCATTTCGTTGATCATCGCCGGGGTTACGTTCTCGACGCTGCAGCCCCTATTGTTGCAGAACCATGTCAATTCCGCTTACGAAACGACCTTGATGGTCTTGCGCAACACTCGAAACCTGGCAATTACCCAGGGCCACCAATACCAAATCAACTTTTTCCCGACTGTTGGCAACCCTGCGGCTGGTGGCACGCCAGCCTACATCCAGGTCCAATACCAGCCTCCGGTGGTGGGAGGAATCGCGCAACCCATACAGCAGGTTCAGAACTACTCACTGCCGCCGGACGTGAATTTTGCAGCGCAGGCCGGCATTCCTACCGCCAATACTCCGGACGGCTTCGGTGCCGGCCTCACTGCCATCGATTTCGAATCAACAGCCGCGCCAGGTGTCCCCCTGAATCCACCTTATGTGGTGTTCATGCCCGACGGTTCGGCGCAAGACAACCTCGGCAATCTTATTGGTAGCGGAGTGGTCTACATCAGTCGCCCCAGCGGAAACATGTACACCTCGAAAGCCATCACCGTTTGGGGAGCGACGGGCAGAATCCGTGGATGGTTTCTCGCTCAGCGGGCAGGCGGTCCTATTTGGGAACAGCAATGAAGCAAGCAGACAAAAAATTCGGGAAGCGTCTCGGCCAGCGCGGTTTCGCGCTGGTCGAAGTGATGATCGCCATGGTAATTCTGAGCGTCGGCATGTGCGCCGTGCTGGCAAGCTTTGGCGTGGCGATTACGGCGACTGAGTCGGCTCAGGAAGACCTGATGGCCCGCCAGAAAGCGCTCCAGACTTTGGAGAGCATCTACACCGCCCGCAACAGCCAGCAGATCCCTTGGTCATCGATCAACAACACTAGCGCCAACCCCCCCGGAATCTTCGCAGTCGGCCCCCAAACAATGCTGTGTGCCGGGCCAGTCTATGGAATTGTCGGCGTCCAGGGCGACACATCTCCCTGCACTACCGCATCCGGAGCCACCTGCCCCAACGGTGGGGTGGAGTGCATGGTCCTTCCTGGTCCTGATGGCATTCTCGGAACGGGCGACGACGAGACTCTTACCCTGAACAACTTTACTCGTACCATCGCATTCACCCCGGTGAACCTGCCCGTCGCCCAGGGTGGAGGACTCAACACGAACCTCATCAGCGTCACCGTAACCGTCACTTATACCAAACCCAATTGGCCAGCCCGCAGCTACGTGGTGAATGGCCTGATCTCGAACTATCACTGAGCCCCGGCGAAAACATGAAACTACCTATATCAAGATCGCAAGACGGCTTCTCACTTCTGGAGTTGATGATCGCCTCTGTCATCGGTGTCGGCATGATGGTGGCCGTGACCAGCGTATTCCGCCAGGCCAACACCGCCGCTTTTACCATTACCCAGCGCGCCGAAACCCAGCAGAACATGCGAGCCGGCATCGAGTTGATGGCCAAAGATATCAGCCTGGCTGGCGCAGGCTTGCCCAACGGCGGCTTGCAGCTTCCTGGCGGCGCCGCGGATCTTAGCAGGATCGCTTGCAACCAGGGCGGCACCTGCTATGTTCCCGGCGCTACCTACCCCAACGGAAATTACATGACTGGCATCATTCCCGGCTTCGGCAACGGCGTAGAGAACGCCGCAGTCATTCCGAGCGCTCCGGCCGCGGTCAACGACAGTATTACCTCGATCTATGCCGACTACAATTTTTCCCTGAGCAACTTCACGTTCAGTTTTCCTCCGGGAGTCTCGACGCCTGCGACGGTATCCTTAGTCGCTGTTCCCAATGCCTCTCTTCCTACGAACATCCTCGCACCCGGCGGCCTCAATGTAGGTGACTTGCTCCTGTTCAGCGTGCAAAACGCGGGCACGGGTGTGGGCGCGGCGAATGGCCAGGGTACCAGCTCCGTGCAGATCGCCTCCGCTGTCGCCGAGATCACAAGCATAGCTGGCACAGGCCCCTGGGTCATTGGTTTTACCAATCCTGACCCGCTCAATTTGAATCAGGCTGGCGCAAATAGTCTTAGCGCCGCCCTTGTCGCTAGCACAGGCGTGGGGGACACGATAAGCGTCAACCGGCTCTTCGCCGTCACTTATTTCCTTGAGGTTCCTCCCGCTGGCGGCACGGTTCAGACTCCGCGTCTGATGCGCCAAGTCAACGGCCTCAATGCAGTTCCAGTCGCGGACAACATCATTAACCTGCAATTCAGCTATGACGTGATCAATTATCTGACCGGCTTTTTAGATCCGAACCAGGCGAATCCATTGGCCGCTGGAGATAATCTCGCCCTGATTCAAAAGACCAACATTTGGGTGATGGGGCAGAGTTTGAATATCGGAAACAACCGCGCTCAGAGCATGTATCTGACTACCTCCGTGAGCGCAGGCAACATGAGCTTCTGCAATTCCTTGAGCAATAGCGGCACTGTTTGCCAATGATTCAATGATCGAATGATCGAATGATTGAGTGATTGACAGTCCGTGTCGGTCGTAGGAGTTTGAGGGGGGTAATATGGGGAAAAGAACCACAGATTCGCGAGGCTTCACGCTCATCGCAGCGCTTCTGCTGACGCTCTTGTTGTCGGCCATGGCCGTAGGGCTGTTGTACCTGGTCAACAACGAACAGCGCATGGGCAACAATGACCTGGAAGGCAATGTCGCCTATTATGGGGCGGAGGCTGGCATCGAGAACTTAACCTCACAGCTTTCGCAATTGTATCAACAGTCGACGACCCCCAGTACTGCCGACATTAACGCTTTGAGCAACGCGGCCAACTACCCCACAGCGCTTACCGGTTCTACCATCACCGGCGTTAACTACCCCACGTATAGTGTCACTTGGCCATCGGCGACACCTAGCGGAACAGCCTGCCCAACTCCCAACTCGTGCTCAACCTGGGACATCGTTGGCTCCGGTCAGAATGGAGGCATGGTTGCGTCTCTCATCCCCTTTACTTTGACAGTGACTGCTCAGCGACAGTCGACTGCCGGTCAGGTCGGCACGAATGCTCTGGCAGCTACCGGCGCAGCCATAACCCTCACCCGTACGGTGGAAGTCGGTCTGCTCCCTGCTTTCGAGTTCGGAATCTTCTGCGATGGCGATTGCGATTACTTCGCCGGCCCAAACTTTAACTTCGGCGGCCGGGTTCACACCAACGGTAATCTGTTTCTTGCTTCGGGATCGAGTTTAACCTTTACCGACAAGATTGCCGCAGTGGGCCAGGTTGTCATGGACCAACTCGAAAACGGTCACCCTACCAACACCGGTTACGGCGGCCAAGTCTTCGTGCCCGCTGCCGCCGGCGCTTGTCCTAATGCCCCTGCAGCCGGACCCGCCGCGAATTGCAACGCGCTCGGCGAGGGCAGTTGGACGGGTGGCTTTCCGCCCATCGCTGGCGCGGTGAATAACGCCCCAATCAGATGGCAAACCGTCTCCACCGGAAACACAGCAGCCGGCGGATTCAATAGCTTCATCACCACCGGAGCAACCGGCGCAACCAAGCTGCAACTGCCCTTCATGCAGTCAGACTCGATTGGAGCCATAGAAATCATTCGTCGGCAACAAGCGAGCGACAAACCGCTACTGGCCAGTGCCCGCCTCTACAACGAGGCTGCGATCCGCATCCTGCTGGCCGATACCGAGGCCGACCTCTACCCGGGGAGCGCTCGGGCCGACGCTGCCACGCAAGACATACAGCTCGGTACACCGAGCGCTAGCCCATTCCAGAATGTAGCGACTGTAGCGACCGGCAACGGAGTTACTGCCGGAAACATGTACTACGCCGCAGCCGTGCCCAGCGCGGGCTCAAACAATTGGACTACCGCGGCCCCGACGGGATGCGCCGCCGGCACGGTTGCGACATGGCCGAATTGGCCCCTGTTCGGACAAGTCACCGTTGCGGGCAAACAGTGTCAGGGTGCATGGCTGCGCGTGGAATATTGGAACAACACCACCCAGACGTGGACTGGCATTACGACGCAGTGGCTCGGTTACGGTTTCGCTCGCGGCTACGACTGGCCTCCCACTCATCCCTACTCCACCACCACCGCCACCGTTCCATACTGCGTCAACTTCCCCAATTACCCGACGGGCCCGTGCCAGAATCCGATCAGTCCCGCCATCCTGATCCTCCAGCAGCTTCAAAGCGCCAAAACTCCAGCCAACTCAACTGGCGCTGCGGCAACCGCCAACAACTTTATCCCGATTAACTTCTACGACTCCCGCGAAGGAGAGCCTAGGGATAGCCGCCCCGCAGGTGACGTGGCGCCGCCCAACTCCGACTGCAGCCCGAACGGAATCATGAACGCCGTTGAGCTCGACGTGGGCAATCTATGGCTGTGGCTGCAAGCGTCAGGACCCTACGCCGCCGGCAGCGGCAAACTGGTGAGCACAACCAACCAGAATAGCACCGTCGAGAATGGCTACATCCTCTATTTCATGGACCATCGCGGCATGATGCCAGATCTCCACCCGTTTCCCGCTCCAGCCGGTCCCTTCTATAACGGCTTCTCCGGCATGTCCGGTTTGAACGATGTAGTTAACAGTGGCTCAGCACCGGGCGTGCCCGACGGCAAACTGGAAGCAATCACGGACTACGCCACTGCCAAACCAACACCATATTCGCCGGAAGATACGGCCGTAAAAGGTACCGGGATACTTGGCACGAACGTCGACAACTGGGGCCAGACAAACTTGGGGGCCGGTTTTGGCATTACGGCTGCGAACATGGCCAAACCCTATTACATTCCCGGTAGCGTCACGGGTAATTTGATCCAGTGTTATTCTGGTAGCCTTGCGGGAGTTCCCACGTATGGCACCGCCACGGCTGAATGGAATATGGTCACTGGCCCACGGCACGTCCTGCGCCTCGTAGACGGTGGCATGGACACCGCCGGAAATAGTTTCGTTCCGCCTACGGGCGCCGCGACTCTTCCTAACGGGCAGGTGCTGCAAGGGACGGGTGGCTTCACCGTCGCCTCGGAGGAACCGGTTTACGTCTATGGAAACTACAACACCGGCTCCGCAGATCCCTTCTGGCCAAGCGAAAACACAACCACCACTCCACACTCCGCAGCTGCAATCATTGCGGACGCAGTCACTTTGCTCTCCAACCCACCCATCAACAATGCGGCGACCCAACTCCCGACAAACCAAAGGGGCTGGTACGATCAGGAGAGTTTCAAATATCCACAGCAAGCGGTCTGCATCCCGACGGCTCCTGCGTGTACCACAAGCAAGGGCCGTCAGGCTAACACCAGCTATTACCGGGTCGCCATCGCCGCCGGCAAAAGCATTCCATTCCCTCAGCCAGGATTTGCTGCTGCCGTACCGTGGAATGACTTCGGCACTGACGGTGGCATGCACAACTTCCTGCGCTACCTCGAAGACCGAAGCGACAGCGGAGACAGCCCCGCGACCGCAGCGACGGTCAACTATGCCGGTTCCCAGATCAGCATGTACTATTCGCAATATGCCACCGGCATATTCAAGTGCTGCAACTCCGTCTACTCTCCTCCCAACCGTAACTACTTTTTCGACACGCAGTTCCTGAACCCGAACAATCTGCCTCCCGGAACACCGATGTTCCAGGACGTGGTCAGCCTAAGCTCTCACGAAAGCTTCACCCCACAATAACTGACGGAACCGTTCTAACCAGCCCCGGTCCGCACTGCGGACCGGGTTTTTCATTTGAGAGCTTAACTCGCTGGATGGTTTCGCTCGGATCAACAGCTAGAATCCGTCGCCACATACTCGGCCTCAGACTGGCGCCGCGCTGAAACCTGCGTTTGCAGACATTCATTGTGGACCGGGTGAAGAAGCACTTACGCCCAATCGCCGCAAAGAATCCATTCACGCCCCTCGCCCAGTCCTTCCAGAACACCCGCCCATCGCCAGTTAGTTATTAATGGAGGACGGACTTTTTCTGCTACGTCCTATCCCGCAGCAAGTTGAGACTGCTCGCTGACGCGACCAGTGCAGCAGCAAATCGCAATTTCAATCGAGCGTTCTCAGTATCAATTGTTTGGGTGGTTGGCGACTCGGCGACGACGACCTAACACCTCTCCAAGGTTCAATTCTTCCAGATCGCTTAAGGAAGGACATAACCCAGAAGCTCATCCGTCATCTGACCTTCGCATTTCGGGTCTTTACTGACGAAATGACCTCGAGAAGGAACTTTCCCAGCGCTGCAGCGATATAGCGCCACTAGGTTGAGTCCAGAAACCGGTTGCGAGTATCCATATCCCTCCTTGCCGAGAATCCGCTGACCTTCGCAGCCAATATCGAGCGATATAAAGTAGTCCTTTTGCCCACCAACGCAGCCATAAAGCGGTACCGTCGCGCCGTGAAGGGGCCTGGTATAAAGATGGCCTAGAAGTTCCTCCAATTGAAACCGGCCAACCGGGCTAATCCAGCCCGTGGTGACCTCATGCACACTTCCGTTGAAGTAGCGATTGAACGGAATTGTTGCATTAACATGTGGTGCCCACTGCATAGGCATCAGTATCCAGTTGGCGAGCGTGGCTGAGTTTCCCGCTTCAGCCGGTGTTGCATCCCAACTTGGCTGCGGATAAGAGACTGAAGTGTACATCTGGATTGTGGGATAAGATGCCACATTGACGGTGCCGTAAGAATCTCGTACGAAACCGGCAATGAAGTTCGATTCGAAGCCCGTCGCGTTCGTGTCGATGATGACCAGCTGTTGCCAGGGCGAGCTTCCTGTCAAGAGCGCGTGCTGGGGAATCTTGTAGAGTTCAATGCCATACTGTCCTCGCTCTGGCACCTCGCCCGTAGTCGACGGCGGGCGAGTCGGGCGATTGAAAACAGCGTACCATTCATCCGCTTTCGAATCGTAAGCCATGTCCCCCCATGTCACTTGAGGTTCGTCTGGATCCAACCCGTTGGTCGTCAAGGTCCCTTGCACCGAGAAGTGGAGCCCGTCGGTTGAGATCGCAGCTACGTGATGTAAATTCGGATTGTTATCCTCATAAAATACATGTATCGCAGCTGTGTGATCAGCGTTGTAGACAGCTGGCTGTCCAACGCCATAACCAGTCTGGGAGCTGGACGTGATGACCGGTTGCGGATATTTCTTCCAGTGGATGCCATCGTTGGAAAAGGCCACACCGATATTGTTACCAACCCCGTTCGCCGTGCCTACGTAGTACATCGCATAGGTGTAGGTCTGCCCATCCGCAAGGGGGTTCACGAAAACGCCGCCAATTACCTTAGGATTGCATATGTAAACAGAATCCCAAGCTCCAGGAGTCTCGGCCAGCACCAATATCGGTTCAGAGGATTTAAGTGTCGCCAGATCGATCGATTCATAATAGATCGCATCCGTATTGCGAGGACCGCCGTAACCGCACCACCAGAATTGCCGTGTACCTCCCGTCTCAATCACCGAGGGCGAATAGTTATAGTGCCCGGGGTTGCCAACTGCACCCTTGGGCAGCGACTGCGACTGCGAACAACCGGTCGTGACAAGCGTCGTATTGAAGACAGCCAAAATAGCCATCGTCACGAGACTCCGCTTCGTTCGAATATTCATGTTTACCTGCGGTAAATGATTTTTGTTGATCTCTGCTCGAAGGCCTGGGCGACCACGTCACTGAGACAACTACTAACGCGACATTAGTTGGAACCATAAGGTTTCCGCCACCTTTTTACGTCGGTCTTAGAGGCGGCGTCAATTCTTTTTTATCGAACCGATTTCTGCGTTCCTGAGTGGACGGCACCCGTGCAATTTCTTGCGATGCCGTCAGAATTTGTTTTTAACGTTTTTGGCGACGCTGAGCCACTGTCGCCAAAGAGTAAGATTCTTTCTGGTCACAAGCCGAGCGTAGACTGCCCCCTTTTGCTTCTTGCAGCGGTACAAAACGAAAGGCAGCAGGGCGACGGCGTGATTACCCTAGCATTGGGATCTCCTGAGGCGAGCAGCAACACTTGTGTCGGCGACCCGGTCGGCGAGACCGAACACAAAATTCCGGTGTGGTGAGGCCACCTTGGATAATCGTCCTACGGCCGTTCGAGAAACAGCATCGGTGCCGGAGACCGGAGTTGAGGCTGGGCCGAAGGGATAGAGAAGAAAATCGGTATCCGAGGTGCCGGTGATCTTGCTAGTGCCCTAACCGTACAAAACGACAGGTCGCCTCGACCGTTCTCCACCGCCACCTGAAGGTGCCCATATTACTATTGGGGCTTTGCCTCATTTGAGATAATATCTTGCACCAACGGATAATCACCGCTGGTGAATCGGCTGTTGCGACGGCCTTCCCGGGTTTCTCCCGGGCCTCGCGCAAGTGAGCAGCTTGCGGCCCGGGCGGAATTGTGCTGATTCTATCCGCCAAAGGTGATCGTTCCCAACCTCAATCCCAGTGACGAACAAAATGAAAGCAATTTTCGTATCGAAGGCAGTCCTTTTGATGGCGGTGTCAATCCTGTGTATTGCGATGGCTGGATGCGGAGCAGGATCCGATGTTGCCCCGGCGCCTCTGGTGTCGGTGTCGAGTACACAGAATCCTTTGGTAGCACAATTCACGGTGGCGGCAGCATGTGCTGGGCAAGCCATGGTTGAGTTTGGTCCTGATACGTCCTATGGAAGAAGCACAGCGTGGTATCCGGTGCCAGGCCTTTATCAGCAAACCCCAATCCTGGTTGCAGGAATGAAGGCGTCCACAACCTACCATATGCGTTCGCAAACACAATGCGCCGGCAATACCGCGACCAGCGGGGATCTGACTTTCACAACAGGTCCATTGCCTTCGATCAGTTTTCCCACTTTCACAGTAACGCGACCCAATCCCTCGCTAAGCTCGATGGAGAATCCGGGGATCGAGTTGTTCGACGCGATCGACTTAACGATCTCGCCAACCACCGACTTAGTTCAGGCTACGTTTCTCGACCGCGACGCCAACCCCATTTGGTATTACGACGTGGGTCCCGGAGCTTTCCCTACACCATGAAGCCGCTCCTCAACGGCCATATCCTCTTTAGCATCACGCAGGCAAATGTTCCAACGATCTTGCGAGAAGTAGACTTGACCGGCTATACCATCCGCGAAATGAATGCACCCATTTTAGCGGCAAAGATGCAGGCCGCTGGATTTGATTTTGTTCCCACTGAATATCACCATGATCTTTTGCCCCTTCCCAACGGACACGTGATCGTGCTCACGAACTTCACCAAGCAGTTCAACAATCTTCCCGGGTATTCCGGCACGACGGAGGTTATCGGGGATGGCGTAATCGACTTGGACGAGAATTGGAACCCCGTTTGGGCGTGGAACACCTTTGACTACCTCGATGTGAATCGCCATCCTTTTGGCCTGCCTGATTGGACGCACGGCAACACGCTTATGTACTCACCCGGCGACGGCAACATCGTGTTTTCGATGCGCAATCAATCGTTGATTCTCAAAATCGATTACAACAATGGCGCTGGCAGCGGGAATATAGTGTGGCGCCTAGGCTATCAGGGCGACTTCGCTTTGACTGCCGGTGGTGTCCCGACGGATGACCCGAGCATGTGGTTCTCGGGCCAGCATTTTCCCTCCCTCATAAGCCAAACCTTACCGCAGACCACACTGGCGATATGGGACAACGGAGACAATCGAGTCCTGGACACAAGTGGGGCAACGTGCGGGCCGCGCCCACGTTTATCCCCTGCTATTCGCGAGCAACCGTATTTCAGATTGATGAAAGTTCCATGGTGGCCAATCTGGCCTGGGACGATCTACCAGGAGAGTACGGGCTATGGGGCGGGAGCATTAATCAATTGGCGAACGGGAACATCGAATTCGATGGCAACGCCCTCACCCCTCCGCCAATTCCAAACAAAGCTTCCCGGGTACGAGAGGTCACACAAACTTCCTCTCCGCAGGTGATTTGGGAACTTCAGATTCCCCTTCCGTTCGATGCTTATCGCTGTTATCGGGTGCCAAGTCTCTATCCGGGAGTGACCTGGCAAAACTGACGATCTCGCGTCATTTCCTTGTCAGAGGAGTGGCTACTCTATAGCGAGGGCGCTTCGAGGCATACCTATGCAAATGTTCTCATCTTAGTTGGCGCATATTGGCAAGCTCCCGACGACGATTGAAGATAGCGGCAACGAGGAAGGTAGTCCTGATCCGGCGCAATTCTCGGCGGACGGCTCCTATTCGATTCTCAATAGACTGATCGGCGAAAAGCTGCGTCGGCATCCGCCCGCGCATGCTCACTCAAGGCTTGATCAGAAACGGTGGCGAGCTGCAGCGCTTGCCACGTTCTACGGGCAGTTTCATCCCAGGAAAAGACTCTCGCCCGCCTGAAACCTTTTTCCCGCAACGCTGCCCGCAGAGCGGAATCGTGGACCAACCGTTTAATCCCGTGAGCAATTTCCTGGACATCGAGTGGATCCACCAGAATTGCGCCGTCGCCCACGACTTCAGGGAGTGAGCACACCTCGGAAGTGAGCACGGGAACCCCACAGGCCATGGCTTCCAAAGGTGGCAAACCGAAACCCTCGTAGAGGGATGGAAAAACAAAAGCAACTGCACCTCGATAAGCGTTGGCCAATTGCCCGTCGGTCAACAACTCCTTGAAAAGCACATCGCCTTCCAAACGAAGCCGATCTATTTCCCCAACCAGCTGTGGGTCCGGCGGACCGGAAATGATCAGGCGCACGTCCTGCCGCACTCCGGAGATGGAGTACGCCTGGAGAAGACGGAAAAGATTCTTGTGCACCTTTCTGCTGCCGACGTAGAGTAAATACGAAAATCCCGGATCATACTTTGGCCCAACCGGGGAAAAAGCGGGCCCCACGCCATTCCCGACATTAATGATCCTGCTCTCCTCAACCTCCGCCCAGGCGGCAATCTCGTGCTTCGAATATTCGGAAACAGTAAGAACGCATTCCGCTCGATGGCATGCCGGCTTAATAATGTACTGGTAGTACGCGCGCTTCAGGGCAGTCGAATTTTCTGGCACGCGAAGATGATTCAGATCGTGCAGAGTAAAAATAAAACGGCCCGGCCAACCCACTGGCGGGTTATAGCCTGGACTGAAGAACAGCTTCGGTTTCCTGCGCCACAATGCCGCCCCCAAGAGAGCCGGATCTAAGGGATGAAAGGGGGGAAGGCGCGCCTCAAATGGAACCATGCCAGGCAGCAATTTTTGTAGTTCATCCGCGAAACGGCCAATCCCATGGTTGCCGATCCAGCGTGCGTCGTAAAGGATGTCGACCACGTTATATGCTCCTCGCACTCAATCTCCTAGGCGGCGCGCTCCGCAATCCACACGAGTCGACCCTCATCCCCCACTGGCCCTCGCACGATCCTGACGTTCAGTCCCGCGCACGGAATCACAACTGGAAGATCCGGCCCAATGTCCCAGAAAGCCAAAATCCCGTTGGGAGACAGCGGATCTCGATGATACTCCGGCGGTTCAATATGTCTTGTTTGGCCTTGGATGATCTCCGCGCGTTTTCTCGTTCTCGTTCGGGGCGGCACCGTGAATAGATGCGCCCCCCCCGGTCTCAGAACCCTAGCGGTTTCACTTAATGCTTTCTCCAACTTTGGCACATGCTCAAACACCTCCGACGACACGATCAGGTCAAAGGTATTCTCTCTAAAGCTCAGGGCCGTGATGTCCTCGCAAACGGCTCCATCCCGCCGCTGCAAAGCACAACCGTCGCCGTAGAATGATCTCGTGTAGGTACGCGCTATCGACAGCAAAGTTCTCAAAGGAGAATGCGGATCTAATTCCAACACGTCCATTTCCGGCAGTCTATTGCCGTATCGGATTCGAATCTCTGTAGCCAACAGCTCGTAGCGTTCGTTTGCCGAACAAAATAGGCAAGAACGAGACTCAGAAGATCCGTTCGGCTGCGCTATGAAGATCGTCGCGCGCTCACAGCACTGACATCGTCCCACCCTCCAGTCACGGATTCCAGCTAGATACGCTGGCCCAACTGTGGTCACTTTCTTCCAAGCATGGCGAGGCCCATATTGCCGGACCGTCCTCCAGACTTTCAACAAAGCCATTCCTTCCTCCGCTACCAACGGCGAACTGCCGTTGGGCCGACAAGCCCCTGCCTTCATGCATCCTAACAAAAAAAGATGTGCTGACGTCCGATGAGAAAAGAGGTAGGCAGACAAGGCGCTCGTCACGCTGTGTAAGCGACCGCCTTGACAGCCTGATGCTTCTTGCTAGACTCTGAGTCGAAATCATGGTCAAAGGTGGTTAATGCCTGATTACGTGGCCGAACTTTCCAGACTCTATCGCCTCCAGGCTGATATTAGCGACGATCGCTATCTTCGGTCTCACTCCCGGAACTCCGCCGTAATCCGCCGGCAAGTCAGCATTTTTGAGCGCTGCCAGCACGCCCTCAAAGGCGCGCAAACTGTGCTGGATTGGGGCTGCCGGCAGGCCGCGGATGCGTGTATGGTTCGCATGCTTCTAGGAGACGAGGTAGAGATCCATGGGTGCGATGTGGATCCTCTCGAGTATCGATCTTTCTTCGATTTCAGCGGCTTGAAATATTCGCAGTTGAGCCATCCATATCGCCTGCCCTATGAGGATAACTGCTTCGATACCGTGATTGGAAGTGGCGTGCTTGAGCACGTTCCTATCGACTCTGAGTCGCTAAAAGAGCTGTACCGGATCATTCAGCCTCAAGGATGCTTCGTCATGACTCATTTGCCAAATCGGTATTCCTATACAGAATGGCTGAACCGAAGGCTGGGAAATCCGCACCACATCCGACTCTATTCTTTGGCCGAGGCTCTGCACATGTTCATCCATCATGGCTTTCGCCCAACAGCTTTTGGCTACCATCAGATGGTGCCCAGCTTATCAAGCCCGGCGGGGGGGGGTATTCGACCTTCCGGTAGCAAATCGGCTGGTTGAATCGCTGTTTGGATTGAACTCTTTCCTGGAGCGCCTCTGGCCGATTAACAAACTGTCAACCAACATTTTTGTCATTGGCAGAAAAGAACTGGCCATTAACGGCTAGGAGATCCGGAGCCTACAGCGTTGTGTGCTTTAGGTCGGCGTTCTTTTCCGGGAGCAAAGAGCACGACAATACCCACGATTATGACGGCATTCACAAATATCTTGGCTGGGATTATGTATCCATCGCGCATAATTCGCAGTAGGCAATCGCAGGTGAAGTAAACGTAAATAACGGCCCAGAACGAACTCTCTCTTGCGCGATTAAGCATCCAACTGGCCGCGCTTCCGAGCAAGAAATATAAGAGAGGAAAGAGAATACCAAAGTAGAGCAGTCCGGCAGCATACCCCGAGAAAGCGCCCAGAGGGCTCAAATCATTGTATTTGGCGATAAATAACAGACTGTCTTTTTCCGGAAACAGAAACCTTGGAGTCGAAAAAAAGAGAATATCCGATAAGAATCTCTGGGGAGAACCAAAGAATTGCCATAGATGTGGATCTCGCACCACTCCGATCAGCGAAAGCTGGGAAAAAACGCTTTCGTACATCACCGGGCTGATGATCCCGGCGAAGGAGAAGGTTTCGCCGCCGACTTCAGCATTTGACCGCGAAAGATGCACCAAATACCCCGCCATCAGCAGGAAAACCAAAGCCAAGCTCACGCGCCGGAACGTGAGAGCCCCGCGCAAGTAGAAGTACAGGCCCAGAGAAAATGCCCCGACCATGAAGAAGATGCGGGTTCCGTGCAGCAGACTGATCGCATTGATAGCTGAAAGAACCAAAAACCATTTCACATTTCGACGGGAGCGGGAAAACAGCACCACGATGGATAGTAACATCAAAGTTTCGGAGCAGAAGATGGAGAATGACCAAAGCCCCCCCGTCATGTTCTCCGTTTCGAAAGCGTACTGCGAATAGACACCCAACCGAATCAATAAAATTTTCGACAAGAGGAAAATTGCAATCGTGATACAGCACATCAGCCGAAACGTCCCGTTCAATTCGAATAGGCAGAGCCGGGATTCTTGTCGTTTCGGCTCAGAGTGAAAGAGTCTTAGTTTGGAACCGAATAGGAATCCGAGCATTCCGGCCACATAGACCCATGCAATTGTTTTGGCTGCCGCTGGATCCAAAGCCGCCGTTGCCGAGGTCCCTCCCGTGGAATATTCGAAGACCAGCAGCGCTCCTAGGGGAAAGAAATACAAAATATTCAGACCCAAGAAAAGTAGTGAATGCGGCGCCAACATTCTGACTTTGTAGGAAAGCGACGAGCGCGTTGCAGGCACTTGGTTCCGACGACTTTCGCCCGATCCTTGGCTTCCACCTTCGATTGCATCCTCCTATAATCCACTGTAGTCGCCCGGGACTATTGTTCGGGCGAGAGCACACCTGGCTGATTCCGCAGCACGGAAATGAACGATAAATACTTCATAAGAATTGTATATCGATTCGGACCAACCGTTCTAAGCAACACTGATAACAGTCTATTTGCCATCCGCACTTTGTTTGCCGTCTTCTTATACGTAGCGAAATTATATTCCGCACTGGTGTCGGAGGCGCCCAACAGGCGTCGTGAGCGCGCCCAGCGGTAAAAATCGCTTGTTGTCGAAAACGGGTCATCGTTGGGAAAGTTGCGCTCAGAAATTGCAAATGCGGATCTAGCGATCTGCGTTACCGGACTGCCATCAGAGAAGGATCCAAAGCTATAGGAACACTTCTTAAAATTCGAATAGTCTCTTGCCAATACTCGCTCACGATAGTTCTGAAACAATGGCGCAACATCCGGACGCTCGCCCAAGTGGTGGCGACTGGAATGCTTCGAAAGCTGAGATTTGTCCTCAAGGTCAATCCCGCTAAAATGAAAAAAACGTAGCAGATAACGCCCATTCACCACGTAGTTTCCTTCCACCGGTATGATCGCTCTTTCGTGCAAATTCCAGTAGGCCATATTGCACCCTAAATCCCTGATGATGTGCACGGAATCGAAGAAGCACGGCACGAGGTTCACCCACTTCTGGTCAACGAACAGGCCGGAGCGCAATTCGCTGTAGCCCGCCTTTAGACAACGCTTCTCCCACCAAGACAGAAATTGTTCCGTTTGTCCCGACCGGCGAAGTCCAATAAAACCGAGATTGAAGGCGCCCACTAACAAAAAATCGATTTCCGACGGACGCTGACCGTCATCCTCGATGGGCGATGTGCAGTGGGGCGTCAAAACAATGCCATGGTGATCGAGCAGATCAAACAGTGGATTAAGCGAGCTACAGATAAGGATGTCTGGATCGAAATAAAGGAGCTTGTCCAGACCTTTCTCCGCGAATAACTTAGCCAAGAATGTCGGTTTAACATTTGTATTCATCTCCAACTGGTTGTATCGGAAAGCCAGCTGGCGGAAATTTGGAAGGTTGAGATGCGCAACGTTGATTACTTCGAATGTCTCGCTCTGGTCCCGTGCATCCACTCCATCCACCATCAGGACGTAAAACTCACACTCGGGGTGATGAGTCCGCAAGGACTCTGCCAGCACTCTTGCGTATGGCAGGTAATTCCTCGAGATGATCGTGCATACCGCTATTTTCATGGCTGAGAGCTACGGCTCCCCATGCTGCCACTTGACTTGGTCCCATTTGCCGAGATGAAGGGTTGCCATTCTGTTCCGTGCTTTGGTCCAACAAACTGCTGTACTCTGGATTCGGTTTTCTCGATCACGACTACATAAGGATATAGATGCACGGAGTGTATTGCGGCCTGAAATGGGGTTGCTGGCGAGGAAATCTTGTCGTCCTGCCAATCCAAATCACTTGCGTTTAGATTCGCAGCAAAACCGTTCAGATATTGCGCAAACCTGTTCGTAGTGTCGTGCACGTCCTCGCACACATACACGCCGCCAGGATTAAGCTGTGGCAGAAGCTCTTCGAAAGTAACGATTTGATCTTCCGGTCGATGGCTCCCATCGTCAATGACGACGTCCAAACGCGGAGCTTTTGCTTTGAACTCCTTCCAAAATCCGCGATCCCCCTGGTCGCCGATCACTACTGTGACTGAATCCGACTGATATGCGAGACATTCCGGCTGTATGTCCACGCCATGAATGTGGCACTTATCACCGAAATAGTTCTTCCACATCCCCAAACTGCCGCCGCTGAAAATACCAATCTCGAGCACATTTACGGGGCGGCCAACAAATTTCTGGAAATGGCGATGGTAGATCTCGAAGTAATGCTGCCACTTCCAAATGCCCCGACCTTGCGTGTGGGACTCAAAGTAATCGCGCAACGGATTCGACACCTCCGTAAGTTTGCCTGGAGGCGCCTCCGGTCGCAGATCACGCGCACCCAAATAACCGCGCGCTTTCATCACAGGCCCGCTAAACTGAGAGAAACTTGCGCGTAAGAACCGCCGCACCGGTTTCAGAATGGCCTTGGTTGTCATTTGCACTATATCTATCCTGACGACCTTCAAGATCGGTACGGCAACAGGGAGCTTCGCCAACTTCTCGTGCCGAGCATCTTTTCGGATGCTATCGCTGAGGACGCTGCACCAGGTCCTTGGCCACGCTCTTCCATCCTGCCGAGTAACGCCAGTAATCGCCCTTCAAAACCTCACGTAGAACTTCCGGGATTCGCGCAACGTTTCGGCCCGGCAATTGAACGCGCCGCTCAAGGTGAGAGATTTTCCTTTTGATTTCCCTTTGGGCGAGGTCAGCATACCTAAAGTTCGCTTTGTGTTTCTCTAGCTTTTCATGCAACTTGTGAAATCGTTCAATCTCCCCCAGATAGACATTCGCATCCGTCTTCCTTATTCGCATGATCTCTTCGCGCACGGTCAGGCTCCCGGGACCGAATTGTTGTCCCTCATGTCGCCGATACTGCATGAGCCGATCTGCAATCGGCTCAAACTGGCCGCACGTCGCTAGAAGAAAGGCCAGCCATCTGTCATGAAAATCGTGGAAGGGGGCCAGAATATCAAAGAATTTCTTCCGGAAGGCCATGGTTGCGCCGGTCACAATATGATTCCTAGTCAGAATTTGCACTGCATTTCCGTTCGCAAAACGCTTTCGGTCGCGTGCATCAAATAGGAAAGAGTCCCACAGGCTCACGCGTAACAAATTTGCGTCCACATCAATCAAATCTGCGTCGCTGAATACTGCAACCGCGGCAGGCGATTCCAAAAACGCTTTCTCAATGCGCGCAAGTTTGTGAGGGTACCAGACGTCGTCCTGATCCGCAAGGGCGACGATTGTGCCCTCACACAGGGAAATCGCTTTCTCAAAGTTCTTGGTTGTCCCGAGATTCCTTTCATTGATCACAAGGCGAGTGGGAAACGTTGTCTGCCCGGAAAATTCCCTCACAATCTCTTCGCAACCGTCCGACGAACCATCATCACAGACCACCAGTTCGTCCGGAGGCCTCTCCTGAGCGGCGACGCTCTCCAGTTGGGCACGGAGAAACCGCATTCCATTAAAAGTGCACATCGCCACAGAAATCGTAATACCCAATGTGTCTCTCCTCCAACCGGACCGGTTGTCTAGCTCGCGACGTTGCTGTTCCAAAGACTAGGCGGAGCCTTTACCTTCAAGTCGTTCTCCTCCCAGCGCATCGGCTTTAGCAGTTTCTCGGGATGAAAAATGATCTTTGGCGTTTTCGGGTAAGAATCGAATACCGAGCCTGCCGGCCCGTCCGTCGAGAAAACCACGGTACATCATTCGAAAGCAAGCTACCTTTCGCTTGCCGAATAGAAGGACGTCTAGTGCGTGACGGGCGAGACGGTAAATAACAAAACCCTTTATTCGCCGTTTCGAGTAGTACCGCCAAATCGTGAAGACCTCGTTCCGAGTCATGTAATATTCACGCCAGGGAAGATGATCCGTCCAATACTTCGTCCGCCCGAAAATCTTGAGCTGGGACGGATCCCCAAGCACATGATCGAGGAGACTGTCCTGAATCACGGCGATCTTAAATCCGTGACGCCGCAAGCGAAAACAGTATTCGTGGTCAACGAAATCCATGAAGAAATCAGCCCGCGGCAGACCCACCGCTTCAATCGCTTCTCTTCGGATCAAACTCCCTGAGGAGATCACCGAGTCAGTTAAATTAATGTGCTGACTAGGATCCCCAGCCGCTGCGCAAAGACGGCCACCTCGCCACGATAACCCAGGACAAGTCACCCCGGTCTCTGGATCCCTACAAACCGGCGCGAGCATGGCAGTGCTTTGGGCATTGCCCTCAAGGTATTGGAGCCCACTCAGCAAGCGTTCAAGACCATCTCTGGCAGGCGTACTGTCCTGATCGAAGAGCCAAACCCAATCACATTTTCTTGTAAGGGCGGCATAGGCGAGTCCGGCCGCGAATCCGCCTCCTACTCCACCGTTTTCAGGCTGATTAAGCACCGTCACTTCGGGATACTCGGTAGAGAGCAGATTCGCAGTGTCGTCGCTGGACGCATTGTTTACCACGACAATTTCGTCAACCCTTCGTGTTTGCTGCTTGAGAGCATTCAGAAGGCGTGGCAGAACTTTCCCGCCGTTATAAACAACGATTACACTCGCTATCGAAAGCGGTTCTACCATTATGACCCTGATGCCCGACGACTAGGGATTTTGTCACTTTTCGGTGCAGTGACAATCGTGAAGGGGCACTTCTTTGTCGCTGGGCCAGCTTTCGCTAGGGAATCGATGTTTGCGTCACTAACAAAATCAGGCACGATTTGAAGAATGGCCCTTTCGATCGACGACCATACAACCATGATTAAGGTCGTACCAGAGAAACAACTTGTAAACGAAAGACGGTAGCGGCACTTTTGAATCTAACCAGGGGCGAACGGGAGCAAGTACGCGGGTGAGTGCCACCGCGACTTTCTTTGCTGCGCTCCTCGCAGCCGCATATTTTGTGCGATCCTTTTTACCTTCAGTCTCCCCAGTTATGAGTCTACCGCTCTCCTTTTGAGAAAATACACGGGCCGCGGGATCCTTGCCCCTCTCTTTGCGACAGGCAGCCTCAAAGGAAAAGAACTGATAGTGATAGCCGATGGCAGCAGGGTTATAGAAGATCTGCAAGCCGTGCTTACTGAGCCGGTAGCCCAGATCGACATCCTCAAACGCGGCGCCCTTGAAATCTTCATCGAACTGGCCACATGTAAGCAGGAAGTCTCTCTTCAAACTCAAGTTGCACGTCCAGAAATAGCGAAAACTCACTTTCTCCCCGGCTTGCAACTGGTCATAGCCAAACAACCTGCCGCTACCCTCTCCGTACCACCGCATGAAAGGCGTCGGCTCAACCGCAGGCGACCACGTAACGTAACCCAGCACAGCGGTACCAATTTCGGGATTCCTCTTATGCCACTCAATGTGCTGTGCCACCAATTCACGCTCAGGGATAATGTCGCTGTCGGTAAAAAGCAACAAGTTGGACCGGGCCTGTCGGATTCCAAGATTCCGCGCAGCCGCAGGACCTTGATTGGGTTGCCTCAAATAACGCACCTGAAACGGGGCTGTAGCACTAAACTGCCGCACTACCGACTCCGTATCGTCCGTGGACCCGTCGTCGACAACCAACAACTCTTGGATAAGCGCTGGTGACGACTGCGCGCGATATCCTTCCAGCGCCTTAGCAATCACCTCGCTGCGATTGTAAGTCGGGATGATTACACTCAACGAATTGGGCAGCAGCATCTCAGCCATAGGCAGGTTGCGCCCCCAGACTGAATGAAAATCCCCGCGATTGGAGGTTGGGATCACGATCTTCAACCAGTTCATGGATCTTTGACTCGGCTTCCTGGTCTGGGGAGGCCGCAGCACTTAGCGCAACCCGACGAAGCATGGCAGCATATTCGGGAGCCAGACGCTCCCAACTGAAACGCTCGTAAGCGTCGTGCTGCCGCGCGATGCGCGCACCCAAATCATCCTTGTCTTTCATCGCCAGGACTAGCATTCTCGCCAAAGCGCCTGGAGTTCTGAGATCCGCGAGGTAGCCGTTAGTGCCGACAACATACCGTGAGGTCGGGTAATCATGTGCGACGCAGGGTAGCCCGACTGCCAGTGCTTCCAGAAGAACCCGCGGCAGTCCTTCCGTAAGCGATGCGAGTACAAACACGTCGGCACTCCAGTAATAGCCTTGCACTCGATCGGGAGAAACGCTGGCAATACAGTATTGTCCTGGACCAAGCAGTTGCTTTGCCATCGTCATAATCCTTTGCGTCTCAGATCCGACGGACTGGCCGAGCATAAGCAAATATGGCCGTGGTTCGGGCAAGGCGCGAACCTCTTCAATCACGTAGTCCATGCGTTTGTGGAGACCGCTTAGCATGCCTACGGATATAACAATCGTCCTTTCCGGAGGCAATCCTAGTTGCTTACGAAGGGCAGTTTTCTCGTGCGCACTCAAAATTCGAGGTTCTCGCGAAATGGCATAGCCATAAGGTATCAAAGTTTGCTGTTCTTCCGGTACACCGGCACGCAAAGCCGCTTCATAGTGCTCTGGCGATACCTGGTGAACGTGATCCCACCGCGGGAAGGGTGGAGGAGCGGGCCCGCCATTGGAAAATAGTAGCTTAAACCTCTGCTTCGATAACTTGCGCCATCGCCAGAGAATCGCCCCCAGTTCCCGGTCACTGAAATACACAACGTCTGGGTGAAGCTGCTTAAGATACGGAATCAATCCTAGGGCAAAGCTGAGCTGTTCGACATCGTATCCGTGTCTATGCACCATTTTAGCGGCAAGTCGCGCGAGGAAATCTGTCCTTTTCAAAATCGGAACCCGCGTTTCTCCTTTACTGTCAGGACCCGCGCCCTTGAAAAGCCTCAGGTGGAATGATCCTTCATCTTTCAGGACGTCGAAGCATTGCCGGGTAAAGCTCTCGTATCCTCGACCGATATGACCAACACCGGGGCAAACGAAGAAAATCTGGAGGACGCGATTCATGTTATAAGGCCCCTAGGAGGTTCCCGTGAACATAACTCCGGTCATCGGTCAGCACGAGAGGTGGCTTCGATAGCCGAGCCTGCCAGAAATGGCTCCGAATGAGACGCCACCAGCACCCGTAGTCGCAGCTGACCTCCAACACTCCATCCCCCACCGTGAAAGGAACGACAACCGGATCGAGATAGGCTCGTGAAGAGCTCACAAACAAGGCTCCTTTGCGACAGGTCAAACCGGTTCGCTAATCACAGGGATTTGGCGTTCTACCTTGCGGGACCCACGCGTAAATCCGCAGACACTAACGAAACCATGTGCAATAAGGACAGATATCGCCGCGACGACAGAAATAAGAATGGCGTTGTGAGTGGTGGAAACTCCGCGCGCAAAGGCGAACGCTGACTCGGCAAAGACGGTTAGACCGATTTCCATAGCTGTTCCACTCCAGAAAAGCCATTTTCTGGAACGGTTTATGATCCAAATCACTCCAGCCAGATAAAAGATGCTGCTGCCTGTGACTATCCAACCAATTTCGTGTGTGAGATCTCTATACTGAGGTCCCAGTAGCCAAACTAAAGGATAAGGAAAGCGAAAAGACAAAATAGCGGTCGCGGCACAGAAGAGCCCAGCCAAGCTAACGACCTGCACATATCTGCGGAGCAGATTCAGAGGCGATAGACGGGCGAAGTACGGTTCCACAAGTACTACGTTGAACGCCATCAGAATGGCAAAAATCTGTGCTAACCTTCCAAGTGCTGCCACCTGCGCCATATTCCTGGTCTTTCCGAAAAGAGTCACCAGATAGAGCGATATTTGGCTCTGAAATGCCCAGAAGATGACCGCTGGCATCGCCGGAATCACGTATCGCATCATTTCACGATTTACCGATGGATCGTTCCGGCGGGGTTCGAAACTATAAGGCAAGCTGGCGCGCTGCAATTTCACGCTATTGTAGACCTGCGCAGCGGCATTAACGAACGCTGCCGACCAACCGTTTAAGGCTCCGACAGCTCGCATCGGCAGCGGAGCGAGACATCGAAGAAAGGCGCTGAAAACCTGCGGACGATAAAGCCTTTGTAAGTCTCTTCGCAACATAAGCGGCGCTGAGTAATAAGAGGCCCGTCCACTGAAATACAGCTGAATCAAAACGGAGACCAGAAGCAGTAGTTGTGCCTGCCAACTCCAATGGTGTTTGCGCCCAAGCAGCCAAAACGAGACTGCAGCGACAGGAGAAAGAATAAAAAAAATGCGATCGCGATGATGCTTCGCCGCAGCTACATAGGCCCCCACAACCTCCGGATCCGCGAAACGTTCCCCTACGAGCGGCACAATCGTGCCCGCATAGCCAAGATCCATCAGACTCCCCAAGGTGGTCTGGAATCCCAGCGCGAGACTGAACTGTGCGTAGGATTCCACCGAGAGAAGACGTACGACGACGAGCCCAAAAATCAGGCTGAGGATCTGTGTCGCACCTTGGCCCGCAAAGAAAGTAGCAATGAGAACTAACTTCTTCCCCATCCCAATCAAGATCCTCTAGTGATCGCTACGAAGGAGCAACCGACACTTCCGCGTCATATTTATGAAGATTATCAACCGGATTTCTGACCTCCACTTCGTCCAACTCTCTTGACGGTTGTGCTGACTCGCGCCCGAACGGTTTGCCAGATTTCCTGCGCCAGTCTCTTGCCTGGATCAGCGGGATCCACTTCCCGCCACTGCGCGCTTGCCAATATCCACGCACTCCCCAAAAAGAACGCAAATGCGGTACCGCACATCATCAGTACCAGCCTTGGAGGAAACGACTTATGTTCCGGAATGTCCGCAGGATCTAATACCTTTACACTGGGGATTTCTCTGGCCTCTTCCACCTTGGCCAACTCATACTGCTTCGTCAAGGTTTCGTAAATCGCTTCCTGCAACCTTGTGCCACGATAAAGATCGGCCCAGGCGACCCCCAAAATGGGTAACTGTCGAATCGATGGATACAGGTCCGCCGTGTCGGGGGGAGTTATGTCGCCTGAGCTAGCTCCTGTTTCTCCGGCAGTTGAAGCCTTCCCGCCCAATTTCTGTAGCTGGTGTCGATATTCGTCGATCTTAGCCTGCAGGGATCGGATGCGCACATTGTTCGGAGTATAGATTTGCCGCAGGCCTTCCAATTGTGTTTCGGACGCGATCAGCTGCCCTTCTATGTCCGCGGCTGCACCAATCATCGCGCGGCCCTGCTCCTTCACGTCAATTGCCGTATTCTGGCTGGCGAATTTGCTGAAATCCTTTTCAGCTTGTTCCAGATCCTGTCGCACCTGCCCCAAGCGGTCTTCCAAAAAGACTCTTTCTTTACGTGCAGAGGAGGTATTCAGCGTGATGACAACGCGGTTCAATGCTTCCACGTACTCGCGCGCCATTGCGGCAGCCCGATTACGATCTACGTCGGTTACCTTGATAGTGAGGATTGCACTCTTGCGGTCGGCGGAAACATCGGTGTTGGCTTCGAGCATTTTCCGGGCCTCGAGATAGCGCGGGACGCCATACACCTTCTTCAGATCGAATTTGTTGATGACGTCGTCTTCCACGGTCCGGCTGCGCAAGATACCCACGAAAAGATCGCCTGAGGTCTTTATCCCCAGCAGTTGTCCTCCTATGGCGCCTAGATCTCCACCTTTTCCTAAGGCCGACAGCATCGCCGAGATTCCCTGCCCGGCCTGATCAGGCGGCATCAGCCTTGTGGTTGACGTGAAGAGCGGCGTTATTATCAGGAAAGCGATGACCGTCGACAACACCAGACCCACGGCAGCGCAGCGGAAGAGAAATTGTCTCGCTTCCCACAGCAAGGCAAATCTGGCAATGGCCTTTTCCCGCCCCGTCGGGACCCTCTCCTCCTCAACCAGAATCTCCTGTTCGAGGTCGGGCTCGGTGTATCTCGGCTCTTGCTTCGTGATTTCTCTGGTCGCCATATTGCTCAAAACAATCTCTTAAAGCTCGTCATTGCTGCGAAGCATCTTTATCCTTCGCTCGGAACGATTTTGGCCAGAAACTTAGTTGAATCGATGAAGTTACGTTCGATTGTTGGGTCGATGCAATAACCGGAAAATTCCACGCCTCGTATTGCACCGACGCGGAAACGCTGAAACTAGATCGCGGCCAGAACTCCGCGCGTACGCTCGCATCGGTCAGCGTGCCGCCATTGGGGATAAAAGCCTGGCTCACTTTCTGATGCCTGTATCCGAACTGGAGTTTATTGCGTGGGCTAAACCAATACGTTGTCCAGGCCTGCGCCCCCTGCCCCTGGCGTCCCATCCAGCTACCCATCAAATGACCCGCATTCTGAAAGCCAGTGATCCAGGTTGCATCCCAATAAAAAGCGCCGTGGGCAACGTCGCCACCGCTGTAAGGAGGATCGGTATAACCTCCCTCGACGCGGAAATCAAGCTTTGAGACCCTGGGCAATCTGGGAACGTAGATTCCCGCTAGCCACGAGGCCACATCGGGACCAAAGATCGGAGAGATTTCGTCGTGCTCGGCAAGACCCTCGGCATAGAATGTCGCTCCATTCCGCATCCCTGGAATCCGGTAACTGAAATCCAGCCCAGATCGGCGTGATCCTGGTTTGTTCGCCAGACCGGGATTTGTGTTGCTGGCCGAGAACACACTTCTTAGAAACGTATGCACGGTCAACGGATAGCCGGGTCCTCCGTAGTCAGTAGTCCGCGAAAGTCCAATCTCGAGATTGGATGTTGGTTTGAAACTGATCCGCTCGCCATGATCGATGGGTTGCGGATTCAGTGATTGACCGTAGCCTCCTGCTAATCCCGAAGGAGTAAGCACGAACTCGTATCCGGAGTATTGCCCGATGAACGCCTCGACTCGCATCGGTCCGAGAAGCCCCAGGAAACTCGGAAGCGTAAAAGGAGTGACGCGGTTGACACGAAACATCCGCAATGGCGCTGCGTTGTCGCTAAACATCATGGGGCCGCCCTGCGACGGTCCCCACCACAAGCTCTGATTTCCGTAAGAGAGCTGCCAGTCGGAAAGGGTCATGGCTACGTAAGTATCCAGGAAGCGGCCTTGATTAAAAGCAGGGGTTGGGGTTCCCGGTGGAACCGGCGCCACTGGAACAAAAGTAGGAACGAGTGGGCCGAAATCAGCTTGGGATATTGCGTCGCGAGCAGTCAGCGGCAACGCCGGGGCCGACGGTGAATGCTGAAATTCGCCCCTTGCATAAACCGTGAAAGGACCATCCGCGGCCCATCCCGACAATCCCGAAACGTCGTTAAAGCCTTGCTCCTCGGGCCGACCAAAGTCGTTAATAATTGTCTGTCCGAAGTGGTCGCCGTCCGTTAGCGGTTTGCCGGCGGTTTCTGTGCCTCGGGTATAGGCAGATTCCAGGCGAAACTCGGCGTTATTCCCTCCGCCCAGCAAGTTCACTTCAGCGACAAATTCATTGTTTAGGGTCTCAAAAAGGTGCGTCGCTTCACTCTCTCGTGCATCATCCACCGAAATGCGGTCAGTAGCCTCTTCCACCTGCCGCGCACATTCCATGCGGGTCCATGGACGCATATCCGCAAATCCGCTGTGAATGTAGCCGAGCGCGGTCAGACGATCCAGCGCGGGATAAATCCAGCTATCTAGCGGCACATAAGGCGACCCCATATTCTTCGCCTGCCAGTGCGACGGCCGGTCGGGCCGAAGCGCAGGGATTTCCCAACCTCCACCTCGCAATTCCTGACTGTGATGCTGGCGGTACACATACTCGCTGGTTAGATAGCCGATGGCCGCGCCCACAAAAACGTCTGAGGGAAAATGCTCCTTCGCTGTGATTCGCGAAACACTAATCAGAGTCGCAGCCCCGTAGGCCAGAAATTTCACAAATGGGCTGGGATACTCGTGCGCAATGGTTCCCGCAATCGACCAGGAAACGGCGGAATGTTCCGAGGGAAATGAAGTGCCTCCACTGCGAAACGGGCCGGTTCCATTGCCCTGATAAGGACGTTGCCGTCCCGTGGCGTATTTCAAAGCTTCCACCACCATCAGGCTGTCGATAGCGGATTCTCCACTCAAGAAGCCACTTTCACGCTCGTGCTCATTTTGAGTGGTCAGTCCTAGAAGGTAGAGGGCTCCTGCGCCGCCAACCATCGAGTATGCGCCGTAATCGGAAATATGTTTATAGCGCAGTAGGGTGTTGGGGTCATTCGAAAGATGCCGGCTGAAGTCGCTATCGGTGGTAAACAGCGCCGCGGCGAATCCGCCTGTGGGAACCAGCCAGGTCGCGTCCGACAGCTTCAGCCTTCTTGGGCTTGTCCACATGCCGATTTGGTCGTGCAGCAACTGCCACGGCAAGGTCCGAACCTTGTTTTCGGGATGGTCGGCAGGCTGAGGGTTATCCGGAGCATCATCGGCACCGGCAGTCTTGTTCTGATTCTCTGTCTGTGCTGCGGGAGCTGACGAGCCGGTATCGGGCGCAGGCGACGCCAAGGGGGCTGACTGCCCGAATGCAACTGCCGTACTCGCCAGCAAACACATCATTCTCACCGACCTAATCACGAACCATCGAATCACGTACGAGTCCTTAATAATATGTCGCAATCAGAATCGCGCTGGTAGCGAGTGAACTTAGGACCGTCGCATTCTGGAGCAGAGTCTTCCAAATAGGCGGACCGCCGAGCGCTTTCTCGGGAGCGACTACCATGTCGCCCGGCTGCAAGGCCACGCCTAACGTGTCGCCGGTGAGCCACAGCGAACTGTGGCTGCCGATCACGGTTCCATCGGCTCGAACCACAAAGATGCCCTTTCGGTAGGCCATATTGGTGGTGCCGCCCGCCTGCGTGATATACCATCTCGCGCTCTTGCCCGGACGATAGGCGACAGCCGTGGGACCGTAGACTTGTCCCTGCACCAGCACATAGCTTGGGCGTTTTGGAACGATCAAGACATCCCCGGCTCTGACCGTGATATCGCGAGAGGTATTCGCCCAGCTGTGAATATTCGACGAAACTTGAATGGTGACGCGACCCGTCGGCGGAGCGCTTATCAGGTTGTCGATCGTGGTCTGCCATTGGGTCAGAGCGGATTCCGCTGAAAGTTTCTGATCCGGATCGCTCGTGCTCGTCGCCGTCAGCTTAAGAGTGGCCTGCTGGTCGCGCACTCGTTGTATCAATTCGGAATACGATCTCTCCTCAAGCCTCTGAACTTCCGGACGCATCAGAAGAGCTCCATAGGGGTAAGCCGCGGGTCCGAAACCTCCCGCGCGCGTCAGCACGGAGCTCAACCTCTCGCCCGGGCGAATCCCATAGCTTCCGGGATGCACCACTTCCCCGCGAACGGTCATGGATGCGCCCAAGTCCTGCCAATTCGCCACTTGCCGAATTGTGAGCACGTCGCCATTGTTCAACGTAGGATCGCTCGACGAAGCGCTGTTCGACGGGGCAGTAGTCATCGCAGCATTGTTCAACAGCCCGTTGGTCGCCGAGTCTCCCGCAGCCAACGCACTCGGAAGAGAAATCCGCTCCTGCTCGCCCGTCACCTGCTTTTCCTCTTTCCAAACGAAATGAGTGAGGTCAGCGGTCTTGAGGTCGGCACTCTGCTTCAGTCCGCCCGCGGCGCGAATCAGGTCGGACACTCTCATATCAGCGGTTAGCGGATACCGTCCGGGCCGGACTACTTCCCCTTTGATGGTGACCGCGGACAAATCGGCGGCTGCAGCGTTTTTGTGAATCAGAACGCGATCCCGCGAAGACAGCATGATGTTATCCGCCGGATTCCCCTCGAGCGCGCTACTCAACTTCACATTCAAAATCTTCAGCGTGCTATCCGGCATGTAGCGGAAAACTTGGGCGTCCGAGGTTTGCGCGTCGGGGAGCAGTCCACCCGCGAGATGTATAGCATCGCTAAGATGAATATCTCCCGAAGTCCTGTAATTCCCAGGGGAGCGCACGTCACCCAGCACCGAAACATGGGGAGGACTTTCAAAGTCATATCGCCCGAAGATCTGCACCGTGTCCAGTGAATCGAGCAATGGAGAGTTCTTAGGATCTGCTAGCGCCTCGGCAACGCTGAAGCTCTGAACCGTCGGACGATAATCTGGCAGACTTAACCGGATGATCTCGCCATATTGCGACGCCGGCTCCGGGAGAAGATCTTTGTAGGAACCGATCAGGTCGGTGACTCGCATGCCATCGTGGAAGGAATATTTTCCCGGCCGGATGACGTGCCCTTCCAAGTACACTGCGTCCTGGTTGAAGGGAGCAATGGGGAAGATTCGGACCTTGTCCCCATCCTGAATCTTGAAGGATTCCAGCTGCTTGGCGACCTGGTCAGCGCTGTCATCCTGCGGAATATCCAGACTCAACATGGTCTGTTTCTGATGGGCAACTACGCGCTGCACCTCGACGTGACCCAGGGTCGCGGTCGGCAGCAGTCCGCCGGCTAAGGCGAACGCATCCGCCAGGCTCTTTTCGTCTTTCAGTTCGTAAATCGCAGGACGTCGAACCATGCCTTCGACGGTAACTTCCGGACCGAGCGGCGGAGCGATTACCGTATCGCCATTCTCCAGCCGCTGGATGTTGCCTTTCACTCCATGCAGGAGTAAATCGTAAACGTCCACGTCCTGGACGAGTTGGTCTCCGCGATACTGCCTGAGGATGCGTAATGATCCGCGGCCCGTTGGACCTCCGGCTGCGAACAAGGCGTTCAGCGGCGTAGAAAGCGAGCCCACATCGTAAGCGCCCGGTTTCAGGACATCCCCCACGACATATACACGAATGGTCCGCAGCCTCGATAGAGACACATCGGCGGAAACATCTTTAAACTGGGTGCGCAAAGTCTTCTGGACCAATTCTTGCACCTCAGCTAGCGACTTCCCTGCCACCGGTACTGGTCCCACCTCGGGCAAGCTGAGCCGACCTTCGCGATCGACTACGCCAGGGAAACGTCGCGCCACCCCTCCCCATAGATTCACCGATACGGTGTCGCCTGGCCCCAGCACGTAGTCCGGTCCAACCGGAAGATCCATGGGGAGGCTTTGCAGGTCGCGCGTACCATTCTCAAAGACCTGCATGCCGAAACGCTCCACGGCGGGCGGCCGCGCCGACGCCTGCAGGTACATGTCATATAACGATGGAATCTGTTGGTAGGGATTGGGTTGTCGCACCAGCCGTTGATTGGGAACAGTAGACTCCCGCGCGCGCCGCATGTTCTCGCGCACGATAGCGTTATTGTTGCGTAGATCGTAGGGGCTGGCTCCCACTCCTACGCCATAAGAGCCACTGCTATAAGTGCCGCTGCCATACAAGCCGTTGCCATACGAGCGATCCGAATAGGAACGCGAGCCGTACCTCTCGCCGCTGGGGTACGTGCTGCCATACATCTGGCTAAAAGCTTCGCCGGGGAAATCAGAACTCAAAGACAAATCTGCGAATTCGTCTCCGCCCATTCCCTGATCTTGCATGTCCATTCCGCCGGACGAGCCACGTCTCGGACCGTATCCGCCTTGTCCTTCTTCGGAATCCTGGCCGTAAGGAGAGGCAGCGCCGGCCGCGCTTCCACCCTGCGACTGCTGGGCGGATAACGAATCTCCTCCGCTCGTTCTAAGCAGATCGGTCACATCATTGCCCGGTGCAGGGCGCTGCTGAGGTGCGTTGTAGGGCGCGTTATACGGTACGGAGGGAGGCGCCGTCATCGGAGTTTCCATCCCCGGCACCTGCTGCGACGGGTACTGGTCTATACCCGGCTGCTGCGGCGGCAGTTGCGGAATGTAGGGCGTCGTCGCGTTTTGCGCCGCACAATTAGCGTTGCGCGGATCGCAACCCTGTGTCTGCTGCAACTCTCTTTCTTGCTCCTGGCGCAGCTTTTGCCGATCCGCTTCTTCTTCTTCCGTAATCCACTTCGCGCGCTCCTGCATAACAAGGTCTTGCTGCTTTGCCAGCGGCGAGTCGGGATTGATCGTTGGCAACAGGTATCCATATTTCTGCACCAGTGCGGTCACCACCGAGCGGAAAGTAACGTCGATCTCCAGACGATCGAAAATTGCTTCTTCGGCCAAGTCAGCCTCGGCGATGATTTGGCCATGCTCCGTCGCATCTTTTGCGATCCAGCGCTTTATCTCAACCATCAGGCCGGGATCGCGATGCAGGATCATGGCCAACTGCGCGGTCGAAGCCGCCACATGCGCCATATTTTGGCGTGCGAGTTCCGACGAGGAGACAGGCGTCTGTTGCTTCGCTTGGCCGACCATGGTGACACAACAGAAAACCAGCAAGGCCCACGAGCCTAAAATGGTGCTCAGCGCTGACCGACGAGCGGTTACCCCAGCAAAACTCAGAGTATTCATCGATTGTCGACTACCACTTTCGTAAGTGTGCGCCCTCACCGGAACATTACATTCTTTCTTGATTGAAAAACGGCTTCCCCTGAAACACTTCGAGCACCACTGCATTCCGAGCATAACCCTTCTAGCCCGGAAAAGTCTCTCTCCGGACCTTATCAATCAACTGGTTTCCAGGATTCTTAAACTGGTTTCCAGGCAACATTCCCGCGCCGCACCCTAGGTGAGGGGGGAACCTCAGTCCTGTGGCGACCGGTGTTTATTGCGCTTCGAGAAATTATAAGCGGCATTTCCGGTTTTTCCAACACATCATCGTCGTAGTCACACATCTTAAAGCCTATAAACGGGCTCTTTCGGTCCCTAGTCCACCAGCCAGACCAACCCTGAAGATCAATTTCTAATCGATGATGTATACGTCGTAGCTTTCGTCGGTCGAAGCCGGCGCGAAACGCTCGATGAGCCTCGTCGAAGCTTGGAAGGTGCGTACTTCCGCGGGCGTTGTGATGAACTCCCAACCGAAGACCTCTGTATAGACCTGTCGCGGTAGGGAAGGGTCGAGCCTCACCGTTAGCAGGATCAGGACCGGTTTGCCCGTCTGCAAGCGAAGACTACGAGCACTCGTCAGGACATCATCAAGGCTAAGTTGCAGCCGACCCTTTCGCGTGAAGTGGACGACATTCCCGAACCGTTGCTCGCGTATCAGGTAGGCTCGGTTGGAGATATAGTAGGGCAGCGCTTCCACAAGATAGTCAGGTTCCGCGATGATGATCGCCTGTTGAAGATCGGAGCGTTTCGCGACAAGGGCGCCCAAGTCACGGCTGCGACTCATAGGCGGCCCGTTGCGCACAGCGTTGGCGACCTCGCGGATGCTCGCTGACACTTGTAGCAGGACCAGCAGCACAAACAGCATCGAGCCTAACTTTGAGAGTGGGCGAATGAGTGGCTTTGGACGAGCCGGAAGAGCTGGCTCCCTCGGTATGCTCGTAGAAGCCGCGAGCCAATACATGCTGATCAGGAAAACGAGCCATAAGGCTTCGTGACGATACCCGGCCGGATAGACGAGAACGAAGAACAGAGAAAATCCTACCAGCGTCAACGACGCAGCTAGGAAGGCACCGATCCGTCGAATTAATCCCAGCGTGCTCCCGAACATGATCAGGGACAAAAACAATTGCAGCAAAACGATATAAGGTTGCTTGCCGTGAAACAGTTTTGCCATCAACAAATTTTGCACACCAGGAAGCATCAGGTCCCGGAATTGGGTGGCCGGCAGAAAAATAGCTTTGAACAGCAGCTTGAACGTTATGCCCTCCGGCCTATTGATCATCGCCGCGTCATTGAAAGGGGGATATATTGTCAGGAAGCAGATTGCGATGCCAAAACCCGCGATTGCGGCATTGAGCAGAAAAGTCCGGAGAGCCCGCGGTCGCTGGACACCATCAGCGGTGGTGACTATATCCACCAGCCAGAAAAGTAAGAGCGCACCGACGAAGAGCACGGAGGGTGCATTGCAATTGGCCAGCAGAAACAGGACCAATCCCAACATGAAACCGCGATTCCAATACCGCTCGTAGATCGCGGGAAACAGGAACAGTAACAGCATGCTGATCCCGTAGTTGCGAGCCACGACGGAATACTCGAACATTGTGACGCGCCCACCAAGAAACAGCGCAATGAGTGGCCAACTGAAAGGTGCCCGCAGCACAAAAAGCAGGACAGCGGCGCATGCGACGCTGATCGAGACCAACTGAAGGACCCCCGGTCCTGCCACTAGAGCATGAGCGCCACGCAGGAGAAGGTACCAGACAGCGGGATGGCCCTCCCCATGAATACCCGCGAGCATCGTGAAAACATTTTGGCCTTGCAGGGCCAGCGAAAGCGCCCGCATCTCGTCTCGCCAAACTGCATGATGCCAGGTGAGGAAGAGGACTATGCCAAGCCATGCCGCGAACATCACTAGAGCTAGTAACTGGAATTGTCTTTTTGACTTCGATAGCGGCGCCGAATAGATTCTCATTGCACAGGGACCCAGTTCAGAATGGCAGCTATACTGCGAACGTGGGAAACCGAAATCGACTCACAGTACTGCTGTTTTCTGCGGTGCTTCTCCCTGCCATTATTGCCTATGTGGTGCTGTACAGGGAGGCTGTCTCGGTGCCATATCAGGACGACTACAACGCGATCTTAGCTTTCGCAACCCGTTATGTCCAATTGCCGACCATGAAGGCAAAGGTTCTGGATGTGGCGACAACTCAGACCAACGACTACAAGCTCGCCTTTCCACATTTCATCATTGCCATGGAAATGGAGCTGACAGGCCATTTGAATTTCGAATTCCTGGTTACATTTGGCGATCTCTTGCTCCTGCCGATTGCGTATCTTCTCTGGCGGACTTACCAAACCGATGTGGGCAATCTGAATCAGCGGCTCATCCAATTCATACCTATCAGCTTCCTTTTTTTTTCGCTGACTTATTGGGAGAGTCTCGACTGGGCAATAGCAGGACTACAAAACATATCTGTGATTTTTTTTGGTTTTCTTGCCATTTATCTTTTGATTCCCAAAGCAACGGTGTCACGGCCGCCATTTTTATTCCTGGGCTGTCTTTCGGCGATGCTAGCGGCCTTTTCTTCTGCGAATGGCTTTTTGCTGGCTCCCGTGGGTCTTATGATCCTTCTTCGCCGGCGTGCCATGGCTGCTTCTTTGGCCTGGTGCGCCAGCTTCGCGCTACCCGTTGCTGCCTACCTTTACCACTACACTCCATACCATATTTCGGTTAACAGGTTGCACACCGCTTCCTACATTTCGAAGGTGTTTTATCTCTTTGCGTTTTTGGGTTGCGCGATTCCATTCCGTTGGCCAGCCGCTCTACTCGGCATTGTGATCGCGGCCATCATTTTGCTTGCCGCCTGCTCTCGCTTCGATCGTACCAACCCCGTTGCTTTCTACTTCACTGTTTGGATTTTGGGAACGGCATTCTTGGCTGCGTGGCTGCGGGGAGAGATCCCATCACGGTATAGTATTTACTCCATTTTGTTACTGGTCTTCTGTTACTCGTTTCTTGCGCAATACTTACGTGGGCGCTCAATCGTCTTGAATCACAAGCGTTTCTACGCAACCTCCCTTGTGTTGGCTATTGCTTTTTGTTTTTTGAGCGACCTTAGAGCATACAAACATCTTTTAGAGCGGCGGGAGATGGTTCTCTCCGGGATGGATCACTACCGTGAGAGCCCCGAATTCAACTCACCCAACATCGATCCAGAGATGGCCCGATATGACTCAACAGAAGCAGCTTTCGAAAGGGTTACGCTCAATAAAGCTATCCAACAGCATATTTACACCCTGCCTCCGACGCGCTGACTCGGTAATCAGGGAGAGCCAGCGGCGAGTCCCTGCGTTTGTGTAGTTCACGAGGTACTGCTGCGGAGGAATCTCGGGAATCGCGCGGTAGGGCATCAGCAGCGCCTGCCGATTTCGCCTTCCTTCGACACTCGCGTTGCGCTTGGTTCGCGATGCGCGGACCAGTAGATCTCTTGGGTTCTACCGAACGTGGAGCACTCAAAGTGCGCCCTGCTTGTAGTCTCCACGGCTCAAGTGCTTTTCCAGCCATAAGTAGAGGCAGATGAACAAGTAGCGGCTTCCCATCTCTTGGATTTTCAGCTTGGCTACACCGGTTCGGCGATTTCGCCACGTAATCGGTATGGCTATCCAAGAATAGCCGCGAATGATGGTCTTCAACGGAATTTCGACCGTAAGGTTGAAGTGGGCGGACAGCAACGGTTGGCAACCTTCGATGACTTTGCGACGATAAGCCTTGAAAGCATTCGTCGTGTCATTCAGCGAAATGCCGAACAACAGACGAATGAACAGGTTTGCCATGCGATTGATTCGCAGCTTTAGCCAGGGATAATCGATAACCCCGCCACCCTTCATGAAGCGGGAGCCGAATACCGCGTCCCAACCTTCATTGAGAGTATTCCAATAACGGACTACATCGCGGCAGTCATCCGACTCATCGGCCATCATGATGACTGCGGCATCGCCGGCCATGTTCTGCAGGCCGCAACTGATGGCGCGGCCAAAGCCGTGCGGCGGACCATTTCTAACCAATCGAGCTTCAGCTATGCGCTCACCGAGCGCCGTGACAATGGCAGCTGTCCGATCCGAGCTCCCATCGTCAACCACGATGATCTCGTGCGGAATGCTATGGATTCGCAACTCCAGGTGTAGATGCTCCAAGGTTGATTGGATACAACCCTCTTCATCTCGAGCCGGTATGACAATCGACAGAAGCTTAAGATCGGGCTCTGGCTGGGAACCACGGTTCATAGACCGCACCGGGTGAGCCAATCGGGATTGGCGACGGCATGGTCCGCGATCTCTTCGAGGATCTCTTCCAAAGTTATGCTGGGCTCCCAAGAAGTAGCAGTCAGGGCTCTGCTGGAATCCAGAATCAGCCAGGGAATATCGTAGGGGCGTTCGGATCCGTCGGCAATTGGCTGATGCGGGCCAAACCGCTGGTCGCACCATGTTGTCAATTGGGCCAAGGACATCGAGTTCGCTCTTCCGCCAGACACATTGAAGAGTTGGCCTGGACCGCTACTGCGCAACTGGAAATCGACCATCCGCGCCAAGTCGCGCGGGTGCAGGGCGTCTCGGACCTGAAGTCCTTGACCTCCGAACCCGAGATATCTCAGCGTGCGCCTGGTTGAGTGTGCGTGCAGCCAATAAGAAAAGATACCCTGTTCCGCAGTACCAAATTGCCCGCCTCCGGCGAGCACACCGCAGCGGTTGATCCACACGGGAACCTGAAAACCGGCGGCGTACTCCTCTGCCAGCCGCTCCGAAGCCAGTTTCGTGGCACCATAGAGAGAGATCGGAGCCTCGGTGCTAAAGGTTTCGTCAACCCCCGCGCTGCTAAGTCCAGGAGGCAGTGGCTGCTCCGGGTCGAGTGTGAAACCACAGGATTCGACTCGTAACGGCAATTGCGTCAAGGCCTGAATCGAGTACACGCGGCTCGTGCTTAAAAGTACGAGGCCGGAACCTGCCTTGCGGCAATATTCCAGCAGATTGATCGTGCCGAGTAGGTTATGTTCCAGCAACTGCCGCGTGCTTGTCTTGCCATCACGACCGGCTAAAACGCTCGGCTGCGCAGCCGCATCGATGACCCAATCGACGACGGGAAGAGCTTCCAAATCGCTCGCGAGACGAACGTCGCCATGATACAACTGGACGCCTTCGCGCTTCAGTGAACTTCGATTCGTCTCGCTTCCTGGTCGTGCCAGATTGTCAATTCCCGCGATCGAGATGCTTTCAGAAGACTCCATCAGATAACGTGCGAGATGACTGCCGGCGAAGCCGCAAACTCCTGAGATGAGCACCTTCATACTATTGCGCGTTCTCTAGTCGCGACGACCATGAAGCAACAATCTCCGCGATGGTCTGCTTCAGACTCTTCGTAATGCCCCATTCCGGATAGTGCGCTTTCATCTTGGTCAAATCACTGTAATAACAAATATGATCTCCCTTGCGGTTGGTCTCAACGTACGCCCACACTTGTTCACGCCCGGAAAACTCCGCCGTCAGAGCGAAGGCTTCTCGAATTGAGCAAGAATTCTCGAAACCGCCGCCCAGGTTGTAAACCTCGCCGCAACGGGGCTTCTGCGCAAACGCAAGCATAAACCTGGCCACGTCCTCAGAGTGAATGTTGTCGCGCACCTGTTTGCCTTTGTAACCAAAGACCTTGTATTCCTTGCCGATGAGATTACACCGGATCAGGTAACTCAGGAATCCATGCAACTCCACCCCCGAGTGGTTGGGCCCGGTAAGACACCCACCACGCAACGCACATGTGGGCATGCCGAAATAGCGCCCGTATTCCTGCACCATCACGTCTGCAGCTACCTTCGAAGCTCCAAAAACAGAGTGCAGAGATTGGTCTATCGAAAAACTCTCGGAGATGCCCAGGCGGTACTCGGGGCCGGCATAATCCCAGCGCGTCTCACTTTCCACAAGCGCCAGTTTGTTAGGCCCGTCGCCGTAAACCTTATTCGTTGACATGTGAATGAAGGGTGACTCCGGCGCCCAGCGGCGCGCGGCTTCCAGAAGGTTCAGCGTTCCGACCGCATTCGTATCGAAATCGTCGAAGACGATCTGAGCGGCACGGTCGTGCGATGGCTGTGCTGCGGTGTGCACGATCACTGCTGGCCTTGTGCTTTCTACCAAACGAAGAATGTTCTCGCGGTCTCGAATGTCAATGTCGTGATGCTGATAACCAGGGACTTCGCGCCGCAATCGCTGGAGCGACCACGAAGTATCTCCTTCTGGCCCGAAAAACACTGCCCGCTGATTGTTATCGACACCAAGCACCGAGTACCCGGACTGGTGAAAATGAACGCAAACCTCAGAACCTATCAGTCCACAAGACCCTGTCACCAAAGCGCGATTGTTTCCCATTTACACCTAGAGTGCCATATTCCGTTAAAACTTACGACGTTTCAACAATTGGTTGGTACACGACGGTGGAACGCCGCCTTATGCGACGTTGTATACAGAGAACGCGCTCTTCTATGCTTTTTAAAGAGATTGGCGAAGGTTGCGAATGAACCCCGCAAGCTCTTCCGCACACCAATATGCGTTTGGAAGAAGTGCTTCGGCGCGATGCGGGCAGTAGGATTTCACTGTCGCGCCCGTTCTACCGTATAGTGGATCGGTTTGCGTTTAGAGTCAGTCAACCCTCGCACGATGGCGTGATGCAAATCTCGGATCCTTACTTCATCGGCGTGGACGTCGGCGGCACCAAAGTGGCCGCGGGTTTAGTGAACTCCGTTGGCAAAATAACTTATCAGACTCGCACCCCGATGGTGGCAACGGACGCAATGGCAGGTCTCGCCGCCGTGATCTCCGCAATTGACTCAGTGCGCGCCAGCGCCAATCTTGATTCCAAACCACACTCTCCAATCTCCGGCATTGGGATTTGCGCTCCCGGTCCACTGAATCCGCATACCGGAGTTGTTGTTAATCCTCCAAATCTTCCTGGCTGGCGCAATTTCCCACTGGCGTCTGAGATAGCGAAGGCCTATGGTCTGGGGGTTCGCGTCGACAATGACGGCAACGCAGCGGCGTTGGCGGAAGCTTTGTGGGGCGCGGGCCGGGGCTACAAGAATGTCTTCTGTGCCACCATCGGCACGGGCATTGGAACCGGTATTGTTTTCGATGGCCGTATTTACCACGGCCGCACCGGCGCGGCCGCCGAGGGGGGCCACAATACGATTGACTATCGCGGTCCGCGCTGCGGATGCGGCAAGCTGGGTTGCATCGAAGCGTTGGCCTCTGGTCCTGCCATTGCGCGCCGCGCCTCGGAAAAAATTGCGTCGGGACACCAATCACTAATCCTGGATTACGCCCAAGGCGACGTTCGTCACATCACTAGTGAGATGGTGGGCCGGGCTTATCTGGCGGGCGACCCATTTGCCAAAGAACTCTTGCTGGAAACCGCGGAGTTTCTCGCGGTCTGGCTGGGCAACATCATCGACCTGCTGGAGCCCGATGTCATGATCATCGGCGGCGGAGCAGCCACGATGTTGCAACCGTTCTTCGAGGAAATCCGCAAGCGGCTGCCCACCTGGTGCGTCAATTCGCGGTGTCTGGAAATCCCACTCGTCACCGCGCACTATGGTGCGGATGCCGGCATCGCAGGAGGCGCCGCACTCTGCCGGGCAGAGACCGATCTGGATGACGTTTGATTTCCGTCTGCATATTGAAGTTGAATAAGGACCTCTGCCTTTGCCCGTCCGTGGCTACTCTGCTATAAACCGGGCAGCCAGGAAATCCTGCGTAGAAAGTAGCGCCGTGAATAGCCCCGGTCCATATCCATTTCATTCGTCGTCTCTGCTCGACGCCTTCGGCGATCAAGAAGAAATCTTCGCAGCACCATTTTCTATTCTGGAAGAAGCCATCGCCCAGCGCGCCTTCCCTGCCGCCTCGATCGCCGTCACGCATAAAGGCCGTCTCGTCGCACTCAAAACCTTGGGCCGTTTTACCTATGAACCTGTGACACCTCCACCTACCCCAGCTACGCTCTTCGATCTGGCTTCCCTTACTAAAACAGTCGCTACTACCTCGATGGCCATGCTTCTCTACGAGCACGGACTGCTCGATCTCGACGCCCCCGTCGCTGCCATCGTCCCCGAATTTATTTCCGATGCCGAAAAAGATCCGCGCCGCAACGATGTAAGCCTTCGCATGCTGTTGGCCCATTCGTCGGGCTTGCCCGCGTATGAAAAATTATTTTTGAAAGTCAAAACCCGCGACGAACTCCTCCACGCTGCCTTCACCATGCCGCTCGCCGCAGGTCCCGGCACTCGCGCCGAATATAGCGACATCGGATTCATCATCCTCGGCATCGCCCTGGAACGCCTGGCGGGCGAATCCCTCGACCGCTTCTGCCAGCGTGAAATCTTCGGCCCGCTCGGGATGAGCAACACAACTTTCAATCCTCCGATAGAAAACCGGAAACAGATTCCTCCTACCGCAGACGATCGCACTTTCCGCCGAAGAATTATCCGGGGTGAAGTGCAAGACGAAAACGCCAGCGTCCTTGGCGGTGTAGCCCCTCACGCCGGACTCTTCTCCACTGCCCGCGATCTCGTGCAATTTGCTCACGCCATGCTCAATCCCGGACGCCCACTCTTCCGTTCCGAAACCATCGCTGTGTTCACCCGTCGCGAATCGGCGCCCCAAGGGACAACGCGTGGCCTGGGCTGGGACACTCCCTCCGCCTCATCGCAATCGGGAAAATACTTCTCCGCGAACTCCTATGGTCACCTTGGATATACAGGGACTTCCCTGTGGATCGATCCCGAGCGCCACATCTCAATCACGCTGCTTACCAACCGCACCTGGCCCGACTGCTCGAATCACGCCATCAAACAAATTCGTCCGCGCTTCCACGATGCAGTGGTCGAAGCGCTCAACGCGGGCTAAAGGAACAGAAATCAAGCACTCGCCGGACTCCGGCCATTTGTCGGCGCTCATTTTCCGGCGCTCTCTGCGATTGAAGCTCCAACTGTAGACGAGAAGTCCGGTTAGAATGAACGATCCGTTCCAATCTCGAAAGGCTTCCAACTTGAAACGCAAAGCATCAACGTTGCGTCGTCTCCGCACCGAACAGTCGAATGACGCTGCTCATGACCTCGACCAAAAATCTTCCCTTGACATCGCCCGCGTGATCAACGCCGAAGACGCCACCGTGGCCCACGCTGTAACCCAGGCCCTGCCTCAAATCGCGGGCGCCATCGATCTAGTCGCCGCTGCCCTGCGCCACGGCGGACGCCTCATCTACATCGGCGCCGGAACCAGCGGCCGCATCGCCGCACTCGACGCCGTAGAGTGTCCGCCCACTTTTAATACCGATCCCCGGACGGTTCAGTTCATCATCGCCGGAGGAGCTAAGGCTCTCGGCTCAGCTTCAGAGATCAGCGAGGACGATTCCCGAGCCGGTCGTGAGGAAATGTCTCGCCGCAAGCCCACGAAAAAAGATGTGGTCCTTGGGATCGCGTCCAGCGGCCGCACTCCGTTCACTGTCGCCGCTCTCGCCGAAGCTCGCCGTCGCGGCGCACGCACTATCGCCTTAACGTGCAATCCGAATTCGCCGCTCGAACGCGAGGCTCACCTCGCCATCGTGACCCAGGTTGGTCCCGAAGTTCTCGCCGGGTCATCGCGCATGAAGGCAGGCACAGCTCACAAGATGGTGCTTAATCTGATATCAACCGCGGCAATGACGCGCTTGGGCTATGTCTACGGCAACCTCATGGTCAACGTCGCGCCGAAAAATGAAAAACTGATACAGCGTGCCATCGCAATTCTGGAACGCGCTACCGGCGCTGACCACGAATCGGCCCGCCGCACTTTGGCAGCCTCAGGTAATCGCACTCCCGTGGCGCTCGTGATGCTGGCTGCTGAAGTAAGCCGCGCCCAAGCCGCAGCTGCCCTCAAGAAGGCCAACGGCCACGTCCGCCAGGCTATCGCGAATGCAAAAGCTACCTAGGATGTGTGGCGCGGGCACTCCGGCCCGCGAACTACAGACGGAAAATTAACTCATGTGGTGACACCCGTCCCCGCTGTCGAGTCAAGTGCAGCATGAAGGCTACCTGCCGAAACCCGCGTCCTGCGTCCCTTACGAGGAAAGTGAGATGGCTAAGGACGGCGCCTTTGTGGTATACTAATTTCTCTGGGGCCATAGTTCAGTCAGGGAGAACGGGGGATATTAAGTAAGGCGGCCCAGTTTTTCAATCCCCGCGTCGTGGGTTCAAATCCCACTGGCTCCACCATTTTAAGAGGCCGCCTCACCGAACCCGCCGCACGGCGGGTTTTGGTTTTGTAGTCGAAAATTTCAAACTGAGGCACTACCGAGGACGGCATATCCTAGCGTCCTCGTCGGAAATAACTTACACTGCCCCTCAAAACGGAACCAATGGACTTAAAATGACACCCAACAGACTTAAGGCCTATCTCACTTTCAGATCTCAGTCCCAGGCACTAATTCGATTCGCTGTCCTAGTTTCCTATTCCGTTCCCGCTCTTCGGGATGAAATAGCGGCTGCGGCGGCAAGTTCGAAGCCTTGGTCGCGCAAGGTCGACTTCTTTCATAAGAGCGACCAAAGCACACCAGCAGACCTTCTGCAAACAGAGACAACCTACGAGCAACTCCTTGCCACGTATCTGCTGATTGCGCAATTTAGTTTTTTCGAGGCATGCATCTCCGACTCGATAAAGGAGCTGATCGATTTCCATGGAGGGGAAAAGGACTTCGTCGAAAGAGCGGCTCGGAAAACCAAACGGTTCATGGCTCCAATCGACCAAAAGCTAGCGAAAGACAAACGCAAACTACAGACTACGGAAAAACCGAACGCCAGTAATGCGTATTGGACATCCGCCAGAGCCCTTGCGGAAAAGGGATTCCGCTTTCCGGGAGAACTCTTCTCTTCATACGGCCTGAAGACCCTGATCATGAAGCAAAGGAAGCTAAAGGCACATGAGATCCCATCCATTCTGGTTGACGCTTTACAGTTGGACTTGTCGCTGGACGAAATCCAACGGCTCGAGGAAATTCGGGAGATTAGGAATCATATCGCTCATGGAAACCCGCCTCAACTTACGATGCGGGATGTTGTCGGAATGAATAAGTTTCTCCGCGAAATTGCGGTCAAGTTGGCGGATCACCTGTCGGAACACTACCTCTTAATCGAGAAATACGCGCCGTGATGAAAGCCCTCCCGCATCACCGCACCGTAACCTTCACCTTGGCCGTCGACCGTCCATAGGCATTCGTCCCATACAGAGTGTAAGTAGTCGTCGCGGTCGGGGCAACGACAACAGAAGCGCCCCGGACTGCTCCCACTCGCGGAGACACCACGAAGTAGGAAGCTCCTGTAACATTCCAGCTCAACGTCACTGGCTGTCCCGCAGAGATGGTCGTGGGATTTGCCGTGAAACTGGCGATTTCCGGCGAGGGCCCTGTCGGCACGTTGTTCGGCGTGTACAGCGGACTGATCTGCAGCACTTCAAAGGCTGAGGCCGGAACTTGTTTCAGCGTTCCGAGATCGTCGTTATTCCAGCGGTTGTCCGGATCGCCGCTGATGAACATCGAACTGCCGTTGTCCGCCATGATCATCCCGTATTTCTTCAACGCCGCCAGCACCACTTGCGCCTGCTTTGGAAACGACGAAATGTCATACGATGCCTTCAGACGCATGCGCATTCCCATTGGAGCCGCATAAGCATTCGTCGAGTTTCCGGCCCAGTGCGAAGCTGGCGGAGTGAATGCCGTTGCGCTGTTCTGCAAGGTGAAGCGCAGCGCGTGCTGGATCTCGCCGCCGGCCACCTCTTGGTAGCGGGCCAGTCCCGCAAACACCGAGAGCCCGGCTGCGTCGGCCGAAGTCCACGTGTATGGTCGCTGCTCGTTATTCAGCAAGTCCCACACTGCGCCTGATGCGGCGTCCCAGGTTCCTTTCTTCTGCAGATAAGAGCTGTACAACTCATACAGCCAGCAGTTAGCGCGATCGATCACTAACACATGCCGGTCGCCACTGCCCGGCGCCGGATAGCCTTCGATCGGGGCATCCTTCGGAACCGGCATGGGCCCGGGATCGCTCTCCGAACCGTAAGCAGTGTAGTCGATGAACACAAAGGGCGAGCCGCTCACCACAATGTAAGGAATGCCGATGCTCTGACCTGCGTACAGTCCCGAACCGAAATCGGGATGCAATGGCGTAGAAGCGCCAATGTAATTAATGATGGAACTCGAATTGGGGTCTACGGGAGCGCTGGAGACGTCCTGATTCCACGCGTTGTTCGCCGGAAAAGGAAGAAATCCGTTGAGGCCTGCGCCCTGACCCAGACTGATGCCATTGCACGACTGGCCCTGTGCGGAAAAAAGTAGGAAAAGCAAAACGCAAGAAGAGCAAGCCGATACTGTATACGTTTCACGGGAACACCTCAGGGAGAAATGCGTTGAGGTCAGACTATCGATGATTGGTATACCGGTCGAGGTGCCGTTGGTACAGACCGGCAAACGATCTTGGACCGATTAGTCGCGCCTTTGGCAAGTGCTTTCTCGACCTGCGACGGGTTCCCGACTTTCGACGCAAGACTAGCCGCGCTGCTGTGCACTCTTCCGTTCGCTCTGCTATGATCCTCAACCGGAACCTGACCGTTGCACGTATTTCCTTGACTCACGAAGATACGATCCAGGAGATACGATCCAGGAGATACCTTGATGCCACCTCTCCCGCAATCTCAATCACGCCGGATTCAAGTCCTGCTTGCCGCGCTCGTCTTGACTCTGACCACAAGCGCACTGTTCGGACCTTCGGCGCTGACCGCACAATCCGGGCCGCCAGTGGCTGAGCGCCACGACGTGACCGAAACCTTCTTTGGTCAAGTCGTCGTCGATCCCTACCGCTCGCTCGAAGACTGGCACGACGCGAAAGTCGCGCAGTGGCTGAAGGGACAGGATGACTACACCCGTGCCGCGCTGAGCAATATTCCCGGGCGAGAGAAATTTCTGGCGCGCGTAAAGTCTCTCGACACCGCCAGCACCCGCGTTCGCGATGCGCAGGTCTGGGGCGGAAAAACCTTTTACCTCAAGGCCGATAGGGGAGCCGACAACGTCAAGCTTTATGTCATCGATCACGACGGCGCGACGGAGCGTTTGCTCCTTGATCCTGAGTTGCTGACGAAAGATGGCGTCCACTCCTCCATCGATTATTTCCAGCCCTCGCTCGATGGCACGCTGGTCGCCTATGGAATCTCTCCCGGGGGCTCTGAAAATAGCGTGATTCACATCCTCGAAACTGCGACGGGAAAGCAACTCCCCGATTCCATCGACCGTTGCCGTTTCGGTTCCATCGCGTGGCTGCCGCGCAACACAGCCTTCCTCTATAACCGCCTGCAGAAGATGACTCCCGAAATGCCTCGTACCGCCTTCGAGCAGCGCAGCCGCGTCTACCTGCACAAACTAGGAGACGATCCTGAGCAGGATCGCTTTATCTTCGGCTATGGGTATTCGCCCGATCTGAAAATCGAAGACAACGACTTAAGCTTCGTCAACTACTCGCCCGCGTCACCCTATTTAATTGGCGTGGTGGCTCACGGAACCCAGAACGAAGCCACGGCCTACTACATTCCCTTCGGTGCGCTCATGACGTCACCGATCGAGTGGAAGAAGCTCTTCGATGTCGATGACGCGGTGGTGCGCATGGATGTTCATAACGACGATCTGTACCTGGTCACGCACAAAAATAAGCCGCGCTACGAAGTCACTCGCACCAGCCTCAGAAATCCCGATGTCGCGCACGCCACCGTCGTCGTCCCTGCAAGTGAAGTCGTCATACAGGAAGCCGACGTTGCCAGTGACGGCCTCTACATCCGCGATCTCGATGGCGGCATCGGCCGCATGCGACGCCTTTCTTTCGACGGCCACATCGAACCAATCGCCACAGGCGCCGGACAATCCGTACAGGCCATCGCTGTAACGCCGACCGAACCGGGAGCCCTCGTTCACGTCGTCTCCTGGACTACCGCTCCGCGCTGGCTGAAGTACGATCCGAAAACTAAGACCGCGGTGGATACCAAAATTCAACCGCCCTTGCCCATCGATACTTCGGCTTACGAGTCAGTCGAGGTCAAAGCGAAGAGCGATGACGGCACGATGATTCCGCTTTCCATCATCCGCGCCAAGAACATTAAGCTTGATGGCAGCCACCCCACGCACCTGGTCGGCTACGGCGCTTATGGCATTTCTTATGACGTTTTCTTCGATCCAGTGTGGCTGGCATGGCTCGAGCGCGGCGGCGTGATCGCCTTCGCCCACGTGCGCGGCGGCGGAGAATACGGAGAAGAGTGGTATCGTGCCGGTTACAAGCTCACCAAACAGCACACCATCGACGATTTCATCGCCAGCGCTCGCTACCTCATCGCCAACAAATACACCAGCCCGCAGCGCCTCTCGGGAGAAGGCACCAGCGCCGGTGGCATATTGATCGGCGGCGCCATTACGCAACGTCCCGATCTGTTTGCAGGAGCATTAATCCGCGTCGGCTGCTCCAATGCCACGCGAATGGAATTCACTCCCAACGGCCCGCCAAACATCGCCGAGTTCGGTACCGTCGCCGATCCCGATGGCTTCAAAGGTCTCTTTGCCATGGACGCGTATCAGCATGTAAAAGATGGGACGCCTTATCCCGGTGTTCTGCTGACGGCCGGCATCAACGATCCTCGCGTCGATCCCTCGCAGCCCGCCAAGATGACGGCCCGGCTGCAGGCCGCGACTTCGAGTGGGAAGCCGGTGCTGTTGCGCGTCGACTACGACGCAGGACACGGCATGGGATCCACTCGCGGACAACACGATCTCGAGTATGCCGACGAGATGTCCTTCTTGTTGTGGCAGGACGGCGACCCAGACTTTCAGCCTAGCCGCACTAGCGCGAAGAAGTAATGACTGATTCTCCGGAGGGGCATTCTAGGAAGAACAGGTTCGCGACCGTTGTGCTGTTTGACCGAGCGATTTGTATCAGGGCATCACTTCAGCGATGCCGCATACGCCACGAGACGCTAGCGCCTTCAGCCGCAGAGCTCGTCTACCGTGGGCGCACAGTGGCTAAAACCGCGTGTGTTGTGCCCTGGTGCAGCACGTCTGAAGACATGCCCTGATACGATCCGCGCGTCAAACTGCACCACTGCTTTTCGCCGGAGCTGCATTGACTGCGCTGTCGATCGTAGTTAATATAACTACTTTGAGACGCTTTGATGGAAAAACCAATTTCAGCAGCCGAGGCCAACCGGAAGTTCTCCCAACTTCTAAGAGAGGTCCGCGAAGGAAGAAGCTACGTGGTGACAAGCCACGGACGACCGGTCGCCCGTATCGCCCCCGTACAAACTAAGTCGGCAGGATCCGCGGCCGTCAGAGCCCGCAACTCCTTGTTAGCCCGGCTTCGCCGCCAGCCAGCCATCAAGATTGGTCGCTGGAAACGCGATGAATTGTACGACTAACTTCAAATGAGGCTAGCTCTCGACACCAACATTCTGGCTTACGCCGAGGGCGTTAACGGCGCTGCTCGAAAGAAGACCGCTCTCGAGATCATCGAGAAACTACCGGAAGACAGCACCTTCCTGCCGGTTCAAGTCCTAGGGGAACTTTTCCACGTATTAGTGCGCAAGGCTAAACGGCAACCTGACCGGGCCCGAGCCGCGATTCTAAGTTGGCAGGATGCTTTTGGACTGATCGAAACTTCTCCATCGGTTCTAATGGCTGCAGCCGATCTGTCAGTCGAGCACGGTCTTGGCATTTGGGATGCGGTGATCTTTTCGGCAGCCGCAACTGCCGGATGCCGCTTGTTGCTCTCCGAAGACTTGCAAGAAGGATTCACCTGGAACGGAGTCACAATTACGAATCCATTTTCTCCGGCGAGGCACGAACTGCTGGCCGCTCTGCTGGAAACTGGGTGATCTAAGGCTGCCGGTCCGGCAGCCAGTGCCCTAAGCCGACTGCTCCTCACTGTCTCAACGTCAAGCCGATCAACACCGCTTGCTGTTTGGCGATCAGTGCCTGCACTCCTTGCCGCGCGAATGCCATCATCTTCGCGAACTGCCCATCATCGAAGACCTGATGCTCCGCCATCGCCTGCACTTCCACCATCTTGTGCCCGGCTGTCATGACAAAATTCATGTCCACATCGGCGCGAGAATCTTCTTCATAGCAAAGATCGAGCAACACTTCTCCATCTACGATTCCTACGCTCACCGCAGCCACGAAATCTTTAAGGGGCACGGATGTTAAAGTGCCGGCCTCCACTAATTTTTCCAGCGCCAAACCAAGCGCGACAAACGCACCCGTAATGGAAGCCGTGCGCGTCCCGCCATCCGCCTGAATCACATCGCAATCGATCCAGATGGTGCGCTCGCCCAGCCGCGCCAGATCAGTTACCGCGCGCAGCGAACGCCCAATCAGCCGCTGGATTTCATGCGTCCTTCCGCTCGGCCGGCCCTTTGCCACTTCCCGCGCCGTGCGCGTCAACGTCGCACGGGGAATCATCGCGTACTCGCTTGAGATCCATCCCTTGCCCGAATTCCGCATAAACTGCGGCACCGTCTCTTCGATCGACGCCGTACAAATCACGCGCGTATTTCCCACCTCAATCAGCACCGATCCTTCCGCCGTAGTAATGAAATCTGGAGTAATGGAAACCGGACGCAGTTGATCGGTAACTCGATTATCCGAGCGATAGAACATAAGCGAAGATTGTAAATGATGCTGGGATCGCATATGGGCGGCGAGTTTTCCTAACTCTCACCCGGGTTACACTCGTACGCGAAAGAATGAACACGGAAGACCGAGACCCATGCCTACCCTGATCGCACAACCCACTCGCATTCAATCCGCCGGCAATAAGCCCAAGCTCATCGACGAATACATCGGACGAGTCACCTCCAAAACGACGTCCGCCAGCGTCGCTCACATGCGTAGTCCCGCTGGTTGGCTAGAGCCTGGCCAAACTCCCGCCTTTGACGAGTTCACCATCGTTCTCGAGGGCACGCTCCGTGTCGAACATAAGAACGGTTCTCTCGACGTCGGCGCCGGACAAGCAGTCATCGCTCACGCCGGCGAGTGGATTCGCTACTCCACCCCCGGCGAAGGCGGCGCCGAATATATTGCTGTCTGCCTTCCCGCTTTTTCCATGGAGACGGTACATAGGGACGAGTAGAGGCTTCGTCGAGCCATCAACGCTTCTTCTTCGTCTTCGTCGTAGCCTTCGGCTTCAACGTCTTCGCATACTCGTAGCTCACGGAAAGATATTTCTTCATCTCCTTCGTATTGCGCAACAAAGACGCAGGCACGGCGACGTATTCCTTCATTACAGCTCCATAGGCTTCAAACAGCTTGGCCTTGTGCTTCTTCAAGAACTTTTCGCGCTCATCCTCGGGGAGACGCAGAGCCATGACTCCCGACGGACTAAGCATGGTAAACATGTTTCCGTTCAGCGAAGTGTAGGGATTCGCCGCTCCCTTGCGTTCAATCTCCGGATGCGTCGCGATCAGTTTGTCGTATAAAGCAATCGTCTCGGGCGATTGCATATTCTTGTTTGCGCCCATCGTTCAATCCGCCTTTCAAGAGTTCACCGGTTTTTGAATCACGGCTCCGCCCTAGAAGTTTCCAAACCTAACCTCTTCATTCCCCAGGACGGAACCAAATGCCCGGAGATTGTAAATCAAAGATTGATCCATTCCTCTGTCACCTATTTTCTTTGGAAGCCAAGCATCCGCAACGAGGCCTAGTCCCATGATCACTTTAGACTGCCCGTGCTGGGAGCGGCTTTCGCGCGCATAGGGGGCAAAACCGTTGTATAATTCCGGCGCGTTCGAAGTGTGAAGAAGCAGTCGGTCTGGACTAGCTTGCGCCGCGAAGCGCAGAGGCGAATGCCGTCGAGGCCGAGCGGTCGATGCGACGTTATCCACCCCCCTCGCATGTTTCAAAGCGCGCATTTTTCAAAAAAGGGTCGGACAGTCAAAGATTTCTAAAACCAAGGAGATACCATGCAAGGATCGAAATCCAAAGCATTGCAGACATTCGCTGTTGCGCTGGTCGCGCTGCTGGCATGGCCTCAGCTCGCTGGAGCGCAACGCCGAGTTACACCGCTTCCACATCCGATCGGCTATCCACAGCAGGCGCCCGCGCAAACGGAAGCTGGCGCGGCTTCTGCAGACTCGCCTTGGACTCCGTTGAGGCACCAGCCGACTTTCATGGTCGACGGCAGCGCCAACCCGATTCTGATGATGGACGGTTCAGTGCTGGTGCAGGATGCCGGCTTCCCCGACTGGTGGAAATTAACTCCCGACCAAACTGGCAGTTATGTGAATGGGACTTGGACTCAAATTGCGTCCTTGCCCGCCGGCTACAGTCCGCTCTATCACTCGTCCGCAGTACTGCCGGACGGCCGTCTGATCATCGAGGGTGGCGAATATATTTGTGATCCAACCACCTTCAATTGCAATGCGGTCTGGACGAACCTGGGCGCGATTTACGATCCGGTGAAAAATAAGTGGACCTCCGTTAATCCCCCTGCCGGGTGGACGTCGATCGGCGACGCACAGAGCGTTGTCCTACCGAACGGAACGTATATGCAGGCTAATTGCTGCACTAAGCAAGCGGCTCTGCTAGATCCCAAGACCTTGACGTGGACTCCGACGGGAAAGCATAAGTACGACCCCAATGACGAAGAGGGATGGACTCTATTGCCCAACGGGAAGGTGCTTGCCGTAGATGCCTACGTGCCGATTTCGCCATTTCCATATATTCCAACCGGAAAAAACTACGAGCTTTACGATCCCTGGACAGGTAATTGGACCGTCGCGGGAGAAACCCCGGTACAACTCTGGGATTCCTGGTTGACCTGTGGCGAATTGTCGCAGGAACCGAACAACGGCCCTACATTTGAACTGGGACCTGCCGTTTTGCGCCCGGACGGTACCGTCTTTTACACGGGATCAAACACTTGTCCAAATGCAACCGGCAACTCGGCAATTTACAACTCGTATACCAATCGCTGGACGGCAGGTCCGGATTTCCCGGGCGGAAATAACGTCTCCGACGGTCCCGCGTCTCTGGAGGTTAATGGCAAGGTTCTCGTGATGGCCAGCCCCGGATTCGGGAATCCACCTTCGGCGTTTTTTGAGTGGGACGGCAAGGATCTGACGGAAGTGCCGGGACCGCCGAATGCATCCGTCGATGGATCGTACTACGGAAATATGTTGGTGCTTCCGACGGGACAAATCTTGCTGACCGATTTCTCAAACGATATCGAAATCTACACCTCCAAGGGACGGCCTCAACGCGAGTGGGCTCCCTTTGTGCTCTTCGCGCCGCCTTTCATTGAGAGAGGGCAATCGTACCAGGCCTTCGGCTTCCTGTTTAATGGACTCTCGCAAGGCGCGGCTTACGGAGATGACGATCAATCGGCGACAAACTTTCCCCTGGTGCGCATCACCAATCTCACAACCGGACACGTTCGCTACAGCCGCGCGCACGACCCCAGCACAATGGCTGTGGTGTCGGATCAATTCAATTCGGTCTGGTTCGATGTTCCAGCCAACCAGGAGCGCGGATTCAGCAAGCTGGAAGTTGTTGCGAACGGGATTCCATCGGAGCCGGTTTTTGTCTTCGTCGCGAAATAGATTACAAACACTGCATCAAGCTTGCTTCAACTTGTGGGCATGGGTCACGGGGAATTCAATTCCCTGTGACCTGTGTACGAATTCTCCGTTCGCAATTGCCCCTCTAAATTCTTTGCAGTAATCTGACCCTTAACCCTGATGATGAATCGCTCGGTTGTGGTCTTCGATCTCGGCGGTGTGCTGATCGACTGGAACCCGCGTTACCTCTACCGAAAGCTCTTCGCTGGAGACGATGCCGCCATGGAGCACTTCCTGGCGAACATCTGCACATCTTCCTGGAACACGCAGCAAGATGCGGGAAGGAGTTTCGCGGAAGGCTGCGCTTCTTTGAAGTTGGAGCATCCCGGCCACGCCGAACTGATTGATGCCTGGTTTCAGCGTCACGAAGAAATGCTCGCCGGACCTATCTCTGGAACCGTTGCGATTCTCGCGGAGTTACGCGAGCGCGGAGTTGGTTTGTACGCCCTCAGTAACTGGTCCGCAGAGACCTTTCCTACGGCTTGGAAGCGATTCGAATTTCTGCAGTGGTTTCAAGGAATTTTGCTTTCTGGCAAAGTCCGGATGATCAAACCCGATCCTCGGATCTTCAGGCTCTTCTTTGAAACTTTTTCGGTCAACCCAGCCCACTCCGTTTACATCGACGACTTGGGGCGGAATGCAGAGGTTGCGACCACGCTTGGGATGCATGGAATCGTCTTTAGCGATCCCACTGCACTCCGCACGGAACTTGTGAGGGTCGGGTTGCTGGATTCTGTTGGAAAAGATCCGGTTGGAAAAATTGATCATGCCGCTGCCTGGGTTGCCGATCTCGAGCGCGCCCGCGCCTTCTACGAGCGCTGGTTCAAGGCGACACCCGGCCCGATCTACAAGAGCTCGACACGCGACTTCCAATCTTATTTTCTCTCGTTCGGTTCGGGGACGCGTCTCGAACTGATGGCATCGCCCGCTGAATCTCCCCGGCACGCGCATCTTGCCATTTCTCTCGGCTCGCGCGACGCCGTGGATCGTCTGGTGAAAGCCATGGAAGTAGCGGGAGTTCCTATCATTAGCGGTCCAAGGTTGACCGGCGACGGATATTACGAAGCCGTAATCGCCGATAGCGAAGGCAATCTCATCGAAATCACGGGGTAATACTCGCTTGCACGCGAAGTTGGCGGCATCGTTGGTTTCGACTGCGCCGCCGTTATCGTTGTGTCTGTTAGCTTAAGGGAGACCAGACTCTCGCATGTGACGGCAGCCGCATTTTCGATTCCGAATATGGCAAAGGCGAGTGACAACGCCATCTTCCCCAAGAACAAGCTGGCTCGCCTTCTCTTCATTGCACCATTATAGAGGCATCCCGATTGAACCAAGAGCAAATGGTTGGTCAAACTCTTCGGACACACGGGCTCTCTAGCAGGCTGCTGAAAAACTCAATTTGCTTGGTCAGAAGTACAGTCGGCGGCTAAAGCCGCTGCTGAAAACATGCCACTTATCGCAGCGCTGAAGCGCTGCGCCACCCAAAATCAAGGCTGCGGCTGAGTTTTTCAGCAGCCTGCTAGTGAAGTTGGAGGGCGCGCCGGTGCTATACTTTTCACCTGTTGAGAGTTTGCGAGGAAGGTCGCGACGCTTTATGAAGAAAATGCTCCGGCTTTATATCGGGCTTCCCCTCGGGATTTTGTTGATCGGTCTGGCTACAAGCTCCGCCCAGGACGTCACCATTACCGGATACATTTCGGATTCGATTTGCGCCACTAAAGGTGCCACCTCCGGCCATTTCGACTGTATGGAAAAGTGTGTGGCCAAGGGCGCGCATGTCGTGATCGTCGTAGATGACGATCAGCGAATCGTCCCCATTGAAAACCCCGATACCGTGAGTGGACACCATGCGCACCGGGTTGCCCTCTTCGGTTACCTGAGCAACAACGCCTTCCACGTCGTAAGCGTTCGCATCCTTTAACTCATGCGGTGAAGCACAAACAGGGCACACAACTCCGCGCAGGCGAGCGGTTATACTTTCAGCTTATGCGAAAGCTCGGCTCCCCGCACTTCCTTCTACCACTTGTTTGTCTAACATTTCTGCCATCGAGCGCACATGCGCAAAGCTTGCTGGTCGTTAATCAGGGTGACAGCACTCTGAGCATCGTCGATGCTGCGTCTGCGCGGCAGATTGCCGTGATCCCAGAGAAGACTCCCGGAGTCCATGGTCATGAAATCGCCGTCTCCGCGGATGGGCGCACGGCCTTTATGCCCATCTATGGCAGCACCGGCCTTGGACACCCCGGCATCGATGGACACGAGATGCTTGTCATCGATCTGTCATCACGGTCGATCGTCGGTGACATCGATTTCGGTCATGGCGTACGACCGCATCAAGCAGTGCTGGATCCGGCGAGCGGATTGATCTATGTCACGACGGAGTTGGATAAGACCGTGACGGCGGTCGATCCGCGAACCGGGAAGATCGTGGGCGCGGTTCCCACCGGGCAGGAGCAATCGCACATGCTGGCCTTGTCGCACGACGGGCGGCTCGGCTATACCGCCAACGTTGGACCTGGCACTGTCTCTGTACTCGACATGGTGGACCGGAAGACGGTTGCAGTGGTTCCTGTGTCGGGCGAGGTGCAGCGAATTTCAATCTCATCCGACGACAAGCTGGTGTTCACCGCAGATCAAACAAAGCCCAGGCTCGCCGTCATCGATACTGCGACAAAGCAACTGAAAACGTGGGTCGACCTCCCTGGTGTAGGCTATGGGTCAGCCGCAACGCCCGATGGCCGCTGGTTGCTGGTCGCGATCCCATCGACGAACCAGGTGGCTGTCGTGGACGTGAGAAACCTGCGAGTGGTGCGCAACATCGAAGTCGCGCGCACGCCGCAGGAAATCTTGATCCCTCCTGACGGCAAGATCGCGTATGTGTCATGCATCGCGACCGGACAAGTTGCGGTGATCGATCTGGCGCAATGGAATGTCAAGAAGCTGATCAATGCGGGCAAATATGCGGACGGTCTGGGCTGGGCAAAGTGATTCGTCGGCAGCTCCAGCAGAAGCGAATTGGTCGGGATGGAATGGGGGCCCCGGGCGGAGTCGAACCGCCGACCAACGGTTTAGGAAATAGGGGCTTCCATCCTTCCCTCAATCGGATCATCAACTTACAAGTCGGACTCGGCTGGCCAAATCGGATTTGGATCACCTCAAACGGCGGTTATCTGGCAACGCATCTGGCAACGGTCGAGCTAGGCATTGAGTGTATTCGATCAGGTTGCCAACGCCTTCAGCAACGCATCACGAGCATCAAGGTAGTAGTGGATGGTGATCTTGGCCGCCAGATCGTCGGGCAGGTCGTTCAATTGCCTTGCGGCCGTGATGGCGGTCACTGATTGTCAGCTCGCTAAGGCTGAAAATTAGTGTGGAGGCGCCTATGATTGCAAACTCCGAAGTGGTATCTGTTCATTTCGCTCCTTCGCATGTCTCGCAGCCGGAACACGAACCACAAATTGATCTCGATAAACTGGTTCAAGACGTCGACTGGGCGCTACGAAGGCCTGGTATGACCGTTCTCATCCACGGAGACATCGGTCTTAACCAGAAACACCTTGTCGAGCGGCTCGAGGCACAATCTGGCAGAGTTCGATCATTCGTCATCCATTCATTCGATGAACTCAACATGGAAGCGCAGCGCGCGGGCTTCGTCGCTTTCATTAAGCAAATCGAAGACCGGCGCGCTCCTATTCACCTTGTCCTGTGTAGTGTCTCAGAAGCTCTAAGAGAATTGGTGGCGATGCACGAATCCTGCTATAACTTCGAGGAAAGAGAGAGCACGGATCCCCGCATTATCCCGGAAGCCGATTTCACGGACGACGTGTGGAAGGGGCAAGACGCAGACCAGAGTAACGTCTATTTGGTTTCGGAAGGGCTGCTCTGGGATATGTTCAACGATCCAACCTTCGCCAGAAGCCTGTGGTGAGTTGCGTGAGCGCCTCTATTGCTCTTTAGAGCTTCTAACAAACCCTACACGCGCAGTTCCGCTTTCCGGGCTTCGTTGACGAGCACCGGCCCCGCCTCGCCCAAGGCGTAATGACCAAGCTGCTCCACTGCCACTGTTCCGGCTCCAGCATCAAACCGCGCACCAGAGGGTTGCGGTGCATGTAGCGCAGCTTCTCTACCCGCTTCTTCTCGGTGAATACGACGAAGTCGTAAAAGCGGCGTTGCCAGAGGTGGCCCTTGGTGAGCGCGATATCCCACAGGGAGGATTGGCGCGCGTCCGCGGTAAGGTGCAGACATTGCAGAGGCCGCCGCGCGAAGCGCTGCTTGAAGGCGGACGGTCTGGGCTGGGCAAAGTGATTCGTCGGCAGCTCCAGCAGAAGCGAATTGGTCGGATGGAATGGGGGCCCCGGGCGGAGTCGAACCGCCGACCAACGGTTTAGGAAAACACAGGAGGGTTCTGAACCGTTTGGAAAATTTTCTACTCTACTCCTCTTTTCAACGGGTTACAACTAGGTCGATGTGATCCGTTCTGCTGGGAAATGATTCGTTTTTATCGTGCGACCATTACAATTTCATTACAGTCCAGGCGAACGCCAACCGCCGGTTTTGAAGATCACATAGGGTGTTCTGATCGGTTTGGAAAATTCTCTATTCTACAACAGCTTACAAATCGGCCAGCTTGCACCGTTCTGATTCAAGTGGACGCGTTCTGAACATGGTGAGCGTAATGGCGATATTTCGCCAATTGAAAAAGCGCTTGACTCTGGAACCGATTCAAGGGTTCATACTGATGTCGTGAGTGTCAATTCTTTGCGCTCGGGAGAGCTTGCCCGCCTGACTGGCGTCAGCGCTGACACGCTTCGTCATTATGAGCGGCTCGGCATTCTGCCCACATCACAGAGGACCAATGGCGGTTATCGGATGTTCCCTGCATCTGCCGCTGAGCGCGTCCAGCTTGCACAGCGAGCTTTGCAACTCGGTTTTTCCCTGAAAGAGCTTTCCGAAATCCTGCGTACACGTGATAACGGTGGCGCACCTTGCCATCATGTGCTCAAGCTTACCGAGGAGAAACTCCAGTCCCTTGGGCAACAGATTCAGGACCTCCAGCGCACGCAGGATTACATGCGCAAGCTCGTACGCGACTGGCGGAAAAAGCTGAAGAACACTCCGCCGGGTTCTAAAGCGATGCTGCTTCACTCGCTTGGTGATAAGCCAAGAACCAAATCAAACAATCTCAAAAGGAGAACCCGGTCATGAATCGTTTCGCAATCGTTCTTTCGTTGTCTCTATTGGCGTCGCCCGTCTTGGCGCAAGAAGCCAAGCCCGATGACTCGATGAAGGATTGTCCAATGCACGACCAGCACGCGGCCCACCATGCCGTCGTGGAAAGTCACGGCGACCAAGCGATGGGTTTTCCACACGACAAGACGACCCATCACTTCCGCATGATGGCTGACGGCGGCGCTATAGAAGTAGCGGCGAATGACCCCGAAGATAAGAGAAATACGGAAGCGATTCGGTCACACCTAACCCATATCGCCATGATGTTTGACGCTGGGGACTTCTCCACGCCGATGTTCATACACGACGGAGTGCCGCCCGGTGTAACGACGATGAAGCTGATGAAGTCAGCCATTCACTACATGTACGAGGAAACGCCAGCAGGCGGAAGAATACGGATAAAGTCTGACGACCCGATTGCGGTTGCCGCCATCCACGACTTCTTCCGTTTCCAAATCACGGAACACCAGACGGGCGACGCCCTTGAGGTGGTGCAGAAGTAGTGGTGCAGAAGTAATCGTTGTAAACAGCGTTTACGCTCAAAATCTCCGGCCCAGAGGAAGATGAGTGAAATCGCGATGTTACAACAACTGAGAAAAGGCACGGGTTCCTTGTAGTTTCGGTCGGGCAACTTAGAGTTCCGAGGTACAATCAAAGCCACAGATACAAATTAGGGCAATAATTTACTTGACTCGACCACGTTAATTTGCTAAAGTTCATGCATGGAGAACAAGGCCATGCGCGAACCGAAGAGCCTGCAGGAAGCAATCATCTACTTCTCGAATCCCAACAACTGCATTGATTATCTCGCAATCCGGCGCTGGCCCGACGGCAAGGTGATCTGTCCGACTTGCGGATCGGCGAAAGTAAAATTTAGCGAGAAACGCCGCACTTGGACCTGCTCCACTCATCACCCGAAGCGCGAATTCTCTATCAAGGTCGGCACTGTGATGGAAGATTCGGCGATTCCGCTGGATAAGTGGATGACTGCAACTTGGCTGGTCACTAATTGCAAGAACGGAATCAGCAGTTATGAAATTGCGCGAGACGTGAAGGTCACCCAGAAGTCGGCATGGTTCATGCTGCATCGCATCCGACTGGCAATGCAGGATGATTTCTTCGGCTCAAAACTGAATGGCGAAGTCGAAGTGGATGAAACCTTCATCGGCGGAAAAGCGCGAAACATGCACTTAAGCGAGCGCAAGCGCCGCATCACGGGAACTGGCGGAGCAGACAAGACCATCGTATTCGGAATGCTGGAACGCGGTGGACGCGTTCGCGCAAAAGTCATGCCGAACCGCAAACTGGAAACCGTGCAACCGGAGATCAAGCAGCATGTACAGGCTGGCACTGCGCTCTACAGCGACGAATGGGTTGCCTATCGCGGGTTGGAGACGGATTACGCGCATCAAGTCATCGACCACGCCGTGCAATACGTGGATGGCCGCGTACACACCAACGGCATGGAGAATTTCTGGTCGCTGTTGAAGCGCGGGATTTCGGGAACCTACGTGAGCGTGGAACCGTTTCACCTGTTTCGATACCTTGATGAGCAGATGTTCCGATTCAATAATCGCAAGGAACTTGATGACAAGGGCCGCTTTGATCTCGCAGTCTCGCAGATCATAGGCAAGCGCCTCACCTTCGCGGAACTGACTGGCAAGGAGGGAGCCGGTACGGTTCACTAAGCCTTGGAGCCGGAAGCGTGGGAGGCGGGTGAAGTCTTAGCCCGTTTCTTCCGCGCTCGCTTGCGATGCCATTCCTTATCTCGCTTCTTAATTTCCTCATGCGAAACGGAAAGCAGGGTCCGCACGACCGCATCGAATTTCTTGGCCTCAGATTTCATGGGATGAATCCTCGCTTTTTCATATCTCTGACCAGTATCTCGTTCATCGACTGCGCGAGGCCAAACAGGCTGAGCGCGTCGTCCATGTCGAGCGTATCTTCTGGATGCATCAGGGGGTTTCTATAGTTGTCCTTGATGTTGTGAAGGTGATCTAGTAGTTCTTTTGCAGCCCCATTGTCTTTTAGGAGCTTCAGATATTCTCCCCAGTTTTGACGATTTAGAGGCGGCATTACAAATCCAGGAATCTTTGTCAGATATTCTCTGATTGTGAGTTCCACCGAACGCAGCATGTGAAATCCGGCAGCCGTGCTTCTTTCAAAAACGAGACACTTCCCAGCTTCATCAATCTCATTCCGACAGGCGTCACTTAGCCGATCACGAACCTTTTTCGGATATCCCTTCGCCGCCCCCTTGAGCAGTTTTAGGACTGAAAAGTTGCCGAGTTTTTCATCCTCTAGGCAAAAGAATGGCAGCCTGCCCAACTCATCGGAAAGAAGAGTTTCAAATTCAGTGACCTGCTCGCCGATTGTTTTTGCGTCAAGCTCGGAGACATCATGCGGAATGACTCCATCTGGCGGATGAAGAAAGCCTTGGTTAAGATAATTCTTGATCTCGCCCAGCTTACGGCCCGATGACGGGAGGTAGGTCTTACAAAACTCTTCCAACACGAACCAGTCGGCAACGTGGGTTGCGTTTAGGAATGCTTGAATCAAATCCGGGTTATCTCGCAGTTTGGTATTCGGCGCGAGATTGCGCAATGGCCTCATATCGGCACCAAAGGCATAAAAATTGAAAATGTTTGGCTCAATCATCCCGCTAGTTCCATCTGAGAAGAAGCGTAATGAAATCCCCTTTATAAATCTTCCCTTGCATGAATAGGGCACCACGGTGTTTGGGTGATCGCCTATCTTCTCCGACAACTGCACGCGCACCTTTCCGCCGTAATCGTGTTTTTGATACACTACGACTACGCACAGCGGAAGGGCTTCAGCGGTGGGCAAACACCATGAGCCGAAAGCTATGCAAACTTTCTGATCTTCATCGGGCGCGTCCGCGCCCGGTTACATCCACGCGACAATTCAGTTTACAGGAGAATTTGCGCGTGACGAAAATCTCTCAACGACGATCTGCAACTTCAGCAAATGAAATGGCATCTCGCTCTGGGGCCTCCGCAAGCGGAAAGATAAGGACGATGCCAGCCAAGCCTACGTTTTCGAAACGCCTATCATCGCCATACCCGAATTCCAAGTCGTCAGGCAAAGGCAATTCGAGTTCGGAGGTCGTGTCGTCTGACAGGAAATACAGCCGGGTATCCGACACTTCTTTAATTCGCCCGAGAAAGGAAAGGGCAAACAGCGAGAAACTGAAGTGCACGCGGAGCAATGTGGCTTCTGATACCCATCTTCGAAAGAGGTCAATCGCCTCTGTGCGCCCGGTTCTCACGGCGAATCCCATGCCTCGCTTTATGCGCAATTCGATTAAAAAGGCGTCGCGACAGATGGGAGTCTAGCACAAAGGTCGAGCCAAGTAAATTAATGCCCAAATTAGGAGGTCTGCAATATGAAGTTTGGGCCTCAGTACTTTTATCTGCTCCTAGTTGCTGTCGCAGCAATCACCCTGGCCTGCGGCTCACGGGGTCCCCTGAAGTCAGTTTCCGTGACTCCCGCGACTGCCAACGCCGACGACTATCCGGCTGGACAGGTTCAGTTCACTGCTTTTGGTTATTACGACTCTTCGTCCGCAGGGGTGCCGACTCCCGTGAGTGGGGCGCTTGTAGCAAGACCGGCGGGGCAGCCGGTATCACGGTCAGTGCTACGGGGGTGGGTCAGTGCAAACCCGGAGCGTCAGGCACTTACTTTGTGAACGCCACCGTGCCGTTGCAATCGGGAGGCGCCCAGTGCAACGCGGCAATCGCGTGCTTTGAGAGCGGAACGGACTGCTTTGGAACCCACGGCGTGGCGACGCTCACGTGCCCGTGAAGCGAGCCGCTTGGAGCGGATCAGGAGAAGACCACTCAATTCTCAGCAATGTAAACACGCGATGTCACAACTTTGCGCCTTCCATTCGCTTTTTTGCGGCTCGATTATCTCCGCGCTTTTATGAATCATGCTTCCCGCACCCCGCCGGACGGTTCCTCCGTCCCCCGAATCGCTTCGACTTTCGCTGGTTCGGGTCTTCTCTTCTCCGAAGCAGGACTAACTATCTGCTCCAAGCGGGTCATGAGAGCTCGCAGGTTCTCCTCGCCGGTGTCTAAGAGCTTCCGTAGTTCCGCGTTGGCTCTCATCGCTTGCTCGTACGCATTCCGAGCCTTGTTCAGAAGCGGCAGCTGTTCAATGAACGCATTGGCGTTCTTGGTAAACTCGTTCATCGCTTCCGTGTAGGTCGCCATGGTGGTTGGCAGCAGGGGTTGTTGACCCGCATGAATTTCTTGTGCACCGACTCCGAACTTCGCTTTTTCGGCCTGGCGGCTCCGGTAAGCTTCCATCAGAGTTTCGCTAGCCGACTCCAAGGTCAAGTCCGGCACCTGGTTCGAGAAGGAATCGGGCTGCCTGCCCGGAGCATCATCCTGCTTCTTCCACATTCGCTTCACTCCTTATTTTTCACTTTTTTTTTGACGTAGCGGCAGCTGTGGATTATGAACTTATTCGCCAATAGGAGTCAACGCGTCGCTTGATGAAGGGTCGAGTCAGAAACAAGTTTCCTGCCACTCATTGGCCTCAATGAGCGTTATGGGGATGTTTCGCCAATTACCCAGAACTGGGTGCTGCGGTTTGGGAGCAATTGTCGAGAGAGGCTTGATCCGGTACTTCGGTCAGCGCGGCGCAGCACCCTTCTGTCGCGCAGAAAAGAGTTCGACGCGGTTTCTTCCGTTCTTCTTGGCGGCGTACATACTGACATCCGCTTCGTGAAGAAGATCCGACACCGAGTGAGCGCGGTCCGGTGAGGTTACGGTAACTCCCAGGCTGACAGTGGCGGAGGTGGTGCCTAAAGGAGTGAAAATCGGATCTTTCGCGACCAAGTTACGAATTTCATCGGCCCGGCGGGCTCCGGTGGTGAGCCCGCAGCCTGGCAGAATGATCAGGAACTCTTCGCCACCGTATCGACCGACGACATCGTAGGGACGTAAGTCCGACTTCAACCTGCGGGCTACTTCTTTCAGAACCTCGTCGCCTGCGGCGTGGCCGAGCGAGTCATTGATGCGCTTGAAGTGATCGATGTCGGCCATAATGATAGTGGCGGCCTTTTGTTCGCGGCTGCTGCGCGACAACTCTCTCTCAAGCGCTGCCAGTATTTCCGAGCGGTTTAGCAGGTTGGTCAAAAAGTCGTGAGTGGCAGCGAAACGCAGGGACTGCTGAAGTTCCAGAATCCTCTTGCCAGCCATGATGCGGGCACGCAATTCCGAAGGATCTACGGGCTTGGCCAGATAGTCATCGGCACCGGCTGCCATGGCGAGCAGGAGATCCTGCTTCCGGTTCTTGGCCGTTAGCATTACGGTGTAGATGTACGTTCCTCTCGCGCCGCGGGTTCTGATGTGGCGGCATACGTCGATTCCGTCGAGACCGGGCAGCATCCAATCGAGCAGAGCCATGTTGGGAGGCTCGGGGCCTTCAAGCAATTTGACTGCTTCTGTGCCGCTACCAACGGCAAGGAAGTTTAGTCCCCAGTCGGTTAGGTAACCGCCAATCCTGTGTCGTTCGATGTGGGAATCTTCAACCAGCAAGATCTTCATAACGTCATGACCTGGATGTTGGCAGCCCTCCACCGGCTTCGCAAGATCACGAAGCGGGAACGAAAGACGGTACACTTCCGGGGCAGTCCTGCGTCAGTTTACGTAACCAGGCGATTACACGTTTTGACCGCTGGTCATTGAGTGCAAAGGCGATATTACGCCAACAATCCAGCGGAATTGAGGTGCCCCTAGAAATAACCCCTCCGCTCGGAACTCCCGGCGGAAGGGCTTCTGTGTCGCCCGGCCAAGGCTGGGAATAGTTCACTGCTTGTCGTATACCGCAGTGCGGTGGAACTTTTTGCCCGTCGCATCAGTTCCGCTCACGGTCACCGTGCGGCTCTTGCCGTCAGCGGAGACGACAATGCGACCAGTGACGGTAGTTTTGCCGTTCTTCGTGTCGGTCAGCTTCAACGTACGGTCGTTGACCATTTTGTACGACCGCGTGTCTGCAGTGGGATCGCCCGTGACCGGGTAGTCTTTGCCGTCGAACCTTCCCGTCCATTCGTTGTGAGCGGGTTTACCGTCGCTATCGGTGCCATCCGCGGTGACTTTCACGTTGTCACCCGCAGCCTCGTAGACAACCGTGTTATTCTTGCGCGACCCCGGGGCGAACTTCGACTTGGCCTCGTTCAGCTTCCAAGTGCCCATAAACGAGTCGGCGGCGTAGCCCGGTGCTACTCCAACAAAGCACAGCGCCAGAGTCAATACAATCGCTTTCGCTTTCATGGCTGCCTCCTTTACGCGGGAAATTCTAGTGCTGCGTGGCGCATTCAGCAACTCGCCATTCTCTCCAAATGTCTATCCCTTTCTCGTCGCTTGAATGTTGCGGCTGTGACCGCGCTGGACGCTCTCTGCGGCGCTTGGGCATATAGGGTGACCTCGCGAGTTCGCCGGTTTCGGCTTGCAACCGGATCGTTGATGTAAGTAGGCGTTATCACTCAAAACCCCTTCCCAGGGTCAATGAGTGTTAACGATTTATCAACAGTCAACTCCAGGGGTCCTGTAAATTGGCGAGTTCGCCCACCGCCTCGGCGACAATTTCCGGTGGCATACAAAAGTGCTGTTCAATTGCAGCTATTAACTCGTCACGATTAGCCAACGCATGCACGCTTGATCTACGCCTGTCCGATTCAATCAGCGCGAAATTGTGGATGACCGTGGACCCACCACGAGCGAATCGCGCCAGCAATACACAATTCAGAAAGGTGGCATCCGCAGAGAACGACCCCGCGATTACCTTGCTGAAATCCTCAAGCCTCTTCGGCGCCGGTTTCGCCCGGTACCCATGGCGCAAGGCTCCATCACGATAAAGTTCGAGGCGTGAACAGCCATTCGCATCTTGCGGCTTTAGCACATAACGATCTCGGCCCAGGGTGATTTCGTAATCGGTATCCAGGTCGCGAGGGATTGGGTCCAGCAACGGAGCAGCGTAACCCGTATCTGCCAAGTACTCCCGTCCCTCAATCGTGATCATGTTCACAGCGTGAACTTCTGGAGTCCTCATGTCTGCCGCGCACAACCTTGCTTCGTACCCGAGACTTCGCAGCAGCAGGTGAAAGTAGTAGTTGTTCGAGTAGCAGGTGCCGCCAAAATGGTATCTCTTGATTCCTTCCAGATACAGTCGAATGTCGGGGAGGTTCATCAATCCCAGGTGTCTGCGGTAATAAAGCTTGGAAATATTTTCGAAAGGAATTCGAGTGAGGTGCGCGGTCACTAATTCCCGAAGCGCCGCCAAACTGGAATCTAGTCGTGCGACTTCCAAAATTGCCAAATACTGCGCAACAATGTCCTCAGAAAGGGGCACGGACTTTTGATTAGCCTGCATGGGCTATCCGACTGCCTTCCCCATCGGGGGAAATCAAATTGGTGAGATTTGCGGTTGTCGCGATGAGCGACTCCCATTACCGCTCCTCGAAGTTTAGCGTAACTGTCGCAATCAGGCGATTTCGCTCATTGACCTGTCGAGGAGTGATATGGCGATGTACGACAACAACGGGCGAACGTCGCCGATTTGCCGTATTGCGTTGGAACAGACCTCTTTGGGGTCAGACAATAACCGCGCGGGAAGAATGAGCAACATTGAACAGTTCCGCCGATTTCTTGAGGGTATGATCCGACTGAAAGTAACGTTTAGGGCGGTCATGGGTTAATGTCAGCCGAGATTGACGTTCAGACCCTCACGACCGCCCCTTCTTCTACCGAGTAGAGGTTGGACATGGAGCGAAGTGAATCGGCATCGGAACTTTTACCCCGTGGGGGCCGCGTTCGCTCGGAGTTCTTCAAGCGGATCGTTGGATTGTGGCCTTACTTGTTCATCGCGATTTCCATCGTTGGATGGGCCTACGAGTTTCTGAGTCGTAGTCGATAGCTCAGCCGGGCTGATCGCCTAGTCTGAGCCGAGTGGTAGACTCTAAGAGTCCCTTTACACATCCCTCCGCCGTGCCCCGTTCGGGGCGTCGGTCTCTTGTGCAATCTGATGATTCTGCATCGGAGGCCACCTTATGCTGCTGACCGGCACGCAGGTCATCCCCAGGTCGCAACATGAAGAAGAGTCTGCCTTGTTGCGATGCAAGATCGAGGAACTGAACAAGAACACCGTGCATTTGATCGCCGAGGCTGAGAAATTAATCCAAGAATCGAAACAGCTATCGGAACGGATAAAGTCTTTTCGCGAAAGCTAGTGCAGCCTTCTTGTCCGATCTGCCATAATCTTTCCGTGTGCGGACGCTATCGACTCTCGCGGAGAAAACAGCTTGTTGAGGAATACTTCGACAGCGCGGGAGAAGAAGACTGGACTCCTCGCTACAACGTTGCCCCGACTCAGCCCGTCCCGGTCATCCGACAGAACCCGAAAGAACCCCGACGCGAATTGTCGCTAGTACGCTGGGGACTGATTCCTTGGTGGGCCAAAGATTCGTCCGGCGCAGCCAGCATGATTAATGCAAGATCCGAGACAGCGGCGACGAAACCCGCGTTCTGCGATGCGCTGAAACTCCGCAGATGTCTGATTCCCGCAGATGGTTTTTACGAGTGGCTCAGAGCGGGCAAGACCAAGCAGCCGTACTGTTTTGAAGTCAATGAAGGTCAGTTGTTCGCGTTCGCGGGAATATGGGAGACCTGGAAAGATCCAAATCGAAATGCGATGCAGACGTGCTCGATTCTGACCACAACTCCAAGTGCGGTCACCTCAGCAGTCCATGACAGAATGCCCGTTATTCTGGACCCGGACTGTTACGACTTGTGGCTTGATCCGGGAATGAAAAATCCAGATGCGGCATCCGATCTTTTGAAGCCCTCCAATGCTCTGCTAATGCGTTGCTACCCCGTAAGCGCTCGGGTCAATCACGTCGCCAAGCGACGACGAAGAGTGCTCGATGCCCGTGAAGCTCGTTGAGCGTCAAAACAGTCTCTTCCCCTCCTGAAAAGTGCGGAGATGTTTCGGTCAGATAAAGGATTCCTCAGCCGCTTGGTACGGAAGCGGATAAATTAGGCGACCCTTTGGCGGAATTCACTTTCTTCACGAGGATTGCGGACAATCGCTCTACCTGCTTTGTCTCGGCCTGCCGTTCCCAGCGAGTCTCTTGCAATTTCTGCTCGTAATGCTGGCGTTCCAATCTGTCGCGAAGTCGCATTGGGGGAGAAGTTCCTTGGTGCCGGGGAGTCTAGCATTTCCGGCGAACGCCGACTGTAAATAGAGTGTGAAAAATTGCTCAGTCCGAATCGCAGGCAATTGGGCGTTTCGCTCACCCGATCTGCCAAAAAAGAGAGATGGCGCAGTGGGGGAGGGTTGTCGTCCAACGAAACCAATCCGGTTGCGCCATCAGAGGAACAAACGACCACGAGAGCCGCATAGTTCCTTCGCATCTGCCTATCGAATATAAAGATTACAGCGCTGGCCTACTCCGTGACTGCTCAAAATTGGACAGTTTTGATGAAATAGCGTGGCCAAGGCGGCCAAAGCCGCCGGATCAGTTTCTCCCTCCGCCAACGCCCCGAAGCCTTTCGCAACGACGCCACCCGTGCGGCGGACAGTCAAAAATCCTGCGACCTGCGACGTGGAGGTTTGTCTATTGTGTGAGGAGTAAGCGCGATGGATGATCCGAAACAACTGGTCAACAGGTTCGTGGAGGAGTTGTGGAATGAACGCCGGTTGGACGTGGCGGACGCGATCTTCGCCAAGGATTGTGTAACACATTTATGGTTGTCATTCAGACCGCGCACCGTGATGCGCTCGCGGTTGCGTTTGCAGTTTGCCTCGCGCGTTGCGGTACTCACCGCTGTCGTGAGTCTCGACGGCGAAACCGCTGTAGGCCCAGAGCTGCCGCTTGGTACGGAAACGGTGGGGTGTTTGCAACGTCCATGCCGATATACTTTTCTTGACTCATAAAGGCGCTCCTTTGCGCTAGGTTGACGATGCGAACAATCCACAACCTACCGCAAAAGTGGGCGCCTTTTTATATTGCGTGTTAGGGGGATTTATCGCCAACGATCAGCCGCCGTCAACTCTAGCGTTAATTGACTTGCCCGTTTTACCCACGTAAGATTTGCCCCTAATGATCGGCCAGACCATATCCCACTATCGCATCGTCGAGAAACTTGGCGGCGGCGGAATGGGCGTGGTCTACAAGGCCGAGGACACAACCCTCCACCGCTTTGTCGCGTTGAAGTTTCTGCCCGATGACGTCGCCAAAGACACCCAAGCCCTAGCCCGCTTCCAAAGGGAGGCGCAGGCGGCGTCGGCTCTCAATCACGCCAACATCTGCACCATCTACGAAATTGACGACCGGCACGGCGAAGCGTTCATCGCTATGGAATTTCTGGACGGTATGACGCTGAAGCACATGATTGACGGGCGTCCGCTTGAGCTAGAACAACTGCTGACCATCGGCATCGAGGTGGCGGACGCGCTGGACGCCGCGCACGCCAAAGGGATCGTGCATCGCGACATCAAGCCGGCGAACATCTTTGTAACCGCGCGCGGGCACGCCAAGATTTTGGATTTTGGGCTCGCGAAGATCACACATGCCAGCAGTTCTCTGACTGGCGATTCGCAAACCAAGGCGGACGTCGCCAGCCTTGACCTGACCCTCCCCGGAACGGCCGTGGGCACGGTGACCTACATGTCCCCGGAGCAGTTAAAAGGGAAGGATCTGGATGGGAGGACTGACCTGTTCTCCTTCGGCGTGGTGCTCTACGAGATGGCCACCGGGGTTTTGCCGTTTCGTGGAGAAACATCGGCGGTGATCACGGAGGCCATTCTCAACCGGGCTCCGACCGCGCCCATCCGCCTGAACCCTCAGCTACCGTTGAAGCTGGAAGAAACCGTCAACAACGCCCTGGAAAAGGATCGTGAACTCCGCTACCAGTCGGCAGCCGAGATGCGCGCCAACCTCAAACGGTTGCAACGCGAGATTGGGTCGTCGGGCGTCTCTGTGGCTGTCGCAAGGACGGAGCCGGCAACCGCCGTAGTAGCCTTGGTAGCTGCCAAAACGGGACCCAAGACCCTGTCTCTGCCGGTTTTTGCGTTCGGTCTGCTTCTCGCAGTGGCTGCCACCCTGTTTGCAGGGAAACTGCTCCTTTCGAAGCCGCCGGTGCCGCCGCCGACCTATCGACAGTTGACCTTCCGCCGGGGCAGCATCCGGTCTGCCCGGTTTGCTCCGGATGGACAGACAATTCTCTACAGCGCCGCGTGGCAAGGCAATCCTACTGATGTGTTCACAGCGCGTCCAGAAGCACCAGAATCGCGCTCCATGGGACTCAGCCACACGCAGCTCATGTCCGTGTCCTCCTCGCTGAGTTGGCCGTTCTGCTGGACAGCAAAGCGATCGGAACTTGGGTGAACATGGGCACGCTGGCCAGAGCGCCGCTTGCCGGCGGGGCTCCTCGCGATGTGCTGGAGCAGGTGCAATGGGCGGATTGGGGACCAGATGGCAGCAGCCTGGCAGTGGTGCGTGACTTCGGCGGAAAGAACCAGCTGGAATATCCCATAGGGAAACCACTCTACGAAACTGGGGGATGGGTCGGTCATCCCCGCGTTTCCCCTAAGGGGGATTTGATTGCTTTTCTCGACCATCCCACCCAGGGCGACGACGCTGGTTCGGTGGCCATGGTCGACCTAAAGGGGAACAAGAAAGTTCTGACGGGCGAATGGTTCACCGTACAGGGTTTGGCATGGTCACCAGACGGCAATGAGGTCTGGTTCACCGCTAGCAAGACTGGTACAGATCGGACCCTTTACGCCGTGACGCTTGACGGCAAAGAGCGCATGGTCTTGCGATTACCCGGCGCCCTGATGCTGTTGGATATTGCCAAGGATGGACGGGTGCTCCTGATGCGTGCCAGTTGGCGGCGCGAATTGATGGGTGTTACTGATAGTGATTCCAAAGAGCACGAACTCTCGTGGCTGGACTATTCCTACCCAGCCGACCTTTCGGCGGATGGCAAGACCCTTTTGTTTGACGAGGAGGGCGGAGGAGGAGCGCTATCCTACTCCAAGTCCGGCGGGTTGTCCTATGCCGTGTACATTCGGAAAACTGACGGCTCTCCGGCCGTCCTGTTGGGAGAAGGAGGAGCGAGGGCTTTGTCGCCCGACGGAAAATGGGTGGTCGCGGTGACGCAGGATTCACCGACGCAATTAAAACTGCTGACCACGGGCGCTGGGGAGCCCAAAGCGCTAACCAACGACAATGTCAACCGCGGCTTCGCGCATTGGTTTCCCGACGGGAAGCGCATCCTCTTCTCGGGGAACGAGCCAGGCAAAGGAGTACGACTATACGTCTATGAGCTGGCTTCGGGTAAGAGCCGGGCGATTACGCCCGAAGGAGTAAACGGCACAAGGTTTGTCATCTCACCCGACTCTCAATGGGTGGCCGGGATCGGTCCCGACCAAAAGGGGTATCTCTATTCTGTTACCGGCGGTGAGCCCCGCATGATTAATGGACTCAATCCCGGGGAACAACCCATCACATTTAGTTCAGACGGCCGCTCCTTGTATATCTACCAGCCGGGTGAACTGCCGGCTCGGGTCGATCGCCTCGATTTGCAAACGGGGCAACGCACTCGCTGGAAGGAGCTCATGCCTTCCGATCCAGCGGGGGTAGAGAATATTGGCCCGATCCTACTGACTCCCGACGCGAAAAATTGCGTGTATGGATATCACCGTATGCTCGCCGACCTTTACCTCGTGGAGGGATTGAAATAATTAGGTTTTGACAAGGACTGTTAGCCTAGGTTTTTGTTAAAGGCTCTTAGTGACATAATTCGTATTGGATTGTTCTCGGCGACATTGTAAGCCATCAAACGCTATCTTCGATAACTGTCGCAATCAGGCGGTAGGCTTACAACCCCTCAATGAGCGCAATGGCGATGTTACGCCAGTTGACCAGGACTTTCCGCAGAAACCGTCTGGGCTCCAAATTACGAGTGCGGTGCGACGAACCACATTGCCTGGTGGCCTCCAGGATAACTTTCAGATGAGGCTCTTGCGGATTTTCAGAAGGAAATCCTCAGCATCAGCATGCGCCTTCTCCATGATCTTCGGATCGTTTCTGTGTTCGATTCCCATCTCATGAAGTACAAGTTCTACTGCGACTTTCGGTTTGTATCCTCGCTTTATGAGCATCCGAGCACGTTCTGCGAAAGCGGTGTCGGCATCCCGCCTTGTTACTTGTTTCGCCTCAGAAAAGCTGGATTCGGCCTCACATTTGTGCTCGCGAAACTTGACGGCGGCTAGGCGGTCGTAAGCAGCCATAGCCTCTTCTCCACTAAGCAGCGTGGGGACGAGGAATCTCCATCGACAATTTGAGCAGGCCCATCCTTTTGCGTCGCCCTCGATCCGGAAAAACGAGCGCTCCATATCTGCAACCTCAACGAATTACCGCAATGAACACTGCTCCAAAAGCACCATTCGGGTGGTGGCGCTACTTGCCGCAAGTCTCGCTGACCATCGTCAAGCTCGTAACGCGCAGATCGCCGGACTCCTGCTTACCGGATGCCGTCTTTGTTTCTCTCGGCTTCAATTTGTGGGTTATGAGGCCGCTGACAGTTACCTTATGCCCGAGGTCCCCGTCAAGCTTAACGGCGCTGCTGCGTAGACCCCAGACCTTGCCATCTTCACCTGTAATCTGAAACTCGTCCGGCTCGTAGCCTTTTTGCAGGCAACCGGTTATGGTCTTTGTTTGGGTCGCGAGTTTCCGCGCTTCCTCTGGGCTATCGGTTCGGCCGGGTGAAGATTGGGCGGCAAGCGACGCAGCATGAAAGCTGCAGGTGACGAACAGCAGAACGGAACACACGACTGCGAGCGACACGCTGGGAACTCTTCGATTCCGCCTCTCGAATCTCATGACGATGTTCGAGTACAGAGTTAGGTTGTAGTAACTGCCGGACTTCCGCCCGTGATGCGCTCACCTGCTCATATTCCTTAAATTAGGCGTACACGTGAACACTCAAGTCTGTGAGCGCCGCGCCGCCCCGATAACTGGCAAAACTGACAGCTCGCATGGAAGTCGTTGGGGCTTGCAGGATTGCCACCGAGCGACGGGCAAACCTGAATAATCCACATCGAGAAATCCAGTCTGTGAGACGAGTCTGGATGGTTTACGTTAACAGGCGTTTACACGTTTTGACCGCTGGTCATTGAGTGTTAACGCGATGTTACGACAGCTATCCGACTGTCTCCGCCAATTGGGAAAAACCCCAAGCCGCCGTGAGGAGACTATTTGCCTTGACAATGGCTCCTTTGGAGCGCACTGTTGCCGACACGTTGTGGGGAGCCTTTTCCTGGCGAATCTCTCTTTCCCTTCCTAGGCTCTGGCTTTCGAAGCCGTATCGAGTCTTTCATGTAAGGCTGAGTGATTGAGGACTGCTGAAAGGTGGCAGCGGTCCGGCATCAATCACGCCGCTCACATAAGGAGGACAGCATGACCTCAAGATACCTCTCGGGAATTTTGATTATCGCGCTCAGTTTCGTTCTCTGCATGTCTGCGGAAGCGCAGACTCCATCTCTCAAGCTCAATCTACCAGGTCCCAGCGGAGCGGAGGTCGTCGGCGCAATTGTGGGAGCTGTGGCGGTAGTGGTAGTCGTCTGTGTCGTGGTCATTCACTATTCGAGGAAGAGAGCAATTACGGGATGTGTCAACTCGGGGGCGAACGGGATGACTGTCACCGACAAAAAAGACAAGCAAATTTATGCACTTTCTGGCAACACGACGAGTATTAAGCCGGGCGATCGAGTGAAGTTGCACGGCAAGAAAGTAAAGCCGAAGGGCCCCGACAAGGCGCTTGTCTGGGAAGTAAAAGAGGTGACCAAGGACTTCGGTGTCTGCCAGCCTTAGGTGCGATCTCGACGCGTAGGTCCATCACATTCGTGCCTTCCTTAGTTAGCCTCCCAGTTGATACTGATCATTCATCAATAGCACTCAGAACCCTTCAATGAGTGACACGGGGATATTTCGCCAGTTGTCTAGGAAGTTCAAATCCGCAGGAGGGAGAATGCGTCTAGAAAAATACAAAACGTG
>DAIUEW010000024.1:0-82255 GCA_036844925.1 Candidatus Sulfotelmatobacter sp.
GTCGCGCCGTTGGAGAGAACGCCATGCTTCCAATCGCTCACGCGGATGCCTTGGCTGAAGAAGGCACCCGGGCCATACAAAATGATCACCAGCAGGGCGTCCCCAATCTGGGCAGCAAAGTAGGAAGTAATAAATATCGTGACGAAGGTGCCGCCGCGGCCGAGATTGGGCAGACAGCGTGCCTCCGCTTGGCGCTTAGACCAAGCATCTAAGGCAACCGCAACCCTTGACATCTTCACCTGAAACATTCTCCCGTGGACGAAACGCACTTTGCTTTATGAGAATGAAATCGCTTCTGAAACGCAAGTGACGAAAGAAATCCAACGGTCTATCGCTTCCAAACTGTGATGGTTGTAATCAGGCCATTAAACTCAAAACCCCTCCGGGTAATCTGCACCGGAAGCGTGGCCGTGCATTGCAAACGGTTCGCTAAAACACGGAGAACTCGGTGAGGCCCAACTTCGTCATGATGTGCGGGTACCGGGCGCAGAGACGTTGGTAATTTTTTCTCGCTCGCCATGTCGGCCACTGTGGATACACTTTCGGGTACTTGGCGATCATCAACCACCGCTGCATTTTTTTACCGATTAAGATTTCTTTCACTTGCGGTCTCGCGTGCATTTTATTTTCTCCAGAAATTAACTGTCGATGGCCCGTTTAATGCAAACTTGGAAGCTACGCATCGTTTGATGAATCTCAATTTTCACGGTGTTAACCGCAATTCGTTAATTTGCGGCCTAAGATTGCGTCCCGGAACTGAGGTGATCTGCACCTCCACCAAAGGGTTCTGAAAGTCCTCGAATTAACCTTCATCAGTCCTGCAAACGTGCTGAATGCGAGTAGCAAACGGGTTGTGTATCGAGACGTTCCGATGGGCGGGCGGGCTAAAGCTACGCTGGTCAGTGGCGTGGACGGTCGTAAGGTGTGGACGAAGAAGAACGGCATTACTCGAATTATGGTGTGCCGCTGGAAACACCCAAGCCCTGCTTCACAACTTCGGTGAGAAGATACACGTCTCTTCGGCCCCCATTGTTGTATTCGCTCTGGCGGGTCGCCAATCCCATGCGAATTAGAAAATCGAGGAATACCGTCGCAGCCTGCGGTGATTCATAGATCAGGTCTTGGAATTCTCTTCGGGTCATACTTACTAATACTGTAGTGCGGATTCATCGGACAAATGGACGGAAACAGCCGAATGTGCCGAGGGGAGAGTTCTCACGTGAAAATGTGTATGACATTACAGCATCCATGGGTAAGGACTAGTTCTCTTGCCATCCCCCATCCAATAATAATAAAAAACAAACTCTCTCTCTCTTCGTTATAGGCAAAATTACCTGTTCGGCGTGGAGAAAAATGACAGCCTCCGGGGATTCGTTTTTCGGCCTGCGAGGTCTTTAAAGAGAGTGAGGGATGAGGCAAAACTTTTTGTCGCATCCCCTTTTTGAGGAAACGGGGGGGCTATTCCGATTGCTTGAACCTGACAATAACCCGGCGTTCGTCCTTCACCAGTTGGCCTTCGCTGTTTTCCTTGGTGCCCCAACCCAACTCTCCCACGGCGACCAAGGATTCAATGGTGCGTTTCAGCAGTGCGGGGCCATGGCGCAGCCATTTCATATCATGGGCTACCTTGCGCCATAGGATTTGAGTCCTATCCTTGCTGCATCCCTGCATGATCCGAAACTTCCGCATTATGATCTCGGCGAGAGTGGACTCTGGTGTGCCAATCGCTTCGCTGGGACGGAAGATTTCCCGGAGCTTCAGTTGCCAGTCCATGAACTTGATCGCTGCCGCAAGGCAGGCTGCGGTGACCGTTTTGTCCCGGTTCGCAGAGGCGCTAAGGAGCGCAACCTTTTTGAGGTTGTATTTGATGCGCCCATCCAAATCCGGCCGCTTCCACTCACGCAACATCTTTTGCGCCTCCGGCTCCCAGCCTTCAACGCAAGGGCCTGCAACCGAATTGTCCAACGCTTCCACGAAAGCTTCAATCGGGTTAAGGTTGATCGACTCCACTCCAGTCGGCGGGGGAGCCCAGTGGTCATCGATCTCGTCTCGATAAATGAAGCGCACCGGGCTGTAGCCCAAAATCATCCGGCTCATCAGTCCATAACTGGTGAACTTGCTGAACAATGCTGAGAATGAGTCTGGGTCTTCCTGCGATACGGGCACCCCTCCAGCCCAACTCAAGCGGCAATCGCATTCCTGTGTGCCCAATTTGTCCGAGCATTCCCACAGTCCGGAGTCCCATACCTCGCACAGCATATCTGAAAGGGTCGAGCTTTCGATGGCCGCCTTTTTCAGCGTGGCGCTCATCTCTGGCGTCCGCAGGAGCAACTTCTTCGGACCCGACACGGTTTCCCGTTTTGCCCCCTTGCCTGTCGTCTTGGAGCCGATCTTCTGCATCAGTCCCCGGTCGCTGGAGGCCGTGGTGATTGCCCAATCCTTGCCCCGTTCGAGGCCAAAGAGTTTCGTAGCCCGGTCCAATGAAGTATTCTTTCCCGCCCCCACCGGAGCGATAATCGCCGCGTAGATTCCGATACGGGTGCCGCACATGTAATCCATCGTTGGGATGCTGGAAAAGACAACCAAAACGGCAGGGTAAGCATGGCCCAACGGAGTGCCCAACGCACGGGCGCTCTCACCCAACCTCCCGTACAGGGCATCCTCCGGCATTGTCAGGTCAACCGACTCCGGAGGCAGGACGGCTTCAATGGTGGCCTTGGTAGCAGCCTCCACCTCGTTGAGGACTCGGGTCACCGGATCAGCACCAGTAGCAGTTTGCTCAAATCCATCGTCTGTCTCGATCCAGTTCCAATCGTCGTTCTCAATTTCGATGGGGAACCTATAAAGGCTGCGCTCACTGTCGTAGAAATCGCGGAACTCCTTCCAGTGCCGATCCCCACAATGTCCGTGAAGGCAGGAGAAACCAAGGATTCCGTTCAGGCAGCTACCTCTTCGAACGTTAACAGGCGCTTGGGCTCTTTCAATAAAGTGTAGACATCTGGTGTTTGCATCATCTTGACTCCCGCTGACTAATACTGACTATCAGGGGGAGTGACAAATAGTTTCTAGATGTGTGCCGCCAGAGCGCCCGCACCGATCATGTGTTGAATATGCTCTTGCGCTGGTGCCGTAGACTTCACATCCAGATAGATTTCTGTCATCTGAAGGCTACTATGCCCCAACCACTGACTGATCGTCGCCAAAGGCACGCCCTTACCGCCAGCATAATGTAGCGTCGCTCCGGTTTTTCTTAACTTGTGCAGTTCCCATTTTCCCGGTAGATTGGCGCGTTTCACAATGGCTTGCAGCTTCCGCAGGTAGTGCCCTTCAATATTCCCTTCGAGGTTCGGGAACAGCAGATCGCATTCGCTTAGTCGCTTGCGCTCGATATATTCCTTTAACCGAGCCATCAACGAAGAATGGATCGGGACGTAGCGGTCACCCACATTGCCGTTGCGGTTGCGCTTCGACTTCAGACGGTAGTTGCGATGGGGTTTGGGGCAGATGTGGACAGTGTTTTCGAAGAAGTTCAGATCACGAACCTCTGTGTGTGCCACTTCCTGTTCCCGTCCCATTGACCACAGGAAAAATTTGTATAGCAACTCTTCGTCCAGCGTGCACGAGGCCCACAATGATTGCAGTTCCCGATCCGTGTGCGCCCTGACCTCTTTCTTTTTGTAGCCCAGCTTAGGCAGGATTTTCTTGGCGGGAACCGAAATGTCCAGACTCAGGGCAAATGTGCCGAGAGTGGCGAAGATGTTGAAGACGTAGCGGTCGCTAATCCCCTTTCCGTTTCGTTTTGTCTGCTTGCGCAGCCAGCCAACAAATTCCAGCAGATGATCGTAATCTCCAAGTCTCAAGTCCGTGATCCGATTGTCGGAGCAAAAACGCAGATAGAAGCCCAAGCGATTGCGGTAGGCGTTCACGGATTTCTTGGTCCGACCGTAGCCGTCATTTCCGACAAACGACAACATTTGCGAGAGGTACTTCTCTACCCGAGCGGCGAGATTCGATTCCTTGGGCGGCTCTGGTTCAATCTCGGGGGGAAGTTCCACGCCCGTCGCACGGGCATCGAGTTCCTTGCGCTTCTGGATGAGCTTTTGCTTTGCAGCATCGGCGAAGCGGCCCACGGGCGGCATCTGGCGATGCTTGCCTCTGTAGTAGGCAAGGTAATACTTCCCATCGCCCTCGGGCAGGTCTTCGAGATTCTTGAGTTGCTTGTCCGGGACGGGCTTGGTGCCCCAGTCGCCGGAAGGACCTTTGACGCTGCGGTACAGCTTCACTGTTCGGTTCATGTTCGCTAATACTCTCGTTTGCTGAATTTTCGAGAGTAGCGAAGCGGAATAGCAAAGTCTGCTAGGTACTTGAGATTTTGACCGTATTTGGCGGGTTTCTGAGGAACTGGCGGAGAGAGTGGGATTCGAACCCACGTTACCCTTTCGAGTAAACACGCTTTCCAAGCGTGCGCCTTCAGCCACTCGGCCATCTCTCCGGCGGAACTTGGGAAGTACTATAGCTTCCGGAAGGCTATCGTGCCGCGTTTATTTCCAAATCGGCGACGCTGCTTCAATTCATTCTATGGTCACGGGCCTGTCAGCGCAAATCGAGAGACCGTTCCTGAAACCGGCGAATGTAAAGTTCTTAATGAGGTTGGAGAGCAAAGGAAACGCGTTATTGTTTCAGCAAAAAGAGCAGAACGTCAGGAGGGTTTTTGCGATGGAACTGCATTTGGCGAATTTCCAGTCGAAGAACTGGAGATGGTACTAGAAGCGGAAGCAGAAGCAGCAGAAGCAGCAGAAGCAGCAGCGGCGGCACTCGCGCCAGCGCTGGCCGCGGAGGCATTTACTGCGTCGCCATTCTGAGGAGCGGCCACGGGAACGGGCGGCGGCTTCACGCCATCGACCACGTGATGGCTGAGGCAATAGAGAGCAAGTTCCAGGCGATCGGCGACGCCAAGCTTGTCGTACACCTTTCGCAGGTAGTTCTTTACCACCTGTTCAGTCGTGCCCACGCGAATCGCGATTTCTTTGTTCTTCATTCCCTGCGTGACGCAGGAAACGATCAGGGTTTCTTTAGGAGTAAGTTGAACCTTCGGGCGCGATCCTGAGGGACGCAGGTTGTGGCCGCGATAGGCTTCCATCACCCAATGAATTGCCTGATTCTCAAGCCAGGGCTCTCCAGCGGCAACTTTGCGCAGGCAATCGACCAGAATTTCGGGTTCCACCTCGCGGGACAGGATGCCATGCGCGCCACGCCGGAACAGATCAAGGGTGAGTTGTTCGTCCGATACCGGAGTGACCACTACGACCTTCAGTTGCGGAGCTTGACGAAGCAGTTCCGTGACCACTTCGACAGGATTCGGCGCGAGCGCGGACTCGAAGATCAGAACATCGGCAGAGAATTTGGTTACCGCAGATTGAGTTTGAGGCAGCGTTTCCGCCTGCCCTACCACTCGAATATCGTCTTCGAGAGCGAAAATTTTGCGCAGCCCAGCGCGGAAGATGGCTTGAGTATCAGCCAGGATCACGCGGATGAACTGGCCGGTGCCGCTGCTCTCCCGAACTCCGTGATTTTCTCCCACGCTAACCGAAGTGCCCGCCATCAGTTTTTGTGCACCTATGCTCGCTCGAAATGGTACTCATCAATCACTACGCCGACGCCGCGCCGGCCGCGATCTTCAAAGCTGCGAACTACACGGCCATGGCAATCAATCTGCACATCGCCGCGGGAACCAACAACTTCTCCTGGAAGCAGAATGGTGAAGTCCACGATCGAGCCTACCGGGACATCGCGATCCATCGCGAAGAGCACGCCGTTGGCGGATATGTTTTGCGTCTCGGCCGCACCGGCGCCGTTCTGCGACGTCACTTCTACCGCCAGATGCAAAGGAAAGCGCGGGGCACTCTGCATTGCGGCATAGTGCTTGATCGCAGTCTGGGCTTCCTGCGGGTCGACCCTCTGTTGTTCCTCTGCTGCTTCGCTTGACACGGTGTCTAACGAACCTTCCTTACAGTGCGCTTAGGCGCGTTTTGAATTTCTCCGACTTATGGGCAGCGTACACCCAGGAATCAGGCAAGCAAAGTTACTGAAGTCATGGAACGGAAGGTTGCTAACTGCTTGTGGATGAGGCGATTAGAGGACATTTAAGCAAGTGACAATGGAGCCTGAATTTGGAGTTCTCTTTAGAGTTAGAGGACGGCAGCAAGTCTTGGACGATATCGCCGCCATACAAGAATCAGCGGTCCAGGAGGTTGGCTGTTTTTCCCACGAGACAAATTTGTGACGGCGAAGTTGGGCAGGCGAATACTTGGGCTAAAACTTGGTGACTTCGGTGAAATTAAAATCGCTGATCTTCATGGCGGGTACGACCATGTCAAACGACTCTTCGCCGCTGGAACGGAGCGGCACACTCATCGCCTCAACGTTCGAGAGCATGTGGATGAGGCTCTCGTTGAAGCGGAAGTTGCGCACGCCTTGCCGCAGGCGTCCGTTCTCAACCAGGAACGTGCCGTCGCGGGTCATCCCGGTGACAATTTTCTCGTAAGGATCGACTTCGCGGATGTACCACAGCCGCGTGACCAGCACGCCGCGTTCGGTGGAAGCGATCATCTCATCGACCGTCTGCGAATTTTGCGAAGGCGCGAAAACAATGTTGAGCGGCATCTCTCCCATTTCGTTCGGCAGCGGGAATCCGTGGCCAGTGGGTTCGATCGGCCCCACCTTGTCTTGGAATTCTGAGTTCTTCATGCGGGCGGCCGTTCCGCGGGCGTACACCACGCGCTTGACGACTCCGTTCTCAACCAGCGGCAGGCTCTGCCGTCGCATGCCTTCGCCATCAAATGGTGATCCGCTTTGCAGGGGATGCGTGACGTCGTCCCAGATGGTGATGTTCTCGCCGAAGATTTGGCTGCCGATCCGGCCGGTGAGAAACGATCGCTGATCAAGGATTGCCATGCCGGAATAATCCCAGAACATGAAGCCCACAATATCGAGCGTGGCAGAGGGCTCCAGAATCACCGTGTACTTCCCTGCTGGAATCTCGCCGGGATGTGCGGAGTCGATCGTTTTCTTGGCCGCAATCTCGGCCATGCGTAGAGGATCGAGATTGCTGACGTCGGGAGAATTGGCTTTCTGCCATCCGGAAGAATCGGCACCCAGCATGGTGATGGACACTTCCGCCAGAGTCTGTGTATGCCAGTTGCTCAAACCGTGCGAATTAAAAATCCCGTCGACGGATTCGGAAGTGGAAAAGATTCCGGCAGTCGTGAGTTTATGTTTCTTCGCAACCCCGACAATTTTCTTGACGCTCTCAGCCCGAAGTTGAGGGGTGATGGCCGCGGTTTCCGCGAAGTGGCGCGAAGGCGCACTCCGTGTGGCGACGGGCGGCTCGCCCGCCCCGGCAGCTTCCTGCGAGTTCGGCATCGGTAAAAGGTCTGGATCAGGGTGCTGCACTTTGGCTAGAGCTTCTGAGGATTCAACCACGCGACGCAAGCTATCTTCATCAAACTTATTGGTCGTGGCACGGGCGGTGCGGCCTGCAAAGACGGTGCGCACCGAGATCGTGTGATTCTCTTCTTGGACATTCTGGTGAATCGTATTGTTGGCAAAGCGGGTGAGCGCAAATCTTCCGCCCGAAAAGAGCACTTCGACCTCGTCGGCTGAGGAGAATTTCTTAATGCGATCGAAGATGTCGGAAGCTTGCTCGTTCGTTAGCATTTGAGCGGCCCATCGGCTCGGAGTTCGGGGTTGCAGGCTGCGCGCTCAGGGAAGCTGCGTAGCCATCCTGCTGATTGCGTCGACACACCGCCCCCATAGATCTTGGACCTCGTCTACGTCATAAGTCTTCTCAGGATGTTGCGTCGGATTCCGAAAGTGAAATCGGATGTCGTCGAGATTATTGAGGAGCATCTCGGCTTCCTTTGATTTCGCGCGGCCCCTGAGGAGCTGGACCATGGGTCCCCACATGAGATCAACTCGACTCCGCTTGACTTGCACGCAATAGTAGAGCCTGAGGACCGACTCAGTTGCTCGCAGCAAATGAAAAGCAGCGGCCGTCGGTCGCTCAAAGGCGATGCATTTGCCACATTCGTTTAGGTCATATCTCGCAATATCCGGAAGCTTCGAGAACGTACCCGAGGCAAAGAGGAACGGCACATCCTTTAGCAGTCGAGTGACGTCAATTCTTTTCGGGGTGACGACGTACGCCTCGAAGCCCTGCAGTTCAGCTTCAAGGGTCGGTCGAATCCTCTGCATTAGCCCATTTATGGTTTTGGCCTGAGGCTCTGTGAGCACGGCATCCTGTGGCAGCTTGCGAAGGTCGTTCGCAAAGCTCTTAAGGGACTCGGCCGCGCGTTCCGTCACCTGCAACCCTAGTTCAACGAGGGTCGCCGAGAACCTATCCAGATTGGTCAGAACCATCGCGCCCGCGGGGACGTCGTGTATTCTATAGCCCGCCGAGACGTCCTGTAGATAGCGCACCGAGGTGCCGAAATAGAAATACCTGAAGATAGACTTATTCTGCATGGCTAGGTAGACTGCGCACTCCGATACGCGCTTCCGACCTTGATCCCCCGAAACCGCGAGGGCGCAGCACCGTGGCCTGTTCCCATCACCTGTTGCGGCTGCCCTTTGCCGCAATTCGGCGTGCCCCAGAGCGTCCACTCATCGCGGGAGCAGATGGCGTCCAAAGAATTCCAGAACTCCGTAGTGATTCCGGAATACGAAGGGTTCTTCACTATACGCACGCGCTTGCCACTCTTTATTTCCCAGCCGATTTCGCATCCGAATTGAAAATTATATCGACGGTCATCGATGGACCAGGAGCGATTCGTCTGCATGAGGAACCCATGATCGGTCGAGGCAATCAGTTGCTCCAGGCTCAGCGGCTTCTCGCCGGGAAGCAGACTGATATTGGTCATGCGAATCATCGGCAAACGATTCCAGCCCTCGGCGCGCAGCGTCCCCCCAGAGCGGCTCTCGCCGATGGTGTGTGCAGTCTCGCGCGAGCTCAGATAGCCAGTGAACAATCCTTTGGTGATGATCGGCGTGCACTGTGCGGGCACGCCCTCGTCGTCGAATCCGAAAGTGCCAAGGCCCGGACCGTGCTCCTGGCGGGCGTCGGCGACCACATTCACCATCTCGCTGCCATAGCGCAGAGTGCGCAGCTTGTCGAGAGTTAAGAAGGACGTGCCCGCGAAATTTGCTTCCATACCCAGAACCCGGTCGAGCTCGATGGGATGACCGATGGATTCGTGAATCTGCAGTCCGAGCTGCGAACTGTCCAGAATAATGTCGAAGGTTCCCTCGGGACACTGCTCCGCATGATGTAGAGCGACGGCTTCTTCCGCGATGCGGCGTGCATTTTGCACAAGCTTCAACTCTTCAATCAGTTCATAGCCCTTGTTCTGCCATTGGCCTCCATAGGAGTTCGGATACGACCGCTTCTGAATCTCATTCCCTGCGAATGCATAGGCGGTGTAGCCCGCGCCTGCGGAATACTTTGTCTGATGGATGTCGTTGCCCTCTGATGACAGAAGCCATTGCTCCTCACGATTAAAGTTGAGATTGCTTTCGGCAAGCGTGATGCCGGCAACGCTTCGCAGTTCGGAATCGATATTCAGCAAAAGAGCGATATTCTGTTCGACCGAAATCGAGAACGGATCGATCGTGTGCGGAGTGGTCCACTCAGCAGTCACCGGCTTCTCGGCAGCGAGACGGATATTCCCGGTCTTCACTTGCGCCGAAGCGCGGGCGATTTCTACGGCGCGTGCAGCGGTGGTCTCAACTCCGCTTCGCGAAAGGTCCTCGGAAGCGGCGAATCCCCACGCGCCGTCGGCGATAACGCGCACGCTCATCCCCATTGATTCGGCATCGGATGCGCTGCCAACCTTGCCGTTCTTTGTGGTGAGCGCGCGGCTTCGTTGGCTCACGAGGCGGGCATCGGCATAGCTCGCGCCGCGCATCGTGGCGATGTTCAAAGCCCAGTTGGCAATTTGTTTCATGCGGAAATTCAAATTTACCACGGAAAAAAGGCATTCAACCACCAAGGCGCGAAGTTTACGAGAAGGAGGTGAGTTTCCAGGATCTTACTTTGTGAACTTTTGTGTCCTTCGTGGTTATTCGGACGCTCTTGCACACGATAAATCTACGGCGTCGCCCTTGCCACATCCAACGCTTGCCTGACTGCCAGCAATTCCTTCAACACTTCGCGCAGCTTGGTAGATTCGAGCGCATTCGCGCCGTCGGACTTCGCAATTTTCGGATTGTCGTGCACTTCGAGAAAAACGCCATCGACACCGGCGGCAACCGCCGCACGTGCGAGAACCGGAATGAACTCAGGCTGTCCGCCGCTTACTGCTGCACTTCCGTCGTCGGTCTGGGCGGATGGAAGTTGAACGGCATGCGTGGCGTCGAACACTACGGGCGCGAATTTTCGCATGATGGAAAGCGATCGCATATCTACGACCAGGTTGTTGTAGCCGAAACTTGTGCCGCGCTCGGTTAGAAACACCTGCGAATTCCCTGCCTCGCGACATTTCTCTACCGCGTGCCGCATGTCCCAGGGCGAAACGAATTGTCCCTTCTTGATGTTGACGGGCCGTCCGCTGAGAGCGGCCGCGACCACAAGATCAGTTTGGCGACAGAGAAAAGCCGGGATCTGCAGAATGTCGACCGCCTCCGCGACCTTGGCAACATCCGCCACTTCATGGACGTCAGTCAGCACTGGCACCTGAATTTGGTCTTTGATCTTTCTCAGGATTCGGAGACCCTCTTTCACGCCGGGTCCGCGAAAGCTGCGAATCGAGGTGCGGTTGGCCTTGTCGTAGCTGGCTTTGAAGATGAAAGGAAATCCCAGGGCGCGCGTCACACCCTTGATGATTTCGGCCATGCGCATGGCGTGCTCTTCGCTCTCGATAACGCACGGGCCGGCGATAAGAAACAGATTGCCCGAGCCGATACGGATGTCGCCGATTTGGAAGGAGGTGGGCAACAATCTCACCAAAAATCATTTCACCACAGAGACACAGAGGCACAGAGAAATGCAGGTCATTGGTTTTGCCTTCTCTGTGTCTCTGTGACTCTGTCGTGAACTCAAGCGTTTAATGCTATCTTCTCGTGACTCTTTCCGGGCGATGAAACATCTCGACCGCGGCACTCTCTTTATGCTCGCGCCGTTTCAAGCCGTGCTGATACGCCGCCGCAATGAACGTACTGAAGAGCGGATGCGGCTCGAGTGGCTTCGATTTGAATTCGGGGTGGAACTGGCATCCGATGAAATGCGGATGATCGGGCAATTCCACCATCTCGACATAAGTACCGTCGGGCGTGGAACCAGAGATGCGCAACCCCGCTGCTACCATCGGCTCTTCATATTCGCGGTTGAATTCATAGCGATGGCGATGCCGTTCGCTGATTTCGAGCTTTCCGTAAATCCGGTGCGCTAACGTGTCGGGTTCTATCTTGCAAGTCCACGCGCCCAGGCGCATGGTGCCGCCAAGCTCTTCCACGCCGCGCAGTTCGCGCAGCTTGTAGATCACGCGGTGCGGAGTCGCAGGATCGAACTCGCTCGAATTAGCCTCCGCTAGTCCAACCACGTTGCGGGCGAATTCTACACAAGCGGTTTGCATGCCAAGGCAAATGCCAAAGTAAGGAACTTTATTCTCGCGGGCATAGCGTATCGCGATGAGCATGCCTTCGATGCCGCGCTTGCCAAAACCGCCGGGCACCAAAATCCCGTCATAACCTTCAAGCTGCGCGTCGTTGCTACTGCTGCTCTGGTCGCCGGTTTCCAAGCCTTCGGCCTCAATCCAGTTCAACTGTAGTTTCAGATTGTGAGCGAGCGCGCCATGAACCAGCGCCTCCTTCAACGACTTGTAAGAATCTTCATACTCCACATATTTGCCAACAATTCCGATCGTCACCGTGTCTTTGGGGTTGTAGACGCGATGCACAATGTCCTCCCACTTGGAGAGGTCGCGATCCTTCGCTTCCATCCGCAAATACTTTAAGACGAGCGTGTCCACGCCTTCGTTGGCGAACACCAGCGGCACTTCGTAGACCGACGCCACGTCCTTGGCGGTGATCACCGCTTCTTCCTGCACGTTGCAGAAAAGGGCAATCTTCGATTTCAGCTCCTTCGCGAGAAAGCGGTCAGTGCGGCAGAGCAAAATATCAGGTTGAATTCCGATGCTGAGCAGTTCTTTCACGGAGTGCTGCGTGGGCTTAGTTTTCAGCTCCTGTGCCGCGGCGATAAAAGGCACCAGCGTCACATGAACAAACAACGTATCCTCGCGTCCCAGTTCCTGGCGCATCTGGCGGATCGCCTCCATGAATGGCAACGACTCGATATCGCCCACCGTACCGCCAATTTCCACGATGGCCACGTCAACATCCTGCGCGACTTTCTTCATCGCTGCCTTGATTTCGTTGGTAACGTGAGGGATGACCTGCACCGTCTTGCCGAGATAATCGCCGCGGCGCTCCTTAGCGATGATCTGCTCATAGAGGCGGCCGGTAGTCCAGTTATTGTCGCGAGAGAGTTTGGCGTGGGTGAAGCGTTCGTAATGGCCGAGGTCGAGGTCCGTCTCCGCGCCGTCGTCAGTGACGAAAACTTCGCCATGCTGAAACGGCGACATCGTCCCCGGATCGACGTTTAAATAAGGATCAAACTTCATCAGGTTAACTTTGAGTCCGCGGCTCTCCAGCAAGCAGCCGATGGAAGCCGCGGCTAATCCCTTGCCTAAAGAAGACACAACTCCGCCCGTCACAAAGATGTACTTCGCTGGCATCTCTTCCTCGCTCTAAATTGTGTTTGAAAGATTGTGCAGGTGGGGTGCACAATCAATTATACAGAAAATGCTTGTGGAAACAAATGGAAGAATCCACGCGCGTTGACTATCCCGGCATTGTGGGTGAAAATGATTTAGCGTTTCTCGATCCCGATTCGTCCCTTCGATAGTCGGGCTTTCCAATCGTGGGCCTGTGGCGCAGCTGGGAGCGCGCTTCCATGGCATGGAAGAGGTCGTCGGTTCGATCCCGACCAGGTCCACCATCATTCTTAATGGTCAGCTCAGCTTCGGTCGTTGATGAAAACGCGGACCTGCGCCTGAATCCCCCAAAAGGCCGACGCGCGTCAGCCCAACACCCGGTGGGGAAGAAGCGATGGTGAGGGCGGTTACTTCTGTGATTTGAGGCTTGTACCCGCCCGTGCTGCAATTGAACCCGAATGCAACCTCCGAGCAAGTGCCCGATATGTGGGCTCGACCTGGGTTCCTACGTCGAGATGCACTGTCCGCAATGTGGCGCGAGTCTCGCGCCGAAGCCTCCCATGACTGCAGGTATTCGGCTGCTCGACCTGACTATAGCAGTCGGCGGGACTCTTTTTGTTCTTGGGTCGCTCTTCGGGTTTGTTTTCTACATGAATTCGTCGACGCGAGCGCAACTATACAAAGGGGCGCCTTACCATGCGACGACATTCCGCGTGACAAGCGTGCAGTATGGCAAGGTGGTGAGCATCGGGAACAACTCAATCAGTTCATACACAACTGCCTACGCCATCGGAGTTGCCGAAGGTCAAAAAGAATCGATGGACCTGATGTCTTGCCTAAGCAGAATTCCGAGAGATCAATACGACCTGATGAGCCTGGTTCCCGAGGGCACTGTCATTCCCGTCTATGTCTTCCCAACTCTTAAAGGCGTAAACCGTGTCCAGACTATACAGGGGGTTCCCACCGCAGAAGGATATCAACGGCAAGCGGCCTGGGCATCAAATCGCGCGGCTCCCGCGCTCGGATTGTTGGGAATGATTACTGCTTTCCTGAGTCTCATACGTTTCTCCGTCTGGCGATCCGCCAAGAGGCGACTCACTGCGGGCTGATCGCGGGGATAGCTAACCTGCGCCTCTTACCTGGGCTCCTTACCTGCGTTACGGTACAAAAACTCAAAAGACGGTCCTGTGGGAGTCGTAAGTTGTTGTATTTCTTGATCGGGGTTAAATGGCATGGAACAGGTCGTCGGTTCGATCCTGACCAGGTCCACCAAATATCTCAAACAAGTGAGAGGTGGCGAGCGCGCGGCCTGGGCGCGCGCGTCATGATTCTAAGCTGACCTCATGGGAAATTGAATTTCCAGGAGCCGATCGAGGTAGAGTTCGCGTTTCGGGCCGGCGACTCGGTAACCCCTGGTATTCATCCATCTTCGGATGGCTGCATAGGAGCGCTCCGCGCTGTCGAAATCTAGTCCTGAATAAGCACAGGCAAGCGTCGCCGGCGGAAGCTGCTTAAGGTCATACACACTTCGCGAGGGCACTCGCTGTTTCAGAGCAACGAATGGCTCTCCCTCGAGGAAACCCGAATCCGCACAGCTATGCCAGAGGACACCCCGCAGATCGCCCATCGACTGCACTGGCAGCTCACTTAGCAATTCCTGTTCGAATCGCTCAATCTCAGAGTAGCTTTGTACCCTGGAACGGATGGAGGCGACGAGAACCGCAGGTCGGCGCTTCACCACCACCGCAATCGGGCGCCCGGAATCATCAAGTTCGCTGAGAGTCGCGTTAATCCACTTCAAGGACTGCGTAGCCATTTGGATCGACTGCTCCACTTCCTTCTTCAACTCACTGAGAATTTCCTGCCGCTCTTTGTTAGACCCAGCTTTATTGGTTAGATTGCGAACTTCTGTAAGAGAAGCTCCGACATCCTTCAATGCCAGGATGGAAGCCAACTCTTCCAGTTGTTGCGGAAGATAGAGGCGATAGCGGGTTCGAGGATCGACGCTCGCAGGACGCAACAGCCCGATTTCATCGTAGAAGCGAAGAGTCTTTGTCGAGACCCCGCTCAACTCAGCAAACTCTCCGATTCGATACCGCACAGCCATCGGAAGCCACCTTCCCCTTACAACTTTTCCTGTAACGAAAATACCATCCGTTCAGGAGGCTGCAGCGCTTTTTTTGCTTGAACCTTCCGCCGCACTGGAATGTTTCACTCTAAAGTGCAGGCCGCGAGCGTGATTCGCCTATCTCCCCCAGCTCAAGCGGCCAGCTAGGAGGAGCCGAACTGAAACTGAGGTAGACAAAAAAACGGCGTCGGTCACGGGCTGCAACCCTTCCGACGCCTGACCTAGGAGGAACCGTGAAGCACCACCCAAGGCTGGTGTGTATTTTACTGTCGTTGGCGTCATTCCTGCCAGTTCACGCACAGGTCGTGATACAACTCGCCGGCATCCAGCACGCTGCCCAATGCAAGTACGCGACGGTGCCGCTGCTCGACATCCTTAACACGTACGCCAAATTCCCTCCTGGCTGGAGGATCGTGGTTGCATGCTCCGACATCGCGTGGCAGATTCTCCGCAGGCACGCCGATGCAATTGATACCAATCATGCCTTCACCAACATGAACGGTCATGTGACGGTCATCAATGGCGCAATCTTCCTCTCACCCGAGGTTGGGCGTCCGCCGCAAAGAATCTTGGCGCATGAGTTGGGTCACATTAGGTGCAGTTGCGACGACGAGCGCAAGGCTGAGAAGTACGCTCTGTCGCTTGAGAAAAAATAACTAACTCTCCCGCCCGTGCCACCTCGCGCATCGTAGCAAACGGCTCCATTCGACCGGTGGCAAAGGTCAGTCCGAGTGCAGCGCTTGGACGACATTGACGCGGGCCGCGCGCGCGGCCGGCAGCATCGATGCAATGACCGCAGCCATCAGCATCACAAACGCGGCGACGACCACCACCGTGGCGCCAGGCATTTTCACGTCCGGGAAATAACTGCCTGCCAAGCGCGCCAGAATGTAGCCGAATGCCGCTCCTGCCAGGACACCGGCCGTAGTCATCACGGCGCCTTCCGCAATGACTCCTCGCAACAGATGCCCCGGCAGCGATCCAAGCGCTAGCCGGATGCCGAATTCGCGCGTCCGGGAACTGACCGAGAAGGCCAACACACCCGCGACACCGACCACTGCAATCAGCAAGGCGACCGCCGCGAAGACCCCGGAGACCAGGGAGTTCAAACGGTCCGGCGTAAGCACCTCTGCACGGATATCTTTCAGTGTGGCGGCGTGCTCGACCGGCTGTTCCGCGGACATGTCGTGAATAATCCGCGTAATGGGAGTCACCAGTGCGTAGGGATCGGAGTGCGCGTGAACGAACAGGTTACCGCCCAGCATTATTTGTTCAAAGGGATGGTAAACCGTCAGGAGTGGGCCGGGCACGATGTGCTCGTCATCGACATCAGCGAAAACCCCGACGATTCGGCGGGGAGCGGCGTCAAAGCCTGGTATGAATTTGATGACAGGATCGGTCCACGTAAGATGACGATTGACCGCGTCCTGATTGGGAAACATGCGCTGCGCAACACTCTGGCTGATAATGACGACTGGCTCGGATCCCTGGCGATCGGAGTCGTTAAAATCGCGTCCCGCAATAATTGGGACGCCGAGAGCCGCGAAGAATCCTGGCGAGACGGAACGAAATTGCGCGAGCGGATCTTCTTCGCCCGGGCCTCGAACGTTGCCCTCAGCGGTGAATTGCAAGCCCGGACCGAGGCTGCCAGCGTCGCGCCACGGAACGAAGGTGCCAACGGCGACTTTGTCCACGCCGGGAAGCTCAGAAACGCGGCGAATGGTTTCGCGATAAAAGCCGGCGATCTGATCGGGAGTCTTGCCGTAGGAGATCACGGGAACCTCCAAGGCGATGACGTGGTCGGTGTCGAGGCGAGTCTGAGTGCGCTGCAGAGCGAGCAGCGTCTTTAGGAGCATGCTGGCGCCGGCCAGCAGGACGAAGGACGCGGCAATTTGCGTGACGACGAAGATCCGCTGCCGGCGGCTGGTGCTTCCCGTGATGCGTACGCTGCCACTCGACAGACTAATCCCATGGTCAGTGTCAGACGACGGCAGACGCGGGACAAACGCCAGTATCACCGCGGCCACGATGGCCAGCGCCACTCCGACCCAAAGCAGGCTCGAATCGACCGTTAAATCGAGCGCGCGAACCGAGAAGCGAGAGGCGTACCGCGCCAGGATAGCCACCAGCGGATGCGCGATCATCACACCCAGCGCGGCACCGGCGCCGCACAGCAGGAGGCTCTCGGTTAGCAGCATGCGTCGCAGCGTCCCAGCACTTGCGCCGAGCGCCGCACGGATCGCCAGTTCGCCTTCGCGGCGAACGGTCCGCGCGAGGATCAGGTTGGCGACGTTGGAACAGGCAATGATGAAGACGAGCGCCGACGCCGCGAGCAGAACCAGCAGCACAGTCCTGGCCCTCGAGGTGATCTGGTCGTGAAGCAACCTAGCCTCGATGCGGAAATCCGCTTTTGGCGAATACGCTTCGGGATGTTCTTTAAGCATGGATCCGTAGACCGCTTTGAGTTCGGCACGGGCCTGGTCGAGATTTACGCCGGGGGCGAGGCGGCCGAAAAGTTCGGTCATATGATGGACGCGTCCGGTCAGCATCGTGGCGGAGAGGTGATGGGGGCTGGTGACGACGTTGCCGATGATCTCAGTTTCTGCAGGATACGGCACGGAGGGTTCGAGGACCCCGACGATGGTGGCGGTGCGCGCGCCCAAGGCGCTGTCGAGCCGGACGCTCTTGCCAATGACGGAAGGGTCACTTTTGAGTGCGGTGGTCCAGAAGCGATACGTGAGCACCACCGCGCCAGCGGCGCTGGGGCCATCGTCCCGCATGTCGAGCAGGCGGCCAAGCACCGGGTGCAGGCCCATCACTTCAAAATACGACCCGCCGACAACGCCGCCACGAACCTGGCGCGGTTCACCGAGGCCGACCATGGAAAAGCCAGTGGTGGAAAAGTCGCCGAAGGCGCTCAGGGTTTTGACGCGTGCGCGCAGATCCTGAATTTCGGGCACTGAGAACGTCACATTCTCGTCACCCAAGCCGGGCGCACTCTGCCGGATGTAGACCAGCCGGTTCTCATCGCGGTTGACAAGTGGCCGGAGGAGGACGCCTCGCACCAGGCTGAACATGGCAGCGTTGGCACCGATGCCGAGCGCCAGTGTGAGGATCACCGTGATCGTAAGCCCTCGAGTGCGAGCGAGGGAGTAGAACGCAACTTTCAGCTCGCGAAAGAATGGCATGTTTTTCCCTCCATCCCAGGCACAAATCAGCACGAGATGGGCCGATGCTAAGCGGCACATTATAGATTAGTTAGGGCGCATTGCGCTCGTCCGCGATGGTCGTTTTCGAGATGGGATGTCCAAGTTCGGACACTAGCGCATCAAGATTCCAACCAAGTCCTCGCATTCTCGCGACAGCTTTGGCGGAACGAGTCCTCGCGCAGGAACCAGAAGCAATCACAAGTTGACGCCGATTCCACAGCAAGGGACTTGCTGTCGCGGAATAAAACTAAGGCTAACGCCTTAGACACCTTGGGTCGGTCCTCCTGATATCTATCCGGGTTTCTGCGGATCCAGTAACTTCACTTGCATTATGGGACTCCCCCAGCCTAAGTCTCGACGCATCTCTGCGCCTGTGCTTCCTGTGGTCACACTGATGATCTTGGTAACGATCATACCAGCACGGGTGTTTGCAACCACGAAGCAGCTAAGTTGTTTGCCTACCACTCTCGGTTATGGCACAGTCGCGGTCGGAGCGTCCGAAACGCTTCTCGCGGCCGTGACCAACCACGGTCCGAGGAGCGTAACAATTTCCAGCGTGACTGCAAATAGCAGCGAGTTCAAAGTCTCGAAGTTGAAGTTGCCCCAAGTTCTGGCTGTAGGAGCAACTCTAGAGGTGGGTGTGATCTTCGCGCCCTCGGTAGCGGGCTGGCGTAATGGACAGCTCACGTTCATCAGCAACGCCTCCAATCGAACCCTTGACCTCGGAGTGTGGGGGACTGGTGTGCACGTCGAGACCCTAACCGCACATCCGCCGAACCTATCCTTCGGTGATGTGAAGGTGGGAGAAAGTTCAACATTGCCCGTCGTGGTGACCAACACTCGCAACTGGAACGTAACACTGACGGGATTGCAAACCACGGGTCACGCATTCTCCGTTACCGGGCCGAAGTTTCCCATAACGCTTGGCCGGGGAAAGAGTGTGACGTTGAAAGCAACGTTCAGGCCGAACGCGGTAGGTCCGACTGGCGGCAGTTCATTTGTCCCCGGGCCATCGCTCAACATCCCGCTTACAGGCACAGGCACGAGCGCGAGCAAGCCTGTACTGACCATTAGCCCTGCCACCCTGAACTTTGGCAACGTGACAGTAGGTGACGAGGCTACGCGCACGGTAGCGCTTCGCGCCAGCGGCGGAACCGTAGAGGTGTCTTCGATATCCAGCAACAGCGCTCAGTTTGGCGCGCCCAAACTAAAATTTCCGCTGGCGGTCGCCGAGGGGAAAGAAGTGACAATCGACGTGACGTTCTCGCCAAATAAAGACGGCAATGCATCGGGTGCCCTGTCGTTCGCTAGCAACGCCGAGCATTCCTCAATGTCCGAGCCTTTGGCCGGAACCGGCGCGGCCGCCAGTAAACCGGAACTCACTATCAGCCCGTCCACGATTAACTTTGGCAAAGTGGCTGTGGGAGGAACGGCGACGCTGACCTTGGGGTTGCACGCCAGCGGAGGGAACGTAGACGTGTCTTCCATATCCAGCAATAGCTCACAGTTTAGCGTGCAAAAAATAGAATTGCCGCTAACTGTCCCTGCGGGGAAGGAAGTGTCGGTTAACGTCACCTTCACGCCGAAGAATGACGGGAATTCGTCAGGAGCTCTCTCGTTCGCCAGCAACGCAGTGGACTCCCGAGTATCTGAGCCGATGGCCGGTACTGGCACAGCGCCTTACGTGAGCCTTTCCTGGGTCGCGAGCAGTTCGGAACACATCACCGGCTACAACGTTTACCGGAGCACGTCCAGCAGCGCTACTCCGTCTAAAATCAATTCGAAGCTCGATCCAGACACCACCTACACCGACCCCACCGTTGTCCCTGGCCATACTTACTACTACTCAACGACGGCCGTGAATTCCAGTGGAAAAGAGAGCGCGCACTCCGAGCGCGTGGAAGTTGCGGTGCCGTAGTTTTGTCACGGCGGTCTCTTTCACCCAATTGCGTGATCGGTGAACCTCCTGACGTCGCAAGGCGTTAGGAGGGTTCACCCCGTCAGCTCTGCTCAGTCGGCTACTGACCTTGAATCATGCAGTTCCCTGAAAGGGCAAAGGGACCTATGCTGCTGATAAGTGGTGCGCCAGTGCTACAATCCCGCGCATGGGCGAAGAGGTTTCTCCAGGAAGGGAAAGCAACCACAAGTGATGGTAGATCCCGGAACCGGACTGACGATACTGGGTGGTGCGTTAGGCTCAAAGGATTTAGTCGTGAAAATTCTTGGGCCAACGGCCGAATATCTCGGTGGTGGCTTAGCTAACTGGACAGAACGTGCTGTCAAAAATACCGGGCGGGTCTTTGAAAAAGCCGCAAGAAAACTCGGGCGGCAGATTAATCAACCGGGAGCAGTGCCGCCCAAAGTGCTAAAAGGAATTCTTGAAGAGGCTCCATTCTGTGATGACGAGTTAGGGGCCGAGTATTTCGGCGGAGTCCTCGCCTCATCCCGGAGTGAAGTCGAGCGAGATGACCGGGGCGCAGCCTTCTTGGCCCTCATCGGACGACTCAGCAGCTATCAGATTCGTTCCCACTACTTTTTCTACAGTGTGGTACGCGCTCTTTATGAGGGAATGGCCGAAAATCTAGCTACTCTAGACGGACGTCAAAAGCTGAAGACTTTTGTTCCGATGCAGAGCTATGCTCTCGCAATGGAGTTCAGCGGCAGCGAAAATCTAGACACGATATTATCCCATGTGATGTTCGGCCTGTCGCGCGAAGCACTGATCGAACCAGAGTTTTTTTGCGGTGATGCCAAACTTATGATGACACAGCACGCAGGAATACGTGTCCCCGGAATTATGTTCTCGCCATCCGCGCTGGGAGTGGAATTGTTCCTATGGGCACATGGCAAGGGCACTCTGAACGTGAATGAGATTCTGAATCCGATTACGACGCTAACTGCCGATGCAACCATCACCACTGCGCCCGGAATTCGAAGTGTCATGTTCCCTGACAAAACGTTTCCAAAGAACGTGCAAGCAGCGGACCCTCTTGACGGGACTACGAATCGGGAATAGGTAAGGCAACAGACGCAGGATTACATCCTTCGTCGTATCGTGTCGCAAAAACACCTGTGAGCACGCGAGGCTCTAAGCTACACTTTCTCGGATATGCCCGATATGACTTTCGTTCTCGCGCTCGTATCCGCCGCCATCGGAATCCTCCTGTCACTGATGAACGTAGCGCTCAGCCAATCCATAAAAAGCGGTACTGGCGAGAAGTTTTTTCGCGAAACTCGTGCCGGAAGACAAATAGCAAGGGCGCTTGGGATCGAACTCAGCCTGACTGGACCAGAAGCGTTATTCAAGGAATTGTCGGTAGCATCACAAAAGATGGATGAGGTCGTGAAGCAAATCCAGGAATACACGCAAGGACGTGAACTGGCGGTTGCGAAGCTCGAATCGCAACTGGGAGTCCTATCCCAGCAAGAGCAGGAAATGAAGGAGAGAATTCAGGGGCTGCAAAATGTGCCTCTGGTTGCAGCGGAGTACTTCGCACAATTAGTCAACAAGGGTGAGAAGAGAAGCGCCTTGCGCGACTATGTTCTCTTTCTCATGGGCGTTGTGGTTACCAGCGGGGTTGAAGTCGTACTACGGAAAATGGGCTGGGTGTAACGCCATTATAGGCTCGACCCGCCTGCTCGGCGACCAGCATAATGCCTGTGGAAATCAGACGGCACCAGCACTACCACGTCAGCCTGATTGACTGGGTTTCGCATCCCTCCTAAGATGAATTCCCACGCCTTTCATGATCGGTCGTACCATTTCGCATTACCGCATCACCGGCCAGCTGGGCAGCGGCGGGATGGGTATCGTTTACGAAGCGCTGGACCTCGATCTCGGGCGCCAGGTCGCGCTCAAGTTTCTCCCACCGCAGCTTTCGAGCGATCCAAATGCTCTGGAGCGTTTCTTGCTTGAAGCTCGAGCAGCTTCGTCCCTGAACCATCCCAACATTTGCACGATTTACGCGGTCGAGAAGGTCAAGATCGAAAACGAAGCGGAACAAACGTTCATCGCGATGGAGCTGCTGGAGGGCGAGACCCTTGACCGTCGCATGGGCGCTGGCCCATTGCCACACGATCGCTTACTGGAGTGGAGCATTCAGCTTGCCGACGCGCTCGACGCCGCCCATGGGAAACGGATTATCCATCGTGACATTAAGCCGGCAAACATATTTATTACCCAGCGCGGGCAGGTGAAGGTTCTCGACTTCGGTCTCGCGAAGTTGACGCATCCAGAGATGGAGATGACGACCATCGGAGCAACTCAAGATAGCCTGACGCCGGCGAATCTCACGAGCCCCGGTGCGACCGTCGGTACCATCGCATACATGTCCCCGGAGCAGGCGCGCGGGGAAGAACTCGACCCACGCACAGACTTGTTCTCTCTCGGCGTTGTTATCTACCAGATGGCTACCGGGCGCTTTCCATTCTCCGGTGCCACTTCGGCGGTGGTCTTTCACGCCATTCTTGAATTGGATCCGGTTCCGGCCGTGCAATTGAATGCCACGCTGCCGCCCAGGCTCGACGAGATTATTGGGAAGGCTCTGGAGAAGGACCGCGATTTGCGCTATCAGTCGGCCGCCGATCTGCGGGGAGATCTCAAGCGGCTGAAGCGCGATACGGAATCCGGAAGAAAGCCCGCACAGGCGGCGCCAATCAGCGCATCCGCGATCCCGTCGACGTCGTCACAGGCGCTAACAGCGGAGGTCGCCGCGGCTCAACGCCCTCCCAGCAGTTCCAGCGCGATCTCGGCCGCGCGTCAAAATAAACTCAGCACCGGCTTAATCGCAGGAGTCGTACTTGTCGTTGCGGCGGCGGCAGCTTACGGAATCTTCGCGTTCGTTACCCGGAACCGGCCGACTCCCTTCCAGGATATTTCCCTGACCAGGGTGACCGATACCGGCGACGCGGTTTCCGCCGCCATTTCTCCGGACGGCAAATATATTTTGAGCCTGACCAGAAAGAACGGCTTGGCGAGCCTTTGGCTGAGGAATGTGCCGACCAATAGCAATGCCCAAGTGCAACCTCCGGCCGACGTTTACTTCAACGGCCTGCGCTTCTCGCCAGATGGCAATTATTTTTATTTTGTTCGCAGCGATCCCGGCAACACGGAATTGAAGTTCCTGTACCGCGCACCTCTATTGGGCGGCACGCCTCAGAAGCTGATCAGCGACGTGGATTCGAACGTTACGTTTTCTCCCGATGGAAAGGACTTTGCCTTCATGCGCTACGACAATCCGGAAAAAGGCAAGTACCAGCTCATCGTCCACGCGGTGGAGAGCGGAGAGGAGAAGGTGTTGAGCAGCGGCGACTCCAAAGCAGCTTTGTACCACCCTTCCTGGTCTCCTGACGGAAAGACGATTGTTTGTGAAATGCTCGATTTCACAAATGGATTGATCCGTTTAGTAGCGGTGGATACAACCAGCGGGCAAGACAATGCTTTCTACAGCAGCAACCAGCGCATTACCGACAAGCCGTCATGGCTGCCTGACGGCAGGGGCGTACTGGTGCTGGGGAAAGAACAAAGTTCAAATTTCGCCCGCAGGCAAATCGCCTTTGTTTCCTATCCCAAGGGCGAGTATTTTCCTGTGACGCGCGATACCAATAGTTACTCCGATCTTAGCGTCGCAAGTAGCGGACACATCCTCGCCACCGTGCAGGACCAGTACCGCTGGAACCTTGAGGTCATGCCCGCCGCGGGCTCGGCTACGCAGACGCGGCAGATCACTACCGCCGACGGTGACACCAACTTTACCTGGACACCACGTAACCAGTTGATTTCCGATCAGGCGAACGTGCTCAACATGATCGATCCCGACACGGGCAACAAGATGGTGATTCCCGGCCAGATGTCTGGTGGCGCCCCATGGGCCTGCGGCCAAGGCGATTCCGTCGTCTATGTAAGATTACAAAACGGCGCGCAAAATATCTGGCGCATGGATCCGGGGAGCAGTCTTAAGCAGATTACGAATGGCAGGCTGGACGTCAATCCCGTTTGTTCGCCGGACGGCAAGTGGTTGTACTTCATCGACCAGGGCGGAGTACAGAAACTTGCCAAAGTGTCGATCGATGGCGGTACGCCGCAGATTCTTTCGGAGTTGCCGAGCGCTGGCACCTTCGATGTCTCACCGGATGGGAAGCTCGCCGCGTTTCCTACGCTGGAACACGCCGGTGAGCACAAAGACATGCTGGCCGTGGTGGAAACGAACGGCGGCAAGGCGCCGAAAATCGTGGAGTTCGAACGCCCGCGCTTTGGGTTGCTGCACTTTTCACGCGCCGGAGATGGCGTGGTCTATATCACCCGCGAGAATGGCGTGGACAACCTCTGGCAGCAGCCTCTCGATGGTTCCAAGGGCAAACAAATTACCGATTTTGCTTCCGAACACATCTACGACTTCCATTGGTCATTTGACGGAAAACAGTTGGCGCTGGTTCGGGGCCACACGGATTCCGACGTTGTTCTGATTCGCGATGCGCGGAACAATTGAGTCATCGTGCTCTGGTTCAGCCTGAAATGGTTCAGCCTGAAATGGAGAAGCGACACTCTCCGTTATAGAGTATTCTGCCCGGCTCGCGCTGCAACCCGCACTTCAGCAACGGAACGGCCGTGCGAATTCCCGTATATCCTGCGCCAATTTTTCCGGCTCCTCCATGGCCGCGAAGTGACCGCCGCTGGGAAACGCCGTCCAGCGCTGCAGGTTGTATCCGCGGTCCACCCACGAACGCGGCGGAAAGGGCGCTTCCTTGTCGAACTTCGCCACCGCCGTTGGCGGGGAAATGCGCTCACCCTTGCCCAGATGCAGAAGCGTCTTGCGGCTCTCGTAATACAGCCGCATGGACGAGCCGGCGGTCTCGGTCAGCCAGTAGAGCGAAACGTTGGCCAGCAGTTCGTTTCGGGTGAACTTCCGCTCCACATCACCGTCGCAATCGGACCAGTCGCGGAAGCGGTCGATGATCCATGCCGCCAGCCCCATGGGCGAATCGTTCATTGCGAAGGCCAGCGTCTGGGGCTGCGTGACCTGCACCATGCAGTAGCCGCCTTTCTCTTCGTACCAGCGCGCGTCGTCGGCGTGAAATTGGCGCTCTTCACCGGTCAGGGGCGCGCCGTCGGGATCGGGACGATACGAGGGGGGAATGGAGTTCAAGTGCAGGCCTAAAAGGCGCTCTGGATATTTCCATGCCAGCACTGTGGAAACGTCCGAGCCGAAGTCGCCGCCTTGCGCGATGAATTTCTCGTAACCCAGCGCCCGCATCAGCTTCGCCCACAGTTCGGCCATGACGAAGCTGTCGACCCCGCGCCGCGTGGGCCGGCTGGAGAAGCCATATCCCGGCATGGAAGGCACCACGACATCGAAAGCGTCCGCGGGATCGCCTCCGGAGGCTTGCGGATCCGTGAGAAGAGGAATGATCTTCAGCATTTCGAGAAACGACCCCGGCCAGCCGTGAGTGAGGACGATGGGCAAAGGCGCCGGTCCGCGCCCCCGCGCATGAATGAAGTGGATTTCCATGCCGTCGGCCTCGAATCGGAAGTGCGGCAGCCGGTTCCACTCCGCCTCACAGGCGCGCCAGTCGAAGCCGTTCATCCAGTAGTCACAGAGCTCCCGCATGTAATCGAGGTCCAGGCCGTAGGTCCAGCCGGAGCCGGGAATAGTGTCGGGCCAGCGCGTGTGCGCCAGGCGCTGCTTAAGGTCACAAAGGGCGGCTTCGGAGACGCCGATTCTAAAGGATTGGATTGTCATACCCGCCTCGCTTAAAACTTTTAGTGAAACCTTCATAATCTTACTTTGGAGGTTACATACTCAATCAAGCTGCCACATGCCAGGTAACTTGTCAATGTAGTTTTTACTAGTTACAATACGAGATCATCATCATGAAGAAGTTTGAATTTCTCGGCGAGGCTCTGTGCCTCGATTTCCTGAACACGCTGCATGACACCGAGGCCGAGGATCCGGAGGAAGAATTGTCCAGCGACGCCGACCTAGCGGCCTGGGCGGCGCAGGCCGGCATCCTCAGCGTCAGTGAGGCCGGCCGCCTCCAGGCTGGGGCCTTGCGGAATTACGTGCACCTCAAGCTGCTGGGCAAGAAACGCGCCTCGCTGCGGGAGGATGCCCGAGCACTGCGCGAAGGCCTTCGGCAGATGCTCCAGCGGGCGGCGCGCGACGGGAAGGTCGCGCCTCGCGACGTAGAAACCCTGAACCTGCTGCTGAAGCGCTTCCCTGCTGCGGCGCGGATCGAAAGGTCGAACGGCGACTGGACGATGAGCTGGGAATCGCAGGCCGGAGGCGCGGAGAAGATTTTCTATGCCATCGTGAAGAGCGCTGCCGAACTGGTGGCCACCGGCCGCTGGCGCGCGGTGCGCGAGTGCGCCTCCGACACCTGTACCTGGATATTCCTCGACACCAGCAAGAACCACTCCCGGCGTTGGTGCGAGATGGCGCGCTGCGGCAATCGCGAGAAGGTCCAACGCTTCCGCGCCCGCTCGCGACGCGCCCGTCCGCGCAAGGCGGCACATCCGTGACGAACCCCACCAGTTACTAAATGCGCGAAGCAATGGGCAACCGCCGGCAAGCAGCTTTTGGGTGGCGCAGCGCTTTCAGCGCTGCGGTTCAGGCAATTAAACTGGCCGGCTTTAGCCGCTGAGGGATCTCGTCCATCAGAAATTCTTGCCGGGCTGAACTGTAGGGATAATCGACGATTGTGGTTACCAACCCTTCCTTGATTGGGTTTTGGCGGATGTATAGTTTGAAGTTGCAATAGTCTTCGGCTCCGCGTACGCGACGGTCGTAGAAGCTTTTCTCCCAGATTTCGCCGGTGAATCCTAATTCTTTTCAAGCGTGGGTCAGATTGGTAAATGGTAGTGATCGGGCATGAGCACGAATTCGTAAAGCAGGTAGTTCTTGTGATCTCGATAATGGAAGAGCACTTCTATGAATAGACACGCCATCGGCTCTTTTCGAAACAGCGATGTTCGTTGAGCATTGGAAGCGGTGATGAAATAAACGCTGTATCCGGTGTTGCCTCGGGCGGTGCAGCCATAAGTACCTCGGCGGCTAAAGCCGTTCTCTCATCGCCAATTTATCGCAGCGCTGGAAGCGCTGCGCCACCCAAAGGCCAATTTTTCGCAGAATGCAGTTCTGATTTGAAACAGCCGCGCCCGTGGCAGAGAGAGCCCCAAAGGGATGGGACCGTGGAATCCCACACTTCGCAAATGCGAAAAGGCGGCCATCTCTGGCCGCCCTCTTTCTTCTTTCGAATTGTTTAGCTGCGAAGTAGTTTATGCACCCTTCACGTTCTCGGCCTGCCAGCCCTTCGGGCCTTTGACCACGTCAAACTGCACCTGTTGACCTTCCTGCAGGCTGCGAAAGCCGCTCGCCTGAATGGCCGAGAAGTGCACAAATACGTCCTCGCCGTTTTGGCGGCTGATAAAACCGTAGCCTTTGGCGTCGTTAAACCACTTCACTGTTCCTGTTTCCATGGTGTTGCAATGTTCCTTTGTGTTGATGTAGCGCTGAAACTTTGAAAGGCTTCTTCTGCAGGCAGGTCACGCGCTGGTTGGCGGAGAAACTGGATACTGCGAAAGAACTCTAAAGTCAAACGCACCCAAATAATAAGGTAAGTGCCCTAAAAAAGCTACATTATTTTGGTGTTCTCAGATCTAAGCTATTTGACATCAGCGACTTACGAGAAGCTGTCTTGCTCTTGGAATTGGACGTAAGTTGCCGGAAAAGCGTCTCAGGATAGATGATTGGAGTATGAATCTCGGGATGCTTCTGGTTCTGATTTCTCTCGTGACTCCAGCCCTGGCAGGTGTTGTTCAAGATGTTCGCGGGGCTCTCGCCCAAAATAGTTTCGCCTCCGCCGACCTGTACCTGAAGTCCTACGTCACCAAGAACGGAGTCACCGGTGAATATCTCGAGGCCTATTCGTGGATGGCGCGCGCCGCTCTCGACAGTCAGCAGTACGATCAGGCTGCGGAGTACGCCAAGCAAATCAAGACTCTCGCCCTCGAGCAAATCAAGAAGCGTCCGCTCGACGCCGAACCGCACCTGCCAATCGCTTTAGGTGCGGCTTTCGAAGTGGAGTCCCAGGTACTGGCCGCTCGCGGCCAGCGCACTCAGGCAATCGCACTGCTGCAATCCGCCGTTCGCACCTATGGCAACACTTCGATCCGCGCACGCCTGCAGAAGAACCTGAACCTGCTCTCCTTCGAAGGCCGTTCAGCACCGGCCCTAAGAACCGAGCAATTCCTTGGATCGAAACCTCCCGTCCTGTCACAGCTCAAGGGTTCGCCCGTGCTGCTATTTTTCTGGGCGCACTGGTGTGGCGACTGCAAGGCTGAAGCTCCCATCATCACGCAACTTCGCGCAGAGTTTGCGCCAAAGGGGTTGACCGTAGTCGGTCCCACGAGGTTGTACGGCTACACCGCGCAAGTCGAGAACGCCGCGCCCAGCGATGAACTCGCCTACATCGATGCGGTTCGCCACCGCTTCTATGCCGGACTGCTCGACATGCCTGTCCCCATCAGCAAGTACAACTTCGATGAGTACGGAGCTTCGACGACGCCCACGCTTGTCCTGCTGGACCGCGCGGGTAAAGTTGCGATGTATCATCCTGGGGCTCTGCCGTACGACCAACTAAAAGCCGAGATTGAAAAGGTCGTGGCCCGTTAAGACAGGATCACTTTCACTCGTGCACCTGACTTAGCCTGCCGGCCTTCACGTCGTAGATAAATCCCCGCACCGGGATGTTCTTAGGAATCCAGGGATGCGATTTTACTTTTCGCACCTGCTCCCGTACGTTCGCTTCGAGATCATCGAAGGCGTGAAAATGAGCAGGCTCGCTTGCGATGGCGCCCATCTTGTTTGTCAGATGCGCCCTCAGTTCGTATTCGTTCACCTTCAGCAATCCGCAATCAGTATGGTTGATGATGATGAACTCCTGCGTGTCGAGCAGGTGATGTGAAACAATCAGGGAACGCAGCGCGTCCTCGGTTGCAATCCCTCCCGCATTGCGGATCATGTGCGCGTCCCCTGGCTTCAATCCCAGGCAGCGTTCAAACAGAATTCTGGAATCCATGCAAGCCAGGACAGCCAGGCGCCGGCGCGGCCGGACGGTCAGATCTCCGAGGTCGAAGTTCCTTACAAATTCTTCGTTAGCTTTCAACAATTCGTCTGCGACTGACAATTCCTTGTCCTCTGGTCTGAGTTGCTCTGAGTTGCGCGGCCGGATGCGATTCTCGCGTCCGCTTTCGGTCCGCTGGTTGTTGCCCTAGTTTAACCGCTACAATCGCCCCGTGAACCTCGACGATACGATTGTCGCCATCGCCACACCGCCGGGCCGCGGAGGGATCGGCATTGTGCGCCTAGCCGGACCGAAAGCGCGGCAGATCGCTTCGCCGATGTTGCGGCTGAAGCACGAGTTGGAGCCGGGGCGTGCCGTTTTTGGGGAGCTGATCGAACCGTGTGGAGCGGACACTCCTGTCCGCTTAACGACGGCTGAAACTGACTCTGCTGACGGGGGAGAATCAAAGGGTCCCGCCGGCCCCGTTGTGGCCGCAAGCAGGCGGACAGAGCCTGCCCTGAGCCCGCCGAAGGGAGTGTCCGCCCCACACGAGCCCGCTTCACTTCCCCAACGCATCGACGAAGTCGTGGTCACGTATTTCGCCAAGCCTCACTCTTACACCACCGACGACATCATTGAAATTGCAGCGCATGGCTCGCCGGTCGTACTCCGGCACATCGTCGAGTTGTGCGTCGCCGCAGGAGCGCGTCTCGCCGAGCCGGGCGAGTTCACCATGCGAGCTTTCCTCAACGGACGCATCGATCTCACCCAGGCTGAAGCGGTTCGCGATCTTATCGAATCGCAGACGCTCTACCAGGCGAAGATCGCGGCGCAGCAGCTCGACGGTGCTCTCTCCAAACGCTTGCAGCCGATCAAGCAGAGGTTAGTCGAGCTGATCGCCGTTCTCGAAGCGGGCATCGATTTCGCTGAGGACGACGTCTCCGTCCTGCCGGACGCGGCCATTCTCGAACGTATCGCCGCCGTCCGCCAGCCGCTCGAGCAGCTTGCCGCGAGCTTTGCATACGGCAAAATTGTGCACCAGGGACTGACGCTGGCCATCGTCGGCCGCCCCAACGTCGGCAAGTCGAGTTTGTTCAACCGTCTGGTCGAGCGCGAGCGTGCGATCGTCACGGCAACTCCAGGTACCACGCGCGACCTTGTCAGCGAAACCGTTGCCATCGGGGGCATTCCGATTCAACTGGTCGACACCGCGGGAATCCGGCACGCTCTCGATGAGGCGGAATCCATCGGCATCCGCAAGTCGATGGAAGCGCTGGCCGATGCCGATCTGGTGCTGGTTGTGCTCGATGCCTCGCAACCCGCAGTGGCGGAGGACGAGGAGTTTAAACGCCAGACCACAAATCGACCTGTGATTGTGGTCGAGAACAAGTCCGATTTGATCGACCTCGCTTTGAAAGGGCGCGACTTCCAGTCGCGCCGTGAAGATCCGCAGTCATCAGCAGCGGCTTCAGCCGCCGCATTGCAAGCTTCGGCGCCGCGTGTTCGTACCTCCGCCCTCACAGGCGAGGGCATCGCCGAACTGCGCGAGGAAATTTTGCGCCACATCGGCGGCGAAACTGGATCGCAAGCCGAAGCTGGATTTCTTACTAACGTCCGCCATCAGGGCCTGGTGCGCGATTCGCTGGCAGCGCTCGATGCCGCGAGCAGCGCCGTCATGGCCAAAGTCCCGCACGAAATGCTGCTGCTCGATCTTTACAATGCTCTGCGTCCCCTCGACGCGATCACCGGTGCCACTACCACCGACGACATCCTTAACCTGATTTTCAGCACGTTCTGCATTGGTAAATAAAATTCAGCGCTCTGCAAACTAAAAGGCCGCAACCGGAGGCTGCGGCCTTGAAAGTGAAGCACCAGATCGGTTAGAAGCGAAGGCGAAGGCCGAGTTCGATGTTTCGCGGCTCCGCTTCGCCATTGACTCCGACGCCATTGTATGGTGCTGTATTCAACCCGAGAGCGCCAAAGCCCCCGTTGTTGTACAGACCAAGGTAGTTATCGGTCCACTGATTATGGTTCAAAACGTTGGCGAAGACGCCTTGGAATTCCAAGTTGACGTTCTCCACCACCCGGATGCTCTTCTTAATGCTGAAGTCCATATTCCAGTAGGCCAGCCCACCGAGAATTCCAGCGCCGCCGTCCCGGGTATCTATCCCCAGAATTGGGTTACGCCAGTTCGAGGCTTGGTTCACCCCGTCTGGAAAATAATTCACGGGGAACCCGTTGGTCTGAGCCGAGCAGAAGCCGTTGCCAATCTGGTTGCCCGGGCAGTAGTTGGCATGACGGCTTGGAACAGGGCCAATAGGCACGGCGTTCTCCAAGTCGTAGTCAGCGCAACCGACGCCATCGCACGAACCGAAGGATTGGTAGTTTCCAAAGGTCGTACCGACCTGCGTCGGAACGCCGGACCCGGCAGCGAATATTGTTGCGAACGTCCAGCCACCCAATACTCGCCCCATGAATCCAGACTGTCCCTTGAAGAAAGGAGGCTGGTAGACAACGTACATGTTATAGATGAATTTGCGGTCCCAAGCCTGTCTGCCATACTGTTCACGCAGATTGAAGTCATCGAGGGTATTGAGCTCGCTCGAGGATTGCGCCTGTGCTGCCGTCCCCAAGGCCTTCGACCAGGTGAAGTTCGACTGCATCGTGATTCCGCGCCAATCGGCCATCTTGAGGGAAACGAAACCGCCGTTGTAGTTGGCATAGCCAATGCTGGCGTTCAGAAAAGCACCGTCGGTGTAGGAGCCCGAGCAGCCGATGGTGGTTGTCGCGTTGCAAGTGGTGGGAATTGGGGTACTCTGCAGACTGCGTGGGAAGTTGAAGGCACCGTTGTCCAGATCACTCCAGAGGCCCCAGACCTGGGCATTGACGAGATTAGTTGTGGGAGAGTTCACAGCCGTGCAAGTACCAACGCCAGGAGTGCACCCGTTCCCGTAAGCCACTCCCTCATTGTAGACGAGGGCCTGAGTGCAGCTAGAGAAGCCTTTGCAGTAGCCTGTGCCCTTAAGCGCGGCTTCAAAGAAAGGCTGTGGCGTGACGGGTGTTGGGCCCTTTGTGTTCGCCCCGGCGCAGCCGCCGCCCGCCAAACCGGCTACGCCCCCACAATATTGCATCACCAGATTGGCGTAGGCTTGCTTAAATTGCTGGCCGCCCAACGTCATCATGTAGGGAACCGGGTTCAATTCGACGGGCTGATATTCGTGGGTAATTCGACGGTAAATATAACCGAGTTCCACACTAAGTCTGCGGCTCATTTGACGCTGCAGAGTAACATCGACCGAGTCGATCGCGTTCGCCCTGAAATTCGGATCCAAACCCTCGGGGCTCGATGAGAAGGTGTTGTTGAACCCAGGATAGACCGGCTGCGGCAAGTTGGCGCTCACGCTCGAAACCAGAGGGACGGTCGGGCCGCCGGCAGTCGACAGCGCTGACCCGACGCGAAACGCGTTGGAGTAAGTTCCGACACCCGAGGCTCCGCAGGCCCAATTGCCCGGGCTGCCAACCGCGGCGAGGTTCGACTTGCAAGACACGGGCTGCTCGAGACCGAGTCCCAACAGCGGAACCAGCACTTGCACCACGCCGTTTGTGCGACCGTATTGGCGGCCATAACCGCCCCGGAGAACGGTATCTTCATGTCCAAAGATCTTGCCCGCCAATGAATCGGCGTCAAAGTGCGGGTTCCAGGCCGCGGCCACACGCGGACTGAATTCCCCGTAGAAGGGGTTATAGGGATACTTCAACCCGTTCGCGGCGTTGCCTACTAGGGCAAACCCGACTTCGGGATTGTATACGTTTCCCGCCAGCGCGGCCTTTTTGACGTTGTTGAGGTAGGTCTCGGTCGAAACCGGCTCATCCGCCGCGTCTACTAATACCGTCTGCTTTCCATTCTGCTCGGTGGGTGGCATCTCCAGTGCATAACCCAAACCGTAGGTGAAGGTGAAAGTCGGCTTCAGGTGCCAGGTGTCACTGAAGTAAACATTGTAGTAAGGAATGGTGCTCACATCGAATGCGTTGGACAGCGGCGGTTGCAAGGTCAGGCTAGTGCCGGTGCGGGCGAACATCTGCGACGCGATGGAAGTGACCCCCAGCACCGTCGCGACCAGAGAATCGCAGGTCTTCGCACTCGTGGAAATAGTAGCAGTCGTGGCACAAGGATAACTGGAGGCGCCCAGCAACGATCCATTAGTTCCATCGCCCAGGGAATAAACAGGGAAGGCGTTGATGGTGCCGCCGCTGTCGTTGCGTTGGTGGTAGTCCCAATTACGCTGATAAGTACCGCCGAACTGGAACAGGTGGTTGCCTTTCAGCATAGAAACGTCGTCACGGAACATGTTGTCATGGCCATCCCAGAAACGGCGGCGGATGTTCTGGTTGTCGACGTTAAACGGGCCAAGGTCCTGGAGTTCCGTCTGGCCGCCATCCAATTCGAGCGCGCCACCCAACCCGGCGATCTGTGGCGGAGCCCCGACGCGTGTCCAGGCCCACCAGTTCCGGAGGAAGCTGTAATGGATGTCGTTGGTGACGTTGGTAGTGATGTTAGTGGTGAGACCCGCAACGAAGTACCAGTCTTGAACCGGATTGCTGGATTGAGAGGCCGGCGTACCCAACGTATCTCCGGGGAAAAAGCCTCCAATATCAACCTGGTCATCCGACGCAAGCTTGATTTTGTAATAACGATAGCTGGCCATGAAATGGTTCTTGGAACCGAAATCGTGGTCGATACGCCCCACAGCGAAGTTACTCTTAATGGGCAAACTCAGGTTGGCCGCAAATCCTAAGACATTAGCTGAGTCGCACAGGCTCTGGCTGCAAGTGGCGTTGGACTGGGGCTCGAACTTCCACAACTGCGAAACCAAAGGGTTGAGACCGAGGCCAAGCGGATCGCATTTACCGCCGGTGGCTCCGGCGCAGCCGAAATTCGCCGGGTAAGTGATGCCATTGAACTTTACTGGAGCGTTGTTCAGGTTGTAAGCGATCGCGCCGGTGGAAGCGTCCGTTAACAGCCCCAACCGCAAGGCTGGCGAGGGAACGTTTCTGGTAATAGTCTCAGAGTTTGGATACCGGAAGCCTTCATAATTGAAAAAGAAGAAGGTTTTGCCGCCAGCGATCTGCTTCGAAGTGATTGGTCCTCCGATGGCGCCGCCGAAGCGGCTGTAATGATAGGAAGGAAGACCGATGTGTCCACCCGGTTCCCAGTTGTTTTGGTTATTCGCCCAGGCATTCGATGACCAATTATTGTCTTTGTAATACTCGTACCCGGTGCCGTGGAAGCTGCTGGTGCCGCGTTTTGTAACAACTTTGATTTCGGCGCCGGCGGAACTGTTGAAATCGGAAGTCTGGCCGGCGGTATTAACCTTGAACTCCTCGACACTGTCCGCTGGAGTAGGCATTACGCCCGACGGGGCGCTGTACGTAAATGATTGGGTTGCCATGCCCCCGGTCGGGTCGCCGATAACCAGACCTTGCTGCGTACCGGTGTACACGCCGCCGCTGCCATCCATATCATTGCTGTTGTTGCCGCCATCGAGCGAGAAATAGCTTTGGTCGTTCACCGCGCCCGCAACGTCGCCACCGGCGCTTACGCCCGGTTGCAACTCGATGAAGGTGTTGACATCGCGGCCGATGCTCGGCAGATTGTCGATCGCTATCGACGTAACCGTGTTTCCCACAGTGGCGTTCATGGTCTGCAGCTCAGTGCCGACAGCCGACACTTCCACAACCACATTCGCGCTCCCTATCTCCAAAGCCAGATTGACCGTCAGAGCAACTCCGACTTGCACCTCCTGGTGCTCGGTCTTGGTGGTCGAGAATCCGGACTTGGACACGGAGATGCTGTAAATGGCAGGGGTAACATCTGCAAAAAAGTAGCGGCCGGTCGCGTTGGTGGTAGTCGTTCGCGCAAGGTTGGTAGCCGGATCGGTCAGCGTAACCGTGGCGCCTTGCACCACTGCGCCCGACGGGTCATTCACTGTACCCGCAACGGTTCCAGACGACGTCGATTGTGCCCAAGCGGGCAAAGCGCTAGCCAGACAAACCACCACTAGGAGAAACAGGGCCAACTTTACGTTGTGTGTGTGCATTGCTTGCTCCTGAACCGAGAGATTGACGTTCACGACCTTTACCGACGAACGCAAACCGAAAGTATCCAGCCTCGCTTCGGACGGGGAAGCTTGGAATTGGCTACCCTCACCAATCCAAAGATCGGCGAGTCTCAAATAACCACTAGGCCTGATTGAAAGAAAGACTTAAAAACTTACTGAAAACCGTGAGACCCGAGAGCAACCGGCAGCACATCGTGCAACTCTCGTTCCAAACAATGCTATGTAACTACCTGTTATGTTTCTTCAGCTTACGGGAAACCGCGGGATATTACGTTCCCGTTTGTTAAATAGAAGTATGGTTTTCTGTATGAACTTGGCTGTCGGCGGACGAATGTCTGGACTCAACGGAGATTTGTGAGTTCCAACAAGTACCGCGGCCGAATCTACTTCGATAGGCGCCCTAAAACTTCCCGAAAGACGGAGTCGAACGATCCGCTTTTGCTGTTCTTGACGACCCCCTCCAATGCTTTTTCGGCTGCTGGCCGCTGGTAGCCCAAGTTAACCAGTGCAGATAGGACGTCTTCTTCCAAGGGACTCATGGTTGGCTGGGCTGCCGGTGAAGTTCCTGCCGCTGGGGACAATTTGTCGCGCAGCTCCAAGACCATGCGCTCGGCGGTTTTCTTGCCGATACCTGGAATCTTGGTCAAGCGGGCCACGTCGTTTCCGCGAATTGCTGCGGCCATTTCGTCGGCCGCCATTCCGCTCAGGATAGTAATCGCCAGCTTCGCGCCGATGCCGCTTACGGTCATCAGTTTTTCGAACAACTGCTTTTCTGCTGGGCGGCTGAATCCGTAAAGCGCAATCACATCCTCGCGCACGTGCGTGTGGATGTGCAGCGCAACCTCTGAGCCATTGGCGGGCAATTCGGAAAAGGTCGGAACGCTGATGGTCACTTCGTAGCCAACGCCTCCGGTATCGATCACTACTTGATTGGGATGCTTGGTCAGCAGTTTTCCACGCAGATGGGCGATCATGTTCGTGCCATTGTAGCTGCAGGCAGACGGTCGCGATATGTCATGCACAATATGTCATGCACAATGAAAAACGGCAGGGCCGACCCCCTGCCGTCTCGATAAATCCTCTACTCTTCTTTTCGCTACTTCTTGTTGACTGTCTTCTTCAATTCGGCCCCTGGGGTAAACTTCGCCACCTTCCGGGCAGCGATCTTGATAGTGGCGCCCGTTTGCGGATTGCGCCCGTTCCGCGCCTTTCTCTGCGACACTGAGAAAGTGCCGAACCCTATCAAAGCCACCCGATCTCCCTTGCGCAAAGCACCAGTAATGCTGCTCACGGCGGTATCTACCGCAGTCGTAGCCTGCGCCTTGCTGATTTCGCAAGCGCCCGCGATCTTGTCAACCAGATCGGCCTTATTCATAGTTTCTCCTCGCGGGTCTCTTTTTTCATACTTAGCCGCATACCCGGCACCATCCGGGAACTAGGACGTTGTGGCTGAGTGGGAAACCCGACGGGTGGTATTTTCCTCTCTTCGCGCAGAATGTCAACTGTGAAAATCCGCGCCGGAAGCCTGTTTCACACCCCTCGGTTCCGGATTGGGGCGGCCAAGGCTGATTCTGACACGACAGCGTGCTTCAAAAGCAGCCGGCCACCGATAGCGGCCGTCGAACCCTGCGCCGGGAGCGGTTTTCCTCGGCTCTCCACAGCCCCTCACAGGTTCTACACAGGCGTCTGATGTTTCGCACTTGCGGGAAGCGACGCGCGGGTGCAAAGTCAGAGAATACAATTCCAGAAGGGTTGACGATCAAGGCTAATGCTGATTAAGACACAAGCGGAAGTTTGCCCGCTCTGCGAAGGCACAGGATGGAAGACGCTTCCCGCGCGGACGGGCGCGCCCAAGGATCGCCGCGTCACGCGCTGCGATTGCCAGCTGCGGGCGCGAAATCAGAGTTTACTGATCGCAGCGAACATTCCTCGGCGTTACGAGCACTGTGAACTCGCCAGCTATACCACGGACTTTCCCGGGGCTCATCCCTCGCTGGCGTTCGCACACCTCTCCGCTACAAAATTCGCTCAGGAGTACGATCCGCGTGATGGTACCGGCCTGCTGATCATCGGCAAGATCGGCACTGGTAAGACACATCTGGCTGTTGGAATCACCAAGGATCTCATCCTTAACAAAGGCATCTCTTGCCTGTTCTACGACTATCGCGAGCTGCTGAAGGAAATCCAGAATTCGTATAACTCCACGGTGCAAACCACCGAACTGGATGTTCTACGTCCCGTCTTTGAAACCGATGTGCTGGTGCTCGACGAATTGGGCGCGGTAAAGCCGACGGAATGGGTCTGGGACACCGTCAGCCTCATCCTCAATACACGCTACAACGATAATCGGACCACGGTCATTACGACAAATTTTGAGGATCAGCCCGCCGCGGGCGCGAATGGAACGATTTCCGCGGCTCGGGCCGCGACGCGCTCTGAGACTCTCGGCGACCGCATCGGAGAACGCATGCGGTCGCGCCTACATGAGATGTGCCGGGTGATCAAGATGGAAGGCGAAGACTTCCGGCAGAAATTCCGGAGTGCCAGCTTTCGATAAGAATCGCCACAGATTTGCGCGGGTCCACGGATTAAGATCACGATCCAAAAAAGTTGTTCTCTGTGCCTCTGCGTCTCTGTGGTGGATTTGTAGTTGTCCGCACTAGAATGAACCCGTGCTGACTGAGCGCCTGGAGTTCACTCCCGAGCACGACGCCGAAATCTTCGCCGCCATCCCCGCGGCACCGGCCGTGTTCCTGCTTCGCGGCGACGGCCCTCATGCCGAGCCCTACGTCAGCAAGACCGCAAATCTCCGCCGCCGTCTGCAACGTTTGCTAGGCCCGGTCGAAGAACGCACCAAGAAATTAAATCTGCGCGATCGCGTCCGCTCGATCGAGTACGCCTCTACCGGTTCCGACTTCGAATCCGGCTTCATGCTTTACCGGGTCTTCCGCGAAACTTTTCCCAAGACCTATGCCCATCGCATGCGCTTTCGTTTCGCGCCGTTGGTTAAGCTGCATCTCGAGAACCAATACCCTCGCGCCTCGATCACCACACGCCTGGGACGCCTGAACAGCCGCGCGCTCTACTACGGGCCATTCCAATCGCGAACGGCTGCCGAAAAGTTTATGAACGACTCGCTTGACTTTTTCAAGATGCGCCGCTGCGTGGACGATCTCCATCCCGATCCTACGTTTCCCGGCTGCATTTATTCCGAGATGAAAATGTGCCTGGCGCCCTGTTTCAAAGGATGCACCGACGCGGAATATTCCACCGAAGTAAATCGCGTGCAGGCCTATTTCGATTCTGGAGGAGAATCTTTAGCGCGTGAGTTTTCGTCGCAGCGCGACGCGGCGTCGGCCAATCTCGCCTTCGAAGACGCCGCCGCCATTCACGTTCGCGTGGAAAAACTAAAACCTGTCGTAACCCAGCTTCCAGAGATCGTCCGCCGCCTCGATCGTTTTTCCGCGCTGATGGTTCAGCCTTGCCAGCAGCCGGATGCAGTCACTTTCTTCCGTGTGGAAAGCGGAGCAATCTCTGGGCCCGCCGTATTCTCAATCCAACCTGCCGAGCACACGAAATCGCAATCCATGGAATCGCGTGTGCTCGCTCTTCTCGACTCGTTCTCGCCTGCGAAAGCACGGCCAGCTCTCGAAACCATGGAGCACCTGGCCCTGCTGAAGCGCTGGTACTACCGCGGCGGCCGGATCGGCGAAATATTCCTTGCCGACGACAAAAATATTTTTCCCATGCGCCGCATCGTGCGCGGCGTTGGTCGCGTCTTAAGAGGCGAAACACTGGAAGACGTTCCCCTTCCGCAGACTCAGGCAGGTGGGGGAATCAGGGAAATCTCCCCAGGATGAAGAAAGAAGAAAGAAGAAAGAAGACAAATGGCCGCTAAAGATTCGCACGACAAAAAAGACTCACACGACAAACAGCTCCGCGAGCATTTAGTCTACCTGCTCGACGGTGGTGGGGCCCACGCGAAATTCTACGACGTGGTGAAAGACGTGCCTGAGAAGTTACGAGGCGTGAAGCCGAACGGACTTCCACACTCCGCCTGGATGCTGCTCGAACATCTCCGCCTGGCGCAGTGGGACATTCTCGAGTTCAGCCGCAACTCCAAACACAAGTCACCCGCGTGGCCCGAAGGCTATTGGCCCAAGAATGAAGCGCCATCGAGTTCCACCGCCTGGGATAAGAGCGTTGAACAATTTCGCAAAGACTTGAAGGTGATGCAGGATCTGGTCTCAAATCCAGCAACCGATTTGTACGCCCGCATCCAATGGGGCGATGAGCAAACGATTCTGCGCGAGGCGCTGCTGGTGGCTGACCACAATGCGTACCACCTTGGCCAGTTGGTGGACGTGCGCCGCCTGCTGGGCGCATGGAAGGGCTGACGCAATTTTTCCTGGAGCTAAAGTCCGGCATGCGTTCGCGAAAAATATTGAGCCGGCCTTTTTTCCGAGCCGGCTCGAGTGTGGTTGGAACGATCCGATCGCTTCAAGTCAATACCTTGCTGCACGTTCTTACTGCACCGCAAAGATCAGATCGTCGTGATCGTTGTATGGGCCCGCGGTACAAGAGGAGGCCCTTCCCAGGTAGCGGAACTGCGCGCGAACCGCTTGCAGACTGCCTGTGGGAAGCGTGAACGTGGCGGACAAGTTCTGAGCACCAGCCTTCGTGGGAACAATCGTCTTGATGAAGACCCACGAGGGGCTGCTGGCGTTCGCCGCATAGTAAAGGTCAAGAGCATCGGAGGAAAATCCGGCGTACGCCCAGACCGTTGCTGAGACCGTCGCCGTGGTGGCGTGAGTCAACGACCCGCTGGTCGAAGTGACCACGATGCGATCGTTGGACTCGTCGGAGTGGAACACTCCGGTGGTGCCGTCGGCACAGGAGTTGTTGATGGTGTTGGGTTGATTGGGTTCGGCGCCGTTGGTTATATGGTCGCGGCCCAGCAGCAGCGACGGGCCCGAGTCGCACGACGTTCCGACCGTCGCGCACTCTGGAGCTTTCAGCGTGGAATTGTAGACGGCGGTTTGCGCACCCGTGGACGAATTCACCGTCAGGGCGATCGTCGTGCTGTGGTTGAGCGAGCCGGAGGTTCCAGTCACCGTTATCGTGGCCGTTCCTGTGGTCGCCGTGGCTGAAGCCGTCAGCGTGAGGGTTGAGGTCGCGCTGCTGTTCGCCGGCGGAGTCACGGGGTTGGGGGAGAACGCCGCCGTCACGCCACTGGGCAGGCCGGTAGCAGTTAGCGTGGTTGCAGAACTGAAACCGTTCTGGCTGGTGATGGTGATCGTACTCGTCCCTTTGCTGCCCTGGGTTACGGTGACAGAAGCGGGCGAGGCGCTGATGGTAAAGTTCGGTGACACCGCCGCATTCACGGTAAGCGCGAGTGTAGTAGTGGCCTGAAGACTGCCGGATGTACCGGTGATGGTCACCGTGGCCGTCCCCGTCGTAGCTGTAGCGCTCGCCGTCAGCGTGAGCGTACTGGTTCCGGTTGTGGGGTTTGGATTGAACCCTGCGGTTACACCGCTGGGCAGACCGGACGCGGCCAGGGTTACGCTGCCATTAAATCCGTTCACGTCGGTCACCGTGATGGTGCTGGTGCCGTTGCCCCCCTGGGTAATCGTCAGACTGCTGGGCGAATCCGAAAGAGTAAAGCTCGGAGTCGCAGACCCAGCCAACAGGTTGATGATCCCGGTCGTATTCGGACTGCCCCAGCCGGTGCACAGATCGTAGCCGGTTATTCCCGAATAGGTACCGCAACTGCCGCTGGTGATGTCATGTAAATAGGTGCCATAGTTTGAGGTCAGAGCCGCCGGGTAAATGATCGGATTGATATAGCCGATCGTGTCGCCGTTGGCTGCCGCCTGTTGATTGGCCAGAGCCAAGTAGCCGGCCCACATGGGCGCAGCAAAGCTGGTTCCGCCATACTCGTTAGCCGTGCAGGTGGTTTGGTCGGCGCAGACGTAATAGGTAAAATTCGCGTTGCCCGCCACGTCTGGGCCATTCCGTAAAGTCGTCGATCCGTGGTTGGACGAGGTAATCACGCCCGAGATCTGCTGCCACGAGGGGATCGGGATGGAATCCGGGGAGATGCCCCCGCCGCTGTCTGCCCAGGCGGTTTCCGATTCCCAGGGGCCAGCAGCGCTGGAGGTTGTCAGGTCCGTGCCGCCAACCGAGACGATATTCGCATCGTCCGCTGGCCAGGCCTCATTCGACGCAGACCAAGCCGAACTGTCGCCAGACGCGGCAAAGAAGTTCTGGCCTTGCGCCGCCATCTGCTCAAAGTACGGGTCCAGAGTGCTGGGGTCCGCCGGTGTCCAACCCCACGAGCAGCTGATCTGCTTGGATAATGGAGCGTCCGTGGTCGAAACCATGGCGCTGATGCAGGCAGTATCGCTGATGGTCGAGGCGTTGCCGCAGACGTACATATAGAGCATGGTGGTGCCAGGAGCCATGCCCATCGCCTGCGTCATGTCGAGGGTCTGTTCCGTGTCATCGCATCCGCTGCTCGCAGTGCAGCTGGTGCTGTATCCGCCCGTGGAAATAAGAGTGGGAGTGTAAGGTTTTGTTTGCCCAACGTTATTGTAGTAGGTGGTCAAATCGGCCAAGTCGGTGCCGAGGAATTCGAACAGGGCGAGAGTCTGGCCGGTGCCGGTGAGCGCCGTTCCGCCGTAGTAGGCCGCGCGCATGTCACTGCCCAAGAAGGAGGCCGAAGGGCCGGAGCCGGTGGTGGCATGACGCACAACCTTGCCCGGGTCGATCCCATGGGCCTTGGCGTAGTCGCTTTTTTTGACGTACATCGGATGCGGCTTGGAATCGTTATCCAAACCGGTGATATGCCAAAGCTGGAAGGGAAGGTTCACGGTAGGCTCGCGGTCCACAGCAAAGAATGTGCGGTCTTCGGTGAGGTCGTGATAGGTCCCCATGGTCACATGGAAGGCCTTCTCTATGTTCGCCACCGTGCCGGCGAGCCTTAGATCCCTTTCTTCGCGGTTTCCGCTGATGATCTCAAAGCCGCTCGCTTTCGCGAAAGCAACCAAAGCGTCCCAATCTTCCTGGCTGGGGCCGAACCTCGCGGTAACCTCCTGCGGTGTAAGGAACTGGTGGTAGGAGGGGCTTGTAGGATCATGGACTTCCTGCACGAAATTTTGCAACCCTGCGCGGTCGCGCAACGGCAGAACAATGTCGAAGCGCAGGGTCTGGGTTGCCGGGAGTTGCCCGGTGAGCTGCGCCCGCCCACTGGCAACCTCGTCGCGCACGTGATGCGTCAATAGGGGCTGCGGCTGGGCTTGACCTGGGATTGTGAATGCGATTGTCAGTAACGACAAGAAGATTGTCGCGTAAAGGAACGCAGACGATCTTTGAGTAGGGGGAGAATTTTTTCTCATTTTTTTGTCCTCAAATTGTGATGAACTTTTGGCCTGCCGGCGCAGTTGCCTCGCACCTGCAGGTCAAAGAGTGGCGGAATGCTAACTCACTTTGGGTTCTTTAGACCGAGTTTCTGAAAACTGTTACGAAAACCGAATTCCAGGACGGGAAGGAAGGGTCAAGGTAGTGAGGGCTGACAACGAACGTATGAATATTTCTTTCGAAGCGGTGCTATGCACGCTCTGCAGTTCAACCGGCTGCCCGGTTGAGCAATGCGGGTCGCGATGGCGTGCACCGCTCTGGACGCTTTCGAAACACGACTTTTACTCCCTCTCGCCAGCGTTCGTCAATCCCCACAAACTCCCATTCAATTTCCGGTGCGATGTAGCGCAGCAATATATCCGTGGCCGGATGCACGTGGAACGCTGGAGCCACTAGAAACAGCAGAGGCTTCTCGGGCGACAACTCGCGCCCTTCGAAATATCCAAAGCGCGGAAATTCGCCGCGCGCGTGATGCCACTCCACGCGCGCCCAATAGTCCAACCCTTGCAGCGGCAGATGGATGTCTTCATCGGCTTTCAACTCCACCACTGCGAGACGGCCTCCCTGTGTGGTTGTGAGCAAGTCGATCATGGCACGGTCAGCTGCGGAAAATGCTGGAACCTGCGAATAGCGGCACGACGAATCCAACCGCCCATCCACCACAGCCACGTCGCCGGCCACCAGCGAATCAAGCCATCTTTCTGGACGGAGCCGCCATAACGGATGCTGGCGCGGTCCGTAAGGATGACGCACGTCGCGCAGGCAGTGGGCAAGTTCCGTGAAGGCAGCTTCAGTGCAACTCTCCAGAATCCGTTCCTCCGCTCCCACGCCAAACACAATCTCCTCCGTACTGCGAAACGATCCTGGAATGCCTCCGAGTCGCGCTTGGGCAAACTCCAGTCCGCGCCAGCGGAAAACAATCTCCGCCGCCGATAGCACGCCGACTTCGCAATTCGGCAAAGCTTCCTGAACTTTCGCAATCGACTGCTTGAATCGCTCCCGCGCCGCACCATCGTCGGTTGCGTGAACCAAGCGCGTGGCCACATTGCCGCGATCCGCGCAGTCGATCTCCACCAGAGCGTCGTGACGCTCCTCCAACTCAAACAAGGACCACTTTGCAGCGTCCCGGTTTAGATTCGCCATTCGTTCCCGAACCAGCGCGGAGGTTCCATTCGGAACAAATATCTTGAGGCCTTCCACCAGCACATTCGCGGCCTGCGCCTGCCGGCAAACGTCCAGCCAAAGAATGCCGAAGGTCAGCGCCGTATCGATCGAAGACTGCGTCTCTCTCGCATTCACTCCTAGCAGGGCAAAGGCCGAGCGCCCTTGCCGCATTATGCCTCGCGTGTAGACCGGTCCGAAGGATTTCTCCAGATCCACGCCGCCTGTCAGTCGGGTGATCTTGAATTCAGGAAAATGGCGCTCCAGAGTGCGCCGCAGCTTTTGCTCATATGCGGCCCGCGAAGCCCGTCGAGCCGTAGGTGATCGGCGATCGCGTTCGCGGCAAATCTCCAGCTTCGACGGACGCGCCTGCCCCAACCGTTGCACGGCCAGTCGTAGCGTGCCATTCTTGACTTCGGCCTCCAGTACGCGCCGCACTGCGTTGCGCTCCGGCGACCACAAGTGAAGCAGGCAGCGGTTGTGCTCACCTGAAATCGAATATTTCGATTGCGCCAGGTCGAAAGCAACAGCGCCATTTTCGAGCACCAGGGCGTCCGCCGCCTCACTCAGGAAGTCTTGCACGGTTCGAGTCAGGGCTTGCGGCGTCACGGTCGGCATCTGGCCTCTCCGCTCGGATTGTCGAATTGTTGCCGTGGTGTAGTCTGTGACATGTGACCACGGTCACCGCTGGGTTGTGGATGCTTCGCACGATGGCGCCTTCCTCATGTGGGATAATGAACAAGTCCGCCCACCTGAGTCTGCCTCCGGCCCGGCGGCATCTAAGTATCTTGTGAGCAATCGCTTGGACAAACAATCTCTGCTAGATATAAACAAAGATAGACACCGCTTTTTCTTCGACCACTACGGCGTCACGGAAAACGACCTCGAACATTACCTGGCGGCGGCTCTTTCCGCCGGCGGCGACTATGCCGACCTCTATTTCGAATATCTCTCCTCTACTTCGCTGATGGTGGATGAGTCGATGGTGAAGTCGGCATCGCAGGGCATTTCCGCTGGCTGTGGTGTGCGTGTGGTTTCGGGCGAGCGCACCGGATACGCCTATACCGACGATCTTTCCGCCAGCCGCATCCTGCACGCGGCGCGCACTGCGGCTTTGATCGCCAGCGCTCCAGCTAAGACGCCGGTGGCTGGTTTCCAGCAGACGGCGGCGCGCAGCCTGTATCCCGTGACTCTGCCCTCGGTCGATGCCGAGATCACCGCCAAGGTTGAGCTGGTGATGCGGGCTGATAAAGCCGCGCGTGCTTACGATCCTCGAATTCAGGAAGTCCGGGCAAGTTACTCGGACGAGCTGCGCAATATTCTTGTCGTCGCCTCCGACGGAACCTTCGCGGAAGATTCTCAGCCGCTTGCACGAATGAATGTGTCTTGTATCGCTAAAACCGAAAACAATTCAGCTCGCGGCGGTTCCGGCGGCGGCGGACGAGTTGCGCTCGACTTCTTCTTCGGCGACAAAAATCCGGAGTACTTTGCCAGGGAAGCGGCGCGGCAGGCGATTCTTCAGCTCGACGCCCGCGAAGCTCCCGCGGGCGAGATGGAAGTTGTGCTTGGGCCCGGCTGGCCCGGAGTGCTGCTGCACGAGGCGGTCGGTCACGGACTGGAAGCCGATTTCAATCGCAAAAAGACTTCGGCATTTGCTGGGCTCATTGGGAAACGTGTAGCCAGCGAAGGCTGTACCGTAATCGACAACGGAACGATGCCGTGGCGCCGCGGCTCTCTCAACGTAGACGATGAAGGCGAGCCCACTCAAGAAACAGTTCTAATCGAAAAGGGAATTCTGAAGGGCTACCTGAGCGACAAGCTCTCCGCGCGCCTGATGGGCATCGCCGACACCGGCAACGGACGCCGCGAAAGCTACGAGCACATCCCCATGCCGCGCATGACGAACACCTATATGCTTGCAGGTCAGGACAATCCCGAAGACATTATTCGCTCGGTGAAGCGCGGCATCTACGCCGTGAACTTTGGCGGCGGCCAGGTCGATATTACAAATGGCAAGTTCGTCTTCGGGGCATCCGAAGCCTACATGATTGAAGACGGCAAGATCACGGCACCCATTAAAGGCGCGACGCTGATCGGCAACGGCCCCGATGTTCTGACGCGAGTCTCGATGGTAGGCAATGATTTAAAACTTGACGAAGGCGTCGGAACCTGCGGCAAAGATGGGCAAGCCGTGCCGGTAGGCGTGGGCATCCCGACCATCAAAATCGATCGCCTCACCGTGGGCGGCACTGCCAAGAAAGATCCCGGCGGCTTCATGCAGTAAGATCAATTGCCACGAATTCAGGCGGATTTGCACGGATTTTAATTCTTTGTCATTCCGAACCGCTTTAGCGGTGAGGAATCTGCTTTCTCCGTAACCTTGTTTGGCCAAGGGGTCTATGTCTCAAGTCCAATTGGAAAATCTGAAACTCGGAACCGACCTCCGCGACCTAGCCCAGGACATCGTCCGCCGCGCCATGAACGGCGGCGCAACCGCCGCCGAGTGCGTAGTCCGCGAAGGCGATGAGTTCTCGACTCTGGTTCGTCTTGGCCAGGTCGAAACGCTGAAAGAATCCGGATCGAGATCCATCGGCGTGCGCGTGTTCTCCGGCCAGCGCGCCGCCAGCACCTACTCCAGCGATTTCTCCCGTGACAGCCTCGACCGCATGGTGAAGTCTGCGCTGGAGCTTTCGAAGATCACATCAGAAGACCCCTTCGGCGGGATTCCGGAGCCTTCGCAACTCGGCTCGCTCACCGGCGATCTCGATCTCTATCACGAAGATGTGTATTCGCTGCCAGGTCCTGATCGAATCGATTACGCCCGTCGCGCCGAAAAGGCCGCGCTCGATTTCGACCCGCGCATCAGGAACTCCGAAGGCGGATCGTTTGACGCCGCCACCGGCCACAAGGTTCTGGCCAATTCGCATGGCTTCGTCGGAGAATATCGCCGGTCATACTGCTCGATGGCTGCGATTCCCATCGCGCAAACAGACGATGGGGCAATGCAGCGCGACTACTGGTTTTCGGTGGCACGCACGCTGGCAAAACTCGATTCCCCCGAGCAGGTCGGCAAAGTTGCGGCCGAGCGCACGCTGCGCCGCTTGGGCGCTCGCAAGGCGAAGACCGCGCATGTTCCGATCGTATTCGATCCCATGGTCGCAACTTCGATCCTCGAGCACATTTTCGAAGGAGTGAACGGCGATTCGGTCTACCGTGGCGCATCGTTCCTCGCCGGCAAACTGGGACAGAAAATTGCCGGCGACAACGTCACCATCATCGACGATGGCACCATCTCTGGCGGCTTCGGAACCAGCCCGTTTGATGGCGAAGGCGTGCCTACCCGTCGCACCGTGGTGATTGAGAAAGGCGTCCTGAACTCGTATCTCTTAAATACATACACGGCGAAGAAACTCGGGCTCGCGACGACGGGCAACGCTTCTCGCGGACTGGCCGGCACGCCGGGTATTGGCCCGGGCAACTACTTCCTGCAGCCGGGAACCAGAACGCCGAAGCAAATGATTTCTGAAATCAAAGAAGGTCTATACGTAACCGAGTTCCTCGGCCACGGCGCGAACCTGGTAACCGGCGATTATTCCCGCGGCGCATCGGGCCTATGGATCTCGGGTGGAGAGTTTGCTTACCCGGTCGAAGAGTTCACGGTCGCCGGAAATCTGAAAGAAATGTTCTTCAACATTTCCGAGATCGCAAACGATTTGGAGTTCCGGGGCTCCGTGGCCTCGCCAACGTTGCGCATTGACGGCCTCACTGTCGGCGGCGAATAAGTAGACGCGGAGAAGAACAACCATGTGGGGACAGCCGCCCCGGCTGTCCAGCGAGCGTAGCTCGCGGTGTTATGAGTAGTGAACATGAAATTCGCCAGGATCGTATTCTGGATCGCCGGAATTTGGGGCGTGCTGGTGCTCACGCCTTTGTTTTTCATCTTCGATCTAATCGGACGCCAGGATCCGCCCCCGATTACGCATCCCGGTTTTTACTACGGCTTCGTCAGCGTGGGGCTGGCCTTCCAGATTGCATTCATCGTGATCGCCAGAGACCCGGTGCGCCTTCGACCGATGATGATTCCTTCGGTGATCGAGAAATTCGGCTATGGCGCTCTCGTGCTCTATCTGCAGAATCGCCTGCATCCGCAAGATCTGGCACTTGGCGGCGTGGACATGCTGTTTGGAGTGCTATTCCTGGCTGCATTCTTCAAGACCGCCAACTAATCTCCAGAGTACAATCGCCTTGTATGGGCGGTTTGATCCAGCCAACTCCAGTGGTCGAAGAACCCAATTCGAGCCGGCGCACCATCGTGATCGCCGTTGTAGTCGTCATGGCGATTGCCATTGTGATGGCACTGCTGCTTCGTAGCCAGCCTAAAAATGCTTCAGGACCGCCCCCCTACGCCGCAAACCTCAAGCTCTCCGACTTCAAGATGAGCGCTGCGGAAAATTTTGTGGGAGCGACCGTCAGCTATGTCGACGGAACCATCACCAACTCTGGCGCCAAAACCGTCACCCATGCGATGGTCCAAGTGAACTTCAAAGACGACATGGGACAAGTGGCTCAGCGTGAACAGATCCCACTGCAGGTGCTGAAAACGGATGGCCCGTATCCCGAAGCCGTGGACTTCCGCGTCGCGCCGCTAGGTCCTGGCCAAAGCAAAGCCTTTCGGCTCACTTTCGAGAGCATCTCTGCGCAGTGGAACCATCAGTATCCCGAGATCCAAGTCACGGACGTCACGGTGAAGTAGCGCAATCCCCTCTTTCACCACAGAGTCACGGATACACAGAGAAATCCCCGGCTTTGATTCGGTGTTTCCTTGATTTCTCCGTGCCTCCGTGTCTCCGTGGTACAACTGACTTTATGGCCGATGCCAAGCCATTCCGCCTTACGGAGTCGGTGAAAGCTGCGGGTTGAGCGTCCAAGCTGAGTCCGGCGGCGCTGGACACGGTGCTTGGGAAATTAGCCCGGCAACACGACCCGAATGTTCTAGTCGGCTTCGACCACGCCGACGACGCAGGAGTGTATCAAATCGCGTCCGATCAGGCGCTGGTGCAGACCGTCGATTTTTTTACGCCCATCGTCGACGACCCTTACATCTTCGGCCAGATTGCCGCCACCAATGCTCTCAGCGATGTCTACGCGATGGGCGGAAAGCCGCTCACAGCGCTGGCATTAGTCTGCTTCCCCGAGAAAGCCGACCTCGATATTCTTGAACGCATCCTTGCGGGTGGACTCTCAAAGATGATCGAGGCGCGATGCACCGTGATCGGCGGCCACAGCATCCGCGACGAAGAAACCAAATTCGGATACGCAGTCACCGGACTCGTACACCCGAAAAAAGTTCTCGCCAACGCCGGCGCCAAGCCGGGAGATGCCCTCATCTTCACCAAGGCCTTGGGAACAGGCGTGATTTCAACGGCGATTAAGAAAGGCAAGGCGGAGCCAGCTTGGATCGACGCTGCCGTTCAGTCGATGACCACACTGAACCGGCAAGCCGCGGAGGTTATTCAGCAAGGGCAATTTCGGATTCATTCCATGACTGATGTCACGGGCTTCGGATTAATTGGCCACGCGCGCGAAATGGCGCTGGCATCCGATGTTTCGCTGGAGCTTTGCGCCAGCCGAATTCGTTTGCTTGACGGCGCGCTCGAATGCGTTCGTGCCGGCTATGTTCCGGGTGGGCTCAAGAACAATCGCGACTTCGCTGAATGCCTGGTGGTTTATAACGATGGCGTTCCCGAAGAACTTCGAACGATTCTTTTTGATCCCCAGACCGCTGGGGGGCTGCTGATTTCTGTTGCAGCGGACGATGCCGACCGGCTTGTTAGCACCCTCAGCTCGGCAGGAGTGTCGGCCGTACAAATCGGCGAAGTGCGCCCCAAAGCCAAGCCCCTGATCAGCATCGCTCGCTGATCTCAAGCTTTTTTATTACGCCTCCGTCAGCAACTCCCAGATTCGAGCCAGATGGTGGTCGTCGTGCTCGGCGACAAAATACAAATGGTCGACCAATCGCATAGGCGTCTTCAAACGCGGGTGGGGAATCGCCCGCGAAAACAAAGATGTATCCAGCTCGTTTACCCGCTTCAGCAGCCTCTCTCGAGCGGAGCGGAATTCAGCCAGAATCTGTTCCAGGGGACGCGAGTTGTAGTTCGCTTCGTCGGTCTTTCGATTCTGCAGGTCTGTGGTGGCGAGTTGCGCTCTGCCGGCCACGTAGTCGTTCACCCGCGTCAGCCATAGCAGTTCCAAGTCCAGCAAGTGTCCCGCCTGCTCCTGGGCCGACCACTTTTGTTGCAGCTTCCTGACTAGGATTTCGTGGGAACGGCCGCTCAGCGTTTCTTCGATCCGTGCCGGTGTACCACGCAAACGTGCACACAAATTCGGATGTAGTTCCACGGGGAAGGAAAACTCAAACCTGCGTTCAAACCAGACCGGCACTTGACTCATGATTTCCCCCGCGGACGGAATAGTTCCGTAAAGACTGATGCATGGCCGCGCCGCACGACTCACGAATTCAATTCATCGCAAGCTGCATTCCAAGCATCTTTAACAGAGGGACAGCAAATACGCCGATTTGTCTCAGGAGCGATCATGCAATTTCGCGAACTTGGACGCAGTGGTCTGAAAGTCTCCGCCCTCGGCCTCGGCTGCATGGGCATGTCAGAGTTTTACAGCGGACGCGATGACGACGAGTCCGTCGCCACCATTCATCGCGCCCTCGAACTTGGAACTAATTTTCTCGACACCGCCGATGTGTATGGTCCGTATACGAATGAAGAACTGGTCGGACGTGCAATCAAAGGCAAGCGGGACAACATTGTGTTGGCCACGAAATTCGGAATCGTTCGTGATCCCGCAAACCCGAGGGCGCGCGAGGTTAACGGCAAACCTGACTACGTCCGCCACGCTTGCGAGGCAAGCCTACGCCGACTGCGGGTTGAGACGATCGACCTTTATTACCAGCATCGGGTTGATCCCACCACGCCCATCGAAGAAACGGTTGGAGCAATGGCGCAGCTTGTGCAGGAAGGAAAGATTCGCCGCATCGGGCTTTCCGAGGCTTCCGCGCAAACGCTTCGTCGAGCCGTGAAGGTTCATCCCATCACCGCGCTGCAAACGGAATACTCGTTGTGGAGCCGCGAGCCCGAAGGCGAAATCCTTGCTACATGCCGCGAACTCGGCATTGGCTTCGTTGCTTATAGTCCGCTTGGACGCGGCTTTCTCACTGGGCAGTTCAAGCGCTTCGAAGATTTTCCGGAAGACGACTATCGCAGATTCTCCCCCCGCTTTCAGGGTGAGAACTTTCAGAAGAATCTCGATCTGGTGCGCCAGGTCGAGGAGATCGCAAAAGAGAAAGGCTGCACGCCCGCGCAGTTGGCGCTCGCCTGGGTGCTCGCGCAGGACAAGAACATCGTTCCCATCCCCGGCACCAAGCGCCGCAGGTATCTGGAAGATAATGTGGCTGCAATTGAGTTGAAGCTTAGCAAAGAGGATTTGCAGCGCATCGACGAAATCTTCCCGGCGGGCGCGGCGGCTGGGGAACGCTATCCCGAACACATGATGAGCATCGTGAACGGGTAAGCAAAAATTAGGGCGGCCATTAGGCCGCCCTTGCTCGTAGCAGTAGAACAAAATTTTTCTAAGCTCGCGCCGGACTCTCTCCGCCCTTCGCAATTCCCGGTCGCCCCGGCTCAGGCTTCAACACCTGCTGCACACCGTCATCAGGCTTCGAGGGAGACTTCATCGGAGGCAATTCCTTGCCGTCAACCAGCAGCAGCACTTCGGACGCGTCCAGCACTTCGCGCTCCAGTAAAGCCGCCGCAATCTTCTGCAACGTGTCGCGGCTGCCTTCCAGAATGTTCTTTGCTGTCTCGTATCCCTGGTTCACCAGCTTGCGGACCTCATTGTCAATCTTGATTGCAGTGTCTTCGCTGTAATCGCGATGCTGGCTAATCTCGCGGCCCAGAAATATCTGCTCTTCTTTCTTTCCGAAGGTCAGTGGGCCGAGATCGCTCATTCCCCACTCGCAAACCATCTTTCGCGCCATTTCAGTAGCCCGCTCGATGTCGTTTCCGGCGCCTGTACTCATCTGGTTGAGGAATAATTCCTCAGCCAAGCGGCCGCCCATCAGAATCGCCAAATCGGTCTTCAAATACTCCCGAGTGTAGTTGTGACGGTCGTCGATGGGCAGTTGCATAGTCACGCCCAACGCCATGCCGCGAGGAATAATCGTGACCTTGTGGACTGGGTCGGAACCAGGAAGCTTCGCCGCCACCAACGCGTGTCCCGCCTCGTGGTACGCCGTGACTTTCTTCTCCTCGTCGGAGAGGATGAGCGACTTACGCTCCACACCCATCAGAACCTTGTCCTTCGCAACCTCGAAGTCGAACATCAGCACAGCCTTGCGATTTTGCCGCGCGGCGGCCAATGCCGCTTCATTCACCATGTTAGCCAAGTCGGCGCCCGAAAATCCGGGTGTGCCGCGTGCCAGTACAGAGAGATCGACGTCTTCGGCTAAAGGAATCTTGCGAGTATGTACGCGCAGAATTTCTTCGCGCCCGCGCACATCAGGACGGCTCACCACCACGCGGCGGTCGAAGCGTCCCGGGCGCAACAACGCCGGATCAAGCACGTCGGGCCGGTTCGTTGCCGCCATGAGAATGACGCCTTCATTGGATTCGAAGCCGTCCATCTCAACCAGCAACTGGTTCAGCGTTTGCTCGCGCTCGTCGTGACCGCCACCGAGCCCTGCGCCGCGATGCCGGCCCACCGCGTCAATCTCGTCGATGAAAATAATGCACGGAGCGTTCTTCTTGCCCTGCTCAAACAGGTCGCGCACACGGCTCGCGCCGACACCCACAAACATCTCAACGAAATCCGAGCCAGAGATCGAGAAGAAAGGAACGTTCGCCTCGCCCGCCACGGCCCGAGCCAGTAGAGTCTTGCCGGTTCCTGGAGGTCCAACCAGCAGCACTCCTTTGGGAATCCTGCCGCCCAGCTTTTGAAATTTCTGCGCCTCACGCAGGAATTCGATAATCTCCCGGAGTTCTTCCTTAGCCTCTTCGACGCCAGCGACATCTTTGAACGTGACCTTCTTTTGCTGCATCGAAAGCAGCCGCGCCCGGCTCTTGCCAAACGAGAGAGCTTTGTTGCCGCCGGTCTGCATCTGCCGGATCATGAAGAACCACAGCGCGCCCAGCAAGATTAGCGGAGCCCAGGTGCCCAGCAACTGCAACGGCCAGCTTCCGCTATTCACGTCCTTGATATTGACGGAGACGCCCTTGTCGTTGAGCGTCTTGTACATGTCGGGATAATTTGCCGGAACCGTGGAATGGAAGGCAGAACCGTCCCGGTATTTGCCGCGCACCTGCTGGCCATCCAGCGTAACTTCATGCACGTTTCCCGAGCCCACGTCACTCATGAACTGGGAAAAATTAACTTCCTTGTCTTTCTGCCCGCCGCGGCCCTGCTGAATCACCGTCCACAACAGCAGTGCGGACAACCCAATTACCACCCAAAACACCACGGTTTTTACTGTCGAATTCACTTAGCGAGGCTCCTGAAAGAATCGGGGCTCATCCGAAGGAGCGAAAACCCCGAGGCTCCTAACCTAAATTAGATGCCATTCGGCCAATTTCGATAGGAAATTCCTTTAAGATCTTTATTCTACCTTTTTCTGACGAAAAAGGCGCGCCGCCTTTCGCATAACTTAAGTCACCTTGGCTGAGTTGCAGCTAGGTACGGGATATTGCGGTTGGTCTGTTCCGCAGCCCCTAACCCGTAACCTACGAGGAAGGCCTCATCCACCAGAAAACCGAAGTAGTCGGGCTGCAATGCCACGCGCCGCGCCGATTGCCGGTCCAGCAGAGTCACCAGCTTCACCGAAGCCGCGCCTCTGGCACGCAAATCGTTCATCAGGAAGTCACTGGTCACGCCGGAGTGCACCAACCCCTCGACCAGCAGAATGTGCTGGCCGCGAATGTCCGGCTCATGGCTGAAGAAAATCTCCACAACCTCGCCTTGGTTGCCCTGCTTGCTGTAGCGTGGCTTGATGAATTGGCACACCACCGGAACTTCAAGAGCGCGCACCAGATCGGCCATAAACATGAACGCGTTCTCCAGAACAGCCAATGCCTGGATCGTCTGCCCCTGGTAGTCATCTGAGATGTGGCGGGCAAGTTCTTTGACGCGCTTCTGGATCTGCTCGGCTGCAATTACCTGGCGAAGGGGCTCGACTCCGGTTGCATTCATGAAACGGCGCTGCCTCCCGTCCCGTAGACTGCTCTTTATATCAGGGTCTCAGCCGAGATCATTCAGAAAATATTGCTCCCGCCATCTGGGGACGAATCAGTATACCGGGAATTCGGTCCTGGCTGCCCCTCAATCATGTGCATGGTTAAAGACGCAGGGCGATTTTCTTTTGAGCTACGTTACGGTCGCGCGTTCCTGGGCCTCCCACGGGATCTCCCGGATCAGCACAGCTTCCTCTCCAGCTTTGGGACGTAGCCCCGCAGGAACTGAAAAGTCGCGCATCCACACGATCTCGTCTCGGTTCGCTGCGACGGGCCAAAGCCTGCGCCCAGGTTGCGCCACGTGCCGCTCCTGGAGCAGTTCTTTTATTTTTTTTGGCGCTTTGGTGTGCGCGGGCCAGAACCGGTCTCCCGGTCGCCAGTTGCGCACGATCAGATGTCTCGGCAACAGCTCTGCGCGCAGAAGTTGTTGCGGGTTGTACTCCGCCAGTAGCGACTCAGGAGTGAGGCGCACGGCTTCGATTACTACCCCGAGTTCTGGCACCATCGCACGTCCCGGCACTGGCAGCGAGTATTCGTAATCCGGAACGCGCTCCTGGCGGCGCAGGTCAGGAGTGATGAAGACCATGGCCTCCGGCTCGCGCACAATCTTCCAACCCAGTGGAAGCGATAATTCCTTTCCCGGTGGGCCATCCGCTGCCGCGAAGTGCAGGATCTCCTCGATATGCTTGAACTCCAAAGGAATTCCCGCCTGCTCGCCGATCGCTTTCAGCACTCTTCTCTGGACGGCGATGGGTTCAGTCAGTAGCCAAGGCCGGCTCACGGAAGCATTCATCACCGCCGATCCTGGCTGCTGCAGCCGATTCAATAACTCGGGATTGGATGGATGGATCTGTACCAGGGACTGCGGACCCTCGAAACCCGGCAGCCCGCGCGTCCATTGCGGCTGCGACCATTGCACCACCGTCCCCAGCCAGCCTGAGATCTCGTTCTCCCAGTAGTCTTCTTCGTCGCGGGCAATCTCCGCCAGTTCGGCGAAACTCTCGACCACGGCAGGGTTGAACTCCCGCTCGAGCAGCGGAAGCACCAGCCCGCGAACCCGATTGCGAGTGAATTTGGATTCCGCGTTAGTCGAATCTTCCCGCCACGGCTGTTTGAGATCCGCGAGATACTGCTCCAGTTCGGTTCGCCGGATTCCCAGCAGCGGGCGAACGATTTCTCCCTGACCTTCCCCATCCTCGTTTTCGACAACAATGCGTGGATGGATTCCTCCAAGCCCTCGCAGCCCCGTTCCGCGAATCAGCCGCATGAGCACCGTTTCCGCCTGATCGTCGAGCGTATGGCCAGTTGCGATCTTGTTCAGAGATCTTTCCTGATCTTGGCTTTGAAAGGGCACGGCTTCAGCCGGGCCGATAGGCTCCGCCAAGGATGAGGGCTTTAGCCCCTGAGGGGTCGTGCTTTGGGGTGGCGCAGCGCTTCCAGCGCTGCGATAAGGAGGAACGAGATTTTGGGCTTCAGCCCCTGAGGTACTCGGACCTGTCAATAGTTCTGACGGAACCTCATCGTCGTCATCCCCACCCGCGCCCAAAAGCCTCCGAAAGAACCCATACCGCAACTCACGGGCAGCCGCTTCCACACCGGAGTGTTCCTCAGCCGCAAGCCCCGCCACATCGCCGCTCTGGCAATAAAACTCCAACCCATGCTCAAGAGCGAGGCCCGCAACGAACTCCTGATCCGAGTCGGATTCCGCCCCTCGCAGCTTGTGGTTGAAATGAACAACGGAAAGAACGATCCCAAGTTCGGGACGCAATTCGAGCAGCAACCACAGAAGCGCAACTGAATCAATCCCGCCGGAAACCGCGATCCCAACGCGGTCTCCTGCCCGCAGCAACTCCTGCCGCCGGACGCGCGCTAAGACGAGTTCCGCCAACGAATGCACGGAAACATGTTACATGGCGCAAGGTTCATGCCGCATGCAATGGCGAGCTGGCGCTCGCTGGGCAGCCGGGGAAGGCTGTCCCCACATGAGCAACTACAACCCAGGGCTCTTCTCCGCAATCAGCTTCCTAATCTTCTCCACGAACTCGGCCGCCCCCATGTCCTCAGTCTTTTCTTTCCCGCGGGTGCGGACGTTCACCTTGCTGGCTTCAGCTTCCTTATCTCCGACTACCAGCAGAAACGGCACCTTCTGCATGGCGTGCTCGCGAATCTTGGCATTCATCTTTTCGTTGCGCGCATCCACTTCCACGCGCACACCGATGGCCTTCAGCTGATCCGCAACCTTGTTCGCATACTCCGCATGCCGTTCGCTGATCGGAATCATCGCCACCTGCACCGGCGAGAGCCACACCGGAAACGCTCCGGCATAGTGCTCAATCAGCACGCCGAAGAATCGCTCGATCGATCCGAAGAGCGCGCGATGCACCATCACCGGCTGTTTGCGCGAACCATCCTCGGCGACGTACTCAAGGCCGAAGCGTTGCGGCAGGTTGAAGTCGACCTGCACCGTTGAGAGCTGCCACAACCGCCCGATCGCGTCCACCAGCTTGATGTCAATCTTCGGTCCGTAAAATGCCGCCTCACCCGGCATAGTCTTGTACTCGATATTCCGGCGTTTCAGCACCTTCTCCAGCGAATGCGTCGCGTTGATCCATTGCTCTTCGCTGCCCACAAAATTCCTGCGGTCGTCCGGATTCCAGGTCGAAAGCTCGGTCTGGAACTTGTCGAAGCCAAAATCCTTCAGCACATCCAGGGCAAAAACGAGACAACCGGTAATCTCGTCTTCGACCTGCTCCGGCGTGCAGAAGATGTGCGAGTCATCCTGCGTAAAGCCCCGCACGCGCAACAGTCCGTGCATTACCCCCGAGCGCTCGTAGCGATAGACCGTTCCCAGCTCGCCCAGCCGGACCGGCAGATCGCGATACGACTTCAGCGAGTCCTTGTAAATCAAGATGTGCCCCGGACAATTCATCGGCTTCAGCCGGTATTCCGCGTCGTCGAGTTCCATGGCATCGAACATGTTCTGCGCGTAATAGCCTTCGTGTCCCGAGGTAAAAAACAACTGCCGCCGCGCCACATGTGGCGTGTAGACCAGCGAGTAGCCGCGCTTCAAATACTCCTCGCGCATCCAGTCTTCCATCTGTTTGCGGATAATCCCGCCCTTGGGATGCCAGAAAATCAGCCCCGGCCCTGCCAGTTCCTGAATCGAAAACAAATCGAGCTGCTGCCCCAATACGCGATGGTCGCGCTTCTTCGCCTCTTCCAGTTGTTGCAGGTGGGCGTCGAGATCCTTCTTCGAGAAAAACGAAGTCCCATAAATCCGCTGCAGTTGCTGATTCTTCTCGTCGCCCAGCCAGTACGCGCCCGCAACATTGAACAGTTTGAAGGCCTTGATCTTTCCCGTCGACGGGATGTGTGGTCCGCCGCAAAAATCCGTAAACTTCCCGGTGCGGTAGATCGATATCTTTTCTTCGGGCTTGGTGAATTGCTCGATGAAGTGGCACTTCATGAAGTCGCCTTCCTTTTTGAACTCCGCCAGCCCCTGGTCACGAGGCAGAAATTCCCGCGCGTAAGGAATGTTCTGCTGCACCAGCTCCTGCATCTTCTTCTCTATCTTTTCCAGATCCTCTGCCGTAAACGGAGTTGGACGGTAGAAGTCATAAAAGAATCCGCTCTCGGTCGGCGGTCCATGGCCCAGCTTGGTCTCGGGAAAAAGCTCCAGCACGGCCGCAGCCAGCAAATGCGCCGATGAGTGACGATAAACCTCCAGGGCCTCGGGATCTTTTTCGTTAAGCAGGCGGAGATCGGTGTCTTTTTCGAGCGGCTTGGTGAGATCAATCAGGTCGCCGTTGGTTTTCGCAACCAGCGCCGTATCCGCCAGCCGCGGGCTGATGGACTTCGCAATATCGAGCGCCGTGGTGCCCTTGGGAACGTCTTTCACGCTTCCATCAGGAAGCTTCACATGAATGCTGTCTGCCATAAAGTTGGAACTGCAGGAGGTTGAACCCTTCAGTTTATTGGAGGGATTGGGGAGGGTCAAACGGAAGGCGGCCACCTTTGTCGCAACAGGAATACGACAAATCGTGGTACTTAAGCAATACGGCTACCTCGACCCCCGTTGGCCCAGTCAAAATCACGTCATGCTAACGGAGTACCACACAGTATCTGACCGATTGTCTCGACTATTCTCAGTTTTCCTCAGCCTTCCACAGGGAACTCTCATCCTCCACAGTTTCTGCACAAGGACGAAATGTTTTTTCGTTGCGGTGCGCAGCATTCTGCCCCACAGTGAGTCAGCGAATACGTGAGAACTCTCAGTCTTGTTGAATGATGATTGCGGTGACGCCGGTGGCAAACTGGCAATTCTCGAGGGTGAGTTGCCAGGGGACATTCGGAAACGCGCGCGAGCGCGTGCCGGTTGCCCGGGCATTGCGGCCTCCTCCCCCGCTCTTTGAACGGGTTGGGCCGGTGGCCATCGCAGAGGCTGCAGAGCAGTGATTCTCCGAATCACGTTCTGCAGTTGATACTGGTAAATGTGGCACTCCTGGTGGGCGCTGTCGGACCAGTAACATCGGCTCGCTGTTCCTAGCGGCGAGGAGGCAAGAGGAGAGATCCACGAACGATGCGGCTCGGGTGGCTGGCCCGGGCCGCATTTGTTTTTGTCCTTGACTTTCTAATTCGCCTTTTGTTCTCCTATGGGAATCGGCATAGTTTGGCCCAGAATTTTTGGCGCCAGCCAGCGCCAACTTTTTTGTAATCGGTCGTCGTTTTCCGAAGCATGTGCCTCGCATTCACAACCCGCGTCGGTTTAGCGTGCCGAAGGCTTTTCAAGGTTTGAGGAAATAAATTAAACGTGGCTACGACCGATTACAGTATCAGCACCCTTCCCGCGAATGTGGAAGCCGAGCGCTCGATTCTGGGTGCGATCCTGCTCGACAACTTTGCTTATAACCAGGCCGCGGAACATCTTCGCATCGAGGATTTTTCGCTCGACTCGCATCGCCGCATCTACAGCCGCATGGTCGATCTGGCGGAATCTTCGCGCCCCATCGACATGATCACGCTGATCGAAGAGCTTGAGCGCCACAAGGATCTTCAGCCCATCGGCGACGTGGGCTACGTGTCCAGCTTGCTCGACGGCGTTCCCGATCGTCCCAGCATTGAGCACTACGTAAAGATCGTCCGCGACAAGGCGCTGCTGCGCGGGCTGATTCACGCGGCGAATACGGCGATTGCGCGGGCCGCCGATCAATCCGATGCCGCCGAAGAAGTGCTCAACGATGCGGAAGCCGCGATCTTTCAACTCTCGGAAAAGCGCATTGGTCGCGGCTTCATGGGCGTGCAGGAAATCGTTCGTGAATCCTTCGGCTCGGTCGATGCCCTGCTGCAGCGCGGCCAGCGCATCACCGGCTTAGCCACGCACTACACCGACCTCGACGAAATGACCAGCGGCCTGCAGCGGTCCGATCTCGTGATCATCGCTGCGCGGCCTTCCATGGGCAAGACAGCTTTTGCCATGAATATCGCCGAGAACGCGGCAGTTGAAGACCAGCAAGTCGTCGGAGTTTTTTCGCTCGAAATGTCGCGCGAAGCATTGCTGATGCGCTTGCTCTGTTCCCAAGCCAAGGTTGACGCGCACAAGATGCGCACCGGTTCCCTGTGGCAGGACGACACTCGCAAAGTGGTGCGCGCCATGGAACAACTGGCCCACGCCCCCATTTTCATCGATGACACGCCAGGCATTTCGCTGAGCGAGATGCGCGCCAAGGCGCGGCGGCTAAAACAGTCGCAGGGGAAACTCGATCTGCTCATCGTTGATTACCTGCAACTCATGTCGGGCGGAAGCAAGCGTTACGAAAATCGCACGCAGGAAGTCTCGGCGATTTCCCGCGGCCTGAAAGCCCTGGCCAAAGAACTCACCGTCCCCGTGATTGCGCTCTCCCAATTGAGCCGCGCCCCCGAGAGTCGTGGCGGCGACCACCGTCCGCAACTCGCCGACCTGCGCGAGTCGGGCTCGATCGAACAGGACGCCGACCTGGTGATGTTCATCTTCCGCGAAGAAGTCTACAAGCAGGACGATCCCGATCTGCAAGGCAAAGCTGAGATCATCATTGGCAAGCAGCGCAATGGTCCGATCGGCCGAATCAATCTGGCGTTCCTGAAAAACTGCACCAGATTCGAGACCATGGTCGAGGGCGGCTTAGCCCCGGAAGAGTAATCTTTCGCGGTACAGGAATTACTGTAGTTATGCTCGGTAAATACTTTACTCGCCTTGACTTGCACCGGGAAACTCTTCTGTGGAAAAGCTTGTGGAATTGCTGGCGGCGACAAAATACTTCTCGGCAAAGATCGGTGATTCAAAATAACTTTACACTCTTTGCTACCATCTAAGGCTCTGAATAGTAACCAGTTATGCAATTCACGCGGCATTAACAGGGAGGGAACTGAATCCGCATCGTTCAATTCCCGATTTAGAGATTTGCACATTTCGCAGTTCCGACTTTCTGTTTCCGTGCAGTCCAAACCAACCTACGAACTACCTCCAGTACGCGGAATTTCCCGCGAAAAAGCGTCAATCCAGACCAGGGTGGTCGGACCACAGAACCCCCTTAATTGCTGTCCTCGCCAACCTTCAGAACGGCCAGGAAAGCCTCCTGCGGGATATCGACACGACCGATCCGCTTCATTCGTTTTTTGCCTTCCTTCTGCTTTTCCAACAGCTTGCGTTTTCGCGAAATATCGCCGCCATAGCATTTGGCAATCACATTTTTCCGTATAGCCGATACGGTTTCGCGTGCGATGATTTTCGCTCCGATCGAGGCTTGGATCGCCACCTCGAACATTTGCCGGGGAATCAGTTGCCTCATTTTCGAAACCAGCGCCTTACCCCGCTCGTAAGCAAAATCCCGATGCACAATAATCGAGAGCGCGTCCACCGGCTCACCCGCAACCAAAATATCGAGCTTCACCATCGGCGACTCCCAATAATCCGCCAGATGGTAATCGAGCGACGCATAGCCGCGCGATACGGATTTTAGGCGGTCATAAAAATCCAGCACGATTTCATTCAGTGGTAACTCATAATGCAACATCACGCGCGACGAGCTGACGTACTCGAAGGTTTTCTGCTTGCCGCGTTTGTCCTCGACCAGTTTCAGGATTCCGCCCACATACTCTTCGTTGGTAAGAATTGTCGCCAGGATGACCGGCTCTTCGACTTTGGCGATCTCGCTCGGATCAGGCCAGCGCGAGGGATTGTCCACTTCAATCAATTCACCGTCGGTCTTCGTAATCTTGTAACGCACGCCGGGCGCGGTGGTAATCAGTTCCAGCGCAAACTCGCGCTCCAGCCGCTCCTGAATGATCTCCATGTGCAGAAGCCCGAGGAAGCCGCAGCGAAAGCCGAAACCCAGCGCCACTGAACTTTCCGGTTCGAAGAAGAACGACGAATCATTCAGCCGCAACTTTTCCAGAGCTTCACGCAGACGAGTGTGCTCGTGCGCATCCACCGTGTAGAGTCCGGCGAATACCATGGGCTTGATCTCTTCGAAACCAGGCAGCGCCTCGAACGCGGGATTGGCATCGTCGGTAATGGTGTCGCCAATTTTCGTATCGGCAACATTCTTTATATTCGCGATGAGGAATCCAACTTCGCCCGCCTTTAGTTCGTCAATCTCCACCGGCTTGGGCGTGAGCACTCCCAAGGTCTCCGCATCGAACGTCGTCCCATTCGACCACAAGCGAATTCTTTGTCCCTTGCGAAGCGTTCCTTGGAAGACGCGGGTCAGCACCACAACGCCGCGGTAGGCATCGAACCACGAATCGAAAATCAGCGCCTGCAGCCGGTTGTCCGGATTGCCCTTGGGCGGCGGCACGCGCTTCACAATCGCTTCCAGCACGTCGGGCACACCCTGTCCAGTCTTCGCGCTGATGAGCACTGCGTCGGACGCATCAAGCCCGACCGCGCTCTCAATCATTTCTTTCGTCCGCGGAATGTCAGCGCTTTGCAGATCGATCTTGTTGATGACAGGAATAATTTCGAGGCCGTGATTGATGGCGAGATAAGAGTTGGCAAGAGTTTGCGCCTCTACTCCCTGCGACGCGTCAACCACCAGCAGCGCGCCTTCGCACGACGCCAGCGCACGCGAAACCTCGTAGGAAAAGTCAACGTGGCCCGGAGTATCGATCAAGTTAAGTTGGTAAGTCTGTCCGTCATGCGCCGTGTACATCATGCGCACCGCATGGGCCTTGATGGTGATGCCGCGCTCGCGCTCCAGGTCCATCGAGTCGAGCACCTGCGCCTGCATCTCGCGCGCAGTCAGCGATCCGGTCAGCTCCAGCAGGCGGTCCGCCAGCGTGGATTTACCGTGGTCGATATGCGCGATGATCGCAAAGTTGCGGAGGAAAGCGGCGTTCATAGGCTAGAAGCTGAAAGTAAAGGCCAATCTTTCGATTTTAACAGGCTGGCTGATCGCCGTAGTCCTTTCGATCCGTTACAATTCCGCATCGAAATTTCTTTTCGGTCGATTGGGGCACGCATGCAGAAGCATTTTTTATTCGTTTGTTGTCTGACAATGGCTGGCCTATCCTCCGCTCAAACTCTGTCGCCCGGAGTGCGGAACTTTGTGAAGGTTGATGCACCGACCGTGGCGCTGACTCACGTCCTCGTAATCGACGGCACTGGCGCACCCGCGCGCGAAGATCAAACTATCATTCTCAGCCAAGGAAAGATCCAGTCCGTTTCCGACGCCGCATCGGCGTCGATCCCGAAGGATGCCCAGGTTCTCGATCTGCGCGGCTACACCGTTATCCCCGGTCTCGTGGGCATGCACGATCACATGTTCTATCCCATGGGCAACGGCATGTTTGGCGAGATGGCGTTCAGTTTTCCGCGCTTGTATCTCGCCGGAGGCGTAACCACAATTCGTACCACCGGCTCGCTCGAGCCCTACACTGATCTCGAACTCAAGAAGCAGATTGAGAAGGGCGAAACGCCCGGCCCGAAGATTCATGTTACCGGACCCTATCTGGAAGGCGCTGGAACTTTTGCATTGCAGATGCACCAGCTTACCGGTCCGGACGACGCGACCAGGACCGTGAATTTCTGGCTCGATCAGGGCGTCGACAACTTCAAGGCTTACATGTTTATTACTCCAGCGGAGCTTTCCGCCGCCGTAAACGCGGCCCACAAGCGCGGCGCGAAAGTTACCGGACATCTTTGTTCGATCGGCTTCCGCGAAGCTGCCTCCATTGGCATCGATGATCTTGAACACGGTTTACTCGTGGACACGGAATTCTTTCCCTGGAAAAAGCCCGGCGAGTGTCCAGATAAACTCGACTACGAATTCATCTCGAAGCTGGATGTGCAAACCGGCCCGCTTCACGATACGATCCTCAATCTGATTCAGCACCATGTCGCGGTCACGTCTACATTGCCGGTATTTGAAATGTTCGTCCCCGGCCGCCCCACCGTCCAGCAGCGTGTTCTGGACGCCCTGGCGCCCGACGCTCGCAGCGCCGTGCTCAACAACAAAGTGCGCGCCGGCGATGAGAATTCGATCCGTCAGCGCTACCACAGCGACGCTTCCCCATGGCCAGCCGCGTTCAAGAAGGAAATGGAATTCGAGCACGCGTTCGCACAGGCGGGAGGTTTGCTGCTGGCAGGCCTCGATCCCACAGGCATGGGAGGAATCATCGCCGGCTTCGGCGATCAGCGCGAAGTCGAATTGCTGGTGGAAGCAGGATTCACTCCGGCCGAAGCAATCCACATCGCGACTGCAAACGGCGCGCAGTTTCTCGGCGAACTGGATCGCATCGGCACCATCGCCGCTGGCAAGCAGGCAGATCTTGTCGTGATCAAGGGCGATCCATCGAAAAACATCGACGATATCGAGAATGTGGAAACCGTCTTCAAAGACGGCATCGGTTACGATTCAGCCAAGCTGATTGAATCCGTGCGCGGCGTGGTTGGAAGCCGCTAGAAGCTACTCTCGTAAGTCGTTTTGGGATGGGCACGGCTTCAGCCGTGACGCCTAGAGCCAATTCCAGAGCCAACTTAAGATGCGGGCACTCGTATACGTGAGAACCAAATTTCGGAGAAAGATGTGGAACGGAACCGTCGGATTCCAGCCCCAAAGGGGGGCGACATGTGATAGCCCGGCACGTCAGTGCCGGGTAAACGTGGCGAGATGCTTCTAGTCCCGTAGGGACGGCACGAGTTCTCGATCACACTTAGCCCCTGAGAGGGTTGGGGGCTTGCGGTCGGCTGACTACGAAACAGCTTCTAGTCTCCACATGCACAGCTCAATTCTATCTTCCGCTCGAACAAGATCCGTCTTTCGTTAGAATCAAACCGATGCTCGTTCTCGCTTCCGCATCGCCACGCCGCCAGGAATTACTGCGCAACGCCGGGATTCAATTCACGGTCCAGTCGGCTGAGATCGACGAAACTCCACTCGCCGGCGAATCTCCGCGAGATTGCGCCGAACGGCTGGCGCGGGAAAAAGCCCACGCCGTTTTCCAAAATCAACCGCAGAATTATGTTCTCGGCGCCGATACGATCGTTGTAATCGATGAAGTGATCCTGGGCAAACCCAGCGACGCAACCGATGCAGCCCGCATGCTGCGCCTGTTGTCAGGGCGCACTCACGCAGTGATCACAGGCGTGTGCCTGGTAGGTCCAAACGCCGATACCCGGGAACTGAGAACTGAAAACGGAGAACTGAGAACTGGCTTCGAGAGAACTGCCTCCGAGACCACGTATGTAACCATGAGCAAAATTTCCGACGATGAGATCCGCGACTACATCGCAACCGGCGAGCCCATGGACAAAGCCGGAGCGTATGCTATCCAAGGCTTGGCCTCGCGCTGGATTCCGCGCATCGAAGGCGACTATAGCAACGTGGTGGGTCTTCCGGTGTCGCTGGTCTACAAGATCTTGCGCGAGCAAGGAGCAATGTGAAGCTCGCAGTATTTTGTCTGCGCAGCGCAAACACGGAGCAGCGTTAGTAGAGCGTGTTTCGTAAATAGGTTTTGAAAGGGCACGGCTTCTAGCCGTGCCGCAAAAAGCCCCCCCAAATCGGGGCTTCAGCCCCTGAGGTTGATCGACAACCATTCAGCCTGCGATTTATGAAATACGTAAATTCGTTCTAATCTAAAGCGCCGCCAATAAATGTCCGAGCAAACTACACTTTCTTTTCTTCTTCCTTGTTCACTTTCTTTTCTTCTTCAGGCTGCTTCATCGCCGCCTTGAAGTTACGAATGCCTTCTCCCAAACCCTTACCCAGCGCGGAAAATTTACTCGTGCCGAAGAGTAAAAGGATGATCCCTATGATCAGCAACAAATGCAAGGGCTGAAAAAGACCCTCACCCATAACCCCTCCATCGGCCGATTGCGCCAGTAATGTAGCGCGGCCAAGCTACTACGAAAGTCTAGGCTATGCTAACTCCGGAGTCAAAAGTTACTGCTTACCAATCCCGCACCCTTGAAGTCTATCTTTGAAAGAGAATCCTGCGAGGTTCGGAATAATGTTGAAACGTTGCGCTCTCGTACTTGCCGCACTCGTCGCGTGCCAGACTTTTTTGATCGCCGGGGGACAAAGCTCGACGCAGTCTCCGGCTTCTCCGGTTCAGCATCGCAAGACCAGCGAACCCTACACCGGAGACCTCTCCATTTTCGATTCGCCGGGGCGGGACGAGCGTCTGCAAGTCAATCGCGTCATGGACATCCTCGGCATAACATCCGGAAAAACAGTAGCCGATATCGGAGCGGGCTCAGGCTGGTTCACCGTGCGAGCCTCGCGGCGCGTCGGCGAAGGCGGCCTCGTATATGCCGTGGACATCAACCCGGAGTCGATCCGCTATATCGCTGACAGGGCGCAGAAGGAGCAATTGCACAATGTAAAGACAATCCTCGGCAAAGCCGACAACCCGCTGCTTCCCGCAGCCTCCGTCGATTCCGTGCTGCTGTTGAAGACCTATCACGAAGTCGCCGAACCGATTGCTCTCTTGCAGAATCTGCGAGCTTCGCTTCGTCCCGGAGCAAGAATCGGTGTCATCGATCGCAACGGAAATGGGGAGAACCATGGAGTGGGCCGCGACATTGTCCTGCGCGAGGCCGCCCAGGCAGGCTACCGTCTGCTCAAACAGTATGATTTCGTGAAGGGCGACAAAATGGATTATTTCCTGGTCTTCACCGCAACACAGTGACCACCTCTTCGACCACCGACCAGGATGTACGACTCAGGTCGGCGAACGCAAGCAAGTCGGCGTCGGAGGCCGCGCCTTCCGCGCTCGCCCATGCCGCCTCCATCGATACCCAATCCTCAAAATAGAGTTCAATCACCGCATCCCATGCCGGAGGGTTTCGCTTCCGATCGGCTTCCACAAAGTTCTGCACATATCTCCTCAAGCCCGGAAGATTCTTTGCAAGAGGCCCATGAACGTCTCGCAAATATCGCCGGAATTCTTCGCTACTCATCTCCGGATGTTTGTAAAGCACAACCATGAACTTGAGCATCGATCCCGCTCCCGACTCAAACGCTCTCGATCATTCCCGCCAGCAAGAGCGCTCGCCGCGGCAATTCGGAGATCACGACGAATTCGTGAACCGCGTGCGCGCCCTCGCCCACTCCACCCATCCCATCGAGCGTTGGTACCCCGATCCCGGCGGTGAAATTTCCGTCCGAGCCGCCGCCAACCGCAGCCTCCTCGAGCTTCCATCCTAGTTCGCTCGCAATCGCTTGTGCCTTCTTGTACAGCGCGGCGACTCCCGCCGTTCGCTCCATCGGCAGACGATTGATGCCGCCCGTCATTTCGAGCTGGCAACGCTTATCGAATGGTTTGAGCGAGCGTAGCTTGCGGTCGAGACCCGATGCCTGTTTCGCTTTCTTGATACGCACATCAATTTCGACGGACGCCTCGGCCGCAATCACATTCGTGCGGGTTCCGCCTTCGATTACGCCTGGATTTACCGACAAACCCTCGCGCAGATTATTCAGCTTCGCGATTACCGCAATCTGGCGCGCCAGCTCAAGTATCGCGCTGTGGCCTTTGCCGGGATCAAGCCCCGCATGCGCCGCTACGCCTTTCACGCGCAGCGTATACTCCCCGACGCCCTTGCGCGCAGTTTTGACCGCGCCCCGAAGTCCGGCGGCAGGTTCCAGCACCAGCACCCCCGCTGACTCTTTCGCCAACAATTCAGTGATTGCGCGCGAGGAACGGCTGCCCACCTCTTCATCGGAAACCAGAAAAACCGTGACCGGACGGGGCAGTCCGCTGTGCCACGCTTGGAGCGCTTCAATCGCATGCAGCATGAGCGCAATTCCCGACTTCATGTCGAGAACGCCCGGCCCGCATAGTCGTCCGTCATCAACTTTGCACGGCATCGTAGCGAGCGTCCCGAGCGGATAAACCGTGTCGTAGTGTCCGAGTAGCAGAACCGGCTTGCGACTCGGCAATCCGGTCCGAGACTCAAAGTCGATTTGCAAACTGTCGCCGAAATCGTTGCTGCGATGAAATCGCGCCCGTCCCCCAAGCACTTCAAACTTCGGCGCCAGATACGCGACGATGCGATCGACCGCCGGCTTGTTGTCGCTCGGCGATTCTATTTCCACCAACTCGCGAACTGTCTCGACCATTCGGCCCTGAAGCCTTTCGAAGTACCGCAAGCGATCCTCCGCCAAAGGCGACGTCAAAGCCATTGCCGATCCTTTTGTTTTCGTCCTGAGCACAATTCCCTCTCCCTACGCTAAGCCGCCGCCACTCCCTGCATGCAACGCGGTACAGTATAATCTTCAGGCTGATTGGGACGAGCTGATAGGGCACGACATTTTTGAGACGAACGTATTGAGACAAAATTGAGACAAACATGATTCAGAGCACTCCGCCCCTGACAGAGGCGGCCACACCCAAAATGGCGCTCGACATTCACGACATCCTAAAAATTCTGCCCCAACGCTATCCCTTTCTGCTGATTGACCGGGTACTTGAATTGCAACGCAAAGAACGCATCGTGGCCATCAAGAATGTCACCATCAACGAACCTTTTTTCAACGGCCATTTCCCCGGATTGCCCATCATGCCCGGTGTGCTGATCGTGGAAGCCATTGCGCAGGCCGGCGGCGCGCTGCTGCTCACCGAAGTGGAAGATCGTGACAACAAAGTGATGGTCTTCACCGGCATCGATCGCGCCAAGTTTCGTCGTCCCGTAAGCCCCGGCGACCAGCTCCGCATCGAGGTGGAAGTCAAAGGCTGGCGCGTTATTCCGCGTATGATCGCCGCGAAGATGCATGGAGTCGCCTATGTCGCGGGCAAGCGCGTGGCGGAAGCAACCGTGTCATGCCAGCTCATCGACAGCTCGCGCGGCCGCGGCGACGGCTCTGACGGCACCGACAACGGCGCGGCCGGGGAATGACCCGCACCACAGCTCGCACCACGGCTCGCACCTCAGTAAGCGTTCGGCGGCCTGCCGCGACGAGTCCATCTTCTGACGACGCAATGACTCCATCAACCAATGTTCATCCCACAGCCATCATCCATCCGCGAGCCAAGGTGCCGTCATCGTGCAAGGTCGGCCCCTACTGTGTGATCGGCCCTGATGTCGAACTGGGTGAGGACTGTCGCTTGGTTTCGCACGTCGCCATCGAAGGTCCAACCAAAATCGGCGCCGAAAATGCCTTCTTCCCTTTTTGCGCCATCGGCATGGATCCGCAGGATATTACTTACAACGGCGAGCCCACGCGCCTGGAGATCGGCGACCACAACGAAATCCGCGAGTGCGTAACCATCAGCCGCGGCACGGCAAAGGGCGGCGGCGTCACAAAAGTAGGCAGTCACACGCTGATTATGGCCTACGCGCACATCGGACACGACACCGTGATCGGGGACCATTGCATGCTGGTAAACGGAGCGACCCTCGCCGGTCATGTCATCGTCGAGGAATGGGCCGTCGTCGGCGCACTTTGCCCGGTGCATCAGTTCGTGCGCATCGGCGCTCACGCCTACATCGGCGGAGGAACCACTATCACGCAAGATGTGTTGCCGTTTTCCATGACCTCCGCCGCACGTAACACGCAGGCCTACGGAATAAATAAAGTCGGACTCGAGCGCCGTGGCTTTTCTCCCGAGCGCATCCGTAAGATTCACCATGCTTACAAGATTTTGCTGGCATCAAAACTCAACACTTCGCAAGCACTGGAAAAATTGAAGTCCGAAGCCGACCGCGGCCAGGATGTAGAGATGCTGATTCGTTTTATCGAAGCTTCGGAACGAGGAGTGATTAAGTAAGTGGCCAGTGGTCAGTGGTCAGCTGCCAGTAAGAATCGCGCACTGACCACTGATCACTAGCCACTGACCACTGCTTATGCGCATCGGCCTCATCGCCGGCAACGGCAAATTTCCCCTTCTCGTGCTCGACGCGGCGCGAGCCGCGGGATATGAAGTTGTGGTGGCTGCGATCAAGGAAGAAGCCTTCTCTGAGATTGAAGATCACGATGCGACCTCGGTTCACTGGCTCTCCCTGGGCGAGCTTTCAAAACTGATCAAAACTTTTCAGCAGGAAGGCGTGAGCCGCGCCATTATGGCCGGGCAGGTAAAACACAAACAGATTTTTTCCACCATCCGTCCGGACTGGCGTCTGGCCAAGCTTCTGCTCTCCCTTACCACGCGCAACACCGATAGCCTGCTCGGAGCCGTGGCGAAAATTCTTGCGGAGGAAGGAATCACGCTCGAGAATTCCACCTGGCTGCTCGATCCCTTGCTGGCGAAACCCGGCGTGCTCACCCGCCGCGCACCGATAGAGCAGGAACGCAAAAACATCGAGTACGGCCGCACCATCGCCCGCAAGCTCGCCCACCAGGATATAGGCCAGACGGTCGTGATCGCCGAGTCTGCCTGCGTAGCTGTCGAAGCCATGGAGGGCACGGACGCCACCATCGAGCGCGCCGGACAAATCATGCGCTCGCTGCACGGAGATTCTTCCACGCTCAGCCGCGCTCTCACTGTAGTCAAGATCGCCAAGCCGAATCAGGATATGCGCTTCGATGTCCCCGTCATCGGAGTGAAGACCGTCGAAGTAATGCAAGCTGCAGGCGCGACCTGTCTCGCGCTCGATGCCGAAAAGTGTCTGCTGCTCGACGGAGAGAAAATTATCGACGCAGCGAACGCTGCGGGAATCGCAGTTGTGGCGGACACGACGTCATCGTCCGACTAAAGCATCGGGACTAATGGAAGATTAGGCTACTTGGCTCGCACGGAATGAGCGGCTCGCCGCGGAGTTGCGACAGGACGTTTGCTCATCTGCTGGCGGGCTCTTGTGAGGTCATACGCCGTCTGCAAATTCATCCAAAATTCGGCCGAAGTCTTGTAATATCCAGCCAGCAGCAGGGCTGTCTCTGGCGTAATGCCTCGCTTCCCGCGCACAAGTTCATTCACTCGATTTAATGGAATTGCAAGTGCCCTTGCCAGTTCAGCTTTGCTCAGCCCGAGCGGCACAAGAAATTCTTGCAACAGGATTTGGCCGGGATGAGTCGCGATACGATGGCTCGGCAACATTTGTGCTTCTCCTCACCTTATCCTGAGCATCTCGGAATCTGTTGGTTACTATATTCTTGGTGTCAGAATTAAAGTATGAATCATCCAAAACCCGAATCCGCCCTGATCGCCGACCAGCTACGCCGTGCCTTCGAAGGCGACGCCTGGCACGGTCCAGCCCTCCTCGAGCTGTTGCAAGATGCGGACGCCGCCAGCGCCGCAGCCAAGCCTGTGCGCGCCGCTCACAGCATCTGGGAGCTTGTGCTTCACATTGCCGCGTGGGATGGCGCAGCCCTTCACCGCATCGCCGGCGAGACCATCCAGCTCACCGGCGACAGGAATTTCCCAGTTGTTCCCAAACCCACCGAAGCCGCATGGCGCAAGGCGGTTGCTCACGCCAAGCGCACGCACGATACGTTGGTGAAGACGGTTGCGTCCCTGCCCGAGCCCCGCCTTCGCGATCGCGTCCCCGGCAAGAAATACGATTTCTACCATTTGTTGCACGGCGTTGCGCAGCACGAGCTCTATCATGCCGGACAGATCGCCATCTTGAAAAAGGCGCAGGGTCTCTGATTGGGGGGGATTGCGCAATTCCCCAATCACAAAATTACTGAATCGGACCATGCTCTTTCTAAGCTTAACGTTTACAATTCCTGAGTCCTGTTGGCAACCGGCCACTCGAGAGCTCCTTAACTGCAAGCTGACAATCCGATCTCCGTCGCGGTGGTGGGTGTGGGCGTCTTCGGACGCAACCACGCCCGAGTCTATCGAGAACTCGAGCAGCAAGGCGAGCCTGTTCGCCTGGTGGGCGTAGTCGATCCCAATCTTGACCGTGCCGATGCAGTCGCCCGCGAGTTCGGATGCCGCTCCTTCGGCTCGGTTGAGCAGATGCTCACCACCCACAGCGAAATTCGCGCGGCATCCGTGGCGGCCCCGACTGTCCATCATCTTGAAGTGTCCCGCGCCCTCATGGAGGCCGGTGTAGACGTCCTCGTCGAGAAACCGCTGGCCGCATCGCTCGCCGAGGCGGATGAATTAGTGCAACTCGCCTTCACTCACAAGCGCGTTGCCCAGGTCGGCCACCTCGAGCGCTTCAACCCCGCAGTCCGCGCCACGATTCCGCTGCTCACGCAGCCGATGTTTTTCGAAGTGCACCGTCTGAGCGTATTCACTCCACGCTCGCTTGACGTCGATGTCGTCCTCGACCTGATGATCCACGATCTCGACATCGTGCTCTCGTTCGTCAATTCTTCCGTGAAAGAAGTTCGCGCTGTCGGCCTTCCGATTCTCTCCGGCAAAGTCGACATCGCCAACGTGCGCCTGGAATTCGACTCCGGATGCGTGGCCAACTTCACTGCCAGCCGCGTCTCTACCGAGCGCGTACGCAAGCTGCGATTTTTCCAGCCCAACCAGTACATCTCCGTCGACTATGGACGCCAGGAGGTTCTCGTCTTTACCCTCGGAGCCGATGGAAGCGGTGCAGTGGCTTCGGGCACGCCTACTGTGAACCCGCAGATCAAAGTCGCCAAGCCGCCGGTCACTTCCGAAGAACCGTTGCACGCGGAGTTGAAGTCGTTTCTCCACGCCGTACAGCAGCGCGCCACTCCCATGGTGCCGCTCGAAGACGGCCGGCGCGCACTCGCCCTTGCCCTCGATATCGTCGCCGCAATTCGCGACCATGAAAAAAAGGTGGGGCTAACCAACGTCGCCACTCGGTCTATAATCTGATCTCTGCCCGTTTTACAAATGTTTACACACCTAAGTCCAACGCCATTTGTCAGTGAGCACAATCCCCGGAAAGATGCGAAAATAAAAGATAACTTGGCCGTAACCGTTCGCTGGGTCATCTATAGAGATGCAACGTGGCGAGGGGGAATCCGTGTCTAACGGACAAGTTTAGTTCATGCCCATCACGCAAATTCCATTCCAGGATCCTGTGGCTCCTGATGAGAAGCCTCAGCCTGAACAGCTCGGCCTCTACGATACTCAAGGATGGGAAACTGCCTACCGCGATCTCAATGACGATGCCCGCGTCCCGCATCTTCTCATTCAGTTGCAGGACGATCTAGCCCGCTCGCGCCGCCGTGAGGCCGCATGGATTTCCATCATCGTCCACCTGATCCTCATCATTTTTCTTTATAAAATTGAGTGGTTCGAGAAGCTCCTGCCTTGGCATTCCGTCGTTGCCGTAAAAATGGCTTCCAATGACAAAGACGTTACCTTCCTCGAACTCCCGCCTGACCTGCAGAAGCTCCAGCGTAAATCGAGCAGCAACGTACTTTCCGATAAGGACCGAATCGCCACCACTCGTCATCCCGAACTTGACCCTAAAGAGTTGCGGAAAGCTCTAGCCACACCGCCTCCCGGAAGGTCTGGTCTGAGCACACCACCGGCGCCTCAGCAAACCCCGGCTCAACCACCCCCGGCAGTAGCGCAAAATCAGCCGCAACAGCAACAACCGCCCAACCCTCAGATTGCGCAGTTGCAATCTCCAGCCAAGCCGAATATCGCGAATGAGTTCAATAAGTACGGTGGTTCCATGTCGGCGGGTAACGCCATTGAAGAGGCGGCTCGTGCGGCAGCCGCAAAGCGCGGCGGATCAGGCAGTGCTGGCGATAACGGAGATTTTGGTTTGGGCACCGGAGCCCATGGCCGCCAGCTCGGCAACATCGAGGTTCTCAGCGATACTCAGGGCGTAGATTTCGGTCCGTACCTGCAGCGTGTTCTGCATGACGTGAAGTTCAATTGGTACAACGCCATTCCAGAGTCCGCACAAATGAAGCACGGCAACCTGGTCATCGAATTTGCCATTACTAAAGATGGCAAGGTCGCGGGCATGAAGCTGGTGGCTTCCTCGGGAGACGTTCCGCTTGATCGGGCTGCCTGGGCCGGCATCGTCGGCTCGAACCCGTTTCAGCCTCTGCCCAGCGAGTTTGGCGGACAATTTCTCGCGCTTCGCTTCCGATTCTTCTACAACCCCACGAAAGAAGAACTGGAATAAGGCTCGCATCAAGGCAGGGCTTAACAGACTGCAGGAAAAAACTTAAACGTGGGACGCGACCGTGGAAGAGCGGCGCTTCAGCGCCGCGTAAACCAGTCAAAAATCCTTGGGGCTTCAGCCCCTGAGGCCTCGATGGTTATCCCCCGACGACGTCCCTACCACACTCTGCAGCGATTCTGATTCACCATCGGCGCTCCCGCCTTGCAGTGGAATGCCTCTTGAAATTCCGGCATATTCGAAACTACTCCATTGGTTCGATACTTCTCCGGAGAATGCGGATCAACCGTGGCCCGCAATCTTTTCGTCTCGTCGCGAGTCTCACCGCACCAGCTTTGTCCGTAACCCACAAAGAATCTCTGCTCCGGAGTGAGATCATCAACCGGTTGCAGATTTTCTCCCTTGGTGTCGTCCTTCCACGCCATGTAAGCCAGGATGAGTCCGCCCAGATCTGCAACATCCTCTCCCAGCGTCAGCTTCCCGTTGATCTTGATGTCATCAATAATCGTGTACGTCGAATACTGATCTGAAATGCAACTGGCGCGCTTCACAAACTCTTTTCCATCCTCCTCCGTCCACCAGTCGCGCAGGTTTCCCTGTGCGTCGAACTGCCGGCCTTCGTCGTCGAAGCCATGCGTGAGTTCGTGCCCGATCGTCCCTCCGGTGTCGCCATAATTCGGAGCCGCGTCCGACTGCGGGTCAAACGCCGGAGGCTGCAACACTCCTGCTGGAAAATTAATGTCATTCATCTGCGGATTGTAATAAGCATTTACCGTGGGAGGAGTCATGTCCCACTCCCCGCGATCCACGGGCTTGCCAATCTTAGCCAGCTGCCGGTCGAATTCAAATTTCCGCGACCGTTCCACGTTGCCCAGTTCATCTCCGCGCTCGATATCGAGCTTGCTGTAGTCGCGCCACTTGTCGGGATAGCCGATCTTGTTCGCCATCCCATGCAGCTTCACCAGCGCCTGCTGCTTGGTGGCCGCGGACATCCAGGGCAACGAGGTAATGTCCCGCTCCATCGCGACATCGATTTCCTTAACCATCTTCAGCGCTTCCTGTTTTGCCTCCGGACTGAAATACTTCTCCACATAGACCCGCCCCAACGCTTCACCCAGATCGCCGTCCACGCCTTGCGTGCAGCGCTTCCATCGCGGTTGCAGCTCCTGCTGGCCGCGCAAAGTCTTTCCATAAAAAGCGAAATTCTCATTCAGGAAGGCCGACGAAAGAAACGGCGCATCTACGTGCACCAGGTGCCAGCGCAGATAAATCTTCCAGTCCGCCAGATTTTCTTTTGCCAGCTCCTCATTCAAAACCTTGAAGAAGCCCGGGGACGCCACATTCAGCGACGCCAGCGATGGCAGTCCAACTTTCGCGAAATAGCCCTGCCACTGAAAATCTGGAGTGATCTTTTCCAGATCGCCGCTCGTCATCTTGTGATCGAGATTCTTGGGCTCGCGCCTCTCAACCCGCGTCATCGAACCTTTGGCTAGAGCGGTTTCAACACGCATCACCGTCTGCGCCTCCGCTGCCGCCGTCTCCGCAGGATCACCCAGCAATTCAAACATTTTCTGCACGTGCACCACATAGGCCTTGCGCAGCTCGACCGACTTGGCATCCTCTTTCAGGTAGTAATCGCGGTCAGGCAACCCCAGCCCTCCCTGGTCGGCCTCCGCGATCACCTGCGTAGCATCCCTGAAATCCTGAGTCGAATCGAAACGAAACAGGACATTGTCATCGACCATCACCGCAGCCACATCGGCAAGTTGCGCCTTCGACCCAAGCTTCGCAATTTGCTCGAGCTCCGGCTTGAGCGGCTCCGCGCCCTTGGCCTCAATCGCTTTCTCGTCCATGCAAGAGGAATAGTAGTCGCCAATTTTCTGGGCAGCCGCGCTGCGCGTGGCATCGGGCGCCTCAGCCGCCTCCAGAATTCCGCGCAGCCTTCCCAGATTCTCATCATGCATCTTCGAATACGTGTTCCACGACGATTGATCCGGAGGAATCGGATTCGCCTTGATCCATCCACCACAGGAGTATTGAAAGAAATCCACGCAAGGATCCACGCTCCGATCCATCGACGTTACATCCAGCGCCGGCTCACGCTTCGGCGCGGCAGACGCGGGTTGCTGTGCCGTGGTTAAAGAATGAAGCGCTACGACGAGAAGCGCGATGACAGAGGGACGCAGAACCCCCATAAGATTCCTCTTTCTTTCGCATGAAGATGACCTTGCAGGAGCAGAATACCCGCCAAAATCGATATTTTCTCGACTCAGCAGTATAGGCCGATGCAGTCTGGCCCTCTGTCCGGCGTCATCCTGAGCGTAGCCGTTCTTCAGGCGTAGCGAAGGATCTCCCGCTCAACCGGCTTAGAGCGTCAGCCAAACAACACCACTACCTGAAGACCGAACGTATTCTATACTTCTGGAACGATACGAAAACGACGCCGTGCGTACCTCTAACTCTTCCGCAGCCGGATCGATCCATCTCCAGTGTGAATCACTAGCAGATTCCCACCCCCGTTGATCTTGCCATGAACTTCATTTTCGCGAATCTTGCCCTCAGTCGTAACCGGCATCTCCAGATCGATGTGGCCATCGCCGGTGTGCAGATCAACATCGGCCGCAAAGTTTTCCGGGACCTCCAGAGTGACCGAGCCATCGCCGCTTTCGAGCCTCCAACCGGCGGCCAGGACTGACCCGGTATTCGCGCGCGCCTCCACCCGCCCGTCGCCCGTCTTCAGTTCGAGTTCGTCAAAACGCCCATTCGCCCGAATATGTCCATCCCCGGTCGTCGCACGGAGCTTGCCGTCCACTTGATCCAGATCCTGTGAGCCATCGCCACTTCGCAATTGCATCTCGCCCTTAAAGTTTGTCAGGTCGATCTTGCCATCGCCAGTGTGCAGATCCACCCGCCCTTCGCGCGGCATGTGGATGTCGACCTCGACTCGATGCTGGCCCCAGTCAATCGTAATTCCATGCGAGTGCGGAAAGCGCACATCGATCTCGACCTCGTCCCCCGTCTGGTGCTCTTCAATCCGGATGCCATCGCCGCCAATCTTGTAGCGCGCCGTCGTCACCTTGGCTTCAATCGTGTTCTGCTCCCACGTAGAAACGTGTATGTTCGCGTCGGACGTGTCCACTCGCAGATCGGGCTTGCCCTTGAGGTTGTAAGTCTTCGACCATTCGTCAGCCCTCGCCGGCAGCGCCGCCCAGGAGCAAAACACGCCAGCAAAAACTAGAACCTGCAACCAACATTCGAGACCCATGCGCTTCATAAAATCCTCCGCCGGGAAATACACTTCCGCCCAGCCTCTTAGACGTGATTACGGACCATCCGTGAGATCAGTTCCATGGAAATCAGAGGCACCCGAAAATACATGTGGGGTCAGCAAATACATGTGGGGACAGCCGCCCTCGGCTGTCCGCCGAGCGAAGCTCGGCAGGTTTTAGTCAGGGAGATCGGAATACTTCCTAAACTCCCATCGCCTTCTGAATCTCCCCCGCAATGCTCGCTGTCAGCGTCTGCATTTTCTCTTCCGACTCCGCTTCCACCATCACGCGCGCCAACGCCTCGGTGCCCGAATACCGCACCACCACTCTTCCGTTTCCATCCAACTCGCTCTCCGCGATGTCAATCGCCCGCTGCACGCCGGGAACTTCTGCAAACGGAATCTTCTCTCTCACCCGCACATTCTGAATCTTCTGCGGAAACACCTTCAGGTCGCTCACCAATTCCGCCAGCGACCGCCCGCTCCGCACGATCACATCCATCACTCGCAACGCCGTCAGCAAGCCATCGCCAGTAGTCGCATCGCCATCGCGAAAAATAATGTGCCCCGATTGCTCCCCGCCCAGCGTTGCTCCCGTCTTCAACATTTCTTCCAAAACGTATTTGTCCCCCACGTTCGCCCGCAACATGCGGATGCCCACCTTCTTCAGCGCGATCTCGACTCCCATGTTCGACATGGTTGTCGCCACCACCGTGTCGCCCTTCAACTTTCCCCGTGCTTTCAAGTCGCGCGCCGTCACCAGCAGAACTCCGTCTCCATTCACCACCCGGCCCGCGCCGTCGCAGAACAGAGCGCGATCGGCATCTCCGTCAAAGGTCACGCCCAGATCAAATTTTCCGCCTGACTCGGCCACAGCCCTGCCCAACGTCTCCGGATGCAGCGCCCCGCACCCATCATTGATATTCCTTCCGTCCGGCGTGACATGTATAAACGTCGCCTGGATTTGCAAGCTCCGAAACAACTCCGGAGCCTCCGCGGTAGCCGCTCCATTCGCGCAGTCCACCAGGACGCGTAATTTGCTCAGGTTCGAAGACACGCTGCCGGCCAACTCTTGTATGTATGCCCTGCGCAGACCAGACTCCCCCGGCAGGGACGGCGCTGCAACCTTCAGTGCCGTGTCGTCGGCTGCCCCAGGAGTCTGCAGCAGAGCGAAGATTTCTTTTTCAATCGCCAGCTCCCGCGCATCCGTTAGCTTGAATCCATCCCCGGAAAAAACTTTGATCCCATTATCCGTCCACGGATTATGCGACGCCGAGATCACCACTCCCGCCGCAAACCCGCGCGTCCGCGCCAGGTAAGCAACTCCAGGCGTCGTAATCACGCCGGCGCTGTGTACCTCCACTCCCACTGCGGCCATTCCCGCCGCCACACGGTCCGCAATCCATCCGCTCGATTCCCGCGTGTCCTGCCCCATTACCGCCTGCGCCGACCGGGTCGTGCGCACTAGATCGTGTCCCAGCGCTCGCCCGATCAAATACGTACTCTGCGTCGTCAGCGGAAATTCCCCCGCTACGCCGCGTATCCCATCGGTGCCAAACAATTTTCGGATCTGAGTATTCATAATTTCTTAGGAATCAAAAGTCTTGTCATTCCGACCGGAACAATCCCTCCGTGAAGGGATTGTGGAGTGGAGGAACCTGCTCTGCCTTTTTTACAACTCCAACGCGGCCCTCAATGCCCATTCGCCGGCACACTCTTTTCCATAATCACCGTCACCCGCACCGGCGTCGACTGCACCACCTGCACCAGCGCATCCGGGACATATACGTTAGTCACAAAAGTCGCCTGGGTCCTGGTCCCCGAAGCATCTACCGGATCCGTCGTCGCCGCATCCACCATTTCTACGTGATGTTTCGGCCCCGTAATCGAAATTCTCTCCGGCTCCACCACCACCTTGCCAATCTGCTCTCCTTCGACAAAGTTCCCCGTCACGCGCGGATGAATCTCCACCTCTCGCGTGAGCCGCGTGTCGAAGCTGAGATGCACCTGCCCCGGCACCACCTGCACCACGTGCAGCTCCCGGTCATGGCGAATCTGCCGTGCCGTCAAATCAAAGGTGCGCTCCCCCGGCACTGCATCTCCCAACTCAAGTTCCGCGTGGATGTCCGCCGAGCGCAGGTCTCGGATCAATCTCTCGGGCCCGCGAATTCGAATCTGCGCCTCCGGAATCGTTACCGAACTGATTTCCAAATGTGCGGGCACGTGTTGAAACTCAATCGGCACCCGTACTGCCACTTCCGCCAACTCCTGATCCGGAGAAATTGCCAGCCATAGCCCAGTCGCGATCAGCAGCGACAAAACCTTCAGCCAGAAATTATGCAACACCCATCGTCGCAAGAACCCGCTCACAGCGGACGCTCCGTTTCCGCCTCGGCGTCGCCATCCGCACCCATCTGCGCCCGCAACCGCAGCGGAGAATCCTCCCCCGCCTCCAATTCATCGCCGTGCGCCACCACCGTCGGCAGAGCCACTGGCGCCATATACCGCCGGAGTTCGCTGCTCAGCCGCTCGCGTAATTGCTCTGCCGTTAGATCCCGTTCAATCTTGCCGCCCACCGCCATGCTGATCGCGCCTGTCTCTTCCGACACCATCACCGCGATCGCGTCCGTCTCCTCAGTGATCCCAATGCCCGCCCGGTGACGCGTCCCCATCTGCGTCGACAGCACAGGATTCATCGACAGCGGCAGGAAACATGCCGCCGCCGCCAACCGGTCCTTCTGAATGATCGCCGCCCCATCGTGCAGCGGCGCGCTCGGCCGGAAAATTGTCGCCAGCAGGTCGTAAGAGAGCTTCGCATCCATTGCCACGCCGCTTTCGATGTACGTGCGCAATCCAATCTCGCGTTCAATTACAATCAACGCGCCCGTCTGATGCTGCGAAAATAAATTCGCCGCCAGCACGATGTCATCATACGAATCGCCGCCCGGTGCTGTTCCGCGTAGAAAACTTACCCGCCGCCCAACGTCCGACAACACGTGGCGAATCTCCGATTGAAACACCACAATCAAAGCGAACACCACGTAGGGTAATAGATGACTTACCAGCCAGTTCAGTGTGACCAACTCGCCGATTCGCGCCAGGTAAAACGCCACCGCCACGGCCGCCAGCCCCGCCAGCATTGGCGCAGCACGCGTTCCGCGGATCATCACCAGCACTTCGTAGATGATCACCGCCACCAGCAGAATGTCGAGCACCGTGAACGATACTCTCCACCCTGGCGCCATCAATTGCGTCACCGAATCTCCTTGCACGCAAGATTTTCCGCTGCAGAACACTACATTCTAATGCACCGCCAGTGACAGGAAAGGATGACGGGAAAGCTTCCGGCGGATTTTTCGAGATAGTGGTCGAACCACTCTACCGTTCGCTGGCTTTGGATTACGTTATGCGCGTCGCTATGGTTTTACCTTCGCGAACCTTCGTGCCCCTCCTTTGTCAACGAGCGCTAACGCCTGGTTTCGTAAACTATCGTCAAACCTGACCCCGGGCGGGGCGCTCCGGTGTCTAAAATCAAGGGGAACCAAAAAGATGCCAACTCGAGTCACGCCCGCTGGGTGGAGGGTATCAGCCACATACTTTATCGCCGTCGGATGTGTTTTTCTGTCAGCGGCACTCGTCTCGCTGCATCGACATCAGATCGTTCGGCCTGGTCTTGTTGTGCGCTCAAGCGACACGATTGGCGTAACCGACGTGTTATTAAGAAACCGCTCACGTGAAGTGGCTGACGTTGGACTCCCCTTCCTGATCATCCTCGGACCAGTCGGCGGGATTTTCAGAGGCTCGATACTTTTGGCGATAGTTGGAGCGCTGCTGCTTTTTACCGCGGTTCTACAGTACCATCGCTTACGCTTGGGAGCATTGGTGGGCGTTGCATGGGCCTTGGGTGTGATTGTCGGACTGATGATCGCGATGGGCCGAATTAGTGTGTCGTATTCGTTCGCAGCTAGGCTGCTAATGTTCGGTCCGGCCTTGGTACTGAACATTGGATTGCTTTTTGTGCTGGGAAGTAGGTCCACCTTTCTTCGTCAGTGACGAACACTCAAGACGTGATGCTGGGCACCTTTGTGGCGTGGCTGCCCGTGCCACATTTGCGGGTTAGGCGTTTGAGGTGTTCGGCGGGAAGGTAATTCCCCAGAAGGTTTCCGCCCGTTCGTCCCGCTCGACAAACTCGATCGCGTACGTGGAAACGCCCTCCAGTGCCGCCAACTGCGCAACTACGCGGGCCGAGAGTTGGGTGCCTTGCTTGTTATTTACGGAGACGACGGAGCCCACCAGAAGCTCACGACCGAGTTGAACCGCAGCGCCGTGCTTATTCAATTTGGTGGCCTTTGCCGGCATCGTAAAGGAACATTTCTGCCGGTCTTGCCCGGATAACCCGACAGAAGCGTGGAGCGCCATGCGATTGCTTCGGCGTTTTGCGATCTGGCTGCGGCTGGCGGTTGCGTTACCAGCCAGCTCTGGACGGTGCGATTTCGGGCGCGGATGTGCAGGTTTAAGGTTCATTCTGATCGGGACATTAGAATGTGCTCTTCGTCGCCGCAATGTGCCGTTCGTCACCTCCCCAGGTTACCCCGTAGAACTCCTTGATTCTGCAAACTGAGAGACGCGTTGCATTACGTCAGGAAATAGGACATGTACCAAACCGGCGCAGCAGGCTCGTCCGCAGGGCGATCCATGAGTCGAAGCAACCCGACCCGTTCCACCATTCTTGTCTCGATTTAGAATCAGTGTGAATTCCACCACCGAGGCACCGACATGAAAATGTTTCACGAACTCTCTTGCTTGTTGTGGTCGGTCACCGTCGCCCTCGCGCAGCGTTCCGCCCGGGGAGCGCGCGCTCTGATTGGCACGTGGAGACTGGTGGAACTTGCCGATCTAGATAAGGATGGCAAGTGGCAGTTCCGGTTCGGCGAACATCCGCGCGGATACTTCGTTTACGATGCAACCGGGCACGTGCACATTCAGATCATGAAGGTTCCGCCGCTGGCGCCTTTTCCAGAAGCGAACATCATCGAAGGTAAGTTGCCCTCAGCCGAGCATGCCCTCGCCGCTTACGCCGCCTATGTCGCATACTTCGGCACCTACACCGTGGACGAAAAGCAGCATGTCGTGACTCATCATGTCGAGGGAAGCCTGGCGCCGGAGTTCACCGACACCGACCAACCGCGTCCCTTCAAACTGGAAGGCGACCGACTGGAGATCGGCGACGGCAAAACCTGGCGGCGCGTGCTGGAGCGACTGCGCTGATCTTGGGGGTTCTGAGTGCAATTGATTCCATAACAATGTCGGCTCCCAGCCCCGGATAGACTTTGGTGGTGCCA
>DAIUEW010000025.1:0-81837 GCA_036844925.1 Candidatus Sulfotelmatobacter sp.
CCGCGCGAATCCACGGAGCCTGCCCTGAGAGAGCGCAAGCGACCGAAGGGCGCGTCTGGCTCGCTTCCTTATTTTTTCTCCTTCTTCTCGGCCTTCTTTTCGCCTTTCTCGGCAGGCGCAGCCTCTGCACCCTCTTCCTCGGTTTCCGCCTTGCCCTTCTTGATAACTTCTGGTTCTGCCGGAGCAGCTCCCGCCTCCGCCGCAACCGCCTCGGGCGTAACCACAACTTCTTCCTTCACCGAAGTCACGTGGGCCACGGGCTGATTCGCTTCCGTGAGGAACTTCCACTTCTCGTTGTGCGGCAAATCCGAAACGCGCAGCACTTTGCCGAACGTCAGATGGCTCACGTCGACATCGATGTGGCTCGGAATGTCTCCCGGCAGGCACTCAATTTCTACTTCGCGCAGCATATGCTCGAGAATCCCGCCCTCGGTCTTCACACCCGCGGCTACGCCCTGCAGAACGACAGGCACGCTTACTCGCAGCGCCTTATCCATCGCAATGCGTTTCAGGTCGATGTGCAGCAGGTGGCCCTTGATGGGCTCGTACTGCCAATCCACGATCATGGCCTTGGTGCGCTCGCCGCCATTTAGTGCGAGATCGAAAATCGTGTTGTGGCCGCTGTCAGAGCGCAGGATTCGCAGCACGTGCCGCGGGTCCACGCTCACCGGCAACGCGTCCTTACCCGCGCCATATACGACGCCGGGGATTTTGCCTTCGCGACGCACCCGTCGGGCGTGGTTCTTTGTTCCCGCTTCCCGCGGTTGCGCTTCCAGAGTGTTCTGTTCCAATGTGGTTGCCATAATTTCAATTCCTGTCTGTGTAATGTCATCCCGAGCGACGCGTTCCTTGCGCCGCAATAATCGCGCGTTTGACTCGCTTCCTTTTCAAAACCACCACGACCGCTAGGTAAATAACTTACTAACGGAAGTCTCTTCGTGATTGGCTTGGATCGCCCGCCCAATCAATCCCGCAATCGAAAGCACGCGAATCTTCGGCTCTCGCTTGGCTTCTTCGGTCAGCGGGATCGTGTTCGTAATCACCACCTCGCGAATCACCGATTTCGCAATGTTCTCTACCGCCGGGTAAGAAAGCACCGCGTGCGACGCACATGCATAAACCTCGGTTGCCCCGTTCTCCATCAACGCCGTTGCGGTTTTCACCAGCGTGCCCGCGGTATCGATCAGATCGTCAATGATCAAGCAGGTCCGCCCATGCACGTCGCCGATCACGTGCATCACTTCAGCAACATTCATTTCCACACGCCGTTTGTCGACGATGGCCAGCGCCGCGTCCACTTTCTTTGCAAAAAACCGCGCCCGCTCCACGCCGCCCGCGTCGGGCGAAACCACCGTCAGGTTCGGCAGGTTCAGCTTTCTGAAGTGATCCACCAGCACCGGCGACGCGAACAAATGATCCACCGGAATATTAAAAAAGCCCTGCAACTGCGGAGTATGCAAATCCACGATCAGCGCCCGGTGGGCTCCCGCGGTAGTCAACAAATCCGCCACCAGCTTCGATGAAATCGGACTGCGCGGCTTGTCTTTGCGATCCTGCCGGGCATAGCCGAAATACGGCATCACAGCCGTGATCCGTCGCGCCGACGCGCGCTTCAGCGCATCGATCATGAGCAGAAGCTCCATCAGGTGCTCGTCGACGCTCGTGCTCCTGCCGCTATCCTTGTTCGTCGCGCGGCACGTTGGCTGCATCACGAAGACATCTGCGCCTCGCACATTCTCCTGAATCTGCACATACGCTTCGCCATCGGCAAAGCGGATCACCTGCGCCTGCCCCCGTTGCATCCCGAGAAAATGGCAGACCTCATCCGCTAGCGGCTCATTAGCCGTTCCGCTGAAGATTTTGAACTTCTCGTCCACTCGCGCCCGCTGCTTGCGATCCGGCTTCTCGTCAGGCGTGGGTGGAATCTGCCTCTCGACCTTCTCCGTTTTTTCCGCCGGCGTCACCAAAGTAGCCATAGTTTAGCTCTTTGCCTTTAGCACTTAGCTTTTAGCGAAAACCTCAGGCTCTTGCCGCCGCGCTAAGAGCTAAAGGCTAACAGCTAAGAGCTGATCTCTGGCTGGGCCGCTAGGATTCGAACCTAGACAAAGTGCTCCAAAGGCACTTGACCTACCATTAGTCGACGGCCCAGTACCGCTGTTTCAAGTTTCCAGTTTCCAGTCTCCAGAAGAAACCGAAAGCCAGCATCGGTTGAAAGCGTATACCTCTATTAAACAACTAGAAACCAGAAACTGGAAGCTAGAAACTTTCACCAGAAACAAGAAACTTTGCCCAGTATTGCCGCCGCGTCAGAGTTACCGTAGTCTGCGCCGCCCAACCCTGCCTTCTGAGCTTCGCCACGGTCCGCTGCGCCGCCTCTTTCGAAGCGAACAACCCGTACAACGCTGATCCGGAGCCCGATAACGACGCATATTCCGCGCCCGCGCGCTCCAGCGCCTTCTTGCCTTCACTCAGTTCGGGATACTCAGGAAAGACGACCCCTTCGAAGTCGTTCTTGATCCCGGCCCGGACAAGCTCGAGAAGTGGATTCTCGCGCCGGCCCCTCATTGGTTGATCTGTTAAGCTTCGAGCAGAAAAACGAGGAGCACCGGAGTAACCTTTGCTCAGCCACGCCGACAGCCCTCGGCTAAGCTCAACCATTCTATCGGATGGCTCCGGCACCGTCAATTTCCGGTCCCACTCCGCAAATGCCTTCGGTGTCGATAACCCCACCTTCGGCAGAACCACCACACACACCATAGCGGGCAAGTCCTGTAGCGGATAAACCTGCTCGCCGCGCCCCACCCCCAGCACGGTCCCGCCCACCAGGAACAGTGGCAGGTCAGAGCCAACTTCAGCCGCAATCCTCAGCCGCTCTTCCGCGTCCAAAGATTTGTTCAGCACCCGCTCCAACGCCGACAACGCTGCCACCGCATTCGCGGAAGCCCCGCCTAGCCCACCCTCCACTGGCAGCCGCTTCTCGATGTCGACGACGACATGGCCGTTGGCCTTCAGTGCATGTAAGGCCTTTTCGACGATGCGATAGCAAGTATTCGATTCATCCTTCGGAACTCTCGGGTCGCTGCACCGAATCTCAATTCCCCTGCCTCGGCGAACGCTCACCCGGACCACGTCATGCAAACCAATCGTCTGATAAACCGTTAGCAGTTCGTGAAACCCATCCGCCCGGCGAGCACCAATGCGCAATCCCAGATTGATCTTCGCGAACGATCGAACGGTGACAGACATGGAGCATGATTGTAAAGCTCAACCACCAAGCATTGCCATGAATTCGCGCGGATGCTCACGGATTTGAGTCCACCGAATTTGGGATTATCAGTGAGCATCCGCGCGAATCCATGCAGCGGAGCGAAAGATACACCACCTTGGTAATCTCGACCTTCGCCGCTCATTAAAGCATCTTAATTGTGATTCCAATCACATGAACCGGTGACGGTCCTCCCTGTTGGAACCAAGAACGACCGCATGAAACGAGTGCTGCCCCGCTTCGCAACGGGGACCCTGTCAGCACTGACCCGTAATTGGGTGTAAGGCGTTGCCTGCGGAAGCGAAATTCGACCCAAATTCAGCCCGCGTTCCACGGCGCTTGGTGGTAGGGCTCCGGGAACGGGCGGTGGGCTATCAGGGGTAGTGTATGCGGAGTCCCGTTACTCGTTCTCTTTTGCTGTTTCTTCTTCTCGCGGCCGCGACTTTCGCCGTCGCGCAGAGCGACTACAAAGTCATCTCCGTCACCGACGGTGGCAGCATCTCCGGCACCGTCAAATGGTCCGGGCCGGCGCCCCATCAACTGGATTTCGCTGTTACCAAAGATCCCCAAATCTGCGATCCGGAGGGCAAAAAGACGGTCAGCCTGGAACGCCTGCTCATCGGCCCCGAAGGGGGTGTAGCGAATACTATCGTCTATCTGAAGAACATCTCTGCCGGAAAAGAGATGGACCTGCCTGAGCAACGCCGTCATCTTGACCAGCGCCACTGCCACTACGTTCCGCACATTCTTCTGGTGCCCGAGAACGCGGTGCTGCAGATGCAAAGTTCCGACGCCACTCTGCACACGATCCACATGGATGGCGCCGCCACCTATAACCTGCCGTTCCCCTTCACGAACCAGATCAACTCGCGCACCATGTCGATGCCCGGCCTGGTCAATCTGCGCTGTAACGGCGGCCATGTCTGGATGAACGCCGAGATGATGGTCGTCCCTCATCCCTATTACGCAGTCACCGACGAGAGCGGACGCTTCGAATTCACCAACGTCCCTCCGGGGACCTATCAGATTGTCGCCTGGCATGAAGGCTGGGGGCTTGCCGGCAAAGAACAAGCCTACGACGTCCTGACCGAGCGCACTGTACTGCGCCCCATCTTCACGGAACCGAAGATGTGGGAGAAATCAGTGACAGTCAACGCCAATCGTCCCAGCTCAGTAAGCTTTGTAATCGGAAGTAAGTAGGGAATGCCTGTGCTGGCCGGGCACTCCGTTCGGCAAGCAGGCAGGCTTGCCCGCCAACTGCCAGCGGGAATTAGCACTCGTTGGTCTCTGAAATGGGAAGGGCACGACGTTCACTCGTGCCGGTCGAAATCACAAATCTTGTGGGCTTTAGCGCCTGAGGCGATCGCCTCTGTCCTACTGCCGCGGAATTCTAGCTTCCAGGAATGTCAGGCAGGATTAAATCCGTGCAAATCCGTCGCTAACGAAACGCCCACTACCCCCGCCGCTTATACAGCACCGCAAACTCAAATCCCGGATTCGCCGGAAAAAGCTCCGCCACTTTCCGCAAGCGCTCGGCCAGCGCCGAAGCTGCGAGCAGCGGATAATCCCGCTCCCGCAGGTCGTAATAATCTACATCCAGAAAAAGCGAGAGCAGATAAATCGAAATGGTGTCGGAAAACGTCGCTTCGAAGTACTCATTCTTGTAGCGCTCCGCCTCAGCACCTCCGGCCAGCGCCAGCTTTCGCGCCTCCCAGGCATCGAGCGAGGTTTCACCGCGCGTACCGGCCTCCACTTGCTTCCAGGCCAGCTCGCTGAACTCTTGCGAAACGCCTGCAATCTCGACCAACGCGTGCCCCACGTTGATATAGAACTCGAAGGCTACCGAAAATTTATCATCGGTCAGCCGGGTCGAGATGAATACGCATTGTGAATCTCCTAGATTCAAGTTGCGATGGCAGACCGCGTTGTCGCTAAGCGCCACATCGTAGCGATCCGCGATCAGGATCTCTTCGCCCTGGCTCACCGTCAACGGCACAAAATAATAAGCCTTGCGCTTAAGTGCCGCCGCAGCCTTGGCGGGAACCGCGGCAATCATGCGCTCGAGGTCAAACGAACTGATGGAACTCTCGCCCGCCGAGGCGTAGCACACCCCGTTCGCCGCTTGGGAAACCGGCGTCATCCGCACCACATCCGCGGGGCTCCGCGTCACTGCTGGCGCTGCATGCGACATACTTAATCATTTATACACTAGAGGACGCTGGTACCAGCGCCGGACGAAGCCAGCAGCGTGGAAGGCCATTTGGGAACTCCGCTCAATGCTGCCAGTCATTGAATCTGGATCGCGGAACCTAGATCGCGGGAACCTGGATGGCGGTTCGGCACTGCTCCAGAGCTTGGGATGATGTAGCCTAGAAGCATGCCGCCGACCCCACGCCCACCGCGTTGGTATGTGATTCCGGTGCGCGTCCTACTGGTGACTTTCATCGGTACTCTCCTCTCGTTCGCAGTCAGCCTGCTGCTCGGCATCGTCGGAACCGTGGTTGTGGCGGCCTGGCGCCACGTCAATCCGGACATGACCGCAGCGTATCGTCACGTCGCCTTGCCCGCCGCCCTGGTTGCGGGGAGCATTATCTTCGTGCTCGCGCTAGCCATGGAGATCCGCCACTACCGCCAGTCGAAAACCCTGGCTGCAATCGCGAGATTAAGTTGAAGATGGCAAGTTGAGGATGGCGAGTTGAGGATGCTCCAATGAGAATACCTAGCTGATATGGCTCCCCGCATAGCTATCCCGATGCCGCACTCGATCGACCTCGATTATGCCGAGCGGTCGATCCTTCAATATGAGCGCGCGGTCCAGCGAGCCGGAGGCGAGCCGGTTCGCATCCCGCTCGACCAGCCGCCAAGCGAAATCCTGAAGATCGAAATCCTGAAGATCGTCGAGAGCTGCGACGGAGTGCTCTTGCCCGGCAGCAGCGCCGATGTTGATCCCTCGAGATTCAACGCAACCCGTTCTCCGCACACCGCGATCGCCGACCCGCGCCGGGACACCGTTGACGACCTTTTGCTTCAGGGCGCCTACAAGCTGCGTAAGCCGATCCTCGGAATCTGCTATGGCTTGCAGAGCCTCAACGTCCACCGCTGCGGATCGTTGATCCAACACATCCCGGATTTTCTGCCGGAGGAGCTGCGTACCCGCGTGAATCACGAAGCCGGAAAGAAGATCGCGGTTGCGCACGCGGTCGAGATTGCAAGCAATTCCAAGCTGGCGGGGATTTTACGCAGGATTTTACGCGAGAACGATCGGCTATGTGGGGACAGCCGCCCCCGGCTGTCCGGTGGCGCCCAACTCATGCTTCCGGTCAACTCTTCGCATCATCAGTCGGCCGACTTAATCGGCGATGGCCTCAGCATCGCAGCCCGCTGCCCTGACGATGGCATCATCGAAGCGCTCGAAGGAACTGCCCCGGATCATTTCGTGCTGGCCGTGCAGTGGCACCCCGAGCGCTCCGTCGATGAAGACCCAGCGTCGCGGGCTATCTTCCAGGCTTTGGTGAGCGCGGCGGAAACAGCGGGCAAGTAGCTCAACGCCGTTCGCTCTTCCCGGTTTTCCTACGCGGCTTCTTCGGATTGCGTCCCTCCTCCAGCAACACAACCACATGCGCGATCGCAGCCTTTTCCAGATTGAGTCCTTCGGGAGTCTTCGCCTTCAACCCGACGCAATCGGCGTGCACCCCCAACAACTGCGCCACACGCTCACGAATCGCCACCGCGTGTGGTCCGATCTTAGGCGCGGCCAGAATCAGGCTGGCGTCCATATTTGCCACGCCATAGCCAGCATCGTGCACGCGTTTCAGCGCTTCGCGCAGGAAGACCAGCGAGTCCGCACCTTTCCACTGCGGATCGGATGGCGGAAATAGCGCTCCAATATCGGGCGCAGCCACAGCTCCTAGAAGTGCATCGGTAATGGCGTGCAATAGTACGTCGCCATCGGAGTGTCCGCCCAGTCCCTTATCGTGCGGCAGCGTTATTCCGCCAACCTTCAACGGAATTCCCCGTTGGAACTCATGCGAATCGAAGCCATAGCCGATGCGCGTCGTTGGTCGATGATCGTTAGTCGTTGGCATCGGCGCTGATCGTCAAATCTATCCGACTTTCAAATAGAACTCCGCGAGTTCCATGTCTGCTGGCGCAGTAATCTTGATATTTCGAGGTGAACCCATCACGACGGCCACGTTGTGTCCTGATCTTTCCACCAGCGAAGCTTCGTCGGTGCCGAGGAAGCCGTCAGCCGCGGCCTCATCAAAAGCCTTCTTGATCACAATGTAGCGAAAGCCCTGCGGCGTTTGCGCCATCACGATGCCGGCGCGCGGAATCGTAGCTTTAATGAGTGCGCCTTCGGCGGTGCGCTCGACCTGCTTCACGGTATCGACCGCGGGCATGCCGGCGATGGCCGCGCCGTATTTTGCCGCTGCGTCGATCACCTCCTGGATAATTTCACTGGTAACGAACGGCCGCACCGCATCGTGCACGAGAACAATATCATCCGCCGCCGCCGCAATCGCATTCAGAGCGTTCTCCACCGACTGCTGGCGATGTTCGCCGCCGACAACGAATTCCACTCTCTTGTTCAGAACGTCCTTCGCCTCGCTTTCAAGCCGGGCGCGGAAACCGGAAATCTCGTTTTCGCGCAGGGCGATCCAGATTTCGCTTACCGCCTCGACCGCAGCAAATTTGCGCACCGTACGAATGAGAATCGGCGTTCCGCCCAGCTCTGTAAACTGCTTTGAGGGCAGCGTTCTTTTCTGTTTGCTGGCGGAGCCCGCTGGTATTGGAGCCATGCGGGTGCCAAGCCCTGCAGCCGGAATAATCACAACAACCTTCATAGCGGGCTGTAAGTATACGAGCGGATGGCGGAAGAGTTCAAATGCGAGTTCGAATGCGGGTTCGAATGCAAAGAGATCTAAAGTTTCGTTAGTCTCATGCCATATGGAGCGGCCGGCAGGGGTAGCGGTAATTACAGTTGCGTTCTTCCTAGTCGCGGGGTATCTCTTCACCGTTGGGGCTATCGAGTTGGTGGCGCCCGGCACGATCTCCCCGAATATGAGAGCGCCGTTTATGTACGGGCGCGAACTTGCCGGACCGCAAAGCGCTTTTCTCGTGGGCGCGGGATGGGGCCTGGTCGGCTGGGGGCTCTTTCAAGTTCGCAACTGGGCTCGCTGGTCTGCCGTGGTGCTAATGGTGCTTGGAGTCGCGGCGGGCATACCAGCTGTTTCAGCGGCCGCGACCGATCTGAATTGGCGTCTCGCCTGGTATGGCGGGCAGATGATGGCGAAGGTCGTCGCAGTGTGGTTTCTGACTCAATCCGCTGACGTGATCGAGGCTTTCAAGGGTAATAAACCAGAGCCGCCTGCGACGCGTAAGTAACTCCTTACCGTTTCGCTTTCACCGGTTCTTTTTCTCCTATGCGCTTACTGACCTCAAATTTCATCTTGCCAGCTTTTTTGTCGGCGTCGACGATCACGTGGTCGCCGTGCAGAATCTCTCCGTCCAGAATCTTCAGAGCCAGCGGATCCTGCACCAGCTTCTGGATAGACCGCTTCAGCGGCCGTGCGCCGAAATTCGGGTCGTACCCTTGCGTGAACAATAATTCTTTTGCAGCGTCGGTGAGTTCGATCGAAATCTTGCGATCGGCGAGCAGACGCCGCACGTCTTCGAGGCGTAGCTCAACGATCTTGACCAACTGTTCCTTACCGAGCGGACGGAAGACAATGATGTCGTCCACGCGATTCAGGAACTCCGGCCGGAAGTGGCCGTGCAGTGCGTTCGTCACCTGCTCAGTCGCCTTCTCAAAATCGCTCGCTGTGCGCAGATTTTCCGCTTGCAAATAGCTGGAGCCGAGATTCGAAGTCATGATGATGATGGTGTTCTTGAAGTCGACCACGCGGCCCTTGCCATCGGTGAGGCGTCCATCGTCCATGATCTGCAGCAGGACATTAAAAACATCAGGATGAGCCTTTTCGATTTCGTCGAAAAGCACGACCGCGTAAGGACGGCGACGCACCTGCTCGGTGAGTTGGCCTCCTTCCTCATAGCCGACGTAACCCGGCGGCGCGCCGATCAAGCGGGAGACCGCATGCTTCTCCATGTACTCCGACATGTCAATGCGCAGAAGGGCGCGCTCGTCGTCGAAGAGGAATTCGGCGAGGGCACGAGCCAACTCGGTCTTGCCGACTCCGGTTGGGCCGAGGAAGATAAATGAGCCGATGGGCCGTTTGGGATCGCTGAGTCCCGCGCGGGAACGGCGGATAGCGTTGGCCACGCGTTCCAAGGCCTCGTCCTGGCCGACGACGCGCAGGCGCAGACGATCTTCCATCGTGACCAGTTTCTTGACTTCGCCCTCCAGCATCTTCGAGACAGGAATGCCTGTCCACTTTGAGACGATACGGGCTATATCCTCTTCGTCCACTTCTTCTTTAAGCATCCGTGGGGCACCAGCGCCTTTGCCGTCAATTTTGGCCGTGAGCCGGCTGAGCTCTTCTTCGGCCTGCCGCAACAGTCCATAACGGATTTCGGCAACACGCTGCAAATTGCCCTTGCGCTCTTCGGCCTGCTCTTCGATCTTGAGCTTCTCGATTTTTTCCTTCAGCTCACGCGAGCGCGCGATCAGATCTTTTTCTTTTTTCCAATTCGCCTTGAGTGCGTTCGACTTCTCGCGAATGCCGGCAAGTTCCTTTTCGATGACAGCCAGCCGCTCCCTCGAATTGGGGTCGTCTTCTTTCTTCAACGCCTGTTTTTCGATTTCAAGCTGCGTGGCCCGGCGTTCAAGCTGATCGATGTCAGTAGGAAGTGAATCGATCTGGATGCGAATCGACGCAGCCGCTTCGTCAACCAGGTCGATGGCCTTGTCTGGCAGAAAGCGGTCGGAAATGTAACGGTGCGACAGCGTCGCGGCAGCGACGATTGCCGAGTCTTTGATACGCACGCCGTGATGCACCTCGTATCGTTCTTTCAACCCGCGAAGGATGGCGATGGTGTCTTCAACGTTGGGTTCGCCGACGAAAACAATCTGAAAGCGGCGTTCCAGGGCGGCATCTTTCTCGATGTATTTTCGATATTCATTGAGCGTGGTGGCGCCGATGGCACGCAGTTCCCCGCGAGCCAACGCGGGCTTGAGCATGTTGGAAGCGTCAATCGCGCCTTCGCTCGCGCCCGCCCCAACCAGGGTGTGCAGCTCGTCGATAAATAGAATTACCTGTCCCGACGAATCCTCGATTTCCTTCAAGACGGCCTTCAGCCGATCCTCAAACTCGCCGCGATATTTTGCTCCAGCGAGCATCGATCCAAGATCGAGCGCGACTACGCGTTTGTTTTTTAGTACCTCAGGCACGTCTCCCGAGATGATTCGCTGCGCCAAGCCTTCGACGATGGCGGTCTTGCCCACTCCAGGTTCGCCGATGAGCACAGGATTATTTTTCGTGCGACGCGACAGAACCTGAACCACGCGGCGAATTTCTTCGTCGCGTCCGATGACCGGGTCGAGCTTGCCGCGGCGAGCTTGTTCGGTAAGGTCGCGGGCATATCGTTCGAGGGCTTGGTACTTGGCTTCAGGATTCTGGTCGGTAACTTTCTGCGAGCCGCGCACTGCAGTCAATGCTTTCAGAATCGCGTCGTAGGTTGCGCCGTGGCGGGCAAGGATCTGCGCCGCTGGATCCTGCTTCAGGTGCGTAATAGCGAGCAGAAGATGTTCGGTGGAAACGTATTCGTCCTTGAAGTTCGACGCTTCTTTGAAGGCTTGCTCGAGTAGCTTGTTGGCGGCGTTCGAGAGCGCGGCCTGCGCAGCTTCTCCAGAAGCCTTTGGTAGTTTCTCAATGTCGCGATAGAGATCGCTAAGAACAGCTTGCGGGCCGATACCGATTTTCTCGAGCACCGGCGCAACGATGCCCTCTTTGTCCTCGAGTAAAGCAGCGAGTACGTGCAGCGGTAGCAATTCCGGATTGCCATGTTCTGAAGCAAGTTCGTTTGCGCGCTGTACGGCTTCTTGCGCTTTTACTGTGAATTTATCCCAACGGATAGGCATGGGTCACTCCATTTGGTAACTTGCAATTTTGTACTTGGGCAATTTGAAAGCGAGCCAAAGGCATACCGGGTTTGGATGATTTCAAGTTGCCGAATTACACAATTGTTAGCTTGAAAAAAAATGAACGGGAGGCGGTTAGGATTTCCGCCTCCCGCAGATTGTAAACCGTCGAGCTTCGCTCGACTGGACAGCCGAGGGCGGCTGTCCCCACATGAGCCCGCCTAGTTTACGCGGCTTTGCTGGGGCCTTTGGCTTCCAGGGTCTTCTCGGTACCGATGTTGACCTTGATCTGCTTGGGCTTGGCTTCGGCCTTCTTGGGCAGAGTCACTTTCAACACTCCCTTGTCGTAGTTTGCCGAAACTTTCTCGGCATCCACCGTCGTGGGCAGAGTGAAAGTGCGGGTGAAGCTGCCGTACTGGCGCTCCACACGGCGATAATTCTCTTCCTTCTCTTCCTTCTCAATCTTTCGCTCGCCGTGCACGGTGAGGGTATTGTTCTCCAGGCGAATGTCGATGTCTTTCTCATCGATTCCGGGCACTTCGATCTTCAAACTCACATTGTGCTCATCTTCGTAGACGTCGACGGCTGGGGCAAAGCTGGATGTGGTCAAGGATTCATCCCGGCCACCTTCGTTGTAGGTCTCGCGGAACAGGCGGTTCATGCGGTCCTGCAGGGTGGAAAATTCACGGAATGGTTCCCAACGGGTAAGAACTGTCATGGCAAAATCCTCCTTCAAATCTTGGGCTTGGAATTTGGTGAGAAGCCCATCTACTCACATTGCTGGACCTCGGTCACTACATTGGATGCCGTAGTTATTATGAAAGAAGCATAAAATATGAGTGCGTTATTGTCAATGTAGATATTATGCTTTTTTTCATCAGCTTACAACGGCTATCAGGCACTTCAGATAGGCCGTTTCTGGGATATTCAGCAGGATTGGATGGTCTTTGGACTGTCCGCGAACCTCGACAAGACGCGCCGTCCGATGGGCATCGTGGGCGGCTAGCCGCAGCATTTCCCGGAATTCGGCCTGGCTGACATGATACGAGCAGGAGCAGCTCACCAGCGTTCCGCCCGGCCGAAGCATCTTGAGCGCTCGAAGATTCAGTTCTTTGTAGCCGCGCATAGCGGCATCCAGATCTCGCTTGCTCTTGGCAAACGCCGGGGGATCGAGAACTACAGTGTCGTAGCGCCGACCGGAGCCAGCATAGTCCTTGAGCAGGTCAAAGGCATTCGCCTCGATCCACTCGATTTCTTTGCCATCGAACTTAGGGCGGTTGAGCACCGCGTTCTGGTCGGCGATTTCGAGCGCGGGACGGGAGCTGTCGATGCCGGTGACGTGGGAACAGCGCGGGGCCAGATGAAGAGCGAAGCCTCCTTGATAGCAGAAGACGTCGAGGGCATCGCCGTGGGCGTATTGGGCTGCTGCGGCATAGTTCTCGCGCTGGTCGAGAAACGCTCCCGTCTTCTGGCCTTCGAGCGAGTCGAAGTGAAACTGGACTCCATTCATAGTAAAGATTGTCGAAGTCTTTTCTCCTCGCAAAAGGCCGGAGGAGCGCGGCGGCAGCTCTTCGAGTTGGCGCACGCGCGGGTCCACGCGCTCCACAATGGAGGTCGGCTGCAGACGCTCCGTCAGCTCGGAAACTAACGTCTCACGCACAATCTCGCCATCGATGGCCTGGGTGAGAATCTGCATCGAGAGAATGTCGTGATAGCGATCGACGATCAGGCCGGGCAAGAAGTCGGCTTCGCTGAAGATCACACGGTACGCATCGGTATCGCGAACGATTGGTTCGCGATAAGTAATGGCGTCAAGGACACGCTGCCGAAGCAGCGCCGGAAAATCGGCAACAGGATCGTGTGAGATGAGCCGGATGGCGATCTGGGAAGAGCTCGAATAAAGCGCAGTCCCCAGAAATTGTCCGCGATGATCGGCGACGGCGACCAGCGCTCCGGGAGGAATCCCTGCAGCCGAGACAATGTCGGAGCGGTACACCCAGACATGACCGTCCTTCAACCGTGACGCGCCGCGCGGGGAAACAGTAATGGTGAAACCAGAATCGGAAGCTGCTGCCTTGCGGACCATCCTCCGATGTTATCTGACAAAGCTCGCGTTAGGCTCCGCGTTGCCGCCAATTCTTAGGCGCAGGCACGCCCAGTTTTGCGCAGTAGAAAAATCATCTGCTGAGCAGAATTGTCGAGAGGGGCTTTCGCGAAAGAGCCGTATTCGGCAACCGGGTCCAGCTCTGCCAGCAGAAATAATGCGCGCAGATGCGGACAGGTGAAGTAGGACAGCCTGAAGTCTTCCGTCTCTTCCAAAATTAGCTCGCCGGCCTGAAATGTGCGGTAGATGAAGGTAAAACTGAAGATCTGATTAATCTTGTCGACCGAAGCCTTTTTGAAGTAGCGGCGCACGATTGTCGCTCGATCGGAAGTCGAAATCCACTCCATCTCTTGCACTTCCTCGCCAATTTTTGTATTGATCATTTCGAACTTCGGATAGAAAACGTCGAACGCGAGGATTCCTGCATCGCTCAGATGCGCGGCCGCGGCAGTGAGAGCGCTGACTTGGTCTTGAACTGTATACATGTGCTGCATGGGGCGGAAGGGAATGATCACGAGAGGAAATTTTGCGCCCAGGCGAAAGTCGCGCATATCGCCCTCGTGAAGCGTAACCTTTTGCCGAACGTTATCGGGCTCTCCAGCCAAACTGTTTTTCAAAATCCGAAGCATGGGCAGCGAGTTGTCCACGCCGTGAATCTCGATTCCCTTCCGTGCAATGGGAAGCAGAACGCGTCCGGTACCACAGGCAATCTCTAGGATTGGGCCGCGCGACCGTTCTGCGAGCTCAAGGTAGAAAGGCAGATCTACGAGGTCTTCCTTGGCGGCGTAGGCGCCGTCGTAGTACTTGGCGGTAACTTGGTAGGAGTCGATGGCGTCCCGCATGGCCTTGTTAGCTGGCGGCCTGCTCCGTGGAAATAGCAGCGGGCGTCTTCGATTTTGCCGACGCGTGCGAACTCATTTCGTAGCGGGCGGCTTCGAGGTCGACGTGGAGGGAGTCCAGAGCTGTCATTGGCATTTCCGTGCCCCAGTTTTCCATCTCACTCTCGGCCCACGATCCGTTGAGGCGAACGGCGCCGGTGATGTCTTCGGGAAACGCATGGCGGTAGTCGCCTTCGCGAATCAGAATATCGCCGATCAGCCGGCCAGTACCCATGTCGAAGACGCGGCGGCTAGCCTGTCCCGAGGTATTCGTCAAACACAAGAAAACCTCGCCCGCATCGCCGAACTCCTGACGGTAATACCACGCTTGCGGCGCATCGATCTTTGGATGGTGACGGCGGGAGCGTTTGTGCTCCGGCTCGAGTGCTTGCATTTCATTGGCGGGATTGAAATAAAGAATCCGCTGGCATGAATCACAGACTACGGTCTGTTGCCCGGTGCGCACATCGTTGTAGATCTGCGGCCGAAGCATGACCTGGCAAGCCATGCATTTGTGATCGCGCACTTCTGAGATGCCGCTGCCGCGAAATTTGGAGACCCGCTCATAATGCCGCAGCAGATCTTCATTGACACCGGCGCGCATTTGATCGCGTTTGGCGCGCCAATCGGCGAGCTGCTTTTCGTCCACCGCGGTGCGCTCGCGGGCCTCCGCTTTCTCTTTTTCGCTCTCGGCAGCTTCCGCTTTCAGTTCGGCCTGCGCCGCTTTTACCTCCTTGTCGCGCGCGTCAGCGTTGAGCATCAACTCAAGCATCTTATCTTCCGTGGCCGCAATATCTTTTTCCGCAAACTGAATCTCGTGCAGCAGCGCCTTGTATTGCTCGTTGGTTTTTACGTCGAGAGACTGGTCGCGGTACTTGGAGATCTTGCCCCGAAGGTCGGAAATTGTGTTTTCGTGCTTGCGGCGAGTACCTTCGTCGGCCTTGACGGCGGCTAGCGCTCTTTCGAGTTGCGCGTTGGTGTCGGCCAACTTGTGTTCGATCGCGGCAACGCGCTTGGGGAGTTCGGCAATTTCATCCTGCAAGCGGCGGATTTCCTTGTCCGCTTCTTGAAGGCGCAGCAGGTTTTCTATTTCTGGAAGCATCCCGAAAAGACTCAGGCTTAATTCTATCATGCGGAAACCTGGCCTCATCCTCCACCGGAGAGCGGTGGTGCTGCACTTTGATTGTCATTCCGAGCAAGCGTTCTATTGGCGTGCGTTCAATGCGCCTCGCTGGTGTTAAACTTTTTCGTTTGCGTTGCACTATCTCCTTTACTTCTGAATCCGCTGAGGTCTCCGTGCACAAACTGATATCGCTTTTCGCTTCGGCTATTGTTCTCCTTCTTGCTCTGGGTCGCCCGCTCTGGGCGCAATCGTCCTCGCTGGTGAAACCGCTCACTATCGAGGCGATCTTCGCCCCCGGCGGCCTGGGAGGACGCGGTCCCGAAAACGTCGAATGGAGCCCCGACGGTACCAAGCTCTCGTTTGTGCAGCGTGACGATGAGGGAGAGCACGGTGAGCTGTGGTATGTGGATGCGGCCACGGGCGAAAAAAAAGTGTTGTTGAGCGCCGCCAAGTTGGCCTCGCTTGCCCCCGATTACGACAAAGTGAAAGATGAGCGCGAACGAGAGCGCCTGACGCGCTATCACGTAGCAGCCTATTTGTGGGCGCCGGATTCGAAGCACCTCATTTTCGACTCCCAGGGACAGCTTTGGCTTTTTGATTTGGCGACTGGAACGGCTGTGCAGTTCACTTCGGCGCCTGATCCCAGCGGCGACCCCAAGTTCTCCCCCGATGGCACCCACGTGTCTTACGTGCGCAAACACAATCTGTACGTTCGGCCGATTAGCGGCAAAGGCGAAAAACAACTCACCAACGACACGGGGGAAAACCTTTTCAATGGCGATATCGATTGGGTCTATGCCGAAGAGCTGGCCGTGCGCAGCAATTATTTCTGGTCGCCCGACGGCAAGCAGATCGTCTTCCTGCACATGGACGAAACCAAAGTGCCCACCTATCCCATCGCTAACCTGATCCCCACGCATCCGACCGTAGACAACGAAAAATATCCGAAAGTCGGCGATCCAAATCCAGAGGTCAAGCTGGGCGTCGTGGATGCCGAAAGAGGCAGGGAAAAGGTGCGCTGGATCTCTCTTACTGGTGATTCGGAGGCATACATTCCTCGTTTTGGCTGGGTCCGTGAGGGAGTGATCTGGGCCGAGGTTCTCAATCGCAATCAGGACAAACTGGATTTGTATTTCATCGATGCCAAGACGGGTAGATCGCGAATTGTTCTGACTGAAACCACTCCGGGCGCCTGGATCGACTTCGATCAGGTCGAGGTTCGGTTCCTGCATTCTGGCGGCGAGTTCCTGTGGCCGAGCTGGCGCGATGGAAACATGCATCTCTACCTGTACAACTTTAACAAGCAGAATCCGATGGCGGCGGACGCGAAGCTGGAGCGGCAACTGACGCGCGGAGACTTCGAGGCCCTGGGAATCGAAGGCGTCGACGAAGTCGACGGCACCGTATTTTTCCTTGCCAACAAAGACGATCCGCGGCAACAGCATATTTTCTCCATCAAACTCGATGGAACGGGCCTGCAGCAACTTACGCGGGATGAGGGAGTGTATTCGGATACGTTCTCCGACGACGGCAAACACTATCAACAGACATTCACGAGTCCCACAAGCTCGCAGAAAATATCTCTGTGCGCGGTGGGCGACAAATGTTTTCCGGTATGGCAGGCGCGCGATGAGGTCGCAGAGTATGGATTGCGGCCGCCGACGTTTCTGGAGTTCAAAGCGGACGATGGCACAACGCTCTACGGACGCTTGCTGCTGCCTCCAAACCCGCCGCCGACCGGCAAGATTCCCTTGATCGTTAACATTTACGGCGGTCCTGCGGCGCAGAAGGTGCTAAAGGAACTGACTGATCCGTTCGATGAGATCCTTGCGCGCCAGGGATTCGCGATTTTTGCCGTCGATAATCGTGGGACTCCGGGCCGGGACCGTAAATTCCAGACCGCGATTCGCCATGAGTTTGGCGCGATCGAATTGAAGGATCAACTCACCGCGCTCGATCAGCTTCTCGCCCAGTATCCGCAACTCGATCGAGACCGCATGGCAATCTGGGGATGGTCGAACGGCGGCTCCATGACACTCTATGCCATGACCCACTCGGAGCGCTTTCGTGCCGGAGTTGCCGTCGCCCCCGTCACCAATCAGATCAACTACGACAGCATTTACACCGAACGTTACATGGGTCAACTCAAAGACGATCCCAAGGGCTATGCCGAGTCCGACGTTACGGCCGCTGCCGCGAATCTGCACGGAGAGTTATTGCTCGCCCACGGCATGGGCGACGACAACGTGCACTTCCAGAACACCGTTCAAATGATCAATGCACTGATCGCGGCGGGCAAGCAGTTCCACCTGATGATCTATCCCAACAAAACTCATAGCATTTCGGGAAGCGATGCCCGCGACCACTTGTTCCACATGATCGAAGATCACTTTCAACGGGAACTGAAGTAGGCGATCATCCGCGCACGCCGCGGCTATTTGTGCCTGCCAGATTTTCGGGACGAGGATTCCCTGGACGCGCGTTCATTCCCGGAACGTTCTTTCGACGAGCTTTCTTTCGACGAAGTTTCTTTCGAACTCTCCTTCGAAGAACTGTCCTTGGGCGAACTATCCTTGGACGAACTCTCCGACTTCGATTTGTCTTCCCTCTTCGAGTCTTTTCCGCCGCCATCGGAGGAAGAGGGCGTGTCGGATTTCTTCGGGTAGTCGGTGACGTACCAGCCGGATCCCTTGAACTGTACCGCGGGCGCGGAAATCATCTGCTCAACCCGGCCGCCGCACTCCGGGCATTTCTTAACCATTTTGTCGGAAAACTTCTGGATTTTTTCGAAGCGGTGACCGCATTTTTCGCACTGATATTCGTAAAGAGGCATGGGTTTTTGAGATGGTCGCGGGGAAACTATTCCCCGTTTCGATTCTAGGGGCGCACGTGAGTCCCGTCAATTCACGCGGCTGCGTGTAACTTATTCGCCGCTCAATCATCCGTTTGCTGACTGGGAAAGAACTCTGGCAGTACAATGAGAGACGCATGTCGAGCCTTCCACTTCCGATCGCCGCGTTCTTCGCCGGGCTGATTTCGTTTCTCTCGCCCTGCGTGTTGCCGCTGGTTCCGGGATACGTTTCCCTGATCTCCGGCGCGGGAGTGGATGAACTTAAGTCATCGCAAGGGCGCCTCATGCGCCGCGTCATGACGAACTCGGTGGGATTTATCCTCGGCTTCAGCGTAGTGTTTATTACCCTGGGCGCAATCTCCACCGAGATCGGGCAGATCGCCGCACAATATAAACACACGCTGGCGGTGGTGGCCGGCGTCATCATCATTCTGTTTGGCCTTCATCTCACCGGCATTCTCAAGATCAAAGCGCTCTACGCCGATACGCGCATGCACGAACTGAAGGGTGGCAGCACGCCGGTTGGCGCCTTTGTCATTGGCTTCGCCTTCGCCTTCGGCTGGACTCCGTGCATTGGACCCATCCTCGCCGGTATTCTCACGCTCGCTGCGGCACAGGATACGCTCTCGAAAGGCATGATTCTGCTGGCAATTTATTCCTTGGGACTTGCGGTGCCGTTCCTGCTGACTGCGCTCGGTGTAGAACGTTTTCTGAAGTTCTACAGCCGCTTCCGCTCGCACATGCACGCGCTGGAAGTGGCCTCTGGAGCGTTGCTGATCGGCCTCGGAGTATTGCTGGTGCTCGGCCGATTCACCATGATTTCGAACTGGCTTTCGTTCCTGAATCGTTTTGCTCTATAAGTCCTGATTCTAGAACGGTCGCTGGGTTCATTGCTTCGTTTAGGATCGGTTATGGAGAATTCTGTGAAACGCAGTCCTCTGGTTCTGGTGGTTGTGGCGTTCGTCGTCGCACTGATGCTGTATGTCGGATACCACAAGGCGCGCGGCGCTGGCATTACTTCGCATCTCACAACATCAAGTGTCGCGCCGGATTTCACTCTCGAATCGCTCGATGGCAAAAGCTTCCGGCTTTCCGACCTTCGCGGCAAAGCCGTGCTACTCAACTTCTGGGCAACCTGGTGTGGCCCGTGCAAAATCGAAATGCCCTGGTTCGTTGACTTCCAGAAGCAGTACGGCTCCGAAGGCCTGCAAGTCGTCGGCGTCGCCATGGATGATGCCAGCAAGGCGGACATCGCCAAGTTCGCCAAAGATATGGGAGTGAACTATCCCATCTTGATCGGGAAAGAGTCGGTGGGCGACCAGTATGGCGGCGTCCCGGCTCTGCCGGAAAGTTTCGTGATTTCGCGAGACGGCAAAATCATGGACAAAATCATCGGGCTCAGGGGCAAAGCCGAAATCGAGGACTCCATCAAGAAGGCGCTCAACACCCAGCCCCCGTCCAGCCAGGCATCGGCTTCGACGAAGGTTGCTCCAGAATGACCACCGGCCAAATGAAGATCCAGATTCTCAAAGCTGCTAGCACGAAGCTACTCGGTTTCCTTGCGCTCTTTGTTTTGACGGCTGCAAGCGTTTCATCCGCTCAAACCCTGGGCAAAGCCCCGACTCTTACCGTGGCCGCAGTGCCGCTGGTTACAGCTCAGCGCACTCAGCAGACCATGGTAAGCCTTAATTTCCGGATCCCTGCCGGTTACCACATCAACTCAAACACACCCAAGTCGGAGTTTCTCATACCGACCGCGCTGAAGATGGACTTGCCGACGGATATTATTCTAGGAAAAATCGAGTATCCAGCCGGCGAAGAGGCAAGTTTCCCCTTCTCACCCGACGAAAAACTGAGTGTATATAGCGGAGACTTTACGATCGGCCTCGGAGTGCACCCGCTCAAGTCAGTCGTCCCCGGAAAATACGTGATGCACGGTGTGCTGCGCTACCAGGCCTGCGACAACGCCGCCTGTTATCCCCCGAAAACTCTGCCCGTGAGTTTTGAAGTGAAAGTCGTGAAAGAACCGGCCGAGCACAAAGCGAACCCGGCGCAGAGCCCACACGTGCATAACTAACTGGTCCCGAAACGGAACGATCGTTAAAATTAGGCTGCGTTCAGCCTTGTTTGGCACTCGCCTCGTCCCTAACCTGATCTCTGGGCCCGTGGTGTAATTGGAAGCATATCTGCCTGTCAAGCTCGAAGGTGCGGGTTCGGATCCCGCCGGGTCCACAGCATTCCCTGGTTTGGTAGGGAATCTGACGAGGGGTCTCCGACAGGCGGACTCCTCAAGTAACCTTGACTTCTACTTCGTGCTTTTCGATAATCGTATTGAGCTTGACAGGCTGATGTGCTGCCCCGAGTTGAATTCCCGCTCGGGGTTTTGCTTTTTAACACTCACAGGCGCCCGAACCTCGCCTCTATGTATTGCCAGTCTCCCCCGAAACCAGTCCCCGTTCGCGCGCGAAGGCTTCGAGTTTTGCGCTGAGATTGTCAGGACTTCGGTAGAACTGCTGGTCGAGGGCATCCAATTTGTTCATCAAGTCCGGCGCAGGCTCAGGCATCAAGCGGCGGCGCTTCTCCAAATCGGCCGGGATCGTGATCTCCGGAAAGACGAGCTGTTTCGCATGGTGCAGGAGTTCGAGCATGCGCGGCTCATCGAAAGTTACCAGGCCATTTTCGATTAGGTCGTAGTATGAGCCGGAGCTGTTGAAGAAAAATTGATGGAAACCCCCATTGTTCACCTCATTCTGAAAAAGCGTCAGCGCGTAGTAAAGCTTTTCGGCGTCGGTGAGTGCGTCAAATCCCCCCGGCGTGTGGAAAACTCGCTCAATGAGTGAACTGTAGAGCACAAAGGACGGATTTCGATTTGCGTGGCAGCGCAAGCACAGGCCGTCCCTTCTGCCAGCCAGTTTGGCCGAAACTGGCTTGCCACACCCCGCGCACGAGACCTTCTCTTCGTGCTTGAGGCGACAGGAGAAACACAAACCGTTTCTCTGTCTGGCCATCACGACTGAGACCGGTTCGCCGCACTCTGCGCAGGGCACTTTTCCGTCCAGGGCGGTCATCACATTTTCTGCTCTTGTTTCTTCTCCACCTTCGCCCAAGTATCCTTCAGCGCCACCGTACGATTAAACACCGGCCTGCCAGGCTTTGAATCCGGATCAACGCAGAAATATCCCAATCGCTCAAACTGATACCGGTCGCCGGCAGCAGCATTCGCCAGAGATGGCTCGAGCCTCGCGTTCGTGATTACCTCAAGCGAATTCGGATTGAGATTCGCCGTGAAATCCAGCCCCTCCTCAACCTCGCCAGGATTTTCTTTGCTGAACAAGTTCTCGTAAATCCGCACCTCAGCATCGACAGCATGCAAAGCCGACACCCAATGGATGGTGCCTTTCACCTTGCGGCCATCGGGAGTGTTTCCGCCGCGCGTCGCAGGATCATAGCTGCAGTGCACCTCGATGACTTCTCCCTTTTCGTTCTTTACCACGCCGGTGCATGTCACCAGGTAGCCGTAACGCAGGCGCACTTCGCGCCCCGGCGAAAGACGAAAATATCCTTTCGGCGGATCTTCGCGAAAGTCGTCCTGTTCGATATATAGCACGCGCGCGAACGGAACTTTCCGCGTTCCCGCGCTGGCGTCTTCCGGATTATTCACCGCTTCCATCTCTTCGACCAGATTCTCTGGATAGTTGTCGATCACAACTTTCAGCGGACGCAGCACCGCCATCACTCGCGGAGCGCACTTGTTCAGATCTTCGCGGACGAAGTGTTCGAGCATCGCCAGTTCGATCGAGCCCGTCGTCTTCGATACACCGATCGACGCGACGAAATTTCGAATCGCCTCAGGCGTGTATCCGCGGCGCCGAATCCCGCCGAGCGTAGGCATCCGCGGATCATCCCATCCGCTCACCCGCCCTTCCTGCACCAGTTGCAGCAGCTTGCGTTTGCTCAGAAGCGTGTAGGTGAGATTGAGCCGGTCGAACTCGATTTGCCGCGACGGAAAGATCCCCAGCTGCTGAATGAACCAGTTGTAAAGCGGACGATGGTCTTCGAACTCGAGCGTGCAGATGGAGTGCGTGACCCGCTCAATGGAATCTGACTGCCCATGCGCATAGTCGTACATCGGATAGATGCACCATTTGTTCCCGGTGCGGTGATGCTCGGCATGCAAGATGCGGTACATCACCGGATCGCGCAAGTTGAGATTTGGCGAGGCCATATCGATCTTCGCCCGCAGCGTGCGCGAACCGTCGGGAAATTCGCCCGCTCGCATGCGTTCAAATAAATCCAAGTTCTCTTCCACCGAACGATTGCGATAAGGGCTGTCCCTGCCCGGTTCGGTAAGGGTGCCGCGATGCTTGCGAATCTCTTCTGCCGTCAGATCATCGACGTAAGCCTTACCATCCTTGATAAGTTTGATCGCCCACTCATAGAGCTGGTCGAAATAATCCGAGGCGTAGAAAAGCCCGTCCCACTCGAAGCCGAGCCAGTTGACGTCGGCCTTGATCGACTCGACGTATTCCGTTTCCTCCTTCTCAGGATTCGTATCGTCGAAACGAAGATTGGTATGCCCGCCGAATTCGTCGGCCAGTCCGAAGTCGATGCAGATAGCCTTGGCATGACCGATGTGCAGATAGCCATTAGGCTCCGGAGGGAAGCGCGTCTGCACGCGCCCGTTGAACTTGTTGGTCTTAAGATCTTCGACAATGATGTCGCGAACAAAGTTCGACGGAGCAGGCAACGGCGAGGCAGCCACAGCTTTTTCTCCAGTTTCAGTAGAAGGATGCGATGGATTCATTACTCTTTGATCTTATCGCAATGAGAGTGCCCAGCGAACTCCGCCCTCACTGATTGCGTTGGCGTCCGCGCGATCAAACTCCGGCTGAAACTACCTGCCCGGGCGAGGCAACCGGGAGAGCTTGGTCAGCGAGCCGTCTCCGGTAGCAAACATGCCTCCAGCGTGTCATCTTCACCAGCGGCTTCCACACCGGATTCACCAGGTCGTGTCTGATCAACAGATGCCAGAGGCGGTTGGAGCGCTTGTATAAGTACGACATGGCGAGGTAGAGCGGAACAGCCTGCCAATCCTCGGGACGACGACGCCAGATCGAGGCGTGCGAAAACAGCCGCTGGTAGATCCAGGCATAGCCGTGTTCCAGTTCCTCGGGTGTCATGCGCTTCGGCAGAAAAACTGCATGCGCCGTGTCATACAGAGACCAGTCGCGATGCAGGAGCCGACCTTGCGCTTCCATTTGACGAAACAGCGGGGTCGCCGGGTACGGCGTCAGAATGTGGAACGTGGCGCACTCCAGCCGATTCTCTTCGATCCACTCGGCCGTGTGCGCAAATACATCCTTACAGTCATGGTCGAAGCCCAGGACAAACGATCCATTCACCTGAATACCGTAGTCATGCAACATACGCACGCGTCGGGCGTAGTCGGCAGTCCTGGGCGTCTTCTTGTGGGCGTCCGCGAGGTTGTCATCCGACAGCGACTCGAATCCGATAAACACGCCCGTGCAGCCCGCCAGGGCCATATTGCGGATCAGACTGGGATCGTCGGTGACGTCGATCGTAACCGCAGCGCTCCAGATTTTATTGAGCGGCCGCAGCGCCGTGCACAGGGCATGCAGATAGTCGCGACGCGATCCGAGATTGTTGTCGATGAAGACCGCATACGGCTGATTGTCGGCTTTAAACTCCTCCACCACTTGCTGTGGACGCCGCATGCGATACGGAATACGCAAACTGTCGGTTGCAAGATAACAAAAGCCGCACCGATTATGGCAACCGCGAGTAGCGATCAAACTGGTAGTGGTAAGAAAACTTTGCCGCGCAAGAATCGAACGGCGCGGCGGCGGATCCTCGGAGTAGTCATTTTCATAAGTCGCAACATAGCGAGGCTTCAAACCACCCACTTCCACATCGTGCACAATTTTCGGCCAAAGCTGGACGCCGTCTCCGAGCGCCAGAGCGTCCGCGTGCGGCGCGCACTCATCAGGGCAAGAAAGAACGTGCAGGCCTCCGAGGATCACTTTCGAACCGTGGGCGCGATACCAATCCGCTAGCTCGTAAGCTCGCCGCGCAAATGTCAGGTGCACTGTAATGCCGACAATCTGAGGCATAGGCCTACACGGCGGCTTCCCGTCGAGCACATTTTCGTCCCAATATTCAACTCGCCAATGCGCCGGCGTCGTTGCGGCGAAGCTGGTCAACGCCAATGTTGGTGTGAGCACGTGCTTGCCAAAACTGGCGTTCGCATCTTTGGAATAAAAAGGATTGATCAGCAACGCGTAGCGCGGCTCGACGAACCTTGAGATTTCCTCCGCTGAAAACGGGGGCGCGAACCTCATCTCGGGCGGAATCCAGCGTTTCTTGACTCGATGACGGAAGGGTTCGTCGTGCGCAATCATTGACGTAATTTGCAAGACCCACTGCCCAATGTCAACGTTTCCTTTTAAAACGGCACCTAGGCCCTCACTTCAATACCCTTAGCGCCTGCTTGATTCGTGCCAGCGTAGTCTCCCTTCCTAGCACTTCAAGCGTCTCGAACAGCGGTGGAGCATTCTTGCGGCCGCAGACTGCAACGCGAATCGGCTGAAACATCTGTCCCGCCTTCACTCCGAGTTCCTGTGCGGCGGCGCGCAGAGCTTGATCCAGCGGATCGTGCTTAAATTCGACTTCGACATTCGCCAGCACCTCACGCGCTCGCGTCAGAACCTTCAGCGCCATGGCCGCGTCTCCCTTTTGCGGGATGAGTTCGGCCGGGTCGTACGGCGGCAGTTGGTCGACGAAGAAAAAATCAGCGGCAGTGAGCACATCGCACAGCAGCTTGATGCGTTCGCGGATCAGCGGCGTGACTCGCAGCATCTTTTCCGGAGTCACGCTGAATCCAGCGCCTTGCACGATCGGTAGCAGACGAGCGCTCAATTCCTCCATGGGCAAGCCCCGAATGTGCTCGGCATTCAGCCACACTGCTTTGGGATCGAACGTTTCCTCGGGCGTGGCCGCGGGTTCTTTGAAGTTCACCACCGCATTCGAACGGTTAATGCCTTCGAGCGAAAACACGTCGGTAAGTTCTTGCAGAGACAAATTCTCGCGGTTATCTTTTGGCGACCAGCCAAGCAAGCAGAGAAAATTGATGAACGCTTCGGGAAGGAATCCAACGTCGCGGTAAGTAGTAACGCTGACGACCGGACCGTGCCTTCGCTTGGAAAGCTTGGTGCCATCAGGCGCGACCAGCAGGGGCAGATGCGCGAACTGCGGCGGCGTAGAGCCGGCGGCTTCGAAGATGAGCACATGTTTGAAAGTGTTCGTGAGATGATCCTGGCCGCGAATGATGTGAGAGATGTGCAGGTCGGCGTCGTCGGCGCAGGATGCCAAGTGGTAAGTTGGCATGCCATCGGAGCGCAGCAGCGCGAAGTCTTCGATATCGTCGGCCGCCTTCACTTGGTCGCCGTAGACCGCATCGCTGAACCGCACCGTTTGCCCGGTTTCACGCGGCACACGAAAACGCAAGGCAAAGGGCTCTCCTGCCGCAGCGCGGCGATCGCTCTCTGCGCCTGAAAGTTCGCGTGCGCCAGGATTAAAAAGCCACGTTCCCTGCACCCCTGATTTTTCGGCGTCTCCCGCATGGGCAGGCGTGAAGTCGCGATAGGCAAGGCCCTTCTCGAAGATTGCCCACGCAGTCTTGCGGTGCAGTTCGATGCGCTCGGATTGCTTGTATTCTTCGTCCCAGCTTAAATTCAGCCACTTCAATCCATCGAAAATCGAATCCACCGAGGACTGAGTGTTGCGTTCGACGTCGGTGTCGTCGAGGCGAAGAATCATAGCTCCGCCGTTGTGGCGCGCGTAAAGCCAGTTAAAGATGAAAGTGCGGGCACTTCCTACGTGCAGAAAGCCGGTGGGCGACGGCGCGAAACGCACGCGCAGAGATGAATTTGCGTGGATTGGCTCAGGCATAAGTGATGAAACTTCGATGGTATGGGGACAAGAAAAGTATCGTCAAGCGAAGGCGGGAAAACTCGCCCGAGATAAGTGATTGATTCCAGGCGTCCTGCGATCTGGACACTGTACTTAAATCCTGTTGTATTCACATCGTCGGCTGTGAAAACATTACGCAGGTTAGTTGTCTTCTTCCCGGGTTTCTGAATCATAATCTCGCTAAGGTTCTCCGAGCCTCATGAACAGTGTCGTTATCAGTATGGTGGTGATTCCGGGAGTGGTCTCGCTGTTACTGTTCCTGGTGTTCACGTATCTCTATGAGCAGAGCCGGCAGGCGTATTTCCGCGCCTGGCAGTTCGCCTGGGCCGCCTACTCGCTGCACTACGTGCTCGATGCTTTCTCGTTCTACCGGGCGCCCTCCCCGGTGGCGTTTTTCGCCAGCTCTCTATTTCTTGTGGCCATGGCTTTGTGCATCTTTGTGTCGACTCGCCTGATGCGTGGCCCTTCACGATTTCTCTGGTACGACGCAGCCCTGGGAGCCGCCGGAGTTGCGCTGGCATGGATTAACTTTCAAGGGCACATGGTGCGCGGAGCATTCCAGGCAACGGCGCAACCCACAATCGCTCTCGACCTGGGAATCGCCGCGGTGCTCTTGTACTGCTCCGCGGTCTTTTACATAAACGGCTACCGCAGAGGATCGCTGGCCTTTAAAGTTCTCGCCTTTTCGCTGGCATTGTGGGGCGTATTGATGGGTGCGGGCCAATTCCGCAACCCGTGGGGCGCCCGCTTCGGCAGCGTCGCCAATTATCTCGGGCCCGTGCCGCAAATGCTGCTGGGCATCGCGATGGTGATGGTGCTGTTTGAAAACGAGCGGAATGCCGTACAGGAAAACACGCTCGCCCTTTCGACGCTGGGAGTGGATCCGCGGCGCCTGCTCTCGGCTGACGATTTGCTTCCGAGTATGCAGTCGGCATTGGAACGGCTGGCAGGTGCCTTATCGGCGCGACGGGCGGTCATCTATATTTCGGAACGCTGGCGCAGTCTGCTGCCCTCGGTGGAGCGAGGATTTTCGCCGGAATTTCTCGAAGCTTTAACTTCAACCGGGACGGGAGAATACATCTGCGAGCTAGCCTATCGCCAAGGCGGGCTGTTCACCGTGCACGACCTCGCTCAAATGAAAGAGCAGTTGCCGATTGCATCCATCGGGACCCTGGATGAATTCAAGAAAGTTTTCACGGAAGCCGAGATCCGTAATCTAACCGCAGTAAGTCTGCAGACCCGTGAACATGCTTTCGGCGTCATTTTATTTCCTCACGCTGAGCGTAAGGCATTTGGCACCTCCGGGCCACGCCTGATGGTTGGACTCGCGCTGCAACTCGGGCTCACGCTCGACAACTACCTGATCGCCCACGACGCGCACCGGCGCACCCAGGAATACGAATTACTCACCGAGATCGGAAAGGCGATCAGTTCGCGCCTCGATCAGGACGAAGTGCTGCGCACCATCCATAGCGAGTTAGGCCAGATTTTCAATACCAGCAACTTCTACATCGCGTTTCAGGAAGGGGACGAAATCCGCTTCGAACTGGAAGTGGAGAACGATCGCACTCTTCCGAAACGAACGCGCAAGCTTGAAAATGCCTTTAGCGAATACGTGATCAGGACCGGGCAGCCCTTGCTAATACGCTCCGACTTGGAGAAGACACGGGCGCGATTGGGCATCACCTATAGTCCCGAGCGCCCCGCCAGGTGCCTGTGTGCAGCACCAATTCTGCTTGGCAACAAGCCGGCGGGCACCATGGTTGCTATGAGCACGGAACGCGAATTCGTCTTCGAACAGCGCGATCTCGATGTGCTGGTAACTGCGGCCGGGCAAGTATCGGTTGCGGTGGAGAATGCACGCCTTTTCGCCGAAGAGCAGCGCCGCTCGCGGCAACTGGCGTTCCTGAACAATATTTCGCGCACCGCGATTTCGAGCGACGATCCGGTTCATATGCTCGGTCAGATCGTGGGAGAAATTCAAAAGAACTTCAGCTTCGATCACATCGGCATCGGTTTGCTGGATTATGGAACGAAGGAGATCGAGATTAAGGCCGAAGCTGGAGCCACAGCGCACGCCATGGGCAAACGCATTCCGTTGGGATTCGGAATTCTAGGTCGAGTCGCGCGCACCGGCGAACGCGCTCTGGTACACAACGGAGCGGAAGGCCAGATGGGCGCGATTTTGCCGGAGTCTCGGTCCGTACTCTGTATTCCCATCACCTACGGCGAGACTCTGCTGGGAGCACTGAACATCGAAAGCCGCAACGACAGCGCCTTTTCGCCGCAAGATGTGCTTATCCTGAACACGCTTGCAGATTTGCTGGCAACCGCCCTGCACAACGCTTTTGTTTTCCAAAAACTGCAACAGCAATCCATTACCGATGGCCTCACCGGAATCAAAACGCGGCGCTTCTTCTGGGAAGCGTTGTCGGCGGAATGGAAGCGCGCATCGCGCTCGGGGCGGCCGTTCTCGGTCGTCCTCATCGATCTGGACAAGTTCAAAGAAGTCAACGACACCATGGGCCATTTTGAAGGCGACCTGGTGCTCGCCCGCGTCGGGCGTCTGCTGGAGCAAAAGTCCCGGCAGTCGAACGTGGTCGCACGCTACGGCGGTGACGAGTTCATAATCCTCATGCCCGAAACCGGACCCGAGCAGGCAGAAGTGCTGGCCGAGCGACTGCGCCAGTGGATAACCACCGACCCGCTTCTCAGCGAGCACCATATCACCGGAAGTTTTGGCGTGGCCAGTTTTCCCATGCATGGCTTCTCCATTGAAGACATCATCCGCGTCGCCGACGCGGGCATGTACGTTTCGAAACGTTCCGGTGGCAACCGGGTGTCGGCGGCGCAGGAATTTGCCGCGGGCGAGGAGTTCGCCGCTCAGCGGCAAAAGATCTCCGCTTACATCGAGGGTTTTTTACAGCGCGAGCACAATGGGCCGGAGCATCTCGAAGAATTGACTTCGATGTTGGTGAAGTTTTGTGGTGGCCCAGACGATTGCAACGTTCCGCTGCTGAAAGAGTCGATTGAGATTCTCAGCCGGGCCGCCGAATCCCGGGAGTTGCGCACCTCCGGCCACGGCGATCTGGTCGCTCGCTATACCGAGATTCTAGCGAGGGCGCTCCACCTGCCCCCGGAGGACACCGCTGATCTCGTCTATGCGGCACGCATCCACGACGTCGGCAAAATCTTTGTGCCCGAGCGCATTCTGAATAAGCCTGGACCGCTCACTGACGACGAGTTCTTTCTGGTCAGGATGCACGCGCGGGTCGGCGCCGAGATCGCCGGCATCCTGCCCCACAGCACCATGATGCGCCAGGCCATCGAGCATCATCATCAGCGCTTCGACGGCACCGGCTACCCAGACGGGGCGAAGGGCGAACAGATTCCTTTGTGGGCGCGCATCATCGCCTTATCAGACGCTTACGCCAATATGCTGACCGAACAATCCATCGCTGCCGCGCGCACGCCGGAACAGGCGCTCGATGAGCTGGCCAAGATGAGCGGCACGGGGTTCGACGGAATGCTGGTGCGGCTGTTGCTGCGCGAGTTGAAGTCGGAACGAGCCTCGTCGTCGAAAGACGGTTTTTAGTTTCCAGAAAATCAAGATTCGTATCAGGGTATGCATTCAAGCATCCGTACATTCCGTTTGGCAGTCGGTCGTTTCCAGTTTTTTCTAATCCCCGCGACTTGCAACCAGCAACAGGAAACTAGAAACTATTCACCATGTCCATCTCCCTCTCTCTCTCCAACAAAGTTGCCTTGATCACAGGCGGTTCACGCGGCATCGGCGCAGCCACAGTTCGTCTATTCACCGCGGCGGGTGCGAAAGTCGTATTCAGCTATCAAAAGGCGCAATCACAGGCTGAAGCTTTAGCGAAGGAATGCGGTGAGGCAAACTGTCGCGCCGTCGCCAGCAACCTGAACAGCGCGGATTCCGCTCGAGCCCTGGTTGCCGAAGCGGTCAGGCATTTCGGACGCATCGACATCCTCGTCGCCAATCACGGCGTCTGGCCTCCACAAGACGTCCCCATCGAGAAGATGACCGATGAGCAATGGCGCACCACGCTCTCCATCAACCTCGACGCGGTCTTTGGCCTGGTCAAACACACGGTCGCGCGGATGAAGGGGCAACCGCGAACCCATTCTGCCGCCGGCCATATCGTGCTGATTAGCTCCACCAGCGGCCAGCGTGGTGAGGCATTCCATTGTGACTATTCCGCCACCAAGGGCGCGCTAATCAGTATGACGAAAAGCCTTTCCGCCGAACTGGCGTCGGCGGGAATCTACGTGAACTCAGTCGCCCCCGGATGGGTTGACACTGACATGTCAAAGCCCGCCTTAGATGACCCGAAAAGTGGAGAAGTGATTCGGCGCACGATTCCCCTGGGTCGCGCGGGCAAGCCCGAGGAGATTGCAGCTCCCGTTCTGTTTTTATGCACGGAATATGCCGGCTTTATAACCGGCGAAGTCTTCAACGTAAATGGCGGAGCCGTGCTGGTGGGATAGCCGACCGCCTGTGCCGCAACCCCTGCAAGCAGCTACAATTCCCGTTCGGGCATCTCACTGATCGGCTCAATGAACATCGGCTCAATGAAGATTGGCTCAATCTCAATGAAGATCGTCTGAATGAAATTTTCGAATCTCATCGTTATTCCGGCGATTCTGCTGACGATCTACGTCTTCCCCATTCCCACCGCTTCAGCCCAGGCAGCCCCTCCAACTTCACGATCCATCGCCCAGAGCGAATCCGCCGCCCAAAGCCAATCCATCCCTCCGGCGGATCTGGAAAACGCGCGCAAGGCGCGTGGCTTGCTCGATCAGGCGCTCCAGGCGCTCGGCGGCCAGGCATTCTTAAATATCCACGATGTGGAGGAGGAGGGGCGCACCTACAGCTTCTATCATGGCCGTCCCACGAGCAACGGAGTCTTGTTCTGGCGCTTCACCGAATATCCTGACAAGGAACGGATCGAGGTCACGAAAGAGCGCGACGTGGCTTACCTCTACGTCGGCGAAAAGGGTTATGAATTAACCTACAAAGGCCCAAGCGCTGTAGAGAAGAAGGATCTCGACGACTATCTTCGACGCCGCAGATTGTCTCTGAATACGTTGCTTCGCACCTGGATCAACGATCCCAAGGTGGCATTCTTTTATGACGGCACTGCCCTGGCTGGCAACGTTCCGGCGGAGCAGATCACGATGATCAATTCGAAAGGCGAGGCGGTAAAGCTCTTCTTTGACCTCAACACGCACCTGCCCCTCAAGAAGAGCTACAGTTGGCGCGATCCCGTTGACAAAGAGCGCAACATCGAAGAAGAGCTCTACGACAATTACCGCCTGGTGCAGGGTGTCATGACGCCTTGGGGATTCACACGCTATTTCAACGGCGACATGCAAACTCAGCGCTTCGGCAACGCCGTTCACTACAACCAGGGACTCAACCCGGCTATGTTCGATCCCAACTCCGGCTACAACCCCAACAAGCCTGCGGGAAAACACTAAGAGATTTTGTCAGAAGCCAACCGTAATCGGCGACAGGTGCCAACGGAGCTTCTAATTTCCCGCATTTTGACCGCAAGCCTGCGTTGGCGGATAGCGGCGATCAGGACAAGAACCGAGAAAGCATCCTTGCAGTCACATTCTCGCGCTGCGAGTTCTGCTAATCTCAACATTTGCTGAAACTGCTGTTCACTCCAAGATAGAGGGCACTTGTCCCATCTATGGCCGAATCTCCGATCACCGCGCGCAGTCAGGATTTTGCTACTTGGTACCAGGACGTTGTTTTACAAGGCGACATGGCCGAGCCCGCGGAAATCGTCAAGGGCTGCATGGTCATCAAGGCCAACGGCTATGCTGTCTGGGAGTTGTTGCAGCGCGAGCTTGACGGCCGCTTCAAAGCCACGGGTCACCAGAATATGTATTTTCCTCTGCTGATTCCGCAAAGCTTTCTACACAAGGAGGCAGAACACGTCGAGGGCTTTTCCCCTGAATTGGCAGTAGTAACGCTGGCCGGCGGCAAGCAACTGGACGAGCCCTATGTGATTCGGCCGACGTCGGAGACGATCATCGGCCACTTCTTCGCCAAATGGATCAAGAGCTGGCGCGATCTGCCAGTGCTGGTAAACCAGTGGGCCAACATCATTCGATGGGAGCTGCGTACGCGCATGTTTCTGCGGACCACAGAATTTCTCTGGCAGGAAGGCCACACCGCGCACTCCAATCACGACGAGGCTGTGAAGGAAGTGCGACGCATGTTGGACGTGTACGCCGAGGTGGCCGAGGACGTCATGGCGGTGCCTGTTATCAAGGGCGTGAAGACCCAATCGGAAAAGTTCGCCGGAGCGCTGCAAAGCTATTGCATCGAAGCCATGATGCAGAACGGCTTCGCGTTGCAGGCCGGCACCAGCCACGACCTCGGCCAGAACTTCGGCAAAGCGTTCGACGTCCAGTTCCAGAACAAGGAGGGCCAGCTCGAGTATGTCTGGCAGACCAGTTGGGGCGCGAGCACGCGCCTGATCGGTGGGCTGATCATGAGCCACTCCGACGATAGGGGTCTGGTGCTGCCGCCGAAGCTTGCGCCTACAAAGGCCGTGATCGTTCCGATCTATGGCAAGGAGGGCGGCAAGGACGGCGGGAAGGATCGCGTGCTCGAAGCTGCGCATCGCATCGCAAAAGAGGTTGGGGCAAAGGTGGACGACCGCGAAGGCCAGACTCCTGGCGCGAAGTTCTTCCATTGGGAGCGTCGTGGCGTGCCGGTTGTACTCGAATTCGGACCACGCGATCTGGCATCAGGCAGTATCGTACTCAAACGGCGCGACACCGGTGTCAAGCAGCCGATGCCACAAGCCGAACTCGCGGAGAAGCTGCCTGCGCTTCTCAGTGAAATGCAAAAGAACATGTTCGACGCCGCGAAGCAGCGATTGAGAACGAATACAGTGCTGGCCAACTCGATCGGCGAAGTGGAGTCGATCCTCAAGGATGTCACGGCCGAAAAAGGTGGCGGCAAGTTCGTCATGGCGCATGTGAAGGATGATCCGCGCTGCGACCTGCGCGTGAAAGAGTTCAAAGCCACGATCCGCTGTATTCCCCTGGTGGATGAATATGACGGTCCAGGCAAGTGCATCGTCACCGGTGAACAAGTCGATCGGCGTGCGGTGATCGCGAAGGCGTATTAACCAAAAACGATAGGGCAGTCGGGATTTTGCTCCGGGTAGGAATCGCGGAGGATTACCCAGCCAGGTTAGTTATTAGACAACAATGGAAGTTATTGGGCAGGAAGGACTTTGCAGCCAAAGCCACGCACTGTGGCTTTGCACAGAATCCGATGTCTGCACAAAAACTCCGGCGATTTCCTTCCCGCCAATCCGCCTACCACTACTACCCACTTCTACCCACCATACCCAATGTTGACAATGGGTAGGGACAAGTGAGATACTCTGCTCGTCATGGATAAGAGCCTCACCGACCCCATTCTCGATAAAATCCGGTTTCACAAAAGCCGAATCCAGCACCATCAGGGGCGGATTCACTTCCACCAAGAGCGCGCCGACGAATGGGAGACTGTTTTGGCTCAGGTTCAGGCTCTCCAGCGGCAAGAGCAGCCGAGCGGACAGGTGGACCAGTTCACGCTGCCATTGCCCAAACCGAAGGGCGAGCGCGCCGCCAACAGAAATATCCTCGCCCGCGAGCTTCTCGTAGAGCGATGGAAAGAGGGAATCCTGCCAGTGGAAATCCGTCAGCTCGCCAATGCCGAGGGCTTCTCTTGCCCAACCAACTACCCATATAAGCTGCTCGGCAATTTGATTGAGCAGGGACTTGCTTGGAAGGATGCTACGGGCAAGTACTACCCCAAAAAGCGAAAGTGGGCGGCGCTGAAAGCCGGGAAAAAGGAGGATGAACCGGAGGACTAGACGATTTTTGCAATGCAAGTGGGGAGCCAACGTTGGAGACGCGCCTCCCCACTCGCACCCTTCAACGAAGAGGTGGCAGAGCGGTTGAATGCAGTGGCCTGCAAAGCCATAGGTGGGTGCTCTAACACTCACCCGAGGGTTCGAATCCCTCCCTCTTCGCCAAACCTTTGAAAGACCAGGATTGCCGCGCTTCAAGTCTACACTTTCGCAGCTTATTCCAATAGGGGGATTTGCATGATGGGCACACTCTTTCACGAGATGTATGAACTCGGGATTGACCCTGTATTTTGGAGCAAGCGGACTGTGAACTAATTTTGCTGTTGGCGAAAGAATTGTCCCGCATACCCCTTATCCGGAGTACCAAGGGTTTGCTCAAAGATCAATTGGCAAACGCGCATACCCGGCACTAGTCTCACCTTCATAATGCCGTGGTTGCATATTTCCAATTGGATTGGTCCGGGGAAACCCGCATGGATGGTGGGAGCGGTCATGTGGATTCCGATACCCAGTCTTGCTAATGAACTTTTCCCCTCAACTCTGGCCGCGATACGGGAAGATGTCGGTAGCTCTATCGTTTCTTCGGTCCAACCCAATACGAATTCTTGCGGTTTAATTATGTACCCTTCGGCATCCAGTTCTTTTTGGTCTGAAAGATTTTTCAGAACGTCTTTGAAATTGTAGCCCTCTGCTGAAGGACAAATTATCTGCTCAACGCCTTTGATGGGGGCGTCCTTCCAGCAACGAACAAACTTCGAAAGGGTTAAATCGACACTAGTCGAACTATAAGCGTCTACGCCAGGAAGAGGCACAATCTTGATATGCCCAAACTCTAGGGCCGCTTGTATCTCGCGGTCTGTGAGAACCAAATCATCCTCCAACAATGGAGTGATCTAACCTAGTCGTGCTCATCCACGAAATGTGCGAACTCGGAATCGATCCTGTGTTCTGGCCTACTAAAACCTGTTAATCAGCAGTCGTGCCATACAGGCTTGGTTGTCGTAGGGTCGTAGTGTTTATCTGGCCCTCTATCTTTACCCCACGTGGACGGCTGTAACCACATGCACTTATCCACATGGTCCGCTACGCCGCTAGTTGTCCAACTCGCTTGTGTATAGAGGTATACGCGCGCAGTATCTAGTTCCATTTTCTCAATCATCTCCGCAGTCAGCTTTTGTGTGTCGTAGCTGTTAAAAATCCAATCGCCCGGCGCAATGTCGTCGTCTCCGGGGTGGCCGAGCGCGTCCACTCTCGCCTTGAGCGTCTTCTGCACCTCTTCATCATGAAGAGGTGCCTTCGCACCATGAAAATCTAGATAAAATATTCCTGCTTTCATCATGGCATTATGAACATACGTACTCCCACCGTTGTAGTAGTAAAGATCAAGGGAGACTGGCTGGTCTGGTTTTTCTAATGGAAGGTGCAAGGGGTATCCCAACTCCAATTTCAGGTATCCAGGCACAGCTTGAATCACCTTAAATTTCGGCTGATCCGTACTTACGCGTGGTGCAGATTTGTCCTGAGTTATGCGCTGGATACTGGCAGAAAGTCGCTCCATCTTCCCTGAAAGTTCGGCAACATCTGAGGGATGATGTATTTTCCATTGCACCGTCCAGTGATCGAGGCCTATAAAACATACGGCTAGCAAACCAGCTACAGCAGCCATTGCCCACCCTTTAATCTTTATTTTCCACTTACGCAGGGTAACGAGTTCCCATACGAACAAGACCGCGAATAACCATGCGCAGAACAGTACAGCCCTAGCGGGTGACACGTCGGTCACCCCCATCAATGCAAAATATTCGTAGATTGCCGCGAGCACTGCCGCTAATAGGGCCTTGGCGGCAATGAGTTTTGCTGACTCCATGAACCTTACAAACTTGGTCAACTCTTCTGGTCTTAGACCTGAAGAGTTTTCGGCCTCGCCTATCAATTGCTCCTTGACGCGATTGAATACTCTCTGAGCAAGCTTGTCTTCCTGCTTCTGTTTCTTGGTCGGTTCGGCATTTGATTCTTCTGACACGCACACGTCTCCACAATGCCAAGGGCCTACTCTTGGACCCATGAAGGATATGCTTCTCAGGGATCGGGGCCAAAGGCCCCTGCACAAAAACCTTCTCGGCTGCACATAAAGCCTGTCGTTTTAGTGATTTATTGTGCAAAGCCACGCACTGTGGCCTTTTTACCACACCCAAGATCGGTCCGACGGTTGTAATCTACTCATTAAGCAATACATACACAAGCCACCCCCATTTGACACAGGAGCAGACAGTCCGCTCAGCCGTGGAATGCAGTGGAGTAGGACTCCACAGCGGTGCACCGGTTTCGATGCGCATTCTTCCCGCGCCTCCAGGCACGGGCATAGTTTTCCAGCGCGTGGATCTCGACGGTTTTGAAATCGAGGCCATCAGCCGCAACGTGGCCCGCGTCAGCTACGCCACCAGCCTCATGAAAAAAGGCGTGCTGATCTCCACCACCGAGCACCTGCTCTCCTCATTTGTGGGACTGGGTCTCGACAACGCCATTGTAGAGCTCGACAACCTTGAACTCCCAATTCTCGATGGCAGTGCACTTCCGTTTGTGGAGATGATTCAGAAGGCCGGCATCCGCAAACAGCGGCGCCCGCGCAAGTATTTGAAAATTCTTCGCGAAGTGGAGATGCGCGAAGGCAACAAGTTTATCTCCGTCTATCCCGCCGATAATTACTCCGTCTCGTATTCCATCAATTTCCCTCATCCGCTCATCGGCAAGGAAACCTTTCAGGTCGAACTTTCGAACGGAAGCTATCTGCGGAATATTGCCGGCGCCAGAACCTTCGGCTCGCGCGAGGATGAGAAAGCCATGCGCAATATGGGATTGATCCGTGGCGCCTCCCGCGACAACTGCATCGTGCTCACGCGCGACGGAATCGAAAATGGCCCACTCCGTTTTCCCGACGAGTTTGTCAGGCACAAAGTTCTGGACTTAGTGGGCGACCTGGCGCTGCTTGGCAAACCGATCCTGGGCAAGATAGTCGCCGACCGGGCCGGTCACGCCATGCACACGGCGCTGGTCTCGCGCATCCTACGCGACAAAACGCTGTGGGAGGAAGTGACGCTGCCGGAAGAAGCGATCGACGCTGCTACTCCGTATGCGGCCCAGGCGACGGCCGGATCTTCGCTCTGATTCCGAGGAAGTGATGGCGGAAGTGCTCAGACCTAGTCTGCCGGTTCGCAGGGAATCTCGCCAGTCTCAGAGCCATGCTTCTGCTCCTCCTCCAGCAGCCGATGCAGTTCCTCGCGAGTCTGGCTGATGAGGGCGGAAGCGAACTTTCGGGCAGAACTTTGGCGTTCCGCGGACAGATCTTTGACCCGCATGTTCAGCAGCGGGATGTCGTCTTCAAACCAGCGCAAAGTTTTCTGAACCCGGCGAATGCGGTAGGCGGTAGTAAGCATGGCAATGGCTCTCCAATGATCCCATCAGATTGCCACGCGCAGCACGGGCCGCAAGTTACAAGTTGAATACCTGGGGATGAGGCAAGAAGCCTATTCGAGAAGAAGTCTGTTAAAGAGCTTCGGAACTCGAGCCTTGGAGTTTTTGGTTGGAGCAAGGGGGCTGCTGCGCGATTTGCTCGACGAGCCACTGTTCCAGCTGCTCCTGGGATCTCTGGGACACATTGTGAAAGCGTAAGCCGACGTGCCCTTTGACATCAGCCCACGCCACCTCAGAATCCACTTCGAAAACCATTCCGGTTTGGGGCAGCGTGAAGTGCAAACGAGGCCTCCCGTTTTTAGGAATTGCCTGGTGCGAAATGAGGGCTATTCCACCCTCGCTGATATTCGTGCTGGTGGCGTGCAACTCCTTTTCATCCAGCACCATCCGGACCGGCATCTTGACCGGCTGACGGTAGTAGCGACGCCTTTCCCTTTCCATGAAATTCAGCGCTGCCTGAAAACAGCGCGCTGCATTCAGATTATTGATGGGTTTTTGCAGAACAAAATTTACCCCCATGCCAAAAGCTTCCTGCGTAGTGGTTTTCTTGCCATTCAGCACCGCAAAGGTTACAGAATTTTTGTTGCTCGGAGTCGCTCGCAATCCCTGCAGCACTTCCCGTCCGCCCGGCAGGTCATCACAGTCGACAATCACAGCATCGAATTTTTCCGCGAAGAGGATTTCGCTGGCTTTCTTCGCCTCCGGGCAGATTTCAACCTGGATCGAAAGTTTCTCCAGCGTCGGGCGCATCACCCGAACTACTTCGACATCCCGGCTCAGTAGAAGGGATTCCAACGTCATGGTCCAATTCTATTGTTCCTGGCGACCTCACCGAAAGTGACCAAGGTATCGGGCTGAGCGCGAAGAGTTGGACCTGCATAATTTTCCAGTGGAATCCAGCGCGATAAAGCTTGAGACTACTGCGGGACACAGCACGGCCGTGCCGAACCTCGTCTACCTTTCTCTCGGATCAAATGTCGGTGATCGCGAGGCGCAACTGCGCGATGCCCAGGCACGACTGGGTGCCCTGGGTCGGGTTGTGGCCGTTTCGTCCGTTTACGAAACCGAGCCGGTGGAATTCACCGAGCAGCCGTGGTTCTTGAATTGCGCGATCGCGCTCGAAACCAGCTTGGCTCCGCAGCAACTGATGAGCGCAATTCTCAGTACCGAACAACAGATGGGACGTGTGCGCAGGCAAAGCAAGGGCCCGCGCTCCATCGACATTGACATTCTTTTGTTCGGCAACGAAATCATAGAATCACGGGAACTGACCATCCCGCATCCCGCAATGTACCAACGGCGCTTCGTCTTGGAACCCATGGCTGAAATCGCTCCGGAGGTCGTACATCCAATTCTCGAAAAAACAATTCGCGAACTGCTCGATGTGCTGCCACCGGGGCAGGCGGTACGAAAGCTAGAACCGAGACCACGAATTTGACGGATTGACACGGATCAAGACAGAAGAATCAGGGCCGCTGGTGCTCTAGTTTTACTTTTGTTCGGGGCTTATCCGTGAAATCCGTTAAGATCCGTGGCGAGGCCGCGCTACGGCACAATGATGCGGCTTCCAGCCTCCTGCGGGGTGACCAAGGCCGACTGCCTCTCCGGAAATTGCGCAAAGAGAAAATCGATGAAGGCCCGGGACTTGGGCCGGCCCGAGGTGCGTCCGTGCCCCAGCCGAACCAAGAATACCAAAGCTTTGAGCACGTCGGAATCGCGGAGCGTCGAGTATCCCCGTTCCTTCTGCTCTATCTCGCGAAACTGCTTCAGCATCGTTTCCACCTGTGCCGCGACCGCCTGCAGCGCTCGACCAGTCGGCGGCTGCTCGTAGTGCAACCCCGAATTCACCAGCCGTTCGTAGCTCATGCACATCGCCGAGAGCGCGGCCATCAGATCGCGATCATTGAGGCTGCGATCCGCATGAGCCGCTTTGGCCAAGGCATAGCTCAGTCCCATGAGCAAATGCTCGCGCTCGTAAGTAAACTGTTCTGAAATCTCAACCTGCAGGAACAACGACTCTGCCTCAAATTGGTCCGCGGGACGCGGCTTCTCATGCTCTCTAGCCTGCTGCAGATATGGACAGTCGCTCGGGCAATCCAAAGTCACCTCGCGCTGCTCTCCGCAACACTGCGGACAGATGCGGCCGTGTATGGCAGGACAGAAGCGTTTTTCCTTGCGAATCTCGCAGATCGCGCAGCTCAAATCGGAGTTCCTTCCTGAATCATTATGGCATTTAGCACGAGTACGCAAGCGCAGAAGAGTAGAGAAGACTGGGAAGTAACCTTTCGCACGGGTACCGGTTAACTCTTCTGATACGCGTATTTGCGCCGTTTCGGGACGGTCGTCCGTGAAAGAGCATGTAAAAATGCCCCTCCTAGCGTGCTATATATGCGGAACCCGCGTAAAATAAGGGTGTTTTCCACAGGCCCACTGATATAAGATCAAGCCCACTGGAATTAAAATCCAATCTTTTCCCGGAGGAAACATGGCATCAGGTTTGACCAAGACTCAACTCGTCCGTCATCTGGCGGAGAAAGTTGAAATTCCCAATAAGACTGCAGCGGCGTTTCTTGAGCAACTGGCCGACGTGGCTGTAAAAGAAACCAAGAAAAACGGCGTGTTCGTGGTGCCCGGCCTCGGCCGGTTGGTGAAGGCGCATCGCAAAGCTCGCGTGGGCCGCAATCCCCAGACCGGCGAGCCCATCCAGATCAAAGCGAAGACCGTGGTGAAGTTCCGCGTCGCCAAGGCCGCCAAGGACGCGATCGCTCCCAAAAAGCCGTAGCGTTACCGTGGATTTCGATTTTGAAGGCCGGCTTCGGCCGGCCTTGTTTTCTGAATGGCTCTTTGCGCATGCTGAACTGGATCGTCATCGGAATCGGCGATATCACCACCCGGCGCGTTATTCCCGCGATCCAGTCCGATTCCAGAAGTCATTTATATGGCTTGGTCACTCGCGACCCAGCGAAAGCTGCTCCTTACGACACGAGAGTTTGGAGCACTCTCGACGAAGCAATCGCCGATCCCGCAGTGCAGGCGGTTTACGTTGCGACTCCCGTCTTTCTGCACGCGCCGCAGACCATTCAATCTCTTCGCGCGGGTAAGCATGTGCTCTGCGAAAAGCCTATGGCGATGAACGAGGCCGAGGCCCGCTCGATGGTGGAAACAGCGAAAGAAAATGGACTCACTTTCGGCGTTGCCTACTACCGCAGGGCCTATCCAAAGGTCCAGCGCGCAAAACAACTGCTCGATGCCGGCGCCATCGGCAAGCCCGTACTGGCCGAACTCACCTGCCACGAATGGCGGAACGAAGCTGAAAAGGGAAGTCATCGCAGTTGGCTGATCGACCCGGCCCAAGCCGGGGGCGGTCCGCTCTACGACATCGCCTCGCACCGCATCGACGTCGCGAACTTTTTCTTCGGCCAACCGCTGCGGGCCACCGGCCATCTTTCGAATGCAGTTCATCACTACGCCGTGGAAGATAATGCGACGGTGATGATCGACTACGCCGGCGGCGGGCGCGCGATCGTCGATGTTCGCTGGCATTCGAAGGTGAAGCGAGACGAATGCCGCATCCGCGGCACCGAGGGCGAAATGGAATTAAGCCCGCTAAATGGTCCCGATCTAACCTATCCAGGCGGCAAAGAAAGCATCCCAGTGCACGCGAACGTACACTGTCCGATGATCGAAAACTTTGTGGATGCCGTAATCGGCAAGACCCCTCTGCTCTCCAGCGGAGCTTCAGCCTTCTGGACGGATTGGATCACAGAGCAGGCGCAGCGCAAGTGCGAAGTGGATTAAGAAGCAATCCCTCTATTTCCCGTATTCGTTCTTCACCACCTCGCCACCCTTCATCACAAACTTAACTCGCTCCAGCGTCGTCACATCTTTGAGCGGATCGCCATCGCCCGCCACGATATCGGCCCATGCACCGGGTTCCAGGCTCCCCACTTTTCCAGACCATCCCAGCAAATCCGCCGCGTTCACCGTGGCCGCCTGTATAGCCTGCAGCGGCGACAACCCCAACTTCACCATCACTGCAAATTCGTGGGCGTTCAGACCATGGGGATAAACCGCCGCGTCCGTGCCGAACGCGACTTTCACTCCGCTGGCGAATGCGTTTGCGATATTCTGGCGCGCGGCCGGCATCACGGCTTTGGCCTTGATCAGCAGGAAGTCGGGAACGTGGTTTTTTTCGGCATTCTCCAAAAACCAATCGCCCAGATAGAGCGTCGGCACAAGGTAGGTGCCATTCTTCTTCATCTCGGCAATTCCAGCGTCGTCAATGTAAGAGCCGTGCTCGATCGAATCCACTCCCGCCTGCGACGCCCAGAGAATGCCCTGGGCTCCATGGGCATGGGCGGCAACTTTTCGTCCCAATCGGTGGGCGTCGGCCACGATGGCCTTCATCTCTTCCAGCGTGTACTGCGATGCTTGTGGATCGTCGCCTTTGGAGAGCACTCCTCCAGTCGCACAGATCTTGATCAAATCAGAACCGTACTTAATGTTTTCGCGTACCTTGTGCTGCACTGCTGCGATGCCGTCCGCCACTCCATCCGATGTTGCGTGATACTCGAAGGGCAGCAGATTGTTGTCGCAGTGTCCGCCGGTGATGCTCAATGCCGGACCGCTCACCAGCATTCTCGGCCCAGGAACGTCGCCGGCGTTAATCGCGTCGCGCAAGGCCACATCGCTGTATCCCGCCGCGCCCACGTTGCGGACGGTGGTAAAGCCGGCTTGTAACGTGACTCGGGCGTTCTTGGCCCCAATCAAAGCTTCACGCGGAATGGAAAGGCCAAGCCGCTCATATCCGAACTTGGGATCCATGGTGAGATGCGTGTGCGCGTCAATTAAGCCGGGAAGGACGATTGCATTCGAAAGATCGATGAGCACCGCGCCGGCGGGTGCCTTTGTTTCTGCGGATGCTCCGACGCGCACGATCTTCCCGTCTTCAATGACAAGCATCTGATCGGAAAGCAGCTTGCCGGTCTTCACGTCGAGTATGTGCCCGGCATGGATGGCAACAGAGCGCGGATTTTGCTGCGCGAAACTAGGCGCAACAAAAACAAGCATCACAAATACGGCGGAAAGCCGAAAGCCCTTCATCTCTTCTCCCTTGAGTTGTGCGATGGAAACGTACGGAAGAATAACAAATTCCCTGACGAAATCGCGTTTCCATCCTGATTCGGCTTGCTATACACTCATCCACGACGTGAAGCGATCTTTAATTACTACAATGGCTCTATGTGCGCTCTGGGCTACCGGATTGCAGGCTGCGTGGCCTCAGGTGACTGTCGGGTTCGACGAACCGCACAATCCATTAATAATGAGTGTGCCTGACGAGCCGGCCGCGCTGCAGGTGGACCTTCTCCACCTAAAGCTTGAGCAAAACCAGTTGGACAAAAGCGTCAGTCGCAGAAAAGTGCAAGCGTCGGACGCACGTGGGTGGGAGTTCTCAGCCTTCATCTATCCCCTCGACAAAAAGCAGACCGCAGCAGAATTGAGCGAAGAGGCGTTTCTGGGCTTTCATAAAGCAGCAACAGACCACGGATTAAGAGTCGAAGGAATGAAAACCTTCGACCGTGGAGACTTTTCGATGCGCGAATATTTGATTCCGGACTTTCAAGGAAAACCTATCCACCAGAAAAGCGTGTTCGGCTACGCCGTCAGCGGCGATATGGGACTTGATTTTCACATTTCAAAGAGCTCCTATTCTGCCGCTGACGACAAGTTTTTCGATTCGCTGATTAGTGGCGTGCGCCTCATTCACGATTACAAACCCGACAGTACAACCGAATTCGGGTATGGAAGCATTTTCTATCTGCGCCAGGATTGGACCAGAGCATCCGCGCACTATGAAAGATCGCTGCAACTCGAAAGGCAAAACCGCGCCCTGAGTCCAACGCAATGGAACGTCCTGGTGGACAATCTGGGAATGGCGTATGGCATGTCGAGTGAGATATCCAAGGCAAAGGCGATCTTTGAATATGGGACTAAGGAAAATCCTAGCTATCCTATGTTCCGTTACAATCTGGCGTGCGCGGATTCAGAATTGGGCGATCTTGACGGCGCCCTCAACCAGCTAAAATTGGCATTCCAATACAAATCTCATTCCAATCCTGGCGAAGGTATCCCCGACCCAGCCAAAGATGACTCGTTCAAGCGCTATTTGGACGATCCAAGATTCGTCAAGCTCACAAAGGAAATGTGTCCAAGAAGTGCGCAGACAAAGGCTGGCTGGATCTGCCAGTAGCAATCACCGCCGCGATTTCCCGGGCCGGCCCGCCGACCGGAACAGATGGCTCATAACTCAGGACTCGCAGCTCGAAGAGTTCTAACTCTAACCGCCCTCTAGCCCCCAGGCCCGTCGTTCGAGACGTAAGCCTCGAGCGATTCCAACTCACGGCTCAGATCGTCGACGCGCCACTCCAGAAGGTTGCGGATGGAAAGGATCCCCAGCAGCTTGCCGTTGTCGTCCGCGACCGGCAGATGACGAAAGTGCCGCTCCAGCATCGTGGTGAGCGCTTCGCCCGCTCCAGTGGATCGCGTCGCCATCTCAACCGGTGTGGTCATCAGCTCGCGAACCGACGTTGTCTGCGGGTCGGTGCGGCTCAGGGCCATCTTTCGCAGAACGTCGCGTTCTGTGAAAATTCCGGCCACACGAAATTCGGAGTCGACCACCGCAACTGCACCCACGTGATGGTCGAGCATTTTATTAATAGCGTCGGCTACGCTGGCATCAAGCGGAACCGCTGCAATTTCCCGGTCACAAAGGTCCAGCACGCTCATAAAACCTCCTTCGGCTCTCGACCACGCCCCTGAGCCGATCCCTGGTTCAAACTGAATTGTTCAAACTGAAAACGGGATTGTTGCATTATGCTCACGGCCAACATGATGTCAAGCAAATAGAAGCGATTTTACAAATCTTTATTTCAAATCGGAATTTCAATTCGGATACTGCCCGAATTCGCTCTGACCTAAAACCTCGCTCTAGCGCACGGTCGCAACGCCCTGACCGCCTTCACTCTTGAAGACTTTGCCATCTTTCATCACGAATTGCACATTCTCCAGTGCATTAATGTCGTGCGCGGGATCGCCGCTGACCGCGATCACGTCTGCAAATGCTCCAGGCGCAACCACTCCGATCTTTCCATCCATCTCGAGCAGAGCGGCTGCGCGCGACGTTGCGCTCTGGATAGCGACCATCGGTGGCATGCCCAAATCCGTCATTCGTGAAAACTCCTGCGCGATGGGCTCGGTCCACGGAATTCCGCCCATGTCGGTTCCGAAAGCAATCTTTACGCCAGCCTTCATCGCCTTCTTGAAAGACGGCTCATGCAACGAAACCCTAAGGCGATCGCGCTGTCCGCCGGGAGTATCGGCTGGCGCCCAGTCGTGGTAATAGGCGCTGATCGTGGGCACATACCAGGTGCCTTGTTTCAGCATCTGGGCAACGGCGGCATCATCGAGATCGAGGCCATGCTCAATGGAATCGCAGCCGCCATCGAGGGCGCGATGCAGACCAATGCCACCATAGGCATGGCATGCGACCTTCTTGCCCCAGCCGTGAGTTTCGTCGACGATTGCCCGCAACTCCTTGACGGTGAGAGTGGGTTGCGAGACCAGTTCGCCATTTTTTCCGACCCACGAACGATGCGTCATGTAGACCTTGATCCAGTCGGCGCCGTGATCGAGCTGTTCCCGTGCCGCTTTGCGCGCCTCCACCGGGCCGTCGATAAGCTGTGCGCCCTTGGGCATGTCGAGTTCGGGAGCATAGCCTTCGAGCGGATAACCTCCCGTGGTCGAAATGGCGCGAGTCGAGACAAACAGCCGTGGCCCTGGAATATAACCTTTCTCGATAGCCTGCTTGATGCCGATATCTCCATATCCCGCGCCTTCCGTCTCGACATCGCGCAGTGTCGTGAAGCCCTGTTCCAGCGCACGCCGCGCCGCAACTGTCGCCCGTGCCGCCCGCAGGGCAAGGGGTGCGTTCAGGATATTGGCGTCATATCCACCTTGCGCTGGATCTTCCCCCTGCAAAAATATGTGCGTGTGGCAATCGATAAGGCCGGGTAAGACCGTGGCTTTCGACAAGTCGATGACAGCCGCGCCCGCCGGAATCTTGGCGGTCGCTGCATCGCTGACACTCTCGATGCGATTGCCGCGGACGATGATTACCTGAGCCTGCCGCGCCTTGTCGGACTCGCCGTCGATCAGGATACCGGCGCGAATCGCTATGACGGGCTGCTGATTCGGAAGACTGGTAGTCTGAGCCGCGGCAGTCAGGCACAGGGCAAGAAACAGAATCCACTCGAAGCGTTTCACATTGTCTCCTATGAAGTCTCAAGAGAATACTCAAGTTGCAGCATCGCGTCGGAAATCCCGCCGGATGATTGGCGGGAAGGATTTTATACCTTTTGCATCACACTTCGGCAGAGACTCTCACTGGCTGCCGAAAAGCTACCTGCCGGCTTGCGTGTCGATGGCGACTGCGCTGAGTGCCAAAGCCGCGCTGAAGCCCATGACGAAGAGAACCGTGATTCTATTTTGAAGCGCCGTCAGCGGCGTTCGAGAAACGGTTCTTGTGCGCGTCGTCAAGTAGTTGGAGAGCAGCTTTGTCGGCGGCGACTTCATCGATGCAGCCGCAAGCGAAGTGGCCAAGCTCATGGGCATAGATGTACTCCCCCGCGTGGCCATCAGCGCCCTTGCGGAGGGCTTCAGCGTAAAACCAGGTTTCGCGCAGGCGGATATCGGAAATGGCGCCGCGCGAGCTGACGATTACGCCATATCCGAGCGTGAGACGGTGTAGAGCCCTTTGCCAGGCTGCCCTATCACAGACGAGGTAGATACGATGGCCGCGCACGAAGGCGAATTCGCGGATGAGCCGCCGCAATTGGCCGACAGTTTCGTGACAATTGTTGTCGTCGGTGCCGACCATGGTGATGCTGGGCGGCAGACTCAGGTTGCGCGCCGCCTGAGCTCGCAGCGGAGACCGCGCAAGACTTACGAACGCTAGCAAAACAGCAATCAGTAGTTGCAGCCGCTTGCGCTCTCGCGAGAATTCGACGCCGAATTTCGCTGCACGAAATCGTGCGGACGTTGCGAGCGTCTTTATGATCGCCTGCATTTTTTCATCTATCCGGCAGCTCTCGTCTTGTTGACGTACAGCAATATTCCTTTATGTGAAGCACTGAGTAAGTCGCTATAAGCTTGTATTTTCCCCACGACTGATCCTATCGACTACCAGTCGTCGGATCGCGCCAATGAACCGACGCTTCTCCCTAAATGCGCCATTTCCACAGATCGGCAGATCTCACAAAGATGATGAGCGAGGCGGACCGTCGCATCGGCGACGATCCGCCCCAATGCTCAGCCTTTGCTGGCCGATATTACGGAAGAGTTTGCTTCCTTCAGCTTCTGTGCACACTCGTCACAGCACACCTCGACCGTCTTGCCGCCGATCCTGACTTCGATCGGCGTCCCATCTAGTGTGCAATCGCAAGCCGCACAAGTTTTTTCTGCCATAACATTGCTCTCCTTACCCGAGGTCCGGGTAAAAGCAGTAGATAGCGTGGGAGGAAAAGGTCGCTATCGGAATCTTTAGCGATTTGCTTGAAGCTCAGCGATGCAGCGCCGACTGCCTGAACTCCGACGGCGAACGGCCGTACGCCTCGCGAAACGCCGCGCTGAAATGGCTGTGGCTGGAGAAGCCGAGGTCGAGGCTCAGAGTGGTCAGGTCGTCCTGCTGCGCAAGAAGATCGAGAGCCCGCGCCAGTCGCAGCCGCAACTGGTAGCGGTACAAGGGAACGCCTTCCACTTGCTGGAAGACCTGCGTGAGATAAACCGGGGAGCCGTGCACTTCAGCGGCAATCTCAGCCAGCGTCCAGCGCCGTGCCAAATCGCTCGCCAGCGCGAGTTTTGCCCGGTCTACCAGCCGCTGCCTTCCGACGCTGCCGCCCGCGGCGTGTGCGGTGCGTGGTCCCAGTGCTCGCTGCACCAAGGTCAAAGCCAAGCTCTCGGCTTCCAGGGGTTCCGCAATTTTCTGGCGCAGACTGTGCCTTAGCAGCGCCACGAGCGCCTGGGATCGCGGATCGATGCGCAGGCGATGCTGCCGAAACGCCAGCACTCCGCTGTCGCGCAAAAAAGCACGCGGTGCCAGTTCACGTAGCAGCGTTTCGCTGATGATCAGCGCGAGACTAGCATCACCTCCCGGCACAGGGTGGCTGACCCGGTAGCCTTCACGCGCGTTGAAGAACAGCACCTGGTTGGCCTCGGCGACGGCCTGGTCATTCCCCAGATGCCGCACATAGACACCGCGGTACGGAAACACCAGCTCTGTTGCGTTGGCGCACTCTTCCGGGCTCGGCTGACGGTGGCTGCCCTGGCAGTACACGTCCCGGATCGTAACGGTAGGAGTTTGCAGCAGACACTGAACGGCAAATTCAGACATGGGTTTTACTTCGCTTTTCCAGCACCACAGTCTCAACCCAGAGGCGCTATAAAAATGTATCACGCACGCTTACCAAGGGCGTGGCACAGGCCTGGCAAACAGATCAGTCCCTGTCCCCATAATCCAAGCAAGCGGTTTGCAGGTATCACCATTTCGCTGTCACAGTTTCGCAGAGCAGCAGTTGTTCGATTCCATCGAAGCATCGTTTCCAGCCTTTCTCATGCGCATGCTGAGCAGCTTCGCTGGGCAGGCCTGTTTGCGTCAAGACCACTCTTGTCGAATCGCCGTCTTTAAGAAAAGCGATCGATGTCAGCGTGCTGCCGGGACCCTCTACACCTTCTATCGGAAGGGTTTGCCATTCCCAGCTAAATGCAAGCTCTTCGGCTGATTCAACCTTGCGATAGGTTCCGTGGAACTCAAACAAGTTCCGTTCGTTGTCATCGCTAACGACACTCCATGTGAAATGTCCGCCGGATCTTGGATCTATTGTCGGCTCGTGCTTCCAGTGCACAGGGGCCGCATGCACAAACCATTTCTTGACATGCTCCGGGTCAATCCAGAGATGAGACACCTCGTCGCGCGGCGCGGCGAACCTTCGTTCGACCCGAAGTTCGAAGCTGGGAACACGCTCGCCTTCGGCGCGGATTAAAGCGAGCGACGAGTTTGTACTGCTCGCGTCAACTGTTCTTACGCGAAGAGAATAGAGATTGTTTTCTTCAATCTGTTTCACTTGTCTAAGAAGGGCGTCCAGATCATCCGCCACCGTCAGAAATCGCCCCGACAGGGCGTCGGCGCGTCCCGAAGCTAATTCGAGTACGAGTTGCGCGGGACGACCTACAGGCACGTCGAGACCTTCATCGAAGATGCGCCGAAACCAGGGAAGCCATTTTTGCCCTTCGGGAGAATTGAGCGAATACTCCGACATAGCAGTGCGAACGGTTCCGGGCCCGACGGCGAACATACTGACTCCGTGCGGTTTCGATTCCGCCGCCACCGTTTCTGTAAATCGAATGAGCGCTGTCTTGCTTGTCGTATAGGCGGAGAAATGTGCGATAGGCATCGGGCTGCTGGCGATATTGAGGATCCGACCCCGGTGGCGAGAAATCATTGCGGGAAACACGGCGCGAGTACAAAGAACGGGGCCGCGCAGATTTACATCGATGGCATGCCACCACTCGCCAACACCGGTCTCACAGAAGGGACCGATCGGACCCAGCGTTGCCGCGTTGTTCACCAACAAATCCACCGGTCCTAGCAGGCGCTCGATTGCCGCCATGGTCGTGCAAACTGCCGATGCATCGGTGACATCCATCGCAAACGCCTGGGCAAGACCGCGAGTCTGTTCGATCATCCCGACTGTTTCAAGCAGCTCCGATCGCGAACGCGCGAGTACCGCGACGCACGCGCCAGCAGCGGCAAGAGCCAGTGCGATTGCGCGACCGATGCCGCGGCCGCCGCCGGTCACAACGGCAACTTGTCCTTTTAGCTGTGAAGAGCCCTTATCGATTTGTGGGAGACGCACAACCATTCTCCTTTCCCAAAGCACTGCGGCAGATGTTATCAACTACCCAGGCGTCGGATTCGGCCAAGTGACGGATGATTTTGGCCAATTTAGTGAATCTCGCTTGGCAACCGTGTGTGCAAGGTCGCATAGTTAGGTCGAGAACATGCGCAGAACCGATGGCAAGCCGCCACAGAAGAGCACGCCGCACAAGCTGCGGCGCGTCGTCGTTTTGGCAGTGCCGCCGGTCGACGAACTCGATCTCGTGGGTCCCATCCAAGTGATGAGCGCGGCCAACCGCCTGGCCGGCAAACCCGTTTACAGTGTTGAAATTGCAACCAACGGAAAAGATCTGAAAGTCCAAGGCGCGGGAGGATTGCTCTCGTTTCTCGCAGAAACCAATTACAAGGATCTGAACAAGAACTTTGATTCGCTGTTGCTGGTTTGCGGCCTGGGCACGCGCAACGCTCGCGATCCAGAACTTTTTGCATGGCTGAGGGGTATTGCGCCGACGGTGCGCCGGTTAGGGTCGGTTTGTGTCGGCTCCTTTTTGCTTGCCGAAGCCGGATTGCTCAACGGAAGAACAGCGACTTCTCATTGGAAATTCAACAAGGAACTAGCCCTCCGGTATCCCAGGGTGAAGGTTGCATCCGAACCGGTGTGGGTAAAGGATGGAAATATCTATACCTCCGCTGGCATTTCGGCTGCCATCGATTTGGCGCTGGCGTGGGTGGAAGAGGATTGTGGGAATGCAATAGCTGCCGAAGTAGCCCGCGAGCTGGTGCTGTTTCTTCGGCGCCCAGCCAGGCAAGCGCAGCTCAGCGTTTCACTCGCCGCCCAGGCCAAGGAGATGAAATCAATTCAGGAGCTTCAGGTCTGGATTGTCGAACATCTCCATAACGAACTCTCATTGCACCTTCTTGCAGACCGCGTAGCCATGAGCGTTCGCAACTTTGAGCGCGTATTCTCGCGAGAAGTCGGAATGTCGCCGGCCCGTTACGTTCGGAAAGTGCGCATCGAAGCGGCACAACGGATGATTGACCGAAGCGAAAAAGGACTCGAGGAAATTGCCACGGCTTGTGGTTTTTCAAGCGCCGACCTGATGAGGCGTGCCTTTATTCGGATGCTGGGAACAACACCACTCAACCATCGCAGTCCGTTGCATCTGTCACCGTCGGTAGCTCTTTCTCGCGGACTTGGGAAAGCGCGCTCCAACCCTGAGAACAGATAATGGCATTCGTCACTGGGCGTGAGCCGGTTGTGGCGGGCTTACAACAGGGCAAGCAGGTGCTCGCGACATGCCCAGACCGCCATTGATGGACATAAGACTTGGAAGCAAGTTGACTCACCACTCACATAAGCTAACAACTCGCAGCAGTTATGGCATTATAAGTGCGATGTCGAAACCTCGCCGCAGTTCGACCTCTCTCCCGCTGGACGACGCCATCTTCGCTACCAAGCCGCGCAAGGTCGTACCGCATGAGTTTGTGCTCGACGCAATCGCTACGCTGTCGCCCAGAACCCGTCCCATGTTCGGCTGTCTCGCAGTCTATGTTAAGGACAAGATTGTTTTAGTACTGCGAGACAAGCGCGATGGGACAGCAGACAACGGTGTGTGGCTCGCCACTACCACGGAGCACCATGAGAGTCTGCGCCGCGAATTCCCGAACATGCGATCCATTAAGGTGCTGGGGAAGAAGATAACCGGCTGGCAGGTCCTTCCGGCGGATGCTCCGGATTTCGAGGAGGCGGCACTCTACGCCTGCGATCTCATCGTTGCCGAGGATCCCCGAATCGGCAAGGTCCCGGGAGCGCGGCGGACTTCGGCATTGAGAACGAAGAAAACTCTTACAACTTTCTCCAATGAAATCTTGACTGACCTCCGAGAGGTCAAAGGTCTGCGCATTCAGGCGGGCAGCGGCCAGCACCGCTTCATTCGAATCTGGGTTGTGATTGTAAATGACCGTGTCTTTGTCAGATCATGGAGTGTGAAGCCGAACGGCTGGTACCGAACGTTTCTCAAGGACCCTCGAGGCACCATCCAGGTGAAAGATCGTAAAATCACGGTCCACGCCACGCGCATAAGGAGTGAACGTCTCAGAGATGCCGTTAATCGCGCCTACCTGGATAAGTACAAGACGGCAGGCGAGCTTAAGTATGCCAGGGATCTCGGTCAGGCGAAATCCAGAGCCACCACCATCGAGCTCGTTCCGTTGTCACCGACTCATTAAATCCCACCGTCCCGTTTACGTTTGTCCCCTTAGTTCCTACGGTGTCATTGTCAAACAACGCAATCGGTACAGCCGTCATAGTTAGCTCTTGGGCACATCCGGACGATTCCAGCATCCGCCGCCCAGGGCTCGAAACAACGTGGCAGTAGAAATATTGCCATTTTTCAGTTGACAGCCCAGCCCAGACGAAAGTAAAAGTTACGAAACGCAATATTACGAAACTAGCCGTAACTTGCGTTTTTGTCCATCTGTTCGCAAGCACAGCCGTTGCCGAAGCCATGTGTCACATCTCTCATTTCGTGATAGTTGCGTTGTTGCTGCTGGCTTCAGTTCTGCAAGCCAGTCCCGATTCGGTGGAACAGAACTGGACGCATCACGTGCGCATTGGGGCATATGGGCTGCGAAGCGACAACGCCGGCCGGATCGTACGCAGCGCCCAGGAAGATGGCGTGTTCGGCATTGAAGTCGACAACGACATCCCCGGGCGTTATGAGAGCTTTGTGAACCCCGCAGAGAAGCTGCAAGCGATCCGCGCCGTGGCTGAACAAGCGCATGCCGTTGGAAACCGAGCTTTTGTTTACATCGCCGGCACCGAGTGCATTACTGCGAACGCCGACAAAACTCCGCACACCATGACGAAAGACCATCCCGACTGGCTGCAGCGGAAAGTCACCGGAGAACCCGCGGTCTTTGGCGGTGGCACTGCCTTTTGGATTACCAAAGGAGATGAAGATGTTTGGGTCAGCCCTTACGCGCCGGCTTGGCGCAAGACCTACATGGAACGGGTGAGGCAGATTGCCGCCACAGGCATCGATGGAATTTACGTGGACATTCCCTACTGGATGACCCACTTCGAGGGTTGGGAAGACACATGGGCAAGCTTTGACGACTACACCGTGGCAGCCTTTCGAAAAGACAGCGGCCTCGATGCAAAGAAGGATCTGAAGCTGGGAGACTTCTCAGACGGGAATTTTAGAAAGTGGGTCGAGTTCAGAATTCGAACGTTCACCGATTTCATGCAGGAAATTGACCGGAACGCAAAGGCCGTGAATCCGGCCATCATGACGATTCCAGAGATTTACCCCGGCATTGAGGAAGAGGCGGTTCGCGTTGGAGCGGATGTTTACAGTTTGTACGCAGTGGTCGATGCCATTGCCCATGAGTATGAATTCGGCAATGGCGACCATATGGCATCGTCGAGAACGCCGCTGGATTGGTTCAATTATCAAGTAGGAATGCACTCGTTTCGCGCCTTCGCGCAGGGCAAGGCAACCTGGATTTTGAACTACTCGTGGGACGGCGATAAGAAAGTCGATCGGCGTGAGGCCATGATGAATCTGGCCGCGTCAGAAATCATGGCCGGAGCGAATTTTTGGGACGCGCCGGGACATTCCATGGCGGGATCGAACGACCCTGCGACGAGGAAGAAAATTTTTTCATGGGTCAAAGCTCATGAAGATACTTTCTATTTGCCGCGGAAAACGATCGCTCCTATAGGCGTCTACTTTTCTCCCGAGACAAGAAATTACTTCGCCAGCGAATTCATCGCTTCCTACCGCGGAACTCTCATTCTGCTTATGCAGAAGCATCTGGAGTTTCAGGTAGTCACTCCGCGCACTCTCGCGGACTTTCGGGGACCGACTTTGATCCTGCCGGAGGTGCGAGTGATGGCTGATGGCGAAAGAGAATCGCTTCGCAAGTATGTGAATGGCGGTAGAACGCTGGTGATCACAGGAGAAGATGCAACTCAACTTGGCGCGGTTGCAAACGTGGTGCGATTTGGCAAGTGCCCTGGAAAGGATTACTACTCCGCGCTGCAAAAGAATTTCGAGGGATCTAACCCGGATCAAGAGCACGAATTTCTGGACAGCCTGAAAACCGAGACGCCAGTTCGCGTGGTTGCTTCTCCAACGATGGCTACATCGATTGCTGAGGTTGACGGACACACTCATGTATTTTTTGTGAACTTCGCCGGCTTGCGAGGAGGAGTGAATCCGGTTCAGACACCTCAGACCGACGTGCAGGTCACGGTATCTGGCGCGACCCACGGGCGAGGATTCTTTCTTCCATTTCTGGGAGATGTGCAGCCGTTGAATGGAACGGCTGGCGACGCTGGCAATACTTACAAGCTTCCTGCGATCGAGAAGGGGGCAGTGTTTTGGTATGAGCCGTGAGCGTTGAATGCCTGGCCGCCAGGTACGCGTGAAGGAAACGGAGGCTGCTTATGCGACCGACTGGACGACTTCTCTCTCCCATCTTAGTGGTGTGGGTCTTTGCAACCCTGGCGGTCGCGCAAGGTAGTTACCGGGCGCAGCTTCGAGGGGTTGTTTCCGATGCCAGCGGAGCGGTTGTTTCCCATGCCACGGTAACCATCACAGACACAGGAACGAACATCTCGAATGTCACGCACGCCGACGACAAGGGCGAATATTACTTCACCGGGTTGCGGCCATCCACATATTCGGTGAAGGTTCAGGCGCCGGGTTTTGGAGTGGCGGAGCGGACCAATGTGGTGCTCGCCGTCGATCAGGAAAGCACACTCAATTTCACCGTGACTCCGGCGGCTCTGAACCAGAAAATCGTGGTCACCACGACTGCTCCGTTGTTGGATACGGAGAACGCAACGTTGGGGACAGACATCACGAATGAGTACATAAGACAGATCCCTTTGCTGGGCCGCGACTTCTTCGGCTTGACTTTCTTGGCTGGGGGTGTGACCGAGGCCGCTGGGTCGGGCACGCAGGACAACTATCCGACAGGAACCAACTTCGTTTCCAATGGACAACGCAACGCGACTGCGGAGATACGCTTAGACGGGGCCCTGATCAGCGCTCCGGAGCAGGGTGAAGGAGGAAACTCCAACGTCTACTACGAGCCGGTGATCGAGAGCGTGCAGGAGTTCAAAGTCCAGAACAACACCTTCTCGGCCGAATTCGGCAACAACGGTGGCACGGTCGTGAACATGGTTCTGAAAAGTGGAACCAACGCATTCCACGGGAGTGGTTGGTACTTTTTGCAGCGTCCGCAGATGGACGCCCGCGATTTCTTTAATCCCGAGCCTAATCCAAAACCAGATAGCCGCCGCGACCAGGGAGGGTTTTCAATTGGCGGACCAATCCAGAAAAACCGGACGTTCTTCTTCGCTGATTTCGAAAAAGTTCGCAGCAACGCTGCATTCAATAATGTCGCGACTGTGCCAACCACGGCCGAGCGGGGGCTGAACCCGGATTTTTCGGCGACAGCTACGGCCATCTACGACCCGACGAAGCCCATGGTCGCCTGCTCATCTGGATCATGCAGACCTGCTGTACCCGGAAACATTATTCCTGCCAGCGAGGTCGACCCCATCGGGCGGGCTATCCTCAATCTCTACCCGAAGCCAACACTGCCGGGAGAATTCAATAATTTCCTGTTCAGCGGCGTAGCGCACGCGCCGGATTACCAGTTCGATATCAAGATTGACCACCAGATCAACGACAAGCAGCACATCAGCGGCCGCTACAGCCGCGGCGTTTCCAACTATTACACTCCAGAGATTCTGGGAGACAGCTTTGATAATAACGGAACCGGAGACGGAATCGGAGGGAGCCCCACCACCACACAAAACGGATCGTTCGAATATAGCTGGACTGTTAATCCCCGAATTGTCTGGACAAGCCGTGCGGCTGTGGACCGGGTGCACGAAAAGGCGACCTCAAATATTCCGACGATTTCCAGCTTTAATGCGGCACAACAGGCGGCCGGCGCTCCGCAATTGCCGGCTGTGTTTGAGCAGGCCAACGGATTGGACCGGATGCCGGCCTTTTACCTATCGGGTGCGGCCCTCTCATCGGATGCGTCGACTACAGCCGATCTCTTCGATCAGTGCTGCGCGAACACCACCTTTGCGCACACCCTCTACAGTTATTCGTCGCAGTTGGTGATTTCCAGAGGGTCGCACTTGATCAAGATCGGCGGCGAGCAAAGACTTTTCTACAACAACTTCTTCCAGCCGTCGGATCCTACCGGGGCCTTCAACTTTATGGATTACGTCACATCCCCAACTCCGAACAGCGAGTGTAGTCCGAATTCTCCACCGAATGGGTGCATTCCTACAGGAAACCCATTTGCCAGCCTGCTTTTTGGTTACGCGGACAATGTCAATCCTTTCTCTTCGGAACCGACGGCGCTTGTCGTGCTCCCCTCGGTGGCCAACAAGTCCAAGGAGACGGGGTTCTATGTCCAGGACGATTGGAAAGTCACTTCGAAGCTGACGGTGAATCTGGGCCTGCGCTATGAGTGGAGCACGCCCTACAACGAACGCTACAACCGGATCCAATTCAGTAATTTCACGCAAGGCTCCGGCGTCAGCATCAATCTGGCAAGCGCCCCCGCCGGCCTGACGAGTGCGCAGTCCGCGATGCAGGGGATCGGCTTGAACTTGCCATCGTCAGAGGAACTATCGGGCACTACTGAGTTTCCCACGTCCAGCATGAGGAGCGTTCCGGTATACCGCAAGGACATTGGGCCAAGGTTGGGCTTTGCTTACGCGATAGATTTGAAGACGGTGGTGCGCGGCGGGGCGGGCATTTATTTTGGAATGAGTCCGGCCACAAACTTCCAATACCCTGGAACCGCTTTCAGCAAGACGGCAACGATGTTCTTTACCAACAACAATTTTGCATCGCAATACGCGACTTTGGAAAATCCTTTTCCGACCGGCTTCACGGGACCGCAGGGCAAGCAGTATGGTGCGCTTGCCGATTGGGGGTACGCGAACAATAACGATCTGGGCACGACGGCGGCGCGGGACGCCGACATTTACCAGTGGAATCTTGGAGTGCAGCGGGAGTTGCCCAGCCAGATCGTCCTCGGCGTGGATTACGTTGCCGGCCGGAGCACCCATCTGCCCTGGTCCGGCACAAACAACCGGGATTTTATCTCATCGTCGCTGCTGGCGAAGATTTCCGCCGCCGTTACTCCAACCGATCCTACTTGCTCGGCAGATAGTTGCGTCAGTAATTTTCTTCAGACGCAGGTGGCGAATCCGTTTCTCTCTATGTTTAGCCCGCCATGTGCGCACGGCCCGTGCTTCAACGAGCCCAATTCGATATACGCCCCCCCCGATACCACGATCGCACTCGGGTATCTTCTCAATCCCTACCCCCAATTCACGGGAGACTTCGAAGGCCTGATGCTGGAGGAAGCCAGTTCCTGGTACAACGCGATGCAGATCCGCTTCCAGAAGCGAACCACGCACCACATCAGTTTTGAAGGAAGCTACACCGTGTCCAAGTCGACCGACGATTCCTCGGCGGGTCGGAACAATTTCATCGGCTCGCTGAGCACCGGCACGCCGCAGCAACTGGATCTCCTAAATTTGGAACACGCCATCAGCGCCAATGACACGCCGCAGCGGTTGGCGGCCGCCGTGGTCGTGGACCTGCCCGTGGGACGCCATGAATGGATTGGCGGTGATATGAACCGCGCGCTAGACGCCGTGATTGGCGGATGGTCGATTTCCACCCTGATGACGCAACAATCGGGCCAACCTATGGCGATCTCTGATTCCCTGGCGCGGCTTGCGAATGGCAGCCAGCGTCCCAACGTCGTCTGCTCGCAACTCAAGTCTGGCTATAGCCTGAAGGCAGTCGCGCTCAGCTGGCAGAATGCGACGCCGCTCTCATTCTTTAATAGCAACTGCTTTGCCGATCCGGGCGACCAGAATCCGGGCAATGCCCCTCGCTACTTTTCCGGATTGCGCGTCAATGGCATCCACAATTTCGATACGAATCTCAACAAGTCTTTTGTGCCCAAAGAAGGGATGAAGATAGAATTGCGAGCAGAAATCTTCAACTTTTTTAACCATCCCAGGTTCGCAGCGCCGAACACAGCTTTTGAACAGACCGGCTTCGGGACCATTACCGGTGACGCGAATGGGTATCTACCCCGGTACTTTCAGTTTGGTTTGCGGTTCGAGTTCTGACGATGTGCAAGGCTGGACTAGACGAAGAGACGGGCCCTGGTTCACCGCGACTGGAGTCGCTTGCACCACACGCTGGCGTTTGAAACGAGGGTAAAGATTAAGATAGGGGCGTGAAAGAAACCTGGCGATGGTTTGGGCCGCAAGATGGCGTCTCACTCGATCACGTAAAGCAAGCGGGAGCCACGGGGGTTGTTTCCGCATTGCATCACCTCTACCGCGGTGAGGCATGGCCGTTAGAGGAGGTGCTGAAGCGCAAGGCGCAGATCGAGGCCGCGGGACTTGTCTGGTCGGTGGTCGAAAGCATACCCGTACACAATTCCATCAAATTACAGACAGGACCATTTCGGCGCTTCACTGGTGCATGGAAAGATTCGCTGGCGGCGATCGCACGCGCTGGCGTGCCGGTCGTATGCTACAACTTTATGCCCGTGGTTGATTGGACGCGAACGGATTTGCGCTGGCAGCTATCCAGCACGGGATATGCGCTGCGCTTCGATGTCATCGATTTCGCGGTGTATGACTTGTTTATTCTGCGTCGTCCCGCCGCTGAACACGACTATACGCGGGAACGCACAACACAGGCGCGCGTCCGTTACAAGGCAATGCCGGAAAGCCGTCGCAATGAATTGGAGCGCACGATTATTGCGGGGCTGCCGGGCGCTGAAGCTTCCTACAGCCGCTCCGATTTGCAAAGCTTGCTGGCGGAGTACGAGGGCGTCACTGCCAATCAACTGCGCGCTCATCTCATTGCGTTTTTACGGGAGGTCGTACCGGTGGCGGAGGAACTGGGCATCCGCCTTGCGATTCACCCAGACGATCCGCCATGGCCACTATTTGGGTTGCCTCGAGTCGTCTCAACGGCTGCGGATGTGCGATCCATACTTGCCGGCGTTGATACACCGGCCAACGGGTTGACGTTTTGCGTAGGATCCTACGGTGCGCGGGCTGACAACGATCTGACTGCGATGGTGAACGAATTCGCAGCGTGCATTCATTTCGCACATCTCCGACAGGTGGCGCGCGAGCCGGACGGATCGTTTTACGAAGCGGAGCACCTGCGCGGAAGTTCGGATATGACCGGTGTGATCTGTGCCTTGCTCAGAGAAGAGACGCGCCGCAAGCGGCAGAACCGTCCGGATCACGAAATCCCGATGCGTCCCGATCACGGACACTTGTTGGCGGACGATATTTCTCGCGATTCGAATCCAGGTTACTCGCTAGTGGGCAGGCTGAAAGGTCTGGCTGAATTGCGTGGCGTAATCGAAGGCTTGAAGTATGCAATCCCCGAATTGAACTGAATTCTGAATCGTGGTCCAAACGCGGTCTGGAGCAGCTGCGTGAGGAGAAGCATAAATGAAGGAATTTGAGAATCGAGTAGCGATTGTGACTGGAACAACCGGCATCGGCCGGGCGATCGCAAAGCGCCTCGCCGCCGGTGGGTGCAGCGTGTTGGCCTGCGGCATCGAAGCGTCAGCCAACCTTGAGCTACAGCAAGAATCGGAGGCGGACCATCTGACGTTGCGGGTTGAGAGTTGCGACGTCACCCAGCCGGATCAGGTCCGGGCAGTCGTTGCCAAGGCGGTTGCGATGAGCGGCAGGCTGGATATTATCGTCAACGCCGCAGCGATTCATCCCTTTGGCACGGTGGTCGAGACCGATCTTGAAACCTGGAATCGGTGCATGATGGTGAATGTCGGAAGCATTTTTCTGCTGGCACACTTCGGCGTCCCGGAGATGAAAAAAACTGGTGGGGGATCGATCGTGAACCTCTCTTCGGTTCAGGGATATGCATGCCAGAGAGGAGTCGCGGCCTACGCTGCCTCGAAGGGGGCCGTCCACAGCCTGACGCGTGCGCTCGCGCTCGACCACTCAGCGGATCATATTCGCGTCAATTCCATCAGCCCGGGATCGGTTCGCACACCCATGCTCGCGCGCTCCGCGGCGCACTTCGTCCCAGATTTGCCGGAAGAACTCGCATTTGAACGCTTCGGTGCGTCCCATCCGCTTGGACGTGTTGGCACTCCGGAGGAGGTAGCGGAGTTGGCCGCTTTCCTGGCATCAGATAAAGCTGGATTCTGCACGGGTGGCGATTATCTCGTAGACGGGGGATTGCTCGCTGGAATTGGAGTGCAATGATTGACGGAACAATGATCGACGGAGCAATGATCGCTGGAGAAAAGATTGTAAGAGGAACGATCGGGCAGCCCGTCTGTGTGGCGCCAACCGGCGATGCGTGCGGGGAGGGCGCCGTGTGGCATGCAGCGCACGAGGCCCTGTATTGGACCGACATTAATCGCTTCCTGATCCATCGTTTCACGCCTTCAGATTTTTGCGTCCGCACCTGGTTCTTCGACGAACCCGTCACCGCACTAACCTTGACTGACCGGGCTGAAGTGCTGGGTGTCGTTCTGGGCTCAAGCGTGATCTTATGGGAGCCGCGTACGGATGTACGACACGATCCCATTTTCCATCTCGATGGATGGCCCAAGGTTCGCTTGAATGATGCACGGGCAGATCCCCGAGGCTCACTGTGGTTGGGCTCGATGCGCAACAACGTAAACCCCGACGGATCGGCCTGCGCAATTGGAGGACAGGATGGCGCGCTGTTCCGCCTCGATCCGGATGGCAAGTGCAAAATATGGCGGCGAGATCTCGGAATCGCGAACACGCTCGCGTGGAGTCCAGACCATCGTCGTTTCTATTTCGGTGACTCGCTCGCAAACATCGTGTGGGTGCATGACTATGATCCGGCTACAGGCGCGATCACGAAAGAACGGCCTTTCTTTCAAGGCTTCTCAAGGGGTTTGCCCGATGGCTCGACGGTCGACTCTGAAGGCTATCTGTGGAATTGCCGGTTCTTTGGCGGGTGCATCGTGCGGGTTGCGCCCGATGGAAAGATTGATCGCGTAGTGGAGATGCCAGCGAAGAACGTCACGACCTGCACATTTGGGGGAGTGGATCTTAAGACGCTTTACATCACGACTGCCAGACTCGAAGCTCCGGCTGCAGACCGCCTGGCTGGCGGGTTGTACGCGATTCAAATGGAAGTAGCAGGCCAGCCTGAAAACTGTTTCAGAATATTCGGTCTCACACGCTGAGAACGGACTAGATTTCAGCCGTTCTACCACAGAGGAAGAGGCTCTTCTCAAAAGTGGGGGTCAGGCAGAGTGCAACGCTGAAAACGGCTCAGGAATCGGTTCGATACGCCCCAGCAAGAAGATATATCCCGCAATGCCAAGAAAAAGAATTACCGTGCATACAGCGAACGCGGCCGCGAAGGAATGCGTTGCAGAAACAATGTAGCCGGTTACGATGGGCGCAGAAATAGCAGCCATCTGCCCGGAGAAATTAACAATCCCGCTCAGAGTGCCAACACTTTCCCGCGGGGAAATTAAAGAGGGGATTGTCCACGCGACTGGCGCGGCCGCCGCCAAACCGCCCAGGGCAAGACTGATCCAAAGCAGCGCGACGGCCGGACTATGTGCCCGCGCCGCGCCGAGAATCGCTAAACCGAAGCCCATTCCTGCCACCAATACGCTTTGGCGAACGCGGCTCGAATTCCAACCACGCTGAATGAAAACGTCTACCAGCCAGCCACCAACAAGAAGATCGGTGAAAGTGGCCAGCAGCCAGGGTACGCTCGTGTAAAAAACTGAGTGGAGCAAATCGACGTGCAGGGAGAGTGAAAGATAACTCGGCAACCAGTTCAGCAGGAGAAAGAAAGTGTAGTTGTAGGCTCCCCATCCGAGAGCTAGGCCATAGACTTTAGGCTGACGCAAGAGATAGCCGATTGGAGCACCTCTCTCTGCTCTTCCTGCGCCTTCCGGCTGCGCCCCACCCTGGGCGATGAATTCGCGTTCCTGGGCCGAGAGTCCGGCGTCCTCGCTTGGATCGCGATAAATCCAATAGAACAAGACGAAATACAAAAGGCTGATCAACCCTGTAGCAGCGAAGCTCCAGCGCCAGCCAAAATGCAACAGCAATAGGCCGATGAGTGGGACTCCGATTGCCGTGGACAGTTTTGCCGCAGCGTCGGTGATGGCGGTTGCCAGGCTTCTTTCTGCGCGTGTAAACCAGTACCCCATTGCTTTGGCATTCCCTGGAAAGGTCGGGGATTCGCTTATACCCAGAAGGAATCGCGCACCCACAAACCAACCGAGCCCTGGGGCCAGAGCCGCGCTAAAGGAAGCGACGCTCCAAAGAAAGGTGCTGATTCGACCAACACGGCGTACTCCAAGGCGATCGAGCAAAACTCCCGCAGGCATTTGCATCACGGCGTATGTCCAACTGTATGCGCTGGAAAGATAGCCAAAGACAACCAGTGACATTCCGAACGAGACATTCAGTGCCTCGCGCGAAACCGAAAGGTTGATTCGATCGAAAAAATTAACCAGCACTCCGAAGGCAAGCAGAAATGCTATGCGCCATCGCCTGTGAGGTGCGTGGGAAGTATTGGGAGCTATTTGCGGCACAGCATCTCCGGAACCGCGATTTCCTTGCGGCAAGGAGTCTACCCGAAACGGTTCAACAACGGCGGGAGGAGTGATAGCAGCAGGCGGGTCACCAAGGGCAATCACTTCATCCTTCTTCCCGTCGGGATGAAGCCGGTATATTTTGTTAATGGTTTCATCACTGATATAGATATAGAGGAATTCTGCCGGGTCCCACACCGGGCCTTCTGTAAGTCCGAAGCCCTTGGCAACCACGGTCTCGGCAGGAACTCATCTTCTTTGTGCGCGTACCTGGAAGACTGTTCGGTGCGGCCGCCAGCTTCTTAAGGGCCGACTCGCCAGGACAAACGCACTGGGCGGCCGCTCCCAAGGTCAATTGGAATAGTGCGTGAAGATTCCTCGATTTTTAAACGAAGACGATGTGCGGGCGCGGCTGCCTATGCCCGATCTGATCGAGGCCATGGAGAGGGCTTTGGTCGAATTCTCGGCCGGACGGGTGCAACAACCGGTACGCGCGGTCCTCGAATTCGGCGCGGAGCGTTCGCTTTTCGGGTTGATGCCGTCCTACGTGCCATCGCTTCCAGCGCTCGGCGCGAAGCTGGTCACTGTCTGCGCCGCCAACGCGCAGCGCGGTCTGGATACGCACCAGGCGGTGATCGTGATGCTGGATCCGAAAACGGGCATGGCCGAAGCGATTCTCGACGGGCGCTACATCACGGAAGTACGAACCGCCGCGGTTTCGGCGGTTTCGGCGCGGCACCTGGCGCGGAAGGACGTACAAGTATTGGGGATTCTGGGATCGGGAGTGCAGGCTCGCAGTCATTGTGACGCGCTCAGGCTGGTGAGGAATTTTCGTGAAGTCTGGGCGTGGAGCCCGAACGCAGACCGGGTGCGGAAATTCGCCGACGAAACTGGAGTCGTCGCCATGCAGAGCGCCGAAGCGGTGGTGCGCGGAGCGGATGTCGTCGTAGCGGCGACTGCTTCGCCGACCCCGGTAATTCAGAACGAGTGGGTCGGTGACGGGGCACACATCATTGCGGTTGGGGCGTGCGTGCCATGGCAACGGGAACTCGATCCGGCGCTGGTCGGGCGCGCCCGGTTGGTGGTTGACTCACGGGCGGCGGCGCTAAAGGAAGCGGGGGACGTGGTGATGGGAATCAACGAAGGCCGGTGGACCGCGCAGCACATCGCGGCGGAACTCGGCGAGCTTCCCTCCAGAAAGAATGATCGCGAGATCACGGTGTTCAAATCATTGGGACTGGCGGTTGAGGATATCTTTGCGGCGCACATGGTCCTCATGCACCGAGGGTCCACATGATGACATATTGGCTTGCGCGTTGAGTGCGCTTGAAACACCCTCACTAAATAGTTTACAAATCGGGTGACCAAGAGTGTCAGGCGGCTTTTTTCCCTCGAATCTTTGCCCACCTCGCTCGCTGTGCCGCTGCGATTTTTCTGCGGGCTGCCGCTGACATGGTGCGCTTGATAGCAGCAGAAGATGTCGATTTCGCTAAGCCCACCGGCTGCTGCGGCTCCTTGCGAGCCTTCGCCCATCGCGCTTTCTGAGCAAGGCTCATCCGCCTTCGCGCGGAGGCTGACACTGTGCGTCCAGCGCCATTACTATTCGTAGATCTCCCCTGCGTCGATTCAGAGCCACGCAGCGCATCGGCTACACGCTGTAACTTTGCAATCTCCTGTTCAACCTCCGCCAGCATTCTCGTTGTGTCCAAATTGGTCCCCCTGGGTTCGCCGTGGTGCTTTCGCATTTTACAGCTATTTCTCTGAAATTTTACAGGGCTGCTTTTGGGAGCTAACGACATTTCGTTTTTTGTTCGCTATACTTCAACAAATCCCATGACCTTTGCCTCCGTCCTTCGTCACGAACTTGCCGAGCGCGCCTTGAAGTTCGCCCTGTCGGATAATCTGCCTTACGCCTTGAGCTACGGTGTCATGCCGGTAGTCTGCTTCGCTCCTGATGAGAACCAATCGGTTCATGGAAACTTCACTCGGGCAAGCTACAAGGCGATTATTTCGAATCCCATTTGGCGGCAGCGCTTGACCAAGGTTCACACCCAGGCCCGCCGCTCGTTGCCACCCGCTGCAAACGGACGCTGGAGGGAACTTGATTCTTGCATGAGTTCGGACGCGCTCTTGATGAACATCTTTTGTCATCCCGGAGTGGCGCGAGCGGGGAAACCGTTCGCAATGCTCGGTGTCGACTCCGATTCAACGCCGCTCTTTGGGCACAAGGCGCGAGTTCCACTGATCAACGGCAGATTTGATAGAACCGAGGTCGATATGCACCTGGGAAATCTGCTGGTGGAGGCGAAGCTCACAGAAAGTGACTTCCAGCGAGCGGGGAAGAGAGTCCTCATGGTGTATCGTGATTTCCTCGACGTTTTCGACCACGAGCAACTTCCTCAGACGGACAGCCACTATCTCGGTTATCAACTGTTGCGCAATGTTCTGGCGGCGCACGCGATGCAGTGTTCGTTCTGTGTGCTGCTGGACGCTCGCAGACCGGACCTCATCGAAGCCTGGTACGCGGTAATGAAGTGCGTGAAACCAGTGGAATTGCGGGCGGCGTTCAGCGTCTTGACGTGGCAGGAGTTAGCGGAGGCGCTGCCCTCGCGACTCCGGGCATTTCTGGACTCGAAGTATGGTATCGGCGCTCACTAGCAGCCCTTACTAGCCCTGCGAAAGGTTTAACATACGGCGATGCCTATCTCGGTCGCTCAAGCGGAAAAAGCGCGGCGCAACATCGCGGCGGTCGTTTTTCGTACTCCGCTCGTCCGCTGCAATGTGGATGACCCCGCGGATTTGTATCTGAAGCTAGAGAATCTCCAGCCGATCGGCTCGTTCAAGATTCGCGGCGCAGCGAACGTGACGGCGCTGATTCCGCGCGAGCAACTGGATCGTGGAGTCTTAACTGCTTCGGCAGGCAATATGGCGCAAGGTGTGGCGTTCTGCGCGCGACGTTTGGGCATCAAGGCAACGGTCGTTGCTCCCGAGACGGCTCCGGCAACAAAGATTCTCGCGGTGGAACGGATGGGCGGGCGGGTAATCAAGGCTCCCTTCGCGGAATGGTGGCAAACTTTTGAGAAGCGCTCCTACCCGGGCATCGATGCCACCTTTATTCATGCGTTCGATGATCCTCGTGTCATGGCGGGCAACGGTACGATCGCGTTGGAACTGCTGGAAGATCTGCCGGACTTGGACGCGGTGGTGATCCCGTTTGGCGGGGGAGGATTGTCCTGCGGCATTGCGGCGGTATTGCGGGCACTCGCTCCTAAAGTGCGGATTTACGCCGCCGAGATCGAAACCGCTGCTCCGCTGGCCGCGTCCCTGGCGGCGGGCAAGCCGCGCACGGTGGAATACCAGCCCTCCTTCGTCGACGGTATCGGCAGCAAAATGGTATTCCCAAACATGTTCGAACATGCTCGTAAGCTCCTGGACGGTTCTCTGGTTGTGACCTTGAATGAGGCAGCTCGGGCCATGAAGCTCGTGGCGGAGCGGAATCGCATTATCGTTGAGGGTGCCGCCGCGTGTGCTGTGGCTGCCGCTCGGTCGGGCCGCGCCGGGTCCGGAAAGATCGTTGCGATCGTATCCGGCGGGAACATCGATCTGGATAAGTTCGCCCAGCTCGTTACTCAGAACTGATCCATCTTTCGAGAGGAAGCAACCATGCGCAAGGTGATCTTTTCTCTATTTTTTCTGGCGTTATCAACCGCCGCCGCGTCCGGGCAGCAGTACGATCTTGTGCTTGAAGGCGGACGGGTCATGGATCCGGAAACCGGCGTGGATGCGGTGCGCAACGTCGGCATTCGCGACGGAAAGATTGTCCGCGTATCCACCGAAGTGCTGAGCGGACGCCGTGTCATTCAGGCCAAAGGGCTGGTCGTTGCCCCTGGATTCATCGATCTGCACCAGCACGCCCAGAACTTGGAGAGCCAACGCCTGAAGGCACTGGACGGGGTGACCACGGCGTTGGAGCTGGAAATCGGGGCGCCCGACGTCGCTCAGTTTCTAAAAGCCAAGGAAGGCCGCTCGCTGATTCACTACGGTACGGCGGCCAGTTATGTGGCGGCGCGATCTCTGGTGTTCGGGGCGCCATTATCTGGCGGGACCATTCTGCCGAAGAGCGGTCCCGCAACCGATCAGCCCGCCACATCCGAACAAATAGAAGCCATGCAGGAGCGCCTGCGCGCGGAGCTTGACGCCGGCGGCTTGGCCATTGGGATGGGAATCGAGTACGTTCCGGGAGCAACTCGGCTGGAGGTAATTGACATGTTTCGTCTCGCCGCGCAGAGAAGGCTGCCGGTCTACACCCACGCGCGCAGTTCGGGCCGCGTCGAGCCCGGGCCAACCGTTGAGGCGGTCAGCGAGTTGATCGGAGCGGCCGCTGTCACGGGCGCTTCATTGCACATCGTGCACATCAACAGCACCTGCCTGCGCGATGCCATGGAGTGCATCTCTATGATCGAAGGAGCACGCGCGCACGGTTTGGACGTTACCACTGAGGCATATCCCTACATCGCAGGCATGACTTCTGTAAACTCAGCGTTGTTCAACTCCGGCTGGCAGGACAAATTGGGTATCAGCTACAGCAGCCTTATGCTTCCCGACACAGGCGAGCGCCTCACCAAGGAGCGTTTCGACGAACTGCATGGTTCCGCGACTCCGCGCTTTGTAGTGATCTTCTCCAATACTCAGGAAATGGTGGACAAAGTGATTCCCCATCCTCTAGTGATGATCGCCAGTGATGGCCTGGAGGGTCATCCCCGCAACGCCGGAACCTATTCGCGAGTGCTGGCACAATACGTTCGCGAAAAGGGAACGATCACACTGATGGATGCTCTGCGAAAGATGACTCTGATGCCGGCAGAGATGCTGGAGCGTTCGACTCCAGCGGCACGGCAAAAAGGCAGATTGCAGGAAGGCGCCGACGCCGACATCGTTGTGTTCGACGCTGGAACCATCAGGGACCGCTCCACTTTCGAGAAGCCCATGGAGCCGAGTGTGGGCGTGCGCTACTTAGTGGTAGGAGGAACTGTGGTGGTCAACGAAGGCAACATCGTGCCAGATGTGTTCCCTGGCCGTGCGCTGCTAGGGCCGGAAAAACGCTCAGCATCGCACGACTATCCGCAACCGTGATTCCTGATTTCTTGAAGCCTGCGTGTCGTGTTCTTCGTCCCTGGCGAGGGCGAGAGGGAATGAGAGCCATTGTTGCTGATTCAGCGGACTGGGAAAGCCGAGGAAGACATTGTGCTGGTACGGATTGCGAGGCTGGCGGAGGCAACGGCTATCACCGGCGTGATCAACGCCGCCTTCCACCAAGCTGAAGACTTTTTCATAGAGCGCGATCGCATCGACCTCGATAAAGTGCGGTCGCTGCTGAACACGGGGGAATTCCTGGTTTCTGAAAGTGACGGGACGATCACGGGTTGCGTGTATGTCGAAATAAAAGGTGACCGATCGTATCTCGGCTTGCTGGCCGTTGACCCCAAGGCCCAGAAGTCAGGTCTGGGATCGTCGTTGATGAGCGCGGCGGAGAATCATTGCCGAAAGGTAGGCAGCCGCTTCATAGATATCAAGATTGTCAATCTGCGGAAAGAGCTGCCGGACTTCTATCACCGCCGTGGATATGTCGAGACCGGCACCGCGCCATTTACTGCCGGTTTGAGCCCGAGATTGCCCTGCCACTTCGTGAAAATGTCGAAGGCCCTGGCGTAGTTCGGAGATCGACGAGATTCATTCTAAGGGACCAATCTTCACCGCGCGGAAGTAACCTACAACCGGTTCCCAAGGTATACCGCTCCAGATGTTTGTTCTCTCCATAGGTTTCATTATGAATTCCTAAGTCATTCTATTGCAGCCATCAGCAGGAAGGTTTAGCAGCCAACGCCAGCGCCTGCCAACAAAAACTCGCTGCAACCTCGCAATCGCTTGCAAACTTCTAATCATTAGTGAAAATGATGAGCCGCATAAACAAAAGTCACTTGCTTTTGCGTTGGAACTGGGGTAACTACTTAACAACGACGATTGAAAGCCTGCGTACAGCAAGGCTTTCAGGAGCCCAAGGAGCATGATTCCAGAATCTCATCCGTTGCGGCAGCTGTTTGAGGAACTGGTTGGCCGCCACTATGCCGAAGAGATCGGCATCCGCGATCCGCAGGTGGTGAGTTACGTTTCGCATCTGCTGGCGGAGTTCTGCGAAACCGATCAACTATTCAAGATTCACGACGCAACGAACCGCCCGCTCGCCGATCTGGGTGAGATGTTACTAGAGTCAGACCCGATCTACGGTCCCGCTCCCTCGTTCGACCGCGAACGCCAGGTGCGCAAGCACATCGGCGACTATGCCCTGTTCTTCGCCGGAATGTTTCCCGAGAGCATTAACCACTTCCGCCTGCGCCGCCATCGCCTCGAGAATTTTGTGGAGTGGGTGAAGGCGGGCAAAGAAAGCTACTACATCGTCTCGAAGTTCGAACACTTCGAATATGCCAAGGTCGCTCCACTCTTCGCGCAACTCTCGCGGGAGTTCGAAGGCTGCGTTTACGGCCTAAACATGGTGAAGAACGATCTGCAGGAGATGCAACACCCCATCGTTCGCCGCGACACCGAACTGCTGATGTAGGAACTGCTGATGTAGGAACTGCTGACTTAAGCAGGTTGCATCGATAAACCGCTTGGGCCCTCACTTATTTAGGTCTGGCAGGCCACCAATCCGGTAAAAACTGAGAGATGTACTTCCCTGCGTCAACTTGCGAATTCTCCGCAGCGCCCCAAACGCATCTCCCAAGTCGAACGTCTTTTCGTGCTCTGCAATCACCAGAGACATCGCCCATACCAGCGACGAACCAGCGAGCACCGTAAGAGTTTCTTCATAGGAGTGCCGCATCCGGTAGGGGGGATCGAGGAACACAACGTCGGCGACGAAGTGTTCCCGTTGCAGTCGCCAGACCACACCAGGAAGATCATCCCGCAGAATCTTGTATCCCTCCACGACTCCGAGGCTCTGCAAATTTTGCTCGATCAACTTTGCAGCGGCGGCTGACGTCTCCACAAAACAGGCCTGCTTGGCTCCGCGGCTCAGCGCTTCGATTCCCACCGCTCCCGTGCCTGCAAATAGATCCAGCCAGACCGTGCTCTCGAGAACCTCGGGATTGCCTGCGGTCAGAACGTTGAACAAGGTCTCGCGCAAACGGTCCGACGTCGGGCGAATTTCGGTCCCGCGCAAAGAACGCAGAGGACGCCCCCGGTATTTGCCCGAGATCACGCGCATGGCTCTGTACCTTTGAGCTCCGAGTCAATATATCCGAGCATGTAGAATAACTGTAGTAGACGGTACGACTATCCAGTAACCGAAACTAATGAGAAGCTGGTCCATTCATGTCGGTCGCCTGTTCGGAGTCGAGGTTCGCCTTCACCTGACTTTCCTGATCCTCCCCTTATTTGTTTTCTGGACGGAATACACCGTGCACCCGACAGCCAATGGACCACGTGACCTGGCGCTGGTTGGGATTGTTCTGGCCTGCGTTGCGGCCCACGAAATCGGTCACATGCTGGTTGCCCGCCGAGCCGGATTGATTGCCAAAGCCGTCATCCTTCTGCCGCTCAGCGGCGTCACCATTTTCGATGAAACGCGCTCGGAGACACCGCCGACTCCGGCGGCCATCTGGAAGCGTGATGTTCGCATCGCCCTCGCCGGACCCCTGGTGAATCTTTCGTTCGCGATGATTGCGGCGCTCGTGATCTACGCCACGCTTCCCGGCGCGAATCTTTGGCAGTGGCCCTTCTTGCAATCGAGCAACCTGCCGCGCAGCCTGGTTTGGGCCAATCTTTATCTTGCGGGCCTAAATCTTTTGCCGGCTTATCCGCTCGATGGCGGCCGGGTGTTGCGAGCGTTCTTCGCGCGTACCATCGATCCGGCCGCGGCTACTCGCCGTGCCGTTTCCATCAGCCACGCCATGGCAATGGTTCTGATGGTTGCCGGCCTGTTCAGCAATACCTGGCTGACCATGGTGGGTGTCATTATTTTCTCCGCGGCGCAACTCGAGGAACGCGCTGTCATTTTCCAGTCGGTTTTGGACAATGTGCGCCTGGAAGAAGTGATGCTCACAGACTTTGCAACCCTTTCCCCCGCAGACACGCTTGAGGATGCCCTGAATAAAGCAGTGCACTCGCTGCAGGACGATTTTCCGGTGGTCCGAGGCAGCGATATGGTAGGAGTGATCTCCCGCCAGCGCATCCTCGAGGCATTGCGCGCGGAAGGCAACGGCTATGTCCAGGCCGTAATGAATAAGACCTTTGAGATTTCAGTGCGGCAGGAGTCATTAGCTTCCGCCTTCCGCAAGCTCACGTCGCGCAATCTCAGCATCATTCCAGTGATGGAAGATCAGTGGCTGGTGGGAATTGTCACGCTGCAGAATTTAATGCACTCGATGGCTTTGCTTGCGGAAAGCCGCAAGCTGCGGCGGGATGGCTCGAATTCCTAGGCTCACGCGGGCGCACTAAGGCCCGCTATTCTTGACTTCCCATCACCTTGTCGAGGGGCCAAGCAGCACGTTGAGGATGACCGAGAATAACCCAGCCTCGACAATCACGACCGGCACGAACCAAATCATTCGCCATTGCGGGTAGCTTCTCAGGATTGCCACAAATGCCAGTAAATGAATGGTCAAGAGGCCCACAACGGTCAACCAAAACGTCAGCTGATGCCAACGTTTCCTAGATTTGCTGATTATGACCCACAACAGCAAAGCTGTATACGTTACCAACCCGGCCCATCCGCCCGAAATCCTTACGCGGCCCTTAGTGAGGACAATGAATGTTGCAACGACTACCAGGACGAGCAGCGCGATTCCTATGTAGAGAAGACCACGCTCAACAATCTTCCATAGCGTCAATTTGCTCAATGGCATTCCCCGTGACGTGGCAGCCACAATTGCTGATTTTGTGCCGTACGAGTGGAATTCGGCAGTCGGAACTCGGCAGCTGGGAATCTCAAAACAGCCGCACCGCTTTCGCCTGGCGCACCGCCGGAATCCCCTCCAACCTCTTCAGCACATCGTCAGGCACGGGTCCATCGACGTGAACTACGGCGATAGCTTCGCGCGGCTCCGACGATGCTTCTGTGCCGCGCCGCCCCAACGAAAAATCCGCGATGTTGATTTCGCCTTCTCCCAAAATCGTACCCACCTTGCCGATCACGCCCGGAACGTCGCGATTGCGCAAGTAAATCAGATCACGCTCCAGCGGAGCCTCCACGTCAATATCGTCAATGTGCAACAACCGCGGCGCCGTCCCGCGCAGAACGGCGCCCTTGACCATGTGTTCTTCCTTTGAACTCTTAAGGAAGATCGAGAGCACACTCCCGGCACCGCCAGTCGAGACTTTCGACTTGTGAGCTTCGTGTACCCGAAGCCCTCGACTATCCGCCAGGGACGCGGCATTCACCAGATTGGCTTTCTCGTCCAAAGTCTGGTTGAGAATTCCCTTGATGGCAGCGTTGCGAATGAGCTCTGTCTTCCACTCCGCAATATGACCGCTGTAGCGAAGCGAAATTTCTTCAATCGAACCCTCTGAAATCTGCGCCAGAAACGCTCCCATACGCTCCGCCAGAACAATGTAGGGATGCATCTCGGCGTACTCCTCGGCCGAAACCGAAGGCACGTTCACCGCATTCTGTATCACGCCGTGCTTCAGGTATTCCCGCACCTGCTGCGCAATCTGCACCCCCACCGCCTCCTGGGCCTCGAAGGTAGATCCGCCAATGTGAGGCGTGAGAATGACATTCTCCATCGTCAGCAGCGGAGAATTCTTCAAAGGCTCGTCTGCGAAAACGTCGAGCGCCGCGGCGACGACGTGCCCTTGCTTAAGCGCCTCCGCCAGATCGGCCTCGTTCACCAATTCTCCACGAGCGCAATTCACCAGCCGGACGCCTTTCTTCATCTTCCTGATCGCTGCCTGGCTGATCATCCCCGTAGTCTGCGGAGTCAGACCTACATGCAGCGTGATGTAATCCGCTGCCGCATAAAGCTCGTCCAGGCTCGTCAGTCGGATTCCCTGCTCCTTCGCCACGCTCACGGAAACAAACGGATCATGACCCACGACCTCCATTCCAAATGCCCGTGCCCGCCGCGCCACTTCCACACCAATACGGCCCAGCCCGGCGATGCCCAGCGTCTTGCCTCGCAACTCCGTACCTTGCAGCGATTTCTTCTCCCACCGCCCGGCATGCATCAGAGCATCCGCGCGGCAAAGATGACGCGCCATAGCCAGCATCATGCCCAACGTCTGTTCCGCCACGGCTACGGCGTTTGCCCCCGGAGTGTTCATCACGGCAATGCCCTGGCGCGTGGCCGCCTCCAGGTCGATGTTGTCCACACCGACGCCAGCGCGGCCGATCACGCGCAACTTCCTGGCATGCGAGAGCAGTTCCGCATCCGCCTGCACCGCCGAACGCACGATCAGCGCGTCGGCTGACTCTAGATGGTCCGCGAGTTTGCCGTCCAGTTGGTCAGCGGTGAGGACGCTCCAGCCCGGCTCTTTCAATTCCTCGATAGCCGCGGCCGATATTTTTTCTGCAATCACGATTTTCAAGAGAGATTTAGTCCTTTTGAGCCGATCTATTTGCCCTGACAAAACATTGACATGAAAATGACACCCCGCTGACACCTCTGCCCTACCGTTTTCTTAGACTTATCTCAATTCGGAGCCCATCGGCCCGTCAGGAGATAAAGATATGAAGATTACAAAAATAGTAATTCTAGCTGCGCTTCTCGCGATCGGCATGGCATGCGGCGGCTACAGCTCGAAAGCCACTCCTGCGGTCGCCGGAACCATGCCCGCGATTGCCGAACTCGCTCCCGGGAGCATGAATGCGGGGAGTCCAGCCTTTGTCCTTACGGTCAACGGCACCAACTTCAGCAGCAATGCGAGCATCAATTGGAACGGCGCGGCCCAAACCACCACATACGTCAGTGGAAACCAGATGATGACGAAGATCCCGGCCTCTGCCGTCGCAGCCGCAGGGACAGTCCCGGTTACGGTAACGAATCCTGGCACCACCGGAACGGGTATGTACGGCAGCGGTGGAACACTTGCCGAGACTTCGGCTCCGATGAACTTCACGATCAAGTAGGATGAGGGCCACGTAATGTGGTCCTCACGCCCCCACGAGTTGACGCTTGCCAGTTAGTCCGCGCGCGTACACCTCCTGCGCTGCGCGCACCGCCGAGCCATATTCAACGGCCGTTCCCCTCACGCGAGTGAGAACGTGCTCAAGCGCTCCCAGAATGCCAATCGTGTCCAGATAGTCGTAGTATCCGATGTGGGCGATGCGGAATATCTCACCTTTCATCTCGCCTTGCCCATTCGCCACAACCGCGTCGAAGGACTCGCGAAACTCCTTGACGATCTTTCCGGAATCAATTCCGTGTGGCGGGCGGACCGCCGTAAGCGCAGCCGCGGGCGACGCTGCGAACAGCTTCAATCCAACCGCCTGCACGCCAGCCCGCGTCATCTCGGCGCAGAGCTCGGCATTGTCGACGAGCGCTTCGCGTCCTTTCGCCAGATCGCCATTTCCCATTTCTCGGATAAACTCCAACGCGGCTCCCAGCGCCGCAAACAGCGACGTTGCCGGAGTGTATGCCGATTCGCCCTTCGCAGCCGCCTTGCGCTCCTTGCGCAAATCAAAGTAGTAGCGCGGCGAAGTCGTCGTCTCCATTCGCCGCCATGCTCGCTCGCTCACCGCGCAATAGGCCAACCCCGGCGGGATCATCAGCGCCTTCTGCGATCCGCCGATAATCACATCCACACCCCAGCCATCCACATCGAGATGCGTCGTGCCCAGCCCGGTAATCGCATCCACCACCAGCAAAGTGTCGTCGCCGCCGGCGCGCACCAGCTTCGCAATGCCTTGCACATCATGCTGCGCACCGGTTGAACTTTCCGTCGCCTGGACGAAGATTGCGAGCACCTCGGGAGTAAGTTTCGCGCGAATGTCATTCAACGAGAAAGTCTCGCCATAAGGCGCGCTCAATACTTCCACGTTGCAGCCGAATGCCTTGGCGAGTTCCGTCCAGCGCTCACCGAATTTTCCCGCGGTGAGCACCACCACCTTGTCCCCCGGCGAGGTAAGGTTTGTTACCGACGCTTCCATCACACCGGTGCCGGAGCAAGCCAGGACGAGGACGTCATTCTGCGTGCCGATGAAATCCTTCATGTCAGTAAGTACTCGCTGGAAAAGCGCCCGGAAGTCGGCGGTGCGATGATGCGCCGTAAACGACGCCATCGCAGTTTGCGCCGCCGGAAGCAGCGGCGTGGGGCCGGGAGTAAACAGACGATTCTTGCGCAGCATAAGTTAAGCACCCTTGGAAGTGGAATAGTTTATAAGTCTACTGGAACCGCGCCCGGTGTGCGGTGATTCCGGTCACAATCCGCAGGTTGCTTGTCCGCGCGAGCGTTTTCGCGGGCTGGATCTTCGCGGGCTTCATCAGCGGGATGCGCGTTTCGCTGCCAGGATCTCGGGTTTGGCGATCTCCGGAGACTTCGCTAACAACTCCGCCGCTTTGGCAAAAAGTGCCTTAGCGATCTCGCCATTCAAGTGGGCATTGCGGCCGTTCTCGTCGGCAAATGTATCGAAGATGCCGTATTTTCTCGGCCCCATTTTTATCGCGTACCACGTAACCGTCCCCGGCTCACGTTCAGCCAGAGGCAGCGCCGATTTCAAGAACTCTTCCAACTCTTTTTCTTTGCCGGGCTTCGCTTCCAGTTGGGCCCAGATCGCAAGTTTGCTCATATTGAAGACCTCCTCGGCATGAGATGCACGAGGATCCTCGTTAGTCGCTCTTTACGCTACGGTGTCATCACACTACGCCGCCATCCCGAACGTAGCCGTTCTTCAGGCGGAGTGAAGGATCTCCCCGTACAACAGCCCGGCGCGTTAGCTACGCCGCACTGCTGCCCGAAATTGCTGAAAATTCCGTCGCCATCTCTTCTATATATAATCCCCTGATGAGCCTCATCGAACAGATCCAGAACGACATCACTGCCGCCATGAAGGCGCGCGAGGAGCAGCGCCTCTCGACTCTGCGTATGGTCAAGACCGCGCTCAAGAACCGCGAGATCGAGAAAATGGCTCCCCTCGATGACAAAGAATCTCAAGCCGTCCTCAGCACGCTGATCAAGCAGCGCAAAGAGTCCGTCGAGCAATTCACCAAAGGCGGACGCCAGGAGATGGCCGACAAAGAAGCCGCCGAAATCGTCCTGATCGAAAGCTACCTGCCCAAAGCCGCTGCCGAATCCGAAGTGGTCGCCGGAGTAAAAGCCGTAATCGCCGAGATGGGCTCGCCCACCATGAAAGACATGGGCACGGTGATGAAGAACGCGATGTCACGTTTTTCCGGCGCAGGCATGCGCGTTGACGGGAAGATGGTTAGCGAGGCCGTGAAGCGGGAGTTGGCAGGGAAGTAGTAATGCTCATGTGGGGACAGCCGCCCTCGGCTGTCCGGTTGAGCGCATGTCATTTGCTTCTCTGCAAGTCTCGGTACGCCTCACTCTTTGAGATTCCCCGCTCCTTCGCGACTTTCTTCAGCGCCGCTTTCTCATCGACTTTCTCTTCGGCCATGATTTGCTCGACTCTTTGGCGGACACTCGGATGGCCGGGAGCAGCCGTCCCCAGATCACCTTCTTCAGGCTTCCCGATCAGCAGCGTGATCTCGCCCCTCACTCCGTCGCGCGATTCCAACGTCTCTAGCACTTCGCTCGCGCGCCCGCGCAAAAATTCTTCATGCAGCTTGGTCACTTCCCGCGCGATCACCACATGCCGGTCTTTTCCCAGGACCTCGACAACATCTGCAAGCGCTTCGACAACACGGTGCGGAGCCTCATAAAAAACCTGCGTCCGCGGCGAAGTCTTTATAGCCTCCAACGCCGCCCGCCGCTCCCCGCGCTTTGCAGGAAGAAATCCGCTGAAGCGAAACGAATCCGTCGGCAGACCGCTCGCCACCAGCGCCGCCAAGAAAGCTGACGCACCCGGTATCGGCACCACCGGCAGATGATGTCGGATTGCCAGCGAAATCAGCCGGAAGCCGGGATCGGAGATTCCCGGCATGCCCGCATCCGTCACCAGCGCAACGCTCGCCCCCTCCTGCATTTCCTTCACCAGTTCCGCCGCGCGCGTCATCTCATTGTGCTCGTGATAGCTGATGGTGCGAGTCGTGATGCCGTAGTGGTTGAGCAGTTTCTGTGTCTGCCGCGTGTCCTCGCAGGCGATCACGTCGACTTCCTTCAACACGCGCACCGCGCGCAGCGTAATGTCTTCCAGGTTGCCAATGGGGGTAGCGACGAGATAAAGCGCCGGCCCAGCGATGTGCGCGACACGAACGGGAGTTTCCGAGACGGCAGCAGCGTTATCGGGATCGCGACCCAAGTCTCGCATGCGCGAAGTCTACACCCGGCGCACCGTAACCAGAACCACGCATTCGCCGTTATGCTAGTAGCTCACATCATCGGAGAACTGACGCCTTGACTGCCAATGATTTTCGCCGCCTCGCCCTTGCCCTTCCGGAAACAACCGAAAGTGCGCACATGGACCATCCGGATTTTCGCGTGCACGGAAAGATATTCGCCACTCTAGGCTATCCAGCCAAGGGTTGGGGCATGGTCAAGCTCACGCCGGAACAGCAGCACTATTTCTCGAAGGATTATCCCGACATATTTATCCCGGTGAAGGGGGCTTGGGGACGCCGCGGAGCCACCAGCGTGCATCTGAAGATGGTGAGAAAGGAAGCGCTGCAAAAAGCAATTTCTGCAGCCTGGCGCAATACCGCTCCAAAACGCCTCGCGGAGCAATTCAGGGATGTGTAGCCGGTCCGCCGTTCTATCGCTCTACTGCGATTCCGCGGGGACTTCTGCAGGCGCTGCAGCAGGCTCGCTCAACTCAGCCGCAGATCCCGAAAGCATCTTTTGCAAAAATCCCAGAGGCATCGCGGCGGTCATCACGGCGCGATCGCCTTCCTGCTTCACCTTGAGGCTGTCGAAGAAGGCTTTCACATCAGGATCGGTGCCGTGGGTTCCCACAGACGTCTCGGCGGTATGAGTCAGCGCGACGAACACAGTTACCTTGTCGGCAATGGCCCGCGCGTCGTCCGCACTCTGGGTAAAGGCCTCGGCGCGGAGATGAACCGCGTCTCCCCGCAGGTGAAGCGGGCTGAGAACGCTTCCCGAGACCACCATTGTGGCGGGCCTGGCGAACAGGCCGCTCCATCCAGGGGCGTCGGGTGCCGACGGATCAACACGCGCGATCGTCCACGCCAGACTCGCCAACTGAACGTGCCTGAAATATTGCCGCAACAGCGCCGGACCTCCGAACGGAGAAGCCAGCTTCTTGGACCGGTCAATCATTCCCTGAATCACTGCCGGGTCATCATGATTCGAGGCGGCTACCGAATCCGCACTCAGCACCGCAACGCGCAACATTCTGCCTTCCAGCGGAATCGTGAAGATGTCGACCGAATGATAGTTCTCGACCGATTGTGCCATCTTCCGCAGATAGGCGGTAAGCTGCTCGGCATGAAACTTCCCGACCAGGACTTCGGAAAAACGCGCCTCCCGCGCCGGACCACCGCTTCCGCCGCCCGGCCAATTCCCCGGGTAGTGGATGGCAAAAGCGGCTTCGTCGAGATCGCGCTCGAACTGAAAACCGGTTTCGCGGATGAAGCGCTCGTACTCCGGATCGTGGCTCACCGCGGGAAGCTCTTTGCCCGAGTTCGCCTTCCGGGCCTTGCCGAGGTCGAGATAGAAAAACGCGTCCGCCCCAGGCAGCAAACGGGCAGGCTCGGGCGGCGCAAGCTTCCGCAATTGGACCGCGAGGGTTACCGCCGCAGCAACCACTACAACTGCCAGGGCGGTGGGGAGGGTGCGCCTAATTCGCATGGAATGCGGTCAGGCCTGAAATGATAACACTGCCGGGGAAGGTGAGGCAGAAGTTGCGAGGCGAAAACGGAGTTCGCTGAGTGCAATCGCTGTTAACAACAGTCACTTCCGGCAATTGCCCAAGCGGGAGCAGGCCGCGATCACTTCCCGCAGACTGACTTGCCGGTACTGATCCTTGGATATTATGCTGGCGGGTATTATGCTGGCGCTCGGTTGTCCGGGTTGAAATTCTGTAACGAATCAAGGAGAGATAAGGAGAAATCATGTTCAAAGTCAGTTCGCTTGCTTTTGCAGCTCTGGTAGCTGGCCTTTTATGCTGTGCACCTGTGGCGCAAGCCCAGGTTTCCGTCGGCGTAAACATCGGACCGGCTCCCGTGTGTCCTTATGGGTATTTCGACTATGAACCATATGACTGTGCTCCGTACGGCTACTATGGGCCCGACTGGTTTGTTGGCGGGGTGTTTCTTGGAGCGGGCCCCTGGTTTCACGGCCGTCACGGCTTTTTCGGCCATGTCGACAACCGCTTTGATCCTCATCACGGTTACGTTGGGCCGTTGCCGGAGCGCGGGGCGCAGCGCTTCAACCACTTCCGGGCAAACGAGGCGCGGGATGGGCGAGGCCACGTAGGCGACGCCGGCCATGAAGGGAAGGCGGAACACGCGCTTCCCGGATATCGGGGTGGTGGGCATGGCGGGGGGCGCCGCTAGAGCGCGATCCCTTTAAACGAGAGTGAACATAACCGGGTTGCGCGAAATTTGCCCGTTGTGATAACTTAACTAATTGTCCCGGACATCTGGAAGGGATCAGGGGTATACTTGTGCCTGGAAGGGTACTTGTCCCCGAACGCTGGCGTAGCTCAGTCGGTAGAGCATCTGATTTGTAATCAGAGGGTCAGGGGTTCAAATCCCTTCGCCAGCTCCAGAAAACGAAATTCAGGACCGAATTTCCGGCAGGCAGCCGGACTCTGTACTTGGCGGCGCAACAGGTTTTTCCAACGCACTCCATTCGGAACTATTCCGGCGTGTAGTGATCTTCGCGGCAATCCGTAAGTTGGTTTTCCCTGATTTGCAGAAGCTCAGTTTTATAGAAGCTTTGGCTCGCGCAGGCAAAAGAATAAAGAGTGCAAGTGTGCTGCCGCGCGGTCTGCGGGTTTCCCGAGCGCTTGGCGTGCCCGGATGATATTGCCTGCTGGATGAAGCGCAACGGCTGCATCACCCGGCAGTACTGCACAGGTGGGTGAGTGGTTAAAGCCAACAGACTGTAAATCTGTCCCTCCTAGCGAGGTACGAAGGTTCGAATCCTTCCCTGTGCACCAGATTTGAGCCGTTAAGCGGGCGTGAGTCCTTCGGCTTCGCTCAGGACAGGGCTCCGCGGGAGCCCGCTGGCGAAATCCCGAGCGTTTTTTGCGAGGGATCTGAGTGATTTTTATGAGCCGCTTGGCAATGGCGTTGATTGCGTACTTGGTTCTAGGTGCGCTGGCATATGCCACGCTGAGCGATCCGCGGATCCGGTCGGCAACTTTGGTGATTCTTGGGTTGTTCGCGTTCAAGACCTGGGTGCGCCGGAAAGATGTGATCCATCCGGACGATGAGCGTGAGCCAGACGAGAGCGTACAGCCGACGGTCGAAGGGCGAAAGCCGATGGCAGATTTTGAGCCGATGTAGCTCAGTTGGTAGAGCACTCCCTTGGTAAGGGAGAGGTCACCAGTTCAATCCTGGTCATCGGCTCCATGAGATTGAGGCGCTGACATGCGTGACACCTGGCAAATTCTAAGGTGGGCGTGGGCAGCGGTGATGATCGTCTATTGTTTGCTGGCGATCATAGCTTCTAAGCGCCTGCGTGGTGGAGAGAAGAAGCTCAACCATGTCATTCTGATTATGATGGCAGTTCTGGTCGCGGTTCGGATTTGGACTCGTCACGCGTTTGGCGGTCAGGTTTATCGGTTTGCAGTGCTGTTCGTCGGAGTTGCGGCAGGAATTGCCGCTGTGGTTGTGGCAAAGATGTTGATGTCGCAGGCTCCCGGCGAAAAAGCCGAAGCGGTAGGAAGCGACGACCAATTCAATCGCTGAAGTTGAACTGAGGGCTGACGGCTGATCGCTGACAGCTGATTTACAGGGCGGGAGTAACTCAGTGGTAGAGTCACAGCCTTCCAAGCTGTTGGTCGCGGGTTCGATTCCCGTCTCCCGCTCCAGAGATTTGGTTCAGGTGCAATGAGCTTCGAGCAGGCTGCGATCAAAGTCGAGAAGCCGGAGGAATTTGCGAAGTTGCAAGCCGCTGTGGAACAGGCATTCTTGCCCGAAACAGTAGAGCGCTTCCTGAAACAATTGGATCGCAAAGGGATTCGCGTCCGGGAGTTTGATTCCGTGCTTTCGGCGAGAGCGTTGGAGGATGCCACAGGCGCTGCATCGCGAACAGATTTAAGTGCGTGGCAGTTGTACCAGGAACTGCCGCTTTCGGACCAAGCGCAGATGCGGGAGTTTTACCTGTCGAAGCTCGAGACGGTCGACATCGCGCTGCGGCATAAGTTTAAGAAGTTGTATCAGTATTACTGAGCGCAGCGTCGCTCGCAGAATTGCATAGGTCCTTCGGCGCCAAAGAACGGCGCCTCAGGATGACAAGGTTTGAGCTAGGAGCTAAGAGCTGAATTATGGCGAAAGAGAAATTTGATCGTAACAAGCCGCACTGCAATGTGGGGACGATTGGCCACATCGACCATGGCAAGACCACGTTGACGGCGGCGATCACCAAGGTGTTGCAGAAGCACAATCCGAAGATTGTCTTCCGCTCCTTTGATTCGATTGATAACGCTCCGGAGGAAAAGGCGCGCGGCATCACCATCGCGACGGCGCACGTGGAGTATGAGACGGCGAACCGGCACTACGCGCACGTGGATTGTCCCGGCCACGCCGACTACATCAAGAACATGATTACGGGCGCGGCGCAGATGGATGGCGCGATCCTGGTGGTCGCGGCGACCGATGGTCCGATGCCGCAGACCCGCGAACACGTGCTGCTGGCGCGGCAAGTGGGCGTGCCTTACATTGTGGTGGCGCTGAACAAGTGTGATGCCGTGGATGATCCTGAGCTGCTGGATCTGGTGGAACTGGAAGTGCGCGAGTTGCTGAAGAGCTACAAGTTTCCCGGCGACGATGTGCCGGTGATTCGTCTATCTGCGTTAGGGGCTTTAAATGGAGAAGAGAAGTGGGAGAAGCAGATCGACGCGCTGATGGAGGCGGTGGACAAGAGCGTGCCGCAGCCGGCGCGCGAACTGGATAAGCCGTTCCTGATGCCGATTGAAGATATTTTCTCGATTCAGGGACGCGGCACGGTGGTGACCGGACGAATCGAGCGCGGCAAGGTGAAGGTGGGCGAGGAAGTGGAAATCGTGGGCTTCCGCGAGACGCGCAAAACGGTGGTGACCGGCGTGGAAATGTTCAAGAAGCAGCTCGATGAAGGCATGGCGGGCGACAACGCGGGTCTCTTGCTGCGCGGCATTGCGAAAGAAGATGTAGAGCGCGGCATGGTGCTGGCCAAGCCGGGATCGATCACGCCGCACACCAAGTTCAAGGCGGAAGTCTACATCCTGACGAAAGAAGAAGGCGGGCGGCATACGCCGTTCTTCAAAGGATACCGTCCGCAGTTTTATCTGCGCACGACCGACGTGACGGGAG
>DAIUEW010000026.1:0-80121 GCA_036844925.1 Candidatus Sulfotelmatobacter sp.
GGCTTCACCTCAAAGAAAGGAATGAAAGTGTCAACAATCCACTGGACGAGTACACCGCCTGGATTTCATTGCCCAGGCCTGTTATGATGCCGTCGTTGCCATCATCAAAAAATACGCCTGATAACCCGAAAGCATAGTTACCCACTATTGAAGAGGCGCTGAAAGCACTCGTATCCTGTTTCACGATTGGTCCAAATGAAAAGAAAGGCGCACTCGCGTCGAGAGGGTAGAAACTCACGTAAGCCACAGCGTTGGCATTGCCATGCGAATCGACCGTGATCAGCAAGTCTGGAATAGGGACGCCCGCAAAGGTCAATGAGCCAATGTTATCTGGGCCCACGCAATAGGAGCCGGTTACTCCGGTATAGGTAGGTGAGTCAATGTCTACATAGCCTTGCGAAATATTTCCGTTCCCATCGGCTAGAAAGCTGCCAACGGCCTGACCCAAATTGATCCCCCTATCTGCAGGGCTAACCTCGTCCAAGCCATTGAACATGAACGCATAGTTCCCGCTAAGGTTGCTGTTGTTCGCACAGTTCGCGGCGGCGATGCTAATGCTCAGGTTCGCCGTGGCAATGCCACCAAGGGCATCAACCACCTCGAGCTGAGGGGTGAACGACCCCGGCGTCAGTGGGATGCCGCCGATCTGCCCGGTCCCGGGGCCGATGAATAATCCGGTCGGCAGCTCTCCTGATGGGGAGACAGAGAAGGTATAAGGTGGCGCCCCACCGATCGCCTGCAACGGGGGCGCTGAATACGGCGCAGAGACGGCCCCACCGGGCAAACTGGTGGTCGTAACTCTAAGCGCGGGGTTCACGGTAATGCTCAGACTCGCCGTTGCCACGTTTGGTGGAATAGCAAAATCGGTAACCTTGAAAGTGAAGTTGTAAACTCCGGCGGTCGTCGGCGTACCTGTGATCGCTGGCGTGTTGTTTAAGGCGAGGCCGGGCGGCGGACTGCCGGCAGAAATGCTGTACGTATAAGGGGGAATGCCACCCGTGGCGGCCAGCGTTTGGTTGTAGCTGTTGCCGACGTCGATATTGGGAAGCGAACTGGTGAGCACTGCCAGAGAGGTTGGCAGGTTCACCCGGATGGAAAGATTGCCGGTCTGCGCGGTATTCGGGGGCGTAGCGGAATCGGTTGCGGTAAAAGAAAATGGGCCGCCGCCATTCCCTGGATAGGTAGGAGTGCCTGAGACCACGCCATCGCTGTAGCTGAGGCCAGTCGGTAACGTTCCGGTGATGGTGATCGTGTACGGGGGCACACCGCCAGAAGCTGTCACACTTCCCTGGTATGGAATGGTAAAAACCGCCGCAGGAAGATTCGTTGCAATCGAGAGCGGGCTTAATGCCGGGCCCTTCACCGAGATTTTCATCGACTCCGACTTCGCGGGATCAGTCACCGACGTCGCCGTCACTGTCGCGGTAAAGGCACTCGAAATGGTAGCCGGCGCGGAGTACTTCACGGTCGTGGCCGTGGGATCAGATAGAGAACCTGCTCCCGTAGCGGGAGCGAGAGTCCAAGTCACGCCTTTGGGATCGTTGGTCGCGGCGGTAAGCGTTGTGGTCTGACCGGCAGATACGCTCGTCGAGCTCGAGGTGACGCTTAGCGTGATTGTAGACTGCGGCGTCGTCGGGGGCGGCTGGGAAGAGGACGACGAGCCGCAACCGTTAAATGCCCATGCAGTCAGCAGCACGACCAGGAGCTGCAGTGGCGGCGCAACGCTTTTCGCACTCACAGAACCTGCTTTGGGGGAAGAACAGCAACCAATCTCAGGGTGCTGAACGCTGTACTGGGAGCTCGATCAGCACGCCTCCATTATCCACCCTAGGCGGATACACGGCAACTTTCGCACGGGGATTCTGTCGGCCGCGCCGCTCTTTTGGTCTCACGCCCAGCCGCGCTAGGCGCAACAGTCATGCCCATCCGGAAATGTCTACCTTCGAAGATATGTTACATAAATTAACATTCGCCAATAGTAATACAATTTGGGAGAGCGTTCAAAGTGCCCATAGGGACTTTATTCTCAGCACTTTTAACTCTTGCAAACTCTGGCATACATGGCTAAGATCGCCTTAAGATTTACGGGGAACCTTGGGTCCCCGATGGATCATGTCTTCGTAGAGCAGTTCCCCCCCCAACGACGAACGCGAATAACCTACTGGCCCCCGTCGCCAGTGGCGGTCTGTGTTTTTGTTTTGTTTCTCCCGGAAGTCACAGAAATGTGACTCAGAGGGCGGAGCTGTAAACGCCGTTAATGATTGAAGGTATTGGCAATTCCGGCCCCCTAAGACCGAGCAATGGAGTGGCCCAGTGGTACGCCATTCGCACTCGGTCAAGGCACGAGAGAACCGCCGCCAAGCAGCTGGTCAGTCAGGGAATTGAAACCTTTCTGCCCCTTGTCGCACAATTGCATCACTGGAGCGACCGGACCAAACAGGTCGAAGTTCCATTGTTTCCCGGGTACGCATTCGTGCATTTCGTTCCTGCCTCAGACGAACGAGTCCGGGTGCTTCGATCGCACGGGGTCGTTGGATTTGTTGGCCCCCGCTGGAACGAGACTCCGATTCCGGACAAACAGATTCAGGACATCCGAATCCTCCTCGATCAAAACGCCCCCTTTCAAGACCACCCCTTCCTCAAAGTAGGGCAGGTTGTGCGCATACGCGGCGGATCGTTAGACGGCATCGAGGGCATTTTGTCAGCGAACAATGGCAATCGGAGCCTGGTTATCACGGTGGAGCCGATACAGCGCTCGTTGTCAATTCGGGTCGAGGGATACCAAGTGGAAGTCGTGGACTAGGGGCCGGCACTGCATGCGGCAGGTTGGAAGTTAATTGATAAGAGAAGACTGAGGGAAATTAAGGTGCACTTATGAACAATCTGAATGCTAACGCTACTACAGAAACCCCCCAGGAAACGAATATGACCCGTGAGCGATCTAGCCTGGCAGAGGGGCTGAATGCATTCCTGAACTCCGGCGAAGAGGTTACACTGAAGGAAGTTAGGACCGAGACGGAAATCTTTGCCATCCTGCACGCCTTGAGACGGACCCAGTGGAATCGGAAACAGGCGGCCCGATTGCTGGAGATCAGCTATCGCGGCCTTCTGTACAAGATTCGCAGGCACAACCTCAAGCCCCAGTAACTTAAGATAGCGCTTTAAGTGGCGAGGTTTGTTTAGTAGGATCGGACGGTGCGGTTCAGTGGTTCGTTGGGTTTTGCTGCTGAAGGAGGACAATTTCGATGATGCAACTGAGGCGTGTCCAGTGGGTACTGATAGTTCTCGCGATGGGGGTGGTGACTGCGTTAGCCCAGCAGAGCGCGCCTGAGAGTCCGGCTCCGTCGCCAACCGCGGAAGCCACGGCAGCCCCAGCATCAGCGGACGCTACTCCAGCTCCAGACAAATCGAGCACGAGCCGCCCGGTGCTGGGAGAGCGGCATCCGCGCTACACCTTGCAGGCTGGCGACTCATTTGATCTCTCGTTCGATCTCAGCCCAGAATTCAACCAGAGTTTAACGGTTCAGCCGGATGGCTACGTGAGTCTGCGTGGAGTCGGCGATGTCCACGTAGCCGGGCAAACCGTGCCGCAGCTGACCGAGACTTTGAAAAAGTCCTACGGAAAGATTCTGAATGACCCGATTATCTCAGTGTTTCTCAAGGATTTTGAGAAACCATATTTCACGGTGGACGGCCAAGTTGGGCGACCGGGCAAGTACGATCTCCGCGGCGATACTACGGTGACACAGGCTCTGGCCGTTGCCGGCGGAGTATCGGCTAGCGCCAAGCACTCTCAAGTGCTGCTGTTCCGGCATGTTTCCGATCAGTGGGTAGAAGCTCGCATCTTGAATTACAAGAAGATGATGAAGGATGGAAACCTGAGCGAGGATGTGTACCTCCATCCTGGCGACATGTTGTACGTCCCCAAGAATACGTACTCGAAAATCCAGCAGTTCATGCCGAGTGCGAATCTGGGAACCTACCTCCGCCCGTAACGCGAAAAGTCACGAGGTCTGAATTATGCGCCAATCACAAGCGACATCGAATAGTACCGGTTCCCTCGGCTTCACCATGCGCGACATCGTGGCCGTGGTTTTCCGGCAAAAACGAATTCTCACACTTTCATTCGCAGGCATCACGGCGGGAGTGGTGCTGGCCATGCTCGTGCTTCCGCCGCAATACAAGGCGGAGATGAGGTTCCTGGTGAAGCGCGAACGCCAGGACCCAGTGGTGACGCCGGAACAAAGTGCCTCCATTATGTTCCGCGACACGGTCAGCGAAGAGGAAATTAACTCTGAGGTCGAACTGATCGAGAGCGACGATGTTTTGCGCGACGTGGTTGTAGCCACGGGACTCAACAACCGGAGGCGGTTCCTCAACTTCCTGCGTCCGCGCCGCACGCCGCAGGAGCGGACGGCTGAAGCGATTCAGCGCCTTCAGGGGGAACTGGTGGTTGAGCCGGTGAAGAAAACCAATTTGATCGATGTCACCTACAGCTCGACCGATCCTCAGCTGGCGGCTGCTGTATTAAGAAATCTGAACAAGTACTATCTGGAAAAGCATCTGGCGGTGCATCACCCCGCCGGCCAGATGGAGTTCTTTGAGAAGGAAACGGAAGAATACGGCAAGAATTTGGCCGACGCCGAGCAGAAGCTGAAGGACTTTTCGGTAGAGCAGGGCGGCGTAGCACCGCAAGTGCAGCGCGACATGACTTTGCAAAAACTGAACGAATTCAATGCCAGTTTGCAGCAGACGCGCGCGGAAATCGCGTCGATAGAAACGCGGGTGCAGGATTTGCAGAAGCAATCGGCGAACACAAACGCCCGAGTCACCACCCAGACTCGAAAAGCAGATAACCCGGCAGTGCTCGAGCAGTTGAAGGGGGCCCTGCTGACTCTCGAGTTGAAGCGCACGGAATTGCTGACAAAATATCAGCCCGGCTACCGGCTGGTGGACGAAGTAGAAAAGCAGATTGCTGACACTCGCGCCTCGATCGCCGCGGAAGAAGGTTCCCCGATTCGTGAAGAGACCACCGACCAGAATCCCACCTTCTCCTGGATCACTGCAGAGTTAGCAAAGGCCGAGGCGGACCTGAGCGGCTTACGGGCTCGCGAAACGGCTACTCAGGCCGTGGTCAACGTTTTCATGGAGAAAGCGAAGCAACTGGAAGAAAAGGGAATCGTGCAGCAGGATTTGTTGCGGGCAGAAAAGGCCAACGAGGAAAGCTATCTGCTCTACCAGCGCAAACGCGAGGAAGCAAGGATCGCTGACGCGATGGATCGCAACCGCATTCTGAACGTCGCCGTGGCGCAGGAGCCTAGTGTTCCCGCTTTGCCGTCCAATTCCCGCTTGAAGTTTGCCTTCATCGGGATATTGCTGGCTGGAGTAGTGAGCCTGGGATTGGCGTTCTCCGTCGATTACATGGATCAGTCTTTCCGCACTCCGTCCGAAGTTATGGCGGACCTGAATATTCCGGTGCTGGCGGCTGTTCCGATGCAGGAAAGCAGTAGCGTGCTGAATGGCAATGGAAATGGCGGCGGACACTGGAAGCAAACGGTCCGCGAACCAAACTTCCAAACAATTGGCCGCGAGGATGGTAACTAGTGTTTCGTGAATTTTACGGATTGAAAGATCAGCCCTTCGGCGTGACTCCAGACCCACGCTATCTCTACTTGTGTCCAGGGCACAGGGAGTCACTGGCATCTCTGTTCTGCGGCATCGAAGCCAACCGTGGATTCCTCGCGCTCATTGCCAAGCCTGGGATGGGCAAGACTACGCTGCTGTTTCAGTTGCTGGGAAAGATGCGGACCACAGCCCGCACCGCCTTCCTTTTTCAAACCCAGTGCAGCTCCCGGGAGTTCATGCGATTCCTGATGGCGGAGTTCGGCCAGGATAGCCGGGATCAGGACTTCGTTCACATGCATGAGGAGTTCAATAAGTGCCTCCTGCAGGAAGCCAGAGCCGGCAGACGTTGCGTTGTCGTGATCGATGAAGCACAAAATCTGGATTCTTCGGTGCTGGAAACGGTTCGCTTGCTCTCCGACTTCGAGACGCCGCAGGCGAAACTGGTACAGATCATTCTGGCGGGACAACCCGAGTTGGGAGAAAAATTGGCCAGCCCTCAGCTGGTCCAGTTGCGGCAGCGGATTTCGATCGTCAACACCCTGAACCCGCTCTCGATCGAGGAAACCAGCCAGTTCATCGACCACCGCCTGCGAGTCGCCGGTTGCAAAGGTCAATCGCCTTTTGCCCGCGACGCCAAGGTTTTGATTGCCAGGGTAAGCGAAGGCATACCACGCAAGATCAATAATTATTGTTTCAATGCGCTGTCGCTGGGCTGTGCCATGCGACAAAGGGTGATCGATGCGCGCATCGTGCGAGAAGTAGACGAAGATTTGGATATCAAGCGCCTGCTGGCCGGGCTCACTCCGGATGAAGTTCCGGAGATGGGCGGAGCCGCTGTGCTGTTTGGCGGCACCACAGACAGTAAGTCGACTTTGACGCCTGCGACGGCACAAGATTACATGCGCCAGGTTGCAACTCTCCTACGCATGCCAATGGCAGGCGGCGGCAGCGAATGAGCTTCATGGCGCGCACCAATGCAACACCGTTTGAGACCCAAGGGACGGGAGTAAACCGATGAGCAGAAATTTTGAGCTGCTGCAGAAACTGGGAAAAGAACTCGATATCTTCGAGCCCGAGGCGGAGACGGAGATCGCGGCTGCCGTCGAGCCTCAAGAGGTTGAGACGGTTCCCGCCAAACCGCCTCGATTTGACATGGATCCCAGGCAGCGCGACGAAGTGACGAAACTGGTGCAGCGCGTGTTTCTGGGTTCCGAATCTGGAGCATCGCGAGTTGTGACGTTCTGCGCCCTCGAGCCGGGAAGCGATTCATCCTGGCTTTGCTCTCGCGCGGCCGAGATGTTGGCGGCCCAAGTGGCGGGAACGGTTTGCGTAGTGGATGCGAATTTAGTGGAGCCGTCCCTGCACCTGCAATTCGACACCCCGTGCGAGAATGGCCTGGCCGATGCGTTGCAGCACTCCGATCCCATCCAGCGCTACTTGAGGCCGTCGGGCGTGCGCAACCTAAAGTTCTTGAGCTGCGGAGGCGAGGCCCAGGAGTGGCAGTCGCTGTTGGGATCTGACCGGATGCGGGCCCGCCTGGCGGAATTGCGCACGCAGTTTGATTATGTGTTGATCGATGCGCCCGCGTTAAACCCGAGCAATGACGTGATGGCTTTGGGACACGCCTCCGAGGGCGTCGTTCTCGTGCTCAAGGCGAATTCTTCGCGGCGAGAGGTCGCGCGTAAAGCGGTAAAGGATTTTGAAAACGCCAGCGTGCGGGTTCTCGGCGCCGTGTTAAGTCATCGAACGTTTCCCATCCCTGAAAAAATCTATAAAAAACTCTAAGCGAATGAAAACGAAGAGTCCGGATCAGGTTGCCGGTGGCCTCTCTTTAAATGTGCTCTGGTTTCCGTTATACCGACCCTAGCTAGCCAGTTTTTTATCCCTCTCTATTCTCGGCAGTGCTGTTCACGACAAATAGCTTACCCAGGGAGTCTTTCGCAAAATGAGCAATGCCCGCCGACAAATTCTTCTTAATATCTTCAAGCTCTTCGATCTGGGCCTGATGACGTTCGCCTTTATCGTGGCCGCCCTGCCTGGTCTTCAAGAAAACCGGAGCGTTTCGTTTGCCGAATTCTTTTCCATGCGGATCAAGATCGCGAATCTTGCGATTTTCGCATTTCTGGTTTTTTCCTGGTATTTCATCTTCAATCTCTTCGGGTTGTATCGGTCCCGGCGTCTCTCCACACGCGGGCGAGAGCTCAGCGATGTAATCAAAGCGGTCTCAGTAGCCGCACTCGTGATTTTGGCTGGACACATCGCGTTTCACATTCGCATGGTCACGCCGCTGTTTCTCGCTTCTTTCTGGCTGGTGAGCGCTGTGACGATGGTGGGGAGCCGCCTGGTGTTGCGCGTGGTGCTCGCCTGGGTGCGCCGCCATGGCCGCAATCTTCGCGACATCCTGATTGTGGGCTCCAACGAGAGGGTGCTGGATTTCTACCGTGAGATTGAGACCCGATCCGATCTGGGTTACCGGGTGATCGGTTTTGTGGATGATGAATGGCCGGGAATAGAGAACCTTCGAAAGGCAGGCCATCCGGTGGTGTGTGATTTCAACGGACTCACCCACTTTCTACGCAGCAACGTGGTGGACGAGGTCGTGCTGGCGCTCCCGATGCAATCTCTGTACTCCGAGGCGTCGCGAATTGCCACGGTGTGCGAAGAGCAAGGGATTACCGTGCGGTGGCTTTCGAACATCTTTAATTTGAGGCTGGCGAAACCCAAGGCGGAACATTTGGCAGGCGATCCTGTGATCACGCACGCTACCGGTCTTGCCGAGGGCTGGTCGGTTGTGGTCAAGCGAGTTCTTGACCTGGTTATTTCTACGGTCGTTCTGATCTTTCTGGCTCCAGTGTTGGTGGTCGCCGCCGTAGCCATCAAGCTGACTTCGCCCGGTCCCGTTTTCTTTCTGCAGAACCGCGTCGGACTCAATAAGAGAAGGTTCAAAATCTGTAAATTCCGGACGATGGTGGTGGACGCAGAGAAGGAAATGGCGCAGCTGCAGCATTTGAACGAAGTCAGCGGTCCGGTGTTCAAGATCAAGAATGACCCTCGGATTACTCCTCTCGGGCGATTCCTCAGGAAAACCAGTATTGACGAATTGCCACAGTTGTTCAATGTTCTCAAGGGAGATATGAGCCTGGTAGGTCCGCGGCCGTTGCCGGTGCGGGATTACGAGGGATTCAGCAAAGATTGGCAGCGCAGGCGGTTCAGCGTTCGTCCGGGAATTACATGTCTGTGGCAGATCAATGGCCGCAGCTCGATCCCGTTTGAAAAGTGGATGGAGCTGGATCTGGAATACATTGATGGCTGGTCCCTTTGGCTTGACTTCCAGATTTTAGTGCGCACGATTCCTGCGGTACTTCGCGGATCGGGCGCTGCATAATCCCGATGAAGTCACTCGGGGGTAAATTCATCGAAACCCCGAAACAAAGTTAAAAGCGTCACTGACGATTCGCTCCACCTATTAATACCTGCCCCTTTATGAACAGTACCTTCCCACTCGATAGTCCTAGTTCTGGCCCACCGATTCAATCCAACACAAACGAATCCGCTCGTCCGACGAATGGGCGACTGCATGTAGAGCATGCGCCACTCTGCGTTCAGCATCTGGTGGCACAGCGGGCGGCGCTTGCCCCGGAGTCGCTGGCCGTGCGATGCGGTTCGGAGTCTCTCACCTACCAGAGCCTGAACCAACGAGCGGATCAGCTCGCGCAATACTTACGCACTTTAGGCGTGGTGGCCGGGACGGTGGTTGGTTTGTGCCTGGAACGGTCGCTCGATCTTGTGATCGCTTCTCTGGCCGTGCTCAAAGCGCGTGGTGTGTATCTGCCGCTTGATTTGCGAGCTCCACAGGAGCGGCTGTCCCTGATGCTGGAGGATGCCAAGGCTCCGGTGCTGATCACAGACTCCGGCTTGGCCGAGTCTCTCGCGGCCGGGCGGCGTGTGGTCGCTCTCGATGTTGACGCTGCTGCGATATCTCAACTTCCGGCGATTCCGCTCGTGGATGGGGCAACGCTCGAAGATGTGGCGTATGTGATTTATACCTCCGGTTCGAGCGGAGTGCCGAAGGGCGTTCTGATTGGCCACGACAACCTGCTCAATCTAGTGAATTGGCATTGCGAAGCATTTGGAGTGACGGCGGCCGACCGCACCAGCCAGCTGGCGTCAGCTGGCTTCGACGCAGCGGTGTGGGAGATTTGGCCCAGCCTTGTAGCTGGTGCGAGCGTTCATATTGTGAGCGACGAAGTTCGCGCCCAGCCCGAAAAGTTGCGCGACTGGCTGGTTCGCGAAGAGATCACCGTCAGTTTCATCCCCACCCCCGTGGCGGAACAAATGATCAAATTGTCCTGGCCTGCGGAAACAGCTTTGCGTTTCTTGCTCACCGGCGCGGATACTTTGCATCACTATCCATCGTCAAATCTGCCCTTCACGCTGGTGAACAATTATGGACCGACCGAGTGTACGGTGGTGACGACCTCGGCGCCGCTTGAGCCTCGCGACTCGACAGATGGATTGCCCCCGATCGGCCGCCCAATCGCCAACTGTGAAATCCACATACTCGACGGGAATATGAAACCGGTTGCGCGAGGAAAAATTGGCGAGCTTTATGTCGGCGGCGCTCTGGTCGGGAGAGGCTACCTGAATCTTCCTGACTTAACGGCGGAACGTTTTGTTGAAGACCCGTGGGCGAAAGCCCCGGGCGCGCGCCTCTATCGCACGGGAGACCTCGGTTGCTACCAGCCCGACGGTCAAATCGCATTCCATGGCCGCATCGATGATCAGGTGAAGATTCGTGGCTACCGGATTGATCCGAGCGAGGTGGTCAGCATTCTGGACCGTCATCCAGTTGTGCAAGCCAGCACTGTAGTCGCGCGGCAGGATGGCGAAAGTGAGAAACGCCTGATCGCCTACATCGTTCCGGCACACGGTGCGATTTTGAAAGGCAGCGTCTTGCGGGAGTTCCTGCGGCAATCTTTGCCCGAATACATGTTGCCCAGCGTTTTCGTTGCCGTGGAGTCGCTGCCCATGTCGGCTAGCGGGAAAGTGGAGCGAAGCGCCCTGCCGGCTCCCGACGATTCGAACATTATTTACGATGAAATTTTTGTCGCACCCAGAACCGCAACCGAGCAACGAGTGGCCGATCTCGTGGCGCGGCTTCTGCACGTCGACAAGGTTGGCGCCAACGACAACTTCTTTTTGCTGGGAGGGAACTCGCTTCTCGGCACGCAGGTGATCAACCGGGTGAGTGCAACGTTCGGAGTCGATTTGACGCTGCTCGCTTTGTTCGATCATCCCACCGTTGCTGGCATCGCGCAGCAGATTGAAAAGTTGCGGACAGTTAAAGTCGCTTGAACCATTGAGAATCCGGTTCATCAAGAATGGGTTCGTCAAGAATTGGTTCATCAAGAGCTGGCTCATCCCATTGCATGAATGCTGAAAGCACTCTCGCTGCCAGGCCGCCGGATCAGAGCTTAAGCCTGTATCAATTGCTGGATCCCGAAGTTTTGGCCAATCCCTATCCTCTGTACCATCGGTTGCGAAACGAAGATCCGGTGCACTGGGATCCGTTTCTTCACGCCTGGGTGGTTACCCGTTACGAGGATGTGATGACGGTGCTGCTTAAGTTTTCGGCGGAGCGCACACCGACTCCCGAGAAGTTGCAGGAGATGGGACTCGCCGCGATGGGTCCGATCGCCAAAGTGATGGTGCAGCAGATGCTGTTCATGGATCCGCCGGCGCACACTCGCATCCGCGGTCTAGCTGCCCATGCTTTCACGCCCGCGCGGGTCGAGGTGTTGCGGGGGCAAATCCAGAGGATCGTTAACGATCTGATTGACGCAGTCGAGTCCAAGAACGGAATGGACGTGATCGCGGAGCTGGCCGAACCGCTGCCCGCGATCGTGACTGCGGGAATGCTGGGCGTTCCCGCAAGCGACTGGCGTCAGCTCAAAACGTGGTCTGCCGATTTTGCCGAAATGCTGGGGAACTTCCAGCATAATCCGGAACGTGTGGACCATATGCTGCGCACGGTGCAGAATCTGGTTGACTATTTCCGTGATGCAGTCCGGCAGCAGATGGAGCAACCGCGAGAAGGCCTGATCCATTCGTTGCTAACTGCGGAAATCGACGGCGACAAACTGACCCACGAAGAAATTATTGCCAACACGATCGTGACGATGGTCGGCGGACAAGAGACCACAACGAACCTGATCGGGAGCGGCCTGCTGAGCCTGTTGCGCAATCCAGGCCAGTTGGAGTTGCTCCGATCCGATTTCTCTCTGATTCCGTCGGCGGTTGAGGAGTTGCTGCGCTACGAGAGCCCGAGCCAGCATACCGCGCGCCTAGCACCGGAAGACACGGAGATGGGCGGCAAGAGAATCGCTAAGCGGCAAGCGGTCGTTGCGGTGATGTCGGCCGCAAATCGCGATCCCGAACGTTTTCCAGATCCTGACCGGCTGGATATAACCCGCAAGGATAACCGGCATTTGGCATTCGGCTGGGCTGCCCACTTCTGTTTTGGAGCGCCTCTGGCACGTCTCGAAGGACAGATCGTTTTTGAGACGATGCTTCGGCGCCTGCCCAATTTATTCCTCGAGCCCAGGCCGTTGAAGTGGCGCCATAATCTTGGCCTCCGCGGGCTGGTATCGCTGCCTATCAGTTTTGTGCCTACGGCCTAAGAAGCCGGTACGGTAAGAAGGCAGTTGTTTTTTCAGCGCCTCATCCCCCAAAATGAATTCCTTGGTGCAATCGCAAATAGAATCAGTGAACGAGAGTCTTTCGGGCGGGACCCCGCACGATCCGATTCCGCCACAGCATCAGCCGATCGCTGTGCGCGCGGGTGAAGGCCCCTGGCCGCTGTCGTTTGCCCAGGAAAGAATCTGGTTCCTGCATCAGTTCGCGGCGGGGAGCCCGGTATATAACGTACCCATCGCGGTGCGGATCACCGGCGATCTCGACATTGCTGCTCTTCGAAATGCGCTGCGTGCTTTGGTGGCGCGCCATGAAGCCCTGCGCACAATTGTTGTCTCACTCGACAGCGCTCCTGCACAAGCGATCCAAGCGGATAGGAGCGTGGATCTTCACGTCGTCGATTTGAGTTCGGATCTGAGCTCGCTCCCGGAAGAAGAAATGCACTCCCGGCTGGAGCGAGAGATTTCCGATTTCTGCAAACAGCCTTTTGATCTCGAGCGCGACCTGCTACTAAGACCCTGCCTCATCCGCTGCACCCCGCAGGATCATACGCTGGTCCTGAACCTGCACCATATCTGCGCCGACGGCCCATCGATGGCCGTTCTCCATGAAGAATTGGTCGCTTTGTATCAGAGTTTTTCTCGCGGCGACGAAGCTGAAGTCCCGCCACTTCCCATCCAATATGCCGATTTCGCCGTATGGCAGCGCAAGGCTTTTACCCGAGAGGCGCTCGGCAAGCAGTTATCCTACTGGCGCACCAAGCTGGAGGGAGCTCCGCCGTACCTCGAATTGCCCACCGACTCTCCGCGTCCCGCGGTGCAAACTTACGAAGGCGCCCGGCATTTCTTCCAACTGCCAAACGCGTTAGCGACCCGGCTCCGCGAGTTGAGCCGAAGGGAAAATGTTTCACTGTTCATGACGTTGCTGGCAGGCTTCGAAGCCCTGCTGCAACGCTACACAGGGCAGGAAGACATCGTGGTCGGCACGCCGGTCGCGAACCGTCCCCGGCCCGAGCTGGAAGGATTGATCGGCTTCTTCCTGAATACGCTAGCGCTCCGTATCGATCTTAGTGGTGACCCGAGCTTCCGGCAATTGTTGGCGCGCGTGCGCCAGGGCGCTTTGGAAGCCTATGGCAATTACGAATTGCCTTTTGAAATGCTGCTCGAAGACTTGAGACCGGCGCGTGATCTCAGCCGGAGTCCAGTTTTTCAGGTGATGTTCACTCTGCAGAACGCGCCAACTGCGACGATCCAACTGCGCGACCAGAAGTGGGTTTCGCGTGAGTTAGACACTGGCACTTCCAAGTTCGACCTGTTTATGGTTTTGCAGGAAAAGGGTCCCGAACTTGGCGGCTACGTGGAATACAACTCCAGCCTCTTCGAAGCGTCCACAATCCAGCGACTGCTTGCGCACTTCGAGCGTCTGCTCGAAGGCGCTTGCCTCGATCCCAATCAGAAGATTTCTCTCTTGCCCTTGCTCGCCGCAGAGGAGCGCCGGCAGCTTGTTGTGGGCTTCAACGATACCGGCGCCAGCTACCCATCGGGTCGGTGCATCCATCAACTCTTTGAGGCTCAAGCCGAGCGCACTCCCGAAAAAGTCGCGATTATCTGCGGAAACGATTGTCTGAATTATCGCGAGCTGAACCGCCGGGCGAACCAGTTGGCGTGGAAGTTGAAGAGCATGGGAGTCGGCCGGGAATCTTTCGTGGGAGTCTTCCTCGACCGTTCGGTGAACATGGTTGTTGCCCTCCTTGGAATCCTCAAGAGCGGGGGCGCATGGATTCCGCTCGATCCGTCCTATCCCAAGGATTGGCTGGACTTCATCCTTGAAGACTCGCAAGCTAGCGTGGTGGTGACTCAGAAAAATTTACTTCCGAGCCTGCCCAGGAAGACCGCAGTCGTCTGCATAGATCGAGACCGGGCAGAGATTGCGCGCGAGAAAGACAGCAATCCAGACACCGAGATCACGAGCGACAACCTCGCCTACGTGATCTATACCTCAGGTTCGACCGGCATCCCCAAGGGCGTGCTCGGGCTGCATCGAGGCGCAGTGAACCGCTTTGCCTGGATGTGGAAGCAGTATCCGTTCGCCAGTGGAGAAGTGTGCTGCCAGAAGACAGCTCTGAATTTTGTGGATTCGATCTGGGAGATTTTCGGTCCTCTGCTGCAAGGCGTTCCCAACGTAATCATTCCGGATGAACTGGTGAAGGATCCGCTTGAGCTGGTCCGGATAATGGGCAGCGAGCGAATTTCGCGGATCGTGCTGGTTCCGTCGCTGTTGCGCGTATTGCTCGATGCTTACAGCGGGCAGGAGAGTGGACAGAAAAAAGGGCGCCGTCCTCATCCCAAATTGTGGATCTGCAGCGGCGAGGCGCTGGAACCTGCGCTTTACCGGCAGTTCGAGGAAGTCTTCCCGGAGAGCACGCTGCTCAACCTCTACGGCTCGTCTGAGGTTACCGCTGATGTCACTTACCATCAGCTCGGTCGAGTTCATGAAAACACCGTGCCCATCGGAAAGCCCATCGCAAACACTCAGGTTCATGTGCTGGATTCCCACCTCCAGGTGGTTCCGGCCGGCGTCGTGGGCGAAATTTACGTGGGTGGAGATAACCTGGGGCGAGGCTATCATCGGCGGCCGCAACTGACGGCAGAGAGATTTATTTCCAGCCCACTGCCGGAGTTTCCCGGGAAGCTTTACCGGACGGGGGATCGTGGGCGCCGCCGCGCAGATGGTGTGATTGAATACCTTGGACGAGTCGATCACCAGGTGAAGATTCGCGGGTTCCGGGTTGAGTTGGGGCAAATCGAATCCATGCTCATGAAGCACAAGGCGGTGGAAGCGGCGGTTGTGGTGCTTCACGAGAGCGGGGCTGCAGATAAAACTCTGGCCGCCTATGTCGTTTCCAAACCGGATAAAAAATTCGCGGAGGGAGAACTTCGCAGCTTCGTCAAACAGAGCCTGCCGGAATACATGGTTCCGCTGCATTTCATAGTTCTGCCTGGCCTGCCCCTTATGCCGAATGGCAAAGTGAATCGCGGAGCACTGCCGAGACCAAACGAAGACGTGCGATTACCGGGCCGGGGCGAACTGCTGGCTCCCCGGAACCAGACGGAAGAAGAGCTGTCCAAGATCGTGCGCGCAGTTTTGGGGCGCGGTCCCGTTGGAGTCGATGAAAATTTTTTCGATCTGGGCTTTCATTCGCTTCTGGTGAGCCGGTTGCTCCTGCGGGTGAATCGCGCCTTTGAACGAAGGCTATCGCTGGCAGATATTTTCCGTGCGCCGACCATCGAACGACTCGCGCGCCTGCTCCACGTCCAAGAAGAACACGCACCGGCACATCTCATGGGAGTAGTGCCGATCCGGCAGAGCGAAGGGCGGCGGCCAGCTCTGTTCTGCGTTCGCGGCGGTGCGTCGTTTCGACCCCTGGCAAACCGTCTGCGCGCAGATCAGCCGTTCCTGGGACTTGACTTGCCGCAACAGGTGCTTGATCAGCTGCCCAAGCCCTACCGAATCGAAGACCTTGCCGCAGCATTTATCCAAATCATGCAGGCGGTGCAGCCGCAGGGACCCTACTGTCTGGCCGGTCTTTGCGTGAACGGTGTGATCGCGTATGAAATGGCGAGACAGTTAGAGGGACGAGGGGAACGGGTGGGGATGCTCGCCTTATTCGACTCGCAAAATCCGGTCTGCTACTGGGACTACCAGGATTACCGGCTCCGCTATTTTTTCGAAAAGGCCAAATTTCACGTGAAAAAGTTGACGCGCGTCCGAATCAATGACGTTCCCACATATGTGAGCGAAAGGTGGGAAGGAGTGCAACGGCGCGTGAACGCGTTCAAGTGGCGATTCTTTCGGGGTTCTCGAAAGCCCGGCAGCAACGGGGTTCCGGACGATCTGAATCCGGTGGTTCATCCAGCAGCGTGGGAGTACCGCCCTAAGCCATACTCGGGAAACATCGTGCTCTTTCAATCGACCGACTGGCCCAACGCGCCGTATTGGGATTACGAGCAGGGCTGGTGCAACTTTGCGCTCGGCGGTATTCAGACTTACAGAATGCCGGGAGCGCATCTGGAAATGTTCACGGAGCCGAACTGCAAGATCGTGGCGGAAAAGCTCACGATACATCTTGAGGAAGGCACGCGGGATTCTGCCTCGAAACCGCATTCCGGCGGTGCCGAGATGGTGGTCCAGTGATCACCGAGGCGCACAATCAAGCGGCGCTCGACAAAATGGTGCGCGACCCAGCCACGCGCGACCCAGCCACGATGGATGCTCGCGATTCGCAAATGCAAATGCAGATGAGTGAAGCGGAGCGGAATCAGATTCTGGTGCGATGGAATGACACCAGAGCTGATTATCCCAGCGAGCTGTGCCTGCACCAGGTGTTCGAGGCGCAGAGCCACCGCACTCCGAATTCGGTCGCGGTCGAATATGAGAATGTAACGCTCACGTATGCGGAGTTGGACCGCCGCGCAAATCAGCTTGCCCGTTATTTACGCAAGCGCGGTGCGGAAGTTGAAGGCAGAGTCGCAGTCTGTCTGAAGCGGTCTTTAGAATTGCCGGTCGCTTTGCTGGCTGTGCTGAAAGCTGGCGCAGCCTGCGTCCCGCTCGACCCGAATTATCCGGAGGAACGCCTTGAACTGATGCTCCGGGACGCTGCTCCTGCGGTTTTGCTGGCCGATGAAAGCTCGTTGAAGAAATTCCCATCGGCAAAGTTTGCGAGCTCCAGCCTGGAGATCGTTGGGCTGCGACAAGAGTGGGCTCAGGTTTCGCAAGAGGACGATAAGAGAATTGCGTGTGAAGTTCGTCCCGCCGACGTTGCCTATTTGATTTATACCTCGGGTTCTACGGGGACGCCGAAAGGAGTTCTCCTCACTCACGGTGGATTGGTGAATCACGGCGCAGCGGCGGTTAAACTCTTCGGTCATATGCCGGCTGACCGGGTCCTGCAGTTCTCGTCGATCAGTTTTGATATCGCGATCGAAGAGATGTTCCCGACCTGGATGGCAGGCGCGGCAGTCGTTTTCCGGCCGGAAGATTTATCTTTGCAAGTAGCCGAGTTCCTGCGCTGGGTGCGGCAGCACGGCATTACCGTATTGGATTTGCCGACCGCATACTGGCACGAGATGGTGCACGAACTTCCCGAACTGAAAGAGCCCGTACCAGAGGAACTGCGTCTGGTGATTGTCGGAGGCGAGAAGGCATCGGCGAAGGCTTTTTCAGCTTGGAGAAAAGCGGTTGGCAATCGAGTTCGCTGGATCAATACCTACGGACCGACCGAAGCCAGCGTGATCGCGACCGCCTATGAGCCGCCAAGTTCGCAAGATGTTCCCATACTGACGACTCTGCCGATCGGCCGGCCGGTTGCAAATACTAAAGTTTATTTGCTCGATGAGCAGCTCAATCCCGTGCCCGTTGGAGTCCCAGGAGAACTACACATCGGCGGCACCGGCGTGGCTCGCGGCTATTTGAACCGTCCGGAAAACACCGCGGAAAAGTTTATTTCCGATCCGTTCAGCGACGATCCCGCGGCGCGCCTTTATAAGACGGGGGACATGGCGCAGTTTCTGCCATCCGGCGAAATTGAATTTGTCGGACGTCGCGACTTTCAAGTCAAGATTCGCGGATTCCGTGTAGAGCCCGGAGAGATTGAAGCCGTGCTGGAGCGCCATCCGGCAATTCGTGACGTTGCAGTCGTGGCGAGGGAGTGGAGCGAAGGCGACAAACGTTTGGTGGCATACTTCGTTCCGCAGGCTGGTCAGCAGCCGGCTCCGAGCGAGCTGCGTTCCTTCCTACAAGGCAAGCTGCCTGCATATATGGTGCCCCCATCCTTTGTGATGTTGCAGGCGATGCCGCTCACGCCCAACGGCAAGGTGGACAGGAAAGCACTGCCCGATCCCTCGGCGAGCGACAGCGAGCCGTTCCATAGCGAGTCGTCCCGTAGCGAGTCGGCAACCGACGGTGCGCAACCGAAAGACGCTCTAGAGTTGCAACTCACTGGAATCTGGGAAAGTGTACTGGGGATCAGGCCCATTGGTAGGCAGCAGAATTTTTTTGATCTGGGCGGACACTCGATTCTTGCCGTCCGGCTGATGCATCGCATCGAGCAGGCGTTGCAGCGGAAAATTCCCATCACTACGCTGCTGCAAGCGCCGACGATTGCGGGCCTGGCGGAGTTGATGCGACGCGAGGGATGGTCGCCATCGTGGTCATCGCTGGTTCCGATTCAGCCGCACGGATCGAGACCGCCATTCTTTTGCGTCCATGGCATTGGCGGTACTGTGCTGCGCTTCCGCGATCTGGCGCGCTACCTGGGCAATGAGCAGGCGCTTTACGGTTTGCAAGCCAAGGGACTCGATGGCAAGCAGGCATGTGCCTCTTCAGTCGAGGAGATGGCGGCAGACTACATTCGTGACATCCAACAGGTTCAGTCTCAAGGGCCGTACTTTCTTGGCGGATACTCGTTTGGCGGGATGGTGGCGCTCGAGATGGCGCAGCAACTGCGCGCTCAGGGTGAAGAAGTGGCGCTCGTGGCGCTGCTTGATACCTTCCCGGGCCGCCCGATGTCGTCGTCGGAACTGCTGCTCAAACTGCTTCGCATGCCGGTGAAGGAGAAGATTTCTTACTCGATTGCGAGGGCTCGCCGCTTTGGTACGTACCTGCAACGGAGGCTGAGTCGGCAGCTTCCTCCGGATTTGCTCAAAGTCCGCCAGGCTTGTCATTTGGCCGAGAGCCGTTACGTCCCCAAGGTCTATACGGGACGAATCACAGTCTTCCGGCCGAGCACAAAATCGCTGCGGAGCGTCGACGACGCGATGGGCGGATGGAACGAGTGGTGTGCCGGCGGGGTGGAAATCCATGAAATTTCGGGTCGCCACGACAACATGTTCTTCGAACCCAACGTTGCCATACTTGCGGAAAAGCTAAGCGAGTGCCTGCGCCGGGCAGAGATGGCAGGCGGCGAGCATATAGCAGACCAAGTTTCCCTGCAGACGAACTGATCCTACCTTCAACGATGACATCGACGAGACAACCCATCAGCAGCGGGAACTATAAGCGAGCAAACCGCCCTGGTTCTCTGCTTGGACGCATCTTGCCGTGGGCGGCTAGAGGCGGCTTCGCTCTAACCGATCAGGCGCTGATTTCGGGATCGAATTTCGTTATTAGCATTTTGCTGGCGCGCTGGCTAACCGCCGATCAATATGGAGCCTATGCGGTTGCTTTCGGTATTTTCGTCCTGCTTACGGTTCTCTACCAGTCCCTGCTGTTGGAGCCGATGGCGGTTTTCGGCGGTTCGACGTATCGCGAGAATCTGCGCGAATATTTGAGGATTCTGCTGTGGGCGCATCTTGCCCTCAGCGCCATACTTTGCGCAGTGCTCGGTTGCTGGGCGGCAGTGGCAAAAGGGATGGATGCCACGAGTGCGTTGCCGTCAGCGCTCGCCGGAGTGACAATCGCGGGCCCCTTGGTGCTTTTGTTTTGGCTGGCCCGGCGAACTTTCTATTTGGAGCTTTCGCCCCGCCACGCCGCGATTGGAGCACTAACGTATTGCGCTTTCGCGATGGGAGGAATATTTCTCGCGAAACACTGGGGGGTAATCTCACCTTTTTGGGCGTTTCTTGCGATCGGACTGGCTGCGCTGGCCACCAGTTGCCTGTTGCTTCGACATCTGCTTGCCAACCTGCAATCAAAGACTGCCGATCTGCACCTCGGTGAGGTCTGTCGCAAACATTGGTCCTACGGCCGCTGGGCGCTCGTCGCCAACGTTGCTTCCTGGGTCCCGGCATATTTGTTCTACCCGCTGCTGAGCGCTTTTGCCGGGCTGGCGGAGTCGGGGCAACTGAAGGCGCTCATGAATCTGGTAGCGCCGCTTCAGCAGACCCAGGCCGCGTTGGGGATGTTGTTTCTTCCCTATGCCGCGCGATTGCAGGGTGAGCGTGCAGGAAAAAACGCGGCTTCTCTGAATCGCAAAATCACCATCATTACTCTAGCTGGAGCGATCTCTTACTGGGCAGTGATTCTCTGGTTCAAGGGGCCGGTTTTTCATTTACTTTATTCGGGCAGATATTTGGACGTTGCCCATCATCTGCCTTTCGTTGCACTGGGTTCGATCTTGTGGGCTGCGGCGTTTGGTCCGACAGTAGTTCTTCGGGCGATGGAGGCACCGCGCCTGGTTTTTTTCGCTTACGCGGTTGCCACTGTGCTTTCCCTGGTAATCGGGATTCCAGCAACGAAGGCGTACGGACTTTGGGGCGCGATCCTTGGGGTTAACCTCTCAGACTTAGCCTCTTTAATTCTGATGGTTGCGCTGTTCAAGCGTAGACTGGGCGAGTCAGCAGCGAATTCTGAAGTTGGTGGAAATGCAGAGGCGGAGCCGGAACTGGTTACGACGGATTGAAGTTTCTCGCGCGAGAACTAAAATGCTTCGAAATCAAGACTGGAGGCGGTTATGGCAGCGAAATTGAGCACGACGTCGAAGATCGTGCTGTTAAGCGGTAGCTTGTTGTTTCCTGCGCTTCACCTCTGCTCGCAAGAAACGGAAGCGATCGTGATCCGGGATGTCCGTCACGATGTGTCTGCGCCACTGCGAAACATGCAGGACCCGCCTGTTGCGGCTGAATCTGAGACAGATCGGGGCGAACCAGAAAATGAGTTTGAAGTCGTAAACCGTTCGCAAGCTTCTCGCAAGCCATCTTTCGACGCCGCTCTGCAAACCACCGAGCCACTTCCTGCAACCTTGACTCAGGGAACCAGTTTCAGGGGAATCACTGCCGCAGGCAGGGTTGTCCCCGATAGCAACGGTGCCGCGGGGGCCACGCAGTATATGCAGTGGGCGAACGCCCAGATTGCTGTTTTCGATAAAGCAACCAGCAAGCAGGTGTTGTCCGGGCAGGGGAATCGGTTTTGGGCGGAGTTCGGAGGGCCGTGCCAGTCGACGAACCCGAACGATGGAATCGTTCTTTACGACAAAATAGCCGCGCGGTGGGTTGTGAGCCATTACGCGGGAACCGGCCCGTATGTCCAGTGTGTCGCAATCTCCACGACTACCGACGCCACCGGAGGCTATTACCGGTATGCCTTTACCCTGCCCACGACCTATTTCACTGACTACGGGAAGATCGCGACCTGGTCTGACGCCTACTACGTGTCGATCAACTTGCTGAATCAGAACGACAGCTTTGATCCCGTGGGAGGTCTGGTTTGCGCTCTCGAGCGCACGAACATGTTGGCGGGGAAATCGGCGACTGCCCAATGTTTTACCACGACCGTCGAGAACATGAGCTTGCTGCCCGCCGATCTGGATGGTACGACGGCCCCGCCCACAGGAGCGCCAAATTATCTCCTGGACTTAGGCACAAACGCGTTGAACCTTTGGAAGTTTCATGTGAACTGGACTACTCCGTCGCTCTCGACGCTAACTGGACCGACCAAAATCGTGGTGGCGGCATTCTCCAAAGCGTGCGGGGGCCTCCAATGCATTCCGCAGCCGCCGCCTGGTACCTCTTCGGGGCTGGATTCGCTCGCGGACCGGTTGATGCACCGCCTGTCGTATCGTAACTTCGGCACCCATCAGTCCCTGGTCGCGGTCCACTCCGTTAACCCGCCGACGAATTCGTACTCGGCGATACGCTGGTACGAAATTCGCAATCCCGGCGGCACACCCACCGTATATCAGCAGGGCACATTTTCTCCGGACCAAAAATCTCGCTGGATGCCGAGCATTGCCATGGACCAGAACGGCGACATCGCGGTCGGCTACAGCGTATCCAGCAATCTGGTGAACCCGGGCATTCGCTATGCGGGAAGGCTGGCCAGCGATACGCTGGGGACTCTGGAAGCGGAAGTCACCATCCTCACTGGCAGTGGCGTGCAGACTACGACGTATCGTTGGGGTGACTATTCCGGCATGTCTGTAGACCCCGCCGACGAGTGTACGTTTTGGTACACGAACCAATACCTGCTTACAACTGGAGACTACAACTGGACTACGAACATTACTTCCTTTAAATTTCCGACCTGCAATTAGCCAGTTTTTTTCGTGGCGAAGTTCGAAGAATCCCCGCGTTTACCTTGGCGACAAAAGAATAAGAATAAGGAACTCATGGAGGTCAAGCAGAAGTGATAACACCTTGGAAGAAGCTCCGTTACCGTGCTACGCGCACTTGGCTGCGCGATCCCATTGTGTGGCTGCGGCACAGGGGACTGGATTCCAGCGACGTTTATCTGGCCGAGTTTCCGCGCTCAGGGAGCACCTGGTTACGCTTCATGCTGGTCGAAATACTAACCGGCGAGCCGGCGGGCTTTCTTAACGTCAACTCTGCCATCCCTGAAATCGGGACTCATGGGCGAGCGCGGCCGATCCTTCCCGGTGGAGGAAGGCTCATCAAGACTCACGAGCCTTATTGCCGCAATTACAAGCGTGCCATTTATCTGGTGCGGGATGTGCGCGACGTGTTGTTTTCGGTGGAAGCGTGCGACCGCGAATTTGGTTGGGCTGATTATTTCTCGCACGGCCGCGATTTTGACGGCTACTTGGAATCGTTTCTCAACGGTGGGACGATGCGCTTTCGCTCCTGGCAGGGGCATGTCCATTCTTTTCTCGACTCGCCCACCGCAGCTTCGGGAAACATGCTGCTTGTGCATTACGAGGAAATGCGCCGGAACACGGAGGCGACGCTGTTGCAGATCCTCGAATTCCTTGAAGTGGATGCCGATCCCTCCGCAGTCCGGAACGCTATTGCCAATAACACGCTCGAGAGAATGCGCGCCAAGGAAGACAGCGTCAGAAAGCCAGATGTGAAATTGACCAAGGGAACCTTGCTGCGCGGACATAAAAAAGGACGCTTCGTCGGCAAGGGTGCGCTCGGAGGCTGGCGCGAGAAACTAACTCCGGAGCAGCTTCAGTTGATCGATCGCTATGCCGGCGAGGCGATGCAGCGGCTCGGATATCCCTTAAGCAGCCAGGTAGCGGACGCGGGCGACCAGGAATTGCCCGCGCAACTGCAAGAGCGCTGATCGCGGGCCGAATGCACCGCTGGCACCCTGCAATTCGATTCTCGGTCGGGTAAAATTCGTAAATGCGAAATATCTGGACCATTACACTCCCTATCTTGCTGTGCGCCCTGTTTATGGCGCAAGAAGCCAAGGACAACGAATCCCTCCGCCGCTACGCGGACAAGATGAGCTTCCTGGTGGGGTCGGTCATTCAGGGAAAATTCTTCCAGCAGGATCCGCCGTATCGGTCGGTGCTTGGCAGCGAATTTAATTTGGGCATTTCGATTGTGCTCATGCGGCAAACCCAGCCAGATCGCGGCCAATTCAATTTCTCCGGCATGGATCGCGATCGGGATTTCGCGAAAGCGCACAACATGAAATTGTTCGGGCAAGCGCTGGTTTATCGCAACGATAACTCCCCGGACTGGCTGCGATTCCAGTCCGGACAATGTGGAGGCTGGTCGGCGAGGGACCTTGACGGGATTCTCAAAGAACACATTGGGACGGTGGTTCGGCACGGCGGCGACACCTTCTACGGCTGGGAAGTGGTCAACGAGCCGCTCGACCGAGGCAACAACGGCTGCTGGTCCCGCGTGCTGGGAAATGAACAAGTCATCGCGAACGCCTTCCGCTACGCGCGCGAAGCCAGTCCGCAAGGCGTTTTATTGCTGAACGAGACGTTCGGGCGCGACGGCGTAGACAAGAGGAAGGTCGACGAGTTCTTTGGTTTGGTCTCAAAGTTGAAGGGCCAAGGCGTCCCGATCGACGCGGCCGGAATTGAAATGCACCTTGAGGCGCAAAAGCTTCGTCCCAATTATGTGGATGAATTCAAATACTTCCTGTCGGCGGCGCGCAAAGCCGGAGTGGAAGCGCACGTCACCGAAATGGATGTCTACCAGGGACCGGCGGGTGCGTTTCCGGACGCGTTCGCCAAGCAAAAAGAGATTTTCTACAATGTCGCCAAAAGCTGCCTGCAAGATTCGAATTGCAAGGAGTTCAGTGTATGGGGAGTGGGCGACCGGAATGCATGGCATCCCGCGGGCGGCCTGAGCGACACGGCTCCTCTTCTATTTGACGAGAGCTACGGCAAGAAGCCAGCCTATTTCGGCGTACTGCAGGCGCTGAAAGAGGGGCGGTAATCGCAATCTCCCCGCCGGGCAATTCTAAATTAAGATTCTAAGGACCTTACCTATGACCATGGCAAATCTGGAAGCACAAAGTAATGCGAGCGTCAAAAATCAACAGGTCGATTCTCTCCAGACGAAAGTCTCTGGAAAGCCCGGTAGCCGCCGTTCTGAAGGCACCAAACGCTCCCTGGTGCGCAAGATTCGCATCAAAATTGGCGGAAAAGTGGCCGATATTTTCACTTGGTAGAAGGCTCGTTTCCTGCTATTCTTACAGGTAGGATAGTGATTCGCAGCCGTTAGATTTTCAGAAACCACCCCCTTCTTCAGTCTTTCCCCGTCAAACCTAACGATAAAGTTTAATGACAAGTGCGACTCAAACAGATGTCGGCGTTACTCAGGCACCATCGGAGCGCAATGAAGTTCGGCTGCCCTGGTACAAAAAAGTTATATACGGCATCGTCTTCGCGGTTTTCATGTTGATCGTGTTGCTCGCGGGCGGGGAGGTGCTGCTGCGCATCCTGCCTTTCGGGGCTTATCGCAGCGCTCCATTTCGCCAGTACGATTCGCAACTTGGCTTATCTCTGATACCGAATCAACATACGATCCATCGCCGTGGTTGCTTTCAAGGAGAAGTGGTAACGAATCGATGGGGCTGGCGCGACAGCGATCGCACTCTCGAGAAGCCGGCAGGCGAGTACCGCATCGCGGTTCTTGGAGACTCTGCGGTTGAAGATGTTCAAGTAAAATCTGAACAAACTTTGAACATCCAGATGGAGCAGCAGCTTCGCCAGAAGGGCTATAGCAACGTTGAAGTTCTGGGATTCGGGGTCGAGGGCATCGGCACGACACAGGAATTGATTATGTATCAGGAGCGGGTGCGGCAGTTCCATCCCGACCTGGTGATCGTGATGTTTTCCTGGAACGACGTCATGAACAATTCCTCGACACTGCAACCGAAATCCTATGGGATGCACGACTGGTACGCTCCTTACTATGATTTAGGCCCGAATGGCGAACTTATTTTCAAGCCGGTGCAACGGAGGAGCTTCAACGGATTGAGAAGCTTTTTGGAGCGCCACTCGGTGCTGACTTATTACCTTGAGCGCATGTGGCTGCACGTGGACTTGCCCGCATACAACTACAAATGGGAAGGCTTGCCGATCTACCTTGCCACCTACTCCGACGACCCGCTCGATGCGGAATGGAAGCAAGCTTGGACCGTAACCGAGAAGGTGATGCAGCGGATGAAGGATACAGTCGCTACCGACGGAGCAAAATTCATTGTCGAAGCGTGGCCCAGCTTTACCGACATTGATTCCGAGTGGCGAGAGCGCGTGACCAAGGAATTCGGCGCCGTGCCAGCGAACTTCAGTCCCGTGAAACCGGAGGAACGCTTACGCGAAGCCGCGAGCAGCGCAGGCGTAACTCTCGACTTTCTGGCGCCGCAGTTTATAGCCTATCGCGACGCGCACCACATGCAATGGCCATATTTTTCGTTTACGTGCGACCCTCATAATACGCCGCTGGGAAACGACGTCAGCGCCCAGGCGATTATTGAGAAGTTGGAACAGCATCAGTTGTTGCCCCCGGCGGGGGCTGTTCATAAGACGGCAGTATTTCCCCCGCCGTCGGGATTCAATCCCAAATATCTTGCTTTTTAGCCATTTTGGAGGAGGAGAGATGAAGTTCTTAAAGACAGCAACGCGGAACGTCGGAATCGCCGGCGAACTGCTTTCATTTTTTGCGGCTCACAAGCGCTGGTGGCTTTTGCCGATGGTGCTCGTGTTGTTCCTCTTGGGCGCGTTCATTCTGCTGGCCCAGAGTTCGGCGATCGCACCTTTCATTTACACACTTTTCTAGGGAGACGAAATGAAAACACTGAAACAGGCATGGGAGGCTTGGAAACGGTTAGGCAAGAAGATTGGAAACTTCCAGGCACGCATCCTGCTGACTATTTTTTATGCTGTATTGATGTTTCCTTTTGGGATCGCCGCGCGTTTGTTTTCCGATCCCTTGCGCATCAAGCAGCGTCCGACTGAATGGCTCCCCCATCCTGAAGAAACCAACGACATGACCTGGGCCAGGGGGCAATAATCAGTGGATATTCTAGGAATTTCTTGCTATTACCATGATGCCGCGGCGGTTCTGCTGCGCGATGGGCACTTGGTCGCTGCCGCCGAGGAAGAGCGCTTTTCCCGCATCAAGCACGACTACGGCTTTCCCAAACAGGCGATCAAGTTTTGCCTGGAGCAAGGCGGCATTACAGGTCCGGACCTGGACTACGTCGTGTTTTTCGAAAAGCCTTTTCGAAAGCTCGACCGCATTCTCATGACCACGCTGCAGACCTATCCGAAGTCATGGAAGGTATTTCGCGAGTCCATGATTACGTGGATGCTCGACAAGCTGTGGGTTGGTTCCACGTTGCAGGCCGAGTTGAATGTGCCGAAAAATAAAGTACTGTTTTCCGAGCACCACCTTTCTCATGCAGCCAGCGCCTTCCTGTGCTCGCCGTTTGAGGAGGCCGCTATTCTTACGGTCGATGGTGTGGGAGAGTGGGTCACGGCGACCTATGGAGTCGGCAAAGGCAATCAGATCAAGCTGAACAAGCAGATCGAATTCCCGCACTCCGTGGGCTTGCTCTACAGCGCTTTCACCGCATTTCTCGGCTTTGAAGTGAACGAAGGCGAATACAAGGTCATGGGCATGGCGCCTTATGGCCAGCCTCGTTACGTGGATAAGGTCTGGAAGCTGGTCCAGCAGAACCGCGACGGCTCTTTCGCCCTCGACATGGATTACTTCTGCTTCCATCATTCCACCGATCAGACCTATAGCCGGAAATTCGTCGAGTTGTTCGGCGACCCGCGCGATACCAAGCTCAATTTCTTCACCAAGGGAACGGGCTATCCAAAGTATTTCGGTGGCAAGCCCTCGAACTACGAAGAGCTGTGCCGAGTGAACCAGCATTATGCCGACATTGCCGCCAGCATCCAGAAAGTGACCGAGGAGTTGCTGATCGGCATGGCGCGCAATGTGTACGAGCAGACTGGCCTCAAGAAGTTGTGCATTGCCGGCGGCGTGGGACTGAACAGCGTTGCCAACTCGCGCATTCTTCGGGAGACGCCGTTCGAAGAGCTTTATATTCAGCCCGCCGCAGGCGACGGCGGCGGCGCTCTCGGAGCGGCGCTCTGGGCTTATAACACGCTGCTCGGCAAGCCGCGGAATTTCTCGATGAACCATGCCTATTGGGGACGCCAGAATTCCGATAATGAGATCGGGGATTTCCTGCGCGCCAACAACATCCCTCACCACCAGATGAGCAGCGACGACCAGCTGTACGACCGGGTAGTGGAACGTCTCACCAGCGGCAAGGTGATTGGATGGTCGCAGGGACGTTTCGAGTGGGGGCCGCGCGCTCTCGGCAGCCGCAGTATCCTGGCCGATCCCCGCAACGAAGAGATGAAGGACATTGTGAACTCGAAAATCAAGTTCCGTGAACCCTATCGCCCGTTCGCGCCCTCGGTGCTCGCGGAATGTGCGGAGAAATATTTCGAGCTTCCCGATGCCGCGAAACATAGTCCGGCGCGCTTCATGCTTTATGTGGTTCCGGTGAGACCGGCGGAGCAGCATACGCTTCCGGCAATCACCCACGTAGACGGCACGGGCCGATTACAGACCGTGTTCAAGGAGCAGAGTCCCCGCTACTATGGGCTGATCGAGCGATTCGGCCAGGCGACGGGGGTTCCGGTGGTGCTGAATACTTCCTTTAACCTGAAGGGAGAGCCGGTGGTGAATACGCCGGCGAATGCCTTCAATACTTTCTCGAAGAGCGAAATGGATACGCTGGTGCTGGAAAATTTCGTGATTGAGAAGTCGGAACTGTGATGGGTCTAGCTTAGCGACCCCAAGAAAACCATGGCGTACTCCAGCAGAACGAGCAGCACCGAGGTTGGGCAACCGAGGCGAGGGTTCCGCTTCTCGCCTGAGACTCGGGGCCCATTCGCAATCGTCGCCGGTGGTCTGCTGCTCGGCGTTCTGATTGCTTATCTGGCGTACTCATCCTCGGGCTTCGGTTCGGTACTGGTTTTGCTGGCGCTTCCGATTGCAGGTGTAGTCCTGGTAATTGCGCTCCCCTACACGAAGGTCAAGCTGGTGGCCTTAGCGAAGAAGCTCACTTGGTGGCATCTTCTGTGGTTGCTGATTTACGTGAGCGGAATGGTCTTTCGTTTCGCCCGTGACGTGCAGGCCGCGCGCGCGGAGGCAATCGATTCGATGGCAATGCTCCGCATCGGCCCGGAGGTCATCGTGCTGGCTGTATTGCTGGTGCGGTTGGCTCTGCGCAGGCCGAACTGGCTAGGATCGCTTTTTCGTGGAGTGGTGGGAGCGTTGGCGTTTTATGCGCTGGCTTGTCTGACCACTGCTTCATGGTCAGTCTATCCCGAGTGGACGCTGCTCAAGTCTGGCGAATATTTGATCTATGTGATGTTCATGGCGACGGTGCTGGCCACCGTCCAATCCACGGAAGAATATTCTTCGCTCTTCAATCTGACGTGGACCTTTTTGTGCCTCGACCTTCTCTGGACCTGGACGCAGACCTTCATCTTTGCCGAGGCTTGGGACCAATGGGGACGGCTCACCGGCGTATTTCCCATTGAAGCCGCCAACGTGGTGGGAGAAGTTGGCGCATTTGTTTCGATTGTCGCCCTCTGCCGGCTTCTGCCGCTGGACAAAGAGCGGCGACCGGATCGCACATGGTATTTGCTGGTTTTGATTTTGGGCATGAGCGCTCTGCTCGCATCTCAAACGCGCAACGATCTCGCGGCCTTCTTGTTCGGCTTCGGGTTGATCATTTTGACTTCCAAGCGGTTGCGGTTGGGCGCAGCGCTTGCGGCAGCCACGATCCCGGTGTTCGCGCTCGCGGGAGTCAATTCTAAAATCTATGACTACTTGTTACGCGGGCAGAGCGAGAATGAAATCGCGTCGCTGACCGGCCGCATGGGCTGGTGGTCGTTTGCCTGGGACCAATTTCAGCGCCATCCCTTCACCGGCCTGGGGGCGTACGCTGCGGGACGCTTCGCCATCCTCGGCAAACTCGGACTGGATATGGGATCGCTGCACAGCGACTACATCGAAACCATGGTGGGTACGGGACTGTTCGGATTGATCCCGCTGCTGGCGGCGCTGATCGGCACCTGGTGGCTGCTGGTACGCTTTGTGCGCGACCGTTCGCTGACCAGCCTCGATCGTCAGTTGGCCTATGAGTCCATCGGCGTCCTCGGCGTCATCACCTTGCACTCTTTCTTTAACGTCGAAATTGTATGGCAGGCGCCATTGGCATTTCTGGCTGTGCTGGGCTATGCCGAATTTCTGCGGCGCAAGCAAAAGGCTGCGCGCGCAATTGAGCCGGTCGAGGCTGACTTTGGAGTTCTGGCAACCGCGCATCGGTAGTTCCGCGGGAGCAGAGGCGAAACACCTTCGACCTCCCCGGTACGACGAAAGCTAAAGCGGAGAACTAGAAAAGAAAATGTCATCCAACGTTTTGACTCCTTCACAAACCGCGACAGTTTGCAGTTTTCGAGTGCTGGGAGTTCGTGTCAATGCGATTCAGATTCCCGAAGTCATCGCGCTCATGGAGGAGTGGATCGCCCAGCGCGACCGCTCTCACTATGTTGCAGTCACTGGCATGCACGGAGTGACGGAATCAAAAGAAGATGCGTGCTTCAAAGTGATTCTGGAAAAAGCGGATCTGGTGGTCCCCGACGGAATGCCGCTGGTCTGGCTCGGGCGCTGGCACGGCTACAGATTGAAACGCCGGGTGTACGGCCCGGAACTGATGGAAACCTTTTGCGCGAAGACCGGAGCGAAGTACCGTCATTTTTTCTACGGCGGAGCTCCGGGCGTGGCTGACGGCTTAGCCAGGACAGAACAGGAACGGCACGGCATCCGGATCGCGGGGACCTATTGTCCGCCATTTCGCGCCCTGACAGAAAAAGAACAAGCCGACGTGGTGGCAACAATTCAGACAGCCAAACCGGACGTCTTGTGGGTGGGCTTGAGCACTCCGAAGCAAGAACGTTGGATGGATGAATACAAAGACAGACTCGACGTGCCGGTGCTGTTGGGCGTCGGTGCGGCCTTCGATCTCAATACTGGCCGCCTGAAGCAGGCGCCCCGCTGGATGCGGGAGAACGGTCTCGAATGGCTCTTCCGGCTGCTGGCTGAGCCGCGCAGGCTTTGGAAAAGATACCTGGTGCAAGGTTCGAAGTTTGCGTGGTGCGTAGGCTTGGAGCTGCTCGGGTTGCGCAAGTTTTGTTGACGTTCGAAAGAGAAGTGCAAAAACTTCCCCAGATTCTGAAATGACTTGAAATTGAATAATTTGGAGAGCGAATTTCCATCACAGACGGAGAGGACATGGCAAAAATGAAAAACACGAAACGGATCCTGGTTACGGGTGCAGGCGGATTTATCGGGCATCATCTGGTGAAAAGGCTGAAGGCTGACGGCAATTGGGTGCGCGGGGTGGATATCAAGAATCCTGAATACGAGGCGAGCGCCGCGGACGAATTTGAGGTCCTCGATCTGCGCAAGGCCGACAATTGTCTTCTGGCCACGCGGGGAGGCATCGACGAAGTGTATAACCTCGCAGCCGACATGGGCGGCATCGGCTACATCACCGCGAATCACGCCGATATAAGCCGCAACAATATCCTCATCAACGCGCACATGCTCGAAGCCGCACGCCAGAACGGGGTCCAGCGATTCCTATTCTCCTCTTCCGCCTGCGTCTACAACCAAGCCAAACAGAAGGATCCCAACGTCACCGCGTTGCGCGAAGAAGATGCGTATCCCGCCGACCCGGAGCCGGGATATGGCTGGGAAAAATTGTTTGCCGAGGAGCTTTGCCGCTACTACTACAAAGATTTCGGTTTTGAGACCCGCATCGTCCGCTTTCACAATGTCTATGGTCCGCTCGGAACCTACCAGGGCGGCAAGGAAAAGGCTCCGGCGGCGATTTCGCGCAAGGTTGCATTGGCTGGCGACCACGCCGAGATCGAAGTCTGGGGAGATGGCGAACAGACGCGATCGTTCATGTTTGTCGACGATTGCGTCGAAGGGCTGACCCGCATTATGGCTTCGGACTATCGCGAGCCGCTGAACCTTGGAACCGATGAACTGGTCACCATTAACCAGCTGGTGGACATGGTTTCTAAAATCGCCGGCAAGCGAATCTCGAAACGTCACAACCTGAGCGGACCGCAGGGTGTTCGCGGCAGAAACAGCGACAACACGCTGTTGCACCGCGTGCTCGGCTGGGAGCCCTCCATCCGTTTGGAAAAAGGTCTGCAACCCACTTACCATTGGATCGCCAGTCAGGTGCAGCCAAAGGAGTCTCAGACCGTTCTTGCAATGGCGGATTGAAACACATCGTTGTTTCGGAGGCCGGACTCCGCTCTACGAGTGTCTTGGCAGGCTGAGTCCGGGCTCCCGATTGTTACCGCTCTGCCGGACGGCCTAAGAACGAAAAAGAAAAAGATATTCTGCAGATGCAAAATGATGGAAATGAAAAAAGACTCACCGACTCAACCCGTCTTTGTGGTTGGCATTTGGCGATCCGGGACTTCCTTGCTGTATGCCTTGCTGAATCAGAATCCCGAACTTTCACTGATGTATGAAGGCGATTTGCTTTTGCTCGGCCCGATGTTCTGGGGTGGCCGGAGCAAGGCAGATTGGAAGCAACGCTGGGACTTCTGGAATACAGGATTGTCGCGGCATCACCTCGATACTGGCCGTATTCCCGATCATCCGGCGAATCTTGCGGCAGCGATGGAGAGTGTGGGCCGTGAGTATGCCGGCACGGCAATTTGGGGCTGCAAATCCCCCAGCTATTACGACCGGCTCGACCAGCTCTCGCGCTTATTTCCGAGGGCGCGATTCATCATCATCTGGCGCGACCCCGCAGATACTCTTCGCAGCATCGTCCGTGCCAGCCAGGGTTCGTCCTGGTTCGGCAAAACTGGCATGTCGGTGCGCGCCCTACTGGGCGATCTGGAAATGAAAAAGGGATGCGACCTGCTCCTCGCGCGCGAGTGCCGCGTCCATCAGTTACATTATGAAGAACTGGTTCGCGATCCGGCTTCGACTATGGCGGGGGTCTGCAAGTTTCTGAAGATTCCATATGATCCGCGGATGGGGACGCTCGAGGGAGCGGACCGCTCGGCCATTTTTTCCGCAGGGCACCACGCCATGGTCAAGGGCGAGCGGATTGTCTCAGGCTCATCACGCAGCGAAGTGCTTGCCCCGCGGTTGAAAAAGAAGATTGATCGCTACGTGGTTTACTGGAAGAAGCGATTCGGAGGAAGCTGGCCGGTTTATCCACTTGTGCCCGAAGGCTCGGCGGAGGCAACATTTCTTGAGCGAACGCGCGATTCCCTGGCGTTCGCCGTTTTTCGAGCCTGGGACCGGTGCGTAGCGCTGGTTTATTGTTTCGCACCTGTGTTTTTGCTGGCAGCCTATCGCCGGGTCAAAAGTCGATGGCAGCCAGATTTGAGCGACAGCGCGGAGTTCTCTGCGCTCCCTGAGGGTCGAGGTCAATCCAACTCCCGCATTCCAGTGGATGATCCCACCGCCGTCGCTCCATTTTCGGAAGTGGTTGAGGTTGGCGAGATCAGACAGGAGTCTCGAACGTGAGAGCTCACGCAAGCAATATTCTCGGAGTCTCACCCCTGCAATACGACTCGTCGGCGGCGCTGCTGCGCGACGGAGTTGTGGTTGCGGCCATCGAGAACGACAAACTGGCCCGCATGCGGACGCACGGAATGCCCGATGCGGCAATTGCATTCTGTCTGCAGGAAGGTGGGATTCGAGCTGCGGAACTGGATTGCCTTGCGATTGCAAATCGTCCCGCGGACGGCGGGCTGCGCAGAGCACTTCGTCGGGTTGGAATCACGAAACAATTGTCCGGTTCCCGCGCTGGATTTAATGGCGTGAACCGAGGTTCCTTTCAGGAGCTTTCCCCGGTGCACCGAGGGAAGCCGCGAAGAACCATAAGTGTGGACCATCATTTGTGCCACGCAGCCAGCGCCTTTTTTCAGTCTCCATTTGACCGCGCCTTGGTTGTGGTTATGGATGAGGGCGGTGATGGATGCTCCGGTCTTCTGGCGGTAGGCGAAGGCAATCAACTCCGCGTCTTACAGGCGCTTGCCTATCCGCATTCTCCCGCCTGGGTCTATTTGCAGACGACGGCTCTTTTGGGTTTCGTGCCTCGCCGCGAGGAGCACAAAACCCAGTGGCTGAGCATGGAGGGCGAACCAACTTTCAAGAATGTATTCCTCGACATTTTGCGCAAGCCCGGCAGTGAGTTGCCGCGCCTGAACTTGAGCTATTTCACTCGCGGTGAACAATATTCGGTGTTCTCGGATAAGTTCTTTCAACGGGTTGGGCTGCAGGATTGCCGAAGCGAACTCACAGACCAAGTGCGCCGGGCGTTGGCAGCGAGCCTACAAGATGCCTGCGTGCAGGTTGTGGGAGACTTGACCGAGTCTTTATTGAAACGTGAAGGGCTGGACTCGGTGTGCTTTGCGGGTGGCCTTTTCAACAATACTTTACTGGTCGGCAACCTTGAGAAAAGATTTGGGCTGGGTCAGGTGTTTGTGCCTCCCGCGCCGGGCAATGCAGGCTGCTCGGTGGGTGCTGCCAAATATGTAGCGCATCAGGAAATGAAGCAGCCTCGAACTAAAACCGCACCGGGCGCGTATTGGGGGCCCGCGTATACGCGCTCTGCAGTCAAAGACATCCTGGACAATTGCAAAGCAAGGTACGCATTGAAGATCACGGAAGACAAGAAGATTGAGGCAACCGTCGATCTGCTTCTGGCTGGAAAAATTGTGGGCTGGTTCCAGGGGGCTGCTGAGTTTGGTTCCCGCGCCTTGGGCAACCGGAGCATCGTGGCGTCCCCTTGGGCGCCTTACGTGATGGAGAACGTCAACGACTACATTAAGCATCGGGAATGGTTCCGGCCGTTCGCCCTGGCAGTTCCGGAGGAAGACTGCGCCCGCTATTTCGAGTGTTCACCGCTCTGCGGGACGATGAACTCGGTTGCCTGGGTCCGCGAAAACGCGAACGTTTTACCCGAGAGGTTCATTCTCGCCAACGGCCGGGTACGTCTGCATGTAGTGCGGAAACAGCAAAATCCTCTGTTTTGGCGGCTGTTGAAGCATTTTTCAGCACAAGCGCCCGCGCCTATCCTCATGAATACCTCGTTCAATCTTTTTGGAGAACCGCTCGTCGTTGCGCCGCGCGATGCGGTGCGCAGCTACTTCTCGTCGGGTCTCGATGCGCTGGTCATCGACAATTTCCTGCTCTCCAAGTCTTCGGCCCTCCACCTGATCGCGGCCAATCGCAGCTACAGCTCGGTGCACTCGGCTCCGGAGCGTGCCACAGAAAGAAAAGGCGCGCTGACTGATTGATGCTCTCACACGCTGCGAAGCTCGTCTGGTTTAGCTTGTGGATTAAAATTCAGTCGTTGCGAACCGGCGTTCTCAATCAGCGCGATCGAAAGTCAGGTCCGTGTAAGAACAGATCCTGAAGACGAATGAGAATTCTTTTTATCCACAACTTCTATCGGCAATTTGGCGGCGAAGACTCCGTTGCGATCGCGGAACGGCGTCTTTTGGAAGAGCGCGGCGAAGACGTTTTATTCTGGAGCCGCCACAACGACGAGATTAAAAACTACAGCCCTTTACAGAAGCTCAATTTCTTTCGCGAAACGATCTACTCTTCCCGTACCGTAAGCGACATCGAGAAAGCGGTTAGCCAGTTCAAGCCCGATGTCGCTTTCGTCCACAATATCTACCCCCTGATCTCTCCCTCCTTGTACTCCGCTTTGCAGAAGATGCGGGTTCCGCTGGTTCAAGTGCTGCACGACTTCCGACCCTTTTGCTCCAACGGCTGGTTCTACATAGACGGGAAAATATGCGAACGGTGCAAGTTGGGTAACCACTTGCACGGCATTGTGAAGCGCTGCTACCGCGACAGCTACGCGTTGAGCACGTTGTACTCGACTGCATTAGGTCTCAATCGCTGGGCGGGGATGCTGGATAAGGTCGATGCCTACATTTGCCTGACCGGATTCTTCAAGAAAAAAATCATGGAAGCAGGGATACCGGAAAAGAAGATTTTCATCCGGCCCAATTTCATTGATGCACCGCCTCTTGATGGTCCGACAGTGAATACTCGCCCGACGGATCCGCAATCGACCTCCAACGGTGCGGGCTATGCGCTTTTCCTGGGCCGCTTGTCCAATGAGAAAGGGTTGTGGACTCTGATTCGCGCTTTTGAACAACTTCCCGAGGTCGCGCTCAAAATTGTGGGAACAGGGCCACTCGAGGAAGAGCTGCGCAAGTACGTCCGCGAGAAGAACCTTCGTAACATCGACCTCGTCGGCTTCAAGAGCGGGGAAGAGAAGTGGAAGCTAATTCGCAATTGCCAATTCGCAGTAGTGTCCTCGGAGTGGTATGAGAATTTTCCCATCGTAGTGCTGGAGTATTTTGCCGGCGCCAAGCCGGTCATCGCCTCCAGGATCGGTGGGCTTCCTTATGTGGTCGAGGAAGGGAAGAGCGGTTTGTTGTTCGAGGCAGGCAACGCCGCAGATTTAGCCGACAAGGTCAGGAAGCTTCGCGCCAATCCTTCTGCAGGCGAAGCCATGGGGCGATGCGGAAGACAACTTGCGGAGACAGAATACGGTCCCCAAAAAAGCTATGATAACCTTATGCAAATCTTCGCACAGGTCTTGTCGGCTCGATGACCTCTTCATCTTCTCCCCGCATCTTCCTCCAACATTTGGGCGATGATTACGATGCAGTCCTTCGCGAAGGTTTTGAATGGATTGATCTGAAGTCGAAGCTCAAGCCCAACGGGACGGTCTTCATCAAGCCGAATCTCACCTTCCCCGTATTTCGCAAAGGCGTAATGACCAATCCCGCCTGCGTCGAAGCGATCGTTCGGGTGTTGAAGGATTACACCAGCAACATCATCGTCGGCGAAGCCGATTCCGGTGGCTACAATCGCTTCGACATCAACGCTGTGCTCGAAAAAACCGGCATTCGCGCGCTGGAGAAAAAATACGGGATCCGGATTGTCAATCTCAGCCATCTGCCTCGCCGCGATCTGGAATTTGACTACAAAGGACGGGACTACAAGGTTCCTTTCCCGGTTTTGCTGCTGGACGAAACCGATCTGTTCATCACGGTTCCGGTTCCCAAGATTCACATGAACACCGGGGTCAGCATGTCGATCAAGAACCAATGGGGCTGCATTCCGGAGCCCTCCATCAGACTGAAGCTGCACCCTGTCCTCGAGAAGGTTTTGTATGAGATTAACAAACGGCACCACAACACGCTGTCGGTGATCGATGGCAAGTACGGCCTGAATCGAAGCGGTCCAATGCAAGGCGACGCCGTGGAACTGAACTGGCTGATGGTGGCGGACGATCTCTATGCTGCGGACTTCGCCTGCTGTCAACTGATGCAGATCAATCCCCGGGACATCTACTATCTGCGTTATATCGAGAAAGCGGAGCCGCGCCGGTGGAGCGGAGATTTTTGTTTCAGCCGGGACTACAAGGAATTTGTAAAAAACAAGTTCTATCTAAAACGGCTATGGACGGACTACCCCGGGCTATTCGCCTTTCACTCGTTTTCCCTGGCTTATCTCGCCTACTACTCTCCGCTTTCGGATCTACTGCATAAGCTCTTGTATCTTTTTCGTAAGCCTTTCTACGACTACGAGAGCCCTGAACAAACGGGCAAATAAATCCGCGCAAATTAAAGAAGCCAAATGTAGTTTTGAAACGAGGAGACACGACCTTCGGTTACCTTTACCGCACTAAGGTACTGCCTACACTGAAGTCAGAGCCGGACGGCAAATTTGGTCCGGCCTTGCACAGTGAGGTGGCCGATGCTCCCCCGATGGTCCGAGAAATGGTGGTTAGTCTTTGTATGTATCTTTTTCTGGTCGAACGCTCCAACCTGGGCGCTGGCGGGCATCAGCGGCGGCCCCAACGCGGATGCTATTGAATCCGGCGCGGCTGTCGAGGGTGTCACTCCGACCATCGTTCCCCCGCCAGCGGGTGTGAGTGTTTCCATCTCGCCTGCTTCTGTCACCATATCGTCGGGAGCGACACATCAGTTTTCGGCCACCGTGAGTGGCACTGACAACAAGAATGTGAGATGGAAAGCCGCGCTCGGCACGATCAGCGCGCAGGGTTTCTACATCGCACCGCAGAGCACAGCCCAGGTGGTCGACGAGATTACCGTCGCTGCCGTGGCTGATGCCAACAAGACTGCAACAGCGACGATAACGGTATCGGCTCAAGGATCGGTGACGCAGGCAATTCCAGCCAGTTTTTTTGGCCTGCACATCAACGAACTGAACATCCCCTGGCCGACGGTGCCATTCGCCAGCTACAGAAGCCTGGACAGCGGAGACATTATGTGGGCTGATATCAACCCACAGGACGGAAAGTACGATTGGAAGCACCTGGACCCGTGGATCGCGAAAGCCCGCGCCGGTGGGCAGGACATTATGTTCACACTTTTCGCGACCCCTTCTTGGGCTTCTTCCCGGGGCGCGAAGGCGCTGAATCCAAACCACGACTGCGCCTTGGCGTCCAGGAACGGTCCCGGAGTCTGCGACGCGCCAGATGATCTTAATCCTGACGGAACCGGTACCAACCAGCATTGGAAAGATTATGTGTCCGCCATGATCAATCACGTGGGGCCGGGAACCGTGAAGTATTGGGAGATTTGGAACGAATGGAATATTGCGAACCAGTGGAATGGAACCCCAGCTCAGATGCTGCGCATGGCTCAGGACGCGCACACAATTCTTAAAGCTGCTGACCCCAATGCATTGATCACCAGTCCGCCAGTGGTCAATACACAACTGGCCGCGAAGAATTGGTTGCTGCCCTATTTTCAGGCTGGAGGTGGCGAATATGCCGACATTATTGCCGTGCATGGCTATGTGTCGAATCCCCATACCGTCTGTCCTGAATCCTGCCCCGTGCCGGAGAACGTAGCAGCCATTTTGGATGGCATCCGGGCCGTCATGGCCGCGACCGGACAGCAAGACAAGCCCTTGTTTGACACGGAAGGGAGTTGGGGCGTTTCTTCCCGGATGAACGATCGGGAACAACAGGCAGAATTCACCGCCCGGTTTTATCTCATTCAATTAGGCGGGACAACCGCGTCGCGGGGTTTTGATAAGTTCTATTGGTTTGGCTGGGACTACAGCAATACCGGCGAGTTCTATGACCCCTACACTCGAAAAATGACTCCGGCGGGAGTTGCATACCAGCAAATCTATAACTGGTCGAAAGATGCCGTGATGAGTCGGTGCGCCCCATCGGGAACCCGCTGGTCATGCGGTTTTACTCGTTCCGGAGGGTACGAGGCCGAGGCTATCTGGGATACCTCTCAGAATTGCGTGAAGGCCACATGTACCGCGCTGAACGTAAGCGTCGATCCTAAGTACGTACGGTACCGGGATCTCACAGGTCAGGTTACCCCGATCATAAACAACACAGTACCGGTCGGCGGCAGACCCATCCTGCTTGAAAACGAAAACCCGAACTGAGACAGAGAGCCCGAGCCAAGGTTGGTTCGGGTTCTCTTCGCACCTGTTCCACCCATTCACGATTACGAGACCGCGGAATAAATCCGGCAAGAAAATCCATGTAAACAACAGAATCCAAAGGTGATCGTGAATCCGTACACGTCCTTAGGTTATCTTTAAGGTTCCCGTAGTGCCCCCTAGACTGATGTCGAGAACCGGACTGCAGAAGCGTGCCGGTCTTGCGCAGCGAGGGGGCCAATGGTACCGCGACGGTCACGCAGACCACGGTCACGCAGACCATGGATAGCCAGTGCGGGTATCTTTTCCTGGTTGAGCCTGTTGACATTCAGCATGGGGTGCAACCTCGGAAGTAACCCTGCAGGATCCAATACGGGATCGACTACGAACGGGGCTCAGGTGGCCGTTTCGGTGAGTCCGGCAACTATCTCAATTGCGACGGGAAAAACGACACAGTTCACAGCATCGGTGAGGGGGACTTCGAATACTGCGGTGCACTGGGCGCTGGCTGGAGTGAATGGCGCTTCTGCCGTTGGGGCTATCAATGCTTCCGGACTTTACACGGCGCCGGCGGGAATTACTTCTGATACTCAAGTCGCGGTAACGGCAACTAGCGAAGCGGATCAAACGGCATCCGCGAGTGCCAGCGTAATGGTCACTCCAACCGGTCCAGGAGGCGGCGTAAGTGTAATGGTCTCGCCATCGTCTACCACCGTCTCCTCGGGCGGAACGCTGCAATTTTGGGATGGTGTAAATGGCACCAGCAACCCGGCTGTAAACTGGAGCGCGAGGCTCGGCACCATCAACGCGACCGGATTGTACGTTGCACCGAATACTACGACCCAGGTGGTTGATACGGTAACCGCCACTTCTGCAGCCGACACCGCGAAGACAGCCCAGGCAACAATCACCGTGTCGGGCCAAGGGTCAGTGAATCCAGGCCTGCCTGCCAGCTTTTTCGGCTTGCACATTAATGAACTGTCCATTCCATGGCCGACGGTTCCGTTTGCCAGTTACCGAAGCCTGAACAGCGGAAATATTTTGTGGGCGGACATCAATACAGCGGACGGAAAATACGATTGGTCCCACTTAGATCCATGGATAGCCAAAGCTCAGGCGGGCGGACAGGACATCTTGTACACGATGTTCGGCACGCCCTCATGGGCTTCTGCCCGAGGCGTGAATTCTTCGAATCCCGATACCGGTTGTTCCTTTGTACCGGTAAATGGTCCTGGAGTATGCGACGCCCCGGATGATCTGAACGCGGACGGAACGGGTACCGACCAGCACTGGAAAGATTTCGTGACTGCCCTCATCAATCACGTGGGCCCGGGAACGATTAAGTATTGGGAACTTTGGAACGAGTGGAACATTTCGAATGAGTGGAACGGAACCCAGGCCCAGATGCTCCGTTTGGCTCAGGATGCACAGGCCATACTGAAAGCTGCCGATCCCAACTCGCTGATCACAAGCCCCTCCGTGGTCAATGCCGATTTCGCCGCGAAAAACTGGCTGCTGGGCTATTTTCAAGCTGGAGGAGGCCAGTATGCCGACATCGTCGCCGTGCATGGCTATGTGTCGAGCCCCACTACGGTTTGTCCCAGGGCCTGTCCCGTGCCAGAGAACGTAGCAGCAGTGTTGGATAACACTCGGGCCGTCATGGCAGCTGGCGGGCAGCAGGGTAAGCCACTTTTCGACACGGAAGGCAGTTGGGGTGTGACGTCTGATATGACCGATTCGGATCTACAGGTGGAATTCACGGCACGGTTCTATCTCATCCAGTTGGCGGGCACGGCGGCGTCTCCTGGTTTTGACAAGTTTTATTGGTTTGGCTGGGACTACACCAATACCGGTGGCTTTTATGATCCCAGCTCAGGAAAGATCACGCCAGCGGGAGTGGCCTACCAGCAAATCTATAACTGGTCGGTCGATGCCGTAACCAGCCGGTGCGCTCCATCGGGGACCCAGTGGGCGTGCGGGTTCAGCCGTTCTGGAGGCTACCAGGCAGAGGCTATCTGGGACACCTCTCAAAATTGCGCGAATGGCACCTGCACCACGCTGAATGTGAGCGTCGATCCGCAGTATGTACAGTACAGAGATCTTGCAGGCGCGGTTACGCCAATTGTAAACAATACTGTCCCAGTGGGCGGCAAGCCCATTCTGCTCGAAAACGGGAATCCGAATTAAGCCGAGTTCGGCTTCTCGCGTTTTTTCCTTTCATTAGGTCCCTGCGAACTCGCTAAAAACCTTGTTGCGAATTCGATACGAAAAAGCTTAGTATTACCAAACTCCCTTCCCCAGGGCTGATTCCCCGACTGCGACTCCTCCCAAGGAAACCCAAAATATGCGCCTCTTCAGAATACTTTGTCTCGTCTTCGTGTTGACCCTGCCGCTGTGCGCGCAATCCGGTGGTTCGCCATCCGCGACATTGCCGAGCGGTTTCAGCAACATTCAGCACATCGTGTTCATCATCAAAGAGAACCGATCCTTCAACAACTATTTCGGACTCTTTCCGGGGGCGGTTGGGGCGACCTCGTGCAAGGTCTCAAACGGCAAGACGATCACTTTGGGACATACGCCGGATCGCGTTCGCGATATGGGTCACGACTGGAGCGATGCCGTCACGGCGATTGACGGCGGCAAGATGGACAAATTTGACCTTGTGAAACTGGGCAATGTCAACGGCGACTACCTGACGTGTTCGCAATTGCAGGAAACGGACATCCCCAATTATTGGTCGTATGCCAAGACCTTCGTCCTGGCTGATCACATGTTCTCGTCGCTGAAAGGCCCAAGTTTTCCCAACCATCTCTACACAGTGACGGCAGAAGACGAGGATGGCGTGATTTCCAACCCTTCCAATAATGAAGAAGAGGCGGGATCCTGGGGATGCGACGCTCCGGCTGGTACCTACGTTCAGGTAATGAACACCGACGGCGACGTTACAGACGAACTGCCGTGCTTCTCTTCGACAACACTAGCTGACTTGATGGAGTCAGCCGGGGTTAGCTGGGCCTATTACGCTCCGTCGCAGGGAGAGTCGGGTTACATTTGGTCTACGCTTGATTCCTATTCGCAGATCAGGAACAGCAGCTTGTGGACCGAGCATGTTCTTCCCTATACCCAGTTCGCGACGGATGCGGCTGCCGGGAACCTGCCGGCAGTGAGTTGGGTAGTCCAGCCCGGAGATCAGAGTGATCATCCTCCTGCCAGTTCCTGCGCTGGGGAAAATTTCACCGTGGGACAATTAAATGCGCTCATGCAGGGCCCTGAATGGGACAGCACGGCAGTCTTTCTTACCTGGGATGACTTTGGCGGCTTCTATGATCCGGTCCCGCCTCCGGTTATCGATTTTTACGGCTTCGGTCCGCGAATCCCTTTGCTGATCATCTCACCGTATGCCAAGCCGGCTTACATCTCGCATACCCAGTATGAGCTGTCTTCTATCTTGAAGACGATCGAAGAACGCTTCAATCTGCCATCACTGAACGGCCGGGATGTTGCAGCGAACGATACCCTCGACAGTTTCGATTTCTCCCAGAAGCCATTGTCACCGCTCGTGCTCCAGACGCGGACTTGTCCGGCGGGACCAATCGTCAGCGTAACGCCCGACAAACTCTTCTTTGGAGATCAGACACTCAACACCAGTAGCGCTGCGAAGACTCTCACTGTCACCAACACAGGAAATGCAACATTGGAAATTACGAGCATCACGGCAACCGCCGAATTCTCGCAAACCAATAACTGCGGATCCTCCCTCGCCGCGAAGGCGGCCTGTAAGGTCCAAGTATCCTTTACACCCACCGTCGCGGGTTCGAAGACCGGATTGATTACTCTTACCGACAATGCCGGGGACAGCCCAGAGACCATGCAACTATTGGGCACGGGCGTGGTTCCACTGGTCACGTTGACACCCGGTAGCCTCAGCTTCCCGACTCAGGCAGTGGACACAACCAGCGCCGTCCAGGCCGTGACCGTCACGAACAATCAAAGCACAGCGCTCAGCATTGCGAGCATCGTCGCCAGCAGCGGCTTTTCTCAGACCAATAACTGTCCTGCTTCCCTGGCTGGAGCGGCCTCGTGCACAATCAAGGTTGCCTTCGCTCCTACACAGGTGGGATCGCAGACTGGTACTGTGACAATCACTGACAACGCTGCGACCAGCCCGCAGGCGATCAACCTGTCGGGGACCGCGTTCGGCACGACGCTGACGGTGCTAGCATCTTCCCTCAATCCCTCCGTTACGAGCCAGGCCGTGACCTTCACTGCTACCGTGACTTCGAGCGCCGGCACTCCCTTTGGCAAGGTTACGTTCCACGACGGGGCTACTCTACTCGGCTCTCAGAACCTTAACTCCGCCGGAGTAGCCACCTTCGAGACGTCAACCTTAAGTTCGGGAAAACATAACATCACAGCACGCTTTGAAGGCAATGCGACCTATGAAACCAGCGCTGCAGGACTCACGCAGTATGTCGAGGTAGCGAGCACCGTCACCATTACCTCGGCGACTCCGAATCCGGCCATGTACGGACAGATGATCGCTGTGGTGGCCAATGTCGCTACTTCATCTGGCGATCCGGCACCGACAGGCACGATGAATTTCGTGTTTGGAAAAGTGGCACTTGGTTCTGCGACCCTGAACGCGTCCGGGAATGCGACATTGAACGTAGGTGCAAAGAAGCTTCCCACCGGATCAGACAGCATTACCGCATCCTACGGTGGCGATGTCTACTACACTTCTGGAGCGTCAGCCCCGTTTACGATTACGGTTGCGGCCGCTTCTACGTCAACCACCGTTGCCTCCTCTCTCAACCCATCCTCCTTCGGTGAGCCAGTAACCTTCACGGCGAACGTAACCTCCAGTACAGGACTGATTCCGAGTGGTAACGTCCAGTTCAAAGACGGCAAGACGGTGCTTGGCGTGGTGGCGTTGAATGCGAGCGGAGTTGCAAGCTACACTACTCCCTTGCTGGGGGCTGGAAGTCACTCCATCACCGCCGTGTTCGTGGGCAGCTTGAACTTCGCTGAGAGCATTTCTCCTGTTCTCACTCAAGTCGTGCAATGAGGCAAGAAAAATGGGCCGGAGTTTTGAGTCCGGCCCATTACACAACGAGCGTCAGCTAAATTTGCAGCGCTAGTTTTCCAGCAGGATCGGCCAGGTCCCGATCGTGACTGAAGCACCACTTGTTTTCGTAACGGTTCCCGTCAGAGTTCTGTACTGTTTGTATTGGCTGGGGAAAGTAAAACTGGAGTTGCCTGCCGTATTCCAAACAGCCATGGCCTGGTAGCCTCCGGAGCGTGAATAGGTGCAGGTCCACACGGTTCCTTTGGCTGCGCAGGGAGAGGTCAGCGTAGCTCCTGCAATCCAGTCGTAGACTTGTCCATAAGCCGTACCGGGAGTCCGGAGTGTATTCGGCGGCTGCCAAAGAGTCCCGGCTCCGTTTCCGCCGTCCCATTGAAACCAGTAGGCCTTGGCTGCACCGCCAGACGCCTCAAGCAATATGAAGCGGGCGGTGAACGCAGTCTGCAGGTTTTCGTTCGTGAAATCGTCGTACGTAGTTTTGCACCATCCGCTCTCTGTAATCCAGAGAGGCTTGCTCTGTTGGCCGTAATCAGTCATGACGGTCTTGATGGACGTGATGAGCGGGGCGACGTCTTCAGCGATCGGGTATTGGCCCCACACCCGGTGACAGACATAACTATGGAAGCCGATGACATCGGCGTTGGTCCCGCCTCCGGCAGCAAGGTAGCCCTTCATCCAGTTCGGTGCACCATTCGGAGCCCCCACCGGTGGCGGCGTTAGGATGAGCGCCGATGAATTTGCAGCCTTGACGATGGTCCGCAGATCCGATTCTATGCGCATGAGCTGGTTGTAGGGATGATTCACCGGGTCGGTGGGATTCCACTGGACCGGTTGATTGGGTTCATTCCAGACTTCCCAGTATTGGATCTTGTTGCCGACGTGGCTGACCAGCGCATTTACAAAGCTCTTGAAATGGGCGTTGGTTCCAGAACCGTCTGCATTGAGGTCGTCCGGAGGATCGCAAGCGCCCAAACCAAGATTGCCATACGAGCAGGAGGAATCACTTGGCCTGGAAGAATAAAATTGCGGAACATCATTGAATGTATAAATGAGTGTGATATTGTGCGCCTGCGCTTGCGCAATCCACTTGTCCAGCCACGTCCAGTCATAGACGCCAGGCGAGGGTTCTAGATTCGCCCACCCCACGTTGCTGGCCAACAGCCTTTGCGTCGCGAAAGGCTGGCTCGGCCAGGGAATGCCGTAATTGTTGATGTGCATCCCGAAAAAGTTATCGGGAACTACGTAGGTTCCAGCTTGAATTTGCGAGTCAGCGGTTGCGATTGATTCGTCTTGCGCTATGGCTTGATTGAGGGGTACCCAGATAAGAGCGGCGAGAGCAAGAATGGATAGGAATGATACTGCCTTGGGGGAGGGCATGTATGCAACACCTCGGAATTTTTAATAGACCTCGCTTTCAAGTCTTGGGAGAGTCTAGAGTGAAGACTGTAGGCTAGGAAGGTGCCGGTAGTACATTCCGAAGACGTGCAGAAGGACACCCGTCCGTGTGCGAATGGGCGCGCAGCGCGGCTTTCCAGCTCTCGGTTGAGAAGCTGCGGATCGAGGAGCCACGATCTCTCTGCGGAGTCTCTCGATTTGCCCGACTAAGGTGAATAACGTAGTTAAGCGGCTGGCATTTTCTTACCGTCAGCCACCGCCCGAGGTTCCCCCGGTGGTATTGCCTCTGGTGCCATCCGGGTTGTCCATGGCAAAAAGGGTTTTTTCTGTTGACCTCCCAGCGTGGAATAGAAGAGAATGAGACGCATTAGCCCTCCCCCCAATTGGCTTAAATTAAAACCTCGGTCAACCCCATTTGCATACGGCCCTTCCGAAAGGGGGACTCTCGAGATGCGAGCCAGTTTTCTCCCTCACACCGCCTTCGCGGTGGCGTGCCAGACTTTATTCGCTCTTGCTATCTCGTTTTCCGCGATGGGCCAGACCGCGAGTCTTTCGACGAATACTTTGAGCTTTGGAAATCAGGCGCTGGGGACCACCAGCGCGGTCCAATCCGTCACTGTGACCAATACCGGCAGCGCCACTCTGACATTCAGCGGTATCGGGGTCTACGGCGTCGAAGCCGCGGATTGGGCGCCGCTCTCGAACACCTGCAGCGGAGGTTTAAAGCCGGGACACAGCTGCACTGTTTCCGCCAAATTTACACCGCAGGCAGCCGGAGCAAGATCGGCGACGATCAAGCTCACCGATAATGCTCCGAACAGTCCGCAGCAAGTAGCGCTGACCGGAACCGGGGTGGCTGCGGTGGTGAGTTTCTCGGTTCCCAACCTGAGTTTCGGTGTGCAGACGGTGGGCTTTAGTAGTTCGCCGCAACCGGTCACGCTTACTAATTCCGGCACTGCGAATCTGACCATTAGCAGCATAGTGGCCAACGGTGATTACGGGCAGACCAATAATTGCATTAGTCCCATCGCCCCAAATGGCAGCTGCACCATCAACGTGACCTTCACTCCGGAGGCTACCTGGGCGAGGATGGGAACGATAATTGTTACCGGCAATGTGATCGCGCCGCCTTTGTTTTTGTCGGGTATGGGATCCAGCGGTGGGAGTGTATCCTCTTCCGGGCAAAGCTTGGCTTTCGCGAGCCAGGTCGTGGGTAGCGCCAGCACACCGCAGTTGGTTACGCTGACAAACATTGGGAGCGCCGCAGTGACCATCAGCGGTATCTCGGTGAGCGGAGATTATACGGAGAGCGATAACTGCGACGGCCTGCTCAGTTTGGGAGGGAATTGCCAGATCAACGTGACCTTTACTCCGACATGGAGCGGAAGCCGGTCCGGGAAGCTGGTTGTGACCTACACCGACCCGCCGGAGCTGGAAGTAATCTCGCTCTCCGGGACTGGCCAGTCGCCGAGCACTACGGTTGCAATCAGCCCAAGACAGCTCTCGCTTACCGCCGCGCAGACCGCGCAGTATCAGGCGACGATCAGCGGAGTACCGAGCACGAATGTGAATTGGTCGGTGGATGGAATCGTGGGTGGCAACGGCACGGTTGGAACCATCTCAACCAGCGGGCTTTACACCCCCGCCGCCACAGCTGGCAAACACTCGGTTACGGCCACCAGTATTGCCAACCCGACGCAGAGCGCCTCCGTTCCCGTGTTTGTCACCAGCAGTTCCGGTGTACTTACATCTCACAACGACAATGCGCGGACCGGCCAGAACCTGAGCGAAACGGTTTTGAGTAGTTCTAACGTTAACGCGAGCCAGTTCAGAAAGCTGTTTTCTTATGCCTTGGACGGATATGTCTATGCCCAACCACTTTACGTTCAGGGTTTAAGTATTCCCAGCCAAGGAACGCACAATGTCGTCTACGTGGCGACCGAGCACGATAGTGTCTATGCTCTCGATGCGGACGGTCCGGCCCCGAACGTGCTGTGGCACACCACTTTCATCGATCCCGCTAACTCGGTCACGACAGTTCCCTCCACCGATATTACCGGCGGCGATCTCATTCCGGAGATCGGCATCACGGGAACACCTGTGATTGATCCCTCCAACAACGCTCTCTACGTGGTTGTGGCGACGAAAGAACTAGTGTCTGGCGCTTATCAGTACTTCCAGCGCCTGCACGCTCTGAATATGACAACCGGGGCAGACATGGCTGGCAGCCCGGTCGTGATTGCGGCGTCAGTTCCAGGCAAGGGAAGCGGCCAGTCCGGCGGCAACGTCGCTTTCAATACGCTCCTAGAGAATCAACGTCCTGCCCTGCTGCTGTTAAATGGCGTGATTTACGTCGCATGGGGTTCTCACAACGACCAACTCCCGTACCACGGTTGGGTCATCGGGTACAACGAAGCAAACCTGCAGATGGCGACCGTCTTTAACGCCACGCCGAACGCGGCGGCGGGCGGAATCTGGCAGGGAGGAGCGGGACCGGCGGCGGACAGTAACGGCAACATCTTCGTGGCAACCAGCAACGGCACGTACGACGCAAACCTGGGTGGCATCGATTACGGTGATAGTTTCTTGCGCCTAAGCACAACGAGTGGGGCACTGGCGCTGGCTGACTACTTCTCCCCGTACAACCAGGGGATTATGAGCACTGAGAATCTTGACCTGGGATCAGGCGGTGCTCTCGTACTACCCGACCAGCCTGGGCCGATTACCCATTTGCTGGTTGGAGGCGGCAAGACCGCTACGATCTACCTGATTGATCGCGATAGTATGGGAGGCTACGGACCTGGCTCGGATAGCATCGTTCAGGAACTCGAAGATGTACTGAATGAGCCCGCCCCTCAAGTGGGCATTCGCGGCTTGCCTGCTTATTGGAATGGTCATGTCTATACGGCTGGGGTTGCAGACGCGGTGAAGGCTTTCGAGTTGTCCAACGGTTTGCTCTCGACCTTCCCATTCTCGAAAAGCCCCACTTACAACTTCTATCCGGGCGCCACTCCGAGTGTTTCGTCGAATGGTTCCGCCAGCGGCCTGCTCTGGGTGTTACAGACCGATGGCTTCACCAAGGGCACGCCCGCCATTCTTCATGTTTACGATGCAAATAACGTGGCGAATGAACTTTACAACAGCAACATGGATCCCTCCCGTGATGCTGCCGGTCCGGCCGTAAAGTTCGCAGTTCCAACGGTGGTCAATGGCAAAGCCTACGTTGGCGCGCAATCGCAATTGGATGTTTACGGACTTTTGCCCTAGAAGTGTCCTAATGATTTATTCGGAGTCCTTTTTTAACAAAAGAAGTACTATTTCCACTACATAATGGTGCTTGGGGAGAACACACTTGCCGACAAACAGTTCGAAAATGTTAAAGCTGATGTCAATCCTTCCGCAGCGGCCGGGCGAGTTCTATGATCGCGTGTGTGCCATGGTCGATGTCCATCTCGAACCATACCTGCGAAAAACGCCTCAATACAAAACCGTCGAATGGGAGACGGCTGTCGAAGCCTTGGATGAACCTTTGGGGGCATGCCTTGCGGAGTATCTCCAGGAGGATAGCCTGCGCGAGATCGAGGACCAGGTCCGCGAGGGCATTGGGGCGATGCCGGAGGATGCTCCGTTCGCGTCCTTTCACAACGGCGACTTCAGTCTGGGGCGCTTGTGTTATGCCTTAACGCGGATCAAGCGGCCGAGTGTGATCATTGAAACTGGTGTCTGTTACGGCGTCACCTCATCCTTCATGTTGAAGGCGCTGCAAGTCAACGGCCGCGGTTCCCTTTACAGCATTGATCTGCCTCCGTTGGGAAAAAACGCCGACGCCTTCGTCGGACGGCTGATCCCTGCCGATCTCCGCCGCAACTGGAAGTTGAATCGCGGCAGCAGCCGGAAGTTGCTGTCTGGAATCCTCCAGAGCATCGGTGCTGTCGATATGTTCGTCCATGACAGCCTGCATACCTACCGCAATATGCGCTTTGAGTTCGAACTGGTTGCGCCGCATTTGAGCTCTGACGCGATCGTTGTGGCTGACGATATCGAAGGAAACTCAGCTTTCGACGAATGGTCGCGGAGTGCACATCCAATCTATTCGTCGGTTTTGCGCGAACACGCCAAGCGGAAGAGCCTGTTGGGTATCGCGGTGTGCGGCAAGAGTCAGGCGGAGCGTCCCGAGGCCGTGGTGCAAGGTGGGTACCAGACTGCTCGAAACGGCAACACCCGCTGAGCCGTCGCGTTATCCACCAAGAAACTTCCTTATCTGTCTGTTTCCCGTGACTTACGTCTACCTTTCCTGCGTTCCTCGCTAGGGTCATAAGACTCTGGCCTCTCGCCTCTACGCAGATTCTTTCATCTTGACTTCGGCACGACTTCAACGCAGACTAATCCAAATTGCCCGGAAGCCGTTTCAAAAAGCCGGGAAGACTCCCCTGCTGTTAGCCCCTGATATTGTTGGTATCTCCAAACCTACGGAAAAAAATCGAGCCTAAGACTTGCATATTTGGACCTGCCTGTGGCGGAACATATTTGATGAAATCGTATGGAGGATTCAGCGTGACAATTTCGAGATTTAGCTTTTCTCGCGGTGTGCGATTGGCTTGTGCACCGCTGCTTACAATGCTGCTCATTAGCCTGTCGAGCGCACAGACCGTTTCTTCAGTAACTCTGAACCCGGCCAGTGTTCCCGCCGTCGTCACGACAACGGGCACGGTCAACCTCGCTGCGGCGGCCCCGGTCGGCGGAGTTGTGGTAAAGCTTTCAAGCAACCGGCCTGCTCTGGTGAAAATGCCCGCAACTGTGACCGTGCCAGCGACCGCGCTTAGCGCCAACTTTACGATTAATACATTCCCCAGCGGGAGCCAGCAAAGTGTCACGATTACGGGAACTTATAAGACATCGAGTCAAAATACCACTCTAACCATACGAGTGCCCGTTATGGGTACCGCGGCCGGGGGTTTCCTCGGGGACAACAACCTCGCCACGCAGGCTTGCATCGAGTTTCCGCAATTCGGCGGAGTTGACGGCAACGGGAATATCTATATCGCCGACTCCTTCGGTGACAGGATTCGCCGCATCGGTAAGGGAACGGGCAAGATCACCACTGTTGCGGGCGTTGGACAATACGGCTACAACGGCGAGAACATCAAAGCCACAACGACGGCGATGGGTTTTCCTCGAGGATTGGTGGTGAACGCTGCCGGCGAATTCTGGTATAGCGATCCCGGCAACAATCGAGTTCGCATGGTGAACTCCGCAGACCTTGTGAACACGGTCGCCGGCAACGGTTCTGCAGGATACTCCGGAGACGGTGGTCCTGCCACGTCAGCGCAAGTCAATCAGCCCAACGGGCTGGCGCTCGATGCAAGCGGTAATTTGTATTTCTCCGACACTGGGAACAACGTGGTTCGCATGGTGGATAGTTCAGGGAATATTCACACGATTGCCGGAAACGGAACCGCGGGATTTTCCGGCGACGGCGAAGCCGCTACCAGCGCGAGTCTCGACTCCCCACACGGCCTGGCATTTGATACCGCTGGAAATCTCTACATTGCCGACGACCTCAACAGCCGAGTGCGCATCGTTTCAGGCCTCGGTACGGGCACGGTGACCATTAACACGTATGCCGGCAACGGCGGCACCGGCCAAAACGGAAACGGTGGCTTGGCTACCAGCGCTGCGGTGGGATTCCCCCGGGGCGTGCTGGTCGCTAACGGAACCCTTTACATCGCGACGGCTGGGCAATCCCAAATCCGCGAAGTGAATCTTACATCTCAGATCATCAATACGTATGCCGGTTCTACCTCCGGTTATGACGGGGACGGAAATCCGCCCCTCAGTTCCATGTTCGTATCGCCCACCGGCCTATGGCTCGATTCCACGGGTGATCTTTTGATCGTGGATACGGGCAATGATCGTGTTCGCAAGGTCAACGCGGCGGGAACTACGGTCAGCACTACGGTCGGCGGCTACGTCGGAGACGGTGGCCTGGCAACGAATGCCTGCTTTAACAGCCCTGAGAACATCGCCTTTGATGCTTCCGGCAACTTTTACGTCGCGGAAGGTAACGGAAACCGCGTCCGCGAGATAAGTGGAGGTAACATCTCAACCCTGGCTGGCACAGGAGTGACTGGATACTCCGGTGATGGTGGGTTGGCGACTGCAGCGAAGATAAATTCTCCACTGGGCGTGGCTGCGGATCTTTTCGGGAATGTCTACATCGCCGACAATGGAAACAACGTGATTCGCGTGGTCAATTCGAGCAAGAACATTACGACGTTTGATCAGGATCCAACGATCAAGAACCTTGCGTCCCTAACCACCGATTCTGCCGGCAATGTTTATTCGGCGGATAGTGGCGCATGTGTGGTGCGAGAGATTACTCCGGGAGGATCAAGCACAATCGTGGCTGGAGTTCTTAATGGTTGCGGTTACAACACGGATGGTATTTCCGCAACCACAGCTCAATTGAGCCAGCCTTATGGAGTGGCCCTGGACTCGGAGGGAAATATCTACATCGGCGACGCCGGCAACAATCGGGTTCGCAAGGTGACCATCAGCACAGGGCTCATCTCTACGGTTGCGGGCACGGGAACTTGCGGCTTCAGCGGCGACACTGGCCCCGCTACGTCTGCGGAACTGTGCTCACCATCTGGCGTGGCAGTGGATGCGATTGGCCGGATTTTCATCGCTGACTACTCCAATTTCCGGGTGCGGCTCGTTAGTACCAACGGCAACATCAGCACCTATGCCGGAACCGGACTTCCCGGATACAACAACAATGGACGTCTGGCCACAAAGACTAACCTGGGTGGTCCCATCGGTGTGGCGCTTGGGCCGTCGAATGTTCTCTATATCTCAGACGATCAGAGCTACCGTGTTCGCGTGATTCAATAGTTCGTAACCGGCAGTATTCCAGCGGCGGTCGTTGAGTGTACCCTTGAAGTTTCATGGGGCAAGCTCAACGACCGCCGCTTTTTTTGGAGTTCCTTCCGGATCGCCACCGGTCGCAAGTCCTTCGGGTGTCATCTGCTGGCAACATAGGCACAGCTTTTAGCAACCAAAAATACTGGAGCACGATGGGGCGTTGGCTCGCGCTTTTATTTATTTTTCTTGGTGCGAGTGGAATTGAAAAACTGTGGGTTAGAACAAGTGCATTACTCCGTCCGTGCGGGTTCAACAGTCGCGCCGAAATTTTACGGGCCGCACAAGCTTCCTTGAGTAAATTCTTTTTCGGGAGACCAGCCAAGTGTTTCGTTCCAAAATAGTGTTGGGTTGGGGTTTGGTAGTTTGCGCAGCGGTCGTGCTGGCGGATTTGAATGGCTGCGGAGGCGGTAGCAGAAGCACCCCTAGCGTAATCACCCCGGCAGCGACGATTCAACATGTGGTCGTAATTGTGCAGGAGAACCGCACTCCGGACAATCTCTTCCAGGATCCAGTTTTGATCAAGGCGGGTGCCGACATCGCGCAAAGCGGCAAGAATGTGAATTCTCCAACGGGCACGACTACGTTAACCCCAACCTCTCTGCTTACGAACTACGATCTCAGCCATGCCCATGCTGCATTCATCAAAATGTACGACAGCGGAAAGATGGACGGAGCCGATCTCATCGGGGTAGATTGTCCGTCTCCCTGCACCCCCGCAGCGCCTCCCAACCCCGAGTATCAGTACGTGCAGGCTTCTGACGTGCAGCCCTATTACACTTTGGCCGAGACCTATACCTTCGGCGACCGGATGTTCCAGACCAATCAGGGACCGAGCTTTCCAGCTCATCAATTCCTTCTTTCCGGAACATCCATGGCGTCAACCCAGCTCAGCGTGCCAAGCAATCTCTGGGTAGCGGAGAATCCGACCGGGACCGGCGACGATACAGGTTGCACCGCTCCCTCTACACAGTTGGTAAAGGTGATAGACACCACAAACATGAATCCGTTGACCAACGAAACCCAAACTGTGTATCCATGTTTCGATCATCCCACACTGACGGATTTGCTGAACCAGAAGAGTATTAGTTGGAAATACTACGCCCCGTCCGCAGGCTCGATTTGGACAGCGCCGAATGCTATCAGCCACATGTGCGGTCCGAATACAACGCCGCCGAACGCAACCGCCTGTACCGGTTCAGACTGGGCGAATAATGTTGTCTTGAATCAAACTCAGATTCTCTCCGACGTCACCAACGGGGCGCTGCCCGCAGTGAGCTGGGTAATCCCGGACGGAGACGAATCTGATCACGCCTTGGCCAACACTGGTGAGGGACCTTCCTGGGTGGCGTCTGTTGTGAACGCCGTCGGCAAAAGCCAGTATTGGGCGAACAGCGCCATCATCATCACATGGGATGACTGGGGAGGCTGGTACGATCACGTGGTTCCTCCGGTCAGTACGACGAATTCCTACGAATTGGGATTTCGCGTTCCGCTCATCGTCGTCTCTCCGTATGCCAAGACTGCTTACATCTCGCATGTGCAACATGATTTCGGCAGTATTCTCAAGTTCATCGAGACCATTTTCAACCTGCCTACGATCAATCCCAGTGATCCCTCCGCGTATGCTGACACGTCGGCTGACGATCTCTCCGACTGTTTCGATTTCACCCAGACCCCGTTGGCCTTTCAGACCATTGCAGCGCCATTGGATGCGGCTCATTTCCTGAACGACAAAAGGCCGCGTACCGATCCTGACGATGATTAAAGCGAAAACAGCTGCCCAATGCTATCTCTGCCCCACCCAGCGCCCGTAAACTATTAAGAAATAGAGGGGTTAGGGGCCGTTCAGGATTACGGTGGAAGGTCGCTCACGGTTACGAAAGGCCTTGACCTAAAGGTTAGGAAAGCGGTATAGTAAACTACTTAATTTCGGGCGTTTTTGTCCCTCTCCCTCCCGAAGAACAGCACATCGCAAATCCCCCCTTTAAGGAAAACTTTCCGCATGCCGAACTCCGCACTACGTGTGTTATGCGTTTTAGCTCTTTTGTTCGCATTGCTCAGCGCTCACGCTCAGACCGTGACGACGTTTGAGGGCATCGATGCGTCGCAGTTGGCGCATCCCGAGTTGAACGTCGATCCTAACGGCTCGGTTGGAACCAAGCAATACATGGAGTGGACGAACGCCTATTATCAAGCTTTCGATAAGGTGACTTTTGCTCCCGTGTGGTCAACGCCGAAAAACGGGAACACACCGTTTGTCGCCAACGGAGTTACCGAGTGCGAGAATTTTGGTGGCGGTGACGTCATCATTCTTTTTGATCGGTTGGCGTCGCGATGGGTGATCGGTGCCCACAGTGCTGGTCCGAATTACTACTATTGCATCGCTATTTCCAACACTGACAACCTGGCTTCCACGACTCTGAAATGGTACACCTACGCGTTTTCGTTGAACTCCATTCTGGGGACCAATGCCAAGGGTGTCACCTATTACCCGGACTGGACCAAGATCGGAACCTGGTCCGATGCTTACTACGTGGGCATCGATCTTGAAGATGAAAGCAATTTTTTCCAAGAGGTTGGAGTCGTGGCCTGCGCGTTCGACCGCACTAACATGCTGGTCGGTGGAACGCCGAATGCACCGCAGTGTTTTGTAAATCCCACCCCGGTAACCGGCAACCTCTACCTCGCTCACAGCCTGGAGCCGGCTGACATCGAAGGCACAACCGCACCGCCGGCAGGAAGCCCGGAATACTACGTCAGCATTGAGAATCCGGTAAACGATGGTGTGACCACAACCTCCGATAGTTTCAACTTGTGGCAGTTCCACGTCGACTGGACCACTCCTACGAATTCCACATTCACGCAGAGCTCGGTTTCGGTCCCGGCCTACACTCCGGGCTGTTACGTTGCCACTTCGCCGGGCAACACCATTTGCGTCCCCGAGCCTTCGTCGGCCACCACAGGGCAGATCATCGATTCCGTCGGCGACCGTTTTATGTTCCGCTTCGCCTACCGCAATTTCACCGAATATCAGTCATACCTCGTGAGCCACACGGTGCAAGTGGGGACGGGCAATGGGAGCCAAACCGGAATACGGTGGTACGAACTTCGCGGCAGCGGAACACCGGCACTGTATCAATCGGGCACGATCAGTCCCGATCAATCACTCTATCGTTTCATGCCCAGCATTGCGGAGGACCAGGGAGGCAACGCCGCTGTCGGCTACAGCGTGTCGAATGCCTCGACGCATCCCAGCATCAACGCCTCGTGGTGGAACTTGAACAGCGCGAGCTCTCCGACGGAACTTTCTCTCTACAGCGGCTCCGCCGACGAGGAAAACAGCTACCACTGGGGCACTTACACCAGCATGACGGTAGATCCCGTGGGTGGTTGTACCTTCTGGTATTTGAATGAATACTTCTCGCAGAATCAGACCGCATCGCCACCGATCTGGCGGACGCGGATTTCCACCTTTAGCGTTCCGACCTGCGGCTTGGCAACGGTTTCTCCGTCGAGCCTGACGTTCGGCCTGCAATCGGTCGGGACCGACAGTCCCAGTCAAAGTGTGATTCTCAGCAACAGTCAGGGTGCGCCGCTTAACATCAGCAATATTTCCTTCGGGGGCACCAACCCCTTGAGCTTTAGCCAAACCAATGATTGCGGCTCGAGCCTGGCGGGAGGAAGCACATGCACGATCAACGTTTCCTTTACGCCTGTCGTTGGTGGCTCACTCTCGGCAACTTTGAACGTAAACGATAACGCCAACAATAGCCCGCAGACCGTATCACTGAGCGGTACGGCAACAACTGGTTCTACGCTTGGCTTTTCGCCCTCCAGCATCAACTTCGGCAATCAGGCCTACGGGACCGGCAGCGCCGCTGTTCCCATTACCGTTACGAACACGGGCGGCTCGACCGTGACTTTCTCCAGTATCGCCGTCACAGGAACAAATAGCTCATACTTCCCGGAGTCGAGCAACTGTCCCACGAACTTGACGGCGGGCGCAAATTGCACCATCTACGTCAGCTTCGCGCCGGCCGCGAGCGGCAGTTTCGGTGCGACGGTTGTGGTCACCAGCAACGCCTCTGGCAGCCCACAAAGCATCGGCGTTTCTGGCACCGGCGTCGCGCCAGTAACCCTCTCTACCGCCAGCGTCACTTTCGGTGTAGTTCTGACGGGAAGCAGTAGAACGGCAACTGCCATCACGCTGACTAACCAGATGTCCGTGGCGTTGACCGGCGTCAACGTTTCCGTCAGTGGCGCAGCAGCATTTACTCAAACCAATACTTGCGGTTCCAGCCTTGCTGCTGGGGCGCAATGCAGCATTAGTGTCAGCTTCGCGCCCACTACGAGCGGAACCCAGACCGGAACAGTTTCAATCAGCGACAGCGCCGCCAACAGCCCGCAGACCATCGCTCTGAAGGGTTCGGGCGTGTATCCCATCAGCTTTGCTCCCACCAGTCTGGGCTTTGGAACCGTAACGGTCGGTAACAGCAGCACCAAGACAACAACCGTAACCAACAATGAAAAGACTTCGGTGACGATCAGCAGCGTTGCCCGCACTGGAGCAAAGGCCAAGTACTACACCCTGACCAATACTTGCATCAGTAGTAGTCCGCTGGCGCCAGGAGCGACGTGTACCATTACGGTTACCTTTGCTCCGACGGTGAGCGGAGCGCTTCCGGCTTTCGTTACTCTCACCGACAGCGCCACGAACAGCCCGCAGACTCTCGACCTTTTCGGCACCGGGAATTGATGTGACTGGAGTGGAATAGACGACTCAGCTAACGAAGGCCAGTTCTTTGGCGCGCTGCGTGGCTTTTACGACCGCCTTAATCAACGTCACACGCAGTCCGCCCTCTTCCAACTCCAGCAGCCCATCCACGGTACACCCAGCGGGAGTCGTGACCGCATCCTTGAGTAGCGCCGGGTGGTCGCCAGTTTCCAGAACTACTTTGGCAGCGCCCATAGTGGTTTGGGCTGCCAGTAATGTCGCGATGTCTCGTGGAAGGCCAACCTTCACGCCCGCTTCCGCCAACGATTCCAGAATGATGTAAATGTATGCGGGGCCACTGGCGGAAAGACCTGTCACCGCATCCATATGTTTTTCATCCACGACCACAGTCCTGCCAACGGGATTGAATAGCGCCGCCGCTGTTTCCAGGTGTTCCTTCCCGGCGAACTTGCCTTTGCACAAGGCAGTCATCCCAACTCCAATCGCACACGGAGTGTTCGGCATAGCGCGTACGACCGGAACGCTCTTTGCAATCGTTTTTTCGATCAGGCCCGTTGGCACCGAAGCTGCTGCCGAAATCACAAGCTGACTGGGAGTCAGGGCTGGGCTGATTTCGCGTACGACGTCCTCCACCACTTGAGGCTTGACGCAAATCAAAATGATATCGGCATCCTGAGCGGCAACCACATTGTTTGTATCCACCTGTACGTTCAGTTTTTTCGCCAGCGCCGCCGCTTTTTCTGGATGCTGGACGGTCGCGTGAGTAGATTTGGGAGCAAATAATCCACTTCGGAGAAATGCCTCCAGCAGAATTCCTCCCATTTTTCCCGCGCCCAGTACGGCGACTCTCTTGTTAGTGAAATCGATTGCCATTGGAACTCCTTCGTTCCCAGACGAACGGCCTCAAATTTGATTTTCTTGCACGAAGACCTTTTGCGCGACGATCTAGGAGGCGGAACCAAGACCAGGCAAAGTTCTGGAACGCTGCATCCAATTCCAGGCGGTGGATACAATCTCGCGCAACGAGCGCGTCGCTCTCCAATCCAGTATCTTCTGCGCGCAACTGGGATCAGCGACCAGAGCCGGCGGATCTCCCGGCCGGCGTGGACTGACCTGCCTCGGAACCGTCTTGCCCACTACTTCCTCAACCATCGTGATGACTTCCCGCACTGAATGACCGTTCCCAGTGCCGAGATTTAAAGCGACTGAGCCTCGTCCCGCCATCAGATGTTCTAAAGCTTTGACGTGGGCCGACGCCAAATCGTTGACGTGAATATAATCACGCACGCAAGTACCATCATGGGTGGGATAGTCGTCGCCAAAAATTTGAAGTGGCGCTCCCGTGCCCGCCGCGGCATGTAGCGCCAAAGGAATCAGATGGGTTTCGGGATTGTGATATTCGCCGGTCTCGCCATCTTCGTCAGCGCCAGCGGCATTGAAATATCGTAGGCTGGCAAAGCGCAGCCCGTAGGCACGGCTGTACGCTTCCATCGCCTGCTCGAAAAAAAATTTCGACACTCCGTATGGATTGACTGGTTGACGCAGCGTGCCTTCGGAAATCGGAACCGTCGTCGGTGTACCGTATACCGCGCACGTCGACGAGAATATAAAGTTCTTAACCCCCGCGTCCATGGCGGTGTTCAGCAGTGCCAGACCACCCTCCACGTTGTTTCGGAAATATTTGCGAGGATTCTCCACCGATTCGCCGACGGAAGCATGCGCAGCAAAATGCATAACCGCGGTGGCCCGTTTCATGATGCGGGCAAGTTTGTCGACATCGGCAAGATCACCTTCCACCAGCTCAAAACCCTGGACCAGGGCCGCGTATCCGGTCGAAAGATTGTCGTAAATCACAGCTTCGAAGCCCTGTTTGCGAAGCGAGCGGGCAGCATGACTCCCGATGTAACCTGCCCCTCCTACGACGAGCACAGTGGACACTCCACATCCTCCATTGAAAAGTAAGTAAGCCCGCTCAGTGTAACATTCACCACGAGCCGCGCCCCAATTCCGCGGGGAACATGCTTCCCATAAGATTCGAGATTTCTTCGTCAAAGTTTTCCCGCAGGTTTGCGTTGACGCAGGAGATAGCAACTACCGAGCCCAACCCAGGTTTTTGCTCGCTGTCTCGACCACGGTGCGGGCGATCGGAAGGGAAGCGGTCGCTGCCGGGGAAGGCACATTCAGAACGTGCAGCATCTTCTCCGTTGCGACAAAGTAGAAATCGTCAACCAGAACGCCATCACGTTTAAGCGCTTGCGCACGAACTCCAGAGTTTCCCGGAACCAGATCATCCTCACGAATCTCCGGCAGCAGGCGTTGGAGCGCACGGACGAAAGCCGGTTTGGAGAAAGACCGGCGAAATTCATCCATACCACTCCGCCAATGTTTCGCCGCCATGCGCCAGAATCCGGGGAATGCAATGGATGAAGCCAAATCGTGCAGGCTGAAATCGGTGCGCCGGTAACCTTCGCGACGAAAGGCAAGGACGGCATTCGGACCCGCGTCCACCGTGCCGTTAACCCGCCGGGTGAAATGAACGCCGAGAAATGGAAACTGCGGATCGGGCACGGGATAGATCAGCGCCCGCACCAGCGAAGAACGCTCAGGAATCAAATCGTAGTACTCGCCGCGAAAGGGAACTATCATGACGTCGGGCGTTTCACCCGCCATCCGGCTGATGCGGTCGCTGAATAATCCGGCGCAGTTAATGAGATACGTTGCGGAGAACGCCGAGCTACCGGTCTCTACCACAACTTCGTTCTCGATACTCCGCAGTCCAGTCACCTCGGTGGAAGTGAGAATGGTTCCACCCTGCAAACCAATCAGGTCGGCATATTTCGAGCAGACAGCCGCGTAATCCGTGATGCCGGTGGAGGGCACAACGAGCGCCCGCAACCCGCGAGCGTGCGGTTCGATGTCGCGCAACTCTTCGGGGCCGATGAGTCGCAGTCCGGTAAGCCCGTTCGTTTCTCCTCGGCGTCGCAGCTCTTCTAATCGGGTAAACTCATCTTCATGGGTAGCGACGATGACCTTGCCGCAGACTTTGTGAGGGATGCCGTGCTCCCGGCAGAATTCGACCATGGCCCGCGCACCTTCGACGCACAGCGTAGCCTTCAGCGAGCCGGGTTTGTAGTAGATTCCGGAATGAATGACGCCGCTGTTGTGGCCGCTCTGATGCTGGCCCACGCGGTTTTCTTTCTCCAGCAACAGCAGCTGAAGACGCGGATAGCGTTTCGTGATTTCAAGCGCGACCGCGAGGCCGACGATGCCTCCGCCGATGACGATGACATCGTAGCGCGAGTCGGTCATGATCGATCATCATAACGTAGAGTCTCCGTGGCCGAGCCCGCACTATTTCCTGATACTGCGCTTTTCCGTCCTTCACGGGTTCACGATCAGCGTTACTGTTGACCCGAAAGGCTGGCTGATGCTAGTGGGTGAACCCACTACAGTGATCGTGTAGGTAATTGGTGTGCCCTGTGTAGTAGTGCCTGGAGGCGTGCTGCCGCCATTGCTGCCTCCGCCGCAAGACAGCAAGAACAAAAGCGCGAACGCCAGTCCAACGAACACTGCCAGACTGCGGCGACGCCCTCCTGCTTTGCTCCACACTATGGCAGCCGCGAGAGTCAGCCATGCTGCGTAAGACCATGCTGCGTAAGACCATGGACTGACCTTCCCGCCGGGCGCCCATAGCTGCGCCGTCGCACTTGGCGTCGTAACCGTCATGACGACAGCTTCAGCAGTGGAATTGCTTAGCGGGCTCGTTGGGTTCGGCGAAAATGTGCATGATCCCGTGAAGAGCGGCGCACTGCAACCCAGAGTGACTGCCTTACTGTATGCGGCTCCCACCGGCGCAACGCTTAGGTTGTAAGTGATCGACTGGCCAGCTGTGATGGTCTGGCTGGCCGCCGAGAGGTTCGCAATGACGTAGTCCTGGGCGACAGTAAATGGCACCGCTAACGAGGTAGTTGGAGCGCCGCTGCTGTCTTTGACGGTGATGTCGATGTTGTAAGGCCCGGGCACCGCGCTGTTGGGGACGTTAAATGAGCGCAGTGATCGTGATGGGAGAGCCGCTGATCGCGATGGGGCTCGCCGGGCTAAGCGTGCATTGAGTGGCCGATAGCGCCGAGGCATTGCAACTGGCCGTAATCCTACCGCTATAGTTCGGCGTCACGGATATTTTGGCCGGGACCTGCTGAGAACCGGCATCGACGCTTGCCGGAAAAGCCTGAGTGACTGCTAACTGCAAAGTGTTCGCCACAGTGAGCGAAGCAGTTGCCGTATGCGACACTGGGCCTGACACTCCCGTTACCACGACGCTGTAGTTCCCCTGCGGAGTCGAGGCGCCGCTAGCGACGGTCATGGTCACCGCAGCTGGACTGGCTCCGGGGGTTACAGAGTTGGACGTGAAGCTGCATGTGGAGTTAGCCTGCGCGCCGCTGCAGGAGAGAGTCACAGCATTGGCGAAAGAAGCGCCCACCGGGGTCACGCTGAGGCTGTAGTTGGCTGTTTGTCCTGATCCAATGCTCTGGGTAGAAGGAGTGATCGAGCCGAGAGTGAAATCCTGCACCGTCAGCGCCGTTGTCCAAGTGTGACTTGGTTCGCCGCTTGTGTCCTGTGTGCTGATCTTGATGTTGTAACTGCCGACAGCAGCACTGGAGGGAACCGTAACGCTGGCCGTGAGAGGAACGACAGCCCCGCTGCCGACGACAATCGGACTTGCGGGATTGAGCACGCATTTCGCGCTAAGTGCGCTGGCGTCGCAGGAGAAATCGACCTGGCTAGTGTACGAGTCTTCGGAAGTGAGAGTCAGATTCAACACGGCCGAGCCGCCAGGAATCGCAGTAAGAGTCGACGGACCGGCGACAAGGTAATCGCCAATGATGAAGGGAACTTGGACGGAGCATATGAGCGTGCCCGACGTGCCCTGAACAGCAACCTGGTAGCTTCCAGCCGAGAAGCTACTCCCATTGATGGTAAGAGTGATCGGTGCAGAATAAGGGGCGCTGATCGACGAGGGGCTGATGCTGCAACTGCCGGGACCGTACGATGTCACGCAACTCAAGGCCACCGTGCCGGCAAAGCCGTCTTGCGACAGAATGGTGATCGCGCCAGTCGTGCCCGCGCTGCCTGCCTTTATGTTCGGGAAAGCGCCGCCGAGGCTCAGCGTGAAGTTAGGGTTCAGAACAACTTTCAAAGTGAAAGGCGGAGTCAAAGACACTGCGCCTTCGGAAATTGTGGCTTGCAGAGTGACCGGATAAGGGCCTGGCGGTGTGTTCGCTGGAACCGCCACGGCTACGGTCATGTTTACTGGTGTTGAGGACGCCACATTGACAGTCGCGCTAGGGGTAAAGGAGCAGGTTGCGCCTGGGACCATCTGAGGAAAGACGCAGCTGAAGGTCACACTCCCGTTGAAGGTGCCTTGAGGCGCGACTTGAAAATTCACTGGCGCGGAAGTTGTTCCACGCGGGTCGGTAACAAGCGGCAATGGCGAGACGAGAGCGATGTTAATCACATTCAGGGTGACAGCAGCGAGTTGGGTCGTGTTACTGGGATCGGAGCCGGCGCCTTGCACATTGAAGCTGTAGTCGCCGACGGTGCTGGTGCCCGCCGTCACTAAGAAAGCCGAGCCAAGAGAAGTCGGAGTCAGGCTGACAGGGCTCGGAGTGCATGGGTTGGGAGGACTCGATGATCCCGGGACGCAGCTCAACTCTACGGAATTGTTGTAGCCGTTGAGCGCGGTTATCGTACCGTTGAACGTGGCGGTGTTTCCGGGGAAGACCGTCAGCGATGCGGGCGATACTGAGATCTGGAAATCTGGCGGCGCCAGCAGATTGAACTGCCAGATGCCGCGGCCGTAAGTTGATGCCCGTAACAATTTCTGGCCGCCAGAATTGAAGATCGCGAGGGCTGTCACGGCTACGTTGGGCAGGAAGCCGGCTTCGTTCGGGCCGGCAATTGCCCCTACCTCCGTCCAGGCCGCGGCCGAAGTAGGGCTGCCGAAGACCCCGACGTCCGTTCCCACGTAGACCATGTGGGTTGCGGAGCTGGAGTCGACGACCACAGCGTTGACCGGGGAATCGGGGAGCGGTGAACTCGTACCAGCGGCGCTGAAGTCAATCCAACTTACACCGGCGTTCGTGGTCTGCCAAACGTGTCCCGGACCACCGGTAAAGCCCATCACAGCGACGTAGGCGGTGTTGCCGGTAGCGTCAGACGTGTCAATCACGACACTGGAAACCGGAAACTGATTGGGATTAATGCTGGCGCCAGCAGGTCCGTTCAGCGTGGCGTTGGCAAAAGTTGAAGTTGTGCCGGAAACCGCGGTTGCGTTGGTCGTGACCCAGACATTTCCCCCAACCGGCGACGTCAAGTTATTTGGTCCGGGACCGTCGGTGGTCGCATAGATTACCTGCGAGCCATTTGCGTTAGTAGGGCCGCCGGCGGCGAGAGAGCGAATCACATTCACCTCTGTGCCGGAGCAGGTTCCGATACCCAGCGTATCGAAATTGAGGCTTAACGCGCTAAACGTGCCGCCGGATCGTGGTCCGCTCCACACCCGGCAGGTTCCTACCAGCAGTGTCGTAGGTGACTGCGGGTCGAGAACGTAGGGAAAGTAGAATCCTCCATCGTCTCCAGCCAGGTTGCTGCTACTGACCACTACATCAAAAAGGCTGTCGTTGCAGTTTATTCCCGAGGAACATTCCTGAATATTCAGAGTGCCGGAGCCAGTATCAGGATTCGAGGCAAACCAGTTGTTGGTGTTGGGATCGATGGCATTGTAGCCGCCATCGCCGCTCAGGACGTTTTCCCAACTCGTGCTCGTCGTAGCGGTCGCGGTCGCGGGCGAACCATTATCCTGCGTGCCCCCAGCAGCGCTTTGGGATCGGTGCCATTCTCAGAGAAGCCGATGAACTGAGTCATCGATCCTAAATTCTGATTGAGGTCGTCGAATTGATTCGCGCCGGAGCATGAACCGGTGTTAAGCCCAGTGAATCCGTTCAGCGCGCGATAGATGCCGCCGTCATTGGCAAAATACATCAGGGCTGAGCTTGCAGTCGGAGTCACGAAGGCCAGCGCGTGTTGATCGGGGTGAACATGCGCTGGGGCGCTCAGCGGATCGCACCCGTAAACATGCGTAAGATTCATGAACGGAGTGGTAGAGCAATTCGAGTTGATGGAACTAATCGAGCACTTGTAGAGATTGATCGCGCCGGCGTAAAGATCAGTGGTGGCCGATCCATTGGGAACGGCGAGCAGTTCCAGATTGTAGAATCCCTGTTCCACGCCACAGCCATTGAGGTCGCCACAGCTCATAATGCCGCTGTCGCTCATTTGCACCCACGAATTACCGCCATCCATGCTCTGCCAAATGCCCTGATCCACCGGGTTTTCGTTGGTGTCGAGAGAAATGAACCATACGTACATCTCATTCCGTCCGGGCACGACGGAGATCTCACCGCGATAGATCGGGCAGGTTGTGATGTAGTTCTGCGGGCACGCTGTTGTACTCAGAAGGCCGGAAACGCCTGGTTGATTGGCGAGGCGCGTCCAGGTCAATCCATCCGGAGAGAAGTAGAAGCCGTGGTAGCGCAACGCGGCAACGAACAATCCTGCATTGTTGTTGGCGGCAGAGTCGTATACGACCGATGTAGCCGAGGTCGCTTCACTCGCGCTGGAGAAAAGAGCATCGTACGTCCAGGTCTGCCCGGCATCGGTTGAGGTATAGAGGCCGCGAAACGTGTTGCTGGTCAGCGCGTCATCGGTTATTCCTTCCGCTATCGCAGCCATGGCCGCTACGACTGTGCTGGTGCTTGTAGTACTGAACGCCATCCGGGCGGCGCCGAGGCCGCTGAACGAGAGAGTGCCAAACGTGCTGGTCGCGGGAGAGACTAAGGGTTGCCAGGTCAATCCACCGTTTGTCGAACGTAGGATGCCGAGGCCGAAATAAGAGTCCGCGGAGTTGTCAGGCTCACCCGTGCCCACAAGAATCACACTATTTGCGGGAACCGAATTCCCGGGCTGAATCGCAATTGAGCCGATCGAGAGCGTCGCCTGATTGTCGGCGATCGCTGTCCAAGCCACATTATTAGCAGCGCTGGTTGCGGCATTGACTGACTTCCACACGCCGCCCTGCGCGCCGCCGATGTAGACCGTGTTGCCGCTGGGATCGGCTGGATCAATCGCCACGGCAGTCGCCCGTCCTGAAACTTGATTGTAGTTTTGAAAACCGTCACCGGTGGCATCGGAAGCCAGTGGCACTGGGCCCAGCGGCACCCATCCACCAGCGGAAGATGGCGTCGGCGAATCAGGATGCGCGGCGAGACTGCGAGAAACTCGATCAGCGCGCGCCAGTATTTTGGTTTGATAAGCTCGGTGGCGTAACTCAGCGGCTGATTTTCCGGGCACTACGCGGCCGCGCAGGAACCATTCCGCGCGGTCCTTCTCGTGGTCGGCATCGGCTTTGCCACCGGGCGTTTCAGTTTTCGTTGTCTTTGCGCCTTGGGCTTGCGCAATCGTTGGCAATGAAAATGGCAACAAGGCGAGCAGGGAAGCACGAAGCGCACGGCCGAACCCGGGACAGGTCATAGAGTTCAACTGTCAGGAGTATGGGAGCGGGAGAGGCCGCGGTCAAAGCAAATAGCGGACAAATGCGCGATAGAATCCGTTTCGGGAAGTAGGAAGTACTCGGCAAACTCACCGATTGCCGCGCATTCGAGGATGTTCAGAGAAACCAGCCACGATTTGACTGGGGCCGGGCACAACGGAGCCTCATGCTTGTACAATTTCTGCCGGAGCTGAAGCAAGGGAAACTTCGCAAGAAATGTCGATTGATTGGCAAGCGTTCCGGCTCACGATAGAACTCGCCGTGATTGTGTCGGCGATCCTTTTTGTGATGGGCCTGCCTCTGGCCTACTGGATCGCCTTCACCCGATGGCGCTGGAAGTTTCTGGTGGAAGCCACAGTAGCTCTGCCGATTGTTTTGCCGCCGACGGTTCTCGGATTTTACGTTCTCGTCGCGCTTGGCTCCCAAAGCCCCGTGGGACGATGGTGGCAGTCGTTAACCGGCCACACTCTCGCATTCACGTTCCCCGGACTGGTGATTGGCTCGATCCTCTATAGTCTGCCTTTCGCGGTGCAGCCCTTCGCGGCTTCTTTTTCGTCGGTCGATCGCAAGCTGTTGGCAGCCTCGGCCACTCTAGGAGCTTCTCCGTTGCGCACCTTTCTCAGCGTGGTCCTCCCTCTTTCTGTGCCGGGGTTGGCTACTGGCGTGATCCTGGCATTCGCTCACACCATGGGCGAGTTCGGAGTGGTGCTGATGGTGGGAGGCAATATTCCTGGCGTAACGCGCACGGTCTCGATCAGCATTTACGATCAAGTGCAGGCCTCAAACTATGCCGGAGCCGATACAATGGCGTTATTGCTGCTGCTGTTCTGCTTCATCGTGTTGACGGCGGTTTACGGGCTGAACCGCAGAACGTTGAATCAAAAATTATGGACGATCGGTCCGGTCAAATAGACGAGACCAGATGCCCACCCTCGCGCAACAAAGACCTTCGAATCCGACTCTGAACGCTGTTCTGCGCAAAACCTTTTCTTCAAGGGAAGCTGGATTCTGTCTCGATGTTGAGTTCCGCGCCGCGGCCGGATTCACCATATTATTCGGCCCATCAGGATCGGGAAAGACCACTTTGCTCGACTGCGTGGCCGGGCTTACCACTCCAGATGCCGGTCGAATTGCTCTGGATGAGCGTCTTTTGTTCGACGCAAACACTCATGTCGATATGCCTGTCGCCCGGCGCAGTGTGGGATACGTGTTGCAGGATCTGGCATTATTCCCGCACTTGACCGCAGAACAGAATATTGCATATGGGCTAGCGCATCTTCCGCGTTCCACGCGTCGGCAGAGGGTTTTAGATGTGCTGCAGGAGTTCCGGATCGACCACTTACGCCAGCAGCATCCAGAGGAAATCTCTGGCGGAGAGCGTCAGCGCGTGGCTCTGGCGCGGGCACTCGTTACCGATCCCTGCGTGCTCCTGCTCGATGAACCTCTGGCCGCTCTGGACGCACCCACCAAGGCGCCAATCCTCGACGATTTGCGGCGCTGGAATCAGGCACACCGCATCCCAATTCTCTATGTCACGCACAGCCGCGAAGAAGTGCTGGCGCTGGGTGAACGCGTGATGGTGATGGAGCAGGGCCGCATCATCGCGCGGGGAACGCCGCATGAGGTCTTGAGCGCGCCTCGTCAGGAAAGTGTGGCTCAGCTCGCGGGCTTTGAAAACATATTCGATGCCACGGTGGAATCGGTTCACGAAGATCGCGGCACCATGATGTGCAAGGTGTCAGGAAACAAGACTGGAGTCTTTGTTCTACTAGAGACGCCCCTCATTCGGGTTGAGCAGGGTTCACGGCTGCGCGTAGGAATTCGTGCCGGCGACATTCTCCTGGCGGTCGAAAAGCCCGTGGGCCTGAGTGCCCGCAACATACTTCCCGGGCTCTTAGAATCCCTGGAAAGACGCGACATGATGATTTCCGCCCTGGTGGATTGCGGCGTCCAAATGGATGTCCACCTCACCCTCGCCGCCCGCGACGCCTTAAAGCTTACTCAGGGCCGCCAGGTCTGGCTGGTGATAAAAACCTACTCATGTCATTTAATGCGGCGCTAACGTATAATTTTCTATGTCACGTTGCTTGACCGGGCGCAACGCTCGCGTCAATTGGGGTAACTTGTGCACGCTGTGGCTTCGCTTCGATCATTCCCGCCTGCTCAGTGGCTGCTAACTGCACTTGCGATGTTCTTAGCATTTGGAGATATTTCTGCAACCGCGCAAATCCTACCCAACTTCAACTCCGGTCCGAATGGCTTTGCACAAGTCGACTTCGCGCAAATATACCTTGACCAGATAAACCATGACGCGAAGAAGAGCGCGCAGCAGAAGGCGCAGGATAAGGAACGCATTGATTCCGGAGTGGTCTCAGCGCTCGACTTGGAGGCTCCCAATAACGCTGTCGAGCAATACAACCGTGCCAGTACCCTGCTGAAAGCACAGAACTCCAAAGAAGCCATCAAATACCTGCAAAGGGCGATCCACGACTATCCTAAGTTCGTTGCCGCCTACATGGCACTTGGGCAAGCCTATGTCGATCAGGAAGATCCTGGTCGCGCCAAGGACGAATTCGAGATGGCCGCCAAGTTGGACGGCAAGTTCCCCGGATCGTTCCTGAATCTCGGTCGGTTGGCATTATCGCTGAATGATTTTCCGGCTGCGCAATCCGAACTCGAGAAAGCTGCTGCCATCCTCCCGAAGGACCCGAAGATTCTCTCCACGCTGGCGTACGCGCAGAACGGAACCCATCAGTACCGAAATGTTTTGGAGACCGTCGAGAGAGTACATGCCGTCGATCATAAGGGAATGGCGAACGTGCACTACGTGGCCGCCGCCGCCGCCATGGCCATTCAGGATTACGATGCCATGGAGCGCCAACTGAATTTCCTTCTCAGCGAAGATCCCACGAATGCGTTTGCTCCAGTCGCACGCCAGAACCTTGCCGCGCTCACTCATAACAAGGCCGTTCGAGCGGAGCAAGGTAGCCGTTCGCAGCCGGCCCCGACCCTGGTCGCTTCACAGTCAGTCACCTTTCCCAACACCGATCGATTGAAGGCGCAGTTGAATGGGTTGGGCAATGAATCCGATGGAGGGCCCTGCGACGCTGAGTGTGTGGCTCTGGCTGAGGCGAACACCAGCGCTGCCGCCGGTGGTAACGGCAGTCCCGCCTCGAATGTATCGCCGGTTCCTGCAAGCCGTCCCAGGGGAGTGTGGACCGTACGGACGAGCGTCGACGATGTAGCAGTATTCTTTTCCGTTAGCAGCCACGGTCATATGATCAACGATCTGGAGCAGTCTGATATCAAGATCCGTGATGACAATAAGCCGCCGAAAAAGATAATGCAGTTCCTCCCGCAAGCAAAGCTGCCTCTGCGGTTGGCTCTGCTGGTGGACACGAGCGGTTCGGTGCACGACCGCTTTTCGTTTGAGAAACACGCGGCGGCTAATTTTGTCGAGAAAATCCTAAACGGCACCTCCGACCTCGGATTTGTGGAGGGTTTTGCTACTGAGCCCACGGTCACTCAGGATTTCAGTGCGCAACCGGCTGAACTGGGAAACGGGATTGAGAAACTCGCCAACGGAGGCGGAACGGCGCTGTTCGATGCGGTGGCATTCGCGTGCGGCAAGCTGGCTGCGTATCCCGAGAACACCCATGTTGCCAGAGTTTTAGTGATACTCAGTGACGGTGAAGATAATTCCAGCCACAGCACCTTGAAGCAGAGCATCCAGGCTTCGGAAAGGGCGGGCGTGACCATCTACACTATTAGTACGCGAGAAGACCGTGGTGATAAGACGGACGCCGACAGAATTCTTGAAGCACTGGCGGAGAACAGTGGCGGAGAAGCCATGTTTCCCGGGGATGTGTTCACTCTGAATAGATCCTTCGACAAACTGCACGATTTGATCCGTAGCCGCTATTTCATCGCCTATAAACCGGCCGATTTCCAGCCGAACGGGAGCTATCGCGCCATCAGCATCGTCGCCGAGAAAAGCGGCAAGCATCTGCAGGTCCGGGCTCGCAAGGGCTACCACGCCCGCCTGGAAGCTAGCCCAAACTGATCCCGCAGCATAGCGACTCGCTAATCTAGCTTTCCGGCAATCTCGCGCTAGCCAATCGAAAGATGACCTTCTTTTTACACGTTCTTGACAATCCACTTTTGTTCTATTGGTACGGTTTCGGTGCTGTCCGGGGGAAGACTTATGAACCAGCTGGCGATATTAGGACGGTATCGAGTGATTGTTCTTGTGTTCTTGGTCGGATGCTGCGTGCTCTTGCGTCGTAATTTATCCGCGCAGGTCGGCACATGGCCGACTCACTCTCATGACAGCCAGCACACTGGAGTTTCTTCTGTTGCGTCGCAGCCGCTGAGCAAAATTCATTGGCATGTGCCGGTAGATCTTGACCCTCCGACAGGCGAGATTTTCATCCACTATGGTTCGCCCTTGATCACGGCAGCTAACACGGTAATCATGCCATTAAAAACCGGAGCCAACAGCTTCCGCATCCAGGCTCACGAAGGCGCGACCGGCAAACTCCTCTGGGCTCAAATCACCGGCTATCAGGCGCCGAGCGACAGTTTCATGTTAGGTCTTGGGCCTACATTCTTTGACAATGAACTTTTCGTTCCCGATATCGCTGGCCGGGTGCTGGTGCGAGAAAATCCAGACTCGGCAACAGGCGCTGTCTCGCGTCTTTACTTTTACGGGCAGAAGAACTTCCAGGCAAACCCCGCGGTCTACGAGCAAAATGTGCAGATCAACACGCCCCTGACCACCGACGCGAATGGCAATCTCTTTTTCGGATTTCTGGTTCTCGGACCTACGCCGATCGGCTTACAGAGTGGCTTGGCACGCATCGCACCCGATGGCAAAGGAACCTGGGTGTCGGCGGCTGCTATCAGCGGCGATTCGGCGATCACAAAGGTCGCGATGAGCTGTGCCCCCGCTCTCTCCCACGATGGCAGCACCGTCTACGTCGCAGTCGACAACGAAAACTGGGGTTTCGGATACCTGCTCGCCCTCAACAGTACTACGCTGGAAGTAGTCAACCACGTTCGTTTGTCCGATCCTTCTTCCGGCCTGGACGCGACTTTTACCGACGAAAGTAGCGCTACTCCCACAGTGGGGCCGGATGGCGACGTGTACTTCGGCGTTCTTGAGAATCCCTTTCCCGACCACAACGATCGCGGCTGGTTGCTGCACTTCAATAGCGATCTTTCACAGCAGAAGATTCCCGGTAGCTTTGGCTGGGACGATACGCCGTCGGTCGTCGATGCCTCGCTAGTGGCCAGCTATCACGGCACCTCGAAATATCTGCTGATGACGAAGTACAACAACTACGCGGGAATCAACACGGGGGATGGCCACAATCGAATCGCGATCCTCGACCCCAATGCCACCGAGGACGACCCGGTGATTCCCACCACTAAAGTTATGAAGGAAGTCATCACGAAGTTGGGTGTTACGCCCGATCCCGACCACCCAAACTCTCCTGGAGCTGTTCGGGAATGGTGCATCAATACCGCTGCCGTTGACCCGTTCACGAAGTCAGTGATTGCAAATAGCGAAGACGGAAAGCTCTACCGCTGGGATCTGACCACCAACACACTGTCCCAGGTGATCAAGCTCTCGGGAGGCGTCGGCGAGGCCTACACGCCAACGCTGATCGGTAAAGATGGTACGGTGTATGGCATCAACGACGCGGTTTTGGACGCTGTCGGGAAGTAGCTCGATCCAACTCCTCAGGGGCTAAAACTCAATGTTTGCTCGGCCTTGATCGGCACAACTAAAGCCGTGCACTGATACGAATCTCAATTCCTGGCACGTGGGCATGCAGGTCTCCCTGGTGCGTGCATGCGGGTTCTGTTGTGCAACCATACGTCCAACACATACGTCCCGTTCCTCGACTGGGCTCAGGGCAGGTACGAATACGTGCCTTGGTGCGACCCTGCATGCACTGGGTTGCTAAAGCTGAACGGAAGACGTTTCCGCGCCTCTTCCACTCGCTCCATTTCAATCACGGCAATCCACTGTCCCTGGCGCTGCTCTGAAAGTACAACATGGCCGCCGAGAATCTGGGCTGCAGCCGCGGGCGGCAGATCGCGGTGAAATCCGAAAAAGCGACTCTTCAGTTCTGTCCGTTTTTCTGTAAATGCTCGCCAGCGATCCCACAGTGCTGGAGCCGGCTCGTATTTCGTCGAGAAAACTAACGCCACGTCATAGTTCGAGCGAAAGTCCGCGGCAGAAAGCATTTCATCCAGCGAGAAATCCTCAATGCGCACCACACGCATCGGCCGGGTAGTGTAACCGAGCCAGGGGCGGCTCACCTCGTCGGAGGCAGGCCACGCCGTCAGCACTCGCGCCATCGGATAACGAGCTTCCAGAAAGCGCTCGCCATCCTCATGCAGAATGACGTAATCCCGGTAGGCGAGATTGTCCTCCGGCGCGAATCCATACGGAGGATTCCAGAACCATCCCGCAACAAATGCCAGAGCGACACACGCGATTACCCCTTGCCAATAAGCCAGCCTGCGCCAGAGAGTGGAAACCGAAACAGTAATAATCAGCGGAACCGCTGGGAGCATGTAGCGTGCCAGCACGGCTCCGCCGATCAACGCCATCGCCACCACGTAAGCCATCACGACGACATAGAAAATCATTTGCGCAGGAATGCTGATTCGAGGTCGTTCGCGGCCGGAGTCACCCTGCGGCGGCAGCATCCACATCGCAAACACCGTTGGCAAAGTCAAAAACCACAAGTGGAGATATGCGGCGACTTGCCAAAGCCGCAGGGCAAGCGCAAGAAAAAATCGGGTCGGGTTGAGAGTTGCAGCTACGTTGTAGCGAAAAAACTCGGGATTGCCGAAGACGTACCCCGTGCGCACGAAGTGATAACCATACCAAAGAACCAGCGGCAGCACCGGGATCAGCAGCGTCGCGATGCGCCACGCGGATTCGATTTTCGATTCCAAGTGTCCGCCATGACCATTCCGATCTCCCCACAGCTTGCGCAGTGAACTCTTGTGTGCAAACACGCCGACAGTCTCCCACGCCGCGATCGCCAGAGGAGCGAGAATGGCAGTTTCCTTGGCCAAAGCTGCGACCGTGAACCAGCACACAGTTGCGAATACTTGCCCTTCCATATAGGCGGAAAGAGCCCAGATGGTAAATCCCGCCGCTGCTAAGTCGAGCTGCGCGAGAGAGCTTTGCGCGAAGAAGACAGGATAAAGTGCCGCACAAAGAGTCGATGCAGTCGCCACCCTGGTGTTGGCCACACGCTCGGCCAGACGGAAAACTCCTAAAAGCGAGAAGGCAGCGACGATCAGCATCGCCGTTCTTGTCACGACTGGAGCGAAGCCAACTATTTTCCACCAGAGCGCAATCCAGGCGAGGACCAGCGGAGGGTGCGCGTTCGAAACCGTGGAATGAGGAATGAGGCTCCCGGTAAGCAGGAGATCGCGTGCCGCCGGAACGTAATAACCAGCTTCGTCCCAGAAGTAGGGCAACCGCAACAGAGGGAGATGCAGCAGAAAGATCAATACAAAGATGACCGTGAACACCAGGGCCGGATAATTGCCTGACCACGGAGCCGGCCTCTGCCGGTCAGACCGGTAATCGCTCAGAATTTCCTCTTGGTCGATGCAATTGCAGAAACCGCCGTTTACAGACACATGGTTGCGCAGTAATTCTTGTTTTAGATCAGCCGCGGCCATGGCAGTCTGGCTGCAAACGCGATCGAGAAACGCTCCTAGTGTATCGGGCCTGCTGGAGACATGCGCGGGTCAAGCTTGATTTCGCCGAATGCGCTTTCGTAGCCGGCTACGTTTTGCTGTAGAAGTCCAAGGAGAGCCTTCGCCTGTTGCGGACTGATATAAATGCCTTGAAAGTTGCGAATCTCTACCTGAGTCTCACTCTGTTGTTGCAGGGTTCCGAAGACCATGAAGAAATCCCAGACATTCACCCGCATCTGTACGCTGTTGGCATAGTCTTCGCGATAATCGGGACTGTTGTTCAGCTTTACGTTCGGTTGTGGAGGAGTAATCATAGAAGGAAAGTGTAATGACTTTAAGCGCAGGAAGGGAAGTCGCCGCACTTAGAAAATCTATATCCTGTCCGGAGACGGTGGGGCCTGGGCGCCCGCCAACTCGACACATCCCGCAAGAGTGCGACAAAAAATGTCAATCAGTTGACAGGTTTCCGACTTGGCGCCCTCGCCGAGCGCGTCGCGAAAGGTCATGGACGTTAGCTACTTTGCTGAAATCAAAGGGCTTGTAGGATGGTACTGCAGGGGTGGACTGGTGTTTAAAGTGCGAGACCTGAAAGCGGTTGATAAATTGAATTCGAGAAGTCACTCTATGACCCAAAAGCCTGAAGACGGAGCTATCGAAGAGATTATACTTCCCGAAAATCTGCTCCCTCTCGGATCTGTACTGAGCGAAGGGATCACCCCGCTCGAGGTCAGCATGGTGTTGGCGAAAGTATTCCGGGTGCAAAACGCGGAAGTTGCTTTGCTTCGGTTGGAAAGCGGTCTGCTGAAGTTCATTTTTCCTGAACACCTCGTGACTACCGGAGCGATTCCGATTTCTAGCAAGGCCGTGGCTGCCCACACTGCGTTGAGCAAGAAAGCCGAGATCTTCAACAATTTTGCGCGGGTTAAGCACGCCAGCATCTTCGAGACCATCAAGCCGATTGGAGTCGAGGCCGATCCCGAGCTGCCGGCACATCCCGCACCGATCCAGAAGTTGATGTCGGTGCCGATTCTCGATCAGCATTCGACGGTGATTGGCGTGATTCAGATCTCACGCAAAGGCTTGGATCCACGCTTTACCCAGGATTTCAGCAGGGAAGACTTGCATGATCTGGAACTCGCAGCTGGAGTTTTGGCTGCTTCGCCCGTCATGCTGGCGAACTGAATGACGCTTCAGCAACTGCAGCAACTTCAGCGAAAGACATCGCGGTGAACAAGGACACAATAGAAATGGGCCGATTCCAACATCGGCCCATTTTCTCTTAATCGTGGGTTATTTAACTGTGATGAGCAACTGTGGTTTTTTAGTTCTCTCCACCGGTTGCGTTGCTCCCCCATAATGCCTCACTGCCCCATAGCGCTTCAGAGCCCCATAATGCCTCACTGCCCCAGAGTGCTTCGGAGCCCCACAACGCTTCACTCCCCCATAGTGCCTCGGATCCCCAAAGCGCCTCGTTGCCTGCCACTGGACTGTTGATTGATCCCCTGGTGCCCCCCGATGTTTCCGATGTGCCGTTCACAAACTGCGAAGTGCCCCACACGGCCACATTCGACCACGTGGATGACGTGTTCCAAACCGCTGAGGGATCGTCGGACAGGTACACCTGATTTGTGTTTGAATCAAAAGTGGCGATCGGTGACATCGCCGTCCCTTTTGCCACGGCGGTGCTGGTGAGAGCGGCTTCGACGTCCACGTAGCCAGCGCCGATGGTGAGGACGTCGTATTGATCGGTGTATGTGATCCCCGTCGTTGGATCGGTCGTGCTGCTGGAGGCGGGGAAGGTCTTGTATGCCGTCAGCATCAGCCGCGCCTTGACCTGATCGGGAGTCAGGTTTGGACTCTTCTGCAGCACATCGGCTACGACTCCGCTGACGATGCCAGTGGCCATGCTGGTTCCACTCAGCTGGAAGTATGTGGAAGAAGGTGCGCTGCTTCCCCCGCGGACGTAGTAGCTGTACGGTACCTGATTTCCAGGGTACTGCGTATAAAGGGTCGAGCCCGGAGCCTCGAGCGAGACCAGCAGGTTGCCGGGGGCAACGATGTCGGGCTTTACGATCGCATCGACTACGGTTGGCCCTTTTGAACTGTAGCTGGCAATGAGGTCGTCAACTCGCGTGGGCGTGCCCATTGGCTTCATGTCGCCCACGGTGATCACATAAGGATCGTTGCCTGGTGAAGTCACGGTGGCGTAGCCATCGGTTGGAAGATAACGGCCGTTGTTGCCTGCCGCTACAACCACCACTATTCCATTTTTCCAGGCCTGCTCGACTGCCTGGCACAGCGGATCGAGCTTGTAGGATTCATAGATCGCGCGGCCCAGCGAAAGGTTGATCACGCGAATGTTGTATTGTGATTTGAGAGAGATCGCCTTACTGATCGCGGCGATTACCAGGCTATCGGTCCCCTCGCCATTCTGATCGAGCACTCGCAGGTTGACGATTTCCGCGCCCGGCGCAATTCCTTTGAAAGTCTTATTGTAGAGAAAGCCGGTTGAGCTCAGGCCATCTCCAGCGATGAGCCCTGCGACGTGAGTGCCGTGTCCGAATTGGTCTGAGGCATTCGAATTTCCCGGCACAAAGGACTGTTGATACACAACTCGCGAGAGAGGAAGAATTCCGAGATCCAAGTCTCGGTGATTGCTTACGCCGCTGTCGATCAACGCCACTCCAATGCCAGCCCCGGTATAGTTGGACTGCCACGCGAAGGGTGCATTCACCGCAACGGCTGCATTGCTGAGTGATGGCGCCAGCGGCCGGTCCGCGCTGATGTAAACAACGTTGGACTGGTTCGAGAGGCTCTGAATGCCGTTGCCATCCAGTTGCGCAACCAGGCCATTGATCAGCGGCAAATCTCCCAGAATCTTTCCTCCGAGATTCACAACGTCGTTGACCACGCAATCCAGAAGACCGATCAGTCCGCTGCAATTCACCTGAGTTCCGGGTGCATATTGGACGATGACTTGTACCTGCTTGGTCGATTGGTTGTCACGGAGTTCCGGCGATATTTTCGAGTCGTTGGCATGGGCCGTTGTCACCGTGACCGTGACCATCAACAATAGAATCAGTACCCTCTTCATAGTCCCCCGTCGAGGGCGCGAAAAATCAGCGCCGTAGCGACACATATCGATTCCTGCTCTGTAAAGTGCAGATGTCGTTCCAAACGGCACCCAAAGATATCCTTACGATTCAACAGGTTAGGGAATCAAATACTGCTGCCTGGGGACATTCTGTCCCCAGGCACAGAAACGGGACAGGTTGTCCCGAGTGAAACTGTCTTGCCGCAGTTGGTTACTTCAGTTCTGCAAACGGCCCGACAGGACGCTGTTTTTCGATTTCTTGCAGCTCCCACTGAAACCCCAAATAATTGACCCTGTTGAAGAACACGACGGTAACCAATGAAGAGAGTTTTGCGCGGACATTAACCTTAGCTTCGGCAAGAATCTAAAGAACTCTTAATGTCATTAGCGCGACAAATTGGCGCACGTGTGTACATCTCTGGGATGGCATTGGCAGCCCTGGGCTGCTTCGTCCCCTCGATGCTTCATTGGCACCTTACCCACCCCGCTAAGTTCCTCTTCTACCTGATCGCGGCGGTGCTAGCCTCGTCGCTGAAAGTAAGCCTGCCTGGCATCGAAGGAACAATGTCGATGAATTTCCTGCTGACCCTCCTCTGCATTCTGGAGCTGGGTTTGCCGGAGGCGCTGCTTGTCGGCGTCGTCAAGACTTTCGCACAGTTTTATTGGAAGCCGGCACGGCAGCTGAAACCAGTTCAGCTGGTGTTCAATCTGTCTCAAGTAACACTATGCAACGCGGCAACGTACGGCGCTTACAAATTGTCTTCGGTTCACATTTTCCATGGTCCCGGCCCTTTGGCGCTTCTGGTGGCGGCGATTACGCACTTTGCATGTAATACCGTTGCGATGTCGGTCATTATCGGCCTCACAGAAGATAAACCCATCAAGAACGTTTGGACCGAAATCTACCTGTGGACATTTCCTTACTACATGGCTGGAGCGGCCATCGCCGGCTTCGTCAGTTTCTTCCTGGACAGCCAAATCGGATGGCAGGCTTCTCTGCTGGTTTTGCCCCCGATCTACCTCATGTATCGGTCGTATCATCTTTACCTGGGAAAGCTGGAAGCGGAAAAACTGCATGCGGAAAAACTTTCCAACCTTCATCTACGAACCATCGAAGCACTCGCCTTGGCCATCGAGGCCAAGGATCAGACTACGGGAGAGCACCTGCAGCGCGTCCGCGTGTACGCCATGGAACTGGCACGGGAACTGAAGTTGAGCGAAGACGAGACGGAAGCACTGCAGGCGGCTTCGGTTCTGCACGACATCGGCAAGCTGGCCGTCCCGGAACATATTATTTCGAAGCCGGGAAAGCTCACTCCAGAGGAATTTGAGAAGATGAAGATTCATCCCATTGTGGGAGCGGAGATATTGGAGCACGTGGATTTTCCGTATCCGGTTGTTCCCATTGTGCGTGCACACCACGAAAAATGGGATGGCAGCGGTTATCCCAATGGTCTGCAAGGCGAAGCAATTCCAATCGGTGCGCGCATTCTGGCGGCCGTCGATTGCCTCGACGCACTCGCTTCGGACCGCCAATACCGGAGAGCGTTGCCCTTGCACGAAGCCATGGCCAAGGTCGCCTCCGAAGCGGGCATCAGTTTCGATCCGAGGGTAGTCGAGATTCTCCAGCGGCGCTATGTGGAACTTGAAAAGATCGCCACCGAGCAGCCTTTGCAGGCTCCCCCGAAGTTGTCGACGGACATCAGGGTGGAGCGGGGATTGGCTCCTGATGCGGGCTTCGCAGAGTCCGAAAAACCTCCCGCCCGTCAGTCGGAGCATGGCAGGAACAAGGACCACCTCGGCAGGATCGCAGCGGCCCGGCAGGCGGCTGAGGCTATCTCTGAGTTCAGTCTGCAGTTAGGTTCTGCACTCAGCACGGAGGACACTTTGTCTTTGCTTGCAGTCAGAGTGAAACGCCTGGTGCCAAACGACGCCGTGGCAGTGTATGTTCTAAGAAACGAGGTCCTCACTCCGGCGTTTGTAAGCGGTGATAACTTTCGGTTGTTTTCCTCGCTGAGCATTCCCCTCGGAGAAGGTTTATCGGGCTGGGTGGCGCAGAACAGCAAGCCGATCCTGAACGGCAATCCTTCGGTCGAGCCTGGATATCTGAACGATCCCAACAAATACAGCACGCTGCGCTCCGCACTGGCGGTGCCGTTGGAAGGAACTTCCAGCGTGATCGCTGTGCTGGCACTCTATCGCGCCCCTGCTGACGCGTTTACTCGGGATGATCTGAGTGTCTTGCAGGCTATGGGGTCTAAAGTAGGACTGGCTGTCGAGAGAGCATTGAAGAATTCCGGCAAAGCGGATTCGACGGTAAAGGTATCGGCCGCCTCGGCCGCACACGCCGGCGCAGACTGACACGGCGCGATCACCACCCTAAAAGCAGAACCTTCGGGCTTACAAGGCCCGTCCCAGCGGTTCGCCGCCTCTCTGTGAATAACCCCAACGGTCTCGGACGTTCGTAATTGGAAGGGAATCACATTGGGGAATTAACATCCAAAAACAGGTTACTCACGTGCTATCCACACCTCTAAACACTCGCCGTTGGGCGCGATACCACGTTGATCTTCCGGTTCGCATTTCCGTCCTTAATGGACTCTTGACAAGCGCCGTTCCCGGCCGCGTTGTCGAAATCAGCCGGAACGGAATGGCCGTTCATTCCGCTCTCGCTCTAAAACCGGGGGATCTGATGCAGGTGGAGTTTCCCATTTCCAAATCCTCAGGCGTCAGAGGCGTGGTTCGCAATCGAAAGGACGATTGTTTCGGAGTGGAGTTCCTACCCCAACTGAGCCCTGGTGATCGCACGCTGAATCAGTCGACGTTGGTGCGAAAACCGCTCGGAAGCAGCGCGCCAAAGTCCCCTCCACTAGAGCGCCGCTTATGTACGCGGGAGGCTCTGTTGGCAAGCCTGCGTCGAAAGCAGTTAGAGATGAAACAGCTGGAGAAAGAGATCGAGGCACTCAACCTCGCGATTCCCTTGCTGGCCGATGATGAACCGAAAAATTCTGGAACTTCTCTCCTGCGCCGTCCGAAATTGCAAATCAGGCCCTGGCCATCGCAATTCTAAGCGGCTTGGAGGATGTGTAAACGGGTTGACAACGACGGATTCACCGTTGGCGATTCATGTAAGAAGTCTTGAGGCCGCCAGACTGGGCGTATTTTGGAGCGCGCCTATTTCAGCTTCACGAACAGCAAAACAAAGATTGCCCAGACTCCAACCGTGACCGGAAACTGCACTAAGGCTGCATCGCGCATCGAGCCGCCCCGCGGCAGAGCATATGTGAGAACCATCATCGCCAGAGCGGTAAGCACGCCTAGCACGAGTTTGCTTTTCCAGTTCATGAGTATTTGACATCCCCTTCCCGTATACCTTTTCGCGGCCGAGCGGGGAGTATACGCCTCAGAAAGCACCCGGACAAGTGGCTGTACTCGTCCAGTGGATTGTTGACACTTTCATTCCTTTCTTTGAGGTGAAGC
>DAIUEW010000027.1:0-78731 GCA_036844925.1 Candidatus Sulfotelmatobacter sp.
TTGCGCGACGGCAAACGCGTGGTCATCACCGATCCCAAAGACATCCGCGACCCGCTTTCGGATGTAATCATCAAGCTGGCCTCAGAAGTGCACGAGCTGCGCGAAAAGTTTCAGGAACACTCGCACGAGGCGCTGGGCGCGGAACCGAATCTGACGATCGACGAAGGGACGTCGACACCAAATATATCTCCGCAGGAATTGTTTCAGGACGACTATCAGATCTGAAGGTCGGTGGTTGGCTACCATTACCTAAAACATTTAGTTGCCCACCTACTGTGGAGTCCACTGTGGTACAAAACCGCAGCGTCGCTGCCCGGCGCCGTGTCCCGTATTGGTTATTACTTTGGTTTAGGCTCGCGGTTATCTTAGAAGCGTTAATAATGCCAGTCGGCTAGACTCCGCACAGGAGCCTTCTGCCCAAGCCTCGTTAGAAACCGGTCTTGGCAGTCGCTCTCCTTAACTTGCACGGAGGAACAGATGTCGGCATCCGCCGCCGCGACCCTAGCTCCAATCATTTCTAAATCAAGTCCGCAGGGAACTTCATTTCTCGGATCGGTACCCTGGTGGTATTTGTTTTTCTTTGTTTCCGGATTTCCAGCACTGCTTTACCAGATCGTTTGGCAGCGGGCATTATTCACACTCTATGGCGTGAATATCGAGTCAGTCACCATGGTCGTCACGGCCTTCATGCTTGGATTGGGACTAGGCAGTCTGATGGGCGGAGCAATCTCGCGATACCAGCAATTGCCGCTGCTGGGGATTTTCGGGTTTGTAGAACTGCTGATCGCGACCTATGGGTTTTTTTCGTTGAGAGTCTTTCACTGGGCGGCAAACTTCACGGCCGGTTCCGCAACCTTCAAAACAGGACTCGTTGCCTTCGCCCTTGTCGCGATTCCGACCGTGCTTATGGGGTCGACACTCCCCATCCTGGTTTCCTACACGGTTCGCCTTTCGCGTAATGTGGGCACCTCCGTCGGAGCACTTTACGCCGCCAATACGCTGGGTTCGGCCGCAGCATGTTTTTGCGCGGGATTGTTCCTGATGCGCTGGCTGGGAGAATCGAGGACTGTGGGGCTGGCGGCTAGTTTGAACGCAGTAGTAGGCGCTACCGTATTGGTCTGGCAACTCGTAAGTCGAGAGCGGCAGTTTGAAGGCCCTGAGACGGAGGCTGTGGACTTTCAGAAAGGGGTTAGGACGAAAAATGAGGAAGGCGAACTGGATCGTGCAGCCGGAATCAGCTTTGCTGCGGCCGTAGTCACGGCTGCTGTCGCAGGATTCATTTCGCTGGGTTACGAAATTGTGTGGTATCACCTGTTCTCGTTTACCACGGGAGGGCTGGCGAAGAGCTTCGCTTTTCTCCTCGGAGCCTATCTCCTGGGGATCGGCACGGGATCGACAGTAAGCAACCGTATCTGTAAGAAGATCGCGGGCCTGCGAAGTTTCAGCCGGCTTCTGATAGGCACTGTGCTGGCGGCTAATCTGCTCGGGTTTCTGGTCGGTCCGATCCTTTTCAATCTGGTGGTGCACGTCTCTTACTTGTGGGCGCTGATGCCCATAGGGGTGGCGGCGGCGTGCCTCGGTGCTGTGTTTCCGCTCCTTTGTCATATCTCAATTCCCCCTGACGAACGCGCCGGCTCGCGTATGAGCTACTTGTACCTCAGCAATATTGTCGGTTCGGCGCTGGGCAGCTACCTCACGGGCTTCGTGCTCATGGACATGCTTCCATTGAGACAAGTGAGTATTGTGCTGACTCTGCTCGGCCTCGGACTTGGACTTGCATTGATGCTGAATGCCCACCTGGGTAGGATCAGCTTTATTGTCTCGGCAGTGGTTGTGTTGGCTGCTGCCCTGTTGGTAGTACAGATTTCGGGGCCTCTTTTTCGTGGTATGTATGAAAAGATGTTGATGAAGGAGAAATACAGAGCGGACGTGGGGTTTCGCAATGTTGTGGAGACAAAGAGTGGAGTGATTGCGGTTACGCACACTGGGATGGTTTTTGGAGGAGGAGTCTACGACGGATGCTTCAACACTAGCCTGGTGAAGGATACGAACGGGATTCAGCGGGCGTTTGCATTGAGTTATTTTCATCCCAATCCGAGAGAAGTTCTGATGATAGGGCTGTCATCGGGATCGTGGGCGCAGGTTATTGCCAACCATCCGCAGGTGGAACACCTGACGATTGTCGAAATCAATCCCGGATATATAGGTCTGATTCAACGCAATCCCGAGGTGGCCAGCCTCTTGCAAAACCCCAAGGTTCACATCGACATCGACGATGGCCGGCGCTGGCTAGTGCGGAACGCTGGACGCAAATTCGACGCTATTGTGATGAACACAACCTTTAATTGGCGTTCCAACGCGTCCAACCTGCTCTCGTCGGAATTCCTGGAACTTATTCGGCACCACCTGAATCCGGGTGGTGTGCAGTTTTACAACACAACCGAATCGGACGAAGCAATGGCTACCGGCATCAGAGTATTCCCGTTCGGAATGCGGTTGGCGAATTTTATGGTGGTAAGCGACGCGCCCTTGCAGCTGAACGAAAAACGCTGGCTCGAGGTGCTCTCGCACTACACGGTCGACGGCAAACCCGTTTTCGATTTCTCACAGGAAGAGTATCGCCGCCGACTACTCGAAGTGATGGCCATGACCACAACGATGGACCACGATGTTCCCGGATCTTGGACCTTAGAATCCGCTGCCCACATCCGTGCTCGCACCGCTCACGCTCGCACGATTACCGACGACAACATGGGCACGGAATGGCTGCAAAAATAGTTGCATGCTGCCCCGCTCCGGTCTTTTCAGGCAACTGGCAACTCTATTGCCGCAACCCCATCCAGCTCTCCGACACCACCAGCGAGTTCCCCGGATTGTGTGGATCGTATTTCACCGACGTAGGCAGACCCAGCCGGCAGGAGTGCAGGTTAATCCACTGGCGCAAATAGGTGACGTCTTGCGAACACTCGTACGAAACTCCCGCGACATCATACTTATAAATGAGCAGCACCGCGGCGTGATGACCGTTGTTCGGAGGCATTTCCTGCACATCGATGACCGTACCATCAGTGATACGGCCGATAGCGTCAAGCCAGGTGCGGCGTTCGCGCTCCAGTTCTGCCGGCCCTTTGGGCTTGCGCCGCAAAAGGGCATAGGCGCCAAGAACAACTGCGCCCCCCGCTGTTACAAGAGAATAGAGACCTAATGAAGTCATGACCGCTGTGAGAAAGATGGTACTGCCGCCGCCAACTCTATATTTTCATAATCAGCATATGACGGAACTATCTTCTGCGGAAGTAGGTTCGGGGTTACCGAGGTGGGGGCCTGTGGAAATCTTCTTCTGACGCCGATTGGTTAGACTCATTTCTGCTTACAAACAAAGTCTCTGGCCATCTCGCCGAAGCCGCCTTCCGCACTTCGGCCGAACTGATCGTCACGGTGCGTCTTTTTGCTGACCACAAGTTTGCCGCCGCGCTCGCGAGAATAGAACCACTCCGAGTTCGCAACCGCGATGGGCACAGCGACGCCCCCAGCACAATTAAAACGAACACGCGCCCTCAACTCCACAAATGGACCGCCCTGGGGCAGCGTGGCGGGTTCCTTGTATTCCACGCGGATCCATGCCGTGCGCAGGCCATTCCTCTGCGCCGTGACTGAGCTGACCAATACCTGATCGCCCGCGGCAGTAGCGCCAACCTGCCGCCAGTCCCCGGCAGCAATTGCCACCAGTCCCACGAGCACAACCGGAGCCAGCACTACGGCAACGATGATGATCAGGCCCTTCTTTACAAGGGATGGAGGCAAGGCCATAAGCACGCCGCACACACTTTGGGGCAAAAGAGGATTTCTGTCAACTGTGACGAGTACCGGAATGCGTAAACGTCCGAAAACGTCCAGCCCATCGTCTGCTATTGTGGTCTGCTGAGGGAAGGAGGGCTAAATGGAAAATCTTTACACGGCAACCATCCGATCGACAATTGGACCATTGTTTCTTGCAGCCTCCAGTTATGGACTGGTTGCCTTGGAATTCGACGCCAGGTTGTCCGGACAACAATCGATTCGCCCGAGCCCGCGCCATCTTCGCGAAGAAAAGAGCGGTTTTACATTCGAAGATTCGGCTGGTGCGACGCTGCCTTACGTAAAGGAGCTAAACGAATATTTTTCTGGCGGGCGACGAGAATTCACTTTTCCGCTCGATCTACGCGGAACCGATTTTCAACTTGTCTGCTGGCGTGCCCTGTTAGCGATTCCTTACGGGGAGACCCGCACCTACGCAGACATCGCCCGCGCAATCGGCAAACCAAACGCGTTCCGCGCCGTGGGCATGGCCAACAATCGCAACCCGATCGCAATCGTCGTCCCCTGCCATCGCGTGATCGCCTCCGACGGCACACTCTGCGGCTACGGCGGCGGCCTTGATGTGAAGCGCAAATTGCTGGAACTGGAAGGCGCGTTAACGGGCGTACTTGCCGCGTAAGAAATTGTTAGTTGTTGATTTTTGATTGCTGATTGACAATGCGTCTACGGATCGTGGTATTCAATCAACAATCAGAAATCAACAACTTGCTTTGACGACTCAATCCCCATCGTCCACTCTCCGCAAAGCTGGTCTCTTCTATCTCGTCTTCGTGATGTTTTCCTACACCACGGGCGGGCCGTTCGGACTCGAAGACATGGTGACGACTTCGGGTCCTGGAATGACGCTGATCTATCTGTTGGTGTTGCCGTTTTTCTGGTGCATACCCGTCTCTCTGGTGTCTGCGGAACTGACCACAGCGATGCCGGTTGAAGGCGGCTTCTACCGCTGGACCCGCGCGGCTTTCGGAGACTTCTGGGGATTCCTTGCAGGATGGTGGAACTGGTCAGCTTCATTCTTGCTCGGCGGCGCCTACGCTGTTCTCTTCACCGATTATCTGGTGTACTACTTTCCCGGCATCAGGGGCTGGAAGCACTACCTGGTTTCCGTAATGCTGATTGCAGTGATCACGTGGATCAACGTGCTCGGCATTCAGATGGTGGGGCAGGTCGCGACGGCGCTTGAGATTTTCATCTTTGTGCCCGTCATGACGATGATCGTGATGGCCTTCATGAACTGGCATCACAACCCTTTCTTCCCGTTGATCCCGCCTCATCAGCCAACGTTCAAGATTTTCGGCGTGGGGCTGGCGCTGGGTTTGTGGCTCTATTCGGGGTACGAACAACTCTCGACCGTAGCCGAGGAGGTCGAAGACCCGCAAAGCGCCTACCCACGCGCATTGGCGCTGGTGCTGCCGCTTTCGATGGCAGCGTATTTTCTGCCGACGCTCGCGGGCCTTGCTTCAGCAGGCGAATGGCAGAAATGGCACTCGGGATTCTTCTCGGACGCCGCCCGATCGATTGGAGAATCTTCCACTGGACGCCCGTGGCTGGGAACATGGATAACGCTCGCGGCGATGGTCTGTAATGTTGCGTTGCTCAACAGCACCGTCCTCACCACTACGCGCATGCCCTTTGCCATGGCGGAAGACGGATACCTTCCGGCGGCGCTTACTCGAAAGCACGTCCGGTATGGCACGCCATGGCTGGCAATTGTTATTTCGGCCGTGATCTATGCGCTGCTGGCGTGGCAGAGCCTGGCTCAGCTCATCTCTGTCTATATTTGGATGCGCTCGGCCACCACTGTGCTGACTGTACTGTCGGCATGGAAGCTGCGCCGCTCACGGCCCCAGATGCCGCGCGCGTTCGTGATTCCCGGCCGGCGCCTTGGCCTGATTTATGTGGTCGCAGCGCCAGTGGTCATGGCGATGGCCGCACTGCTGGGCAGTGACCGCTTCGCGCTGATCGGCGGTGCGAGTGCGATGGCGTTAGGCCCACTGGTGTATGGAATTGACAGATTCTTTAAACGTAACTCTTGAAGCGTGCGTGTTGGCGTGCACTTCGAACGTGCTACAATGAGCGACCTTAGTGGTTGTTGCTTCGCCAGGAAACCAGCGTTTTCCCACACTGAAGCACTGAAAGAGAACACCGCAAGAGATCGTGGCCAAGAATCCTACGCCCGGCGCGGCACCTGTCACCTACGCGGACGCGGGTGTCGACATCGACCGTGCCAACCGCACAAAACAGCGCATCAAATACCTGGCACACAAAACGTTTACCCGCGGCGTCCTTAGCGAAATCGGCGGTTTCGGCAGCCTCTTCGCGGTGGACAAGACGAAGTACGTCGATCCGGTGCTGGTTTCGAGCGTCGATGGTGTAGGGACTAAGCTTAAAATTGCTTTTGAGATGGGCCTGCATTCCACAGTGGGCGCGGACCTGGTCAATCACTGCGTCAACGACATTGCCGTGCAGGGCGCCGCGCCTCTGTTTTTTATGGATTACCTGGCGACGGGTAAGCTCGAACCCTCGATTGCCGAGAAAGTAGTGGAAGGCATTGCCGATGCCTGCAAGCATAACGGCTGTGCCCTGATCGGCGGAGAGACGGCCGAAATGCCTGGTTTCTATCCCGACGGCGAGTACGATCTGGCGGGATTTATTGTCGGCGTGGTGGAGCGCGACCGAATCATCACCGGCAAGGATGTACAGATCGGCGACGTTATCCTCGGCATGGCCTCCAACGGCCTGCACACCAACGGATATTCGCTGGCCCGCAAACTGCTCTTTGAAGTGGCGCATTACTCGCCCGAGGATTACGTCAACCAGATCAAGAATAAAGTTGGCAATGAGTTGATGCGCACCCACAAAAGCTACTGGCCGGCGCTGAGAAAGCTGATCGATGGCCAGTGCGTTTCTGCGTTAGCGCATATTACCGGCGGCGGGATCACGGAAAACCTTCCCCGCGTCTTGCCGCGTGGAACCGCGGCTGCGATCGATCTTGGTTCCTGGCCGGTACCGCCGTTGTTCGAGCATCTGCGGGAGCTGGGCAATGTTCCGCAAGACGAGATGCTGCGAACCTTCAACATGGGGCTGGGCATGCTGCTGATCGTTCCTCTGACAAAATTCAAAAAGGCTCAGACTGTGCTCGAACGCGTGGGTGAGAAAGCTTTTACCGTGGGCCGCATTGTCAAAGGGGAGCGCAAGGTAATCTACAACTGAAGGCCAGTTCACCACGGAGACACCGAGGCACGGGAAAACCTTTTTGGGTTTGTCATGCCCTCATCCTCGCGCCGCCGATGCTGCCCGAGTTTGTAGAGTTTGTTTTCAGAAATTCCTCCGTGACTCCGTGTCTCCGTGGTGAATTATGATGTTGGCCTGAAATGAAATCCCTCGGCATTCTCCTCTCCGGACGCGGCTCGAATTTCGTCGCGATCGCCGACAGCATCGACACGGGCCGCATTGCCGACGCGCGAATTGCCATCGTTATCTCCAACAATCCGGACTCACCGGGCATCACTACAGCGCGCCAGCGTGGTTTAAATAGGCTAGTGATTCCATCGAAAGGCAGGTCGCGCGAAGAACATGACCGCGAAGTTGTTGCCGCGCTCAAACAGAACGATGTGGACCTGGTCTGTCTCGCGGGATACATGCGCCTGCTCTCTCCGTGGTTCGTGCAACAGTTTCCGCGGCGGATTCTCAACATCCATCCCTCTCTGCTACCGGCGTTTCCTGGACTCGAAGCGCAAGAGCAGGCCTTCGCCTACGGCGTGAAAGTCTCCGGCTGCACCGTGCATTTCGTCGACGAAGAACTCGATCACGGCGCGATTATCGTGCAGAAAACCGTCGCCGTGCTCGACACCGACGATGAGCACACTCTTGCGGCGCGCATACTCGAACAGGAGCACATTGCATATACGGAAGCCATTAACATCGTACTGAAAGGGAATTACGAAATCGTAGGACGGAGATTGAAGAACGCCAGTCAGAAGGCAGAAGGCAAAATGCAGAGGTAAGAAACGCGCTCCTCAAACGCTTTTTGCCATCCTCACGATCGGCAGTACCTCACCATTGCCAAGCGCAGCCTGCTGATTCTCGACGGCCGCATATCCCTTTGCCTTGTAAAATGCAACGCCGCTCAGTGTTGCTCCCATTTCCAGGCGGGTAAAACCGGCTTCCCTGGCAGCCTTCTCACATGCTTCGAGAATCAAGCTGCCGATGCCGCGCCGCGTCCAATCGGGATGTACAAAGAACGCCCGGATCTTGGCGGCATCGTGGGCAGAGTCAAGCAGCGAGTCTTCGCGCCCCGCGAATTGGTCGCCTCCGTATAAAGTCTTTCGCTTACTCCAGCCGCCGCATGCGACGATCGTCGGCTTGACTATTGTGGGCTTATGGTTCGATTCGAAAATCTCCGCTACGAGATACGTTCCATCTGCAATGAGCTGGCTATCCACGCCGTAGACCGACTTCAACGCGCCTTCGATCTGCGCAGCCGAATAATCCACGGCCTGCAAACCGCGCACCGACGCCTCGATCACTTCCCGCAAACGGGGAACATCCTCCGTCGTCGCCTTTCGTATTTGAATGTCGGCCGCCATAGCCCGCTTCGAGTGCATTCTACTTCTACGTTCTGACTTCTGCCTTCTGCATTCTCTATAATGTCCTTTCTCATGCCAACCTTTGCTCCTGTTGACGAACAACTCACATATCTCAAAAAGGGCTCCGCAGAAATTATCCGCGAGGCCGACCTGCGCGCCAAGCTGGAGAAGTCGCGCGCCACGGGTAAACCGCTGCGGGTGAAGCTCGGCATGGACCCGACCGCTCCCGACTTGCACCTCGGTCACACCGTGGTTCTGCGCAAGCTCAAACATTTTCAGGATCTCGGTCACACCGCAATTTTCCTAATCGGAGATTTTACCGGTATGATCGGCGATCCCACGGGGCGCTCAGTAACGCGTCCGCCGCTCACTCGCGAGCAGATCGAAGAAAACGCCGAGACTTACAAGGCGCAGGTCTTCAAGATTCTCGATTCGCAGAAAACTGTGGTCGACTTCAACCGGCGCTGGATGGGCGCGTTCACCGCCGACGACTTCGTTCGCCTGATGGCGAAGTACACCGTCTCGCAACTGCTCGAGCGCGAGGACTTCCACAAGCGATTCCAGGAGGAGAAGCCGATTTCCGTGCATGAGTTGCTCTATCCACTTGTGCAAGGATACGACTCAGTCGCGCTCGAAGCCGATGTGGAACTCGGCGGCACTGACCAAAAATTCAATCTGCTGGTCGGGCGCGAATTGCAACGCGCCTATGGCCAGGAATCGCAGGTTGTGCTGACCACGCCGATTCTCGAGGGCCTCGACGGCGTCCAGAAAATGTCGAAGTCGCTGGGCAACGCGATCGGCATTCACGAGCCGCCGTTGGAAATGTACGGCAAAATCATGAGTATCTCCGACGAAATGATGTGGAGATACTACGAGCTGCTGACCGATGTACAGGTCGCCGACATCGACAAGATGAAGACGGAAGAGCATCCGATGCAGGCGAAGAAGGAGCTGGCGCGCCGGATCGTAGCGGATTTTCACTCGGCTCATGATGCGGCGAAGGCGGCAGAGGATTGGGCGAAGCAGTTTCAAAAGGACCAGGTGCCGGCGGATGTGGAGGAAGTCTCGGTCGGCCTTGCGGAGATTGGCGGATCTGTAGACTCGAGTTCCCGAGCCGGAGTAAGGGTAGATAGACTTTTGGTTAAGTGTGGATTAGCGGCATCGGTAACTGATGCGGCTAGGAAGCTAAAGCAGGGGTCGGTAAGGATTGACAATGAGGTGATGAGCGAGCCGCGAATGGTGCTGACTGGTCCGCCTCCGGTGCGGTTGACTTTGCGTGTCGGCAAGCAGCTCCGGATTGCACTTATCAGCTGGTAATCCCAGCTGCTAATGTGGGGACAGCCGCCCTCGGCTGTCCGGGCGAGCGCGCTCGCCAGGGTTTCCTCTCCACCTTTCCCAATCTGAAATTCGTTCAGAATTTATACAGTCCCCAAACCCTACAGCCCGACCATTCCTACTAGACTTCAAGCATAGCGGAGCTTCGCTCCGCGGACAGCCGGGGGCGGCTGTCCCCACATAGAACCTATGCCGCAGGCTTTCTATCGCAGACAGCTTCCGCATCTTCAATGCGATGACCGGCAGCATTTTGTTACATTCTGCACTGACCGGCGGTGGGTGCTTCCTGAGCGGGCACGTTCGATTGTGCTGCAATGTTGTCTTCACGATAACGGAATGAAGTTCGATCTTCGGGTCGCTGTCGTGATGCCGGATCATGTTCACATGATCTTCACACCGCAGGTTGACCGGCAGGCTATGGAGATTTACTCGCTCGCCAAGATTATGGATGCCATCAAAGGCTCTTCTGCTCACATCGTGAACAAGACGCTGGGTCGCAAAGGACGGGTGGGGCAGACGGAGTCGTTTGACCATGTTCTGCGTTCTTCGGAGAATCTCGACGCGAAGATCATTTATCTGTTGGAGAATCCGGTTCGGGCTGGGTTGGTCGAGGAATGGACCGAGTATCCATGGTTGTGGAAGAAACCGTTTGTGAATCCGTTTTTCTCCACCGTGAGGTCGTGACGGCGTGCGCAACTGCTGGGCTTCGCCCAGCGGACAGCCGAGGCCGGCTGTCCCCCACATAAAACACTACGGCAGCAGTCCGAATACAGCCACGCCATTCGGGGTTCCCACAAACACCTTGCCATTCACGATTGTCGGCACCATGAACTTGTTGCCGGATCCAAATTGATCGCGGTTGCCGCTGGCCTGGTTGCTATTGTAGATCTCGTTCAGATTCGCGGTATTGTAAGCGTGCAGAACGGCCGGGCTGTTGTTCTCAACCGCCCACACAATTCCGTTGCTGGGGCCGTTGGCGGAGACGCTGGGGGTCGTTCCCGGATACCCAAAGCTGTTCGCTGTCTGCGACGTTGCGCTGGTCGACAGCATCGCATTGGTGATCGTGAACGCCTGGATGGGGCTCCCCACCGATCCGTAGTAGATCGTGTTGTTGAAATACGCGGGGATCGCGAAAACTCCTCCAGGCAACGCTCCCGCGAGTTCTTGATAGATGCTGCTGTTATTCGAGCTGAACTTGCCCATCGAGTCGCGATTCACGACATAGAGATTCGAATCTTTCCCGGCGCCGACCGCGAGATGCCAGGTATGGCCTGAGCTATCGTTCAGATCGGGCAGCACGATCATTCCGCCGGAGCCCAGGTCCGTGTCGCTGCTGTTCTCCGATGCCTCATTGTCCATTTCGAAATAATCCGCCACGGTGAGACCACTCGAGGTCGAGAGCTTCATAAATGCATTGCCGTAGTCGCCGTCAACGGGGAAACCGTTGCCGTTTAGATTGGTGTCGAAGTCTCCGTTGGCATCGAGAAAATAGATGTTGCCGGAGCTGTCGGCGGCGAGGCCCGCCCCAGCCATCCAGATCGCGCCTTCGTTGCCGTTGGGGGTCACATTTAGCACGCTTGTCTGAGCCAGCGTGGATTCGCTGTAACCCATAATCCATCCCGTGTAAGGGCGGTCGTCGCAGTGCGATGCCCAGCCGGTATAAATCACGCCATTCAGTAAAAGCAGAGCGGCTCGCTCTTTATACTGGCCGGGATCGAAGACGACATTTGTGCCATCGCTGTTGTCGCCAGTTCCAGGGTAGGTTGCCTGAACCTCAGCGGGCCCACCGAACAATTCCGTCCCCAGCGCGAGATCGAGCGCATGCACGCGTTGGTGGTAGTTTCCCGATGCATCTTTTGACATCGCCACCAGGTAAACTGCGCCATTCGGACCGCTGGTGCGATCGATGACCGGAGTGGAAGTTATTCCAATTTCTGGAGTGACCTGGCTGCAGCCGCGATCGTCCGAGGTGGTTTCGCCGGACTGCAAGGTAGTGACCTGCCAGATAGTTGCGCCAGAATCCGCGTCGAAGGCGTAGACCGAATCGTGCTCCGTGGCAATGATCAGAATATTGTGTGTACCGTTAGAGGGAACCGCCACGCTCGAAGCGTAGAGCGGTTGGGCATCCACCAGACCATCGGACGAATAAAAGCCCAGCTTGCCAAACTTCGCTGAATTCACATTGCTGGTGGTCAACGTGGTTTCGGCCAGGTTTTGCCCCGTACGCGCAACGTCATTGTGGTAGGTCAGTACGTCAACGGTTGCAGGCGTCGTTGCGGCATTCACTGTAAGAGTGGCCGCAGTACTGGTGACATTCCCATTTACATTGCTAACTACAACGCTAAATTGCGAGCCGTTGTTAGCCGTTGTGGTCGGCGGCGTTGTGTAGCTCGCCGATATCGCACCACTGATCGCTGTCGTACTCTTTTGCCACTGGTAGCTCAACGGAGCGACTCCTACCGCCATCACCGAGAAGGTTGCGGTCTGTCCGGCGGTGACGGTTTGGTTGCTCGGCTGGGCCGTAATCGAGGGCACATCTGCAGTGCCAGATTGAGACACTCCGGTGCCGCAGCCCGACAAACAAAGGCTAAGCGTAAGGTAACAAAGCACATAATCCAGCACGCGAAGCCGCATCACGGACCTCCCAACCTAGATTCGCTGCACACATCATGCCAGCTGTCTACGGTTTTGAGGAGAAGACAAAAGTGTATCACGACCACACGAAATAGCTCCCCGACAGGCCGTATTTGGACAGCGCAAAACCCCGACCTTCGGATCGTTTTCTAGGAGTCCGTCTCCGGGCCTCTATCTTCGTGCAGTGTCTCTGGACTCTGTTACGCACGCTCGTGAAATGCGCGCGACCACGCGGGAGCGAAAGCCGGGGAAGCTTGGGCGAAGCAGCTTCAGAACAGGCCGGGTGCCCGATGTCTTGGAACAGAAAGAGATTTCCCTCGGTTTTGATCGCCTAGGCCAGTGATTCTATCGCAACAGCCCAAATACACCCACACCATTCTGCGTCGTCACGAACACTTTTCCATTGGCGATCACCGGAGTCATGAAACTGAGGGTGTAACCAAACTGATCGCGCCCGCCGCTGGCTTGATTGCTGTTGTAAATTTCATTCAGATTAGCGGCGTGGTAGGCGTGCAACACGGCCACCCCGGTGGCGTTCTCCACGGCCCAGACAATTCCGTTGCTCATAATATTTGCCGAGATGCTGGGCGTCGTCCCAGGATAGCCAAAGATATTGGCGGTTCTTGCGGTTGCGGTGCTCGACAGTTTCGCATTTTTGACTGTAAACGCCAATAGAGGGCTGCTATTCGGTCCGTAATACACCGCGTTGTTGAAGTACGCCGGTGAAGACCAGATTCCGCCCGCCAAAGCGCCCACAAGCTCCTGATAAATATTGTTATTGCTCTGGCTGAACTTACCCATCGAGTCACGATTCACAACGTAAAGGTTGCTGTCTTTTCCGGCCCCGACAGCCAGATGCAAAATGTCACCCAAACTGTCGCTCTGATCGGGCAATAGCATCGCGCCGCCGGAACCCAGGTCGATATCACCATCGCTTTCCACTACCCCATTATCGGGCTCGAAGTAGTCCCTTACGGCCAGACCGTGGGTTGAGAGCTTTACGAAGGCATTCCCGTAGTCATGATCGATGGGAAAGCCCATGGAATCGAGCGTAGTATCGAAGTAGCCGTTGGCGTCCAGGAGATAAATGTCTCCCAAGTCATCGGCCGCCGGGCCGGAGCCTGACATCCAGATAGCGCCTGAGCTGCCGTTGGGCGTCAAATTCAGCACGCTCGTCTGTGCCAGGGTGGATTCACTGTAACCAATAATCCACCCGGTGTAGGGACGGACGTCGTAGTGGGAGGCCCAGGTCGTATAAACGATGCCGTTGAGCAGAAGCAGCCCACAGCGTTCCCTATATTGTTCAGGATCGAATATCACAAATTTGCCATTGCTGTTGTCGCCTGTTCCCGGATACGCCGCCGCGACATCGACAGGCCCTTCCAACAACTCCGTGCCAAGCGCCAAATCAAGGGCGTGTACGCGCTGGTAATATGTTTTCGTTCCGTCTCGCGTCAGTAGTGAGGAGGCAGCTACATAAATCACCCCATTCGGACCCATCCCGCGATCGATGACCGGCGTCGCATTCACCCCAATTGCGAAATTGTGGACTCCGCTGGGATCATCCGACGGCGTTTCGCCCGCCTTCAGCATCGAGACTTGCCATATGGTTTCCCCGGTATCCGCATCGAAGGCATAAACAGAGTCATCTTCCGAGGCAGCGATCAATAGATTGTGAACACCCTTATCGGGAACCGTAACCTTCGAAGCATAAAGCGGCGTGGCATCAACCCGGCCATCCATCGGTAGAAAGTTAATTTTCCCGAATTGCGCCTGGTTCACATTGCTGGGTGTGAGGATTGTTTCCGCTAAATATTGCCCGGTACGCGCGTTGTCATTGTGATAGGTCAGCACGTCGATCGGATAAACCGTCAGTAAGGCTGGCTCGCTGGTGGTACTTCCTGACGAGTTGCTGACCCTTACGCTAAGAAATGAGCCGTTATCGGCGGCAATGGTTGGAGCGATGTTGTAGGTGGCCGAGACTGCTCCGGAAATTGATTCGCCATTCCTGTACCACTGGTAGGTTAAGGTCCCAACACCAGCAGCCACCACCGAAAAGCTGGCATTCTGCCCAGCAATAACGCTCCGGTTCGCGGGTCCCTGTGAAATCGTGGGCGGGGTTCCACTTCCGCAGCCCGCTAGGACTAAAACCGCGAGAAAACATAGTAAACTGCTGAAGGGTAGCAGCCTCATTTTTCCTCTCAAAGGAAAGAACTCCGATACCGGATGATGCCAACCGTTGCCATTGTCGGGGATTAATCCGAAAGACTACCATAAATGGAGGGCGCTAGGCGTCGACGCTGTTAGCGGTTCTCGTACATGCGCGCTGCCGCCATCCTCGGGCTGGGATGTTCTCAGAAAAATCTCAAGCCCTTCCAAAGCGACCAGCCTGACCACAAAACAATCGACTGGCGCATCGGAGTGCCCTCCGCAGCGGATCAAGCGGACGTCATTCTTCTCTTTGGGGGCGATGGCACAGTCCATCGTCACTTGGGCCAATTGGTGAAACTTGGTCTGCCTGTGCTGATCGTCCCCGCCGGCAGCGGCAACGATTTTGCCCGAGCCCTGAACCTTAGTCGCGCGCGCGATTCGCGTGCGGCGTGGCGAAGATTCTGCGCCGGACGAGCAAATATCCGGGGGATTGATCTGGGAGTAATTATTCCTGGTGACGGTGCGGACGTCTCTCGCGACCTCGGTACGCGACGCTACTTCTGCAGCGTGGCTGGTGTCGGGCTCGATAGCGAAGTGGCCCGGCGCGCCAATGCACTGCCGCGCTGGTTACGCGGCCACGGAGGGTACGCTTTAACCCTGGCCCCGACGATTCTTCGCTTTGCGCCGCTTCCGATGAAGGTCTTCACTTCTAACGAATCTGGCGGCTGGAGTATCCGCAGCGATCAGCCAACCCTACTCGCAGCGTTCGCTAATACCTCGACTTATGGCGGCGGCATGAAAATCGCCCCTCACGCGCGATTCGATGACGGTCAACTCGACGTGTGCGTGATCGGCGGTGTCGATCCCTTCAAGCTGGCGTGCATGTTTCCCACAGTCTACTTTGGGCGCCATTTGAGTATTCGCGAAGTGGATTACTTCCAGGCGGCACGGGTGCGCGTGGAAACCGAGACTCCACTCGACGTTTATGCCGATGGGGAATATGTCTGCAAGACTCCCGTCGAGGTGACAGTTCAGCGCGGGGTGCTGCGGGTGCTCGCGCCTTAGGCCACCGGTGCTAAACTTTCCCAATGGCTGAACAACGTTCCCGCACCCTTCTCTGGATATTGATTGGCGGAGGAGCTTTCTTCCTCTTCGTTCTGGCCGTGTTCTCTCTGGTTTACCTCACCCTGCACGCAAACAACAGTGAAGCGGGGTTTGGCGGCTTCGGCGACCGTATTGGAGTGGTTGACCTTGACGGAGTGATCCTCTCGCCACAACCAGTCGTCGGCGAACTGAAAAAGCTCGCCGATGATTCTTCGATCAAAGCCATCATCCTGCACGTGAATTCCCCGGGCGGCGGCGTGGCTGCGTCGGAAGAAATTTATCGCGAGGTTAAGCGTATCCGCGAGGAAAAAAAGAAAAATGTCGTCGTGTCCATCGAGACCGTGGGGGCCAGCGGCGCCTATTATATTGCCTCGGCGTCGAACAAGATTTATGCCGACCAGGGCAGTATTGTTGGATCGATAGGCGTGATCGCGCAGTGGGTGAACTATGGGGATTTGCTGAAGTGGGCCAAGCTGAAAGATGTCGTCATCAAAACTGGAGAGTTCAAAGATACGGGAGACCCGGCCCGCGACCTTACTCCGGCCGAGCAAGCCTACATGCAGTCACTGATCGACAATATGTTCGGACAGTTCGTGCACGCGGTGTCTGACGGGCGCGGCATCAAGGTCGACGACGTGAAGGCCATCGCCAATGGCAAGGTATGGACGGGCGAGCAGGCGCTGTCGATGAAGCTGATCGATAACGTGGGCGACTTTGAAGCGGCGGTAAAAGATACTGCGAAATCAGTTGGCATTTCTGGGGAACCGACGCTGGTACATCCGGAAAAAGATCGCAGGACGCTCCTCGATCTTCTCCTGGGAGATGTCTCGAAGTATTTGCCGGATCGCGAGAAGATGCTCGAACAGCAGGTTGGGTTCTACTATCTGTGGAAGTAAGGAAAAGGATTTATCGCGGCGCGTGGAGTGTTCCGAATCCGCGACTTGCGTACAACCCCTGAAATTTGAGAAGGTTATAAAGGTTACTGGCGTCAAACCAGGTGCGTCGCAGATAAGTGATGACTAGTCGATAAAACTCTGGTTGGGGGCGGAAAGAAACTATGACAAAAGCCGATTTGATCGATGAAGTCTCGCGTTTAGCAGAACTTACGCGCAAGGACAGCGAGGTAATAGTGGAGACCATTTTCGACAGCGTGGTGCGCTCCTTGTGCGCCGGTGACAAAATCGAGATACGTGGCTTCGGCAGCTTTCGAACCCGCCAGCGTAAGCCGCGCATGGGACGAAATCCCAAGACCGGAGAGCGCGTCGAAGTGCCCGCGAAAAAGATCCCTTTCTTCAAGCCCAGCAAAGAGTTGAAGGATTTGGTCAACGAAGGAGTCAGCGAGCCGGTGCCGCCGGCGCCGGCGACTCCCGCTGCGCCGCCTACGGCGTAATTAAACGTCCGTCGGATACGCAATGAGGAAGGGGGTAAGACCGCCTTTCGTTTGCAGCTTCATCGTTCTGACTTCTGCATTCTGACTTCTGAGTTCCGGTCATCTTCGGATCCCCACAGCACCCATCATTCGGCCCGTCCTGCCCTTCTCCGCGCGATAGGAAAACAATAGGTCCGTTCGACAGTTCGTGCATAATGGCGAGGCTTCAATGCTCTCCGAGGGCACTCCAACAGCCAACAGTTGTTGTCGATTAGCCTCGACGAGGTCGAGGAATATTTTCTTGGGCAGGACGCTGTGACCTGGGGCGCGTGCCGTGAGAAACAACATGGGATATTTTTCGCGTACTGGATCAGACGCTTCAACCTCGCGAAACAGCTTCGCAGCGTAGGTGAACTGCGATTCAAACTTCTCGCGAACTTCTTCGCCTACTTCGTAACAGCAGCCATGAATTCCGGGGCCAATCGCGGCCGTGAGATCGCGCGATCGGCTGCCGAAGTGCCGACTCATCTCACCCACTCCTTTTTCTACGATGCGTTTGACCGTGCCCCGCCAGCCGGCATGAAACACTCCCACAGCACGCTTCTTGGGATCAACGAGAATGACGGGCAGGCAATCCGCTGTCTGAATGCCGAGCAACAACCCAGAAGTTGCCGTGATCAGGCCATCGCCCACAAGTTGCGTTTCCGCAGGGGAGTCGACAAAATGGATAAGGTCAGAATGAACCTGGCGCAGCGTAACCAGCGGCCAAAGTTGGGATTCCGTTCTTCGTGAGGCTTTCCGCGAGGGCTTCGCGGACTCGCATTTCTCGGCACCGAGTTCCCGTAGAAATGTGGTCCTGTTGAGCTCGACCGTGGCTTTGGAGTCGTCTTTGGTAAACCCAAGGTTGAGCGAGCCGCCCCCATAAGCGCGGGAAAATCCCCCCAGACGCGTAGAAAATCCATGGACGAGCCAGGGAAATTTGCTCAGGTGCTGTGCGCGAAGGACGTTGAGTTTAGCTTGCTGGGAAACCCGATTCGGCACCCTTCCATGTTACCCGATAGGGCAGTTCCCAGGGTTTAAAGCGAGTGGTTGCAATGTCACCGGCAACTGGCCCAGCGTTGTCGAACCTCAGCCAGGAACTTGCTTTTGTCCTCTCGCATTTGCCGGACCAGTGCCTGATTTCCGGTCTTTTCGTGTGCCGCTGCCCAGAGCACCATTTCGGTGAGCACCGGCGCCAGATCGATTCCCTTCTCGGTCAGGAGGTAAATCAGCTTGCGTCCGTCTGACGGATCCGGTTGCGTGGTTATGATTCCATGAGCCGCCAGTTTGCGCAGGCGATCCGCCAGGATGTTGGTTGCGACTCCTTCGTAGCCCTCCAGGAATTCCTTGTAGGTGCTCGCTCCTCGCAGCATCATGTCGCGAATAATCAGTAGTGACCAGCGGTCGCCTAACATCTCCACCGAGGCATTCAGCGGACACTCCGAGCGCCGCTCGACACTGCGCTGGCTGCCTGTTTTGTCTCGATTCCTGGCCATCCCTCGCTTATTTTCCGCTACCTCCAAGACATATTACTTGCAACTTGCAAGTTATCTTTGAAATAATCTCATGCGCCGCCGTCGGGTTCAATCTCTAACTCTGAGCTAAGGCCCATCTGGCGTTGGATTTTGGGAGAAAGCCAATGAAGCGAACGATGGACCGGAGGGTCATCCAGGTGACCTGGGTGTTGTTTGGTGTGCTGAGCGTCGCGTGCCAGAGTCAAGCGCAGAATGCTCAAACACCATATCCGAGCATGGCTCCGATTGAGCAATATCTGATGGCGGACCGGAATGCCGAGATCGCCCTGGCGCGGAGTGCGGCCCCAGAGTCCGTCTCACGCGATGCCGAAGTTTTGGTCCTCGGGCGCCACGGTTACGAAACCGCGGTCAAAGGTAAGAACGGTTTCGTCTGCGCCGTGGAACGGTCGTGGATGGCCCCCTTCGACGACCCGGAGTTTTTGAACCCTGATCAGCGCCTTCCGCTTTGCCTCAATCCGCCCGCCGCACGATCCCACCTGCCACTCACCTTCAAAATGACAGAGTTGGCATTGGCTGGCCTGTCCGGAACTCAGATGTTCGACAGTATCAAGGCCGCATTCGACAAGAAAGAACTGCCGCTGCCCGAACCTGGTGAGGTGTGCTACATGATGTCGAAGCAACAGTACTTTGGCCGCAAGTACGGGAACGCAGATCCTCATTTGATGTTTTGGGTTCCCAAAACAGACGATATATTTTGGGGCGCCGGCCTCCCTGGCTCCCCGGTGTACGTACATCAATACTCTCCGGAGCCGATCACCGAGTTCATCATTTCGGTGTCCAAGTGGTCGGACGGAACGGCTGCACCCACGGACTAATGGGCGAATCTCGGCGCGCTCAAGTCATAACCATGTGAAGAAGACTGTCGAAATTTTCAGGAGAAAATCGATGAACCGAAAATTAGTCAAGACAATCGCTTGTTTTGCGCTGGCTGTCGTGCTGGGCGGGCCGTGGCAGGCGCGAGCGCTGGATACCAAAACACCGTATCCGACCATGGCCCCGATTGAGCAATATCTGATGGCGGATCGGAATGCCGAGATCGCCCTGGCGCGGAGTGCGGCCCCAGAGTCCATCTCGCGCGATGCCGAAGTTTTGGTCCTCGGGCGCCAAGGTTACGAAACCGCGGTCAAAGGTAAGAACGGTTTCGTGTGCATGGTGGAACGATCATGGACCGCCGGAATCGAGGATCCCGTTTTTTGGGATCCCAAGATACGGGGTGCGATCTGCCTCAACCCGCCGGCGGCACGAACCGTCCTTCCAATCACGCTCAAGAAGACAGAGTTGATATTGGCGGGACGATCGAAAGCTCAAATGTCCGAGGGTATCAAAGACGCATTCGACAAGAGGGAATTGCCGGCGGTGGAGTCTGGCGCGATGTCCTACATGATGTCAAGGCAAGCATACTTAGGCGATAGCGCAGGGCATTGGCATCCCCACCTCATGTTTTTCGCTCCGGAAACGGACGCTGTAACCTGGGGCGCAGATCTGCCAGGTTCTCCGATTCTAACGTTTGGGTACAGTCAGGATCGACTGACTGTGTTCCTGATTCCGGTCGCCAAGTGGTCGGACGGCACGGCTGATCTCACGGATAAGCACTAACTGTCCTTACAATGGGCGGCCGTGTCTAACATTTTTCCCAGCGAGCCTGTCGATTTTCGCCCCAGCCGTTCGACTATACAATGTGGGCATGGCTGCGCTAAAACAGAAAATAAGGAGTCATGCTGCAGGAAAAGGGAATACTCGACGACGAAATCAAAATAAAAGGAGACGACTTAATGGACACAAAACCCACGCACGAACAAGCACAACTTCAATTGCAACTCTTTGAACAGCGCCGCGAGCCGCGGCTGCGCCAGGCGCGCGATTGGTTCTTCAAGAACTATATCGTCGAGAACATTGACGACGCGATGCGAATCGCGGCTCCGGGAACGGAGGGTGGAACGTTCACGATGATGGTGCTCACCTACTGGGATCAGACCTGCGCGATGCTCAACTACGGTCTGCTTCACGAAGACCTGTTCTTTGAGACCACCGGCGAGTTCTTTGGCACATGGGAGATCGCCAAGGTAGTAGTCCCACAAATTCGAGAGCGCTTCCAGAACCAACACTTTCTGGGGCATCTTGAAAAAGCTGCACAGCGCTACGAAGCCTGGACTGAGAAACGTTCTCCCGGCCACGTCGCTGCCATGCGTCAAATGATGAAGCAGATGCGCAGTCAGCTGCCGAAGGCCGCGTAAAACATACTTGATTTTGTCATTCCGACGATGAGCGCAGCGAGGCGGAGGAATCTGCTTCGGGTCCGTCCACAGCAAAAGCAGATTCCTCGCGCCCAAAAAAAACGCGCTCGGAATGACAAAGTGATGGACAAAGTACAAAGTGAATGACCACTAAATGACAAACCGAACAAACTAGAAGAGAAGGGCAAACTGACCACAAGGAGCAACGCATGAGCAAAGTGCGAGTTCTCGTCGGAACGCGCAAAGGGGCGTTCGTACTAACATCGGATGGCAAGCGCGAGAACTGGGACGTGAGCGGTCCGCATTTCGCGGGCTGGGAGATGTATCACGTGAAGGGATCTCCTGCCGATCCGGACCGGATTTATGCTTCGCAGTCCAGCGGTTGGTTCGGGCAGATCATCCAGCGCTCCGATGATGGTGGTAAGACCTGGCATCAGCCCGAAACGCCGGCCGGCGACAAGCCCGTCCCCGGACCACCTAAGAGCGAGAGCAACAAGTTTGTTTACGACACGTCTTCCGAAGCGGGCAAAGCGCTCACCACCCACCAATGGTACGACGGCACACAGCATCCCTGGGAATTCAAACGAGTCTGGCATCTCGAACCTTCGCTCACCGATCCCGACACGGTCTATGCCGGAGTAGAAGACGCCGCCTTGTTCCGCTCGACTGACGGTGGACAGAACTGGCACGAACTCTCCGGCCTCCGCGGGCACGGCACCGGTCCGAAATGGCAGCCGGGTGCGGGTGGAATGTGTTTGCACACCATCATTCTCGACCCCACTAATCCGGATCGAATTTTCATCGCGATCTCGGCCGCGGGCGCATTCCGCACCGATGACGGTGGGGCGACCTGGAAGCCGATCAACCGCGGGCTGTATTCGAAATACATTCCAAACCCGACGGCGGAGATCGGCCACTGCGTGCACCACGTCGCCATGCATCCCAAACGGCCGGGCGTGCTTTTCATGCAGAAGCACTGGGACGTCATGCGCTCGGACGACGCCGGCGAGCAGTGGAAAGAAATCAGCGGCAATCTACCCACCGATTTCGGCTTTGTGATCGACGTTCATGCGCACGAGCCCGAAACCATCTACGTGGTGCCCATCAAGAGCGACGGGGAACACTTTCCGCCCGATGGCAAGTTGCGCGTTTTTCGCAGCCGAACAGGTGGCGATGAGTGGGAGCCGCTCACCAAAGGTCTTCCGCAAAAAGATTGTTACGTCAACGTGCTGCGCGACGCTATGTCCATCGATACCCTCGATGAGTGCGGCATTTACTTCGGGACGACCGGCGGACAGGTCTACGCTTCGGCTGACGCCGGCGATAGCTGGAATTCGATTGTGCGCGATCTTCCGGCCGTGCTGTCGGTGGAAGTGCAGACGTTGCCATGATCCGCCGGTTTTTGCCAGCGTAAGAAACCCATTAAAATGACGGGGAACCTGCAGATTATGTATCAGGACTTTTCCTAATCCCTGCAGGGACTTTACTGTAGAAGCGCAAGCGAGGCGCAAAAGGTGTCGTCGAAGAGTTCCAGAGCGATCCGAGTCGCGCTACCGCAACATCTGCGAACTCTAGCTCACGTGGGTGCTGAGCTGCAGATAGAAGTCGAGGGCTTGGTTACACAGCGCTCGGTTCTCGACGCGATCGAGGCGGGCTATCCAATGCTGCGCGGAACAATCCGGGATCACGTTACGCAACAGCGCAGACCATTCCTCCGTTTCTTCGCCTGCGAAGAGGATTTGTCTCACGAATCGCCAGATGCGCCCTTGCCTGAATCAGTGGCTACGGGCAAGGAGCCTTTCCTCATCATAGGGGCCATCGCCGGGGGCTAGACAGACCCTGGGCGCCGCCCTTGCGACTATCCTCAGGTTGTTTCGAGAGGATTCGGTACTATATTTGAAACGATACGGCCTGTTGGCTATCGGATTCCTCCTTCTGATCGTGCTTGTGGCTTTGGCAATGTTACTGCGCTAGTGTTGGCGCCGAAAACGCGTTCTTCACCATCGACTATCAACACGGTGACATTTTGAAAAACTACTATTTGTCGCTGAGCGATTTCAATCGCTGCACGCCTCCTTCCGCTTTTCTTCAACGAAGCGTATGATCCTCCCGCCGTTTCTGTCACTTCAAAATTGAGGAGATCACCATGAAGAAGCTCTATGGGCTGACCGTGTTTGTGTTGTTGCTCGCGCCAGCCCTCTTCGCTCAGGAGCATTACACCGAAGGCCCCATTTGGCGCGTTCAGTTAATCCGCGTGAAGCCCACGCAGATGGATGCCTATCTTACGAGTCTGCGTAAGTCCACCAAGCCCCTGATCGAGGAAGAAAAGAAACAGGGACTGATCGTGGACTATAAAGTCTTCCTGAAAGAGACTAAGAACAATCCGGAAGATTGGGACATTTGCGTAGCGATCCAATACAAGAACCACGCTGCCATGGACGGCCTAGCCGCGAAGACAGAGATGGCTCGCGACAAGATCCTTGGCGGCAAAGCTCCGGCGCAGGAACTTGCCGATAAACGGGCCGAAATCCGGGAGATTGTCAGCTCAGAATTACTGCAAGAAATCTACCTTAAGTAACCGGCCAAGAATTGGTTTTGTTTGTCATCCCGAGCGAGGGGATCCTGGGTATTGCCTGCGCCGTCATACTTTTCGTATAGGCAGGAACCAAGATCCCGAGCGTTGCTCGGGATGACAGAACCATTGTTTGCGTGGTGGTCCCGGCGGTTCAACTGCTAGAATTCCCCGCCTGGGGAGCTGATTCCAACTATGAAGACTCGCACGCCCTCGTTGATCTTGATCCTTGCCATTGCCATATTGCTTCTCGTTTTGCCGTCAAACTTTCTGAACCTGCCGCCAGTTGCGTTAGCGCAGGCGATCACCCCGGCATCAACGCTCTCGGTTCACTGGGAAGAACTCACGGCCGCCGATTTCCGCGAGGGAATCCACCGCGCACAAGGCACATGCCTGTTGCCCTTCGGCATCCTGGAAAAACATGGTCCGCATCTGCCACTAGGCACCGATCTGCTGGACGTCCGTTATGCCGCGCTGCACGCCGCTGAAAAGGAATATGCGATCGTCTTCCCGGAGTATTATTTTGGGCAGATCGCGGAGGCACGTCACCAGCCCGGCACCATCGCCTACAGCCGGGAGCTGCAACTTGCGCTGCTGCAGGAAACCACCGACGAAATGGCGCGTAACGGCTGCAAGAAAGTGATCATCGTCAACGGCCACGGTGGTAACGAAAGCCTGCTCCCTTACTTCGCACAAACGCAGTTAGATAAAGTCCACGACTACGTCGTCTACGTTTTTGACCGGCGCAGCCCGGAGACGGGTGGCCCGCCGAAGAAAACCTCCACCGACATGCATGCTGGCGAAAGCGAAACCTCAAAGATGATGATCGCGCGCCCCGACACTGTACATATCGATCGCGCCAACAGCGAATCCGGCGCGGACCAGCATCGCCAGAGTCTTCCCGAAGACGTCTACACGGGCATTTGGTGGTACGCGCGCTTTCCCAACCACTATTCCGGCGACGGCTCTGCCGCCACCGAGGAGCTAGGCAAGTTTCAGATGAATTGGTGGATCGACGCCGTGATCAAAACCATCCGCGCCGTGAAAGCCGACGACGTTAGCCTGAAGCTACAGAATGAGTTTTACGAAAGGAGCAAACACCCGCTGGACACGCAACCGTAGATTCGATTGCCGATTTCTGATTCTTGACCGCTGATTTTACTGAGCCCTGCGAGGCTATGTGTCTTTCAATCAGAAATCAACATGGCACGTCCTACGAGCTCCCGATCAGCACTCCAGTAATGAAAACCAGCACGCCGCCCAGCCCCACCTGAAGAGCCGCAGAAACCCACGGAGAATCCATATAGCGGCGCCGGATCCAGGTGATCACGGCCAACTCGGAGACCACCACGGCTCCGGCAGCCCACAGCGCCACGCGGAAGTCTTTCAGCAAAAAGGGTAGTGTGTGGCCGATTCCGCCCAGCGCGGTCATCGCGCCACAGATCACGCCACGAACCCAGGGATGCCCGCGTCCCGTCAAGCTGCCATCATCCGAGAGCGCTTCGGCAAATCCCATACTGATGCCCGCTCCGGCCGACGCAGCGACTCCCACCAGGAATGCCTCGTGACTATTCTTGGTTGCAAAGGCCGCCGCGAAAACGGGCGCCAACGTGGAGACTGAACCATCCATCAACCCCGCCAAGCCAGGCTGCACAATTTGCAGAACAAAGAGACGACGCTGCGCCCGCTCTTCATCGGCCTTTACACTGGCAGGAAGCTTTTCTTTGTCCAGTTCCTGAGCGCGCTCTTCATGCTCGCGCTCTTCATTGATCAGATCGTCGAGCAATTGGCGTATGCCGGCGTCCTGGGTGCGGGCTGCCGCCTTTTCGTAAAAGCGCCGGGTCTCTACCTCCATGGTGCTGGCTTCCTTGCGAACCGCTTCAATGCGCAGCGGACGAATCAGCCAGAGTGCCGGACGTTCTACAAATCCGCGAACGTCCTGGCGGCGGATTAAGGGAATGTGCTCGCCAAACTTCTGCCGGAACAGTTCGATCAACCTTCTGCGGTGCGCCGATTCTTCTTCGCGCATGCCCTCAAACATCGACGCCGACGCCGGGTAATCCTGCCGCAGTCCCTCCGCAAAATCGGCGTATACACGCTCGTCTTCCTCTTCCAGAGAAATCGCCAGTGCAAGCACTTCGCGTTCCGTGAGTTCTTGAAACTTCTTCATGGCGAATTAGCTTACCTGTCCGAGCGCAGGTTAGACAAATCGGTGCTCACACAATCGAAGACGATTGGGGAATTCTCCTGCGCCACGCGACAGCGTACGGAGAACGGAACGGGGCGGTATACGCCCGTGCTCTCCCTCGCAGGACCGTACGGTGCTACCATCCAGTGCATGACGCCTCGGAAACCGTCCGCGTCCCGCAAACTTCACGGCCCGCGTCACAGAAAAAGAAAGATAGAGCGCGCCGTCACGCATGCTCCGGAACTCGTCATCATTACCGGAATGAGCGGTTCCGGCAAAGCTTCGGTGCTGAAAGCTTTCGAGGACTTGGGTTACTACTGCGTCGATAATCTTCCCGTCGAATTAATCCCACGCTTTGCGGAGATGGCGTTGCAATCGGCTGAAATCCGCCGCACGGCGCTGGTAGTGGATGTGCGCGAAGGCTCGAAGCTCGAGCAACTTCCCGGCATTCTAAAGGCGGTTCGGCGCATGATTCCAACCAAGGTTGCTTTTCTTGAGGCCTCCGATGGCGTGCTGCTGCGACGCTTCAGCGAGACGCGTCGGCCGCATCCGCTGGGCACGGATTCACCCGTGAATGCCTCAATCAAAGCCGAACGGCGCCACCTGGCTGGAATTCGCGCGCTGGCCGACATTGTTATTGATACTTCCAAGTTCAACGTGCACGAATTGCGTGCCCACATCACGGAGCGTTTTCGTGAACAGGCCGCGGAGAAAAGCATTCTCGTTTCAAGCGTCAGCTTCGGCTTTCGCCACGGTGTCCCAGAAGAAGCCGATCTGGTTTTCGACGTTCGTTTTTTGCCGAATCCGCACTTCGTTCCCGAGTTCCGGCCTCTCACCGGGCGCGACCGCCGTGTGGCCAAATACATCCGGTCGTTTCCGCAGACGCAGGAGTTCATTCACCGTATTTCCGATCTGCTGATTTATTTATTGCCGCACTACATTCACGAAGGTAAAAGCTATCTCACCATCGCTTTTGGCTGCACGGGCGGACAGCATCGCTCAGTGATGATCGCTGAGGAAGTGGGCAAGCGTTTGCACGAGGCCGGATACCGCGTGAAGGTTGCGCATCGGGATATGCCGAAGTAAAAGCTGTCGTTGGTCGGTATTCGTTGGCGGTTTCGAAATCAACCCCTCGCCGGGAGTAAACCTGATTAAACAAGGAGCGACCAACGACCGTCGCAAGCCTGCCCTAAGCTCGGCGAAGGGACAAACGCCCGACGGCCGCAGTAAAATAAGCTACTTGCATCCCATACATAAACCGTCTGTAAGCCTCTGCGGCCTGCTCGGAGCGGTATGCGCCAACTGACGCGACTCGTACGCTACGCGCTTCCTTATTGGTGGCAGATTTTGGCTTCTGTGGTACTCATGGCGCTCGTGGGAACGCTCGATGCCTTCAAGTTTTTGCTGATTCGCCCCATTTTTGACCGCGTATTAAACCCCTCAACCGGATCGAAAGATATTCAACTTTTTGTCATTCCGGTTACGCACCATCCGGTATACCTGCAGCAGCTGGTCCCTTCGCATTTTACAAATGCGTGGAACATGGTTGCGGTTGCTCTGGTCGGGTCCACCGTCCTGAAGGGGATTTTCGATTACACCGGCACATACTTAGTAAATCACGCGGGTTTCGGCATGATTACAGACCTGCGCGATGATCTCTACAATGCGATCATGCGGCGCTCGACAGCATTTTTTTCCAAACACACTACGGGGACGCTGCTCTCTGCCATCATCAACGATATCGAGCGGGTGCAGTATGCCATGTCCACCGTGCTCGCTGAATTCCTGCAGCAGTTTTTTACCTTTCTGTCGGTAGCCGTAGTGGTGGTTATTCTGGGAGGAAAGCTCGCTTGGGTGCTGCTGCTATTCGTTCCGGTAATCATTTACTCTTCGCGGAAGATCGGTTTTCGGGTGCGTAGCACGACGCGCCAGGGGCAGGATAAGCTTGCTGAGATCCAGAACATCCTGCATGAAACGATTACTGGCAACCGGATCGTGAAGGCCTTCAACAGTGAGAAATGGGAGATTTCCCGCTTTCGCGGTGCGGCGCGGCGATTGTTCCGCGCGAATTTGCGCTCCGTTGCTGCAACCGCCATCAGTTCGCCACTGATGGATATTGTCGGCGTCATCGGGATCGCACTGTTGCTTCTGCTGGGGCGCGCCCGCATTGCACACAACCAGATGACTCCTGGAGTCTTCGTTGCATTCATCACAGCGGTCTTCAGTTTGTATAATCCGGTACGCAAATTTGCCCTCTTCAATAACAACTTCCAGCAGGCTCTGGGCGCATCGAGTGAAATCTTCAAGTTCATGGACGTGGAAGACGATGTGCGCGAAAAACCGCATGCCCAGCGGTTGCCGCCGTTCTCTAAAAGCGTCCGATTCGATGGCGTCAGCTTTACCTATGGCAGCGAAAGCGATGACGGTCGCGTGTTGCACGGCATTGATCTCGAAGTCCATCGTGGAGAAGTCATTGCGATCGTAGGATCGAGCGGCTCAGGCAAGAGCACGCTGGTCCACTTGATCCCCCGCTTCTTCGATCCTGCCGAGGGTCGCCTGCTGATCGACGGACGCGATGTGCGTGATGTGACACTGGCATCACTGCGGGAACAAGTGGGAATCGTTACCCAGGAAACCGTTCTATTTAACGATACGGTTCGCAACAACATTGCCTATGGCCAGCCGAACGTTGCGCTGAGAGATGTAGAGGCTGCAGCCCGCGCCGCCCTGGCGCACGATTTCATTAAGGCATTGCCCAAGGGCTACGATGAAGTGATCGGAGAGCGAGGCGTTCGACTCTCCGGCGGAGAGCGCCAGCGCATCGCCATTGCCCGCGCCATCTTGAAGAACGCGCCCATCCTGATTCTGGACGAAGCCACGTCCGCACTAGACAGCGAATCGGAGGCTCTGGTGCAATCCGCGTTGCACAATCTAATGAGTGGCCGCACCGTATTTGTGATTGCCCACAGACTTTCAACCGTGCGTCGCGCCGATCGTATTGTCGTGATCGAAAACGGCACCATCGTAGATATTGGAAGTCACGAGGATTTGATGGCGAAGTTAGGCACGTACCGGCGCTTGTACGAGTTGCAGTTCGCCGACTTCGAGCAGAAAATGGAGCCGGCGCAACCCACCTAATTGCATAAATCGGAAGTCTGAGAAATCATTCATGCCCATTCGATCCATGACGGGTTTTGCGCAGGTCAAAGGCGAAATCAGAAGCCACGCTGATGGACATGCGAGTCCTCCGCGGAGCGTTTTGGCTTCTGGTCAGAGTAACGGACATCTGGCCTTCGCTCTCTCCTTGAAGGCGGTGAATCACCGTTTTCTAGATTTACATTTTCGGCTTCCGTCGGGCTCCGACTCGCTCGAGATGCAACTCCGCCGTTTGCTCAAAGAAAAAATTGCGCGTGGTCACGTGGAAGTTACACTTAACCTGGAGCGCGGGAACAGCGAAACCTTTGCTTTGAATCGCCCTCTTGTCAGCGCTTACATTGCGGCTTTTCGGGCAGCAGCGGGTGAGTTTTCCGTGCCTGCCGAACCCGATCTCAACGCCATTTTAAGGATCCCGGGCGCACTCGATGCTCCCAGCGATCCCGAGGATGGGGCGCTGGAGTCGGCAGTAATGGCCACCGCCGGCGAGGCACTCGATCGCTTAAATCAGATGCGCGAGCAGGAAGGCCGCAGCATCGAACATGAACTCCGGCAACGCATGACCCACCTGGGCGAAGCCGTGAAGACCGTGCAGCTTCACCGGCGCGCTGTATTGCATACCTACGTGGAAAAGCTGCAGACGCGACTGCAGGAGCTGCTCGGTTCCAATGCTGACCGGGAGCGCGCGATGCAGGAAGCTGCGCTGCTGGTCGACCGCAGCGACATTCAAGAGGAAATCGTACGTTTGGAAAATCATGTCCAGCATTTCCTGGGATTGCTCGACGCAGATGGAGAAGTCGGGAAGAAACTCGATTTCCTCTTGCAGGAGATGAATCGTGAGGCCAACACGCTGCTTTCGAAAACGTCGGGGTTGGCGGGTGAAGCGCTGAAGATTACCGAGGCTGGGCTCGTTATGAAAGCGGAAATCGAAAAATCGCGCGAGCAGGTGCAAAACCTGGAATGAATTCGCCGGCCCATAAGCCAGTCGTCTACATCATCTCGGCCCCGTCTGGCTCGGGCAAGTCGACCCTGGTCAACGAATTGTTGAAGAAGGTGAGCAATCTGGAGTTCTCCATCTCCTACACCACGCGGGCTCCGCGCGGCAGCGAGATCAACGGCAGACAATACTATTTTATATCGCGTCCGGAATTCGAGAAGATGATACGTGACGGCGACTTTCTCGAATATGCCGAAGTGTTCGGCAACTATTACGGCACGGCGCGGCGCTTTCTGCGCGAAGCGGAGCAGAAGGGCCGTGACCTGCTACTTGACATCGACGTGCAGGGCGCGGAACAGATCCAGCGGAAACTCCCCGGCGCGACAAGCATCTTCATCCTGCCTCCTGATCGCAAGATTCTGGAGGAACGGCTGCGCAAGCGCAGCGAAGATTGCGAAAAGGTGATCCAGCGCCGGCTGGAGGCGGCAACTCGCGAGATCGAGAATTACGAGCGCTACAACTACATTCTCGTAAACGATCAACTGGAGGATTCCATCAAGATACTGAGAGCCATCGTTCGAGGCGAGCGGTTGCTGCGCGCCGGACAGCCGCTATCTGAGGAGGAAGCCAAGAACGCAGCTATAGCGGAGCGCTGCCGCCTGGAAAACATGCGCGGCCGGATAAAGCGGATTCTGGATTCGTTTGAACCACCCAGTGGCTCCGGCGGGGGGTAGTCTTACGTAATCACGATTTGCACGCGCTGGCCCCCACGATCTTGAGTTTCGTGGGAAAATAGGGGAGCAGTTCTTGGCTTCCCTGGCGAAGAACGAAGCGAACTCACTTTCGGCAATCAAAATCTTTGCGTCCTGATCGCAAGGGGGAGAGTATCCATGAAGTTGATCGAAGGCTTCGACAGCAACTATCGCTACATTCTGGTCGCCGCGCGGCGCGCCCGCCAACTGCAATCCGGAGCTCCGCCGGTGGTTCAAACCAATTCGCGGAAGCCTTGCCGCATTGCGCAAGACGAAATCCGCGCGGGCAAGGTGAAATGGGAAATTCCAGAAACCCGCAGCGCCGCGGAGCAGGCTGCTGAAGCGCTGGATCAGGCCTTTGGACACGACGCCTAAGGCGTTGCCGAAGACAGCCATGTCTCGACGTCCATGAAAGTTGCTCTCGGAGTGACGGGTGGCATCGCGGCTTACAAGGCGGCGGAGATTGTCCGCCTCCTGCAGGACCGCAGTATTGGCGTGCAAGTCGTCATGACCCGCGCCGCCCAGGAGTTCGTCCGGCCTCTCACCTTCGCCGCGCTCTCCGGCGAAAAAGTGATTACCGGGATGTTCTCGCACGCCGAAGATCACGCTTCCAACAGCAATTCTGCCAACATCGATTCCGCTATCGAACACATTGCGGTGGCGCAGTCGATCGATGCGTTGCTGGTTGCTCCCGCAACCGCGGATATACTGGCTCACTTCGCGCAAGGGATTGCAAGCGACTTTCTCACCACGCTTTATCTCGCCACCACTGCGCCGATAGTGGTTGCTCCCGCGATGAACGTGAATATGTGGAATCATCCTGCGACGCAGGCGAATCTGGAAACCCTACGCCGGCGTGGGGTGAAGATCGTTGAGCCGGGCTCAGGATATCTGGCCTGTGGAATGACCGGCAGCGGGCGGCTCGCCGAGAATGATGCCATCGTCGCGGCTGTTCTCGAAGCGCTCGGCGCATCGCAAGATCTTGCCGGCGAAACCGTGTTGATCACCGCCGGCCCTACCCGCGAAAAAATTGATCCGGCACGCTACCTGACCAACCGCTCTAGCGGACGCATGGGCTACGCCGTGGCGGAAGCTGCTCTGCGGCGGGGGGCGCGCGTGCTTTTAGTAAGTGGGCCCACAGCGCTGACGCCGCCGGGAGCAGCCGAGGTCACCTACGTCGACTCGTCTCAGCAAATGCTGGAGGCCGTGCTCAGTCTTTTGCCACAATCCACCATCGTGATCAAAGCGGCTGCCGTGTCCGACTATCGTGCCAGGTCGGTCTCGCCACAAAAGATAAAACGCAAGGGGTCTCTTACGCTCGAACTCGAACCGACGGCCGATATTCTCAAGGAAATTTCGCTCCGCAAGCAATCGCAGATTATCGTCGGCTTCGCCGCGGAAACCCAGAACGTCCTCGAAAACGCCCGCCAGAAGCTCGGGGCCAAGCACCTCGATGCCATTGTGGTGAACGACGTCTCTCGCGAAGGGATCGGCTTCGACTCCGATCGCAACGAGGTGACGATCATCACTCACGACGAAGTGGTCGAGGTTCCCGAAACCACGAAGTTGGAAGTGGCTCAGCGCGTCCTCGACCAGGTTGTTCGCCTTCGTCAACAACGCAAGTCGACGGTGAAAGCCTGAAGGGATCTATATGTGGACAGCCGCCTTCGGCTGTCCAGTCGAGCGAATCTCGAAGATTCTTTGATAGCCATCAAACGCTAACTTGCTCATCTCTGCACACTCGATGGCGTTCGTATCGTACAATTCCTCAAAACTCTTTCAAGGAGCATAACGATGACGCAGAAGATTATTGATGTGGTTGGGACATCCAAGGACAGTTTTGCCAAGGCCGCGCAGAACGCCGTGGCTGAAGCGGCAAAGACGGTGCGCGGGATCAAGTGGGCGCACGTCGATTCCCTCGACATGCAACTGGATGGAAAGAAAGTGGTGTATCGGGCCACGACCAAGATTTATTTCGATATCGAGAATTAGGGAGGTGGGAGATCGCTGACGTGGACTCCCGTCTCAAATTTCAGCAGACTGCCTATTGCCGATGCCCACCACACTTGACCCTGAACTGCGGCGCGCTCTCGCCGAACGCATTCGCTACTATCACGAGTTAGGCATTTACGACTTCTACCAGCGCGGACCGCAGCTTTCGCAACCCACTGAGACCAAATCGGCTGCAGGCGACGCTATTTCGGCGTTGAGGTCCCAATCTTTATCAACTCAGTCAGAACCACGAGGGGAAATGGCCGCAAGAAAATCCACTGCTAGCGCAACGGTTGCCGAGGACAACGTCTTCGAAATCCTGACTCCGAAGCCGGAGCATGGAGTAGCCGATGCTGTCGCCGCGCTCAAGTTGATTCGTGAAGACCTCGGCGATTGTACTCGCTGCAAACTCCACCAACAGGGCCGCAAGCAGATCGTTTTCGGAGTGGGCGATCCGCGCGCTGAGCTGATGTTCGTGGGCGAAGGCCCTGGCGCCGACGAAGACGCGCAGGGAGAGCCTTTCGTGGGCCGTGCCGGTCAGTTGCTCAACAACATGATCAAAGCCATGGGCCTGCGGCGCGAAGATGTGTACATTGCGAACATCGTAAAATGCCGCCCGCCAGGAAATCGCACTCCAGAGCGTGACGAATGTGAAACCTGCTCGCCGTTTCTGATGCGGCAGATCGCAGTGGTCAAGCCGAAAGCAATTGTCGCCCTCGGTGCAGTCGCCGCGAAAAATCTGTTGGCGATCAACGCACCTATGTCCGAACTGCGCGGCCGCTGGTACGACTTCAAACCCGCTGGCAGCGATCCTTCATGGCCCGGTGCGCGCCTTGCCGTCACTTACCATCCCGCATTTCTGTTGCGCGATCCGCGACAGAAAGGCGAAGCGTGGAAGGATTTGCAGATGGTCATGAAGTACCTTGGGATCGAGCCTCCGAAGAGATCCGCCGAATAGATCTCAAGTCCCAGTTCTTCCCAAGTCACTGCTATTCTCTGAAATTGCGATTCCCTGATGCTTTGCCCCATGAGCACAATGCCTGAGTACTGCGATGTCGCGTTAGCCGTGCCGCTCGACATGGTCTTTACCTACCGTGTCCCCGCCGACGCCGCTCCAATAGTCGGCGGCCGTGTGCTGGTGCCCTTCCGGCAGCAACGCATGACGGGCATCGTGGTTGAATTACACGACCGCAAGCCCACGGTCAAAACAAAAAGTGTTCTCGGCGTCCTCGACGAGGCTCCAGTACTCGATGAGCAACTGATGCGGCTGGGCCGCTGGATCGCGGACTACTATCTCGCGCCGCTTGGCGAAGTCTTTCGCACCATGCTGCCGCTGAATGCGGAGTTCAAACGCGCAGTGGCTTATCGCGTTGCAGCAGATGGCCAGATGGCGCTACATCTCGCGGGGATGTCAGGATCTTCCGCACGTTCGCGACGCACGCCAGAAGAGCAGGCCGCCGAGTTCCGCGTGCTGGATTATTTGGCGGCGCAAGAATCTGCGTCTGGTGAGACCGTTCGAGTCCGCGACGAAACTTTGCGATCCGCCACTGGCGTCTCGAGAACAATCCTCAGTGGCATGGTACGAAAAAAGTGGATCACTCGGGAGGATGTTTCCGCTGTCCGCGACGCCACGCGCAGAATCAAAATCGCTCTGCTCAAATCCGCAGATGGGAAGCTGAACGGCAATCAGAGGACACTCATCGACGTTCTGGCCGCATCAGGAGGCCGAGTTCTCGTCGTGACGCTGCAAGCGCTTGACGTTCCACAAACCACTCTCACCACGCTGGTCAAGCGCGGTCTGATCGAGATTCTTGAAGAGCCCGCGAACTTTGCCGTCTCGCGAAGCAAACCGCGTCCGTCGCCCTTCGCATTCGATTTCAACTCTGCGCAACAAGCAGCGCTCAGTCGATTGCGCGACGCGGTGGAGACGAAAAAGTTTTGCGGCATGCTCCTGCACGGCGTAACTGGCTCAGGCAAGACGGCAATTTACCTGGCCGGCATGCGGGCTGTGCTGGAAGCGGGCCGCTCGGCAATTCTGCTGGTACCTGAAATCGGCCTCACGCCCGCCGTCGCTGCCGATCTGCACCAGATCTTCGGGGAGGAGGTTGCCATTCTGCACTCGGCGCTTTCGGATAAAGAGCGCGCGCAGCAGTGGCATCGCATTAAGAGTGGCGACGCTCGCATGGTCGTCGGAACGCGCTCTGCGGTCTTCGCTCCGGTTGCCGATCTCGCGCTGATCATCGTCGACGAAGAGCACGATTCCTCCTATAAGCAAGAAGAAACGCCGCGCTACCACGCCCGCGATGTCGCCGTCATGCGCGCCAAGATGGCTAACGCCACGGTGGTTCTGGGTTCAGCGACGCCATCGCTCGAATCGTACTTCAACGCGAAGAGAAATAAGTATTCGCTGGTTGAGTTACCCGACCGCGTGGAACAGCGTCCTTTGCCGGAGGTCGAAATCATTGACATGCGTCAGGAATTTCAGGAAACCGGCCAGGACCAAGTCATCTCACGCAAACTGACGGCGGAGATCAAAGAGCGATTCGAGCGCAACGAGCAAGTCATGGTTTTGCTCAATCGTCGCGGTTATTCGCCGGTGGTGTTGTGCCGGACTTGCGGCAAGACTCTTGAATGCCAGAATTGCGCCATTGCCCTCACCCATCACAAGCGAGAGCACAAAATGATCTGTCACTACTGCGGCTATATGGCAGCCGTGCCCAAGTCTTGCGTCCATTGCGGCAGTGAGTATGTGTATTTCCTCGGCACCGGTTCAGAAAAGCTGGAAGAACTGCTGCACGGTATCTTTCCGGAGGCACGGATCGCGCGCCTTGATCGCGATACTGTTCGGGGACATCAGGATTTCGAAAGTACTCTGAACGCTCTCAGTGAGGGCAGGCTCGATTTGCTCATCGGCACGCAGATGATTGCCAAGGGCCACGACATTCACGGTGTAACCCTGGTTGGCGTGGTCGGCGCCGACAGCGCGCTAGGGCTGCCCGATTTTCGCGCCGCCGAGCGCACCTTCCAACTGCTCACCCAGGTTGCGGGACGCGCTGGACGCGGACAGTCCCCCGGCAAAGTGATTCTGCAAACTTATTTTCAGGATCATTATGCGGTGCAATACGCGGCCCGCCACGACTTCGCTGGATTCTACGAAAAAGAATTGCGCTTCCGTAGTTGGATGCACTACCCGCCATACTCTGCGCTGGCGAATGTTCTGATTCGCAGCAACAAACTTGACGAGGCGCTGCAGTGGTCAGGCATTCTGGGAAAATGGTTTGGGCAAGATCGTCATGAAGGCGTGCGCGTGCTCGGCCCCGCCTCCGCACCGATCATGCGGCTGAAACGCGACTACCGTTATCACTTTGTATTGAAGTCGCCAAGCCGGGGAAGGCTGAACGACACGCTGCGCGCGATGTTGGCTTATGCGGCAGCGCACAAAATTCCGCGCACCCAAGTGATTGTGGATGTGGATGCACTATGGCTGATGTAGAAGAAAATTGGGGCGGGAGTTGCCCGCCCCATTTGTTCATTACTCGTTCTCGCGAATGAAAGCCATGCCATGCGGACTAACCATGCCCGTGACTACGTTCGTAATCACTCCAGTGTCGAGGTCCAACTTCCCCACCGATGTGAGCGCGGCGGAGTAAGCTGCCGACGGAGAAAAGATATCTTTGGAAATCGAATAGACGGTTTCGCCATCACGGTCTGAGACCAGAATCGCACCATGCGTGGATGTCGCGTAGATGGTGTCATCAATTTGCACGGAGGCACCATCCAGAGTGAGAGCCAGATGATAGGCAGTCTGATCGAATCCCCCCGGATGATGCACTATGATGAGCTCGCCATCAGCCTGGCTATCCAACACCAGGTCGCCGAAAGGATCAAACTTCATCGAATCCGGATCCTGCAGGTTCAAGGCGATTGGCGTGTCGGTTGGAATATCGGTCACAGTCGCCGTGCCCATCAGCACCGGGGTTACGTTAACCATGTTTCCGCTGATTTCCGCGCGAACGATTGCTGGGTGGTCATTGGGATTGTTCGCGGGATTCGAGGCACTGATAAATACATCGTTGCCTGAGAACGCCATGTCGTCGTATCCGCCGCCGTGCGGAGTGGGGCCGAAGGTATAGGGCGCCGTTTGAGTGCCGCTGACAGGATCGATAATCACCAGATTCGGATTGCCGTCCTCATTCTGCAGCGCCCACAGCTTGTTGGTTCGAGGGTCTACCTTCAAACCATCGTTGTGGCCCTGCACGCTGTAAATTTTCAGGATATTGCCGTTGCGATCATATTCAACGATGGTGCTGCTCTTTCCATCGGAGCCGGTGGTCGAGACATTATTTCCGTAGCCAACGAAGATGTGTCCGTTGAGCACGGCAATTGAATCAGGCTGAAAATAAACTCCGGGCACGCTGGTAGCGAATACGGAAACGGTGTAAGGGGTCAAGGCTGTAACCTGGCCGGAGGCAGCCAATGCCAGCGACAGCATTGTGCAGAGGAAGATTATCTGGGCGGTACGGCGTGTGCTCATTTTGTGGTCTCCTTGGAGGGATGCCCCGGGAACGCACTACGGGCGTACCATTTGACGCACTGAAAGTGATCTGGGATGTTAACACTGTGTGAAATTCGGGGTGGGAATTGCTAGTGGTCGGTGGTCACTGCAGTGGTCAAAAACCTAACTGATCACCGGCCACTGGTTTACGTCGCTTCTGGGGGGACTAAAAGCCCCAGCGCGACCCTGCTTTAGTTTTTCGCAGCCGCGAGATTTCCCCGGATCACCACGACCGACGCGGCCGGCAGTTCGTAGACTGTGTCTCTCGTTGGGCTCAGCCTGGTATGAACGATGGGCCCGTCAGGATCGGCCCAGCCCTTGCTGGTCGCCACGATCGTGCGTTCCCCACTGTTTTCCGCGTGAGCCATGAAGCGGGTCTGCGCAGGATGCCATTGATACTGGGCGCTGCCGAAAGTTGACACTTCCACCGGGCCGGCGAAGCTCGTGCTCCGGTCAGGCTCTCCTGCGAACGCAATCCGAACACGGTGCGCATTCTGCTGATCTCGATTCACTGCCATAAGCGCAAATTTGCCGTCCGGGCGCTTTACGACGTAAGCCGTTACTAATTCATGCTCCGCACCGTCTTGCACGTCGCTCTTCGCGGCAAACACCTGATGCTCGCTACCGCCCGGCTGCACCCACTCCAGATTGATCAATTGCGCAACGAAGAACTGCGCCAGCGGCTGCTGAATCCGATAATTCGCATCAATCGTAAACATCCCAAAGGTGCCCGGCGAGCTGTTGCACCCTGGCTCCATTTGCAACGGCAGATAATGAAAAAAGTAAACGCCCTTCCCTCGCGCGTTCAGGAACGATCCAATGTAGTCCGCCAGCCAGAGGCCGGCAAAAATGTCCTGATACGTTTCACTGGCGCCTGACGAAAGATTTCCCTCGGTAATAAACATCGGCATGCTCGCCGGAATGCCATCCTCATGCCACACCTGCATGATGTGGCTCATCAACTCGGGCTCGTCATAGAGCATCCCCCAGGGCGTTCTGCACGGATCATAGGGATAATGTTCGAAGGAAAAAAATGTCAGATCGTTCATCCGGCCGTGCAGCTTCAGATAATCGACGAATCGCCCCGTCCACGAAACTTTTCCGTTGGCGTCCGGCCAGACTTCAATGTCTTTGTTCACTCCTTGAAACGATGGACCGCCCAGTTTCAGCGCCGGGTCCACGCGATGAATCGCCGTGGCCCACTGCAGATACAGTGCGGCGTAATCTTCCGGGAGCATGTACTGGCCATCGGCTTCCTCGCCCATCTCGACGTAGGAGATTGGATAATTACGCTTCTCCAGATACGCGATCTCCGCGGCTGCGTTGTCGGGAGTGTCATACAGCATCGCGACCGGCACCATGGCCGGGAGGCCGCGGGTTACGCCGCTGGTGAAGAATAGATCGAATCCCACCTGCGCCTGTTTGGTTGATCCCAGGTCCGATGGTTCATGCCATGGGTCGACGGACGAGCAATACGTTGTGGTCTGCTCCTGATCGGGTGTGTGCCGAAGAATGTCATGGAACTCTCCGTCATCCGTGCTGTTGCCAAGGTAGAGTTCGCGGATGGCATAGCCGACGCAATCTCGCGGGTCGTTTTTTTGAGAGTCATTTTTTTGAGAATCGGCAGCGCCAGCGCAGGTGTTCGAAGACTCCGTCATCCAGATCCGCAGGAACCGCACAGCCACGGGATTGCCGCTCAAGCGAATCGTTTCGGTCTGGCCCTTTCCACTCGTAACCGTCCCTTGTGGAAAAGCTTGCCAGGTTCCGCGAGTTACCGCCTTGATGGGATCGTCGCCCGTCCAGTACTGCACCACGTAGCGGCGTGCATAAGGTTCGGCCCACGCGATACGAATGCTATCGACTTGCTGCACTTGCGCCAGATCGATCACCACCCACTGCGGATGCAGGGCATCACTTTCGCCAGTGAAACGCTGCGTGAGATATGGATTACTCTTCCAGACAGTATTCAGATCGCCGTCGGTGAGCCGGGAGAAGCCAACATTATCGGTGCCGTCGTTGCGCGTGAATCCGCGGCGCGGCAGGCTATACCCATACGAATAGCGAATCATTTCCGTGGGTGTCGCCGATCCGGTGAAATATCCTTTGCCTCCGGCACCGCTGCCATCGCTCCATGTTCCTTGGGGATTCCAGTGCCAGGCTTCAACCGCGAGTTCCGTGTTCTGGCGATACGTAACCGGCTGCCAGCCCGAGGCTAACGTCTGACCCAGCGTGGGCTGCTGCAGGTCTTTGTCGATGGCTTCCACCGCGATGCGGTCCACGCCCGCGCCCAGCGTTTCGTTCGGCACGAAATGATTGGTGGGATGCGAGAGGTCAACCTCGATGCTCTGGCTCGCTACAAGAGTCGCGCAGGCAAAACTCAGAACTGCACAGGCAAGAAAACAGGCTGGTCTTCTCAAGATCGGGCTGCCTCCAATCGCTCAATTGAAACGATTCAGTAAAGGAGTATACGAGAGGAATCGCACGAGAGCGACTTCAGAAGGTAATTTTTGTTGCAAGCGTTGCAAAGTGATTGTTAGGCGAGGCTTATTGAATGATAGGTAAATACAAGGGCCAATCTCTCGGAGTGTCACTTTTTACTGTCTCCGAAACTCGCGTAAACTTCCGGCGCTGACAAGTGTCGAAATGGCGCCGGTGTCAAGGTGAGGATCAGCATTAACAGCGCAAAGACGGCCAACCACACTCTTTTGCCTGAAACTCTCGGCCACTCGGCTACCTGAGGATGCCGAAAACTGCTCAACCACAGCAGAATCGCCCACACAAACCATCCGAACCAAAGGTAATAAGCCATGAACAGCAGAGTCAGAATAGTCAACCGTGACACGGTCTTGTGCGCTTGCGGCGCAATCGCAAAGACAATATGCCCACCGTCGAGTTGGCCACCCGGGAGCAGGTTGAGAGAGGTGGCGAGCATCCCGACCCATGCGGCAATCGCAGTTGGGTGCATCAATATGCGATCCAATGGCAAGGCTGCGGGCCCGCGTAGCAAGCCCCCGGACACCAGCAACCCGTGAGCGAATTGGAAGATCAAGGGAAAGCCGAAATCGTAGTCCGAGCTGACGGGGCCGGCAGGCAGCGGCTTCGACCATGCCAGTGAAATCACCAAGACTGCCAGGGCAACCACGAACCCCGCGATAGGTCCTGCAATTCCTATGTCGAATAGCGCCGTGCGCGAGCGAATCCGCGAACGGATCAGAATGACTGCCCCCATAGTCCCGATGAAAGTCGGCACGGGAATAAAGAAAGGCAACGTTGCGTAAACCCCGTAGCGACGGCAATACAAGTAGTGACCCATCTCATGCGCCAGAAAAAACAGCATCAGCGTGGCCATGAAGGGCAAGCCGCCCAGCAATCGTGCCGGGTGCGTCCGCATCCAAACAGCCGGAAAAAACGGGATCGGCTCCCCGGCAATCGGATCGTCGCTGAACGACAGGGCCGGCCGGTTATGCTCAAAGTTGTATTGCATACGTGCGCCCATCACCAGCGTGGTGAAGCAGGTCGCCAGAAGCAAGAGCGCATGAAGCCAGTATCGCGGCCTCGGCGGACGCGGCGTCCACTCCGGCGCAGGCCGGAAGTATTCGATGGTGGGAGAAGCTAGGGGAGGAGTGGGTTCCGACATGCGATTCCTGGCTCTTGTGGCTGCGAAGCCTACCTCTAGATGCTACTACGACGGGCGGAAATAAATGCGCAGAGTACTGGCAAGTTTTCGATCAGCGTTTTCACTGCTCGAGAAAGTTTCAGCAAGAAAAGCGCAGGAGCTAGAAACCGGCAGCTAGAAGCGGGGTTTTCGTTCACTCAATCAATCGACTGCAATTCTTTCCCAGGCTTGAAGCGCACCGCCTTCCCCGGAGGAATCGAGACCTCGGCTCCGGTGCGCGGATTGCGTCCGATGCCGGTCTTGCGTGGGCGCACGTTAAAGACACCAAATCCCCGCAACTCAATGCGTTGCCCGTGGGCCAGCGCCTTCTTCATACTCTCGAAGACGGTTTCCACAGCCAACTCGGCTTTGGTCTTGGTGATGCCGGTTCTAGCAACCACTTCGTTGATGATGTCGAGCTTAATCACGCACGGCTCCCGGATGTGGTCTCAAGACGATGCCTCAAGTCATTGATGCTATTGGAGATAAGCGAGATTGTCAACGGGAGCATCTCTGCTATAAGCGGATTAAGTTAGAAAACGCAGAATTGAGTAACTGGGAAATGGCGCAAATGGGTAATTTTTCTTGCAGGAATAATCGTGCGAGACAACCGGGTTTAAATTACCAATTACAAAATTACGCAATGCCCCAATTCTTTATCTGCCCTCTTCTTCTTTAAACATATACTTGATCGCGGGCTTGTAGATCATCAGGTTCGGCCGACCGTCTTCGCGGATCACCTTAATGCAGGTTTTGTCGTACCACTCGATAATGCCGTGTACCTCCTCGCCGTCACGCAGCACGATCACCATCGAGGTTCGCGACTGCATCTGCTTCTGGTAGTAGAAATTCTCGGCGTTGGTCTGCTCCGGGGGTGCTGGTTTTCGCCCGCCTCCCCCTCCCACAGGGCGGTCACCACGATCGAATCCACGTTCCGGGCGGTCAAATCCCCGCTCCGAACGCTCATGGCGATCATGCCGGTCGCGGCGCTCCGCCACCTGCAGGTGATTCGCGTTATGGTTGCCGTGGTTATGATCCGGGCGCGGCAGCGCTGGACGAATCAGCTTTCGATTGGCGAAATTCTCATCGTCCCCTGAGATTTGGGCTGCAGTTGAATCCATTGCTTCTTTCATAGTGGCGCTTACCCCTACACACGCGTTCTGCCAAATTGAATTAGAAGGCCCCTGAAAGTATTTACGAAGGCGTGAAATTTCCCCTACCGTAACACAGGAATCTGCCCCTGACAATGCCGCCTTCGTGCCATAGGGGTGCGCCAAAAGTTGCATACTAGCATTCTCTAAGTCGTATTCGACATGTCCACTCCGCGCCGTTCCCTCCCTAGCCAAGTCACAAGCGCCACTAAAGTCGCAATGATCAGCACGGTCCAGGCCAGCACCGGCGCAAACATGCCACCGTAACGCTGTTCGGCGAGCTTGGCTTGGATTACCACATTGCGCGAAGAAAGCAGATTTCCTATCTGATAGGCGAAGCCGGGAAAAGTTCCCCGCACGGCAGCCGGTGAAAGTTCGTTCAAGTGTGCGGGGACGACGCCCCATGCGCCTTGCACCATGAATTGCATGGCAAAGCCTCCCAGCGCCAGCATCGGTACGCTATGAGAATAAGCCCATAACCGCGTCATCGGAATCGCCAGCAGCGCGGCGATCACGATCGCTCGCCGCCGACCGATCTTCTCCGACCACGTCCCGAAAAAAACTCCGCCCAGCAGCGCGCCAACGTTCGCGATGATAGCGATCAACCCCACGGTCTGCGGCGTAAAGTGATGGTCTTTCTGCAGGAACGTCGGATAAAGATCTTGTGTCCCGTGGCTGAACGAGTTAAACGCAAACATGAGCACAACTAGAAAAATAAACGTGCCCGCATAAGTTAGAATGTCCTTGCCCAGCCGGCTTTCTGTATCTCTTGCTACCTTACCTTGCAGCCACGCCGGGGATTCGTCTACTTTGGTGCGAATGTAGATGACCAGAAATGCCGGGAGTGCCCCGACGATGAACATCCCGCGCCAACCAACAAACGGGAAGACGGTGCGGTAAACCAGCGCCGCCACCAGGTAGCCAACCGCGTAACCTTCCTGCAAGAGTCCCGAGAAAAATCCGCGGCCCTCCGCCGGCAACGTTTCAAAGGCCAGCGCAGCGCCCACGCCCCACTCTCCTCCCATGGCGATTCCAAACAATGCCCGCATGATGAGCAGTACCTTCAACGAAGGAGCGAAGGCCGAAGCCAGCTCAAAGACCGAGTACGCGATGATGTCGACCATCAGCGTAAGACGCCGGCCGTAGCGGTCGGCCATTACCCCGAATAAAAACGCGCCCACGGGACGCATGGCGAGCGTCAGGAAAATCGCCTCTGCGACTGCGGAAACCTTAGCCTGGAATTGAGTCGCGATGGCGCTGACACAAAAGGTCAGAATAAAAAAATCGAAAGCGTCGAGTGACCAGCCCAGAAAGCAGGCGATGAAGGTATTGCGCTGCACCGGCGTCAGCCTGCGAAAATGACCGACGAACTCCATGGAGATCTCCTCCGCGAATTCGGTACCGGCTGGAAAGTCCAGCGAATGCTAGCATATGGAGTTCAATCGGCAAGTACAAAATCAGACATCGGCGATTTCTTCTTTATGCCCGAACTCGACTCTCCTCAACGCCAGGCTCCGGACTCGCTCATGCTCACCGGCTTCTGGTATCGCGCTTTGCCTGCCGATCGCGTGCATCGTAACCAACTCCACCAAGCCATGCTGCTCGCGATTCCGCTTGTTATCGGACGCGACCGAGAGGGGCGTCCCTTCGCGCTGCGCGATGCATGCCCGCACCGTGGAATGCCGCTGCATTGCGGCAAATTTGACGGAGAAAATGTCGAATGCTCCTACCATGGCTGGCAATTCGACGCTCACAACGGCCAGTGCGAGTCGATCCCGTCCCTTACCAGCGATCAGAATCTGAAGGTGGAGCGCATCTACGCCGGCAGCTATCCCTGCGAAGCACAGGATGGTTTTGTCTGGGTGTATATGCCCGATGCCGCACCTCAGGGCGCGGGTTTCAGCGAGCCGCATGATGCCCCCGACGCGGCTCCACAAGTCGAAAAGTTCGACGACAAATATAAGCTTGCCTACCTCACCGCCGACATGCCGGTTAGCATCGATCACGGCATTATCGGCCTGATGGACCCGGCACACGGGCCGTTTGTGCATCAGGCATGGTGGTGGCGCAGCCGCCACAGCATCCACGAGAAGCACAAGAATTTCGAGCCCATTCCAAATGGCTTTCGCATGAGCGCGCACACGCCCAGCTCAAACTCCGCGCCCTACAAGCTGCTGCGCTTATACGCCGACGCGGATTCCATTACCACCACAATTGATTTCGTTCTGCCAAACTTGCGCCGCGAAGTCATCCGCGCCGGGAAGTACTGGTTTTCTTCGCTTACCACCGTCACTCCGATTACGCGCAACCAATGCCGCATCGACGTAGTTGCCGCCTGGAACATCTTTCGCTGGCTGCCCTTCGGCCCGGAATTGTTGAAATTTGTCTTCGCCAAGTTTGTCGAGCAGGATCGCCACACCATGGAACGGCAAGCCGAAGGCCTGAAGCACAATCCGCATCTCATGCTGATCGATGATGCCGACCGCCCCGCGAAATGGTATTTCCAGTTGAAGGCCGCGCATCTCGAGGCAAAGCGGACGGGGGACGCGATGAAGCATCCGATGTCCGGGCCGGTTACGCTGAAGTGGAGAAGCTGAGGCTCGAGAACTTCAAGAACTTCATTTCCCCTCGAAGCTTAAAAAGGGCTATTCGGTTACCAGCCAGTCCATCGCTTCTTCCCGCGTCTCGAAGGTTGGGAAATCACGTTGAGAAAAATTCTTGAAGTGCTCGTAGAAAACGTGCGGCAAACTCTCTGTGCCCACCCAGGCAGAGCGCTTCACAAACGGCCGGTCGAGAGCAAGAACCTCTTTCATTCGGGTGGCCACCGCCTTGTCGATGTGTATGCCGGTAAAATCAACCAACGTCAGCAGCGATCCGGGTGCATGCCGCGCGACATCCGCGCGGACCATCTCGAGTAGCAACAACAACTCTTTCGGCGTGCAGTACCTGAGGTCGACCACGTAGATGGCGTGGCCCTTGTGCTTGATAAAGCGCAGGCGATCTTCGAGAGGATTTGCAGTTGCGCTCATGCCAGTAGCGACTCCACGACGGCGTAAGCACCGTCGAGCGCGGAATCCAGTGCTGCAGCGTCTTTTCCGCCGGCTTCGGCCAGGTCGGGACGGCCTCCCCCTTTCCCACCAACTTTCTGTGCCACTGGGCCGATCACCTTGCCCGCCTGAACCCGGCTGGTGAGATCTTTGGTGACACCCACAATCAGCGATACGTTACCGTTTGAGGCGGAGCCGAGGACGACGACGCCGGAGCCGATTTTATCTCGCAGCTGATCCACGAGCGTGCGCAGTTGTGCGCGCTCCAGATTGTCCACGCGATGCGCCAGGACTTTTACACCTTTTACGTCCTTAACTTTGTCGCCGATGTTCGCCGTACTCGACGAAGCCGACTTCATCCGCGCCTGATCGAGTTCCCGGGTCAGACGCTTAATTTCGGCATCTTTCTTTTCCATCTCAGCCTTCAGCGCCTCCGCGGGAGAAGCCAAAATCTCCTCCGAAGAGGGTGCCCCATCTCTTCGCGTTTTTTGCGAAGGGGTGGGAATAGAGAAAGCCGACACTACTTTTTCCAACTCATGATCTTTACGGAAGTGTGCCAACGATCCTTCGCCGGTAACGGCTTCGACCCTCCGCACGCCGGACGACACACTGCCTTCCTTCAGAATCTTGATCAGCCCAATCTCGCCGGTCGCGCCGGTGTGCGTGCCACCGCAAAGTTCAGTCGAGAAGTCGCCGATCCGCACCACACGCACCCTGTCGCCGTATTTTTCGCCAAAGAGCGCCATCGCATGATACTGGTTGATGGCCTCTTCAATCGGCACATCCGTAATGGTCTCGACGATCTGGTTGCGCAGAACTTCTTTATTAATGATGTCTTCAATATCTTGCAGTTCTTCATCTTCCACCGCGGTGAAGTGCGAAAAATCAAAGCGCAGATGATTCGGCGCCACCAGCGATCCCGCCTGCTTCACATGCTTCCCCAGCACTTCACGCAGCCCGGCATGAAGCAGATGCGTAGCCGTGTGATTGCGCATGGTGGACAGTCGAATGTCCGCATTGACCACGGCATCCACGTTGTCGCCGATGCGAAGCGTCTGTTTCGCGACGACCTGATGCGCCCGCACACCTTGAATCGGCGAATAGCATCCCGTAACGTCGGCAACCACGTTATTGTGATCGTCCGAGTAAAACCATCCCTTGTCGCCAACCTGCCCGCCAGATTCGGCATAGAATGGCGTGTGATCGAGGATGACTTCGCCGGAATCCCCAGCCTTGAGTTCCTGCGCGACTTGCCCGTTGTGAATGATGGCTAACACCTCGCAGCCATCGGACCGAGTCTGCCGATAACCTTCGAAGAGGGATTTCGGAAGTTGCTGATACGCAGGATTGGCCGTCTGCTTTGCTGCGCCTTTCCAAGAGGCGCGAGCACGGGTTCGTTGGTCCTCCATCGCGCGGTCAAAGCCGTCCTGGTCAAACTCGACGCCTTGGTCCCGTGCGGCGTCCTGCATGAAATCAAGCGGCATGCCGAAAGTGTCGTAGAGCCTGAAAGCAGCGGCTCCGGAGATCCGCATCACTTCAGAGGCAGTTACCGGGCCGAGGGTTGAACCCAAATGAATAGCCGCCTCCAGTTCCTCCTCTAGCTTCTTAAGGCCCAGATCCAGCGTATGCGCAAAGCGTGTCTCTTCGGCGAAGACCGCTTTCGATACCCGCTCCGACGCTTCCTTCAACTCCGGATACGCATCCTGCATAAGATCGCGGACAGCAAACACCATCTCATGAAGAAACGGCTTCGACTGTCCAAGTAGCCGTCCATGTGTGATCGCCCGTCGAATAATCTTCCGCAGCACATACCCACGTCCCTCATTCGATGGCAGTACACCATCCGAGATCAGAAACGTTGCTGCCCGCGAGTGGTCGGCAATGACCCTCAGCGAAGCCGCCGACTTGTGGCTGGGAGAGCCTGCCGAGCTTTGCTCGGCCGCACGGCCGGGGGCGGCCGTGCCTACATGGCCCGTGCCCTCTTCCACTCGTGTGGGGACAGCCTCCCTCGGCTGTCCGGCGGAGCGCAGCTCCGCAGTTCTGCCACCAATCCCTAAAGTCAATTCCGCCGCACGCTTGGTCAGAGGTCTGAACAAATCCGTCTCGTAATTCGAAATTACGCCCTGCAGCACCGCCGCTACCCGTTCCAGCCCCATGCCCGTATCAATTGACGGCTTCGGCAACGGATTCAGTTTCCCGTTCGCATCACGGTCGAACTGCATGAAAACCAGATTCCAAAGCTCGACGTAACGGCCACAATCGCAAGTGAAGGCGCAATCCGTGTGTCCCTGCTCCGACGCAGCCGGGCCCATGTCGTAATGAATCTCGCTGCACGGACCGCAGGGGCCGGTGTCGCCCATCTGCCAGAAATTATCTTTCAGGCCCATCTCAAAGATGCGATCTTTGGGCACGCCCTGCGCGGCCCACAAGTCGTAGGCTTCGATGTCGCGCGGGATGCCGCCTTCGCCGTTAAAGACGGTGACGTAAAGCTTATCCTTCGCAATCCCAAACCACTCCGGCGAAGTAATCAACTCCCAGGCGTAGGCGATCGCATCTTTCTTGAAGTAATCGCCAAAAGAAAAGTTTCCCAGCATCTCGAAAAACGTGTGATGCCGGTTGGTGAACCCCACGTTCTCTAAATCGTTGTGCTTGCCGCCGGCGCGCACGCATTTCTGCGAAGTGGTGGCGCGCGAGTAGTCGCGCTTTTCCAGTCCCAGAAAAACGTCTTTGAACTGGTTCATGCCCGCGTTGGTGAAGAGCAGGGTAGGATCGTTCGCCGGTACCAGTGACGAAGAATGCACCTCCTTGTGTCCCTTCTGCACAAAGAAGTCGAGAAACTTGCGGCGGATTTGCGAGCCAGTCAGCATGGGGATTAAACATCGATTTTAGCATTCAGGCTAGATTCGCCCGCGTTTCGGCGCTGTGCTAATCTGCCGCTATGGCGGACGCAATTACTTCTCAACAGAATACTCATCGAGCGATGCAGCAGAAGCAATTTCTCAGCGATAAAGTCGAGCACTTTACCGAGTCGGTAATCCGGGAGATGACGCGGCAGGCGATGCTCTATGGCGCGGTGAATTTGGCGCAGGGGTTTCCGGATTTTGCGGCTCCGGCGGAAGTCAAGCAGGCAGCTCGGGCGGCGATTGAGGGCGATGTGAATCAGTACGCAATCACCTGGGGTGCGAAGAACCTGCGGAATGCGATAGCACGGCAGATGGGCGTGTGGCAAGGCATTACGGTTGACCCGGAAAAAGAAATTACGGTGTGCTGTGGCTCGACCGAGGCGATGATCTCGACCCTGCTGGCGGTATGCAATGCTGGCGATGAGGTGGTGATCTTCGAGCCCTTTTATGAAAATTACGGGCCGGATTCGGTGCTGAGCGGGGCGAGGCCGCGATTTGTAAAGCTGCGTCCGCCGGCCCGCGACGGTGGCGAGTGGACCTTTGATGAGAAGGAGTTGCGCTCGGCATTCGACCAGCACACCAAGGCCATCATTCTTAATACACCCAACAATCCAACAGGCAAAGTGTTCACGCGCGCCGAACTGGAATTGATTCGCGATTTGTGCGTTGAGTTCGATGTGCTGGCTATCACAGACGAGATTTACGAACATATTTTGTATGATGGCACCGAACATATTTCGATGGCTTCGCTCGAGGGTATGCGCGAGCGCACGGTGACGATCAACGGCATGTCGAAGACTTACAGCGTGACCGGATGGCGCGTGGGCTGGGCCGTTGGGCCGGAGAAGATCACGAATGCGATCCGGAAGGTGCACGACTTTCTGACAGTCGGTGCTCCGGCGCCGCTGCAGGAAGCAGGAGCGGCGGCCTTGAGTTTGCCGGCGGAATATTACGCGAAGCTGGCCGAAGGATACCGCGTACGGCGCGATCATTTGATTCCAGTGCTCGAGACAGCCGGGTTTCGCTGCTTTCCTCCGCGGGGAGCGTATTATGTAATGACGGACATTTCGGCGTTTGGCTTCGACGACGATGTGGAGTTCGTGCGCTATCTTGTGAAAGAGATTGGTGTTGCGGCGGTGCCGGGATCGAGTTTTTATCGCAATCCGCGAGACGGAAAGCGGCAGGTGCGCTTTGCATTCTGTAAGAAGTTAGAGACGCTGGATGCTGCGGCGGAGCGGTTGGGCAAGTTACGGGCGCGAAACTAATCTCTGCTCAAGCCAATGGCTTCGCGAGTGCAGCTCAAGCTATCCCGCCAGCTGTCCCTCGACTCATCGAACTACTTCGTAACCACGCCGCAGGCGATGCGGTCACCGGAATTGCCCGACGGATCGGTCTTGTAGTCGTCGGCTTTGGCGTGGATGATGATGGCGGTGCCGCCGTTGCTGAAGAGCGAGTTTGGCCCGTCACCGAGGGTTACGTCTTTATCTTCCAACTTCGCATCGGCCTTGCCCGTCGCTCCAACAATAAAGTTCAGCATATCCCCGGCGTGGTGACCCTCGGGATTCTCCAGTCCGTGCTTCTTGCCTCCGGGGTTGAAATGCGGTCCCGCTGATTTGAAGTCTGGAGCATCACATTTGGGATTCTGGTGAAAGTGGATGGCGTGTTCGCCCGGCGGCAGATCGTGCAGGTGAAGCTGGACGCCGACCCCTGATCCCTGCTTCGACAAAAGGATCGTGCCGACCGCTTTGCCCTGCATGTCCTTCACTTCGACCTTGATCTTGGCTGCGCTCGGGAGAGAGAAAAGAATCAGCGCCACAAAAGTGGCCAGCGAGGGAAGGTTTAGCCGTTTCATTCGGGCATTATAGCCAAAGCGCGATAGCAAGGCTACAAATGCAACCAACAGGCCATGCTCCATCCGCAAGTTTGTAGAGTATACTGCGAGAAAGTTTGTAATCTTTCAGGGGTGAGCGCACTCATGGCATTGAACGCGACGGAACAGGTAACGGAGCAGGTTCCAGTGGATGATTTTCAGGCGCTGGAAGAGAAAATTTACCGCACTATCGAGATGTACAAGGCGGCGCGGAAGGCGCAGGACGCAGCCGAGCGCGACGCCCAGCGGGTACGGCAGCAACTCGAGGAGCGCGACGAACAGTTGGCCGTGTTGCGGCGAGAGACGGTGCAGCTGCGGAAAGAGCGGGAGGAGATTCGCGTCCGTATAGAGAAGATGCTCGAGCAGATCGACTTGATCGCCGAGGAGCGCGCGAGTTAGACCGCTCGCGGCGCCGAAAACTTTCAGGAGCGGGACAGGGATGGCTACTGCTACTAAGGATTCAACACTGAAGGATGCACAGAACAGCAGCGTGCGCGTCGAGATCTTCGATCAGGCGTATAACCTGCGCGGTTCGGATCCGGAATACATTTTGAAGCTGGCGGAGTACGTGGACTCGAAGATGCGGGCGGTAGCCGAGGCCACGAACACGATTGACACAGTCCGGCTGGCTGTTCTGGCGGCATTAAACATTGCCGATGAGTACCATCTTTTAAAGCGCAAGCAGGAGAGCGGTGCAACCGATTATCAGAAGCGGGCGCACCTGCTGGCCGACGCGCTGGATGAAGTCTTGGGCGAGAACCGCAAGGCAGGATAGCCTGAGACGGCGCCGGGTACACCTTCTGTTGGCGCTGCTGGCCGGCGGCGCCGCGCCGGTTTTATCGCAAGAAACAACCCTCCATAGCCAATCGAATGTCGTGATCATTCCCGCGCTGGTGAAAAGTGCGCAGGGCGAGATTGTGTATGGGCTCGCGGCGAACGACTTTGTCGTCGAGGACGATGGTGTGGAGCAGACCGTGCGCATGGATGAGACGGCAGAAGGGCAGCCGGTCTCGCTGGTGATTGCGATTCAGTGCGGACGCCGGGCGAACTACGAGTTTCCGCGCATTCGTGGGTTAAGCGCGATGCTGGATCCACTGGTTGCCTCGGGACTGGGCAAAGTGGCCATTGTCGAGTTCGACAGCCAGGTGCAGTTGACGCAGGATTTCACCAGTGCTGCCGAGCGGATTGCACAGACGCTGAAAGAATTGCAGCCGGGGGATGGAGGAGCGGCCATCCTCGACGCGCTGAACTACTCTGTGAAACTGTTGGAGACGGTTCCAAAACAGCGGCAGCGCGTGCTGCTGCTGATCAGCGAGACGCGTGACCACGGCAGCCACGCGGCGAAGGTGGAGGACGTTGTGGCTGAGATCGGGCAGAGTAGGACGGCGGTTTATACGCTGGCCTTTTCGCCGTCGCGGTCAAACGTGCTGGATACGATGCGGGGGGACAATATCGACGAGATGCATCCGTCTCCCGACTTGTTGGCGCCCTTGATCATGGCCGCGCAGGCCATGAAGAAGAATACGCCGAAGGCAGTGGCTTCCATGACTGGGGGCGAGTACGAGTTGTTCGCGACCAGAAAAAACTTTGAGGCGCGCATGATCGACTTCACCAATCACCTGCACGCCCGCTATTTGTTGAGCATTGCGCCCAAGAGCCCACATCCGGGGCTGCACCAACTTCGCGTACGCCTGCGGGATGCGGACAACAAGACGGTGCTTGCGAGAAGCAGTTATTGGGCGGGAGGTACGATGGAGTGAGCTGTATCCGCGCGACCCGCCATTCCACCTCCATACCCCGCCCCTGAAGCGGCGAGTCTGGTGATGCCCCCGGCACTTGTGGATTATTTCACGGCGTCTTCAGTCTTCTCTCCGGCCTTTTTTATCTCGTGCCCCGTAGCCTTGGTGGCCTTCTTCAGGCCGCTGCCTGTTTTATCGGCGGCTTTTTCAGTATCTTTCGCGGTGTCTTTGGCTACCACTTTAGTTTCGTGACCGGTTTTGTCGGCGGCTTTTTCAGTATCTTTCGCGGTGTCTTTGGCTACCACTTTAGTTTCGTGACCGGTTTTGTCGGCGGCTTTCTCCGTATCCTTGCCAACGGTGGTAGCGGCTTTCTTGGTGGCGTGTCCGATGTCCTTGGCTGCGGTCTTGGTCGCATCGGCTGTTTTGTCGGCAGCTTTCTCGGTGCCATGCGCAGTCTTGGTGGCGACTTTCTTAGTCTCTTTGCCAGTATCCTCAGTGCCTTTTTTCACGTCTGTGGCTGCGTCTTGAGCCAGAGCGACGGGCACTGCGCTTAGCAACATTGCGGCGAGAATCGTCTTCAAGCGGAAATTCATAAGACTCTCCTTCAGAAACGGTGTGGGGAACGGTATTGGAGTATGCACCATCGAAATGACTCTTGCCAAGTGCATTTTCCTTTTTTTTCAACGTCAAAAAAAGCTCGGCCGAGAATCGCGATGGGCTTTCCCAGGCGTGAACAGCTCAGGCTATCTCAGTTTCCAATTCGCTTAAGGTCTCGTCGTCCACATCCCATTTCTTCAGGATAGTGAAGATGGTTTTAGTGCCAAAGCCTCCACGCGCCAGTTGACGGAAGATGCGTGCCGTCTGTTTCTGATCTTTGGGTTTCACCAGGCGTTTCCGCCGTAGAAATTCGCGTGCCTGCTTTTCTTCGCTGATGCCTTCGAAAGCCGTGTCCACGGCTTTGTCGATCACTTCGTTGTGGATGCCTTTTAACTTAAGATCGGTAATCACGCGCCGCCTGCCGAACTTCTGATTGTCCCTTCGCAACGAGGAGAAATAGGCGGCATACTGCGAATCGTTCAAGTAGCCGCGATCCTTCAATCGCCGGATGATAAGCTCCACCAGCGTCTGTCCGTATTCCGTTTCAATTTCCACCCGCGCGCGCAGTAGCCGCTTCAATTCCGCAACCGTGCGCATGCGTCGCGCCAGCGCACCCACGGCATACTCGTACAACTCGTCTTCGGAATAGAACTTCCTCTTGGGTCGCGGGAAGGCCATATCCGCTAACGATAAACCCAATTGGGCGTAGGGGAAAGCATGGAAGGACGGAAAGGAGGTATCCGGCGTCCGGTATTAGGAAGCAATGGATCCAAATGTTCTGCGATAGCCGAAAGTCGCTTCTCTTATCGGCCAAAACCCGCAGACTGCATCGACTGCCGGGAAATATCCGCGGTCGATGCGATGCCCTGCATTCGCAGTTTGAAGTCGTCGGCGTTGGAGGCGTTCTCCAGCGCGGTCTCATAGTTGACCAGTCCGGCCTGGAAAAGATCCCACAAAGACTGATCGAAGGTCTGCATGCCGTATTGCGATGTGCCCGCCGCAATGGCGTCGCGAATGGAGCGCGTTTTTTCCGGCACGAGAATGCACTCTCTGATGAATGCGGTGTTGATCATGACCTCGACCGCGGGCACCCGGCCCTCGGAGTCGCAGCGCCGTACCAGGCGCTGGCTTACGATGGCGCGCAGCACCGCCGCCAACTGCAGCCGAATCTGCTTTTGCTCCGGCGGCGGAAAGATCGAAATAATGCGGTTGACCGTTTCCACCGCGTCCAGCGTGTGCAAAGTAGAGAAAACCATGTGACCTGTTTCGGCGGCGTGCAGGGCGGTCGAAATAGTTTCCAGGTCGCGCATTTCGCCGACCAGAATCACGTCCGGATCCTGACGAAGGGAAGCGCGCAAGGCGGCGCTGAACGATGGCGTATCCACCTGGATTTCGCGCTGGTTGACATACCCTTTCTTATCGCGGTGCAGAAATTCGATGGGGTCTTCAATGGTAATAATGTGCTCGGCGCGGCTGGAGTTCACTCGATCCACCATGGCCGCCAGCGTGGTCGATTTACCAGAACCGGTCACGCCCGTCACCAATACAAGTCCACGCGGCATTTCGCAAATCTGCTCCACAACCTTGGGCAGGAACAACTCGTCGAGCGCGCGAATCTTAGTGGGAATCACGCGGAGAACCAAGCCGACGTTGCCGCGCTGCTGAAAAATATTCACACGGAAGCGACCCAGCCCGGCCACGCCGTAGGCCATATCGATTTCCGTAGTCTCTTTGAATTTTTGCTTCTGCCGTGCTGACATCATGCTGAACGCCATGGTCAGCATATCTTCCGCGGTTACGCGAGGTTGTTCGGTCAACGGCACCAGCTCGCCGTCAATGCGCAGGTGAGGATAGTTTCCTACCTTCAAATGCAAGTCAGAAGCGCGCCGTTCCGTCGCAATGCGCAGCAGGTCGTCAATATTCATCGCAGAAGTTTCCTGGGAGGAGTTTTTCCTCCAAGCTCTCCGTATGATGAACCGAATCGTCACCTTCCCCAAGATGACCTAAGTAATGACTGCCTGCTGAAAGCAGAAGAGCACCCTCAGGTTCAGGCGTATCCACAATCGCGCTGGGATGGCTTGCTACCCCAGGACAGTTTCAGACCTGTTCGTTGACGTACCACCTCGACGTCCGTAAGATAGAGCGACCCAAAAGCCAGGCGCCCTCAGTGATCGGCCAGACCATTTCGCACTACCGTATTGTCGAAAAACTGGGTGGCGGCGGCATGGGCGTGGTCTATAAGGCGGAGGACACGCGGCTACATCGTTTCGTCGCGCTCAAGTTCCTTCCCGAAGACCTTGCGCGCGACCCGCAAGCTCTCGCTCGCTTTCAGCGCGAGGCCCAGGCCGCCTCCGCGCTGAATCATCCCAACATCTGCACCCTTTATGACATCGGCGAGCAGGACGGCAAGGCATTCATCGCCATGGAGTTTCTCGACGGCTTGACCCTGAAACATCGCATCGCCGGGGCGCCGATAGAGACCGATATGCTGATCGCTCTCGCCATCGAGATTGCCGATGCGCTGGACGCAGCTCACACCGAGGGCATTGTTCACCGCGACATCAAGCCGGCAAACATCTTCGTCACCAAGCGGGGACACGCCAAAATTCTTGACTTCGGATTGGCAAAAGTCGCTCCCGCCGCCTCCTCCAGCCGGATCGCCTCCGCCAACACTCAGACATTATCTGAGGATGCCCAGCACCTGACCAGTCCTGGTTCCACCGTCGGCACCGTCGCTTACATGTCGCCCGAGCAGGTGCGCGCAAAAGAACTTGACCCGCGCAGCGATTTGTTCTCCTTCGGAGCGGTGCTCTACGAAATGGCTACTGGCACCTTGCCCTTTCGAGGAGAAAGCTCAGGAGTCATTTCCCACGAAATTCTGGCGGGTAATCCGGTACCGGCAATACGCCTGAACCCTGACCTGCCGCCTAAGCTGGAAGACATCCTGAATAAAGCCCTGGAGAAAGATCTCGAACTGCGCTACCAGCATGCTGCCGACATGCGAGCCGACTTGAAGCGGCTGAAGCGGGAAACAGAATCGCGACCCGGGCCGTCCGCGAGTTCAGGGCAAGTGACGACCGCGCATGAAAGCGGCACACAGGTTGGAGCACAACCGCCGTCCTCCGGTTCGGCTCCTGCGATTGCTTCGTCAGGGTCATCGGGCGCTGTTTCGGGAGACAGGATTTCTGCGGCTTCGATGCAGAGATACCCTCTCGGAAAGATCATCGCGGCACTCGCCGCAGTCGTTCTGTTGGTTGCCGCCGTTTATTGGTTTGTAAAGCAGCGCTCCGCCCCCGCCGTGGTTACGGCCAGCCAGAGAACCGTGGCCGTTCTTCCTCTGCAGAATCTTGGCTCCGACAAGGACGTAGATTTCCTGCGCCTCGCACTCGCCGACGAAATTGCCACCGCGCTTAGCTACGTTCGATCACTGACGATTCGTCCGTTCGCCACTACCAGCAAATACGATTCGCCCACACAGGACCTGCAGGAAGCGGGCAAGGCCATGCACGTTACCGACGTTGTTACCGGACACTACATGAAGCAAGGCGACCAGCTTCAAATTACGCTGGAAGCCATCGACATCGCCGACAACCGTACGCTGTGGCGAGACACCATGACCGTTGCCGCTCCCGACATGATTGCCATGCGCAGCCAGATCGCCGCGAAAGTCCGCCAAGGTCTTGTTCCAGCTCTGGGCGCCGGTGCGGATTCGAGCGAGGCTGCCACTCATCCCAAGAACGAAGAGGCCTACGATCTTTATCTGCGGAGTATCTCGGTGCCGCGTGATCCTCTGCCCAACAAGGATGCCATTGCTATGTTGGAGCGTGCTGTGGGGTTGGACCCCAGCTACGCTCCAGCCTGGACTGGGCTGGGGGTTCGCTACTATTTCGATTCGGCGTATTCGAACGGCGGCGAAGCCATGTATCAGCGCTCCAATGCCGCCCTCGAACGAGCCCTTGCTCTCGACCCGAATTTTAGCGTCGCCGCCAGTCAGTTGATCATCAACAGAGTCGAAAGAGGAGAACTGGCAAAGGCGTATGCTGACGCGAAGGCCCTGGTAGCACGGCATCCAGAGAACGCCGAAGCTCACTTCACTCTCGCTTATGTTTCCCGTTATGGCGGAGCAACCGAGGAATCTGCGCACGAGTGCGAAACGGCCCTGTCGCTTGATCCGGGCAACGCTGGATTTCGCTCCTGTAGTCTTACTTTCGAAGAACTGGGAAACTACTCGCGGGCCATGGATTTTCTGCAACTCGATGCTGGATCAGTATGGGCGTCGGCCAACCTAATGCGGCATTACCTTCGGGAACGAAAATTAGCGGAAGCCCGGGACGCAATCCGCAAACGAGGCGATGACCAAACTGGCCGTACCATGACGGCGTGCATTGATGCGCCCTCATCCCCCAATACTGCCGCGCTTGCTCGAGAATTTGCGGCCTGGATAGCCGCCGTTCCAGACCCCGAAGTCCGTTACTGGCTCGCGAACGACATTCTTTTCTGCGGTCAGCGGGAACTTGCTCTAAACCTGCTGAAAAGCTCCGTCGTCGAGGGACATTATTGCGCCTACGATGGATTACGAAACGACTCGTTGTGGGCACCCTTGCGCGGCACGCCGGAGTTCACTCAGCTACTCTCCGCCGCCAAACAATGCCAGACAGATTTCCTTGCCCAAGCATCGCAAGCTACACATTGAATCAGGAATCCCCTTCGGGATAAACGCCATCCGAGCGAGCCGAGTCCCCGCTCACACAGTTATGGGTGTGTCCGTCTAGGCGTTTGCGCTTGTCCGTGCGGAAGTCGCTCGATTGCCGGCACCTGACAGCCCCTCACCCTGCCACTTCCTCGCCAGTCCTTCCAATTGCACGAAAACCTTTTCAAGATCCCTCATCCGTTCCGTAATGCCGTACGTTACAGCCGGAGGGATGGTCTGCTCGTAGTGCCGGAAGACGAAACCTGCGCCTTCCAACGTACGTAGCCGCTCCGTGAGCACGCGCGCGGAAATTCCCGCGATCTGCCCCTTCAGCACTCCAAAACGCATCGGGCCGTTGTGGCTTAAGGCCCACAGAATGTGCATGGTCCAGGGTCGCGTAAGCAGTTCGAGCATTCCGCCAATCTTGCACGGGGACTGGGTCGGATCTGATCGTTTAGTAGCCATATTGATACTAGGTTACTACAAAGTTCCTAGCTTGTAAAGAAGTGTTAGTTATTTATTGTAACCACAACAAAGGCGCCGCCATCTAAGAATTTTCAATGCAACTTATCTCAACTAACAACTAAGGAGGGTAATAATGTCAGCCATCACTTCAACTCTTCCCGGTCGGTTAAAAGCAGTGAATATTGCGGGGCAAGGAAGCGGCGCCATCGTTCTGTTGGGGCGTTTGCTGTTCGTCCTGATTTTTCTGATGTCCGGCCCCAGGCACTTCTTGAGTCAGACCATTGCCTATGCGGCGGCGCAGGGCGTCCCCATGGCATCGATCGCAGTCCCGTTCTCTGGGCTGCTAGCCTTTCTGGGAGGTCTCTCCATCCTGCTCGGCTATCGCGCCAAAATCGGCGCCTGGTTGATAGTTTTGTTTCTGGCCGGCGTCACTCCGATGATGCATAAGTTCTGGGCAGTCACCGACCCGATGATGTACCAGATGCAATTCGTCATGTTCATGAAGAATGTCTCAATGATGGGCGCCGCGCTGCTCATTTCGCAATTGGGCTCGGGGCCCTGGAGTCTTGACTCGCGTCGGAGGTAGTTCTGCACGAACAACCAATCTTCCGGCGGCCGGTGAGGACCTGGGACGCCGCATCTTTGCTGACCGCGTCATAGGAGTCCCGGTGTCTGCATTTGCCTTTTTGGTTGACTTAGTCCACAGACTTAGTCTAGCCTAGCGTCATGTTGGTGAACATCCATGAGGCCAAGACGCACTTTTCTCGCCTGTTGCAACGAGTGGCGGCGGGAGAGGAAGTCACCATCGCTCGATCTGGCGTGCCCATCGCGCGCCTGGTGGCGATGGAGCCGGAAAAGAAACGTCCACTGGGTTTTGCGCGCGGTGAGATCTGGGTAGCCGACGACTTCGATGCTCCCCTACCCGACGATTTGCTCGCCGCGTTCTATCGCGGCGAAATCCCGAAAGTCCCCTCCGAAACCAAGAAACCGCGGCGCCGGAGACGGAAGTGAAATACCTGCTCGACAGCATCATCTGGCTGTGGAGCGTGGACTCCGTCGAAAAGATCAATCAGTCCAGCCGTGAGATCCTCGAAAGTGCTCAGGCTGAAGTCTATCTTTCTGCGGCGACTGCCTGGGAACTCAGCATCAAGGCACGTCTGGGGAAGTTGCGCCTTCCTGGGCCCCCGGCGCGGTGGATCCCGTCCTTCATGGCGAGGCAGGGACTGCGGCCGCTCCCGGTTACTCATCTTCACGCTGTAAAGGTTTACGACCTCCCGATGCACCATCAGGATCCTTTCGATCGCTTGATCATTGCCCAAGCAATTGCGGAGGACATGGCCGTGTTGACCGCCGACCGTGTTTTTGGGAAATATGCAGTGGATGTCGTATGGTGCGGACGATGAGTACCCTGCCAAGAGTTGAATCCAACAAAAAGCCGCCCCCGCGTGGGCGGCTTTCGAACATACGCGACTAAATCCTACGCCGCCTTCTCCACTGCCGCGGGTGGTTGGAACGGCTCGTCATAGCTACCGCCGTAGATCGAGGGCACTTTCGATCCCATGGGACGCAGATACGTCGCCAGCTCGCCCCGGTGATGAATGCTGTGGTTGTTGAGGAATCCGAGATACAGCACCGCCGGCAGGTTGAACACGTTGAAGAAGTTAATGGGCGTGAGCAACTGCTCTGCTGTCATCGCAGCCACGCGCGCCGCTCCGAGTTTCAGGTTTTCGTCGTACCAGGCGACCACTTCGGCCGAGGTCGTGGGTTTGTGTTCCGGATTTGCCATCTTGAAATTCAGATCGGCAATTCCGTTCAGGAACTGAACATCAGTGTTCGCGAGATGCCACGCCAGTTCTTTCGCGGTGCGTGCGCACGGATCGGGTCGGTAGTCCGATTTCGCATCGGGCACGGCAGCTATTACTTTCTTGGTGATTTCCCCCTCACGCGTGATGCCGTCAAGCATCATTGCGCAATAGCCCTGGGCAAATTCAGGAGTGAAACCTTTTTCGGCAGACATGCTACCTCCTTGTGGTGGTGTTATGTATTCCTGGGTCTAAGAAGTGAAGAGGGGCGCGAAGTGCGCCCCTCCACGGAGTAACGGCAAACGGATTATACGCCCACTGGCTGCTTGTTCTGTACTGGGACTGGCGTGAGCCAGCCGTGGCGGTCGCTCTTCTCGCCACGCACGATGGCGTAGAACTCTTTCTGGATCGCCTTGGTAATGGGACCGATCGTGCCCTTACCGACTTTGATTTTGTCGACGGTGCGAATCGGAGTGACCTCCGCGGCTGTGCCGGTGAAGAAGGCTTCGTCGGCGATGTAGAGCATCTCGCGCGGAATCATCTGCTCGACCAGAGGAATGCCTAGATCTTGCGCGATCTGCACGACTGAATCCCGGGTAATACCCGGAAGAACTGAGTTCCCCAGCGGCGCCGTGATCAGCTTCTCGCGATGCACGATGAAAACATTCTCGCCCGAGCCTTCGCTCACGAATCCGTTGATGTCGAGCGCGATACCTTCAGCAAATCCGTTGACGATGGCTTCCATCTTGATGAGCTGCGAGTTCATGTAGTTCGCGCCCGACTTGGCCATGGCCGGCAGCGTGTTCGGAGCAATGCGCGTCCACGAGGAAACGCAGACGTCGCACCCTTCGCTCTCGCCGCCCAGATATTTTCCCCACGGATAATTAATGATGTAAACCTCGGTGGGCGAGTTGAACGGATTCACTCCCGCCTCGCCGTAGCCGCGGAGAATCACAGGGCGAATGTAGCAGGGCCAGGTGCCGTTGCTGCCAACGGTTTCGCACATGGCTTTCACCAGTTCGTCGCGACTGTAGTCGACGTCGATGCGGTAGACCTTGGCGGAATCGAGAAGGCGCTGAATGTGTTCATTGGCGCGAAAGATCGCGGGGCCCGAGGGCGGCGCGTAGCAACGGATCCCCTCGAATACCGAAGACCCGTAGTGGACCACGTGCGACATCACGTGAATCGTCGCTTCATCCCAAGGGATGAGCTTGCCGTTGTGCCAGATGTTTTCCGACTTCTGGATCGCCATGCGAACTCCTTCAGCCCGTCCGTGTCCGATCTACGCGAAGCTGATCGCTACCGAAATCGCGTCTTAATTAAGACGCGAAAATCCAGCTCAACGTTACAAAACATTATAGCTGAGGCATGGAAGCGAGCCAGGCCGTGGACTGCCGAGTGCCCCAGCCCGTGGAATCTGGAGCCATCTCATGAACGGTTTCGGGAAGGGCACGACGTTCAGTCGTGCCGCAAGCCCGCACTACCGTGGAAGAGCGGCGCTTCAGCGCCGCGTAAAGGGTACAAATCGACGTGGGCTTTAGCCCCTGGCGGCATTCACCTCGGGGAGTTCGGTTGCCCTTAGAATCTTGGCATGGACCATCACACGGTCGCTGCGGTCAGCATTGCGGGGACTTGCCTGGATGTCATTGGGAGTCTCTATCTGGCTTACGATTTGTTGGGCGGGCAGCACGGTCCCTTGCGATTGCTTACCCGGATGATGACTTACTCCATTGTATTTGGAGTAGGTTATGGCCTCGGCCTGGGCCTTCTCTTTGGCTTGGCTTGGGGCCTGGCAACCGGCGTTACGATCGCGATTGAACTCAATCGGGCGGCTCGGGGGCTGGATCATTATTCGTGGGGATGGGAAGGATTGTTCAGTGCGATACGAGCGTTTGCCTTCGGCGCCTGCCTCTACCCGAGCCTGGGCTGGGAATTTGCCGCTGCCTTCGCTGTGCTGGTAACGATCGGACAAATGCTTGCGTATTCTCGGGGCATGCGTCCGGCGCTGGACTACGCTGCGACCGGCAAGCCGCGCATCACGCGACGCCACGCTTGGGGAATCCTCGCGCGAACGGTGGGCTACGCGGTGACCGCACTTCTCTGCAGCGCGCTCGTGGAACACGTTGACCACGTTTGGTGGTTTGCAATTCGGGTTGGGTTGGTGATTGGCATTGTGACCGGATTCGGCGGCGCACTTGGTCCGATGATCGAGTACTACGCTGACAACTTGCCCGAGCGCCGGCTGGGAGCGTTTGGCATCGTGCTCATCTTTTGTGGTTTTGCTCTACAGTCGTTTCAGTACTGGGTAGCGTTGCTGGATATTCACGTGACGTAGGGACAGCGCGTCAGTGGCTTGCGGTTTCGGGGGGCGCGGGAGCGGCTGCCGGCGTTAGACTTGCCTTCACTGTGGCTGTTGGCAATTCATCCCCACGAAAGAACTTATCCTTCTCTTTGGTATTCGCGGCTTTCATTTCAGGCATAGCTTCGTAGGGCTTGCCGTAGTCGTTGGCGGCGTTCCACAACAAGAATCCAATGCCGCCTTTTTCCTTGGCAGTGGCGACTTGGACCTTGATGTACTCCGGCGAATAGGTTTTGGTGCGCCAGCGGAAGGCTTGCAGCCATGGACGGATGACGACGCCGCTGCCTTTCGTGATCAACTCGAAGCGCTGCATGGATTCGCCGATGAAGTGCTCAGGGGCGTCGCCGGGGTGGGCGATGTTATCCATGCCGAAGAAGTGCGAGGGATAGATCATGGGTGAAAGCACGTCGCAATATTTCGCCATGCCGACGATGTCCTGCCCGGTGTGTGAGAGGTCGACGGGGCGCTGCCAGGCCATCACGCCGAAGACATCAAGTGAGAGCAGGACGCCGGTGGGGTGCAACTCGGCATAAGCTTTTTTCAGGAACGCGGTGATTACGTCAGGGCGCTGAAAGGTGTGCTGGGCTGCAGTTTTGCAGGGGGCGGCTTTCGTGGAGCTTCCGCCTTGCTTCGCTTTGGCGGGACGGCCGAGAGCCTGCCCTGAGCCTGCCGAAGGGCGGCCGTCTCCACATGGCTTGTCTCCGCTCGTGGCTTCTTCACTCTCGCTTTCAGGGTGTTCGGCTTGGTAGACGAAGCTGGCGTCTTTTTGATCGCCTTCGGCGGGGAAACGAACGTAATCGAATTGAATTTCGTCGGCGCCGGATTGAGCGACGAACTTGGCGAGAGCTATGTCATACTCCTGCACTTTGGGTTGAGAAGGATCGGTCCAGACCAGCTTGCCGTTCTCGCGCCAGGGCTGATGATGTTTCTTTGACTGCACAGCGAGTTCGGGATGCTCGACAACCATGCGCTCATCGCGGAAGATCGCGATGCGGGCGATGGCGTGCATGTTTTGCGAGTGCACGAAGTGAACGAACTTCGGCAGGTCGTGAATGTAAACCTGGTGTTTGCCGAGCAGCGGATGCTCGAAGGGAATGTTGACACTGCCGTCGGAATCTTTGATGTCGAAGACGACGGCGTTGCCACCGACTTCACGCCAGTGGCGGATGATGCGGAGTCCGTGATCGCTGGCGGCCATGACACCGGTGAGGTAGATAGCGCGGACTTCAAAATCTCTGGCGATGGGAACTGTGTGTTCGACGATGGGTGCGGGAAGAATTCCTGGGATGGTGATTTGCTCGCCGGCTTTCAGGATGTTGGAGCTGTTAGATTTTCCATTCGCTGCGCGGATGGCTTCGGAGAGCTCTGACGATGTGAGATAAGCGGTGCGATGCAGATATTGATGGGCGACGGCGGGGATGCTCTCTCCGCGCTTCGCAGTGTAGATTTCAGTCGTCGCGCCTGGAAGGTACAACCTAAGCGAAGAGGAGGAGATATCCGCCGGTTGAAGTGAAGCGGGCACCGTCGCGCTGGCGGGCTTTAATTGCGGCCCCTGGGAAGCTGTCACTGCCGGCAACGGTTGCGCATTCTGTGGCTGCGCGGCCTGAGCTGAAGAAAGCTGCGGGATGATACGAATCGCGGCTGCGGCACACAGAAAACATGAGACTGCGGCAATGGTTAGAACTGACGAGCGGCGCAAGAAGTCCTCCGAGAACGACTTGCCGCGATGCTAGCTTGCAGGAATTGGCGTTGCTAGTTACGCACGGTCATATCCCCGTTGTTCGGGCCCTGTTGGAGGGGGTTTCCGAGAGCTTAACTACAGAGGACACAGGAGAGCACAGGGAAGGGACCTCTGAGACCAGGCTGCGGCACGATCTCCCCCAGGCGTGGGCTTTCCATCTTGCGCAAAGTATTTCTCTTCGTCAGTCTTAAATTTCCACCGCATCTTGTTCTGATATCGTCCCCGGTTTAGCTAAATCCAGCCATATGCAGGGGTTTTTCATTCGGGAGGGCCGCGCGGCGCGTGGCCAGAGGCTTGCTTATTCCAAGGGATCGCTTGAGTCGCGGTATCGGAGCGGCGAGCGGTTGGTTGCAGGTTGACAGATTTTGTCACTTCTGGAATTGTCGGGAGCTCTCAAAGGTCGGTAGAGAGGCAGGGAAATAGGTCGCTACGGATTGGGACAGGAAAGAAAAAATACTCTATGAGAACAAATCTCGCAACCGTGCTCGATCCGAACCGCCGCAGCAACGATGCCGGAGAGTTTGAAGCGGCGCTGCGCCGCCGTATCGTGGGTCAGGACCAGGCCATCGAAAAGGTCGCCGAGATTTATCAGATGTTTCTGGCAGGGTTGAATGCGCCGGGGCGTCCGGTGGGCAACCTGCTTTTTCTCGGCCCGACGGGGTCAGGTAAGACGCGCGTGGTGGAAGCCATGGCTGAGGCGCTATTCGGCGACGCGCATGCCTGCATCAAGATTGATTGCGCCGAGTTCCAGCACTCGCACGAGATTGCAAAGTTAATCGGCTCGCCTCCGGGATATCTGGGGCATCGTGAGACGCATCCTCTGCTGACGCAAGAAGCGCTGAATCAGTGGTTCACCGAGAAGCTGAAGCTGTCGATCCTCCTCTTTGACGAAATCGAGAAGGCCAGCGACTCGCTGTGGCAGTTGCTGCTTGGAATTCTGGATAAGGCCACGCTCACGCTGGGTGACAATCGCCGGGTCGATCTTTCGCAATGCATCATTATCCTGACCTCGAACCTGGGGGCCAGCGAGATGACGAACCTGGTCGATGGCGGTTTCGGTTTCGCGCCGAAGGCGGTGGAAGTCGACAACAACTTTGACGACAAAATTCAGCGCACCGCCGTCGAAGCTGCGCGGCGCAAGTTCACGCCGGAGTTCATGAACCGCATCGACAAGACTGTGGTATTCAAGACCCTGCGCGACGAGCATCTGGCGCAGATTCTCGAGATCGAACTCGGAATGGTGCAGCAGCGCGTACTGACGGCCGCTGGGACCAATCAATTTGTCTTCAACTGCACGAGCGGAGTGAAACAATTTTTGCTGAAGGAAGGTACCGATCCGCGTTACGGTGCCCGCCATCTTAAGCGCGCGATCGAGCGGCATCTGGTGTTTCCGCTGGCGAATCTGGTCGCGACTGCGCAGGTTAAGCTAGGTGACTTTGTTCGCGTGGATATGGCATCTGAGAATCAGATGATCTTCGTCAAGGAAGCCGAAAACACGATGGCACCGGTTCTGCTGGAGCGCTACGGCGCCGCAGCTGCCAACCTGCCGGCCGCCCGCGCGGCTCGCACCGCCGTCAACAATCGCCGCGACTTCGGGGCCAGCCCCATCGCGGAGAGCAAATAAGTTTTGCGTAGGGAACGGACTCGCTAGACCGCATCTCGCGAGCCTCTCGGCGCCGGACAAATTCCGGCGCCTTTTTTTGTCGCCGGAAATGCCCAGAGACTCCGCTTGTGAAGTATGATCGCCTGCGCGCTCAGTCCTCTAAACCTTCTACTCCTGCCGCAATGCCTTCAGCGGATCGATTTTTGCCGCTCTGCGGGCCGGCACGTAACAGGCCAGCAGCGCCAGCGCCGCCAGCAGCAGTGGTGCGCCGAGCAGGAGACGCGGATCGTCGGTGCCAACCTTAAGCGCGTCAACAAAAATGCTGGTCAACGCCGAAAGTATTTTAGCCAGCACGAAGGCGCCCAGGAATCCGAGAACGGTTCCGGCACCGACCAGAGCCGCGCCCTCGCGCAGCATCAGTCGCAGCACCTGCCCCTTACGCGCGCCCAGCGCCATACGAATTCCGATCTCTCTGCCCCTTTGCGCGACTCCGTAAGCAGTGACCCCGGCGAGTCCGATTGCCGCCAATACGAGGCCGAATACTCCAATTCCGCCGTAGGTACCGACGGCGAAACGCTCGGAGGAGCGGCTAACCTCCAAGTAGTCGCTGAGGGTTCGCACATTGAAGAGGTTCAGGTTCGGATCGATGGAAGCGATCTCGCGCCGAATGCCGCTCAGCGCATCGGTTCCCGCATCCGACCGCACCATGACGGTGATGCCATCGGCTGGCGGCCGTGCAAGATTGCGCGGCATCAGCGGTAAGTAGATTATGGACTGGCTAATCCCGATGCCATTTTTCAAATTGTGTACCACGCCAACCACTTCATAAGACTGCTGGTCGTTTCTAATGTGCTTCCCGATCGCACTCCCGTTTCCGAAGAATCCACGCGCGGCGCTTTCATTCAGGACGACAGGCAAAGTCTTCGATTCGTCGGCCGGATTCCGCTGATCCCGTAGATCCGGGTCCACGAACTCCCGGCCGGCCAGCATCGGCTCATTCAGCGCGGCAAAATAGCCCGCGCCCACGGTTTCCTTGATAACCTGCTGCTGTACCCGCGAGGCCCCCGGCGTCTCTTCCGCCGTCATCTGGTTGCCATCATCTTCGTCGTCTTCGATCAGAAAGGGCGCCGGCGCCGCCAGTGCGACGGCGCGGACCGCGCTGCCGGTTTTGAGTTGTTCGGGGAGTTTCTCGAATAGAGCTTGCGCTTTTTCGGGGGTATAGCCATCACGCACCGGATCGACGGACAGAAGATACATCGTGTGGGGATCGAACTTGGTTTGGACGCTGCTTCCCTCGCTAAGGCCCATCACCAGGAAAGCCGTGATCAGTAGCAACATCAGCGAACCCGCAACCTGGGCGACCATCAGCACATTGCGCACGCCAAACCGCCGGTAACCCGGCAACTGAAACACCGAGCCTGCTTTGAGCGTCGGAGCAACTTCGACTTTCGTTGCTCGCAAAGCAGGCGCGAGGCTGAAGGCGATGCCGCACACCATCACGAGTACGTAAACAAAAACAACCGCGTGCCAATCCGGAGTGAAATTGGATTCGACCGGCAACGCAGTGGGCGGCATGAAGCGGGAGCGCAGCAGGGCGAGACCATAGGCAAGCGCAAATCCTGCAATGCCACCCAGCAGCGAGAGCAGAATGCCTTCGCTCATCATCTGCCGGACTATCCGAAATCGGCTGGCACCGACCGCCAGGCGAATCGCCAACTCCTTTTGGCGATTGGCGCCGCGCGCCAGCAGCATGTTTGCCAGATTCATGCACGCAATGGTCATGATCAGCGCCATCAGCACTGCATAGAATCCGACCACAACGGGCCGCAAATTCCGCGGAAGTGGCACCATGCCGCCCGCCGAGAGTAAGGTCACGCGCCTGGCGTTGTCTTTATCAGCATTAGCATTGCGCCCCGAAGCCGATGCATCCTGCTCATCGAGATGACGGGTGATTGCGTCGAGAGCACCTTCGGCAGATTCAATGGTGACGCCAGGCGCCAGGCACATCATGGCCAGGAACTCTCTAGCATTGCGCTGATGCAGCACGTCGATCGCAAGCTCTGGAGCGAGCGCGGCCGGCACGGTGATCGGGACAAACAGCGCAGCCGGATTCATGGAAAGAGCGCCGTTGAAATCTTTCGGTGTGATCCCCACGATGGTTGCGGGTTGCCCGTTCAGACGAAGTGTCTCTCCCACGGCGTTAGGAGAGGAGTTGAGGTAATTGCGCCAGAAACGGTCACTGATCACCACGACGGGCGCGTCGCCCGGCTTGTCAAGTTCGGGGCTGAGCACTCTTCCACGCTGGGCGGAGACGCCGAGCACCGAAAAATAATCGGCTGATACCAGTTGTCCAAAAACGCGCTCTGGCTTCACTGTCCCATCACCTGGGAAAGTGGCATTGAATGGGACGCCAGTCTGGAATGCCGCGACCCCGGTGAAAAGATTCTTTTGATCCCGGTATTGTTCGATGTAGTAATACGACACCGGTTTCTGGGGCATCACCAATCGTTTAGCATTGGCGGCTGCGGGCAGGTCCCGGGATATCAATTTCCAATTCGAGCTGTACACCAGGGTCGTCAACCCCATTCCGAGTCCCATCGAAACGATGCCAACCAGTGCGAATCCGGGCGACTTGATGAGCGCTCGCAACCCATAGCGCATATCGCCGCGCATTTCGCTGACGTATTCGAGCGGCACGCGAACCGCGATATCAGCGATCAGCGGTAACAGCCCGGCGGCTCCGTGCCTCTTAGCGACCTCGCCCACCACGTCCTCTCCGAGTTGCATCACGTCGGTGCCATACGCCAATTTGAATTCGTGAGGAAAAGCGCGCGCCAAACGCCGGTAAATACGCCATGCGAGATTCATTGCGGCTCCATGTAAATTATGACGGTCGATTGCTTACTTCGGTTCCACTTCCCGCACTTCCGGCAGAATCTTTGTATTGGTGGCGAATTTCTTGTAGTTGGAAAACGTTTCTTCCAGTTCCACGGCCCGGTTGCCGAGCAAGAGCAGGCGGGCGTTCACGTCCACATGAAGGCGGCGCATCAGCCAGACTTCATTGTTCAATCGCACCTGTTCAAAGCTGAAATGCGATCCCTTGTGGATACGCGCGATGAAGAGACCGACAGAAATGGTATCAATAGCTTCGCCCTCCACTTTTACCCAGCTATAGTCCTGCTTATCAATCCATATTTTGCCTTTGATTTTGGACAGCATGCCCGCGTTGGGCTTCGTGGGACGGAAGTCTTTACGTGGGGTCGCCTCGATCACCCACCCGTCACGTCCATCCACTGCTTCCTCGCCCACAATGCGAAAGTCGTAGGCGTTGACGACTTCGCGGATAAACCCCCACTCTTCTTCGCGCTCCTTCTTTTCCTTGGCCTGGCGCTTCTGCCGGCCTTCTTCGCTCTCTTCCCTGCGCTTACTGAAGAATTTGTCCAGCTTTTCTTCCTCTTCCTTTTCGTCTTTTGCGCTAAGCGGTTTATCGTCCTTTTGAATCAGGCGCGAGTAGGGTTCACCGTACAGATTGGTAATGTCCCAGGTTTCGACCTTGGTAAATTTGAGTTCACCGTGCGAGCCCAGATGTTTTCTCACTTCGCGTTGCTGGTAGGTATAATCGCGCGCCAACGAGACTGTCCGGTCGTCGATTTCCACCGAGCGCCGCACGATTCCCTTGGGATCAATGGGAGAAGGATCAGCCGCTGAAGCTTGCTGAGCCGGCAACGGGGCCGCCAGCAAAAGAATCAAGATGCTAATGGGAAAATTGCGCAAATTGAAATTCATAAGCGGAAGTTTCACGAATCGATACGCCATGCAAAATCATTGAGTTGCCATGACTTGCTTCACTCGGATGATGCGGACCAACTCCTGCAGCCGCTCACATTCCGCGTCGAGCACCCGTCTGCCGAGAGTCGTCAGCCGGTAATAACGGCGGCGCGCGTCGTCCAACTCCGGTGCCGGCCGTTCGTCGGATTCCTCGATCAGTTCTGCCTCCATCAGACGCTTGATCGATCCATACAGCGTCGCTGGCCACAACCGCACCTTTCCATTGGTGCGCTGCAGGACTTCCTGCATCATTCCGTAGCCATGCTGCTCTCCACCTGCGAGGGAAAGCATGATGTGAAACCAATGAGTCTTGAGTGGAAGGAACTTTTGAGAATCGACCGCAGTCATAGGACACTATCTATATCAAATGATATATATATGTCAACGGTTATATACATATCAATAGGGAACCGAGATTCCGCCCGGTGAGAGGGGTCCTAGAGAAACTCCAGAAGTCGTGTTGTGGATTTATTGGGACCGGGATTACTACCTAAAGATGAAGTTGGAGGTCTGGCCTCGAAACAGGGAAGCCGCGAACTGAGATCTAATCCTTCATCATCGCGTCAATCAGGGCATACAGTTGGCTAGCGTCTTTCATCTCCACGTATGGCTTGTCCGGATGCCGGCTGCTGACGATGTACACCGTTGGTGTGTGTTCGAGTTTGATGGCCCTGCCCACGTCGCGGTCGGTGTTCACCTCGGCGGCGAACTTCCCTTGCGGATCGACTACGAAGGGGAAGTCCACTTTATGCCCGCTGGCAAACCTGTCAGCATAGCCGCGCAGGTTCTGCGGATTAATCTCAAGCTGGTTCGCGAAAATGTAGTCCCGGAACTCGTTGCCAATCTCCTTTGAAGTCGAGTCGAAATAGCGCGCCATTACGGCCGCGTCATAAGACCAGTTGTGCATCGGCAGGGGGAAATCGTGCCGCACCAGTGGAATCTTATAGGTCTTCGAAGCCTGTTCGAGGATGGGCGCGACGCGGCGGCACTGCGGGCACTGAAGATCCTCGAAGACCACGATAGCTACCTGCGCCCCTTTCGGCGGACGCAGCGCCGGATTCACGGCATCATTCACCGCGGCCCAAACATTGGCGCCTAACAGCAAGGTCAGTAGACATACCGGTAGTGACAGAAGAGCGAGATGAGTTTTGAATATCTTATTCATCTTCATCGTTATCGTTATCGTTAGCTAAGTTCTGGCTGGCCTGATTATGTTAACCGAATCAGGGTTATCATGTCAGGATTCCGGGCTCGGGATCTTCATGGAAGCGGGATCGAATGTGCGGCCGCCAAAGATAAAGCAACAGTGCCCCTGCAATTGCAACGCCTACGCCGCCGCGAAGGATATCGCCCCTGAACGCGCTGACTAGATCTCCGAGCACCTGAGTGGCGATGATGATGACTGCTAACCTCCAACCCCAGAGTCGGTGCCGAAGCCAGCCCGCAGCGGCAAGGGCGAGAATCACGCCGAGCATCAGAAAAAGGATTCCGATGGTTCTGCCGAATGACGCAAGCTGACGATATGCCCCGGGATTGAGAATCCATATTCGGTCGAGAAATGTGCCACGCCAAATCAACGTTGAGCCCGCGAGAGAAGCCATCACCGCGCCAAAGAACAGGAAAATGCCTACGGGAACAAATCCGCGGCTCGCTTTCTCCGAAGAATCCTTTCTGAAGTCTGACTGGCGGAAATCTTCCATCCGCAGACTATAGACCAAGAGTTCCTCGCCGTAGCTCTTGGACAGTCATGTCAGAGGTGTTTCCGGCGTCACCTTCGTGCCGGGAAATCGTGTTAGTAAAGCGCTATAGTGGAAAGTGAACCGCGTTTGATGTGAACCTCGCAAGCATTGTGAAACCGTTTAATCCACGGCATTGTCGACTCGTTCTGGCGTGTGCCTTGCCCGCAGCTTTATTGCTGGGATTTTCCGCCTGCAATCGCAGAGGCCACCGCGTACTCGAAGTGAACTATGTCTCGGCGGTGCAGGCCACGCTGCGCGATCAGGTGGCCACAATCTACAACCGGGTCGGCACGGTGAAGAACGGCGAGCGCGTGGATGTACTGGAGCGCGAAAAGCGTTTTGCCCGCGTGCGCACCACTAGCGGCCTCGAGGGCTGGATCGAGCAACGCTACCTGGTCGATCAGCGCACCTACGACAGCCTGCAGAAACTCACGCAAGAGAACCTGAATGATCCCGTGCAAGCGCCTGGTGTGTTGCGCAGCGATACCAACTTGCATCTCACGCCCGGCCGCGAAACCGAGCATCTGTACCAGCTTTCGGCGGGAGCGAAGGTGTCCGCTCTGAAACGCTCCACGGCTGAGAAGCAGCCGGGAGCGGCTCCCCCGGCGACGAAACCTGGTGGCAAAGCTTCCGGTCCTGTGCTGGAAGACTGGTGGCTGGTGCGTGACGCGCAGAACCGAGTGGGCTGGGTGCTGGGACGTATGGTCGACATCGACGTCCCTCTCGACATCGCGCAATATGCCGAGGGCCAGCGCATTGTCGCGTTCTTCGTGCTCGATACGGTGAAAGACACAGGCAAAGAGGGCACCGACAAAGACGTTCCGCAGTATCTGTGCGCGGTCACTGAACCGCACGACGGTTTATCCTACGACTACGATCAAATCCGTGTGTTCACCTGGAACGTCAAAAGGCACCGCTACGAAACCGCGTATCGCGAGCATGGCCTGAACGGCGTGCTGCCGATCACGGTGACGAACGAAAATTTCGATAAGGAAGGCACGTTGCCGGTCTTCATCCTGCGAGTGAAAGACGATAGCGGCAATGTCAGCCAGCGTAAGTACAAGCTGAATACGCCAATCGTGCGCCGGGTGCTTGCTCCAGGCGAGCAAAAAGAACTTCCACTTGCAAAGACAGCCACAAAACGCCGGCGGCGCTAGTTTTAGCTCGCCCGCTTAGAGTCCACAGTTGTCTCTTGAATTGCTGTCGAAGCTGCGCCGAGAATCTCCCGGCTCTTTTGCTTCTGCACGAAAACAGTTACGTGAAGTTTCCCAATATTCCAATGGGAGTTAAACTTCACAACCGGATCTCCGGAGAAGGAGACAGATGCAGCATTCGCATCCGCGACCCCGATCTTCTGCAAGGAACGCAGGGTGGCGACGTGCTGCAGGACATGTCCGGCATTCTCCCCTCGACTTACCGACGAATGCAGGCCATCCTCGGTCACCGCGAGCCAAATTTCGGCGACGTCTCCGGACGTACCTCCCACAAGTTTTCCTACCGATACATGGAAGAGCGAGCCCTTTGAATCCGACTGCGCCGCAGTGATCGCAACATGCGTCTTTGCGGCGCGAGCCGCCTTTTCGATTTCTAACTTCGCCTGCCGCGGATTGTTGCCCACAAACTGACTCTGCCCGTCGACCACGAGTTCGGGCGTATACGCATCGTTTTTGACCAGGGTCACGTAGGTTTGTTGCCGCTGCGTCCATTCCGGTGAGGAATAGGGATCAACCCACCCATCGTGATTCCAGTAGTCTACGTGCTCTTCAAAAGCGATAATCTCCGCACCAGCTGCAGGTTGCTCTGCTTCCAGCTTTTGCAAGAGCAGGTCAGCTGGAGGACAAGACGAACAACCCTCAGACGTGAACAGTTCGACGACTACGGGCGTGCGATCGGCGTCCGCGGCAGACGTTTGCGCCTTCGTGCGTGAAGGGAATGCCGAGCAGACAGCAACCACAAGAGATAACCTCAACGCTGCGACCGGAAAGTTTCTCATCTTCCAACTCCGCTGAGTGTGATGATTGTCGTCGCTGAAAGTTACCGCCTTATTGTCAGAGTGCAGTTGCAGAAATCTGGCTAGCAAATCTGGCTAACAATAAAAGTCCGCGATGCTGGCGACGACCCAGCGCTGCTCTTCCTCGGTAAGTTCCGGGAACATTGGCAGGGCGAGCACTTCTTTGGCAGCCCGCTCGGCTTCAGGAAAATCGCCTTCGCGGTATCCCAGATAGACAAAGCAAGGTTGCAAGTGCAACGGGACGGGATAGTAAACCCCGGTGCCGATTTTGCGCGCGGTGAGAAACTCGCGCAACTCCTCGCGGTGGTAAGCGCGAATAACATATTGATGGAAGACGTGGTGAGCGTTCGCCGAAGTCTGTGGCAGTTGAATCGGTGCGGAATCCTCGGGCTGCGCACCAGGGGCTGTCAATCCCGCGGCCGCGAAGAGTTCGTTGTATCGCGTGGCGCGCTGGCGGCGGGCTTGGTTCCATCCCTCCACATATTTCAACTTCACCCGCAAAACGGCTGCCTGGAGGGCGTCGAGACGGCAATTCCAGCCAAACTCTTCGTGAATGTATCGCTCGGGACTACCGTGACTGCGCAGGCGGCGCATGTGGGCCGCCATCTCGGGATTGTTCGTGGTAACCAAACCAGCCTCGCCGTAGGCGCTGAGATTCTTTGTGGGATAGAAGCTGAACGCTGCTGCGCTGCCCATGGATCCGGCACGCTGGACTTTGCCCGCGTTATTCCTCCAACTCCCTCCGATCGCCTGTGCGGCATCCTCAATCAAGCACAAGCGGAATTCGTCAGCCAGCCCCTGCAAGGCGTCCATCTCCGCGCATTGACCATAGAGATGAACCGGCAACAGCGCGCGGAGCTTATCGCGTTTGCCTTCGCGCAAAAAAGATTCGACCTGCGCCGGATCAAGATTAAAAGTGTGCGGATCGATATCAGCGAACACCGGACGCGCGCCGGCACGAACGATGGCGCTGGAGGAAGCGAAAAAGCTGAAAGGCGTAGTAAGAACCTGATCTCCCGGCTGCACTCCGGCCGAAGCAATTGCCAGCCACAACGCATCCGTGCCTGAGGCGCAACCCACTGCGTCGCGCGCACCGCAGAACTCCGCAAGTTCGCGCTCGAGCGCCTCCACCTCAGCCCCAAGAATGTAATGTTGCGAAGCGCACACGCGTTCCACCGCGGCCAGCACCTCGGCCCCGATTCGGTCATATTGCCGCCTCAGATCAAGTAGGGGGACGGACGCCTGAGCCTTTCCAACGGACAAATAGCCCTCCGCCGAATCCGGCTCGAAAGGTTTGGACCTCGTAGAAGATGTGGTCACGGAAGAGCCGATTGTAGCAGGAAAGGTTTTAGTAGTCCGGGGTGAAATGCCTTTCAATCCGCTTCAGAGTCGGCGCTTCGGATTGGCGACGTGTGAGGTCGAAAATCGATTTCAGTGCGGGATAGAAACACTCAAGCCTAGGATGGCCTCACGCAAACACAGGAAAACGTACCGTTTTCTGTAGTTTACCTCCATAAATCGATGTAGACAAAGCTTTACAAATAACAAATGTCTATGCTATATCATGTTTGTTATCAGTGTGTTATGTCCGTCTTGTTTTTGGAACGCCAACTGCACATGTTGCCATTAAGTACCTCGGGCGTTGCAAGTAGGCCTCTCCCTAATTTAAAGCTGGGCCTACTTGGTTCAAACGTGTCTGATACGGAGGCTTTTCATGAAACACCACTCGTTTGGCTTTATAGTGCTTCTCGTAGCGCTGGGTCTATTGTGCGCATTCGTTGCGACGCCGCCCGCGCAGGCCGACAACCTGTACGCGAGCATTCGCGGTACGGTTTACGATCCGTCCGGCGCTGTCGTGCCTGACGCGAAATTGACCGCCACGAACATAGCCACAGGCCTTTCCTACAACGCCACCTCAGATAAAGATGGTTTGTTTGCTTTCTTGCAATTGCCCATCGGCGACTATTCGGTGAGAGGGGAGAAATCCGGCTTCAAGGCGTTCTCGGAGGGTCACATTCACCTGGATCTGGACCAGGTATTCAACCTGAGAGTGGCCATGGAAGTTGGCGTGACGAGTGAAACGATCACGGTCGAAGCCAATCCCGCCCAGGTGGAGACCACCAGCATGCAGCTCGGCACCACCATTACGGGGAACCAGATTGTCGATCTGCCTCTGAACGGGCGCAACTGGACCCAGTTGATGCAGCTTCAACCCGGGGTTGAGTCTTCCAACGACCGCTTCGGTGCAGGAGCGTACTCCACGAACGGGTCGGAGACACAGCAGAACGCGTTCCTGATAAACGGAACCGACACCAACGACGCTGCACTGAACACTCCGCTTGTGGTTCCCAGCCCGGATGCCATTGGCGAGTTTAACTTGGTGAGCAGCACGCTCAATCCCGAGTACGGGCGCAATTCCGGCGCCACCGTGAACGCTCTCATCAAGAGCGGCACCAATCAGTTCCACGGAGACGTTTTTGAGTTCTATCGCGATACTTTCCTGGATGCCCCAGCGTGGTTTCAAGCCAATGCAGCGGGAAAACCGGCGGCGTCTCCCTTCCACCAGAACTTGTTCGGCGGCACCGTGGGAGGACCGATCTACAAGGATCATGCGTTCTTCTTCTTTTCCTACCAGGGAGAACGTGCAACCCGGCCTGAACCAAACGCTTCTAGCTCCGTGCCGGTGTTCAGTACCGCACAGCGAGGCGGGGATTTCTCTGCGGGTTCAGCCTTCAAAGCGAATCCTATTCCGTTCGCAATGTTCGGAGATAGCAAATCCGGCTGTCCGGTAGCTGGGGGCGTTAAGTGCCAGCCAGGAACCGCGACTCCGCTTACTTATGCAAATCTCTTCAGCACGGGTGTTATCCCCGCCCAGGATCTTAACCCCCTGGCGCTTAAGTTGATGAACCAATTCGTCCCGCTGCCCAATTCGGGTAATAACTTCGTCTTCAACCCGTCTGAGGCGCTGAAGCAAGACCAGTACCTGGGCCGGATCGATGAAAAGGTGACAAACAAGGACGCGGTCTGGTTCTATGGATTTTATGAGAATTTTCCCGCCAACGATGCAGTGCCTTTTAGTGGATCGGATCTTCCCGGCTTTGCCAGCACCAGCCCGGCGAAGTATTACGAGTACACTGCGGCTTGGAACCACACCCTTTCTCCTACCGCTTTGAACGAAGCACGAGTGGCCTACCTCCGCTTCAATTTCACTGCAAATGAGCCGGCAGCCAACATAGATCCCACGGCATACGGGTTCTCTGGCATCGTTCCGCAAGTCAGGTCGCTGGAATCGCTCCCGGTTATGGCCGTAAGCGGGTTTTTCACGCTGGGGTTCAGCAGCAACGGCCCGCAACCACGCGTTCAGAACACCTATCAATTCACGGACAACTTCAGTAAGGTCTGGGGCCACCATACCTTCAAGGCTGGCTTCAACATGGATCGGTTGTCCATTAACAATCCGTTCTTTGCCAATCTGAGCGGGAATTACGCATACAACGGGTCCGGGACCTTCTCTACCGGAAATGCCGGAGCCGATTTCCTGCTGGGAACTCCGGATTCCTACAATCAGGGCAGCGGTGCTATCCTCCGCGACCGGGCCCAAGAATACTATTCCTACGTTCAGGACCAGTGGCAGATCAGACCAAACCTGACACTGACTCTAGGCACAGGCTGGGATATTGAGACCCCGCAGAAGAACATCTATGCCAATGGAGAGACCATGGCGGCGATCCGTCCTGGGGAGCAATCCACGATTTTCCCCACTGCTCCGGTTGGCTTGGTGTTCCCAGGGGATAAGGGAATCAACCAATATGGTGGCCCCAGCGTTCACTATAGTGATTTTGCTCCCCGCCTTGGTTTTGCCTGGAGCCCCGGAAGCTCGCACAATCTGAGCGTTCGCGGCGGTATTGGGCTTTATTACAACCGCACGGAAGGGGAAGCGGCGCTGCAGACGCTGTTTACTCCCCCCTTCTCTCTAGCGACGTCGGGCGCGGGCGCAATCGGCGCCCCGCCAAACTTCGGCAGCCCGTTCCAAACGCAGAACACCGTCGCGATAGGTGCTGTTCCCACCGGCACCGTGCCGCAGCTGTTTCCTTTCTCTCCACCAGCAGTTGGGGCTAGCGTTCCCGCAAGCACGTGGGCTCAGTTCGAACCCTTTGGATTCAACATAAGCGAGTCGGATCCGAGGATGACAGCTCCCCGGGCGACCAATTTCAATCTGAATGTCGAGTATCAAGTTTCAAAGTCGACCATCGTTACTATAGGTTACGTGGGTGCAATTGGCCGACATGAGGAGGGCAACTATAACGCCAATCCAGCGGGAGTCTTCCCGGGTGTGAACAATAACCCAGTTGCACTAGCCTGCGGAACCGATTTCTTTTTAGCTTCATGCACGGGCGGTGCAAGCTTTCAATATGGAGCCGCTACCAACGTCTTGGGCCAACCGGGTGTGTTCGCAACCGACTGGAGTTCCAACTATAACTCGCTGCAAGCGTCGATCAACCGGCGCTTCACCAATGGCCTGCAATTCCAGGTTTCCTACACTTGGTCGCGCGCGTTCGACTACATCTCCAACTTTGAAAATGGTGGAGAGCTTTTCTCCGGACCAGGTATAAACGCGTTTACTTCCGCCAATAATTACGGGCCAGCAGCTACCGATGCCCCGCAGCGTCTGGTGGCTAATTATAGCTACACGCTGCCCTTCTATAAGTACGGGCACCACTGGAAGCATCTGGCCGATGGCTGGACCATCACGGGTATTGCCACCTTCCAGAGTGGCTTCCCTATAGCGGTTTTCACCAATGCCTATAACGATCTGCAGTATTCATACCCGGACGCATTTTATGAGAACCCGGGCCACGCACAGCAGACTGGGGCGCCATTGCAGATCAACCACAACCCCCGAGCCAGCCTGAAAAGTGGGGGGGCGGGCGATTGGGTCAACCCGGCGGCCTTCACCGTACCAGCTCTTGGTACGCTCGGAAATGCCAATCGCAACCCGTTTTATGGCCCAGGCCTGAACTTCTGGGATATGGCCTTGGAGAAGGACATTCACTTTACCGAGTCAAAGTTTGTGCAGTTGCGTCTTGAGACCTTCAACACATTCAATCACGCGAACTTTGGGCCGCTGAACAGCACGACTGGCACTAACGTCGTTGGCACTTCGGTCTTCGGGCAGACCAACAGTGTGCAGTCCATCACTACAAACGGCGACGGCCGAGTCGTGCAGTTGGCTGGCAAAATCTACTTCTAGCTGCAACGATCCTAAGCACGAAACGCAATGAGGAGCGTCGGAAAACGCTCCTCATTTCTTTTGGCCTCTTGTTTCTAGTTCCCGGCGCTTGCACAATTCGCCGAAGGCCAGACTTCAAGAGAGAAATTGTTTACTTCCCAAACATCGGATAGTGACTCGCAGCTCCCATGAAGAACAGCATCACCACAGACAGAAACGCATTGGCGCGGCTCGCCAGAAAGGCCTGGCGGGCCATGGCTTTGGCTTTGTCGGGCATGGGAGTGCCGTTAGTGGCGTTGTCGCGCGTCCATTGGATGAGGCGCTTCTGGATGCGCCAGATCACTCCCCAGACGTTCAGCAGCATCACCCATCCGATGCCGCCGCCGATCCCAATGGAGAGGAGGCGATTGCTCTCCCAGCCGCGGCTATTAAGGCTCAGGAAGAGCCAAGCGGCGACTGCGACGACGACCGCATAAGCTATGCCGACGAATGCACCATTGTCGAAGATCCCCTTTCCCGGGATGAGGCAGGCGTAAAGCACTCCCCAAACGATGGTCCAGATCAAGAAGAAGCTGCCCATCACCGCACCTGCCGAGCCGCCTCCGTTCCGCGCATCTCCCCCAACCACATTTCCCCAGTACGCCAGGCCCGCCAGCACGGTCAGCGCTGCTGACATGCGAAACCACCACAGCGCACGCGTCATCAGCGCAGGCATGACTTTGCCCTTAGTAGCTGCGTCCAGCTCTTTCATCAGCGGCACATTCACAAGGTTGAAGAAATAAAGTAGGCCGATCCAGGTAATCCCGGCGAGAAAATGAATCCAGCGAACCAGCATGAGGAAGTTTGTGTTGAAGTCCTGGGGAAAATTGATTTGAGGAGCAAACAACGCTGCGGTGCTGGCCATGATGCCTCCACGAAGTGTAAAGAATTGTCCACGCCGGGATTGTACACAACGGCCGTAGCCGGATCAGAAAGCGCACCTCGGGAAATACTGGGAAGAAAGCTGATTTCCGCAAGTTCGCGGTTGAAAAGCGCGGGCTTAGGACGTATCGTACTCGCAGCTACCTGCCAGGCGCCGCATCGTCGGAAACTCGGCGTTGCGAGGAGGCAGGTTGTCCCCCCGTCTTCCTTGAGCGGGTCGTACCGATACAGAAAACGTCCCGCGAGGAAACGCTGTTGTTTTTGAACTCGCCCTGCCGCGCACGTCAAAGGAGCGAGTTGTTGATTGGAAGTCACAATATAAGGAGATCGGCTATGGATAGCAGCAAGCCGGCGCAGAACATCCAGGATTCCTTCCTGAACAC
>DAIUEW010000028.1:0-68861 GCA_036844925.1 Candidatus Sulfotelmatobacter sp.
ATGTCCGATAACAGGTATTATGTAAACTACCTAAGAGGATACTCGCTTCCCGGGGGAATTTGGCTTTGGGGTGGCGCAGGCGCTTCCAGCGCTGTGATCAGCGGATTACAAAAGAAGTCAGGGCTTTAGCCCCTGGGGTTCAACCAGCTACATCTTATACTTGCCCAGATCCTCGTCGTTCAGCCCTTCCAGATACTTCCGCAATTCTTCGGCGGTCACGCGGTCCGACATGTTCGCTGCCTGCTTCGAATTCTTCAGCACCACATCGTCCACAAAGATCGGACAATCCACCCGCAGCGCCAGCGCCAGCGCATCCGACGGTCGCGAATCGACGCTGATGACCTCGCCGCTCCGCTCCAGCCAGATCACCGCATAAAACGTATCTTCGCGGAGCTCGGTCACCACCACTTTATGCACCTGCGTCTCCAGCCCAGTCAGCACATTCTTGATCAAATCGTGCGTCATCGGACGCGGCGTGTTGACCTTCTCCATCTCCAGCGCAATCGCGTTCGCCTCGTACACCCCCACCCAGATCGGAAGCACCGATTCTCCCGCCACATCCTTCAAAATCACAATCGGCATATTACTGACTGGATCCATCAAAAGGCCACGGATGGTCATCTCTACTTCCATAAAAAACTCCTTTAAGCCTGCTTCGACGGCGCTTCCTGAGCCGTGTTCTTGGACTCTTATACCACCATTTCGCCTAAAAGGCTGTTCGGAAAGCTAATTGTAGCTTTCACTTGGACGTACGCTCCCGCCTTGGGCGCGGATGTTTCTGGAGCGGTAAAGTTCAGCGTTTTGTTCTGGCTGGTGCGGCCGATCCACTGTTCACGGGCTTCGTTCCTGCCTTCAACCATTACTTCCTGAATTGTCCCTATATATTTCTTGTAGCGAGCTATTTGGATTTCCTTCTGTATGGCCATGACGACTTCCAGGCGGCGGGATTTTTCCTGATCGGGGATTGCATCGTCCAGTGCCAGCGATGGAGTGTTCGGGCGCGGAGAATACCTGAAGGTGAAGACGCTGTCGAAGCCGACCTCGTCCAATAGGCTCAGCGTCTCGCTGAAGTCTTTTTCCGTTTCTCCGGGGAAGCCGACAATAATGTCACTGGTGATGCTGATCTCGCGCCTCGCCGATTTCATCCAGGCGATGCGTTCGAGATATTGTTCGCGCGTGTAGAGGCGTTGCATCGCATTCAGCACGCGGTCTGATCCACTTTGTACGGGCAGGTGGACGTGATCGCAAAGCGTAGGCACGGCGTCGATAGCGTCGACGATGTCGCGTCCGAAGTCGCGGGGGTGGGATGTGGTGAAACGCACGCGCTTGATCCCCGGCACTTCACCGACCGCGGCCAGCAATTCTGCGAAGGAACGCTTCCCTGCCGGATCTTTATACGAATTCACGTTCTGCCCGAGCAGTTGGATTTCCGTATAGCCGAGATCGGCCATCTGGCGGGCTTCGGCGAGCACCGAGTCCGAAGTGCGGCTGCGCTCCTTTCCGCGCGTGAACGGCACCACGCAGTAGGCGCAAAACTTGTCGCAGCCTTCGATGATGGTGATGTATCCGCGATGCGGATTGCTGCGGGCGGTGAATTCGGTCTCGAAGCAGGCGTCGGTTTCGCGATCGTCCAGTCCGGTGATGCGAACGAGCGTGGACGACCTGGACGAGGCGTCATTCCGATGCTCCGCGTTCTCCGGTAGACCCTCGGCTTTAGCCGGGGGCGGCGCAGCCGCGGGGCGAGAGCCTGCCCTGAGCTTGCCGAAGGGAATCTCCCGCCGGACTAAGGTTCGGGAGCCTGTGTCCGGTGCACCTTCCAACTGCGCAAGCATCTGCGGCAGGTTGCGATACGACGCCGATCCGCAAATCAGCGACACATGCGGCGCGCGCTCGAAAATCTTTTCCCCTTCCTGCTGCGCCACGCAGCCGAGCACTCCAAACTTCTTTCCTTGGGACAGCAGCTTTTTGTAGTCCGCCAACCGATGAAAAACTTTCTGCTCCGCCTTATCGCGGATGGAGCACGTGTTGTAAAGAATCAGGTCGGCCTGCTCCACCGTCTCCACCTGCCGGTATCCCTCGTGCACCAGCGTGCCAATGACCTTTTCGGAGTCATGCACGTTCATCTGGCAGCCAAAGGTTTCGAGGTAGAAAGTCTTGTGTGAATCCCCAGACATAGGTTTCGAGTATAAACCCTTCGCCTTGCCGTCCCAGAGCGGGAATCCTAGACTGGGAACCGTAGTGAAAAATGTTATCCCTCGCGTTCGACAACCCGCACGGTGCGAGAGAATGGACGCGGGAAGCTGTCGTGGATCGAAAGCACGGTGGTGCGGAAACAGGTTCTGGGGTGGGCGTGGCAGGCATGGCCCCGTAGCTCAGCCTGGATAGAGCGCTAGGTTCGCACCTTAGAGGTCGTGAGTTCGAGTCTCACCGGGGCCTCCCTAAAGTTACTTGAGGCGGTGCCGCATTTCCTTGACATGCTGAGCGCGGAGCGAGAAACTTGGTGTGTAAGGTGCGAACCTAAGCGCTCTGCTTAGGATGAGATTGAAGGGCGGCGGCTGCGAAGCCGCCCTTTGTGTTAGGGCACCGAGATCAAGGTCCCCGCCCGTCACTTCAGAAGAACGAAATCAGCCACGCATCGGGCAAACCGCGCACCGAGACCCCAATTCCCTGCTGCGGCACCTCACCGGAATGTCCAGCCAGCCTCGCGCCTTGCGCGCGCAATCCAGCAGGCACCAGGCTTCGCGGTATTTCCCAAACGTGTCCCTGCTGCTGTCGTCAGGAGTGAACTGCAACATAGCCCGCGGTGCAAACGCCTCAACCGGAATCACATACCAAAGATTCCGAAGGACGACATAGGCGGCAAGAAAGTCGATCTCCTCTGCGGTATAAGGCTGGCCGTTTCCGCCGCCTTTCACAACATATCGCGAGCGGCTACAGGCAGTGGCGGACTTTACCTGCACCCGCAGAAAGCCCGGTTGGGAGTCGATTGCGCAGTCGTAGCGTTCACTCTCTCCCCAGGGGACACAAATGCTGAAGCCAAGCACGGTCGCTCTCGCCAGAAACGCGGCCTCCGCGGCTTCTCCGCGGCGTTTGGGATTAGATTTCTTCCGCATAAATAAAAAAGGCGCAGCTTGTAGGCTGTGCCTGATGGATGCTCCCTTCGAAAATTGTATGGCGGAACGTCACGCCCGATGCTCTGAAAACGCGATGCGCGAAAACACGAACGGCGCAGACCGGATGGCCTGCGCCGCTGTTTTTACTCTACATAACTATTATATCATATTGCATAGGGTAAATGGGACATATTAGCTAATTTATTCTCCTCAGCGAATCAACGACTTAGTCGAAAATATCCACGAATGAGGTCTTGACAAGATTTTGGGTACAAGCAGATTTCTGGATTTTCGGCCCCCTGTCATCCTAAGGAGTGCGCCCGCTGCGGACCGAAGGATCTTATGTCGTCGTTCGCTGGGAGTCCGATGCCTATGGCTCACATTATCCCTTGTCATTCCGAACCGGGCGCCAGCCCGATGAGGAACCTGCTTTTGAGAGCTGATAGAACTGCAAAGGGGTGGGCCATCTTTGCGCGCCCTTCGCGCAAAGGAGGCATTCCACCCCCTTAGGCTGGCAAGCGAGCGTCTATTGATCCGTTCTATACTTCCCCCGGAGGATCGGGAACCCGCTCGAAAATGAAGGAAGACCTCACACTAAGGGGGGACCCAGAGAAAACCCCATTCGTTCAGTTCGAGAGCGGCACGCCTCTTTACCCGCCGCCCACCCTTTACGAGTCCGCGCAGCAGCTCCTCGAGCAGCCTATCGAACTCGGGGTAGATGCAGCTTTGAACGGCCTTATACGGAAGGGTATGCGCGGGGGCCAGTTCGGGGTATTGCCCGGGTCCACTTGGTTCGCACTCCTGAAAACCTTTTTCAGCTATGAGACATCGTCAAGAGACCACACGCCCGACTGGTGCAGCCAGTGCCGACGAGCACTCGAAATGATGGTCGTCCGACCCCACCCCCTCGCCTGGAAAGGTTTAAAGCAATTCTTCACCGAAAACATGGACCATCTGAGCGGTTGGGAAAGATCATGGAGAAAAATCGCACGCGGAGCGCGACAACGTGTTCCGGGCGGAGGATGGGGCGTATTATTACAACCGTTCCGACGGAATACTCGTAAAGGTCATCGGCGGGAAGACAACGGAGGAAACTCGCCTCGACTTCATCACTGGCCAACTGATCCACTCACACGGATTCCTGCATCGGTTCCTAGCGCTGTTCGCACTGTTCGCCATCACCGACGACTACCTTAGTAGCCCAGACAGCTATCCGCGCTCTATGAAGGCAGTCGTCCCTTCGATGGACTTCTACCACATTAGCCATCAGTGGCATTTCATGTTCTTTGATCGAACTCGCAGCTTCGTGTGGAGACCGAACTCAAACCTGTGCGACACCGCCTGGCTCGTAGGAGATGTGCTGGCAAGCATTACCGAAACCCTTGAGATCGACTTTTGGAGAAAGCGCGTAGAGTCGCGGCGCCCCGACTCGGCATGGATCGAGTCCGACTGCCCGTACCAGAGCGACTGGGTGGTCGACTCCTCGATACGTTTAGGGCCCGAGGAAGAGGTCTTCTTAACCTTTGAGGGCAAAAGATTTCGATGGTTCAACGGGACTGTTGAGAAAGATGCCGTAGTCAGCATGGGGGTGCGTAATTTACGTGACCATTCGGAGGAAGAGGCGCGTCTAAATCGGCTGCTAAGCGCACTGGTTTGGGACCAGAAAATGCCGGTTAGAAAACTCTGGGGCTCCGGGGGGCCGAGACGACCACACCCGACGGTGTTCGGGCCTAGGCAGGCCGGAGGAATGGGCGTCGACGCGGCGCACATTCAATATTCCCTTGCGGCACCGAGGACAACAACGCAGTGGTTTGCCCTCGCCCTCCACAAAGAAGCCGTCAACTCGCGAAGCAGGTTTTACTCATTCCTGTGCTTCTGGAAAATCATCGATCTAGCCTATCCGAAGCTGAAGGCCAGACGGGAATGGATGAATGATGTCGCTGCCAAGAAAACGATGGAAAAAGAGAGAGTCTCCGAAATCCTCAAGAATACAACCGACCTGGAAAGGCACCTCCGCGAAGAGAGACGTAACGCGATCGAGCACGTCTTCAAGCAAAACACGATAAACCCAGACGATCCCAAGCACGAAGCAAAGGTTTCCCACGACCTTCGCGTTATCGAGAGCTTCGCTCGCATTGCCATGTCCGAGATGCTCGGTGACCAATGGATGCCCCGCGTCTAGGGGCTCGCGACCAACCAAACGGGGGCTTCGAAGCCGACCTTCAAGCTCTCCTAGGCAGGGCACCTAGGCTCGTGTCCCTCCACCTTACTTCCCTTTCGCGACTGCGACCGCTTGCTCTGTGACAAACACAATTTTGGGATGGAATAGGGTTCCGGCTACGCGGGTGGCGATGGCGATGAGGTCGCTTTGTCCCTGGAAGACTTTGACGTGGCGGGCGCGGGAGAGTTCGGGAAGATTGACGGGGCGTCCGCTGCGGATGCGGGCGGCGGTAGGTTCGTCGGCGGCGACGCAGGGAAAATGGGGCAGGAGCTGGCGGGGGTGGATGAAGATGGACGTGGTGATGTCAGGAAAAGCAGGTTCCTCCACTTCGCTTCCCTTTCCCCGCGGGAAGGGTAAGCTCCGGTCGGAATGACAATTTGTACTGAGGTCGGAATGACAATTCCTTATCTTGTCTTCAATTTCTTCCAAGGTGTGGGCCTGGCTGATATCGAACTCGGCGACGGCGGTGCGGCGGAGCGATTCGAGATGGGCTCCGCAGCCGAGTAGCTGGCCCATTTCGTGGGCGACGGAGCGCATGTAGGTTCCGGAGGCGACGCGGGCGCGGAAGTGGGCGCGGTCGTCCGCAACTGACAGGATAACGAATTCCTTGATCTCGACTTGCACCGGCTTGAGGACTACGTCTTGTTGTTTTCGCGCGAGCTTATAGGCGGGGACGCCGTTGATTTTTTTAGCGGAGAACGGTGGCGGGAGCTGTTCGATGAGGCCGAGGAATCCAGTGGCGAGTTGCTGGAGTTGCTCCAAGTTAAGAGTGACAGGGTTAAGAGTGACAGGGTCAAGAGTGGCAGGACGGGCTTCGCCGAGCGGGTCGCCATCGGCGTCGTATGTGTTGGTGGCGAAGCCGAAGCGGATGACGCCCTCGTAAGTTTTCTCCGATGCAGTGTAGAACTGCGCCAGGCGCGTGAGATTGCCAACGACAAGCGGGAGCACGCCGGTGGCCAGAGGATCGAGCGTGCCGAGATGACCGATGGAACGCTGGCCAAGAATGCGGCGCATGCGGGCGACCACGTCGTGAGAGGTCCAACCCGCGGGCTTATCGACGATGATAACGCCATTCATGAGAGGATTGAGTAAATGGGTAATTGCGTAATTGGTAAGTGGTAATTGAAGGCGAGTATCGGGTCTCAATTACAGGATCACCCGATTACTAAGTTAACAGATATTTTATGCTGCCCCTTCGCGACGATCAGGCTCGGTATAGCACTCCGTGGGTGAACAATTTTTTAATCGGGCTGAACCTGCTGATTTTTCTCTTCGAGGCGACGCTGGATCGTCAAAGCCTGAACATTCTGATTCATCAGTTTGGTGTAGTGCCGTATCATCTGGCGGCGTTTCTGGCGGGGTCGACGCGGTACCCGCTGCCGGCGATCGTAGTTCCCTTCTTCACCTCGATGTTTCTGCACGGCTCCTGGATGCACGTCATCGGCAATATGTGGTTCTTGTATATTTTTGGCGACAACGTTGAGGATTATCTGGGGCATTTCAAGTATCTGGTGTTTTACATTCTCACGGGGCTGATTGCGATGAGCACACAGGTGGCGATTAATCTGCACTCGACGGTGCCGACACTGGGCGCGAGCGGAGCCATTGCGGGGGTGCTGGGGGCTTATTTTATTTTGTATCCGCGGGCGCGCGTGCTGACGTGGTTTTTTGTTTTCGTGGTGTGGGTGCCGGCCTGGATTATTTTGGGATATTGGTTTGTGCTTAATTTTCTGAGCGGGACCGCTACGGCGCTCGCCGTGCAAGGGCAGAACGTGGGAGGTGTGGCGTTTTGGGCGCACGTGGGAGGATTTGTCTCGGGAGCGCTGCTGGTGAAAGTTTTTGGCGAGCGCAGATTGAGATCGCCATACGCGGTGGGGTAATGAAGTGTGGGCGATCTGGATGGATCGCTGCGATAGCACACACAGGGATGCATAGATGCTGAGGCCCGCGAAGGACGCGGGCCTCGGGATGACAGCGCTTTATTTTGTTTCCACGGTTGCTACTTCTTGGGGCGCGACTCGGGAGGAACCAAACCGGCGACGCGATAATAGACAGCGAGTTGTCCGTAGTGTTCTCCGGAATGCTCGATGAAGCCGTAGGCGTAGTCGATGACTCGATACTGTTTGTGCTCGAAGGAATCGACGACTAAATCAGATAATCCTTTATCGCCCTTCGTTTTGATGGCGGCGGCGCCATCGGCGAAGGCTTTTTTCACGAAGGCAACCACGTCAGCCTTGGTCTTGTACTGATCACGCTTGGGATCTTCCCCAGCGGGAGGTTTCTGACCCAGGACCGGATCCGTGAAGAAATAATTTGCTCCGGCCGCGTGAAGCAACTGCTCGGCGAAAGAGCGCTGGGCGGGCGTGGGCTTGAAGTCGTATTTGTCTTCGGGAAAATCTTCAGCCATGGCGATGAGCTTGCGGCCGATATCGTTCCAGGCGGCGAGCACGGCTTGGGACGGGCTGTCGGCGGGCTTTACGGCTGCTTCTTTTTTGGCGTCCTGGGCGTGGGCAGGGAGAGTAAGAACTGATGCGGCGAACAATGCGGCGGCGAGAAATGGCGTATTGCTCATGGATTCCTCCGTGGGAGTTTTCGGTCGGTCGTATCTTAGCTGGAAAGTCGGCGGAGGTACAACGTGATGGGACGAACCTACAGGTTTCGACTACAGAATCCCGCCCGTAGGAAGGATTTCGAGCGTTTCTACGGTGGCATTCGGCGGTAGTGCGATTGCGCTGACGAGGGCTTCGGCGATGGTTGCGGAGGACATCATCTTCTTGCGCGGAGCTTCGGGCCAGAATGCGTTCCAGATGTCGGTGTCGGTGGCGCCGGGGAGCAGCGCGATGACGCGAATTCCTTTGGGGCGCAATTCTTCGCGCAGCGTGTTGGTCAACCCGAGGGCTCCGTGTTTGGAGGCGATGTAGGCGGCCGATCCGGCGAAAACTCGATTAGCCACGACTGAGAGATTGTTCACTATGGTACCGCCGCGCTTCATCATAGGGAGCGCGGCTTGCGTAACCAGAAACATTCCGGTCAAGTTGGTGTCGAGCACATCCCGCCAGAGTGGCAGCGGGAGTTTATCGACAGTGAGATTGGCGTGGGCGATGCCAGCGTTGTTGATGAGAATATCGAGACGCTTGAACTGGCGGCGGATGGCGCGAAACAGGTCGTCGACGGATTGCGGGTCGCGGACGTCGCAAGAGTGGGTGAGGATTTTTAGTTTCGGGGACGCGAGTTCCCCGCTGATACGACGCAGGGCGGATTCGCCGCGGCCGGTGAGGATTAAGTTGCAGCTTTCTTCCGCCAGTGCGCGGGCGATGGCCAGGCCGATGCCGCGGGTGGCGCCGGTTACGAGGGCGGTTTTGTCACTCAGTCCCCGGTGGGGCATGGATTTTGAGGTTGAATTCTTTTGGGCACGGTTTGTTGTTGAGCACCGTCGATATCTTACCCTCGGCGGCTAAAAGCCGCTTTATAAAAGCGGGCTGAAATCGCAGCGCTGGAAGCGCTGCGCCACCCAAACGCGTCACCAAACAAGGGTCTCCGCTCCACACGATTCGGGGTGCAAGCTAGATTCCGTTGGATCGTTGGCGGATCAGCGAGAGGAATTCGGAGCGCGTTTCCTGCTCGTTGCGGAAGCAACCCAGCATTGATGACGTTACCGCGGCCGAGTGCTGCTTCTCGACACCGCGCATCATCATGCATAAATGCCGGGCTTCAATGACGACCCCGACGCCGTGCGGCTCGATTACTTTCTGGATGGTTTCGGCGATTTGGGTAGTGAGGCGCTCTTGAATCTGCAGTCGGCGCGAGAAGAGCTCGATGAGGCGCGGCACTTTGCTAAGGCCGATTACCTTGCCTTTCGGAATGTAGGCGACATGCACTTTGCCGAAGAATGGCAGCATGTGATGCTCACAGAGGCTGAACATTTCGATGTCCTTGACGATAACCATCTCGTCGTAGGTGACGGTGAAGAGCGCGCCCTTGAGCAAAGCTTCGGGATCTTCGCGATAACCGCGGGTGAGGAACTGCATCGATTTGCGGACACGCTCGGGAGTTTGCCGAAGGCCTTCGCGTTGCGGATCTTCACCGAGGCGGACGAGCATTTCCTGGACGAGATCTTCGAAGCTGGCGCTGGTGAGAGTTGAGAGTTCGGCTGTTTGTTCAACGGGGCCCGGTTTCATAAGCGGCGATTCGATCGGCCTTCCCTTTCTTGAAACATTTCGGTTGAGGATGACACCATTAATGTAATAACTCTTTATCGCCCGAATACTCGAAGGAGTTCATCATGGTTTCTTCAAGTCGCACTCTTTCAAGATGCGCGTGAGGGAAGCCACGCTGCACTATTTCGTAAATCTGAATACAGAGATTTTCCGTGGTGGGCACTTCCTCGGCGAATTCTTTCTTTGTATTCAAATTTTCGTGATCGTAGCGGGAAAGCACTTCCCTTTCGATGAAGCCATCGAGATCGGTGAGATTGCAGACCATTCCGGTTTTCTCGTCAACCGGGCCGCTGACGGTGACTTCGACGATGTAGTTGTGGCCGTGTCCATAGGGGTTGTTGCACTTGCCGTAGGTTGCCTGGTTTTCTTCTTCCGACATGGATTCGCTGTGAAGGCGGTGGGAAGCGGAGAAGCGGTAGCGGCGGGAGAGGTGGGCTTTCATATCGTTTGTGCGCTAGATAGCTTTCGACACTCAGCGGCTAAAGCCGCACTGATACTGATGAAGAGACCTTTATCGCAGCGCTGAAGCGCTGCGCCACCCAAAATCGCCACCCAAAATCGTTTTCTCATGATTCTCCATAGAAATCCACGAATAGGTCTGGGGTTTCGTAGACGCGCACGCGATGTAGGCTGGCTCTTCCGAGTTTGTTGCCGAGTTTGCTGGTGAGGCGCTGCCAAATGGCGACGGCAATGTTTTCCGTGGTGGGAATTCGATGTAGAAATTCGGGGACTTCTTTGTTGAGGAAGCGGTGGTCCATGGCGTCGAGTACTTCGCGGTGCATGACTTCTTTGAGTTGCTTGAGGTCGACGACGAAGCCGGAGCGGGGATCGACTTCGCCTTTTACCGTGACTTCGAGGGTGTAGTTGTGGCCGTGGCCGTTGGGGTTGTTGCATTTACCGAAGATGCGGCGGTTCTCCTCGGGAGTGAAATCCGGGCTGTGGTAATAGTGCGAGGCTGAAAATTCTGCTTTGCGCGTGAGATAGACCATGGTCACTAAGAATATATTACTGGGTTCGCGCGGAGGATGCTTCGAGGATCAACGATCTGGCAACGAGATCATCGAGCTTCGCTCGAAGGACAGCCGAGGGCGGCTGTCCCCACATGTTTTGTAGCGAGTTCCACTTCGCGCAGGAATGTGGCAGCGACTAGCGGGGCATCGAACTGCTTGACCCAATGCGATGCTTCGGCTGCGAGTGCGGCGCGCAACCCTGGATCTGCATAAGCGTGCCGGATTCCTTCGGCCAATGCTTCTTCGTCGTCTGGTTCCGCCAGAATGCCGTGCTTCACCACTTCGGGGGTTGAGCTGGCGCGTGCAGCCACGATGGGCTTGGCACTTGCCATGGCTTCCAGGAAGACGATGCCGAACCCTTCCTGGATGCTCGGCAGACAAAAAACGTGGCAACGGTTATATTCCCTGGCGAGTTCGTCCTGCGAGAGGTTTCCCAGCCAGGTCACGATTCCATGTAAATTTCTGTTGCGGGAGATGGACTTGAGGCGGCGGGCTTCGGGGCCGTCGCCGACGATGCGAATTTCGAGGCCGGGTATTTTCGAGCGCAGGCGGTCAATGGCGCCCAGCAGAATGTTCAGCCGCTTTCGCGGATAGAAGCGGCAAACACAGAGCACTATAAACCTGTTCACTTCCGGCTGAGCTGGATTGAGCTGGAGCAATCTGCGCCATGAGGTCAGATCGATCAGCTCGGGCACGACGCGCGGTTCATTCGCGATGCCATAGAGCTCCTGGATTCTCCGGGAAGAGTAGTGGCTGGTGGCAAGGACCACGTCTGCGCGCTGGACGTGACGCTTCTCACAACGCGCCTGGAGCCGCATTGTGGCTTTGGTAAGGCCGGCCTCAAAGCGCATCTCGTCGGCGATCACTCCTTTGATGGACGCGATATGCAGTCCCCGTCCGGTGCCGGCTAGAGTGAAGCCGTCCATGTCGAAGCCGATTGTGATTACGTTGAAACTTCCGTGGCGGAAGCGGAGCGTCTCGTTGAAAACCAGCCGCTCCACGGTGTAGAGGGGAAATTGGAAGGTGGGTGTCACCAGGTCGACGGTTGCACCGGAGAGCCGCAGAAATGTTGCGAGCGTGCTGATGCCGGCAAACGTCCCGCTACCGCGAACGATATCCTGGGGAGTGGATGTGATGAAACGGAAGTGCATGAGATGGGCTGCGGTTTAGTTCTGCGGCTTACTTCTGCAAGATAAGTCGAATGGACTATTATAGCTAGGTGCGATGCATGCTTCGTTTTGCCGTGTGGGTTACCGCGGTGGTCATTTTGCTTGCGATTCTGCTGGCGCTATCCGGCTGCTATAGCGGGACGCGGCCTCCACGCATCGGCATGGCTGCGCCGGACTTCACGGTGCGCGACTCTAGCCGCACGGTTACGCTCAGCCAGTTTAAAGGTCAGGTCGTGGTGCTGAATTTCTGGGCGACCTGGTGTCCTCCGTGCATTGAAGAGATGCCATCGCTGGTGCAGATGCAGCAGCGCATGAAGGATAAAGGTGTGACTGTGCTGGCGGTGAGCGTCGACGTGGATAACAGCAGCTACCAGCGGTTCCTGAGAGATCACGGCGTAAACCTGCTCTCCGTGCGCGATGCCGATCAGAAGAGCAACAGCCTGTACGGGACGTTTAAGTTTCCTGAGACCTACGTGATCGACCGCAACGGCGTGGTGCGCCGCAAATTTATCGGGCCGGTGGATTGGACGGAGCCGGACGTGATTGAGTATTTGGGAAAGCTGTAGAGCTACCTCAGGGGCTAAAGCCCCACGTCATTTTGCCTGACACGCGGCGCTGAAGCGCCGCTCTTCCACGGTGCGGCAGGTGTTCACGGTGGGCAGGTGTTCACGGTGGGCAGGCGTTCACGGTGCGGCAGGCGTTCACGATGGGGCAGACGTTCTCGGCGCGGCAGGCGTTCAGGGGTGAACCGCAGCCTGTCGCTTCCGGATTGCTGAGCGCAACGGCGTGTCTCGGCCGACAAATCAAAGTCAAAGGGTGTCGGACACGGGTGTCAGTCCCACACGGCTACTCCTCACAGTCTAATTCAGATTCACGTTGCGCAGGCGCAGAGCGTTTGTGATCACGGAGACGGAACTGAAGCTCATTGCCGCTGCAGCGAAGATTGGACTGAGCAGCAGGCCGAAGAACGGATAGAGAATTCCCGCTGCGATGGGCACGCCGACGGCGTTATAGACAAAGGCGAAGAAAAGATTCTGGCGAATGTTGCGCATGGTGGCCTGGCTTAGTTTGCGGGCGCGCAGGATGGCCGAGAGATCACCTTTCACAAGTGTGATCCCGCCGCTTTCGATAGCAACGTCGGTGCCGGTGCCCATGGCGATGCCAACATCGGCTTGCGCAAGCGCCGGGGCGTCGTTGATTCCGTCGCCTGCCATCGCGACCACTCTTCCCTGCCCTTGCAGTCTGCGGACGATTTCCAATTTGCCTGCGGGCAAGACTTCGGCTTCGAATTCGTCTATGCCGAGCGCTTCCGCGATGTTTGACGCGGTGGCGTGATTGTCTCCGGTGAGCATGACGATGTGAATGCCCTGGCTGCGGAGGCCGCGAATCGCCTCCTGAGTTGACGGTTTGATGGGGTCGGCAATGGAGATGTTTCCGGCATATTTTCCATCGATGGCGACGAGAATGGTTGTGCCAACGGGGACCTTGGCGTGAAGAATGGCCGCCTCGGGGCTCGCGAAGGCACCAGCTTCAACCATAAGAGCAGCGTTACCGACCGCGACACCTCTTCCGTCCACGATACCCTGAATCCCTTTGCCGGCGGAGTAAACGAATTCTGTCGGCTCGGCGAGTTTTATCCGGCGATCAAGAGCGCCTTGCACAATTGCGATTCCCAGCGCATGTTCGCTGGCGCGCTCCAGGCTGGCAGCGAGGCGAAGCACTTGATCGGCATCGGATGCGGTTTGAGCTTCTACGCCTACCAGCTTCGGTTTGCCTTCGGTGAGCGTTCCGGTTTTGTCGACGACGAGCGTGTCAACTTTTTCCAGAATCTCGAGAGCCTCGGCGTTTTTGATGAGCACTCCGGCGCGGGCACCGCGGCCTACGCCGACCATGATCGCCATGGGGGTTGCGAGTCCGAGAGCACAGGGACACGCGATGATTAATACGGCGACTGCGTTCACGAGGGCGTGGGCGAGGCGCGGTTGCGGACCCAGCCAGAACCACGCGATGAAAGTGATCACCGCGATTGCAACGACGATGGGGACAAACCACTTCGCTACCCGGTCGGCGAGGCGCTGGATGGGAGCGCGGCTGCGTTGCGCCTGGCCGACGAGTCGAACGATTTGCGCCAGCAGGGTTTCTCTGCCGACGCGCTCGGCCTGCATGATGAATGAGCCGGTGCCGTTGATAGTGGCGCCGACGACTTTATTGTTGCTGCCGGACGATTTTTCCACCGGCATGGATTCGCCGGTGATCATGGATTCGTCAACTGTGCTGCGGCCTTCGAGCAGGATTCCGTCCACCGGAATTTTTTCTCCCGGGCGCACACGGAGGCGGTCTCCGGGCTTTACCTGCTCGAGCGGGACATCTTTCTCGTTGCCGTCTGGGCTTAGCAGGCGCGCGGTGCGCGGGCTGAGATCGAGGAGGGCGCGGACGGCGGCACTGGTGCGGCTTCGGGCTCGCAATTCCATGACCTGACCGAGCAGGACGAGCGTGGTGATGGCGGCAGCCGACTCGAAATAGACGTCCGGATGCCCGCCCATGGTGCGCAGAGAGTCGGGAAAAATTTGCGGCGCGAGCGTGGCGATTACGCTGTATCCATAGGCAACCCCGGTTCCCATGCCGATCAGCGTGAACATATTGGGACTGCGATTGACAAGCGAAGTCCAGAAGCGCGCGAAAAATGGCCAGCCACCCCAGAGCACCACGGGTGTAGCCAACGCGAGTTCCAGCCAGGGCAATGTTGCGCCTCGCAGGAGACGGTGCAACGGCATCTCCCAAGTCATGGCAGCCATGGCAACGACCATGAGCGGAGCGGTGAGCGCGAGGCTAATCCAGAAGCGGCGGCTCATGTCGCGGAGCTCGGGATTTTCTTCTGTGGAGGCGGAGACCGTGCGCGGCTCCAGAGCCATTCCGCATATGGGGCATGAACCCGGTCCAGGGCGCACAATTTCCGGATGCATGGGGCAGGTGTATTCGGTGCGGGTAGATGCTGCGGGAAGTTCCGGCTCGAGCGCCATGCCGCACGAAGGACAGGCGCCCGACTTGTTTTCGCGGACGTCCGGGCACATGGGACAGACGTAGCTGGCGATTTCGGTCGCCGAGCGCGGAGGCTGAGTCTCAGGCTTGCTTTGGACCGGTTGGCTTTGGGAGTTGGAGACCGGGGCTGCCGTTGGCGCAACCGGCATCACCAAAGCAGGCATTTCCAGGCCTGATGGGCGCGAAGGTTTCTGGCTGAGATATTTTGCCGGGTCAGCTTTAAATTTCTCCACGCACGGTGCGCAGCAAAAATAGTAGTTCTTCCCACTGTGCTCGTAGATATGTTTGGCGTTCGCGGGATTTACGTTCATTCCACAAACGGGGTCGCGTTCGAGAGTGGACGCCGGGTTGAATGGCTTGGGGGGCATGTAGACTTTGTGGGTGTCTGGGTGGGACTCCTTTTCTAATAGCGGTGACCCCGCCTTCGGGAGCCTCAGGGCAAGCCTCTCGCGATAGCCGCCAAAATGCCGGCGCGACTAGTCTAGTTGGCCTGCAGTGCCTTCAGCGGGCGTGCCGTCTGCCAAAGCTCGTACAGGTAGCCGTCCGGCCCGCGAAAATACGCCCAGGCTTCTGATTCCGTGCCATTGACATCCGTGACGAACTCGACGCCTCGTAATTTCAACTCGTTTATGGCCGCGCGCAAATCCTCGACCTGAAAGGCCAAAACCGGGCAGGCGTGAAATTGATGGTAACGACTCTCCGGACCTAAGACCTCGAAGAGCTGTCCCGATGGCAGCTCGAATTGCGCGAGTCCTTTGCCCTCGTGAATCAGGGAGAGTCCCAGGACATCGCCAAAGAAGTGCGCGGCTGATTTCACGTCAGTCGTGCGCACCCCAGCCCATGTGTACGCAAGCACGCGCATCGCGATTTCCCTTCCGGCGTTCTCGTGATCGTCGCAACCTCATTTACTCAGGCTTTCTGTCTTCTTCGATGGATAATGGCATATATTGGATTCAGCCCGCCGGACAGCGCGGTGCGGGCTTCCATAGTGAGCAGAGGAAGACAGCAGAGGATTATCGCATGACTTACCTGGATGTCGTTTTTCGGTACGGTTCAGCGCCCGGCGAGCAAGAGTTGCGGGCGATCGACGGAATGCGTGAGGTTTACGGAGTTCGACGAGTACAGTTCAACGAGCAAGAGCGCACGGTGCGGGTGGAGTTTGACGCTTCGCGCCTGAAAACTGATGGCATTGCTCGGCTTTTGCGTCAGGCCGGGATCGATGTGCGGGAACCGCTGGCTCTGGCGTAAAGAGGCAGGCGGAAACAACTTGGCGGTAAAGACCCGCAAAAGAGAGGCGCTTGGGGGAGTTTATGCAAAGGGGCGTCCAAGAAAACCTCTGGCCGAAGTGCTTCTTGGAGCGCCCCGTTGCGCGCCACTTCGTCTGCTTTTCCATAGTGCACATGGCGTGCCGTTCTTAAGCTGCTCAAAATACGAAATTGCGGAGGGGGCTGCTTTGTAGGAATTGCTCTCCAGCGGGAAAGATTTACTTCTAAAGCGGCGTACTCCGGATTCGTGGGTGGGATTCACCTGTGGAAAACTTCGAGCCACCGAAGTCGGCGTCCTGCGCGGTTTCTGGCGGACTATCGATTCAGAATAAAATTCGCAAGAAAAGATGTTCGACAGAGAACGTTCGCGACAGAGCTCCACTTCCGTTATAATTCTTGGGCGACCTCACCCCGCCGAAGTAAACGTTGCGCCCTTAGCTCAGCTGGATAGAGCGTCTGGCTACGAACCAGAAGGTCGGGAGTTCGAATCTCTCAGGGCGCACCATCTTGTTCAAGGTCCATTCTTCGGCCAGATCCTTCGCCTAAACCCCAGGCTCAGGATTTCGGCTGCGAGCTCCCGCTTCGCTCACGCCCGCAAAACGCCTCAAGTTCGAATCTCTCAGGGTGCACCATCTTTTCAATAGCTTAGGAGCTTAGGGCACCCGGTTTGTCCGTCCTTGGCGACTTCATCGGGCAGGAATTTGTAGGGCGACGAAGCGATGCAGTCTTACATCCTCGAGCTTTGTAAACCACAACCACGCCGCCTAGCCCGGCCCCAGCGACCACTGGCAGAAAGCCGAATGCTGCATAACGCAAAGTTTTCCTCGCGAACGAAAGGGCGCTTCTGCTTTGATGCCAAAATCCACCGGGGGATGTCCTAGCAATTCAAAACTGCGCCCAAAGATCAGAAAGCAAGTGCTCTCAATACTGCCAAGTCACGCCATTATACAAACTGGGAACTCGGTACGCGCGATATGCAGTGGCCGACGCGGGAGAAATATTCATCTGCCAAAGCACCTGCGGAGTGGACGCTCCAGTCACCTCTTGAACTTGAGACGCTAAATTCGGACTCGGCGGGATTGCAGGATCGTTCAGCTCGAATTCAACGTTGCCGTTCGCGAATTGATTAATGGCCCCGCCCCATATGCCGTAGTAAGGCAAAGGGTCGGCCCAGGCAATATTGGCAACCATGGAGCTTTCATCGAATTGAAAGATCACGGGCCGGGAATAACATGCGGGGTGAGGGATGACTGGAAACTCCTGGCACATCAAACCGTCCGTATTCATAACTCGGTTGTCTCCATTGTCAAAAATCCCTAAAGTCGTCTGCGACCCATTGTGGCTTAAGATAATCGGGAAATGTTGCATGCCAAACCACAGGCCCGGATCATCGCTCGGGACCCCTTGGTTGGTCAAAGCGAAGTCTCCCTGATAGCCGAGGTGCCACAGGATATTCCCGGAACCAGTTCCATTCTCGTAGTCGATCTTGAGAATCCACGACTGGTTGCGCACCGACAAGATGAGGTTGCCATCATCAGGCGAGTAAAGAAGCGCATTACTATGCGTCCAGTCTGGCAAGCCGCCTATGTGGCGGTTTACGTCGAGATAGTCGAATGAGTTCCAGGACCAAACGGGATTCCAGTTCTGGTCCAAATCTACTAGCGCATCCCCTGTGACTCTGATCGTTCCGGGATTCCCTGGAAGATTAGTAAAACTCTTAAAGCAAGCCACAATGACAACGACATGGCCGTTCGGGAGCATGAGAAAATCATGGGTAAAGCCCCATGCCACAAAATCAAAGCTTTCGGCGTCCGCCATCTTGTGTTGCAAGTCTAATATGTTCATCTCACGAACGGTGTTTCCGGCCAAGTCGATCTCGCGCAAAACCGAAACCGTTACCGCGTTAGTAATATTCAAGAGCATATTCCCACTGGGGAGCAGTTTGAACGGAAACGCAAAATTACCCGGTCCCACGTCGTAATACCAGATCACGTTGCCATCGCGGTCCGTGAAAAAAGCCGGTGCCCAGAAACCTGGCGCTTGGGCGATAATCACGTCGATGGATTCGATCCCCGGATTTTCGGTGGAGCTTAAAGAAGGATTAGGACGGCTCACAACTAGGTTGGGAAAAGCCAGAGAAGAAGGCAATGGTCCCGTCGTGAAGGTTGTATCAGGGCTCGTTGACGTAGTAGGATTGCCCGTGCTGCATTGCACCTGCGCCCGCATGTGGTACGTAGTGGATGCCTTCATTCCCGCAACCTCTATTGAGGAAAAGTCAGGTGTAGTCACCGGATACCAGGCGGTGCTTCTTCCATAGGAGGTCGTGGGACCAAACTCCACCATAATCTGCCCGAGACACCCCGTCCGGATCGTATAAATTGCCACCAAGGGATTTTGTGTGCCTGTTACGCTTGGCTGCATGAGGGCTGAGCTCGGACCTGCTGAGCTCGAACCTGCTGAGCTCGAACCGGCTCCGCATCCTGCCATGAAAGTGCACGCAATCAACAATGCCGCCCCAAGGGTGGTCCTGACCGCAAACAATGCCTTCATTCTTTTCCCACTTGGATTTGAGGTTCAGAAATGATCCAGCGACACTATCAGGAAATTGCCGGCTGCGCTGGCGCTCAAAGATCACTGGCCAAGGCTCCTGACTTTCGCAAGATTTGGGATCACTTCCGCGAAAACCATAGGCCATAGTTTGCGCCAGCGTCGATCATCTGTTGGAGCGAAATATACCTCAAACCGGCGAAAACATCAAAAAAGGATTCGTAAAGATTGGTGAAGGTGAAGATTAATTAGAAGTTCGGCCATTCGTTAGCGGGCTTTTCTTGTGCACGTTCAGCTACTTGCGCTTCACTCTCACAAGCCAGCCCATAGGACGAATGTCCGCAAACCTCTGCCTGAAGCGGGGTTCCAGATGCAAGTAATATAAAATTGTTCTGGCCCTTCAAGAAACTTTACAGAGCTCGCAGGGTTGTAAACCCGAAACCACTCGTCACTCTAAAGTAATGTAGCGCCTGTTGACGGCTGAAGATATTTAGGTATTATGACAGTCACAGTGCAATTAAAAAACAGGTGCCAGTCGGGAAAGCGGACGGGGATTGATGTCGATGCTTGAGCAGGGGCGTGTTGCGGACGTACCCTATGAAGCGGAAGCAAGCTCCCGGGCTGGCACGCTTCCGGTCGTGTTTGCCGACTTTAAGCCGGTGACGCTGAGGCCGCCTGTTCCGCAAGATGAACTGCTCGACTGCCTGGCGCACTGGATGGCCGTCGCGCGATGCGTCAGTCAGGGCATCGAATCGGAAGAACAAAAGACTGCGGTGTTCAAGAGCACGAAGAAGCGCATCGAAAGGTACTGTGCCTCTTCCGCGGAACATATCTCACAGCGCCAGGTTTGTATCTACGATACGGCCAATACGCGGCGGAATGGGCACCTGGAGTTTTTGGCGCCTCCGGCCCCGTACACAAATATATACGACAATCCTGCCGGGAAGACTTGGGACAAGCGGCGCGTTCTCTTCGAGCAAGCGGCACTCACCGCCTTTGAGCGTTGTTATGAAGAAAGCGAGCAGCCCGACGAGATCATTCATGTCACTTGTACCGGCTATACGTCACCGAGTCCCGCTCAGGTTTTTCTGTCCAAGCAGGGTTGGTTCCAGACCGGTGTCACCCATGCTTACCACATGGGTTGTTATGGTGCCTTTCCGGCGATCCGCACGGCCTGTGGACTATTGGCAGCATCGTACGCCGCTTCGCCAACGCCGAAAGAACGGGTCGATATCATCCATACGGAATATTTAACACTGCATGTCGACTTTCTGGCGCATGACCCTGGGAACTATGTGATGAATGCGCTTTTCGGCGACGGCTTCATCAAATACTCGGCTTACCCCCTCCTGAATTTCCTGGCATCGAACAAAAGAGGCTTAAAGCTCCTTGCCATACAAGAACGCCTCGTGCCGAACTCCTTGGATGAGATGACCTTGAAGCCTGGACTGTACTCGTTCGACGAGATGGTTTCGAAGAACGTCCCCGACATAATCTATGTCCATATAAAAGAATTCATGACCGATCTTTGCCATCAGGCAAGTATCGATTTCGATGCGGAGAAACAGGATCTCGTCTACGCGATCCATCCTGGCGGCCCGGCAATTGTGAGCAAAGTCCGCGAAGCGCTCGGTCTCGACGAGAGCAAGATGTGGGTCAGCCGGGACATTCTAGATCAGCACGGCAATATGGCCTCCGCGACCGCTCCCCATATGTGGCAAAAAATCGTGGAAACGGACGCGATTCCAACCGGTGCGAAAATTGTCAGCGTGGGTTTCGGCCCCGGTTTGACCGTGATCGGCGCGGTGTTCGAGAAAATCTGACAAACTGGACCGCGATCCATTCGGATATTTCATCCCAATTTCACGGGTGCGCGCCACGGAACAAGTTGTTATGTCTGAGTCCACGCCACATCCTCCGCCGAAATCGGAACGGTTCTCCGTGCCTGCTGGGTTTTATTGGTTTGTCAGGTTCGTCAATGCCACGACACCGCTCTTCATCAAGCTTGGGCAGCTTGAATCAAAATTTCTGGCGTCCCGAACAGCGGCCATCCCGATAGACCGGCCGATTTATATTCTCGGCCTGCCGCGCGCCGGGACTACGATCTCGGCCCAAATGCTGAGCGAGCACCCCGATGTGACAACGCATAGATATTCAGATTTTGTGCTGCCCTATATACCATGGTGGTGGAACCGCTTGTTTCCGAAGCTTCCGATCAACGCATTGCGCTCGCCGGTAGAACGCGTCAACCGCGATCGTTTGCAGGTAACTCGCGACAGTTCTGAAGGCGTGGAGGAAATGATTTGGCTGCGGTTCTTCCATCAGTTGCATGATTCAAGCCGCTGCAATGTTCTAGATGACAGCCAGCTAAATTCAGACTTCGAGACATTTTTTAAAGATCACATCCGCAAACTGCTTTTGGTAAGGGGGCGTTCCCGCTATGTATCCAAGAACAATCCTTGCGTTACGCGGATGCGGTACTTACGCCGCATTTTTCCCGATGCACGTTTCCTATTGTATGTTCGCAACCCCATTGATCATGCGGCATCGGTGCTCAAGCAAGATCGACTTTTTTCAGATTTGGCGCGCGACGATCAGCGGCTGGTGAGAATGAATAAAATGACCGGTTTCCATGAATTTGGTCCCAATTATGTGCCGGTCAATGTCGGAAATGACGCGATCACCCAGGAGATATGCCGTTGCCGCGACGAGGGGCGTCAGGTGCGCGCCCGCGCGCTTCAATGGGCTTCAGTGTTTGGCTTCATCATCGAGCAACTGAAGCATGATCCTGAACTGGCTCGCGCGGTTTGTGTCGTGCGCTACGAGGACCTATGCGTAAAACCTGAAGAAACGATCGATCGCATTCTAGCTCATACCGGCCTGTCTCTCGATGCTTTCACTCCCATGCGTATCAAGTACATCTCCAAGCTTTCTCTGCCAGACTATTACCGTCCTAATTTCAGCGTGCAGGAAAGAGCTGAAATAATCGCGCTGACTAAAGATGTGGCAGCAAATTTTGGTTACAGCCTGGTTTGAGTGTAATCGGCGATTGCGACAGTTTCGCTGAGCCGCAAGAAGTTCTGGTCGCGGATTTTCGTTTCTTATCTGCTCTCCCATCTAAGCACCGCTTCGTATACGCATCGCTTCGCTGAGTTATACTGATCGCACCGCAGCCTTCTGGCGGAGCACAGCCAATGGCGGATGACCCACGTGCTCTAAGTCCTCATCGAGCCGATCCGGACGCAACGCTTGCGTCGCTGGGTCCACAGCCGACGCCGGGTCCACAGCCCGCGAGAACCGCGCCCAATTTGCCGACCAGTATCGGGCGCTATCGGATCGTTCGCCTGCTGGGCGAGGGTGGAATGGGGGCGGTGTACGAGGCTGAGCAGGACCGGCCCCGGCGTAGCGTCGCATTGAAGGTCATCAAAACAGCCTGGGCCAGCCCTGAACTCCTCCACCGCTTCGAGCGGGAGTTCCAGGCGCTCGGCCGTCTCCATCACCCGGGCATCGCGCAAATCTACGAGGCTGGAACCGCCAATACCGGGTTCGGTTCCCAGCCTTACTTTGCCATGGAAATCATTCGTGGCAACCCCCTGGGCGAATATGCCGATTCGCACAAACTAGACACCCGACAACGGCTGGCTCTGATGATCAAGGTTTGTGAAGCGGTCGAGCACGCCCATCAATGCGGCATCATCCACCGCGATCTGAAGCCCGGCAACATTCTGGTGGACGAGGGCGGCCAGCCGAAGATTCTGGATTTCGGGCTAGCACGCATCACTGATAGCGATGCCCAAGCGACCCGTCAGACGGATATGGGCCAACTACTAGGCACGCTAGCTTACATGAGCCCGGAGCAGGTTCTCGCCGATCCGCAGGCTCTGGATAGACGCACCGACGTCTACGCCCTCGGGGTCATCCTCTACGAATTGCTGTCGAACAAAATGCCCTACTCACTGACGCATCACCTGCATGAGGCGGTGCAAACGATCCAATATACCGATCCGGTTGCGCTGAGTTCGATAAACCGGAGTTATCGGGGAGACATCGAGACGATCGTCGCCAAGGCCCTGGAGAAGGAGAAAACGAGGCGGTACGGGTCGGCGGCGGAACTGGCGACGGATATGCGGCGGTACCTGGAGGATCAACCAATCAGCGCCAAACCGCCGAGTGTGAGCTATCAAGTGGAGAAATTTGCTCGGCGTCACAAGGCCCTGGTAGCAGCGGCGTCGGCAGTGCTTCTGGTTCTTGTCGCAGGCATCATCGCGAGTTCCAGAGAGGCGATAGTGGCCCGGAGGGCCGAGCAGACGGCGGCAAAGGAAGCGGCGTCGGCAAATGCGGTAATCAATTTCTTGCAGAACGATCTACTAGCGCAGGCCAGCGCGAAGAAACAATCCGGGCCCAACGCTAAACCCGATCCGGACATAAGAGTGAGAACGGCCCTGGACCGGGCCGCAGCCCGCATCGAAGGAAAGTTCGACCGGCAGCCGGAAGTGGAGGCCGCGATTCGGGACACCATCGGAAAAACATATGAGGATCTCGCGCAGTATACGGAATCCCAGAAGCAGTTGGAACGCGCGCTCGAACTTGAGCGCCGGGTTTGGGGCCAGGAGAATCCAAAGACCCTCAACACCCTGAACCACCTGGGACGTACTCTCTGGCATCAAGGCAAGCATCAAGAGGCGGGGGCGCTTTTCGGCTCGGCCTTGCAGATCGAGCGGCGAGTGTTGGGTCCCGAGCATCCCGACACCCTCTATTGCATGAACAATCTGGCCAATGTCTACCGGGCGGAGGACAACGACGAGCAGGCCGAACCGCTCTACCACCAAACTCTGGAGATCCGGCGCCGTGTGCTGGGCCCCGAGCATCCTGACACGCTGGAATCGATGAATAATCTGGCCAACGTCTATTGGTCACAGGGCAAACTTGCGCAGGCTGAGGCGCTCTACAGCCAGACCATGGAGATCCAACGGCGCGTGCTGGGCCCAGAGCATCCCGATACGCTGTTGTCGATGGGCAATCTGGCCGACACTTACACTAGGGAGGGCAAGTACGCTCAGGCCGAGCCGCTGTTCACTCAGACCCTGGAGATCAGCCGCAGAGTGTTGGGCCCGGAGCATACCAGGACGCTTGGATTTTTGTCGGATTTTGCATTTTTGTATCTGAAACAGGGCCAAGATGACGTGGCGGAAACTTATGCCGTGCAAGTTCTTGCGGGACGCCAGCGCCCGGGATCATCGGAAGACCCAGCTGACATCCAGTCAGCGATGAACGACCTGGCACTGATTTATGTGTCGGAGAAGAAGTTCACCGAAGGTGAGCGTCTCGCGCGCCAGACCCTCGATTTCGATGATAAGAACCAGCTGAACAACTGGGAACGATTCCGCACGGAGAGCCTGCTGGGCGCCAGCCTCGCTGTACAGAAAAAATACGCCCAAGCAGAACCGCTGATCCTCGCGGGCTACGAGGGGATGTTGTCACAGAAAGAAAAGATGGGAGTCCCGAACTGGTATCATCTCGACCGCGCCCGCGAATGGATCGTCGAGCTCTATCAGGCGTGGGGCAAGCCGGAGCAGGCGGCCAATTGGAAGAAAAACTAACCGCCCACGCAATTGCAACGACTCCCTCGGCCCATCCCGCCCGCGACTATGCTCAGGAACTCGAAGGGAATTTCCATCCGTGTTCAAGCTGGTTGGCGATAAATCGCGATAGCACTCATTGGCCCTGCCCCAGTGGAATGAGGGATCTCTCGAAGCCCATTCTGGGACGGTGATCCTGCGGGTCAGTCGAGCGCTTTGTGAAATCGCAGGACAGCGATCAGGAGCAAACTGGTTCCTAGGGCAACCATGGCCAACATCTGCGGCCAAAGAATCTCCATGCCTATGCCTTTCAGATACGTGCCGCGAAGCACAACCAGAAAGTAACGCAGTGGGCTGAGATAGGTGAGGTATTGGAGCCATTTTGGCATGGTGCTGATGGGAAATGCAAAGCCGGAAAAAGTCACGGCCGGCATAATGAAGAAGAAGGACGTTACCATCGCCTGTTGCTGGGTAGATGAGACGGTCGAAATCAGCAGGCCCACCCCCTGCATGGACAGCAGAAAAAGAATCGCGCCTGCGAACAGGACCAGGATGTGACCGCGAAATGGAACTTCAAACCAAAATGTTCCTACAGCTGCAATCAGAGAAACATCGAACAAGCCAATCAGGAAGAAGGGCAGGGTTTTACCGAGAATGAACTCGAACGGGCGGATAGGCGTCACCATGATCTGCTCAAGAGTGCCGATCTCGCGTTCACGGACCACGGCGAAGGCCGTCAGCGTGACGACGAGTACGAGAGTCAGACTGCCGATGATCCCGGGCACGAAAAACCAACGGCTTCGAAGGTCCGGGTTATACCAAGGCCGCTGCTCGAGTTGAACGGAAGGGATCTCTTCCAGCACTTGCGGCACGATGCGGTAGATGCGGTCCTTCTGGTAGTCCTGGGCGAAGCCGAGTGCGATTTGCGTGATGTAGCCGGAGGCAATCAGAGCGCTGTTTGAATTGGTGGCATCGAGGATCACTTGCAGGGGCGCGGTCTGTCCCTTGCGAAGATTCTGAGCGAAGCCGGCATGGATCTCGAGACCGACTGTAGCCTTGCCTTGCTCGAGGAGATCGCCGACCTGACGGTCGTCCGTGAGTTGGCGCTGTACGTCGAAATAGGGACTGGAAGAAAACCGGGAGATCAGTTCGCGGCTCTCCTGGCTATGGTCGAGATCGAGGACAACGGTGGGAACATGATAGATCTCGAAAGTGGCTGCGTACCCGAACATCAACATCTGGATAATCGGCGGGCCGAACAGCAAAAAACGGGTGCGCTTGTCGCGGAAGACCTGAATGAACTCTTTGATTAACATCTGCTTAAGACGTGCCAACATCGTTTCTTCCCCCCTTTACCCCAACCTCTTGTGGAATGAAGCGGTGGCGAGCAGTGCCAGAACCAGCGCGAACAGAGCCAGAGGAACCAGGTCGGTGTTGAGCGCAGCGGTCGGCGTCCCCTTGAGAAATATCTTTTTCAGGACGGAAACGTAGTAACGCGCCGGAACCATGCGAGTAATCCATTGCAGCACAACGGGCATTTGCTCAATCGAAAAGAGAAATCCTGACAGCAGAAAGGCTGGAAGAAAGGTGGCGAGCAGGGAGATTTGACTGGCGGCGAGCTGACTCTTTGCGATCACGGAGATAAAGAATCCGAGGGACAGCACGACCACCAGGAACATGGCGGAACTGAGGAGCAACGTCGAAAATGAACCGCGAAATGGAACTTGGAACCAGTAGATGGCGATCACAGCGCAGACGATGACGTCGAACATGCCAATAGCGAAATAAGGCACCAGCTTGCCCAGCATGATCTCAACCGGCGTAACTGGAGTGGAAATCAGCTGCTCCATGGTGCCGCGTTCCCATTCGCGTGCGATGGTGAGCGAGGTGAGGAACGCCCCGATGACGGACATGACCAGGGCCAGCACGCCGGGAACGATGAAGGCGCTGCTTTCGAGGTCCTCGTTGTACCAGGTGCGGGTTTCAACCCTGAAGAGAGCAGGCTGGACGAGTTGGCCGCGGTTGCGAAGCCAGTCGAGTTGGATGTCCGAGGAATAGCCCTGGACTACCGCCTGGGAATAGCCGATCAGGACATTGGCAGTATTATCATCCGTGCCGTCGACCAGCGCCTGAACCTGGACCGGGCGATGATCGCTCAGACGCTGAGAAAAATCCCACGGGATGACAATCCCCAATTTGGCATGACCGTCGTCGAGCGATCGTGTCAATGCAGGGTAATCGTTCACAACCCGCACAACGTCGAAGTACTCGCTGGCCTGGAAGCGCTTCAAGAGATTTTGGCTCTGCTGGCTGCCGTCACGGTCGTACACGTATACGGGCAGCCCCTTGAAATCGAGATTGACGCCGTAGCCAAACAGCAGCACCAGAATCGCCGGCATGATCATCACGATGATCAGCCCGCGCGAATCACGAAGGATGTGGAGGACCTCTTTTCTGGCCACGGCGAGGAAGCGAGTGAAGCTCATGCTTCCCACTCCTTGCCCGAATCAGGCGTGCTGGTGAGCGAGACGAAAACATCTTCCAGGCTAGGATGGATCTTGTCGACCAGGCCAACGGTGACGCCGTGATCCGAGAGATACTTCTTGACCTGGGGGATGGCAGCAGTCGCATCAGGCACGACCAAGTGCAGAGCCCTGCCGAAAACCGCTGCGTCAATCACATCGGGAGCGGACTGCAAAATTTCAACCGCTTCGCCCAGCGGCTCACACTCAACCAGGAGCAGTTCGCCCTTCATCGCTTTCTTTAGCTCTGAAGGTGTACCCAGAGCGGCGACGGCGCCGCGAGAGATCAATGCAAGACGGTTGCAGTATTCCGCCTCTTCCATGTAATGCGTAGTTACGAAGACCGTCACGCCCTCCTCTGCCATGTGGTGAATCAAGTCCCAGAACTGACGGCGCGAAATGGGATCGACGCCGGAGGTAGGCTCATCTAAAAAGATGACGGGCGGTTGGTGTAACACCGCGCAGCCCAAAGCGAGGCGTTGCTTCCACCCTCCGGGAAGTGTAGCGGTAATCAGATGTTCCTGGCCTTTGAGATTCGCCATCTCCAACACCCATTCAATTCGTTCTTTGAGCAGGCTCGCGGGCACGCTATAGAGACCAGCGAAGAGGCGTATGTTTTCGATCACTTTAAGATCGTTGTAGAGAGAAAATCTCTGCGACATGTAGCCAATGTTCTGGCGCACCGACTCGGGTTCCCGACCCACGTCATATCCTGCGACACGGGCCCGGCCGGAGGTAGGTCTCAACAGACCGCAGAGCATGCGGATGGTAGTAGACTTGCCTGCGCCGTTCGGTCCGAGAAAACCAAAAACTTCGCCTTTGCGCACTTCGAGATTGATGCGATCGACGGCCACGAAATCTCCGAAGCGCTTAACCAGGTTCTCGATTACCACAGAATTGTCATGTTCAGGCATGGGATGGCGCCCCACTGCCGACCGCATTGACGAAGAGGTCTTCAATCGTGGGCGTGACTTGTTGAATCGTGTTGAAGGGAATGGAGGCGTTCTTCAGCCGAGCCTCGAATTCGGGGATGCGGCTCGCGCCATCGTCAACCACGACGTGCAGGCCATCGCCGGTCAGGACGAGACTGGAGATGCCAACCACGCTCTCCAGCTCCGCGCGCAATCTGCGCGGTTCGGATGAGGTGATGGACAGGACACTCTTGCCCAGCTTGGCCTTTAGATTGTTAGGCGTGTCGCAGAAGAGCAGCCTCCCCTGATGGAGCAAGGCCACGCGATGACAGCGCTCCGCCTCGTCAAGGTAGGCGGTGGAGATGAGGATCGCCACACCTTCCGAGACCAATTCGTACAGGATGCGCCAGAAATCGCGGCGCGAAACTGGATCGACGCCGGTGGTCGGCTCATCCAACAAAATTATTCTGGGACGGTGGATGAGCGCGCAGACCAGCCCCAGTTTCTGCTTCATGCCCCCGGAAAGCTTCGCCGCGAGACGCCGGCGGAACTCTCTCATGCCGGCGGCCTGCAATAAGCGGGTGGAACGTTCTTCGCGTTCAGTCCGATTCACTCCGAACAGGTCGGCGTAGAAGCGAATGTTCTCGTCGACAGTGAGGTCTTCGTAGAGCCCGAAGCGCTGCGGCATGTAACTGAGGTGGCGCTTGGCTTTTTCGGGATCATGAACGACATCAAAGTCAGCTACGCGAGCAGTGCCTTCATTGGGCGGCATGATGCCGGCGAGCATGCGGAGCGTTGTAGTTTTTCCCGCGCCATCGGGGCCCACCAGGCCAAAAATTTCGCCGGCGTGAACATCGAAGCTCAAGTGATCCACTGCACGCACGTCTGCAAAGCTCTTGGTGAGTTCGTCGGCGATGATCGCGGATTGGGGCTTCTCATGCATTAGTTCGTTGGCGTAATTCCCCGTTGGGGTGCGTTTGGTTTAGCCGCGGCAAGGTTGATTCGGGCGTCAGCCGGCATACCGGGCTTGAGTTCGTAATTAGGATTGTCGATGTCGATCTTGATTCGATAGACAAGGGTTATGCGTTCTTTGTAGGTTTGCACACTCTTCGGTGTGAACTCTGCGCTCGAAGATATGAATGAAATACGTCCGCGGTACTGTTTGCCGGGGTACGTGTCGGTGGTGATGGTTGCTTCCTGGCCCCAGCGGATGCGGCCGAGGTCGGTTTCGGCGATATACGCGCGCAGCCAGATGTGATTGAGATCGGCGAGTGTAACCACTGGGGTGCCAGGAATGACCACCTCTCCGAGTTCGGCCTCGCGCACGGTGATCACACCGGCGGAGGGGGCACGGAGGGTTGTGTAGTCCAGGTTGACTTGCGATAGACCCAGATCGGCGTCCGCTTGCTTGAGATTGGCACGCGCAATGGCTATGTCTTCTTTGCGGCTGCCTTCGACAGCTTCGTTGTAACGCTGTTGGGCACCCCGAAATGTCGCTTCGGCACGCTTCAGAGCGGTATTGGCGAGGTCACGGTCCTGGGTGGAGAGCTCATCCTTGCTGAAAAGCCGCTGAGCACGATCATAATCGAGCTTCTTCTCATCGAGATCGGCTTGCGCATTGATCATCGTTTGCTCCGACGCACTCACTTCCTGCTCGCGAGTTCCAGCGAGCATCAGCGCAAGGCTGGATTCGCGCACGTGAACCGTGGCCTCGCCGATGCGGACCTTTTGCCTGTAGTCGGCATCGTCTAGACGCGCAAGCAAGGCGCCCGGCCCAACCCGCTGGCCTTCCTCGACCGGCAGATCGACGATGCGTCCTTGCACTTTGAAGCTGACCAGGCTCTCGTGCGCCTCGATGTTGCCAGAGAGCGTAAGCTGATTTTGAGGCTCCGCTCTCCTGGTAAGACGCGGATAAAGATACACGCCAGCGGCGATTGCCGCGGCTAGCAGGATCAAGATTGGTAGACGTCGTTTCATGGCCTCAACCCTCTAGGGCGTGAACATGATCATGTGAACATGGGTCATCGCCCGGTCGACAGATCTCTCACGGACTTTGCAGTTACTCTCCAATGGTCTTCGTTTCTGCCAAGGCCGCTGCGAGACCAAACTTCGCGTCGGTGTGGCTGGAGACGGCAAGAATGTAATTCTCCTGGGCGCGTGCGAGTTGGTCCTGGGCGGTGACCACCTCGACATTATTCGTCGTTCCCGACTGGAAACGATCCCGCGCGAGTTCGAGTTCACGCTGCGCGAGATCTCGCCCTTCCTTGGCGACAGCCACCTGCTCGGCGGTGGACCCGATATTCAGCAGCGCCTCACGAATCTCCTCTTCAATGCCGCGCCGCAGATCGGCGATCTGATAATCGACGCGTTTCACCTGGCTGGCGAGTTGCTGCGCCTCGCCGCTGCGATCGCGATCAAACACGGTAATGTCGATCTGGCCTTGAATGAGGCCCACGCCATGGAAGCCTCCGAGGTTGCGGCCAAGCTCGCCATAGCCCCCGAAAATGCTGAACTTCGGATAGTAGCGAGCACGATTGGCTCGCTGTTGCTCGACCATCGCCTGGCGCTGGCTGGCAAGTGCCAGATAGTCTGGACGCGCAAGGAGTGCCGAGGGCACAAGACTCTGTGCTTGGAGCTCGGGCAAGGGACGATAGCGGAGCGGGTCGGCGAGTTCCAAAGGTGTGCCCGGACTCATCCCGAGGTTGCGTGCGAGAGCGATCAGCGACTGTTTGTACTGATTCTGCGCGACCAGCAGAGCCTGCTTGTCATTCGCCAGTTGTACCTGCGCACGGAGCACGTCCACGCCGGTCGCGGTTCCGGCGTCGTGCCTGTCTTTCGCCAGTTTGTGCAAGGCATCCGACTGGGTAACCCGCGATTGGGCGGCGTCGATGCGCGCCAAGGCGGATTGGCTCTTCAGATAGAGGTCGGCAACGGCTAGGATGACGAGATCACACGCACCCTCATAACCTAATTTGGCGGCATCAACGATGTGTTCGCTGGCTTTCCATTGACGATAACTATGCAGATCAACCAGGTTCTGCTGGGCACCGAAGTGAAAATCGTAATTGGAATACGGTCCGGTGACTTCGGGCAAGGCTATGGTCGCAAGCCCGGTAAGCCCGTAGGCGTCCAGGGAAATTCTCTGCAGGTTCGTGTAGGTTTCTGCCACCACATGTGGAAGCAGAGCAGATTTGTAGCGCGTGCGGACGCCTTCGGCTTCGTCGACTTGAGTCCAGGCGGTGAGCGCATTGACATTGTTCTCCACCGCTTTCTGAACTGCTTGACGCAACGTGAGGCGGTAGGGCGCCGATACCTGGCTAGAGCTGGTCGCAGCACTGATCAGGCTTGTAAGCGACAGCATGACGATAGCTCGGAAATTGCGTTTCATCGTTTTTGCTCTTGACCCGGGGCGGCGACTGCCCTCCAAAAGTGTTGAAAGCTTTCTTCGGCCCAAGTTTCGAGCGCAGGCTGGCCCTCAAGCGACCAAAGCAGAAGCGTTCCCATAAACGCTTGTTGGATATGAAGCGCAACCTTCTCTTTCTTGAGTCGAGAGTCGATCTCTCTCCGTTTTTGCCCCGCCGCGACGATTTGGGCCAGCATCTTGCGGCCTTCGGACGCCAGGTTGTGAGCCATAACACGGCGCACGCCCTCGCTTGCAAGAAAGGAAGAGAGCAGCGCGCGGGCGAGTTCGGGACTGCGCCCGGGTTCCTCTGCGGAGCGAAGAAACAGATGACGCAACACCGAGCAAATCCTCTGTTTGCCGGCTTCGGCCATTATCAGAGCTTCTTTCACCTTACCTAGCTGGATTTCGGCCATCACGCCCAATACGTGGTCCTTGCTTTCGAAATAGTTGAAGAACGTGCCCTTACCGACATCCGCGGCTTCGGTGATGTCTTCCACCGTGACGTTGGGGTAGCCGCGCTCGGCAAAAAGCTGAAGCGCGCAACGAAACAGGCGCACCCGCGTTTCGGCGCCACGACGCTGGCGGCGTCCCATGCTCTGCAAGTGCGGCAGATTCTCGGGGGCGAGCGCTTCGATAAATGCGGCGGAGTTAGAGGCATGACCTTTAGTCATAAGTGACCTGTGCTCATATACGACTACTAGTCACTTACTATCATGCGCAAGCCGCGCATTGTCAAGATTCGGATAAAGATGTTTTTTCGCTGCTCGGCTTCCCAAGCCAGAAACGAAGTCGTTCTGGGCGCCGGGGCTGAAGACCTGCTTCTTTTTGCGTATGGACATTGGCGGCACGGCTAAAAGTCGTGCGCTGATGCGGATCGCTAGATACAAATACCAGATTGTTCTGCGGCCTCGATAAGGTCTGCCGGTGTTCGCTGCTTTTTCTGCTACTCTTAAGGAATATTCCTCGTTGCTGCTCTCGGATTGTTCTGGTCTTTGACGGGCCATCTCTGACGGGGCATCTCTACGGGAATCGGGTCGACGCGCGCCATGTCCAGGATTATCGAGCAGGAAATATCCGTACTCTCATCGTCGAAACAGGGTTTGATTTATCTTACGGCGAACGACTGGACTCTGGTCGCCGACAAGGCGAGCCGCGTTTGCTTCAAGAGGGGTGAAGTTGTGGTGCAGCGGGGTAAGAGGGCGGATGGCGTTTATCTCCTGCTGACGGGGACGGCGCGAGTGCAGATCCCTTCGCAACGAGCGGCGCGAGCGATGGGGCCCGGCGAAATTTGCGGCGAGATGTCGTTCCTGGAGGACGCACCGGCCAGCGCCCAAGTGGTTGCCGATGGAGACGTTGAAGCCCTTTTCCTCGACCGGACTACGTTGCAAACCTTGTTTGAGTTATTTCCGCATCTCGGCTCGCGCTTTTACCGATCGTTGGCGACAAATCTTTCCCGGCGTCTCCGCGGCCTGATAGGGGTCGGCTCAGAAGTAGCGGTGGGGGAGCAAAAATCTTGATCGTCGCGGATTTTCCGACAATGAGGAATTCTGGGTGGCGGCGCAGCTTGATAAGGAAGCGAGCCAAACGCCCGAGTTGTAGGTCACAAAGAGCACGAGCTTTCGCGCGGCTCGGCGGATCTCTCGCTACGCAGCGGGCCCCCGTAACTCTTTTGAGTCATGGGGTGTCCAAAGAGCCTCCCCCGGAAGTACACGAGTGATAAATTCAGGGCAACCAATTCCATGGTGATGACACCAAAATACAATGACACCAAAGTGCCATGAAACGGGACGGGCAACGGACGCAAAAGGACTGTAATAGTGTGCATTGCTTTGCAGTTTCGTCATAAGGCGATTGAGGAAGATGGCCGCTAAGTGATAGACAGGCAACTAGTTTGTGTTGATTGCCAGTTTGGCACTCAGAGTGCTTTAACACAAGTGCGGGAATCGGTCTGTAACCGCCAGAGGGGGCCTGAAGCCTCCGCCAACAGTGGGTTCATAGCAAGCAGCTTTCTGCAAGGAGTTGAAAATGAAGCGCATAGTACTGATGGCTTTACTAGCTCTGGCTCTGCCGCTGGCAGGTTTCGCAAGTTCAGTCGACTTCAGCAACCACAATGGCACTCTCACGGGAAGTTCGAGCGGTCTGACACTCACCGGATCCGTCCTTACTGACGTCGACGGTCTGGGCGGAGCGGGTTTGGTTCAGGGGAATCTCGGAACTGTAAGTTTTTCCACGGGTTCGTTTATATCGACTGTAGGAAACATTTCAACATTTAACGGCGGTGGAAGCTTTGTGATCACGGGCAATGGAACGAGTGGAATGCCCAGTGGCGTGATCTTCTCCGGCTCATTTACGGGTCCAGTTGAGCTGATTTTGGTAGCCTCATCTCCCAGTGGCGGAAATGAGTATGCATTAGTCGGCTCTATCAGCGGGACGTGGGGCAACGGGCTGCAAACTACCACTGGCGGCACCACGCAGAATTTCACCTTCTTCACCGGCAAGAACGGGTGGATGGGAACCTCGACCCAAGGCAGCGGTGACACCCTTATCGCCACTGTTCCTGAACCCGGCACTCTCGGGTTGCTCGGAACTGGATTGGTGGGTCTGGCTGGACTCGTTCGCAAGAAATTGAAGGGCTAAGTCCATTCTATCGCTTCAAAAGAGCCCCGCATTTAGCGGGGCTTTTGCTTTTGGGTTGAAAGCCTGGCTTCCCATCCTGCGATTACCGCAGTAACCTTCGTGCGGGGATTACCGTTGACCCTCCACCGTGGCCTCCTTACATTCACCAGAGGGGGTTGTATGAAAGATATTCATGAGGTGTTGCGGCAGAAGCAAACCAAGTACGCCCAACTGGGAAAGCAGATCGAGATGCTCCAGCAGGCGGCGGAGAAATTGCGCGAAGTGGCGCCGCTGCTCGCCGAGAATGATGATGAAGACAATGCAGTCTTAATGGAAGGCGACGAGGCTTCGTCGCCGTCGGAAACGATGGCGGCAAAGGCGGGTGCGGGCAATTCGGGCGGAACGGCCTCCAAGTCGGCTCGTCCTGCTGCTCCGCGTTGGCCATAATCTCGCCCTGGTGAGGCGGGGAAATCCAGTTTATGAACTTTCTAGCACTATTAGTTTCCGGTGACGATTCCGCTTCCGAGATCCTGGGCCGGGTTTTGCCTGGCTTCGGGATCGCGGTAGAGCGTTTCAGCGATCTCGCCGCGGCGATTCACCGACTTCAAGAACTAAGGTTTGAGGCGCTAATAGTTGATTTCGAGGATCCCGACGCCGCGTCGGTACTTTTGCAAGAAGCGCGCAGGCTGAACTCCGGAAACCCTCACATTACAGTGGCATTAGTTGCAGAACCTGCGAAGGCGCGCCACATTCTCACCGAGGGCGCGCATTTTGTTCTGCACAAACCGCTCTACGAAGACAAGACCCGGGCTGGATTGCGCGCCGTGGCTGCCTTGTTGAATCGCGAACGCCGCCGCGCACGCCGCGTTCCGGTACAAGCTCCCGTGGAGATTACTCTGCCAGACGGCCATAAAGTCGAGGGCATTCTGATCGATTTGAGCGAGACCGGAATGGACGTCCTCACGGCAGAACCTCAGGCTCCTGGAGCTCTGCTCAATTTCCGCTTTCAGATGCCGGACGGAAGTTTTGAAGTCCATGCTCATGGACAGGTGGCGTGGGCGAATCCCAACGGCCAAACCGGAGTTCATTTTCTGGACCTGGAAGAATCAGTCGGGGCGCAACTCCATCTCTGGCTGAAGGCCGCGGCGGCAAATCTCAGTGAAGGGGCGGACGAAACCGTTCCACACTGCAAGCTCACGGATCTGAGCCTGGGTGGGTGCTACGTGGAAAGCGATTCGCCGTTTCCCGAACATGCAATGGTGGACCTCTGCTTGCGCACCGACGAGATTGCTGTGCACACCGAAGGCATGGTGCGAGTTATGCATCCGGGACATGGCATGGGAGTGGAGTTCCCTTCGCGCACGCCGGAACAGCGTGCGCAGGTGGGGAACCTGATCAGCGCTCTGCGCGGCTGCCGTGACTCAAAGCTTGAACTGGGCATTTCTCCACGCGCTCTCACGGCCGACCTCAGCCAGTTCGAGCGCTCGCCGGAGACTGTGGATCAGAGTGGGGACGATCTCGAAGATCCCTTACTCGAACTGCTGCGACAAGGCCCTGAGCTACAACCAGATGATTTTCTGGCTGAGCTTCGCCGCCAACGATCGGGCGAAACTGTCGCCACCTAGTTTGGATTTTCTACCTTTAGGCCCTCGGACGCAGGATCGTCAACTCTTTTCTCTTTTCTCTTTTCTCTTTTTCTCTTGCACGCTGCTGCTAACTTCTTACTCTTCAGATGAAACCTCTCGCGGCAGAGTGGCTGGCACAACTCTTGGAAATAACGCAAGGAAGGAACACAGGCAGCGAGCTGGCAGAAGGTGCGAGAGGTTGGGGCTATTTCCAGAGATTGAAGAACCCGTACCCCGTCTCTGGCATGGGTTCTTCAACTCTCCGGGTTCTGTTCCACCCCTGTGGGAGTACGGTAGAGCATGTCTGTTGCGCGACGGTTTCACGAATATTAAATCACGGTTAAATAACTGGAAATTATGCACAGGCGCTGAGTCGAATTCGCAGGGGTCTTGCCGCGTTTTTTACGGTCTCGAAGACGCGTGCACCATCCGTGCACCGCGGTCGTCCCTGTGCGAACATGTATAACCGATACGAGGCAGCGTCGCAGGCGGAGTCTGAGGCGCGGAGTTTAGGGAGCAAAGCTGGCAACAACTGTAAAATCCGGTCCGCTTGACGATTCATCGTCCTTCGAGCGGACGCCCCGGGAAGGGCGCAGCAGCCCGGTTTGGATGCCGCTGGCATGGATCGCGGCGGCGGCATTCGCGATTGAAATCCCTTTCTTATTTCTCGGCACTCCTTCAGGACACGACGTCGAATTCCACCTTAATTCGTGGCTGGAAGTTCTCGGACAATGGAAGCAGGGGATCGTCTATCCGCGGTGGGCGAGCCTGGCGCATTTCGGTTATGGGGAGCCGCGCTTCATTTTCTACCCTCCGGCGTCGTGGGTGTTGGGGACGATCCTGAGCGCGATTTTTCCCTGGACGCTGGTTCCCAGCATCTACATTTGGCTTGTGCTGGTCGCGGCGGGCCTATCGATGTTTCTGCTGGCGCGGCAATGGTTCGACCAGCGCGATGCAACTTACGCGGCGGTGTTGTATGCCATCAATCCGTATCACCTTACGATCGTATATTGGCGTAGCGCTTTCGCCGAATTGCTCGCTAGCTCGTTGTTGCCACTGCTGCTGTTGCTGTTGTTGCGTTCGGACGAAAAGCGCCTCCGCACAACGGTGTTGCTCGCTTTGCTGCTCGCTGCCGCGTGGTTGATCAATGCACCGGCGGCGGTGATGGTGCACTATTCGCTGGTTTTGCTCATGATAGTGGTTGCCTGGCAGCGGAACTCTCTGAAGGTTGTGGTAACGGGCTCGACTGCGGTCGTTCTGGGCGCTGCGCTAGCCGCTTTTTATTTGTTGCCCGCGATCTACGAACAGAGTTGGGTGAACATTGCGGAGGCGGTCTCGGCGGGATCGCGGCCGCCGGATAATTTTCTGTTCGTCCACACCACCGACGTGGAGCACGATGCGTTCAATCGAGTGATTTCCTGGATCGCTATCGCGGAGATCGTTCTCACTATGATGGCAGCGTGGGCTTCGCGAAGATGGCGCCATCGAAATTCCGCGCTCTGGGCCTCGCTTGTGATCTGGGCCGCAGTGTGTACTGTGCTGATGCTGTCGATTTCCAATCCGCTGTGGGACATCCTGCCTAAGCTGCGCTTCATGCAGTTTCCCTGGCGATGGTTGCTGTGCCTGGGGATTTCATTCACCCTCCTCACGGCGATGGGAGTGCGGAGATGGACAGTGCGGGTTGCGCTCTATCTAGTTACTCTGTGCGTGCTGGCTTTCGTGTGGCAACGCTTCCAGCCACCTTGGTGGGATACGGCCGCGGATTTGCGCGAGATGCAGGACAACGTCGCGACTGGTGCGGGATACGAGGGCACCGACGAATACACGCCCGCGGGAGCGGATCCTTCGTCAGTCGATAAAGACGGTCCACGGGTGACTGTGGATGGGGTGACTGTAGATGGACCTGCTCGTGCAGCGATCAGAGTGTTGGAGTGGGAGGCTGAGCAGAAGATTTTTACGGCGGAAATGTCAGCACGCGACAATCTTGCTTTGCATCTTTTCAATTATCCGGCTTGGCGCGTGGAGGTCAACGGACGCCAGGTGCAGGCTGCCATGCGCGAGAGGACCGGACAGATGCTAGTGCCTGTGCAGGCTGGCGCGAACCGGGTGCAGATTACTTTTGTTCGGACATGGGACCGCACGGCGGGTGGATGGATCTCGGGACTCACTGTTTTGCTGGGTGTGGGCGTGCTGCGAAAAACTTCGAAGTCACCTTCATCTACCGAACGGGTCCACTGATTACCAATGCGAGACTAGCAATGCGAGGAATTCTGATTGCGACATCCAATCCTGGCAAGCTGCGCGATTTTGCGGGCGCTGCTTTGCGGCATGGAGTTGAGATCGCCGGAATCCCGCACTTCTCTTCCCTGCCGACTGTGGTTGAAGACGGCCTGACCTTCGAGGCGAATGCGCGAAAAAAGGCTGAAAGTTATAGTCGGTACGTTCCCGGAGAGATCGTGGTCGCCGACGACTCTGGCCTGGAGATCGACGCACTGCATGGATCGCCGGGAGTACACTCTGCGCGATACGCTGCCCCTGGCCTGCAAAATAAGGAACCGCATGAGGCTGACGCGAATACAGATGACGAAGCCAACAACGCTCGCGTTCTGCGCGAGTTGAAAGACATTCCATTCCCGGAGCGCACGAGCAGATTTGTTTGCGTGCTGGCGGTGGCGCGCGACGGCAAGACACTGGCTACATTTCGCGGAGCGGCCGAAGGACTCATCCTCGATGCTGCACGTGGCACGAACGGCTTCGGCTACGATCCGCTGTTTTATTTTCCGCCGATTGGAAAAACTTTTGCGGAACTGAGCGCAGAAGAAAAATCTCAGTACAGCCATCGCGGCGCAGCGTTTCGGCAATTTCTGCAATGGCTCTTGGAGCGGTGCGACCAGAACCGATGAACAGTTTCCTCCCCAAGGACGTTAAATTCGCCGACGGACGATGAAACTATCACTTTCTGGAAGTTGCGCAAGCAAATTCTGCGTAGCTGCTTTCCTTGACTTCGCTTCTCTCGTGCGCGGATAATATACGGTTCTTTTGTCGTCTCCGGACAAACAAGAGGAACTCACAAGGGGTGTTCGTGGCGTCAGCAGCCAGTTCTACGGCTCCAAGGGCGGTTCGCAATAAAGTGCAGGGTGTGGCGCCGTTGCGCGCCGGACAAGGTACGTCATTTCTATTGCGCCGGCTGCACTCGCTCACCGGCATCGTTCCCGTGGGCGCGTTCTTGTTCGAACATATTCTGGTTTCGAACTCGACGGCGATTAGCGGGCCCGACGCTTATGCCCGACAAGTAAGCTTTCTGGCAAACCTGCCGCTCGTATTTTTTCTTGAGTTGTTTGGAATCTGGCTGCCGATCTCATTCCACGCGCTCTACGGCTTTTACATCTGGTACCGCGGGGACGGGAATACCCTGGAATATCCCTGGAGCGGCAACTGGATGTATACCGCGCAGCGTTGGACTGGCGGAATCGCATTCGCCTATATCATCTGGCACACCTGGACAATGCGCTTCACCGGCATTGACCTGCACGCGTATCCCAATGCTTCTTTCGGCAAAGTGCAACAGGAAGTGTTTCAGCCGGCGCTGTTTATTTTTTATGGCGTGGGATTGATCGCAGCGTCATGGCACTTCGCGTATGGAATCTGGCTGTTTTCAGCGAAGTGGGGCATCGTCTCTGGAGAGAAGGCGCGGAAGCGATTTCTTATCGTGTGCATCGCATTCTTCTTCCTCCTGAGTGGGGTGGGGTTGGCCAGCTTATTCACGTTCCGCTCTCGGCCGCAGCTGTTGTTCGAACCGGGCACTACGGCGATGCAGTCGAGTCAAGCCGCGGGAAGCCCCGGAAGGCTGGCGGAGTGAACGATGGCAGCTCCTAAAATTATCGTAGTCGGCGGCGGCCTCGCGGGGCTCTCGGCGGTGATCAAGATCGCTGAGATGGGCGCGAATGTCGATCTCTTCTCGATTGTGCCGGTGAAGCGCTCGCATTCGGTGTGTGCGCAGGGCGGCATCAACGCAGCGAAGAATTTGAAGGGCGAAGGCGATTCGACGTGGCAGCACTTTGACGACACGGTTTATGGCGGAGATTTTCTGGCAAACCAGCCGCCGGTAAAGGATATGTGCGAGGCCGCACCGGGCATCATCGATCTGCTCGATCGCATGGGGGTTCCCTTCAATCGCACGCCCGAGGGCTTGCTCGATTTTCGGCGATTTGGCGGCACTCTCTACAACCGCACCGCTTTTGCTGGCGCGACTACGGGCCAGCAACTTCTCTACGCGCTCGACGAGCAGGTTCGGCGTTATGAATCCGAAGGCAAGGTGAAGAAGTACGAGCACTGGGAATTTCTTTCCGCGGTGCTCGATAGAAACCGCGTCTGCCGCGGCATATGCGCGATGGATTTGCGCTCGATGGAAGTGCGCACCTTCCCTGCTGACGCCATCATCATTGCGACCGGCGGCAACGGTGCCATTTTCGGTAAGTCTACCAACTCCGTGGTCTGCACTGGATCGGCGCAATCCGCGCTTTATCAGCAGGGATGCTATTACGCCAACGGTGAATTTATTCAGGTGCATCCCACGTGCATCCCGGGCAACGACAAGCTGCGGCTGATGTCGGAATCGGCCCGCGGAGAGGGTGGACGCGTGTGGGTACCGAAGACTGCGGGCGACAAGCGCGATCCGAAGTCAATTCCACAGAATGAACGCTGGTATTTTCTTGAAGAGTGGTATCCGAAGTACGGCAATCTGGTTCCGCGCGACATCGCTACCCGGGCCATCTTTAAGGTGGTGTTCGAGTACAACCTCGGCATCGACGGCAAGCCGATGGTTTATCTCGACCTGACGCACATCGACCGCAAGATTCTCGACCGCAAGCTGGAAGGTATTCTCGAAATCTACGAAAAGTTCGTGGGCGACGATCCACGCGATACGCCGATGAAGATTTTCCCCGGCATGCATTACACAATGGGCGGGATTTGGGTGGACTTCAAGCAGGCGACGAATATTCCGGGGATTTTTGCCGCGGGCGAGTGCGAGTATCAGTATCACGGCGCGAACCGGCTGGGCGCGAACTCGCTGGTCTCGTGTATTTATGGTGGCGCCGTCGCCGGACCGAATGCGGTGAAGTATGCTCGTGGCTTGCAGGCGCTCGCTGACGGGAACGGATGCTTCGACGCGGAAAAGAAGAAGCAGGAAGAGAGCAATACCCTGCTGATGAATAACCAAGGCACGGAGAATCCGTTCCGGTTGTGGCATGAACTGGGTGAGCTGATGACCAAGGATTGCACCGTCATCCGCTACAACAAGAATTTGCAGCAAACCGATGCGAAGCTGGTGGAGATGCTCGAACGCTTCCGCAAAGTGAACTTGAGCGACCGCACGCAGTGGGCGAACACCAGCGTGGTCTTCGCTCGCCAGCTTTATAACATGCTGCAATTATCGCGAGTGATTGCCCAGGGCGCTCGGCTGCGCGACGAATCGCGTGGAGCGCATTACAAGCCGGACTTCCCGGAGCGCGACGACAAGAATTTTCTTAAGACGACGAAAGCGTATTTTGCGCCCGATGCGGATGAACCCAAATTCGAGTTCGAGCCGGTGGATGTGTCGTTGATTCCGCCGAGGGCAAGGAAGTATGACGTGGCGAAGTGATTGCGTTGCAGGGAAAATCCTGATGAGTTTCAAGACTCGGGAGTGGCACGAACGGGAAGGGCACGAGTTCCACTCGTGCCAGTCAGGATGTTTCTAGATGTACGGCTTCAGCCGCTGAGGGCCACAGATCCAACTTGAATCCGGGAAACGCGGAGCAATACCGGTAGGCGCTAGGATCATCGACCATCTTTCGTTCGATCGGATTTTGATGAATGTAATTTCGATGATGAACGAAATCAACCTCATTGCGAATCCGATGATCGGTGAATCCTCGTTCCCAGATTTCTTGCTTTCGACCGATGATGCCACCGAGTTCGTGTGAGTAGGCGCCTTTGATAAGTTGGATCGCGCGCTCGATGGTTACGTCGATCGCGGGAGTCAACAAGAGATGAACGTGCTCAGGCATAAGGACAAAGGCGTGCAATTTATATCGGCCCTCGCGGCGGTGTCGATACAAGGTTTGCAGAAACAGACGTGCGTAGAGTTCGACGACGAACAATTGTCGGCGATGGTATGTCGAGAAGGTCACGAAGTAAGTTCCGGGCGGCGAGATGAGTCGTCCAGGCTTCAAGGCGGAACCTCAGCGGCTGAAAGCCGCGCGTCTCTCAGGACTTTAAACTGGCACGAGTGGAACTCGTGCCCTTCCCGGTGGTTTTTTGTTGCAGAGTTGCCGTTTCGGGAAGGTCGAATTTCAGCCGTGGATGTGTCGTTGATTCCGCGGCGGGGCGAGGAAGTATTAACAGATGAGAGATGCTCTTGAACTCACTTTGGGCGATACCTTTCCGGCACCGAATGTCAGGGAGCTTCACGTTGATTTCCTGTTAGAAGAGGAATTCTCTGCGAATCCAGAATTTTTCAAGACTTTCGTAAGGGCCGCCGAACAGGACCACGTCGGGATTGAGGTTATCGAGGTTAAACACTCAGAATGTGACCAGTACGGTGAAACAGATCTTCTCGTCTTGTACGGCATTGATGGAAGCAGGAGGATTGGACTCTTGATCGAGGACAAGATAAGGGCGCCTTTCCAGCCGACTCAGGCATTGAGATATCGCAAACGTGGAGACGAAGGTGTTCGGGAGAAACGTTGGGACAGGTATTGGACATGTTTAGTCGCCCCGAAAAGTTATATCCAAGAAGGACACGGGTTCCACGCGGCATTGTGCCTTGAACAAATCAAGGATTGGTTGGCCGCTGATGAACCTAAGCGGCATCAGTTCAAGGCCGGAATCGTCGAACGTGCAATCAAGAAAGCGGAAACATCAGGTGTACAAGATGTCGATCTCACAATGACGAAATTCCGGCAGAGCTACTACGATTTTGCAACCGATTTTTTCAGGAGTGCGCATAGAAATGTGACCATGCGACCGCCGGCTCCTACCTACAAAGGTGACACTTGGTTCGACCATCGAAGTGACCTGCTGCCGAAAGGGGTTTACGTTAACTACAAATCGCCAAGAGGCTTTGTCGACCTAACCTTTCCCGATACTGATGCTGAACAACTAAAGGATCTTCCAAAATATTTAGAACCCGGAATGAGGGTCGAACAAACCGGTAAGAGCGCAGCAATACGCCTTGAGGTTCTCGGGATAAATCGGTTCGACGACTTCGAGGAAGAGAAGGACAAGATTCATAAAGCCCTGACCGAGGTTGCGCGATTGCTTGACTTCTATGATCACGAACGTACGCAGATAGAGGATATACTTTCTCGCGCTCGTCGCATGAGATGTGGGTCGAGAGAGGAAGCGGCAAATGCTTAATTCCAAATCCGTAATCCTCAAGATCAAGCGCCAGAACACTCCCACTTCCAAGTCGTACTGGGAAGAGTTTGAACTGGCCTATCATCCTGGAATGAACATAATCTCCTCTCTGATGGAGATTGCCGCGAATCCCGTCACACGCGAGGGCAAGGCGACCACGCCGATCACATACGATTCGAATTGCCTGGAAGAAGTTTGCGGCTCGTGTGCCATGCTCATCAATGGTCGGGCGCGGATGGCTTGTTCGGCACTGATCGATAATCTTGAGCAACCGGTCAAGCTTGAACCGTTCTCGAAGTTTCCTGTCGTTCGCGACCTGGCGACTGATCGCAGCGTGATCTTCGAAAATTTGAAGGCTGTGAAAGCATGGGTTCCAATTGACGGCACTTACGATCTCGGTCCCGGCCCGCGGATGACGGCGGAGGAGCAGGAGCAGGCTTATCCCATTTCGCGCTGCATCTCGTGCACGTGCTGCATGGAAGCTTGTCCGCAATTTAATGAAGACACGGGCTTCGTGGGCGCGGCTACCATTGCGCAGGTGCGCCTGTTCAATACGCATCCTACGGGCAAAGCGCTCCAACACGACCGTCTGGCGGCCCTGATGGGCGACGGCGGTATCCAGGAATGCGGCTATGCGCAGAACTGCGTAGAAGTTTGCCCCAAGGATATTCCACTGACGAAGGCAATTTCTGAGGTTGGCGGGGCGGTCATGAAACAAGCCCTGGATGACCTTTTCCGGCGCTGATTTTTGTCACTCCTCACAACTGGGCATATCCCCTCCGTATCGAAAATGTGCTATCTGGTTGCGCCGCGAGCAGATGGGTTGGGCATACTCGGCGACTCGAGATGGAGTTCTGCGTGCACCTATTTTGTGCAAAGGCCATTGCGAATCGGGAGAGTAACCGAAGGTAACCAGAGCATAGGTCACCAAAGTAGCGGTCAGCTGTCCCATGTACGGTCGTAACGCTGAGCGGGTGATCAAGGTTAGTTAGGATCGCTTGACAACATGGCTTAGAATGTCCGAACGGTCGCAGGGCCCGCCCTGCGGCAGACTCGAGACCACTTCGTGAAATTAGAACTGCGCCGTCTGATTCGTCGTTCGTGGCTGGCTTGCTTGTGCATGGCTTGCTGGTGCACCACCATGTTCGGAGCAACCACGACCTCGGTACATAAACCTGTACGCCATCATCGGCTGCTGCACCGATTGCATTGGACGCGGTGGAATCCGGTGTTCCGACCCTCACGTGAGTCTCTTTTGCTGCAGAACGCAGAAATCGACCGCATGGAATTGCCGCGCATTCAGGACGACGACGAACTCGAAGCCCTGAAGGCGAGTGGAGCGCTACTTCCAATTATTCCGGGTGAAACGCTACGTTTTGATCCGCGGCTTGACCCGACGCGCCGATACTGCCGTCCCTGGACGCGCGACTTCGTTCAAGATATCTCTCAAGCGTACTATCACCGCTTTCACGAGCAGATTCAGGTGAACTCCGCAGTACGCACGGTGAAGGTTCAGAAGAAACTTCGGCGGCACAACCGCAATGCAGCCCCGTCGGAGGGCGACACAGCTTCGTCGCATCTCGCCGGTCTTACGGTGGACCTGCAGCGCCGCGGCATGAGCCAGGAGCAGATTCATTGGATGGAGCGATACCTGTTTTACATGAAGTCGCTCGGCCTGGTTGAACCTGAGGAGGAGCGCCATCAATGGGTATTCCACATCATGGTTTCGGGACGCTATGCGGATTGGCGCGAAACTCAGGATGTTGTTCCCGTGGAGCGCCCCGAACCGGCGACCGCTGTCGCCACGGCCGATAGTCGCACGGAATAGTCTCTTCTCTTGTTACTTACCCTGTTAAAGCTGGCCTCGTATAATTCACTCCGACCATGATCGTTCTTATGGCTGGCTTGCCTGGGTCGGGTAAGACTACTCTTGCCCGTGCACTGGCCGAGCGTACTTCCGGGCGCGTGCTGAATAAGGACGAGATCCGGCACTCACTTTTTTCTGCGGACGAAATCGAATATTCCTCGCGACAAGATGATTTCTGTTTGCGGATCATGCTGGAAACTGCCGGCTACCTGCTGCAGCGGGACGCCAACCGCATTCTGTTTCTGGACGGACGACCGTTCTCGCGGCGCTACCAGATCGAAAACGTGATGAATATCGCCGACCGGCTGAACCAACGGTGGCACATCATCGAGTGCGTTTGCGCGGAAACAGTCGCGAGACGGCGACTGGAAGAGCCGGCTGAGAAACATCCGGCCGCCAATCGAAACTACCAACTCTATCTCGAAGTGCGGTCCCGCTTCGAAGCAATCACTTCTCCTAAGACTGTGGTCGACACGGATCAGCCGCTGGAAGCTTGCGTCGAACGCGCGCTGGCGGCGCTGCGCTGAACGGTCTTCCCTCCGTGCGCCCGAGCCTATACAATCCTTGATTTCGCACAGGTTCACTTACATTCTATGACTCGCATCCATAGTTTCCTGCTCTCGGTCCTGATCTTCTGCGCCTTGGTTCTCGTCGCCTTGGTACTACCGGCGCCTTTCTCGTCAGGGCAATCCCCCAATGGATCCGATACGCCGGTTAGCGCCAAGGCGCGCGCGATTCACGACTCTGCCATCGTGGTCGACACGCATGCCGACACGCCGCAGTATTTCCTCGACGCAGGCTACGACATCGGCTCGACCGATCCCAACGACTTTGAGCACATCAGTCTGGACAAGGCCCGGCGCGGCAATCTGGGCGCGGAGTTCTTCTCCATCTGGGTTGATCCGGGCACCAATCATGGCCACTTCGCGCAGCGCACATTCGACCTGATTGACAGCGTCTATGAGCAGGCTGCGCACCATCCCGACCGGATAATGATGGCTTTTTCGGTTGCCGACGTCGAGCGTGCACACAAAGAACACAAGCTGGCCGCGCTCATGGGCATTGAAGGCGGTCACTCCATCGAAAATGACATGCATTTGCTGCGCGACTACTACCGGCTGGGCGTGCGCTACATGACGCTTTCGTGGTCGAACACCAACGAATGGGCGGATTCCTCCGGCGACATCAACGATGTCAAGGTACAGCATCATAACGGCCTCACCGATTTCGGCAAGGAAGTGGTGCATGAGATGAACCGGCTCGGAATGATGGTGGATATCTCGCATGTGGCCGACAAAACTTTCTGGGATGTGATCGCGACCAGCAAAGCACCGATTATTGCGTCGCACTCATCCGCGCGGGCGCTGACCAACGCTCCCCGCAACATGACTGACGACATGCTGAAGGCGGTGGCCACGAATGGCGGCGTGGTCGATGTTAATTTCTACTCCGGCTTTGTCGATGAAGACTATCGCAAGCAGAGCGAACCAATCAGCAAACAGGCCGCAGAGGCCCAGCGTGCTTACACGGAGAAGCAAAAAGCGGATGGCAAAACCATGACATTTGTCGACAATGACCGCATCGAACGGGAGTGGGCTGCGAAAGTTCCCCGACCGCCGTTGAAGTCGCTGATCGACCATATGGACCACATTGCCAAAGTTGCCGGTGTGGACCATGTCGGCCTGGGTTCGGATTTCGACGGTGTTGCTGGAGCGACTCCCGCAGGCATCGATTCCGCGGCTGACTTGCCGAAAATTACGCAGGCTCTGCTGGATCGCGGATACAGCGCCGACGACATCAAGAAGATTCTCGGCGGGAATCTTCTGCGCGTTTTCCGCCAGGTCGAAATCGTCAGCCACGAAATGCAATCCCAACCCCATTGATGCCCGCCGCTGTCGTACAATGCAACGTTGCCGGTAATCATCAAGCACGAAGTTTCGTACAGGAGCAATTATGCGTAGTGCTTTTGCAGGTTTTGTTCTGCTGATTATGACTGCGCCGGTCTGGGCACAATCGAGCACGCAAACAGCGCCGGCCACGAAAGCTCCCGTCCACCACGCGGGGGCCACGGGCCAGCCAGTCGCGATCATTGAAACCACGGCGGGAAAGATGACCTGCTCGCTATTTCCCGACAAAGCTCCGATCGGAGTGGAAAACTTTATTGGCCTCGCCACCGGGACCAAGGACTGGAAGAATCCGGTGAGCGGAGCTTCCAAGCATGGCGTGCCGCTATACGACGGCACGATTTTTCACCGGGTGATTCCCGGTTTCATGATTCAGGGAGGCGATCCCAAGGGCGATGGGACAGGCGATCCGGGATACAAATTCAAGAACGAGGTTTCTTCCGACCTGATGTTCGACAGACCGGGACGGCTCGCCTATGCCAACTCCGGTCCCAACACAAACGGCTCGCAGTTCTTTATCACCGAGGTTGCCACGCCGCACCTCAATGGAAATTACACCATCTTCGGCCAGTGTGACGATGCGACGGTGACACTTGTCAAAGAGATTGCGCACATGGCGACCGATCCGATGAACGATCGGCCGTTCCGTCCAGTGAAGATTGTCCATATCAGCATCACTCATGGCGCGACGGCAGCGGCTGCGAAATCAGCGACACCGGCGAAGAAGCCGGCGGCCAACTGAGAGACCTCAGGGGCTAAAGCCCCACCGACTTTCAACAGCTTACGCGGCCCTAAAGGGCCGCTCTTCCACCGACAACCAACGACCCATTACTGAAAGGACTTCATGACCCGCCAACCCGGACTTTACGCCACATTTGAAACCAGCGAAGGCAGCATCGTTTGCCGTCTATTTGAGAAGGACGCACCCAAGACCGTAGCCAACTTCGTGGAACTTGCCGATGGCAAGCGCGAGTGGACGCATCCTTCGACGCGTAAGAAATCGAAGGATCGCCTTTATGATGGAACGATTTTTCATCGGGTGATCCCTGACTTCATGATTCAGGGAGGCGATCCGCAAGGGACGGGCATGGGTGGTCCCGGCTACCAGTTCGAAGATGAGACCAAGGGTTCGCCGCACAAACTTGACAAGCCAGGCTTACTGGCGATGGCGAATGCAGGCCCGAACACGAATGGATCGCAGTTCTTCATCACGGTCGCGCCCACGACGTGGCTGACTGGCAAGCACACGATCTTTGGCGAGGTTGTTGAGGGGCAGGATGTAGTCGTGAAGATTTCGGAGGTCCCGCGCAACCGGCAGGACCGGCCGAATAAAGATGTGGTGGTGAAGAAGGTGACGGTGGAGACGGTGTAGGCGGAACTTGCAACTGAATAGGACGGGATCGGGGAGCGGATAGGATCGGGAAGGGCACGACGTTCAAAGTCGTGCCCTTCCCCGGTTGTCGCGAACGTCTACCGTTTACACTCCAATCACGCCCACCAATTCCTTTACCGCCGCAGCGCTCTTGTCGAGACCGGCCTTCTCTTCGGCGGTCAGCTTGATTTCGATGATCTGCTCGATTCCCTTTGCGCCCAGCTTCACGGGCACGCCGACGTAAAGGCCGTTGATCCCATACTCACCTTGCAAGTATGCGGCGCAGGGGAGAATTTTTTTCTTGTCTTTAAGAATTGCCTCGACCATTTCTGTCGCTGCGGCTGACGGAGCGTAGTAGGCAGAGCCGGTCTTCAGGTATTTCACGATTTCGGCGCCGCCGTCGCGGGTGCGCTGAACCAGGGCTTCGAGGCGCGACTTCTCAATCAATTCGGTGATTGGAATGCCAGCGACTGTGGAATATCGCGGCAATGGGACCATGGTATCGCCGTGGCCGCCGAGGACGAAAGCGGTGACGTTCTCTACGCTGACCTTCAGTTCGTCAGCGATGAAAGCACGGAAGCGGGCAGAATCGAGCACGCCGGCCATGCCGATGACGCGCTCGCGAGGGAACTTGCTGAGCTTGTAGGCGGCCTGAGCCATGGCATCCAGCGGGTTCGAAACTACGATCAAAATGCAGTTCGGCGAATGCTTCACCACTTCGCCCACCACCGCCTTCATGATGTTGAAATTGGTGTTGAGCAGGTCGTCGCGGCTCATACCGGGTTTCCGCGGAATGCCGGCGGTGATGACGACGATGTCGGAATTGGCGGTGTCTTTGTAATCGTTGGTGCCGGTGATGTAGGAGTCGCGCTTCTCGATGGGCATGGCTTCGAGCAGATCAAGGCCCTTGCCTTGGGGGACGCCTTCGATGATATCGATCAGGACCACGTCTGCTAGTTCTTTCGAAGCGATCCAGTGAGCAGCGGTTGCGCCTACATTTCCGGAGCCTACAATCGTTACTTTTTTTCTCATGATTTCCTCTTGAATAAAAGTCAAAATCTTAACCACAGAGGTCACAGAGGAACACAGGATAATTCGAACTACCCTGTGGTCCTTTGTGTCCTCGGTGGTTGAACTTCTATCTCACTCCAGCCAAAACTCCGGCCCCCATGTTTTCGACGATGCAGTCGGCGAACTGGCTGGTCTTTACTTTGGTTGCACCTTCCATCAGGCGCTCAAAATCATAGGTAACTTTCTTTTGGAGGATAGTGCGCTCCATGCCCTGCTCGATTAGGTCAGCGGCTTCGTTCCATCCCAGGAAGCGGAACATCATTACGCCGGAGAGCATGACCGAGCCGGGATTGATCACGTCCTTATCCGCGTACTTCGGGGCCGTGCCGTGAGTGGCTTCGAAGATCGCGAAGCCGTCGCCGATGTTGGCGCCGGGAGCGATGCCGAGGCCCCCGACTTGCGCGGCGCAAGCGTCTGAAATGTAGTCGCCGTTCAGATTTGGAGTCGCGAGCACGGAATATTCGTCGGCGCGCGTGACCACTTGCTGGAAGATTGAATCGGCGATGCGGTCGTTGACCATGATTTTCCTCTTCCACTGGCCTTTGCCGTGAGTCGTGTAGATGCGATCGAGAACTTCTTTCACTTCCTGCTCGACGGCCTGGCGGAATGCGGCAGGAGCGAACTCCATGCCGGGCTCCACCAACTCAGCATTCTGAGCTATGGTCAGGTTTGGATTCTTGTCTTTGTTGTCGATGATCCAGCTCTCGCGCTCAGTGACTACTTTGTCGCGAAACTCTTCAGTGGCCAGTTCGTATCCCCATTTGCGAAAGGCGCCCTCGGTAAACTTCTGGATGTTGCCTTTGTGTACCAGCGTCACGCTCTTGCGGCCGGTCTCGATCGCGAAGCGAATGGCCATGCGGACCAGGCGCTTCGTTCCCGTAACAGAGATTGGCTTGATTCCGACGCCGGAGTCGAGGCGAATTTGCTTCTTGCCGCCTTTGAGCATGTCCTTGTTGAGGAATTCGATCAGCCGCGCGCAGTCGGTAGTTCCCTGCTCCCATTCGATGCCGGCGTAAACGTCTTCGGTGTTTTCGCGGTAGATAACGACATCCATGCGCTCAGGATTTTTGACGGGCGACGGCACGCCCTTGTAATACTTCACCGGACGCACGCAGCAGTAGAGGTCGAGAATCTGTCGCAGGGCCACGTTCAGCGAGCGAATGCCGCCGCCGACGGGAGTGGTCAGCGGGCCTTTGATGGCGACGCGGAACTCGCGGATCGCATCGACGGTATCATCGGGCAGCCAGTTGTCAAACCTGGCTTTGGCTTTCTCTCCGGCAAAAACCTCGTACCAAGCGACGCGACGCTTGCCTTTGTAGGCCTTCTCTACGGCGGCGTCGAAGACGCGCAAAGATGCTTTCCAAATATCGCGCCCGGTGCCATCGCCCTCGATAAACGGAACGATCGGATTGTCGGGTACATCGTACTTTCCATTGGTGTAGCCAATCTTTCCTCCGTGCGAGGGTACAGCCACACCGTTATAAGAGCCCGCCATCGCCTGCCTCCTGATTATGTTCGAATAAGTCCGAGAAACTTACCATTATAGAGAACGGTCGGAGCCAGTGGTGCACTTTGATAAGGAAGCGATCCAAAGGCGCGATTCTTGCGACGCAAGAAACCCTTGCTCGGAATGACAACCAAGGTGCAACACTACCGCCGGAAGCGGGTAGTGGCTCAGTCTCAATTTATTCTCCTACCAAGCCGTCGTCCCGAAACGCGGCGTACCTCAGCCGCGTGAGGGATCTCCCATAGATACGGCCAGTGGGAGATCCTTCGTTCCGCCTGAAAAACGGCTGCACTCAGGATGACCCCAAACTATAGGCCGAAAAATTCAAATTGAGCCACCGCCGGAAGCGCAAACTATCGAGTTCTTCGCGCTTTGTGACATAATCTTGTTTTCGGAGCCAGGCTTGCCGTGACCTCCATCACACATCGCTGTTTAAGGCTTCTGTTTGCCAGCGCGTACAGGCTGTTCGGCCTCGCGCTATTACTCTCCGTCGCAAGCGCCGCATACGCATACGCGAAGAACGCTCCCACCTATACGCAGGTCGGCCATAACATCAGCATTGGGCCGCAGGAGGAGGTCGCCGACCTCACCTGTTTCGGCTGCAGTATCCGCGTCCGTGGCCAGGTGGCAGGCGATGTAACCGCGTTTGGGGGCAACGTTGTGGTTGAAGACCAGGCGCAGGTCGCCGGAGACGTTACGGTGTTTGGCGGTGACATTCGGTTGGATCAGGCTGTAAAGGTAGCTGGCGACGCGACCGTGTTCGGGGGCCAGATTCGCCGGGATCCTCAAGCCACCATTTCTGGCGATGTGACTACTTTGGGCGGTCGCATTTGGCTGGTTCCGGTGCTCTTGTCTCCGTTTCTTATCCTGGGACTGTTGATCGCTTTCGTGATCTGGCTAGTTCGACGGCTAAGCAAGCCCTCGCTGCCGGCAACCGCCGCATAGAAGCGAACTACAACAACTGTGATCGTGGGTCACCATCGCCTGGGTCACCATCGCCTGGTCCCAAAATACTTGCGCACTCCTACGGTCGCGTAGCGGCCCCAAGGTCCGTTGTTGCCCAGGTCGGCCACACCCAGGTTGGTGTCGCGTGCGCCCAGTCGATCGAACAAAAAGTGCTGGGTTACGCGAAACTCGAATCCCTTTGCGATGTAGATTCCTGCACCCCATGAGTGCTCAATCCCGATTGCATCGGGCGACCAGGTGTAGAGTGTCTGTGGCACGTTTTTCCCGAATAGGAACGAGGGCGCGCCGAACACCATGAATCGCCGCAACTGGCCGCGACCGAAGGGACGCACTTCGAGCATTCCAGACAACATGTAACGCGCAAACATGCTGCACGGGGCGTTCGCGCCGCCGTACTGCCGGGCGTTGCCGGCGCACAGGTTGGGGTCAATCTCGTTGTGCGGGGGTGCCAGGTCCAATTGCGCCCATCCCCAAAACATGTCGCGAGGAAAGAACATCCGGTCCCCGGCTTCAATATCTTTTGAAGTATTGGCGGGCGGCGTAGTCTGAGCTCCGCCCGAAATCGAGAACCAACCCACAAATGCAAGAATCCACGACAATGTTTTCATTCCGCCTCCGAGAAAATTGGTACTGCTAAGAGCCTGTAAAGCTTTGCCGCACCCGAAACTTTGCGCCACCGGCTTGCATTCCGCGATCCCGCAATGGCGCCGCGTGGGAGCGGAACATTGTAACCCGCTCGGCAAATAGAGAGCTGCGCGACGGTCTGAGCGGATTCGCGTTCCGCATGGCCGTATCACCGTGAGACCGTGCGAAAATGGACACGCAACACCTGCTTCCAGAATCCATATCCAGAATTTTGGTTTATTCCATTCGTGGAATTAATGACAAAGTCTATAGAAGCGCAAGGACTTACGAGTCAAGGACCTACCGTTTGGCTGGCGGATTGCTCATTCTGTGGAGCAGAGAGCCCCAACCCCCATGCCCCAGGAAGTTTCCGTCTCTTATCAAGCCGTCAAGAGTAAGGTCTACCGATTGATCGATGCCTTGGTTGTCGGTGAAAAAACCGAAGCCGAGGTACAGGAATCCATTCGCCGCTGGTGGGAGCTGATTCATCCCGCGGATCGCCCTATCGCTCAGAAATATCTTTCCATCATTCTGGAACGATCCTGTCTGGCTTTAGATGCGGTCGAGACCGGGCTGACGGAGGCGAATCAGACCACTTCCCGTCCGTCAGAGACGGCCAAGACTCTCAAGATTGTGGAGAGAGTCGTCAAACAGACGACGTTTAGCACGGCGATCTAAGAACGGAATCGATAAACAGCCCTGAAAACGGCGGCGGCAGGTGCACTCTTAGCGCCAAGCTATTGGTTGTCGCGGCGAAAAGACAAGCCTTTTACAAATGCGAGCTTGCGAAATTCAGGCGAGCCCGGGTATCTTCAACTCCGGCGATCCCAACCCGTCCAGTTGGGAGCGTCCCATGCACGCTAACTTGTGAGGAGTGAACGAGAGGAGTGATCAATGAGATCTTCGTGTGTCCGATTTCTCTTTGCGGCTCGTGCTTATCTTCTGTTCGGAGCGTTACTCATGGTGGCTGGATCTCTATTTGCTGCGTCAGGAATCTACACTTTCACGCTGAATTCCATTGATGGACAGCCGGCGCCGCTCGCCAACTACAAGGGCAAGGTCGTTTTGCTGGTCAACGTGGCCAGCCAGTGTGGCTACACGCCGCAATACAGCGCTCTCGAAGCGACGTACGGGAAATATAAGGACCAGGGTTTCGTCATCCTTGGCTTTCCGGCTAACAATTTCGGGGCGCAGGAGCCGGGCACGAACGAGGAGATCAAGACCTTCTGCACTCGCAAGTACAGCGTGACCTTCCCCATGTACTCGAAGATTTCCGTCAAGGGAGCGGATCAAGCTCCGCTCTATGCCTACCTGACCGCGGACACCGCAGCGGGCATTCGTGGAGAGATCAAATGGAACTTCACCAAGTTTCTGGTGGACCGCAACGGAAATGTCGTGCAGCGCTTCGAGCCGGAGGTAACGCCGGATTCGAAAGAAGTGATCGCGGCCATTGAGAAGCAGCTGAAGCAGTAGCGAGTCGGCCAACTTCCTTGAAGCCCGTATCTGGATAGCTTACGTGCTGCGGACACCTTACCGGGGTCGATGAGTAAGATCGGGATTTTCCAACAGTTACCATTCTTTCCGCGCCCGAGATGGCATTAGGTTTTATGCTACATTTTGCTGCGTGTTGCTCTTGTGCGTTGACAGCGGCCTCTGCAAGGGGAGAGTGGCGTAAATTTTAGTGCCGGAATCATCGGATTCAATAGTCAAATCGCCTTGAAAATGGCGCACGCGCTCACGCATTCCTCTGATTCCCACTCCCGTGCCCTGTGACTGAATCGCAGCTAGGCGTTCCGGGGACATTCCCCTTCCTTGGTCTTCAACCCTTATTTGGACAGAGTCTTTTTCGCGCTCGACTCTAATCAGTGCGCTCTTGCTACCCGAGTGCCGATGAATGTTTGTCATGCATTCCTGCACAAGGCGGAATATGACGAGTTCCATTTCGGGCGGAAGTCTTTCAAAGTTCTCGGAAACCTTCAGGTCAATCGCTAGACTGCTGCGTTCCGCAAGACCTTGCACGTACCAACTCAGTGCGGACGAAATACCGGTTTCATCCAACAGCGGTGGATGTAGAAGATAGGAGGTTGTGCGTAGTTCTCGCGCCAAGTGCTGGACCAACTCTTCGGCGTACTGCACGTCTTTGGCAAGAGCAGGATCTCTCTTTGCGTCTTCGCTGATTTGTGCAAGCTGCAAGTCGAGCGCGGTCAATGTTTGTCCGGCGCTATCGTGCAGTTCCCGTGCGATGTGCCGCCGCTCGGCATCCTGAGACTCCAAGAGCCGCCCCGAAAGCTCACGCAATTCCGAGTTTCTTCTCTCAAGGTCGCGGGTACGGAACTGCACTTGGGTGTCGAGTGCATCCGCCAATATTCGGTAGCGTTCCTCGCTGTCACGCAACTCTCGCTCAATCTGTTTACGTTGCGTGATGTCCCGAGCTATTTTCGACGCTCCGATAATCTTTCCGCTGGCGTCCCGAACAGGCGAAATTGTGAGCGAAATATCGAGCGGTGTCTTGTCCTTGCGAATGCGAACGGTGTCGAAGTGTTCGATTCGTTTGCCTTGCTTGATTCGTTCGATAATGACCGTTTCTTCGTCCCTACGATTGACTGGGATGATCAACGAAATATGTTGGCCTACCGCTTCGCTTGCGGGGTAGCCAAACAACCGCTCGGCACTCGCGTTCCAACTGGTTATGATGCCTTCCAGCGTTTTGCTGACGATGGCGTCATCAGATGAGTCCACGATTGCGGCGAGCAAGCCAATAGCTTTATCCGCTTGGAGCCGCAAGGCTGGCAACTCATCTAAGAGGGATTGGGTAATGGTGTCCCTGGCCTCCGGACCATTGAGGATGCAATCCGCCAGTGCCTCATGCGTTGCCAGAAGTTTGTTGATGTCCTCTTCAAAGGCAATCTCAGGATGTGTTTCAGTCCAATAGTGCGCTACCCTGACAAACGCTAAGAACAAGAGCAAGTATTGAAGGCGAGCCGGCCCAAACAGCCGCGTTAGTGCGTCAAGACACAGCAAATAGTCAGAAGTCTTCAAAAACACGTGCCCTGCCAACACAAAGATGGCATCTTCCATCTGCGAGTTCGCCGTTGGCATTTCGACAATGGGCGCGGGGCAGGATGCACACAGCGATAGACGAGATTGAAGTTCCTGTCCACGTGGAAAGGGCCGTCGAAGGAGTTTAACGACATCTGTGACACTTTGTGTACCCACAGTCGAATCTCCAGCGGGACGGCCGAGTCCCACTAGGAACCCGGCATGACGAGCGATGCAGTAACGGACTGCGCAAAAACGTGACAGGTGGACGAAAAGACGCTCCTTAAAAACGGAGGGTAGGGGATTATCGAGGTAGGCCGCTTGTGCAAATCCCCAGAGTTGTTCAACGATGTCGGGAGCCTCAGGTGCGAGGCGGAAGAAATTAGGAAAAACCCCGAATCGCTCCTCTACGCGATTCTTAAGGTCTGAAGCTGTATCGCCCCCACTGATTCGCCACCTTGTCACGGTAGGGATGATTATACGCGCTGGCTGACTGTCGAAAACAGCGATTGCACTCAGTGAGAACTGTATGGGAGCAAACCGGAAATTGTTCCGCGGGTCCGCTTCTGGCACGCTGGAGGCTTGCCTGTTTTCGGTTGACAACCAATTCGGTCCGAAGAGAATTCTCGCCCTAAGCCAGCCCTTGATCTTGCTGTCACCCGTAGGCAGCCAGCCGCCCTGCTACAATTCGGTTCGCAGGGCGGCCAAAGACGAGTATTGCGTGGTCTTCAGATTGCGCTCCAGTCTTACTCGCGACTCGCAACTGGCAACTGGCCGCTGGCAACTGCTTCACCGCCCCATGGACTTCGACCAACTGCAAACGTTTCTCGAAGTAGCGCGCCATGCCTCGTTTTCGCGCGCGGCGGAGAAGCGTTTCCGCACCCAGCCCGCGATCTCTTCCCAGATTCGTGCCCTCGAGGACGAAGTCGGCGCCAAACTCTTTGACCGCTCCGGCGGCAAGGTCTGTTTGACCGCGGCGGGCAAGGCCTTTCAGAAATACACGCAGGAGACGCTCGACGCGCGTAAGGCCATGCTTACTTCCCTGGCCGAGATGGAACATGTTCCCCGCGGCGCAATCACCGTGGGCGCGAATGAAGGCACATGCCTGCATATTCTTCCCGAGGTCTTTGCCGACTTTAAGAAGCGGTATCCGGATGTCTCGGTCAACATCAAACGTGCCGACTATGCCAGGGTTCTCGAATCGGTGACGGATAATTCTGTCGATTTTGGGGTGGTTTCGCTTCCTGTAAAAGACAACCGGCTCACAGTTGTGCTCATCCATCAGGATGAACTGGTGATCATTGCCCCGCCGGAGCACGCGCTGGGGAAGATGAAGTCAGCTCTGGTGGGGGACTTGGCGAAGTATCCGCTGGTTCTTCCGAAGGCAGGGCATACCCGCGACGCGCTCGATGAATTGTTTCGCGACCGGCGGCTGAAACCAAATTACAGCATGGAACTGGATTCCAGTGAGCTTCTGAAGCGCTTTGTGGCGGCTGGCGTGGGAGTGGGCTTTATCGCCCGTTCCAACGTTCAGGAGGATGTTCGTGCCGGCGTCCTGGTGGCAATTCCCATGGCCGACGCGCTACTGCGGCGGGATTTAGCACTGGTGTTCCGCAAAGACAAGGCGTTGAGCCGCGCCGCGCTCGCTTTCATCGAGATTGCCAAGAATCACAAATCCAGCGATGGAAGGGCGTCCAGACCGAAGTAGATGAAGACACGCCTCCCAGGATTTTTCACGTTCGTTCTGAGCTTCTTTCTGTTTCGCTGCGTGCTCTGCCTTCCGGCCGTTGCCCAGACATCGCCCTCTGGCGCCAGCAATCGCACCATGCCAGCCACCGCCCACAAGCTCATCGCGGTCAAGGTGACCGGCAGCAAACACTTTACTTCGGATGAAGTCGCAGCGGCCAGTGGATTGCCGGTGGGCACCGTCGCGCACGAAGAAGATTTGAAGAAGGCCGCACGTCAGCTTGGAGAGAGCGGAGCGTTCAGCAGCATTACTTACACATTCTCCTATTCAGCGGCCGGAACAAAGCTCGAATTTCAGGTCAACGACGCCGATAAATTTGTTCCGGCGCACTTTGCTGACTTCGTTTGGTTCACGGATGAAGATTTGCTCCACCGGATTCACGAGCGCATTCCCCTTTTTAAGGGCGAATTGCCGACCAGCGGGCGTTTAATCGATCAAGTCTCCGACGTTTTGCAGGCGATGCTGGTCGAAAACGCAATTGCTGGCCATGTCGAATACTTGCGCAGCAACGGCAAGACCGGACAACTCGAGTCGATTGAATACAACGTCGCCGGAGTGAGCATTCGCATCCGGCATTCTGAGTTCCCCGGTGCGAGTGCGACCGAACTGCCCCTGCTAGAAGCCGCCGGGGGAAAATTGGTCGATCGTGAATATTCTCGCGAGTACATGAATTCCTTTATCGAACACTCGGTGCTGCCTATTTTTCGTGAGCATGGATATCTCAAGGCGTCATGTGCTGCGGCGCAGCCCAAGGTGGTCAAGCCGGAGCCTTCGGAATCCAGCGATAAACAGCCGCCAACTTTTGTGGACATTACTTTCCCAGTCACTCCCGGTCTGCAGTACAAGGTGGCGGCATGGGACTGGTCGGGCAACAAGGCGATTCCGACTGACGAACTTCAGCCGCTGCTTCATGCTAAGGCAGGGCAAATTGCGAACACAGTTCAACTGACGGACGACCTGCACACTGTCCAGGAGCTCTACGGTTCGCGCGGATACATTCTCGCCAGCGTCAAAGTCAATGCTGAATTCGATGATGTTGCGGGAACTGTGGCTTACCACCTGGTCGTGAACGAGGATTCCGTATTCCACATGGGAGAGCTTGAGTTTCGCGGCATCGACAATAATCTGACGGCTCGGCTGCGCGCCGCGTGGAAGATCCGCCCCGGCGAAGTGTACGATGCCGGCTACCTGCAGCAGTTTCTACCGCTGGCCCGAAAGCTGCTTCCAGCCAGCCTTGACTGGGAGGTTTCCACTCACGTGACCGCCCTCGCCCGCGATAAAACTGTGGATGTGGATATTCAATATACGGCCAAAGCGCCGCGCTAGAGTGATCGGGTGCACTCAGAACATCCCGAGCGACTGTTTTCGGGATCCGGAACTTTAGCCGCTTTTTGTTCCGCCATTGCCCTTCGGGAATAAACTAGAGCCACTCTGTCGTGCAGGAGAATACGGAATGAAACGAAAATCATGCTGGTTCAAGTCATGCTGGTTTAAATCATGGTGGTTCAAAACTACAGTTGGGATTATTTTCTCGGCGGCTGTCTGTTTTGCTTTTAGTTCTAGTCTGCACGCCCTAGCTGACCACAAACAGGTCTTCACCGGAGAAGTTGGGGATGCCATGTGTGGCAGACAGCACATGGAGGGGACGCCGGCAGAGTGCACTCGCACCTGCGTGGGGAAAGGCTCCAAGTTCGCCCTGGTAGTGGGTGAGAAGACTTATATTCTGGATACGACCGATCAGGCGGCTCTGGCGACGCTGGACAAGCAAGCAGGGAAACTCGCTACGGTTACCGGCGTTTTGAACGGCGACACGATCCAAGTCAGCGCGGTTGCCGCGAAGTGACCCGAGGTCTTTTGTTCGAAAAACCGGAAAGCGGTGCCTTTCTTGTTGACGACTACTGTTGTTGTGGTAGAGTGTCATGGGTTTTGCCCGGGCCCTCCCCCTGAAGAAATCCGGGCACAGTGGCGGGTCCCGCGCCAGCGGCGGCCCGCCATTTTTGTTCATTATTTCTTTTGCGCCCGTGCTTGCCTGGTTTCGTAGTGTGGTTCCGGAGTCTCGAAGTAATCTGCATCCTCCGCGAGTCTCTTACCAACCCCCCGCTTAACGGGGTTGAACTTTGCCGTAAATCAAGCAAAGCTTTATATCGCTCAGAATGGCCGCTGAGGAACCCCGTCTGATAATTAGGGCACTACTCCGGCGAGAAATTCATATTTCCTTTACAAAGCATTGTGTTAGATTGTGCATTCCCTGTGTCATTTTTTCGTGCCGGAGGCTACAGCATTGGGCAAAGACATGGTTCCCAAGCGGATTTTCTTCACCAAAGGAGTCGGGAAACACCGCGAACGGTTAACCTCGTTCGAATTGGCTTTGCGCGACGCGGGAATCGCCGCCCAGAACCTGGTTCGGGTCTCGTCTATCTTTCCTCCGAATTGCAAGATGCTGGCCCGGAAGGAAGGCGTGAAGTATCTTAGTCCCGGTGAAGTCGTCTTTGCCGTGGTGGCTGAGAACTCGACGCACGAAGCGCACCGGCTTCTCGCCTCCTCGATCGGCGTAGCCATTCCTGCCGACAAGAACACCTACGGATATCTGAGCGAACATCACTCTTTTGGTGAGACCGAAGACGCCGCCGGAGAATACGCCGAAGAGTTAGCCGCCGAGATGCTGGCTACGACGCTGAATGTTGAGTTCGATCCCGACCGTTCGTGGGATGAGAAGAAGCAGATTTACCGGCTGTCGAACAAGATTGTCCGCACCGCGAATGTGACGCAGTCTGCCGTCGGGGACAAACGCGGTTTGTGGACAACTGTGATTGCTTCGGCGGTGCTGATTTTCGATTAGAGCGAGTTCCCATGCTCGTGTGGGGACAGCCGCCTCGGCTGTCCAGTCAGGCAGAGCGAGACTTGACACTGGATCGGGATGGGATCGGGAAGGGCACGACTTCAGTCGTGCCACTGAAAGCCAATAAGGACGCGGGCTTTAGCCCATGATACCGTGGCGTGGGCCTACCAGAAGTGGGGAACCAGCCGGAAGCGCGTGTTCAGGCAGTATTCGGTATAGCCGGGTAGCTCCTGGCGCAGCACCTTTTCTTCATTGAGCAGGCGAAGAATGATGATGGGGATGAAGAGGGCAAAGACAGGTAGGGCGAAGTACGAACCGAGCGCCAAAGGCGCGAACAAAAACATCACGCTGACACCCAAATACATAGGATGGCGGATGATGCGATAAGGCCCGCTCGAAATCACTTTTTGGTCGGGCTCGACTCGAATGGTGGCGGCAGCGAAACTGTTCGCCTTCAAGACCCAAAACACCATCAGCCAGCCGCCAAGAACGAATGCCTGCGAAAGAATCGTCAACCACAGGGGCAAGTGAGACCAGCCAAATCGGTGGTCGAGACCGGGGAGCAAATAGCCGATCAACCAAGTCACGAACGCGAACCTCATGATTAGCTTCTGTTCGTGCACTTTTTCCTTCCTCCGCAGCCTGCGCTCGATCAGTTGTGGATCGTGCTTACAGAAATAACCAAAAGCGAATAGCGTTGGGACAAACCAAACCACTAGATACGCCCAGCCCTGCCAAAACCTCAAGGAACCAGCGGGAATGAACAGCAGAGCGCCGAACACGACTAACCCAAGCAAGAAACGAAGAGCCAGCTTTGATTTGAGGCTCATCTGGTGACACTCTCGTGGTTCGAGTAGCCTCCCGTCTTCAATCATTGTCGCGGCAAAAGCAATCGCCCAGCAGTGACGGCGGTCACCCAGCTCAGGGCGCGTGGCCTGTTTTGAACAGTCCACTACCCGCTGCTGAATTAAGGGCTGCTGAATCACCCGACGTGATATCATAATACTTTAGTAACCCCCCATGCCCTCCCAAATGTAATCTTCCGTTAACAGCCTTCCCGTATCATAGAACTGTAGAAAAAATGCCTATTCAGGTAAGAGGAGTGGTTTTGGATAACGATACCCGTAGGAAAAAGCAGCAAGCACTGATGACCGAATTGCTGGAAAGAAAGATCCGGCTGCACGCGCAGAAGCTCTACGATAAGCGGGGACAGACCGAAGGCTTGGCCCTGCAGGACTGGGTGCAGGCGGAGTCCGAAGTGTTGGGTAAGAGTATTTTGGCCCCGTTGTATCGCAGGACGCGGGCGGAGAGCAGTTCGTCGGGTCACTTAGAGAGTACAGGGGATCAGCGATTTGCTGCGCCCGATTCGTCCGCCTCGGGGGCGGGAGCGTAGCGAAGCGGCTGAAGCCGCTGTTGATATTTGTTTGGCTCTATGGCGCGACTGGAACTCGCGCCCTTTCAAAGCAAGACTTTCAAAGCTAAGACCACGGATCCAAGTTCTGTCGACTCGTTTCGGTCGCCTTCAAAACAGCTACTTCCTGGCCACCGCGTTTCTTGCCTTGCCAGCCTTGCTTCCCTTCTTATCCAGCCGTTCGAATACTGCCGCGACGATCAACGGTAACCCGACGGTGGCGTCCACAAATACTTCGCCAAATTTTCCGCCTTCAGCCGGAGGGACGAACTTGCCCCAGGAGATAGCCTCGCTGTAGGGACTGCCCGACAATCCACCCCAGTAGACGGGCTCGGGACAAATTCGCAGGCCATAGTGATAGCGCTTCAATGGAACATTCTCGCCGAGGCGGCGGTGCCGCAATTCGCAGAAGGGACCAAACTGCTGCGACCAGTTGCGCGGCACACCGCCGCCGATGGTGATAATTCCCAGCTTCTTCTGCCGTAGCAGCGTTGCTGCAAAGTGCTCCAGATCTTCGAAGGGATCGAAGCGTATTTTGTGCCTCCCGGTCGATTCCCGCAGGCGGTTGTTTAGCGCCGTGTCCAATCCCAGCTCTGAATCGCTGAAGGCGGGAACGAAGACCGGAACGCCCATCTCGTGCGCCGACTTCAGAATTCCCCGCTGATCTTTACTATTCGCGTTCTTCGCCAGGTACGCCCCGATCGCATGGTTCAACTTGTAGGAGCACATGGTTTCGTTGTGGTCCCAGCCCTCGAGCACGGCCGACATCACTTCTTCCACGTCGTCCAGGTTCTGCTCGGGCTCAAGCGTGTCGTAGACGCGGTTGTAACCTTGCTCGTAGAGTTCCTCGTCCGGCACGTCGGGGTTGTAGCGGAAGTGCGCACGGCCCGTCGCTTCAACCAGCCCGTGAGCCATCAGCGCGCCGGTTGAGACTACGGCGTTCACGATGGCGCGATCAATCAACTCGGTCACGACGAGCCCCTGCTTGGCCACGGTCATCGCGCCCGACAGCGTCATCACCACGAAGCACTCTTCGTCGCGCGCCATCGCCTCGAGCACGTCGGCGGCCTCACCCAGCTGCCGTCCGGTGAAAGCCGTCTTCGACATGGCTCGCACCAGATCGTCGATCGACTTCACCTTGGTGAGATCGAGCGGCTCCAGCGGAATCAGACGGTCTTCAATCGGATTGTGTAGTCGGCGGTCCTTGCCCTCACCGGCGTGGCCCACGCTGCCATGAGACCTTCCCTCAGAATGCCCCGCACTATGATTGCCCGATTTCACGATGACCCTCCCCAACTCGACTCGGAAATCACCCGACCAATTACTTTACAGGAAGAGTGTGAAAGGATGCCACGCAGCGGCCTCGCTCCTGACGTTAGACACATAACAAGGCAGGCTGCCGTCGACCGCCGTTTTGTCGATCACTGACTACTACTATCAGGCTTCAAAGCCCGTTCCAAAAAACTTCGGAGCTCCGGGAAAGTGCGCACGACGTGGTCTGCGCCGTTCGCCAGGAGCAAGGTCTCTGAAAAAGAAGTGGTGATTCCGACGACACGGCAACCCGCCGCTTTCCCAGCTACCACTCCGTGGAGAGAGTCTTCGATCACGAAGCACTCTGCCGGATCGGCTCCCAGGCCTCGCATCGCCTTCTGGAAAGCCTCCGGGTCAGGCTTGGGACGCGAGAATCCGGAGGCATCCACGATGAAATCGAAACTGTCCCCGAGGCCCAGCAAGACGAGAGCTGCCTCCCTGTTTCTGGGTGTCGCCGAGGTTGCCAGCGCAACTCGAAACTTGCTTTGAGCCCAATTCACGAACTCTTTAGCCCCGGGAACGGGCCTTGCGAGATGTTCGAGTTTCTCAAATTCCAGGTGCTTATAGCGAAGCAGCTCCTGAACATCGATGTTCATGCCTTTAATGGAAGAAGCTACCTCTTTCATCACTGTCTCATCGGGGCGCCCTTTGTATTGTTCGTAGACCTGCCCGGGGAGCGTGATTCCAAAGCGGGCGAATGCCCTCTCCTTCGCGAGCTTATGCGCAGGCTCGGAGTCGATGAGCACTCCGTCCATATCAAAGATGATGACTAGTCCGTTCTTGCAGGTCGACATTTGATCACCGGCCCAAGCTTAGAGTTTTCAATCAATGTAGATGCTCGTCGCCATCTCAATGCTTCCCAATCCTTGGCTAACGAATGGTGGGCGTTCTCGAATGCTATATTGATCGTCGGAGGAGTGCTGCGTGCCCCCTGATAAATTTCGTGTGGCGCTGGTGCAGATGTCATGCGGCCCGGAGCCGGACCAAAATCTACAGAAAGCGCTGGAGCGCGTGGCCGATGCTGCCGGACGCGGCGCGCAAGTGGTCTGCCTGCCCGAACTTTTTCAGACGCAATATTTCTGCCAGCGCGAAGATCAATCCTTATTCGACCTGGCTGAAACGATTCCGGGCCCTTCCAGCGAAAAACTTGCGGCTGCCGCGAAACAGCACGGGGTGGTGCTGATTGCGTCGTTGTTTGAGAAGCGCGCGGCTGGAATCTATCACAACACCGCTGCGATTTTTGATTCCAACGGGTCGCTCGCCGGGCTCTACCGCAAGATGCACATCCCCGACGACCCGCTGTATTACGAAAAGTTTTATTTCACTCCCGGCGATCTCGGATTTCGCGCGCTCGATACTGGCGTCGGCCGGTTGGGAACGCTGGTGTGCTGGGATCAATGGTTTCCCGAAGGGGCGCGGCTTACGGCGTTGCAGGGCGCAAGCATTCTTTTTTATCCCACCGCGATCGGCTGGCATCCGGCGGAGAAGGCCGAGTTCGGAGTGGCGCAGCATGACGCCTGGCGGACTATTCAGCGTGCCCACGCCATTGCCAACGGCGTTTATGTGGCGGTGGTAAATCGCGTCGGATTCGAGACGGGGAACATTCGCGGAAAATCGGCTCCGGGACAAGGGTTGGAGTTCTGGGGAGGATCATTTTTTTGCGACCCGTTTGGCCGCGTCGTGGCCGAGGCGTCCCATGACCGAGAAGAAATTCTGGTGGGCGAGGTGGATCTGAAAGCTCTCGAGGACATCCGCCGCAACTGGCCCTTCCTACGAGATCGCCGCATCGACGCCTACGCCCCCATCTCAAACCGCTTGCTGGATGGGCGGTAAGATCGCGTGAATGAGTGTAATCGCCTTTAACACTCAGAATCCCTCAATGAGCGCTATGGTGTTATCAGAAGTTACCGTGCAACCGCCTTCGGCGTGATGCAAAAGAAAGCCGCCCGAAACCCGGGCGGCGGTCGCTAGTGAGCCAATGGCTTCTTGTGTTCCCTACATTTTGATCGTAGAGCCGTGGCTGGCGACGCATTGCCATTTTCCACCGGACATCTCGATCCAAGTATCCGTCCAGCGCTCGTGGGCATCGACTGTCTTCCCATTTGCGTCCGTCCCTTTGCCGACCCAGTCTCCGCTTGCAATGGCCGTTTTCCCGAATACGGTTACCTTCACATTGCTGATCTCGTTTTTCTCCCACTTTGACGCCTTAGTATTTGCGAGCGTCTCGGCTTTGCTAGTCACCTTTCCGCTGCTGTCGGTGTTGATGAACTTGTCAGCCAGAAGGGGAGCGAGCATATCCGTATTGTTCGCCTTGGCGGCGTCAACCCATTTTTGCTCGAGTCCGGCAACCGCCTGCTCGGTTCCACCGCCCATCTTGTCTTGAGCTTGGGCCGCGACCATCAGCGACAGCAATACCGCGACACACCACACCAGTGATCTCTTCATTGAATTTGTGCTCCATTCTGTGTTTCGGATTTGTGCTGCTAGATTTATCGAGCTTGCCCTGTGGCGGTTGATCATAGCACGTGGCTGGTAATGCTGCCTCGATGGATTCCCCCGCTCGTTTGAGTCAGATGCATTGACGGGTCGATGAGCGCAAAGGCCTGGTTACAATCGTTGTGTTTGCAGCCATCTCGTCGCAAGGAATTCCCAAGCGCCACCAGTTCTTCTTGTGGAAGGGAACGGCATTTCCAGAGTGGTCAGTAGTGTTCCCACGTAACTGACCAGTGTTCGGCTGGGCGAGTCGCTTTGATGATCAGGCGCCCCTCAGAGAACTGGTAGATGCGCGGAAGGTCCTTCCTCACCAGTCCCTGTGTGATCGATCCCTCCACGCGATGTGTTACCGTATGCGCCTCTTCATCCACGTCATAGCTACCGAAGGAAGCCTCGTATCCGTTCTTTACGTAATCATTCGATAGTCCAGATGCCGACTTCGGGTACATAAGCTGAACCGACATGTGGCCATCACGCGTGTAGACCAGCATGCCCTTCAGATCGGTGATGCGGCTGATTTTCCTATCTGCCCCGGGCCCTTCCAGCGAGACCAGACGCCACGCTCCGATCAGTTTCTCCCTTGCTGAGTCATGGCTTGCTACCTGGTTCTTTGCAGATTGAGCGTGAACAAAACCGGCAATTGCCACAACAGCAGCTAACGCGCCGTAATAATAGAAGACTTTCATTTTTGGGTTCTCCCTCCGATTGCCGTTCACCGGCCTACCAGTTGTTCGTGGAACTTCGGGTAACGAGCCCCTTCCAGTTTGATCTTTGAGGAAGCGTCTTCGAGGGCGCGCACATCCTCGGGGGTTAGTTCAACATTCACCGCTCCTAGATTCTCTTCCAGTCGAGCCAGCTTCGTTGTGCCCGGGATCGGAACGATCCACAGCTTTTTCGCCAGTAGCCAGGCGAGCGCGATTTGTGCAGGAGTCACCTTCTTCCGTTCTGCGAAAGAACTCACCAAATCAACCAAGGCCTGGTTCGCCTTGCGATTCTCCGGGGTGAACCTCGGCACGCTGCTGCGGAAGTCCGTGCTGTCGAACTTCGTACTTGCATCGATCTTGCCTGTCAGGAACCCCTTGCCAAGTGGGCTAAACGGAACAAAGCCAATCCCAAGCTCTTCGAGCGTGGGTATCACTGTCTCTTCGGGCTCTCGCCAGAACAGCGAGTATTCGCTCTGAAGCGCTGTGACTGGCTGAACCGCGTGGGCGCGGCGGATTGTCTGTGCGCTCGCCTCAGAGAGACCAAAGTGTTTCACCTTGCCTTCCTGAATCAGCTCCTTTACAGCACCCGCAACATCTTCGATCGGAACGTTCAAGTCGACACGATGTTGATAAAACAGATCGAGGGCATCGACTCTCAGGCGCTTGAGCGACCCCTCTGCCACCTGCTTGATGTGCTCTGGCCGGCTATTGAGAGAGCTCCACTTGCCCCCATCGCTGGGGTCGGACTCCCACCCGAACTTCGTCGCGATTACGACTTTCCCGCGAAATGGAGCGAGCGCTTCACCTACCAGCTCCTCGTTCAGGAGCGGACCGTACACCTCAGCGGTGTCGAAGAATGTGACTCCTCGCTCCACGGCCGCATGGAGCAGAGAAATCATCTCCTGCTTGTCTTTGGGTGGCCCGTAGGACCAACTCATTCCCATGCAGCCAAATCCTATCGCGGATACTTCCAGGTTGCTTTTTCCAAGTTTGCGCTTTTGCATTGTTTCTCCCAGACCGCGAATTCCGTCTGCCTTCATCTACTGTCTGAGTTTACCTTTCCCGAACCTTCGTTCTCTTGCCCATTTCGATGTAGTTCTTGCCAAATTCTCCGAACTGTCGCAAGTAAAGCGAGCTATTCCAAAGCCGCTGACAGTATGGTTGGCGTAACATCGCCGTTACACTCATCGACGGGTCAACGAGTGCTAACGCCTGTTTGCGACAGTTGGCCGAAAGTCCCTTTATCACAATTCAGAGGAGCTATCCCTATCGCATGATTTTGAAGGAAGTGCTGGATACCATTGTGCCACTCGATAAGGAGCGACGGGTGCATGGATGGCAATGACAAAGTGCCGCAATGGATCGAGGGGCCACCAGTCCAAGACTTCGTTGGCTGATCTTTGGGTTCCGTTTACTCATCATATTTTTTTCCGTCTCGTGCCCTTCATCGTGATTAGGGAGTAATCATCACAGGACATCGCCGAGGGAGGGACAAGAGGTGGTTCGGAAGCGGTTGGTCCGGATTGTGCTGCTGGGTAGCAGTGATTTGGGGAGAAAGTGCTAGCCTAGTATTTGCCCGATAATCCGACTAATCAGGAGTTAGGCGCTTCGACGCGGTAGATTCTGGGGTGATCGAAGAAACAGCGCGACTTGACGGGTCGTACACTCCGATTCCGCTAAAGCATTTAGCTTCCTGTCAAGTTGAAGGCTCAAGATGAACGATCAACAAAAAAAGGGGCAGTATTCTGGAGTGCGAGATCAAGAGATCCGTGCGGCACTGGACCAGCATTGGGCGGCGTCCGATGCCAACGATTTTGAGACGGAGCACCGCATCTATCACGAGGACGCGGTGCTGGACTACCCGCAGTCAGGCGAGCGAACCCGCGGTCGACGCAACATACAGAACCAACGCGCTAGTCAGCCGAGCAAAAAGCGGTTTGCTGTCCGACGAATCATTGGCGGCGGTGATCTTTGGATCACCGAATTCATCCTGACATATGACGGCAAGCCGTCCTACACCGTGAGCATCATGGAGTTCAGGGGCGACAAGGTTGCGCGGGAAACACAGTACTTTGCGGATCCATTCGCGGCTCCGGCATGGCGCGCTCAATGGGTCGAACGGATGGACACATAATCTCGAGGCGCCCGCGATACCGAGGGGCCGTCTCGATCCCGCGAATCAGAACGGAAAAGACAGACTGAAGAAATTGAAAGGCCAAATTGATTTCCAATCAGGATGGTAAATCGAGCATAATCTTAACCGATACTTTGGTATCGGTCGATACGTTGGTCCAATAGATTCGTCGTCACGCTTCCGCCAATCTCACCTAGAACAGTCACTCGCTTTGACTTCGAAAGGAGCACCAAATGGACGGCACAAATGGACTGAAAGGGGCTTCGCGCGCGGCTGCGCCTGTCGCGTCGAACACGCTTGGTGTGAACATTTTTACCGCCCCGGGAAAGGCTATGGTCGGCGAGCGGCCAAAGCCCTTCGGCGAGGCGCTCGGCTTTGACCCGATCACGTCGACTTTAATCTTCGGCGAGTACGACGCGGTGCTGGTGGACGCAATGGGGACGGTGGCCGAGGCCGAGGCTCTCGCGGATTGGGTCGCTCTGCATAACCGCAACCTGGAGACCATCTATATAACCCACGCCCATTTCGACCACTTCTACGGTCTGAGCATTCTGCTCGACCGTTTCCCGGGCGCTCGGGCGATAGCAACGCCCAAGACGGTGAACGCCATGCAGATGTCTTTCACTCCCACGGTGGAGCGGTTAGCCCGCCGGTTGTTTCCTGGGCAAGTGCCCACTAAGTTGGTTCCACCTGAGCCCTATGAGCACGACACGTTCACTCTCGAGGGCCACGAATTGCGCATCATCGAGCAGGGCCGCACCGATAGTCCCGATTCGACGTCTCTCTACGTTCCATCGATCGGCCTGATCGTCGCTGGCGACGTTGTGTACAACCAATGCCGCATGTACGTCGGCGACACCACCCCCGAGAGCCGAAAGAATTGGATCGCGGCGCTAGACCGGTTAGCGGCGCTGAACCCGGCGATTGTTGTCGCCGGTCACAAGAAGCCTGGCGCGCCCGACTCTCCCTCGGCGATCCAGGACACCAAGCGTTACCTACAGGACTTCGATCGGGTACAGAAAACCGCGACGTCCGACCAGGAGATGTTTGATCAGATGACGGAGCTATACCCGCATTGGGTAGCCAATCAGTCGTGGTTGATGTTCGGATTCCCGCAGCCATAACCCACACCAACGGCGGTGATCGTCCCTGCGCACTTTGGAGGAAACCGTGGACGATGAGCTAGCTCATATTCAGGAGAACAGAATTCGATTTCAAAAAGGAGAACAACAAT
>DAIUEW010000029.1:0-68276 GCA_036844925.1 Candidatus Sulfotelmatobacter sp.
GTTACCACCTTCTCCTCATTTCAGGTTCCCTGAACTAAGTCAGCCCATCTGAAGTCGTCTCTCTTAGCAACCCCAACCCTAAGGAGGTTGCCTATGTTTGCACGTCATGTCTCTATCCATCTGAAATCGAATATGTTGTCCGATTACACGCGAGCATTTGAGAAAGACGTCCTGCCTTTACTTCGTAGACAGAATGGCTTTAAGGATGAAATCACCTTCGCCGGTCCTGGCGGTGTTGATGTGACCGCGATCAGTCTGTGGGAAAACAAGAACGATGCCGACGCTTACAACACCAATACCTATCCGCAAGTGTTGAAGACGCTGGCAAGATTTATCGAGGGTACGCCCCAGGTTCACACCTCTGACGTTGTCACCTCGACCTTCCAAAAGCGTGAACTCGTGGCAGCGTAGAAGACACGCTGAGTTTGTTGGGCACGAGGAGGCGGAGTTGCTTCCGCCCTCTCGTACCACCAAACGGGATGCACTCGATCGTGCCAGGAGGGCCATCATGCACCTAGCGATGCAAAACGCGGAAACTATCAATCGTCTGGTAGAACAGGGCGAATTCCTTCTGCAGAGCTTCCATGATGAGCACCAGAGAGACCCCGCGGGAGTGGAAACTGAGTTCGCGCGTGGCGAACTGATGGGTTGGCGCAGCACGTTAGACACTCTGTACCGGGATTACGCGGAAGACATCGTGAACCGTGTTATCGCCAGGACACGCTTGACCATTCCCGACGGCGAAGTCCCAAGCGGTGCCGCTTATGCCTATTGAGGCCATCCTGCACGAAGTTGAGCAGTTGCACGACGTCAGCGAGCGTCTGGCGATACTGGCGGAGCAACATCCGCCTGTATCAGAGGCGCTCATGACGATCTCGGGAAGCGTTCGCAACACCGCCACAATTTTGGGAGTGCTGGTCGCGACAAAAATGGCTAGACCGATCTGACTGGAAGCCGTCTCACGCAGGGCACATGACCTTCTCGCTGGGACAGACGGCGGCCTGAATTAGCGGGCGGTCTTATGCTCTTGTGGGCTTGGTTCTCGGGTGATCGGCGCAGACATGCAACGCAAAGTCTTTGTCGCGCTGCAACTCAAAGTTGCGCATCATCTCATCGAAAGATTTGCCAGCAGGCGAGCCGGGAGAGTTGAAGATCCAAGCGCATTCTGAACAACCAAAACCCTGAAAACGGGGTTGCTCAATCCATACCAGCTTCCGGCTCATGTGTCGGTGCGTCCCAATGTCATCTGACCGCCTGCCGGGTAACTGCGGCAGCGAACTCACTGATTGCCAGCAGAAAACCGTCACCCAGTTCGGAGGTGCCGGGAGATGCGTAAGAGAACGAAGATACATGCCGAAATCGGGGTGGTCTGTCGGGCATCCTACATACCGGGCGCGATGCTCGCGGTCGCGGCATCGACGCCAATGTAAGATACCCTACCGAAGGTTCGGGTTGGGAACCTGTATACTCCGCCGGTTAGCGCGAATAAGCAAAATTTCTGTTTCAAATACTACGGCGGGCGAGTTCGTCCCCGCGTCCCGGAGGTTTATCAGTTTCTCGCTCGTGGCACGCAAGGATCTCCAAATCGTGCAGTCTGGCGAGCGGACGAATGCCGCGGGAAAGCCAGTCGGCAACAAAATCCTTCTATCGATCTCCGACAGCGAGTACAACTCCCTTCGGCCTCACCTGGAATACGTTCGCTTGCCAAACCATCTAGTCCTGCACGAGGCAGGTGCAAGGCTGGAGTTTGCGTACTTCCCGAATCGAGGCTTGATTTCTCTTGTAGTCGTAATGAAAGATGGAAAGACCGCCGAAGCTGGAGTAGTAGGCAATGAGGGCTTTACCGGAACACCGGCGGTCGTTGGCCTGAGTAGGGGCCCGCTGCGGGCGGTGATACAGGTCACGGGGGATGGATTTCGGGTCAAGGCTGGAGCTTTGCAACGAACGCTGGAATCCGCTCCACAACTGCAAGCCCTGTTGAACCGCTATGCTGCAATTCGGGGTATGCAGGTTGCACAAACAGCCGCGTGTAACCGGCTGCACGATATTAAGCAGCGCTTGGCGCGGTGGTTGCTGATGACTCAGGACAGAGTGGATTCAGGGGCGCTACCCATCACGCATGATTTCCTCGCAACCATGCTAGGGACGGACAGGCCTACCGTGAGCCTGGCCGCGGGTGTTCTGCAGAAGAAGGGTCTCATCGAGTACACGCGTGGCGCAGTGAAGATCGTGAACCGCAAGAAGCTTGAAGACTCTGCCTGTGAGTGTTACGGGGTTATCCGGCAGTACGATGGCGAGCTGGGCTTGAAATAATTCCGCGAGTGGAGATTCGCCCAGTTGGTTCTGCTCCTTCAGTGGGAACAACTCAAACTATTGCGCGCGCTTGTCGTTCTCGGAGATTTTAACGGTGCAATAGGAGACCATTCTCCGATGCATGTGGGCCACCTATGCGGGTAAGGGCCAGCTTCCGAAGGACATAGTTAGACGTGCACTCACGGTCCCTCGGGAAACGTCGCCCACCGCTTTCAGCCTGCGAATAGTCGTGTTCTGCTCAGACGGTAAACTAACTAGCCAACCCTGGCCAGATTCTCTTTCCGGGCTGCATCAGCCTCTTCGGCATGCGCCAATGCCGCTGAAAGCGCCAGCCCCTCCGCTTTAGCAATCGCGCGCGTCGCCACTGGTTTCAACCACAGCAATGCCATGAAAGCGGCGGTAATGTCGCAGGCGATCATGACGTAGAACACAGGGATCCACGAGCCTGTCCTCAGCATCACGTAGGCGGCGACCGGAGCAGCAAAGATGGCTGCCGTACCTTTCGCCGTGTAGACGATGCCGTAGTTCGTGGTAGCCCATGTCCTACCGTACAGGTCCGCTGTGAGCGAGGGGAACAGTGAGAAAATCTCGCCCCATGCAAAGAACACCAAACTTGACAACAGGACGAACATCACCGGCCGGCCGATGGTCTGCAGCCATGCAAATACCGCAATCCCTTCGATCAGGAAGGCGATAAACATGGCGTTCTCGCGGCCAATGTGATCGGAGATCCAGCCCCACAGGGGACGGGTTACTCCATTTACGATGCGGTTTAGCTGGATCGCAAGAATCGCAGCGGACAGGCCCCACGCAATGATGACCTTATCCACTTTGTAGAAACCGGCAATCTCCTTTAGTTGTGAAGTGACTACCAGGCCGCCGAACGCTACCAGCGTCATCATCACGTAAATGAGATAAAACGATGGCTGCTTCAGCATCTCGAGCCACGTCATGTCACTCTTCGCTTGATGGAGTCTAGCGACAGGCTTCCAGGCCTTGGGCAGCCAGCCCTTCGGTGGTGCCACGATAAACATCGCCGCAGCAGTCACGATGATGCCCTGGATGAAACCCCAAACAATGAACGCATGCTGATAGCCGGAAACTTTGATCATTTTCTCGATGGGAGCAACCGTGACTGCGGTGCCGATACCATAAGCGCCGGACACAATGCCCGCACAAAGTCCGCGGTGGTCGGGAAACCATTTCAGCACGTTGCCGGTGCAGCCGCCATAAACGGCGCCGGCGCCGATTCCACCGATCGCGTACCAGATGTAAAGGCCAGTGGTGGTGAGGGAGTAGCCGGAACCGATCCAGCCCGCGCCCACCAGCAGGCCGCCGATGCCAATGACCAGCCGCGGCCCGAGACGATCAATCAGGTAACCTTCGAAGGGGACCAGCCAGGTTTCACAAAAAATGAATGCGGCAAATGCGATTTGCACCGCGGCCAGAGTTGCGTGCAGATTTGAAGTTAAGGGTTTAGTGAAAAGCGTCCAGGCATATTGAAGATTCGCGATTGCCATCATCGCGACTATGCAGGCGCACATTTGAACCCAGCGGTTAACGATCTTGGGTTCGGTACTGGCAAAAGAGGTCACATTCGTGGCCATAGCATCCTCCTGGGAAATAGTCAGAGTTGTTTTTGAGTTCTCGCTAAACACTCCGGGGCGGAATGTATCCGGTAAATAAAGATCCCGCCCCTTTACGGGGCGGGCTCAATTACTCAGCAGTTTCAATGTCCTTCTGGAGCGGGATGATTCCCGGCACCAGCCACTTGTTCCACATGTCATCGATTTTGCTTTGGAAGTAATCGATATCCTCATCGATGAAATGTGCGAACCTTCCCTGCTTAAGCAAGTAATCACGCACCGGCAGACGTTTGAATCTGCCGTTCGCAATCTGTTCGGTCTTGCCGTAGAGCTTCAGCTTGCCGTTCTCGACCTCGTACAGAGGCCAAATGCCGGTGTTGACGGCCAGTTCGCCGAGCTCGAAAGAAAGCACTGGATCGAAATCCCAACCTTTCGGACAGGGATTCAGGCAGTGAATGAAGGTCGGCCCGCCGATCGACAGCGCCTTGCGAACGCTGTTCATTGCCTGCAGCGGGTATGAGGTGGAAATGGTTCCTACATACTTCACTGTGGGATGGCCAACCAGCATCAACGGCGCCATGTTCTTTTTCCAGCGGTGATTCATGATCCGCTTTACTTTTCCTGGCGTGCTGAACGAGGTATTAACGCCATAGGGCGATGTCCCGGAAATCTGGATATCGGTGTTGGCATAGGACTCGTTGTCGTACATCAGGATCAGCAGGTTGTAATCGGGGTGGCACATGGTGGCTGAGATTGCTCCCAGACCCATGTCCGCGCCGCCGCCATCGCCGCAGAAAGCGATGACGTTGATGGGCTCATCCTTCATGACGCCCTTACGCATCTGGACGCGGAATGCTGCCGCCGCTCCCAACGCGCTTGAGCCTGAACTGCCCAGCTGTGTATGCATCCAGGGGACGCCCCAGGGAGTGGCGTAGTAAGAAGTGTTAGCCACGTACATGCACCCAGTACTTCCCAGAACAATCGTTCTGGGACCCGCGGCCTTCGCCATCAATTTCATGATTTGCGCAGACTCGCAGCCCTGACAGGTGCGGTGGCCGGACGTATAGTATTCCTCGTGTGGAACCTTCTTGACTCCTTTGAAGGCTTCCAGTTCTTGCGTCGGTTTTTCATCTACAAATGTGCTCATGATTGTTTGTCCTTTCCGGCTATGAATAGCGCCATAGGTCGACTGGCGTTATCCCCGCAGCCCAATCCATTGCGTCAGGGGTTGCGCCTTACCTTTTGCGGCTTGGAAGATGATCTCGGTTGCCGCTTCCACATCTGGCACGGTCACTTCGCGGCCGCCCAATCCGCCGATGAAACCAATGACTGGCGGTCTGGTGGCGCTGTTGCTGTACATGGCGGACCGAACTTCAGTCGCCACTACGCCACTCAAGTCCGGAGAACCGAACGAGAAGTCACGATCGAGTACGCCGATGGCCTTGAAACGCTCCAGGCACTTGCCGATTTCCTTGCCGGCAAACGGCCGGAACCAGCGCAGGCGAACGAACCCAACTTTCTTGCCTTGCTCGCGCATCTTCCGGATTGCCACCTTGACCGGCGTGGAGAGTGTTCCCATGCCCAGCAGTACGACTTCCGCATCCTCCGTCATATATTCTTCGAAGAACGGATTGCCGTACTTGCGTCCAAACGTTTTCTCGAAGTCGGCATAGACTTCGCGGATCACGTCGCATGCAATTTCCGTGACTCCGAAGTTCTGCCGCCGAATCTCCATGACCCAGTCTTCGTTGACCTGTGGGGCCACCGAAATGACATTGTCAGGATGGAGCAGCAGATCGCCGCGGTTGTAAGCAGGCAGGAACTTCTTGACCTGCTCCTTCGACGGGATCTGTACCAGGGCTTGCGAGTGGGTGAGGAACGCGCCGTCGCAACTGATCGCCAGGGGTACGAATATGCGGCGGTCTTCTGCCACACGATAGGCAATCAGCGCCGTGTCCAGCGCTTCCTGCGCGCTGTCGACCCAGGTCAGCATCCAGCCCAGATCGCGGACGGCCAATGCGTCGTTGTGTTCCACGCCGAAGGCCCCGGGATCATCGAGCGCCCGGTTGCCCACCATTGCCACCAGAGGAATGCGCAGGGCCGGGGTAACGGTCAGCGCTTCCATGGCGTACATCCAGCCCACGCCGCTGGAGCCGCAGAACGTGCGGGCTCCGCACGCCGACGCATGCTTCACGATTTCGAATTGAGAATGTTCGCCCTCCGCCACGATGTATTCGCAATCCATCTCACCATCTGCAACCAGCTGGCTGATGTATTGCATGACCGTGTCGTAAGGCCGGATGGGATAAGCCGTGACCACGTCCACGTTGGCCAGTTTGCAAGCAATCGCAATGGCCTCGGCGCCGGTGATCAGGGCTTCCTGCTCGGAACCTTTTTTCTTTTGCTCAACCGGTATTGTTAATGTCGCCATTTCAATCTCCTTGTCTTCAGGCGGCCCGCTGGGCCACTAGCCTTTCTTAGCGATTTCCAGGGCCTCAGGGACCTGTTCCTGATACTGGCCGCGATAACGGAATCCATGTGACCGCTTCTCGATCGGTTCAGCTTTTTCAATCGTGGTTTCCAGCCATTTCAAATAGGCGTCTTTGTCTTTCTTGAACGCCGCCCACTGGCTGTCGTTGCCGTGGAATTCGGACTCGTTCACCATGTGGACGCAATCCTTTACCGGGCAAACCTCTTCGCAAATGCCGCAACCGCAGCACGCCGCGAGATTGGCATCGTAGGTTCCGTCTGGCGTCACGTCGAACGACGCATCCGGGCAGTTCAGCCAGCACAGCGTGCACTTGGTGCAGGTCGAGAAGTTAATGACCGGCCGCTGGGTGCGCGTCGAGTACTTTTTGAACAGCTCGTTGCGGGCTGGCCGGAAGCCTCCGACTTTCCCGGTGGTGGGATCCGCATACGGACCGCCTTGCGGCTGGCCCTTGATGGATACGCCGCCCCGCATATCTTCCCAATCGGGCTTGGTGAACTTGAACAATTCTTCGGGATTGCCCTGGCCTGGTTTTACATCGGTGGTGCCGAAGCGCTCGTAGGCGTTTCGGGCCGACGTCACTTTCAGCGGGTTCTTCAGCTTTTCGGTGATGAATTGTTCCACCGACTCCAGGCTGAACAGTTCCGGCAGCGCCTTGGCAATCGCTCCCAGGACGCGGACATCCGTGTGGTCATCTTTAAACACCCACATGCCCGAGAAGCTGGTAATGCCCTTCAGAATGCCCAGCTTGTAAGGCTCTTCCCGGCGGTGAATGTTCTTCAGCAGGCCGGGCGCGTCATCTCGTGAAACTACGATGAGCGTGTGCCCGGGCTTCAGAGCATGGTGCACCGGCTGCAGGCCGTACCATGCCCACGACTCAGTGCCCTTGCAGAGCGTGTCATCGAGGACCACGGTCAGATCGACTTGCTTCGGTTCGTATTGCGCCATTCCGGCTTCGAGTGTCTGCTCGTCTTTGGCGACGATGGCGAAACTCTTGGCTGGAATGCCGTTGCGCTCAGGAGCATCTCCGTAACGGCCAAAGGAAATGCCCAGTTTACCTTCGTTGTGCGCGGCTAAAACGATGTCGCGCGTGATGTTTTTCGCAAGAGTCTTTTGAAAGACTCCCCGGTAAATGACTTCCACCGCGAATAGTTGACCCATCTGGCAACCTCCTTCTCTAGAGCTTTTTCAGTACGACGTTCTCAATTTCCTGCAGGTGCCGGCGCATCGCAGACTCAGCGGCTGCAGCGTCGCCCAACTTCAAAGCGGACAGAATCCGGTGGTGACCGGCAAGCGATTTCTCCTGCCGCCCTTCCACCTGCAACGATCTTTCCCGCGTCTCCAGCAACAAATCCATCAGTACGTCAACAACTTTCAACACCGCGGCATTGTCGGACGCTAAAGCGATGGCGTAATGAAACTGGGAATCTTCCTCGATGCCGAGGTCGCCTGCGCGTATCTTCGCCTCTTGGCGCGAAAGGATGTCGTCCATATCGGCGATTGCATCGCGAGAAGCCTTTAGAGCGGCCCGCGCTGCCAAGGGCGGCTCGATCATCCCGCGCACGTCAAGCAAGTCCGCAACCATCTTTTTCTTTGCAAGTAGCGCGGTAGCCAGAGGGTTTGCCGCGCCTGGAGTTGGGTTGCAAACCACCGTGCCAATTCCCTGGCGCGGCTCAAGCAGGCCCATCAGTTCCAGGGTACGAATGGCGTCTCGCACTGAGCTGCGGCTCACTCCCAGCGTTCGGACCAGTTCGCGCTCCGGCGGGATCAAGTCGCCCGGTTTCAGTTCTTCCGCAATACGCTGCTCCAGTTGTTTGGCGACCTGCTGGTAGACCTTATTTCTTGGGAGGGCCTTGAACTCGACGCGCTCTGATTCAGTGGCTAGCATCGGAATTGGTCTGATGACTGACCACTTCATTTCAGCCCTGAATCGAAAACTGCACAAGGAAACAGATCACCGTTCAATGTGACATTCTGCCAAGAACCGTGAGGCATATTAAGTCTTTGGCATCTTCATGTTGCGAATTTCAGCACGCATTCCATTGCCGCAAAATTCGCAATGGCATCGGAGAACGGAAGTGTCCCGATGTGGAACAGTTAGTGTTGTAACGAAAGAAGATCTGGCCGGCTTTGCGCTGGAGGAAAATTTTCGCGGTATATACTGGGCATTAGTCTCAGCGATCAGATCATGCTTACTTCCACGAAGAAGCCCCCGCCGCTTCCTTCGGACGACAAACGCTGGCGAATCGTAAATGGAACCATGAGGCGGCACGGCTTTGCCCGTGACGCTCTTATCGAAACGCTGCACACCGTTCAGGAGTATTTTGGATACCTCGACCCGCCATCCCTGAAGTTCGTCGCCGAGTCGCTGCGTGTGCCCTTGAGTCAAGCCTACGGCGTTGCGACGTTCTACCACTTCTTCACCATGAAGCCTCCCGGAAAGCATACCTGCATGGTGTGCCTGGGCACGGCTTGCTACATCAAGGGAGCCAGCCAACTCCTCGCAGTGGCGGAAGAGTCACTCAACGTCAAAGCCGGAGAAACCACGCTGGACGGAAACGTTTCACTGGTGAGTGCGCGGTGCATTGGCTCCTGCAGCATGGCGCCGGCGTTTATTTTTGACGGAGAAGCCTCCGGCAACGTCAATGAGACGGTTCTTCGCAACAAGCTTGAGGGATGGAAAAACTGATGACGCTCGAAGAACTCGAACAAATTGCAACCGAAGCCCGAGCGGTGAAGGAACAATTTCCGCGTGCCCTCAATGTTTGTGTTGCAGCAGGATGCTTGTCTCTCCACAGCGATGCCATCAAATCAGCCTTGGACAAAGAAGTACAACGCATGGGAGCGAATTGTCGCGTGCGTGGAACCGGCTGCATGGGTCTTTGTTCACGCGGCCCGCTGGTGAGCAGCGAACCCGATGGAAATCTCTTAAGCAACGTGGCGGAGTCGGATGCGGCGGAGATTGTTGCAAGACTGGACGGCGCAATGCCGGAGCGTCTTCTCATTTCCCGGGAACAACCGTTCTTCCAACGGCAAACCACCATCGTTCTGGAGAACTCAGGTCGAATTGATCCGGAGAAGATTGAGGAGTACATCGCCGCGGATGGCTACCAGGCGCTGGTACACGCGCTGACGGAAATGACGCCGGCGCAGGTTGTGCAGGAGGTTTCGAAGAGCGGCCTGCGCGGCCGCGGTGGCGCCGGCTATCCCACGGGTCTGAAGTGGGGCACGGTCGCCAAAACGATTGGAAGGACGAAGTATGTAATCTGCAATGCAGACGAAGGCGACCCGGGTGCGTTCATGGATCGCAGCGTGCTCGAGAGCGATCCGCACCGCGTGTTGGAGGGGATGATCGTCGCGGGCTACGCGGTGGGAGCGAGCCAAGGCTACATTTATGTGCGCGCCGAATATCCACTGGCGATCAAGCGGCTGCAAACTGCGATTCGCGAGGCGCGTCGGCTGGGCTTTTTGGGCAGCCAGATTTGCAACACAAACTTCAGTTTTGATATTGAAATCCGTATCGGTGGCGGCGCATTTGTCTGTGGGGAAGAGACTGCGCTGATCGCTTCGATTGAAGGCCGCCGCGGAACTCCCCGGCCTCGCCCGCCATTTCCTGCACAGTCTGGACTGTGGGAGATGCCGACGCTGATCAACAACGTAGAATCCTACGCCAACATCCCAACCATACTGCGGCGGGGCGGTGAATGGTATGCCTCGCTGGGAACGAAGAAAAGCAAAGGGACAAAAGTATTTGCGCTCTGCGGGAAAGTTCGGAACGTGGGCTTGATCGAAGTGCCCATGGGCACCCCGCTACGGCAGATTATTTTTGAAATTGGCGCCGGGGTTCCAGAGGGGCATTGCTTCAAAGCGGTGCAGACCGGCGGACCTTCCGGCGGCTGCATTCCAGAACAGTTTCTGGATCTTCCAGTGGACTACGAATCGTTGAAAGAAGTCGGCTCGATCATGGGCTCAGGGGGCATGATCGTGATGGATGACAGCGCTTGCATGGTGAACGTGGCGCGCTATTTTATGGAGTTCTGTATGTCCGAATCGTGCGGCAAGTGCATTCCCTGCCGCGCAGGGACGGCGCAGATGTTCGAACTCCTCACGCGCATGACCACTGGAACGGCGACGCTGGATGATCTCGGTCTACTGGAAGAACTCTGCGACATGGTCAGCAGCACGAGCCTCTGCGGACTAGGCCAGAGTGCTCCGAATCCGGTGCTGAGCACCCTCCGCTACTTCCGCGAGGAATACACCGAGCACATCGTCGACAAACATTGCCGTGCCGGAGTGTGTGAATGCAACAAACTGTCGGAGGTCTCCGCATGAATCCGGCGTCCACTGTAAAAACGCTTTTAATCGACGGCAAGGACGTCAGCGCAAGCGTCAACCAAACGATTCTCGATGCTGCACTCGAAAATGGAATTTCGATTCCGACGCTATGCCATCTCGATGGACTGACGGAAGTCGGGGCCTGCCGGATGTGCCTGGTGGAGCTGAAGGGTTCCGCTCGTTTGCAACCCGCCTGCGTGACGCTGGTGGAAGAAGGTATGGAGGTCACCACCGAGACGCCACGCCTGCAGAAATACCGCCGGATGGTGCTGGAACTTCTGTTTGCCGAACGCAATCATGTCTGTTCCGTGTGCGTCGCCAACAATATGTGTGAGTTGCAGGACCTGGCGAAAGCGCACGGCGTCACCCATGTGCGTTTTCCCTATCGGTCTCCGTCGCTTCCTGTGGATGTGTCTCACGAACGCTTTGCGTTGGATCACAATCGCTGCATTCTGTGCACGCGTTGCGTGCGAGTATGCAACGAAATCGAAGGCGCGCATACCTGGGATCTGCTCGGCCGCGGCGTGAATTCCTTGCTTATCAGTGATCTGCATCAGCCCTGGGGCGAGTCCAATACGTGCACCAGTTGCGGCAAGTGTGTCCAGGTGTGCCCCACCGGAGCGCTGTTCGATAAGAGTAAGGTTGGGGCTAAAGTTCGCAAGAATCCCGACTTTCTCTCTTACTTGAAGGACATGCGGGAAGGCCTGCGATGAGCAAACCGACGCTCGCAACTGTATGGCTGGACGGCTGCTCGGGCTGCCACATGTCTCTTCTGGATATGGATGAACGGTTGGTGGAGCTGAGTGAACAGCTCGACTTGGTGTATTCGCCGCTGGTGGATTACAAAGAGTTTCCTGCGCAGGTGGACATCGCGTTGATCGAAGGCTCAGTGAGCAGCGATGAGGACGAACGCAAAATACGGCTCGTGCGGGCGCACACCCGCGTTCTGGTTTCTCTTGGCGATTGTGCCGTGACGGGAAATGTGCCCGCAATGCGGAACCCCATCCCTGTACCAGAACTGCTCAACTGTGTTTACCAGGGAAACGGTCTGCTTCCGGCGCAGGTGCCGACCGTGCGCCTGCCCTCGCTGCTGCCGCGTGTGCGACCGGTACACGAAGTGGTAAATGTGGATGTGTTTGTTCCGGGCTGTCCACCCTCAGCGGACACCATCTACACGGTAATCAGAGAGTTGCTTGCCGGCCGCGTTCCGGATGTAGCGGCCTTGTCTCGCTTTGGGGCCTAACTGGCGCGCGCTGATCTGGGTCTGAGCTGACCTGGGTCTGAGCTGATCTGGGTCTGAGAAAGACAGGAAGATGTCCAAGACGATCACGATTGATCCGGTTACGCGAATCGAAGGCCACGCCAAGATCACGCTACAACTTGACGATCAAGGCGAGGTTTCCGAGGCGTATTTCCACGTTACACAATTCCGCGGATTCGAAAAATTCTGCGTCGGGCGCCCGTTCTACGAGATGCCCTACCTGATGGAACGGATCTGCGGGATCTGTCCGGTGAGCCATCTGCTGGCCTCGGCCAAGGCGTGCGACGTGCTACTGGCCATGAAAGTTCCTCCGTCCGCCGGAAAGCTGCGGCGCATGCTTAATCTGGCGCAAGTCATTCAATCGCACGCATTGAGTTTTTTCTACCTTTCGGCGCCGGATTTTCTCATGGGGATGGATGCCGACCCCAAAGAGCGCAACCTCTTCGGCGCAATGCGCAAGAATCCGGAGCTGGGGCGCGGCGGAATTCGCTTGCGGCAATTCGGCCAGCAGGTGATCGAGACGCTTGCAGGCAAGCGCATTCATCCCGGTTGGGTTGTCCCAGGAGGCGTGAACGAACCGCTAACCATCGAGAAACGCGACAAGCTCCTGGCCCAGATACCGGAGATGATCGCGATCGCGCAGAAGGCCCTGGCGTGGTTCAAGATCGAATTCGAAAACTTTCGGGAAGAGATCCGCACGTTCGCAAACTTTCCCAGCCTGTTCATGGGATTGGTCACCCCGGATGAGCGCGCCGGATACTACGAAGGCAAACTCCGGTTTACCGACTCTCACGGAAACATCGTGGCCGACAATCTCGAAGCGGCAAATTACGCTGAGTTTCTGGACGAAGCAGTGGAACCGTTCACCTTCATGAAGTTTCCCTACTACAAGCCCCTCGGTTATCCGGGTGGCATCTACCGCGTGGGTCCACTTGCGCGCATCAACCTGGTGGAGAACTGCGGCACGCCGCTGGCCCAGCAGGAATGGATTGAGTTCCGTGCGCTGGAACGTGGCGCCGTGTTGAGCTCGTTTCATTATCACTACGCGCGGCTGATCGAGATACTTTTTGCGATCGAGCATATCGAGGAGTATTTACTGGATCCCATCATTACCAAGCCCCACGCCCGCTACTCCGCCTCGCTGAATAATCTCGAAGGAATCGGCTGTTGTGAAGCGCCGCGGGGAACGCTGATTCATCACTATCGCGTGGATGAGCAGGGGCTGATCACCTGGGCCAATCTGGTGATTGCCACCGGGCACAACAATCTGGCGATGAACCGCGGCATCCTGCAGGTCGCGCGCCATTTTGTGCGGAGCGAAAAGCTCAACGAAGGAATGCTGAACCGCGTCGAAGCGGTGATCCGTGCCTTCGATCCCTGCCTGAGCTGCTCCACACATGCGTATGGACAAATGCCGCTGCAAGTTCGGCTGGTCTCTGCCCAGGGCAGCGTGCTTGACCAGATTTGCAGGGGCTCATGAGTCGAGCGCTTGTGCTGGCGTGCGGGAATTCTCTGCGCGGCGACGATGGAGTTGCGCTGCAGATTATGAATCACTTGCAGAAGGCCGGGTGCGATCCGGCGCCGGAATTTCATTGCCGGCAGCAGTGGACCCCCGAACTCGCTGAACCAATCAGCCAGGCAGAGATCGTAGTATTCGTGGACGCCGCCCTGGGTACGCCGCCGGGAGCTGTTACGTGCCGACAACTGCAGCCGCGCCCAAGCACGTCACTGGGCATTACACATCACAGTTCTTCTGAATCTCTGTTGCTGCTCGCGGAGGACCTTTATGGGAGGCGGCCAGCGCGCGCCTATCTGGTTACAATCGCCGGAGAAGCGTTTGAGTTGGATGAAAACCTATCTGACCCGGTCCGCCGTGCCATTCCCGAGGCAGGGGTATTGATCAAGGCGCTACTAATGGGTATCACAGTGACGGAGGATTAGTGGGCGATTTGTGTTCGCACCATTCGTAACAGCCGTGGGCCTGATTGTTGACGCATCCCCGAGAGACTCAGTGTGCCGCAAATGACCCGTTGGTCCGCACTTCTATGCGCGGATAGTCAGGACCGGACAGTTCGCATGCGCTACGACGTGGTGAACGGTCGACCAGGGCAGATGAGTTACGCCGTTGACGCAATGCGCTCCCAGCACAAGCAGATCCGCTTCCCGTTCCGCTGCTTTGTTCACGATGCATCGCCAAGCCGAGCCAAATTCGACCAGGACTTCCGGCACATACGCCAGTGAGGTGGTTGGGATCTCTTCTCGCAGGTTCCGAACGTCTTCGTCCACCGGCTTGGGGGGAGTTCCCAGTCGAGAGTCGCCCTCAACGACGTGCATCACAGTCAATCGAGCTTGGAATTGCGCGGCCAGCGAAAAAGCGATTGGCGCAACCTTCAGCGACTCAGCAGTAAAGTTCGTGGCATAGACGATACGATGCAGCTCGAATTGGACAGGAGCTGGCCCGCTCGAGTGAAATTCCGGGAGCTGGACACGAGCGCAGATCGGCCCAACCGTGAGCACCGGACAAGGCGCATGCCGCAGAATATCCTCAGCCACAGAACCCAGCAGAAACTTTCCTAATCCACCGCGACCGCGGGTTCCGACCACGATCAGGTCGATTCCATTTTCCGCGACGATGGAACTGAGCTCGTCCCAAACCTTCCCGTGGCGTACATAAGTGTGCGTCGGAGTATCTCTCAACCCTGCGGCGATCTGATCTACTTTCTGTTGCGCTAAGCTCCGAGCGTCCTCGTAAAGGACCTCGAAACTAGGGGATTCGACAGTGCCGGTCATAAACAGTAGATTCGTGTCGGAGAGAATATGCGCGAGGTGCAATGTGCTGCCGAATTTGCGGCAGATCGCGGTCGCGTAGGGAAAGGCCGCCTCGGACGCATCTGAAAAGTCTGTGGCGTATAGCACATTCTTAACGGCAATCGCGGCGGGTTGCTTCCTGGTTTCTACTTTTTCTTGCGTGGATTCCAGGACTGTCATATGGCACCTCGGCACCAGCTTCAGATTCACACATCGGCTCGATTTCAGCTATGCCTACTGTCACTTTTTTCTGTGATTGTGGTCACGCCGTCGCAGGACGCGTTCTTCTTCAGGAATAGTGAATAAGACAACGCAGTAGATTATTTCAGGTGGTCACGACTTCACGCTCTTGCAGCCTTAGAGCCTCCGTCTGTTCCTGGTAGCCGAGTGCTGCGAAATAGATCGCGTGATCGAAAAACTGCTCCAGCATCTGCAGCAGTTCCAGCTCTCCCATGATCTCCACCGCGCGGTCAGCAACCGCTTCGCTCTGCAGGAAATCCCAGAGATTTTCCTTGGTAAGAATGATCACCTGGATTACTTCGGCCAGTGGTACCTTCTGGCGTGCCCGCCGCGCTCCGATCTCGCGATAGCGCTGCTCAATATCCACTTGCTGCTTTCCGAGTAGCCATTCGCCCAGATGACGATAGATCTCGTATACGCGTTCCCGCAATTCGTGGGCGGGAATGGTCCGGAAGCAACTCACACAGGCGGAAGACGAGACTTTCTTCTCCAACCCCGCAGCCAGCGTATCGGCATGGGTTTCAATCAGACGCACCAACCTGTAGGAAAACATCATGACCTCCCTCCTCTAACTCCCAAACTTATAGGCCGAGCCTACCCGACGCTTCAGCAACAGGGCGCCCGGACCGCATTTTGCCAACTTCATTTTCAGTTGCGCGGTTCGTGGAGCTGAGATGGCGTGCGCCGTCGCGCCTGTGCGAGTTCCCTCGGCTGGTTAGAAGGAAAATGACCGTAACGGTCGTCTCCACTTCAACTGGTTGCTCGTTCAGTAAATAAGGACGGTCCACTGTCTAACCGCCTCAATGGCACTCCCAACCTCGCATTAATTTTCGATCAAAATGGGGACAACAGCCGTGACCGGCAGCACGACCGTGTGTGATTGGGATCACTCACCAGCGACGCTGCGTAACATCTTTCCTGAGCCGTGTCGAATTAGGCGGTGTTCGCACGTCATATGTTTGGACGTGGTAAAACTGACATTTCCGAAAGGAGAGTAGCGATGCGATTCGCCTTGCTTATTTACGAGTCACCGGAAGGTTTTAAGATGCGGAGCAGCGATGGCACCGATTCCTACACCGGCGCCTGGCGGGCCTACCACAGGTCTCTGGTGGAGGCCGGCATCTACGTCGGCGGAGATCCGCTGCAGGTGCCAGAAACTGGAACTACAGTACGAATTAAGGATGGAAAGCGGCACGTCCAGGACGGTCCCTTTGCGGACACGAAAGAGAACCTGGGAGGGTTCGCAATCCTGGAAGTCCCCTCACTTGACATTGCCTTGGATTGGGCAGCGCGATGCCCAGCAGCTTCGATCGGGGCTGTGGAGGTCCGTCCGCTTGCGACCGACACCAAGGATAGGATCGTGGGATGAGTGGTGAAGCTCTCGAGGACACGCAGCGGACCATTGAGCGCGTCGCGCGCGAGTCATACGGCCGTCTGGTGGCCTATCTCTCCACGCATACTCGCGATGTGGCCGCCGCCGAGGACGCGCTCAGCGAGGCGTTGCTCGTGGCACTGCGAGTGTGGCCGCGAGATGGCTTGCCACAAAATCCTGAGGCGTGGTTGCTGACGGCGGCCCGCCGTTCGATTATCGATCTTATTCGTCACCAACGCGTCGTTTCGGAGAGCGAGCCAACTCTGCTGTTGCTTAAGGAAGGCTCCACGGAGATGAACTCAGCAACTGATTTTCCCGATGATCGGCTCAAATTACTCTTCGTGTGTGCTCACCCGGCGATCGATCCGGCGATGCACACGCCCCTGATGCTTCAGACCGTTCTCGGGCTGGATGCCGCGCGAATTGCCGGCGCTTTCCTGGTCTCACCGAAAACCATGGGACAACGGTTAGTGCGTGCCAAGACCAAGATTCGTGACGCTGGCATTCAGTTCGAGATTCCTGATAAGCGCGAGTTGCCGGGCCGGCTTGAGGCGGTGCTGGAAGCCATTTACGCCGGCTTCGGAATCGGCTGGGATGATATGGCGGGTACCGATCAGCGCGGCCGGGACCTTACCGAAGAAGCAATTTGGCTCGCGCGCGTGCTTCTCGAACTCATTCCGGACGAGCCTGAAGCGCGGGGTCTGTTAGCGCTCATGCTGTACTGCGAAGCCAGACGATCGGCGCGACGCGGAGCGGATCACGAGTACATCCCGCTTTCCGAGCAGGATCCTAGACAGTGGTCCTTTCCTTTGATAGACGAAGCGGAAAAACATCTCGCGGCGGCTTTCCACTCCGGGCGACCTGGCCGATTTCAACTCGAAGCCGCCATTCAGTCGGCGCACGCTGAGCGGGCGCGGAGCGGACGGACCGATTGGGCAGCCATCTCTGCGTTTTATCAACAGCTGATCCGCATATCGCCAACGCTGGGCAGGCGGACTGGGTACGCAGCGGCCCTGGCTGAAGCGAATGGACCTCAAGCCGGCCTTGCCGTTCTGAACGCGATCGAGTCAGATGCTGTCTCTTCCTACCAGCCGTACTGGGCGGTTCGCGCTCACCTCTTGCAACAGCTTGGGAAGACACCCGAAGCGTTGGACGCTTATGACCGGGCGATTGGCCTGACTGAAGATCCTGCCGTGAGAGAATTCCTGCTCAAAAGAAGGGGGTGATCGGATATTGTATTTCGATCACCCTCTTTTCGATCACCCTCGGAGTCGTACGGTCTGCCCGACCGCCAGTTGACCGATGCGAGTGACTGCGCCGTAGATTCCCGCTGTGTTTTGATGCACACGAACGACCGCCTTCAGCATTTCTGGCGCCGGACGGGCTGTGTCGGGATCAAGGTTCACCAACGAGCAGCGCACGTCGCGCATGGTGACGGTGATGGCGGGGGCGTCGTCCCCCTCGCCGAATGAGAGCACACCGCCCAACCATTCGTCCTCCTGAAAGGCAACCGGTCGCAGTAAACGAACTACGACATTCGGGCGAAATCGTCGCACGTCCGGGCTCTGCCCTGCGAGTCGGGCGATCTCGCGCACCGTATCGGAGGCGATTACGGAGATGCTGGCATCATCGAAGATGCCATGTTTCAACTGCATCATCTGCACCGGAGCCCCGTACCGGCGTCCGACCTCCGCGGCCAACTCCTCCCCAAGGACAGGCATCTCTTCGCCATCCGGCGTGCGAATATGCGTAGGCAGGTCTTCATGATTTTGAGGGGGAAGGGTTTGAGGGAGAAGAGCATGAGGGCGAAGAGCGCCGTCTTCACGGCGCTGCGGAGCAAACAGAACCAGATCGGGAAGCTTGCTTGCTGTCAGCCACGGCATCCCGCTGCAGTCATTAATCCGCCGGAATGCCAGGCGTCTGTCACCCTCGATACCGTACCAGCCCAACTGAGCGACCTCGAGTCGCTCGCCGCGCATGGACTTCACGGGATACCGGAAGAGAGCCTCAATATGTCCGATTTCTATGAGCATGCTCGGTCAGGTCTGACGTTGGGCGAACTCGGATCGGGCGGGACCATTCGGTTCACGCGGCTTCCATTTCTTCTCTGCAAGTTTCTTGCGCTGATAGCTTTTTCATGACTTTTTTGGCTCCGTACCTTGGTCTTGTCATTGAGGGCTACAAACCGCTCAGGCACGCGCTTTGTCGATCATCGCCTCCCAGATGTCTTTGGATTTGAGAACAAGTTCAATTGCCTCGCGTACCGCACCGTGGCCGGCGTGGGCACTCGTAGTGTAGTGCGCGGCGGCCTTTACTTCCGTGACCGCGTCGCCTACGGCAACGGCGAGGCCTACGCGTTGCATCAAGGGAATGTCCGGAAGATCGTCCCCGATATAAGCGACGGCGGAATCGGAGACACCCGCTTTTCGAAGGATGTCTTCATAGGCCGGCATTTTCAGCGGCTGTTTCATGTAGATAAACTCCATCTTCATTTCACGGGCGCGGCGCAGGAGGGCAGCACTTTCACGGCCGGTGATGCAGCCGGTGCGCAGTCCGGCGGTGTGCGCGAGGGTAAGACCCTGGCCGTCGTGCGCGTCAAAAGTCTTGATTTCGAGGGCGGTGCCGTCAGTTTGTGAGAGCAGCGTGACGCTGCCGTCCGTCATGGTGCCGTCGACATCCATGAGGATGACCTTGATTTGCGCGGCGCGTTTCTTAAGTGCGGACGAGATTTTCGGAAGACGGGCCAAAAAAAGCCTCCAGGAAAGAAACAATGAGAGAGTTTAAATTAACGCCGCAGGGACCACACATCAAAGATATCGCGCGAAGCTGACCTTCGCTCGTTCCTCCGCCCAGGCCGCTGCTGCTGGCGGCCGAACCGATCGCCGCTCATTCGCCGCCCCTTCGCCGCCACCGGTATGAACCAAAGGTGGGGATTTTAACTCTGTATCGTCGTCAGAGGCTGTGGAAAAGCAATAGCAACGGGATTTCGCAATCAACATCAAAGGTTGTAATGGGAGTAGCACGGATGCGGATCCCGCCATTGGACCTTGGCTTCGCGTGAACCGCCAATCAAGCGCAGATGAGATCGCAGCGATTCTTGAAATTCGCAGAAATTACGACTCGGAGTAAAGACGCAGCAAGCGAATCGGACATCCCAAGGAGAGAGACTGCATGAGCGAAGCACTTCCTGAAATCTATATGGCCCGGCACGGTAACACGGCATGGACTCTCTCAGGCCAGCATACCGGCCTCACCGACTTACCTCTAACGCCTGACGGCGAGTGCAACGCCCGAAGGCTGGGAGAACGTCTGAAGGGTACGACATTTGCCAGGGTGTTTACCAGTCCGTTGCAGCGTGCGTCCCGAACTTGCGAGCTTGCAGGGTTTGGAGCTGTAGCCGAAACCGATCCTGACCTGGTGGAGTGGGACTACGGTCAATATGAAGGATTAACCTCCGCCGAAATCCTTCGAAAACGCCCGGACTGGCAACTATTCCGGGACGGCGCCCCGGGAGGCGAATCGCCGGTGCAAGTTGGTGTGCGGGCGGACCGGGTCGTGAAGCGACTCCGCGCCATTGCGGGCAACGTACTTCTTTTTTCCAGCGGACACTTCATTCGGGTTTTGACCGCACGCTGGTTAGGGCTCGGTCCGGGGACTGGAGGTCGGTATTTTCTGCTAAGCCCGGCGAGCCTGAGCGCGCTCAGTTACGAGCACAATCTTTCCCAACCGGTGATCCGACTTTGGAATGACGATTATCACGTGCTCCGGGAGTCGACACAGTCGTGCGGCGAAGAACAAGCCGTTCTCACCGCTGGCAATACGGCTCGCAGATAATTCAGGCGACGATAATTCAGGCGACGATATTTCAAATAACGATAACTCAGAGAACAGAGAACAAGGATATCGAATGAGCACAGACAGTGTGGCACGCCCAAGCTCCGCAAAAGTCGTTCCGATGGCGACCAAGACCGTCAACATTTCTGAACTTCTAAAACAATATGGCTGCGGGCCGATTCCGTTTGCCGGGACCCAAGACTCCTTCTACGAACGTCACCTGCTTTTTGACCGGGCGATCGACCCCAAGGTGGCGGGTGCGCGCGAGCGCTTCGAGGCTTTCTCCCGTTCTGTGCGCGACATTCTCGCGCAGCGTTGGGTTCTTACCAAGACGACGTATGAGAAACAGAATGCCAAGCGCATCTACTACCTTTCCATGGAGTTTCTCATCGGGCGTTCGCTGGCCAACAACATCACCAACCTGTTGCTCGACCCGCTGGTACCACAGGTGCTTCGTGAAGAGGGCCTTGAATGGCTGGAACTGATCGAGCAGGAACCCGATGCAGGTCTGGGGAACGGAGGTCTGGGCCGCCTAGCGGCTTGCTTCATCGATTCGATGGCCATGATGCAGCTACCGGGTACCGGCTATGGTCTTCGCTATGAGTACGGCATGTTCAAGCAATCAATCGTGGATGGATGGCAAAAGGAGAGTGCCGACAATTGGCTCCGTGACGGCGACCCCTGGGAGATCGCCCGGCCACACGAGAAGGTAGATGTGAAAGTGAACTGCTCCTTCCACCTGCGTGCGGGAAATATTGAGGTTATCCAGGGTAAACCATCAACCTTGATTGGAATACCTTTCGATCGTCCCGTCGTGGGCTATGGAGGAAAGACTATCAACACTCTGCGGCTCTGGGCGGCCGCAGCGCCCGATTCCTTCGATTTTCAGGAGTTCGGCACGGGTGACTTTGTGGGCGCGCTGGGCGAAAAACTAGAGGCGGAATCGCTGACACGCGTGTTGTATCCGGACGATTCCACGACCGCGGGGCAAGGACTGCGATTCCTCCAGGAATATTTTCTGGTTGCCTGCTCACTGGCGGACCTGGTGCGCCGTTTCCTGCGGCACAACACTGATTGGGACAAGCTGCCGGAAAAGATTGCGGTCCAGCTCAATGATACTCATCCTTCCATGGCGGTTGCTGAATTGATGCGAATCTTGCTCGATGATGCACATCTGGGATGGGACAAAGCCTGGGATCTGACTCAGAGATCACTTGCCTACACAAATCACACCTTGCTCCCCGAGGCACTTGAGAAATGGCCCGTCGCATGGTTTCAGGTTCTTCTGCCCCGTCAGCTCGAAATCATTTACGACATAAACCAGAGACTGCTCGACCAAGTCCGGCTTCGCTATCCGGGCGATGTGGGGAAAGTGCAGCGCGTTAGCCTGGTGGAAGAGGGCAATCAGCGCAAGATCCGTATGGCCAACCTCGCGATTGTGGGCACGCACAGCACCAATGGAGTATCCGGTGTCCACACGAAGCTGTTGCGAACCACGACGGTCAAAGATCTAGCCGAAATGTTCCCCGAGCGTTTCAGCAACAAGACGAACGGCGTGACACCGCGGCGCTGGTTGCTTGAAGCGAATCCCGCGCTGGCCGGTGCCATCACCCAAGTCGTCGGCGAGAAATGGATTACTGACTTGAGCCAGCTCAAGGACCTCAAACCTCTTGCCGAGGACTCCAGCTTTCGTGAAGTGTTCCTCAGAGCGAAACGCGACGCGAAAGCGCAGTTTGCGAATTGGCTCAAATCGACGACGGGGCAGATCGTCGACCCTGACTCCATCTTCGACTGCCAGATCAAGCGCATCCACGAATATAAAAGGCAATTCCTGAACGCGCTGAGGATCGTAGTGGTGTATAACCGACTGCGAAATAATCCTCACCTGCAAATGGTACCGCGAACATTCTTCTTCGCCGGCAAGGCGGCGCCGGAGTACCGACTGGCCAAGGTCATCGTAAAGTTCATCAACAACCTGGCGGGCACGATTGATGGTGACCCAGCCGTGCGTGGTCGAATCAAAGTTTTTTTCCTTCCCGAATATAATGTTTCTCTAGCCGAGCGTCTGATTCCAGCCAGCGATGTCTCCAACCAGATCTCGACTGCCGGCTATGAAGCCAGCGGGACCAGCAACATGAAGTTCATGATGAACGGAGCCTTAACCGTTGGAACCCGCGATGGCGCCACTATCGAGATGGCCGAAGAGGTAGGCGAGGAGAACATGTTCCTGTTTGGCCTCACCGTAGAACAAGTACAGAACAGCCGCGGCTGGTACAGTCCGCAGTGGCATTATGACAATGAGCCCGAAACCAAAGCGGCTCTAGACCTGATTTTCTCCAACCACTTCAGCTTCTACGAACCCGGAGTATTCAACCCGCTGCGCGATATGCTTCTCTTGTTCGGCGATCACTATATGCACCTGGCGGATCTGACTTCGTACTGCCAAGCGCAAGACCGGCTTGGCGCGTTGTATGCCGATCCCAGCGCGTGGGCGCGCAAAGCAATCCTGAATGTAGCCAGCTCCGGCAAGTTTTCGAGTGACCGCAGCATTGGCGAATATGCATCTGAGATTTGGAAGGTGAACCCATGCCCAGTACGTTAGAAAAACAGTCAGTGGCAAACGCTTCGAACCAACCGACAATTTCGCCGCTTGCAGGCAAGCCTGCTCCCAAAGAGATGCTTGTGGACGTCTCTTGCCTGGAGGGGGACTACTTCGATTGTCATCCTGATCTGAGTGATCCAACCCAATTGGTTAGCTTTGGCACCAGCGGACACCGCGGCTCGCCGCTGCTCGGCACATTTACCGAAGCGCACATCCTCGCTATAACTCAAGCGATCTGCGACTACCGGCGGGAGGTGGGAACGGATGGCCCACTCTACATGGGGAAAGATACCCATGCGGTCTCTGGACCTGCGCAGCGCACCGCGCTCGAGGTGTTGGCCGCGAACGGCGTGGAGACGATCATCCAGCAGAGCGACGGCGTAACTCCAACCCCCGTTATCTCGCGAGCCATTCTGGTTTACAACCGCGGCGGCAAGGAACACCTCGCCGATGGCATTGTCATCACACCATCGCACAACCCGCCAGAAGACGGAGGTTTTAAGTACAACCCAACCAACGGTGGTCCAGCCGACACCGATGTAACCCGTTGGGTCGAAGGCCGTGCAAACGACTTGCTGCGGGCCGAGAACGCCGAGGTCAAGCGAGTCCCGTTCACGAAAGCTATGAAGGCATCGAGCACGCACCAAGAGGACTTTGTCTTACCTTACGTTCGCGATCTTAAGAACGTCGTTGACGTGGATGCCATTCGCAGCGCTCACCTCAACCTTGCCGTGGACCCCTTGGGCGGAGCCTCACAGCCGTATTGGGAGCCTATCAACTCGATTTACGGCCTGGACGTTACCGTGGTCAATCCGATCATTGATCCAACATTTTCTTTCATGACAGTCGATCACGACGGCAAGATCCGGATGGACTGCTCCAGTCCGTACGCGATGGCTAGACTCGTCGGGCTGAAGGACCAGTACCAATTGGCATTCGGCAACGATACGGACGCGGATCGGCACGGAATCGTCACTCCCGTTGCTGGGTTAATGAATCCGAACCACTACCTCGCCGTCGCCATTCGATATCTGCTCACGCACCGCCCAGAGTGGCGGCAGGATGTGTCAGTTGGAAAGACTCTGGTGAGCAGTAGCATGATCGACCGGGTCGTCAAAAAGCTGGGTCGCAAACTACTTGAAGTGCCGGTCGGCTTCAAATGGTTTGTGCCGGGCCTCGTCGATGGTTCGTGTTGTTTCGGTGGGGAAGAGAGTGCTGGAGCTAGCTTTCTACGCCGCGACGGAACGGTATGGACTACCGACAAAGACGGGCCAATTATGGATCTGCTGGCGGCTGAGATTACTGCGCGCACGGGGAAGGATCCCGGCGAGCACTACCGCGAACTCACGGCGGAGTTCGGAAGCCCTTGTTACACGCGCATCGATGCGCCGGCATCACCAGAGCAAAAGGCGAGATTGCAAAGATTATCGCCGGAAGCTGTTAGGGAGTCAGATCTTGCCGGCGAACCAATCATTGCCAAGCTCACAAAGGCTCCTGGCAATGATGCTCCCATCGGCGGCCTGAAAGTCGTAGCAGAGAGCGGCTGGTTTGCTGCCAGGCCCTCGGGCACGGAAAACATTTACAAAATCTATGCCGAGAGCTTCAAGGATCAGGAGCACTTGAACGCGATCGTCAACGAAGCGCAGCAGATGGTGGACAAAGCGCTGAGCGCTTCCACTGGAGTTGGGCAATGATTGATAACGGCGGGCTGACCAGCGTTCCGCCGTTTCCGCCCGAATATCGTGCTTCCGGATTATTGCTGCATGTTACGTCGTTGCCCTCGTCTTACGGGATCGGCTGACGTCACCACCTCATCTCGGAGGGGCTACTTCGGGCTAGCGATGTGCCGAGTGGAAGCGCTGTTCGTCCCTGGATCGTCGATTTTTGGCGATAATGCGGGAGTAGGCGCAGCCATTGCTCTGCGATGCAGCATCGGCCGCGGCAAAGGCCTGGTGGTTGCCTGACAAATCTTAAAAACGGAGAGATATAGATATGCAACTTGGCATGATTGGTCTGGGAAGAATGGGCGCCAACATGGTGCGGCGGCTTATCAACAAAGGTCACAACTGCGTGGTGTTCGACAGGTCGCTGGCAGCCGTGGACGAACTGGTCAAGGATAAAGCGGAAGGCTCCGCCTCCCTAGCAGAATTCGTGAAGAAACTGGCGAAGCCACGCGCGATCTGGCTTATGGTGCCGGCCGCGGTTGTCGATAAAACCATTGCTGATCTTCTGCCCCATCTCGACGCTGGTGACATTCTCATCGACGGGGGCAATTCGTATTACATCGACGACATCCGGCGGGCCAAGGAGCTCGAACCGAAGAAAATTCACTACGTGGATGTAGGCACCAGTGGCGGAGTGTGGGGCCTGGAGCGAGGATACTGCATGATGATCGGTGGCGAGAATGAGGTGATCAAGCGCCTTGATCCAATCTTCGCAACACTCGCCCCAGGCATGGGCGACATTCCACGCACGCCCGGCCGCGAAAAATTCGCCAGCTCGAACGAAAATGGCACGGCCGAGCAGGGTTACCTGCACTGTGGCCCCAACGGTGCCGGGCACTTCGTCAAGATGGTTCATAACGGAATCGAATACGGAGTGATGGCCGCCTATGCAGAAGGGCTGGGTATTCTGCGCAGCGCAAACGTCGGCAAGCAGGCAGGCGGCGCAGTCGATGCCGAGACTACTCCCTTGCGCGATCCCGAACATTACCAATATGACCTGAACCTGCGCGACATTGCGGAAGTGTGGCGTCGTGGAAGCGTGATTGCATCCTGGTTGCTGGACCTGACCGCCATCTCGCTGCTGCAGGACCCAAGTCTTGCGAAGTTCGCAGGACGTGTCTCCGACTCTGGCGAAGGGCGCTGGACCATTAAAGCTGCGATCGACGAAGCCGTGCCGGCGCCGGTTCTGACCAGCGCCCTCTACGAACGATTCAGCTCGCGAGGTGAGGCTGACTTTGCCAACAAAATCTTGTCCGCGATGCGGTATCAATTCGGCGGACATCTGGAAAAATCTGACGACAAATCGAAGGTGGCTTAAGGAGATGAGCGGGGGTCTTTTTGGTTCTGGATGTTGTTGGCGCAGCCCAGATATGAAGCAATCTGGACCTGGAGAATTCGGGATGAAGATTGAAGTGTTTGCTGATGACGAGGCGACCGCCCGTGCGGCCGCGAAGATTGCCGTGGAAGCCGTTGCTGCCGTGGCGGCGCGTGGTTCCTTCGTGATGGCCGTCAGCGGCGGCCATACTCCCTGGATCATGATGCGCGCGCTGGCCACGGAAGATCTCCAGTGGAAGAGCCTACACATCGTTCAAGTGGACGAAGGCGTAGCACCAGCTGTGCTCAGGCTTTTGAACAAGGGGTGACTGTACCTGAAAATGCGCCTCATTCATGGAGGGCAATGAATTGGCAGAGTAGCTACTCCCCAGCCTTGACCGCCAATGTTTCGACTACCGCAATATTTTGCAGCAACTCCGATGGGAGGCCATGCCGCTGCTGCAAATATGCTGCGCTGTTGTAGCTAATCCATGCCTTTCCCTGAGCATCTTCCCAAACGAGAATCTTCAGCGGAAGGTCGATGGCGATCGATGGCGCTGCCAGCATGAGGGGAGTGCCAGCCTTTGGGCTGCCGAAGATTAGCAGCTTGGTGGGAGGCATTTTCATTCCGACTTTTTCAGCTTCCCCGCTGTGGTCGATCACGGCAAATAGTGTGACTCCCTTGGCTTGCAGAATGCTCTTGAGCCGATCGACCGTCTGCTCGACCGTGTGATTGCTCGGCTTGTCGACAATTCCTCGATCTGCTGCCGGCGTCATGAACACCTCCTCGTTGTGTTTGAGAAAACATTTAGGGAACCCAGCATGGGGACCACGTAAATCGCGTCGCAGCCACTCGAGCCGCTTCAATGACGACAAGGCCGATTCTATTCATTATGGTGCTCATCATTCCATGTGCCGTGCAGCGCGAATGAGACCGACGCCGAGGCTTAGAACGGCGGCAGCGAGAAACAGTGCCTCGACGTATGCGAGATTCATCAAGCCATTCGGTTCCTTTGCGGTTGGAGAAATGACGGAGAGGAAGAAGGCGGCGGGGATTAGAATCGCCGCGATCGGCGCTCCTGTTCGCGCAATCCACTTCCAAAACGGGGAAAGTACCGCTTCATCAACGTAGCGAAGCATGACCAGTGACAGAACGAGATAAACGCCGGCGTGCGCATGGCCGGCGCGCCAGAGGTCGTGCCGCAGCGGATTGTCGTTATATCCCGGCACATCGCCCGTTAGCAGACTGAGAAGAGTCAACCCCCCGTACATCACCGTAGGAAGAAGGATAAGAAGGATTCCCGCAAGCATTCGCGATTCTCGTGACATGGATTTTCTCCATCAACGTTTGCGCAGACGCCATCAAACTAAGTTCACGATGGGATCTTGCGGTTGACTTCGCTTTCGGGCAGCTTGAGCGAGTCGCTCACGGTAAGTTCGGCCACGTTAAGCCGCCTGACTGATAGATCCTGAATCTCAAGTGACTTGAACTTGGCCTTCCCAATTGAGATACGGCCGATCGTGAGCCGGCCGACTGCGAATGCGCCTACGGCGAATGCGCCTACTGCCACAGCGCCAATGGCCACAGCGCCAATGGCGACCGCGCCAACCCCCACCGCTCCCATCGCCGTGCCGATCACGGCCACGCAGCGCAAGGCCAGTGATCCCGATCTCTGGTCACCCATTTGTCCTCCTACGTGGTGGCGTTGCTAGCGACGCTTGCGCAGAGTGCGGCCTTTCGGACCATGGCCAAGGTCGGGAACGTCTTCGCCCAGGGCAGTGGCTAAGTCGATTTGGTGATCCTGCTCCTGCATGAGGATCTGGCGAATCTGTTCCGCCATCGCGTACTCTCCCAGCGCTTCACATTGCGGGATGCGATCGCGGTAATTACGAATGGTCTCGTTTTCATTATCGAGATCGTAGCGGAGCATGTCTTTCGCGTTCTTCGAGGTTCGTACCGGCTTGGGAGTGACCACTGGCATTTTGCCGAGATAATCGATCTGCCGCGAGAGGATGAGGGCGTGGTCGAGTTCCTGCTTGGCGTGGATTTCAAGTTGGGCAGCGATGTCCATATATTCAGCGCCGCTCAGCACCTGGGAATAGACGACGTAGGCGATGATAGCTTGATATTCGCGGGCAAGGTCTTCGTTCAACAACTCTGCGAGGCGGTCGCGGGAAGCTTCGGTTTCGTTTGCGGTGGACTGGGGTTCAGCCATTTTTGATTTCCTCCTTTGAATTTAGACGAGATTACATTGGTTGCGACTCGACGTCTCTGTTTGCTTCTCCACGCAGACGTGGTGACAGATCACCACTTCGGTGTCTGCCCGGTGTCACCCGACGGGCTGGTCCAAAGCGCTAGTGTTATCTGAATCGCCTTACACCATGCCGGATGCATTTTTTCGACTTGTTCGATCAAGTGTCTTTTCACCGGACGCGCGTGCCTGTCCCAGCGACGTTTCCCAGTGCGGAGGGCCGATGCGGTATTCGACCAACGGGGGGGCCAGGTATTAACCGTTATGGCCACTTCATTTTGTCGCGTCGGTGTGCCAACCCGGATTGGTCCATCGCCCATGTTGCCAGACAAAGATCTCCGTCACTCGGCCAAAGTCTGATGATCGTTTGTCCCCGGACTCCGTTTCCACGACATAGCTGCTCCAGATGATGGCGACATCGCCAAAGTGCTGAACTTCAGTGCGGGGAAATTCAAGCCGGACAAGCTTTCCGCCTTGCGCGTGAAATTCAGCGGCGGTTCGAAGCACATCGGCCTGGTGCTTCCATTTGTCCTCGCCGCCGCTCATCACAATGGTTTCAGGGGGCACTAATTTTTCGAGGGTTTTTGTGTCGCCGGCAAACCACGCCCGCCACACGGTTTCGCGCGCTTGCAGAAGCTGGTCGTCGTTTTGTTTCTGAGCAGATGAATTCCCAGCGCTCAGGGTTGTTACGAATGCGGTAATGATGATGACTTCCATCCATTTCCGTTTCATGATTGAAGGTCCTCGAATGTCAGTCTTTCGCAAATATCAGTGTTCGAGATTTTGTTTGCTGCCTTGCTTGAAAGCGTCGAGCGCCAGCATAACGGTCGCACCTGAGGCAGAGAAGACGGAGTAGTCCATTGGCGACTTGAGCCCGAACGATATCGCCATCGCGGTGCCGAACATTGCCAACAGGACGGCGCTCGCAAGTGAAACCCATCGCGGCCATGCTCCCAGGATCAGCAGAATGCCGAGCGACGTTTCAGCGGCCGTGGCCGCCCAGGCTATAAACGGAATCGCGGCGGCTGGCATAAATGAATTCACCTCCGCCGCGTATTGGATGAAATTCGCAAAGTGCTTCAGATCAAGCGTTCTGTCCCATAATCCGAAGCGCGAAGCCACCGCGGAGAGAAACGCGGCGCCGAGCGCAACGCGGGTGTAGAGTCTCCCCGCTCGTTGCCAACGCATTGTGACTAACTTGTCCATGAGGCCTCCTGTCGCGGTTTGATACGCAGCAGCGTGTATATGCGAGTTCATCTTGACTCTCCTTTCATTTTTGTGCTTCCCGGGACATCGACGCTGAGCGGCGAGTCGCGATCGCAAATCAAATAGGCTAGAAGTTTCGCCGGTTGCGCAGAGCTGGCGTTCGCCGAGATTAGATGAACTCCATTGGGCGCTTCGTAAAAGCTCTCACCGGGTTTGTAAATGGTCTCTGAGTGGCCGCTGATTTGAGTCCGCAGCGCTCCTTGCACCACATAGCCGATGACGGCGCAAGGATGAGAGTGTGGCATCGATGCCTCGCCCGGCCCGTAGCTCACCTCAACCAGGACCGCCTTCAGATTGTCGCCATCGAGTTTCGGCAGCGCTTGGGAGCGTACGATTCGTGCTCGCTCCTTCGTCTCACCGCGAGAACTGAACGCCGTCCCTTGGCCGCAGGCGAAATGCGCAGCCACCGTCACACTGCAAACTGCCAGGACACCGACGGCGATTCGCATGGGGATTTTGGCAGAAGCAGTCTGTCCTTTTGTAGGTGGTTCTATTTGCGCTTGCACTGAACTTTGCACTGAACTCTGAGTGCGCATCATCCACGCGCCCACGACGCATACGACACTTCCGAGCACAGAAAGCAGCGCCACCTTTTCGTTCCGGACCAACACACCCAGAACCAGCGCCACCGCGGGGATCAGAAAGGTCGTGGCGGAGGCGCGCGTCGCACCGAGCCTGCCGGCTGCGACAGAGATGGTTACATGCGCCACTCCTGTGCCCAGCGCTCCCAGGGCAAGCATTGCAACCAGCGGGCCCGGAGTCCAGTGCGCAGTGACGAGGTCAGGCAATCCCAAGGGCGCGGTTAAAACCAGTGCAACCATCTGAGCGCGCCAGATCACCGGCAATGCTCCGTTGCGTTGCTGGAGTGGACGCGCGATATTGAGCGCGAATCCATAAGACACAATCGCAGCCAGGATCATTCCAATACCGGCGGCGCTGCTGTGGCCCTCGCGGCTGGCAGGGAATGCCATCAATATCGTGCCCGCCATGACAATCGCTAGTCCGGCTACCACACGGCGTGGAAGTGCGCGTCGCGCGATTGCCGCGGCAATGATAGCGGTGAACAGGGGATTGGCGCCGTTCAGCATCCCCGTAAGCGCCGACGAGACGTGCTGTTCGGCGAACGGGAACAGGCTGAGCGGTAAGGCCAGCCACAGCACTCCGAGCGACACAATCGCCGCCCAATCTGAACGGACGACTGGTCTGCGAGCTGCCGGGAATGCTGAGAGCGTTGCGAAGCCAATCAGGATTCTGACAAACGTAACGCCGCCGGGACCGATGGAGCGCATTCCTTCCGCGATAAACAGGAATGACGCTCCCCAAATCAACCCGGGCACAAGGAGGAGTAGCCAATCCGCTGTTCCGGCTTGTGATGCGGAAGGTGACCACAAGAACTTCGGTTCGTCTGGCATGTGTTATCCCCTACGGGAATGACAGTAAAATGGAATGGACCTCCAGGAAAGGTCCATTTAGAGCATTTGCGCTATACCACTTTTATGGCTAAGAAAACGACCCCTTATGAATTAGCGCTTCCCCATCGCAAGACCGAAATTCCCGCGTACCAATGGCTGTACGAGGCAGTGCGCTCCGAGATCCTCGACGGTTGCTTGCGTCCTGGTAAGCGTTTGCCAGCGACCCGCGATCTTGCAAACCAATACGGACTGGCGCGTGGAACGATCGTCAATGCTTTTGAGCAACTGAAGTCCGAAGGTTATGTGGAAGGCAGCGTGGGATCGGGCACATATGTGAGCAGAATCTTGCCCGAAGAATTGCTCCGCGTTGTCTCTGGAGCTAGTGCGAAGCCCACGATGCGACGAAAACGGGGGCTCACCATTTCAAGTTACGGACGCCGGGCAACACTATTTGCCGGCTACGAAAACCGGACGACCCGCGCCTTCCGTTGCAACCTGCCTGCATTGGAGTTGTTTCCTGCGGAGATATGGACGCAAATCACGTCGCGTTGTTTACGCCGGATTTCGACAAGGCTGCTGATGGGATGCGATCCGCTCGGATATTTTCCGCTGCGGGAAGCTTTGTCGGATTACCTGAGTACGTCGCGAGGTGTGAAATGTGTTCCTGAGCAGGTGGCGATCGTCTCCGGAGTGCAGGAAGGGCTCGATCTGGTAGCGCGGCTGTTCTTGAATCCAGGAGACCGGGTATGTATGGAAAGTCCCGGATATCCGGGCGCCGCGCTTGTCTTTCAAGCATGCGGAGCGAAGATTTCTGCCGCCAGATTGGATGACGAAGGCATACGCATCCGCGATCTCCCCACACGCGGAGTGCGGCTCATCTACGTTACTCCCGCACATCAGTTTCCGCTGGGAACTACAATGAGCCTGGCGCGACGCCTGCAACTGCTCGAGTCTGCGCGAAAGTCTGGCGCGCTGATCTTTGAGGACGATTACGACAGCGAGTTCCGTTACTCAGGGCGGCCGATTCCGGCGCTTCAGGGACTGGATGGAAATGGGCTGGTTCTCTATGCGGGAAGTTTCAGCAAAGTGCTGTTCCCGTCGCTCCGCCTGGGGTATTTGGTGATTCCTTCGGATCTGCTGGATCGCTTCGAAGCGATCAAGTCGCTAACCTCCCGGCACGCGCCGCTGTTGGAGCAGGTGGTGCTCACCGACTTCATCTCGGCGGGCCACTTCGGAAGGCATCTCCGGCGCATGCGCGAGGTATATGCCGAACGGCTTTCAGTGTTGTTAGAAGAGGCGTGCCTGAAGCTTGCCGGCTTACTGGAAATCTCCGGCGTCGAAGCGGGATTGCAGACTGCGGGATGGCTACGCCGCGGGATCGATGACGAATCGGCTGCGGCCGCGGCGGCGAAGCGGGATGTGGAAGTGACTCCGTTAAGCCGCTATAGCCTGCGTACAGTTGCGCGCCATGGACTGCACCTGGGATTTGCCGCAGTCGATACAAAAGAAATCCGGCGCGGCGTTCGGGAGCTGGCGATTGCGCTCGAAGAGGAGGTGTATTCATCGAGGCAACCGCGCAAATCCAGCTAGCCGAGAGTCATAGTCCCCGGTCACCGCCTGTAAGTCCGATCTGAGCCGCGCGTCGAAAAAGTTGATGATTCTGTCGATCTTGCGAGGTCTCGTTCGACAAATAGATAGAGCCGAGAACAACGGCTCGCAGGAGGCGGATGTGACGCGGCGGAAGAACGTATCTCGATCCTCGAGGTCAATCGCAGGAACGGCACTGATTGGGCTCGGATTGTTTATTTTATTCGAGAATCTGGTCGGGGCAGTGGACGCACTGAGGCATCTCCTCAGCGCTAACGGATTGGAAGGTGCAGGAGTATTGCTTGCAATCGTCTTTGCCGTCGCGCGATTCATTCAGGCCTGTGCCGCTGATCACGAGCAGTTTCTGGGGAGTCTCCTTCAGCACTTGTTTGTGTCATTCTGGCCGCTGTTGCTGGTCAGGTTCGGAACGTTATTGTCCCGGAGGTCTTGATCGAAACAATCGACGCGCTAAAACAAACATTATCAACCTGTCGATCTGATTTTCGGTTATTCGACGTGAGAGTAGAAATTAAGTACTTCAAAAAGGAGAAATACGAAATGCGATTCTTAGTGATGGTCAAGGCAAGCAAAGACTCGGAGGCAGGTGTTATGCCGAAGCAAAAACTGCTTGCCGAAATGGGGAAGTTCAACGAAGAGCTGGTCAGAGCCGGCGTGCTGCTGGCTGCTGAGGGGCTGCAACCGACCTCGAAAGGCAAGCGGGTCCGGTTTTCGGGCGAGAAGCGTACCGTCATTGACGGGCCTTTTACTGAGACCAAGGAGTTGATTGCGGGCTTCTGGCTGTGGCAGGTGCGTTCGATGGAAGAGGCCGTCCAATGGGTCAAGCGCTGTCCTAATCCGCACGAGGGGGAATCTGAGATTGAGATCCGGCAAGTCTTTGAGCTGGAAGACTTCGGGGTAGAGTTAACGCCGGATCTCAAGGAGCGGGGGGAACGGATGCGCGAGCAAATGAAAAAGGGGAGCGGAAAGTAACGCGGGGTTTCTTCCGTGCTCCCCAAGCTGTGGTCCAGCGTCATGCAGCAGCGCTTAGGCTGCGGAGCTTTTGACTTATCTCCTGGGACGAAGATCTCCAGCCCCTGGCCTGCGCGATGCAAATCACATGAAGGATCAAGAACAAAGGCACCAGGAAGGTCGGGATCAAACTTAGCGGCAGCAACGTCATGGGAACCGTCGATGGGCCGTGCGGGCTAAGCAAGGTCGCGGTCGTACCCAGCCCGACTGCCGTGACCAGGTCTGCAATGCCGAGTGATTGCCAAAGAATGAAGCTGTTGCGATGAGTGGGATCGGCTAGTTTCCAAGCTACAAGCGTAGCGGTCGCGCCGATGGCCATGTCACCATATCCTGCGGGTAAGGCGAACACGGACGGGAGAATTCCGCGAGCCTCTAAGAGCACGAAGGTAAATCCAATAATTCTCCAGGACTGCGCCACTGTCAGAAGTTTCGGGTCCAAAGAGAATACGAACCTTCGGAACCGTTCCGAGGCGGCAAGCCACAATGCGAATACGAGAATCGGCGTCACCGCGGCAATTGCAACCGCCAAGCCGATACGATTGGCGTTATTGGTGAACAAGTGAAACGCTGAGGCGGACAAAACAGTAACGAACCAGACAGCGATGAGCCCCGCCGTGATTTTTCCATAGTTTTTCATAAAGAGTCTCCTTGAGTTGTGACTAGTTCAGTAACTTGATGTGTGATTTCCAGAAGATTTTCCCAGGCCTGCTTTCCCAGTTGATGGCGCAGGCGCGATTGAACTTTCTCCCAGATCGGCAACGCACGGTTGAATAGTGCTTGACCGCCCTTGGCTAGCACCAAACGACGTTCCCGCCGATCTTCGGCACGACGTTCCGCGATCCAGCCCTCTTTCACCATAATGAGAAGGGTTCGGGTGAGAGTGGTGCTGTCCGTCCCGAGTATTTCCCCTAGCCGGTTCTGGGTGACTTCTCCTGCCAACGAGAGCGCTTGCAAAATGGTGAATTGGGTAGCCCGCAATCCGAGAGGGCGGAGCGCGGTTTCATACCGTCGGGTCAAAGCCCGCGTAGTCTGACGAAAGCTGCCACACATGCACGTTAGTTTCGATGGGGTAGGGCGTTTCATGTTTAATAATAGATGTATATACATCTACTTGGATGCAGCAATCTTTTCTGAGCCGGTAGCAGTGGGCATCATTCTCCAGGCGGTGATCCCGCCATCGTCGAGAGCGATTGCAGCGGTATGCTCCCGCAGATAGAGTTAGCAACGTTGCGGTACCCAAATATATTTCGAAAATTTCGGAAATGAAGATACTGGATGTCGATTTTGCCGCTCCCCGTTCGACGAGGATATAAGGTCGCAGATCCGGCCCGGCCGAGACCGTCCGAAATCGCGGGTCACGACCCAAACCAATTAAAGGAGATATAACGATGCGATTCATGATGATCGTCAAGCACTCTGAGAAGCAGGGCCCGCCGCCCAAGGCGCTGATGGATGCGATTGCGAAACTTGCCGAAGAAGAATCCAAAGCAGGGAAGTTGCTTGGGAATGGAGGCCTTACTTCAACCGCGCAGGGTGCTCGCGTTCGGGTTTCCGGGGGGAAGGTGACCGTGACCGATGGGCCTTTCACCGAGGCCAAGGAAATTATCGGGGGCTATGCCCAGTTTGAGTTGAAGTCGAAGGAAGAGGCAATCGAAGGCGCGGTCCGTTTCATGGAGCTGCACAAGCAACACTGGCCGGGATGGGAGGGAGAGACTGAAGTTCGCCAGATGTTCGAACCGGGAGAGTTCCCTTGCAAATAGAGGAGCGAAGCGAGCGGAGGGCGGAAGTTCTTATTCATTTTCGTTGCGGAGTGACCATGAAAAGGAACTGAGATTTCTCGGCTGCGCTCGGGATTTCGGCGGCGGCCTTACACAGCCAGCACCTCAACTTGCGCTGTCGGAATAAAAATGGTGTGATCGGTAGCTGTGACGGCTACCGATCCACATCGCCCCCAGATTCAGCGATCCCAGATTGATCGCACCCAAACTGATCGATCCCAGACTGATCGATCCATCGACGCGGTCTGGAGGATTGAGTCGCCAAGGCTCATCGCCAGTCTCACGCGGATCGTGCGGGACATCGGTGTTGCCGAAGATCTCGCGCAGGATGCTCTGGTCGCCGCGCTCGAGCAATGGCCGGAGTCCGGTGTTCCTGACAATCCGGGCGCCTGGCTCATGGCGACCGCCAAGCATCGTGCCATCGATTACTTCCGGCGAAACACGCGGCTTGAGCGCAAGCACGAAGAACTTGGCCGCGACCTCGAAGAGAAAGAGATGGCAGTGCCGGATTTTGAAGCGGCTCTCGACGACGACATTGGCGACGATCTCCTGCGCCTTGTATTCACTGCCTGTCATCCGGTACTTCCTACGGAGGGTCGGGTTGCGTTGACGCTCCGGCTACTGGGAGGCCTGACGACGGAAGAAATCGCCCGTGGCTTTCTCGTTCCAGAGGCGACTGTCGCCCAGCGCATCGTGCGTTCCAAGCGCACGCTTGCAGACAGGCGCGTGCCCTTTGAGGTGCCCCGGGGAGCCGAGCTTAGCGTTCGCCTGTCATCAGTACTGGAGGTCATCTATCTCATCTTCAATGAGGGCTATTCGGCGACTGCCGGCGAAGACTGGATGCGGCCAGCACTTTGCGAAGAAGCGCTGCGGCTGGGGCGCGTCCTCGCCGGACTCGCGCCACGTGAGCCTGAAGTGCATGGCCTGGTCGCGTTGATGGAGATCCAGGCATCCCGATCCAGGGCGCGCGTGGGTCCGTCAGGAGAGCCCATTCTGCTCTTCGACCAAAATCGCGCTCACTGGGACCAGTTGCTGATTCAGCGCGGTCTTGCGGCCCTGCAGCTCGCAGAAACGCTGCGTGCTGGGAACTTGGGCGGCGCGCCAGGTCCGTATGTATTGCAAGCTGAAATCGCGGCGTGTCACGCGCGAGCGCACACTCCAGAGGAAACCGACTGGCCTCGCATTGTGTCGCTCTACGCCGCGCTCGCCACAGTTACGCCGTCACCGGTTGTGGAATTGAATCGGGCGGTCGCGGTCGCGATGGCGTCCGGTCCGGCGGCAGGGCTTGAGCTGGTGGACACGCTGATTGCGGAGCGCTCGCTCCAGAACTACCACCTGCTGCCGAGCGTGCGAGGCGATCTGCTCAAGAAGCTGAGTCGCCTCGACGAAGCGCGTGCGGAGTTCGAACGCGCAGCATCCCTCACGCGCAACGCTCGGGAGCGCGAACTACTACTCGATCGCGCGCGAGCTTGCACAGCGGCCACAACCTCGGGATCGACTCCAGGCTAAACGCGATAGGGAGAAGTCCTCCGGAGTGGTGGCGCGAAATAACTAGCACCATCGCGGTTCCAACATCTCAGTAGGCAAGCCCAGGCGGTCAAGCGCTGGCAGCATTAGTCATAGCTTCGACTGCGTCCATTAGGGTAGGAAAAACCAGGAAGAAAGGTTCCAACTTTGTAATCTGAAATAACTGCCACACGCGCGGGTTCACGCCACTTAGAGCGATGCGCCTCCCAGATTTCTGGCAACTTACGTACGTCCCCACCAGCAATCCCAGTCCGATCGAATCCATGTAAGGAACGTGGCTCAGATCAAGGATCATAGTGCCGGCATTTTCTCCCCGGAGAGCGTTCTGGAAAGGCACCGAGGTGGTTGCCGTGAGCGGCCCGTTCAAACGCAACACACGTTGCGCGTGATTCGCCCCCTCAAGCCTTTGTATTGTGAGCGACTCCCCAAGCATCGAATTTTCTCCTTCTCGTTGAGATCAAGCGATTGCCCCCGTTTAAGGATCATCCACATGAACTTGAGCGCAACGAAAGACCTATTCGGTGTTTATCAAACTTGGCGCTCGCCGAATCGCCGAATCAATGATTCAACGAATCAACGAATCAACGAATGCTAGGACGCTCGGCTGAGCAAGTCAACGAGGTTAGCCACAAAATCGGGCGCAAGACATGGAGCCCGTCGGATGGAATGCATTCTTGGCAAATGCACCGTCTGGGACTATAGACTCTAGCCCTAAGCCTCTATGCAAGTTCTTTCATCTTGACTTTGGTCTGACTTGAGGACAAACATGCGGCAACCCCCCTTTTACCGGTTATTAAATTTGCCTGTAATTGAGCCCACTTCGTGAATTTTGCGGAGGATTCAGGCATGAAGATTGTGAAGTTTGCTTTTTCTTGCGGTGTGCGGTTGGCTTGTGCGCCGTTGCTTACAGTGTTGCTTGCCAGCTTGTCGAGTGCGCAGACTGTTTCCTCAGTAACTCTCAACCCTGCCAGTGTTCCTGCCGTGGTCTCGACCACGGGCACCGTGACTCTGTCTGCGGCGGCGCCCTCGGGTGGCGCTGTAGTAAAGCTCTCAACCAGCAACAACTCTCTGGCACAAGTGCCCGCGACCGTGACTGTGCCGGCAAAAGCGCGCAGCGCTACCTTTCCGATTACGACGTCGCCTGCCACCAGCCAGCAAACGGCCACGATTACCGGAACCTACAATAGCTCCAGCCAAAAGGCGACTTTGACAGTCCGTGTGCCGCTCATGGGGACAGCGGCCGGCGGTTTCCTTGGCGATAACAACCCGGCAACGCAGGCTTGCATTGAGTATCCCCAATTCGGAGGGCTGGACGGCAAGGGGAACATATACATTGCCGATTCCTACGGCGACAGGATTCGAGAAGTCGGAGCCGGAACTGGAAAAATCTTTACCGTTGCAGGCGTTGGGCAATACGGCTACAACGGCGAGAACATCAAAGCCACAACTACGGCGATGGGTTTTCCTCGAGGATTGGTAGTGAACGCTGCCGGCGACTTTTGGTATAGCGATCCCGGCAACAATCGAGTTCGCATGGTGAACTCTACTACAGGCCTTGTGAACACGGTCGCCGGCAACGGCACGGCGGGATACAAAGGGGACGGTGGAGCTGCCACTTCAGCGGAAATCAACCAGCCATCCGGGCTGGCTCTCGACGCTTCCGGCAATCTCTATTTCTCGGACACAGGGAACAATGTGGTCCGCATGGTGGATGGTTTGGGCAATATTCACACCATTGCGGGAAATGGAACTGCAGGTTTTTCGGGAGACGGCGGAGCTGCCACTAGCGCGAGTCTGTACTCTCCCCATGGCTTGGCTTTTGACACCAATGGAAATCTGTACATTGCCGATGACTTGAACAACCGGGTTCGAATTGTTTCCGGTCTGGGTACGCACACGGTGACCATCAACACATATGCCGGCGACGGCAATCCCGGCGTGGCTGGCGACGGTGGCTTGGCTACGAAAGCGGCGATTGGACTGCCACGTGGCGTTTTGATCACCAACACAACACTTTATATCTCTGAGGCAGCACAATCGAGAGTTCGAGCCGTTAATCTCAAGTCTCAGATTATCAATACCGTGGCGGGTTCTACCGACGGTTACGACGGAGACGGACATGCTCCTCTTAAATCCATGTTCCTGTCGCCGACTGGCCTAATGGTGGATTCCGCGGGCGATCTTTTGATCGTGGATACCGGAAATGATCGCGTTCGCAAAGTAAACGCAGCCGGAACCACGGTCAGCACCATTGTTGGAGGCTACGTAGGAGATGGCGGCGTTGCCACCAACGGGTGCTTGAATAGCCCCGAAAATATCGCTTTCAACTCCTCCGGGAATTTGTACATAGTGGAAGCTGGCAACCGGGTGCGCGAAGTAAGCGCAGGCAATATCAGCACGCTGGCGGGCACGGGAGTGACCGGATACTCTGGGGACAAAGGGCCTGCGAGCGCTGCGACCATTAATTCCCCGCTGGGCGTGGCTGCAGATCCCTTTGGCAACGTTTATTTTGCCGACACCGGCAACAACGTCATTCGCGTTGTCAACTCCAGCAAGGAAATTACGACGTTCGATAAGGACTCAACTTTCAAAAATCTTGCCTCTCTAACCACCGACTCCGCAGGCAATGTTTATTCCGTCGACAGTGGCGCGTGTGTAGTGCGCAAGCTCACGCCCGCTGCCAGCAGTACGATCGTGGCGGGAGAGCTTAACCAATGCGGCTACAACGGGGATAATATTCCCGCCACCTCGGCTAGACTGAACCAGCCGTACGGAGTCGCGCTCGATACAGCGGGAAATATCTATATCGGCGACGCCGGCAACAATCGCGTTCGCAAGGTAACCATAAAAACTGAAACCATTTCAACGGTTGCCGGCAGCAGCACCGGAACCTGTGGCTACAGTGGAGATGGCGGAAAAGCGACCTCGGCCGAACTGTGCGCACCCTCGGGTGTGGCGGTCGATCCACTCGGCCGCATCTTCATCGCCGACTATTCCAATTTCCGTGTTCGGCTCGTTAATACTAATGGTGACATCAGCACTTACGCAGGCACGGGACTTCCAGGCTATAACAACAACGGCCGGCTGGCGACGAAGACGAACCTGGGCGGGCCGATCGCCGTTGCGATTGGACCCTCGAATGTTTTATATGTCGCGGACGATCAGAGCTATCGCGTTCGCGTAATCCAATAGTCTTCAATGTTTAGCGACGGCACGCTGGGCACGAGGCTTTTCCCGCTCAGCGTGTCACGAGTTCGGGCTGGGATCGGATCGAGCACTCAAACACGGTCTGAGTACTACGGTAAAGCCTGTAGCCGAAGCGAGTCCTTAAAATACTCAAAAGACTCGCACGGAACTTTACGCGCATTTCTGGGTTTAGAATACTGAATAGTTTCCGCCGGGTCGCAAGATCACCTGACCGCGGCTTGAAACGTAGGTTTCACTAGGGAACCTATGGTGATCCTCTGAGAGGGAAGATGAGACCCTACGCCCCCATTCTTTGCATTTTTGCACCTAAGGATTCATCCCACAGTTCTTCGAGCCTCAGCACACGCACTGCACTCATGCGTCTGATCGTAGTGGCGACAGTGTTGTTTTTAGCACTGACAGTTCAGGGAAAGCTGCACGCGCAACAGATGCCGGACAATGGTCCGCCGAACAATGGTCAGTACGCTCCGGAGCAGCAATCGGGCAATAACAATAACAGTGACAGTGATGATGAGCAGCCAGCCTACCAGGCGCCGCACTCCGATGGGCAACAGGCTTACCCGCAGCAACCGTCCCAAGGCCCCGGTCCGACAGATACGGAACCAAGTAATGGGCAGGCGCCGTTAAGCCCCCCGGACCTTGAACAGTTGGTGGCACCGATCGCGCTCTATCCGGATGCGCTCGTCGCACAAGTGTTGACGGCCTCAACCTACCCCCAGCAAGTCGCGGACGCCGACCATTGGCGGCGGGCGCAAGGCTACGCACCGGCCGAAGACATTGTAGCGGGAGCCGATGCCCAGCCTTGGGATCCAAGCGTGAAAGCGCTGACGGCGTTTCCGCAAGTGCTGGACCAGATGGACCAGAATCTGAACTGGACTACGGAACTCGGCAATGCGTACTACAACCAGCCACAGGACGTACTGCGGGCCGTGCAGGTAATGCGCCAGCGTGCGCAGGCCGCAGGAAATTTGCGAAGCACTCCGCAGGAATCAGTGAGCTACGATCAGGGCAACATCGTGCTCGCTCCTGTGAATCCGCAACTGGTCTATGTGCCGGCTTACAATCCCTGGGCCGTGTATGGGCAACCGGTCGCTCCGTATCCTGGCTTCTCAGTGCTTGGGGCGATAGGGTCATTTCTGGGCTCGGCTTTCGGTCCATCTGCCGTGAGATTTGGCTTGGGAATCGCGATGACGGCTTTCACGCACACGCCCTGGGGATGGCTGGGCTGGGGCTTGAACTGGTTAGCTCAAGCGGTACTCTTCAATCACTCGAACTATTATTCACACAGCACGACGGTCGCTGATTGGGGCTTGCCGCACGGCGGTCCACGCGCATTTGCGCGACAGGGAGCGTTTGCCGCTAACAGATCGTACCGGCCGTTCGGCGGCTATGGCGGTCCGGGCGCTGGATACGGCGGGATGCGTTCGCAAGGGTTTGGTCGAGCGCGAAACGAGAATGCGTTCGCGGCCAACCGTCCGGGAGAAAGATATAGTCGCAATTATCAGACGTCACGAAACGGCTACGGTCCATCATCTCACGGTCCATCATCCCGAGATGTCTACAGAGGAATCCAGCCAGCAATCGCCAGGTCGCAACAGAATAGATCGCAACAGACTAGATCGCAGGAGAACAGATCGCAGCAGTTTGGGTCGCGGTCTTTTGGGAACTCAGGTTACGCTTCGAATTCGTATGGCAGATCCTCTTATGGCAGATCGTTTTATGGAAGATCCTCGGGAAGCTTCGGCAGCCGTGTGAACCCAACCTACGGCGGTTCGATGCGAAGCAATCGCACGCCGGGCGCCGGCTTTCAGCGCAGCGATTTTGGGAAGCACTCTTCTGGCGGCTTTAGAGGTGAAGGTTTCTCCGGTTCTTCCGGCAAGCAACACTCAGGTGGCTTCCATTTTGGCGGGGGACACTTTGGCGGAGGACACGCGCCGAAGAACTCTGGTGGCGGAAAGAGTTTCGGCCACGGTCATTCCATGGGAGGTGGCCACTCTGGCGGTCACGGTCACTCCGGCGGCAAACACCACCACTGAGATCGCAGGTTCGCACGCCGCCGCCGCGCAGGAGCGTGCGAGCGTTCCCCGCACGGATTCTCACTCTCATTGCGCCTTGCTCTCGCCGGTGGACGGGGTTGCGCCCCAACGAGTGCGCACAGTTTCCCGGAAACGTTCGCGCTCTTCAGGGGTCATGTTCCCGCAGCGCTCCTGCATGCGACGGCGGAAATTGGAGCGGCCGGGGCCCCGCCATCCATGGTGGCCGAAGAGGATCCGGCACAGCGCCAGAAGTCCAAAAGCCTGCCAGAAAGAAATCTGATGCCAGCCGAAAAGCGGCGGCAGCAGCCAATTCCACAGGCGCATTACCAGTTCGCCGCCGATGAAGCAAAATAGCAGAATCCCCAAAATCGCCGCCGGAGCAAGCCAAATCATTCTCTTTTTCATGTTCTGTCCCTCATAACTTTCTAGATTCGTCCTAAATACGATTCGTCGTAAACGTCTTGCAACCGCTCGCGGAGACGCCGCACCGCGTAGCGTTTGCGCGAGAGCAGAGTATTCACACTGACGCCGCTCTCGGCGGCCATCTCCTTGAAGCTTTGCCCTTCCAGTTCGTGCGCCACAAACACCTCGCGCTGTTCCTGGGGCAACTCGTCGACCGCGGCGACCAGTTCATCGAGCAGCATGTGGCGTGCGTAAAGCGCTTCCGGTCCTGCATCGGGCGAAGGCAGCAGGTCGTCCAGGTACAGCAGTTCGCCGCTGTCATCGTCCTGGTTCGTGACGGCGGTCTCACTGAAGCTCTCCGGCTTCTTCTTGCGGAAGAGGTCGGTAATGCGATTGCGAGCCACGCGAAACAGCCAGCCGGTGACGTGCTCGATCGGCATCAGCAGCCGGTTCGCTTCCACCAGTTCGTAGAAGACGTCCTGCAGAATGTCCTCCGCGTCGCGAGGGTCGGGTACGCGCCGACGAATGAAGTTTCGCAAGCGGGACTGCTCCCGCGTGACCACGTCGGAGATCCGCTGGGCCTGTTCGATTTGGTCGTGTTCGAGTGCCATCCGCTCCACGCTCGCCGCGCCCTTCATCTACAGTTGTAGACGAATGAGGGGGTGCGAATATTGTAGGGTCGGTAGGTTGCCGAAGGGGATAGCATGCCGCCCAGCCTTTTCGCAAAAGGCGCAAGAGACTGGGACCCCTGAGGGAATTCGCAAGTTGCTAGGACCCTTCATCTTCATAGCGGAATAATCCGCCAGCTCGTCTCTTACAGAAGCACATAACATGGCATCATTTGATGCTATAATCAGTGCATGGAGTTCCTATGAGAGCATTCCCATGAGAACAACGATTGCGCTGGATGATGATCTCGTACGCCTCGCCCAGGAGTTCACCGGGGTGGCGGAGAAAACGGCGTTGATTCGCGAAGCTCTCAAGGCCCTCATCGAGCGGGAAAGCGCCCGCAGATTGGCGTCCCTGGGGGGCACAATGCCTGAATTGAAGAATATTCCACGCCGCAAAGTACGGCCGAGCAGGGTGCGGGCGAATTGATTCTCGCGGACACGTCTATTTGGATCGACCACCTGCGTTCGGGAAACAGAGAGATGCGTAAGCATCTCAACCAGGGGAACATTGTGATCCATCCGTTCATCATTGCGGAACTTGCCCTGGGATCTTTGCACGAGCGCACCAAAACGCTTGCACTGCTGGACCTCTTACCACAGGTGCGAATGGCGCAGCTCGTCGAAGTGCGACTGATGATTGAGGCTCGTCGTTTGTATAGCCTCGGCATCGGTCTGACCGACGCCCACCTGATAGCCTCTGTCTTTCTCGATTCATCCACGCTGCTGTGGACAAGAGATAAGCCGCTCCGTAAAGCCGCCGAAGGTCTCGGCATTCACGCGGGTCTGGCATAAGAACAGAGACTAGCTTGGGGATCGTGGGCGGTGGCGGCCTCCACGGGTCCGTCGGAATTGTAAAGCGGTGCGAGATAGATCCCATGCCGCGCGGCAACGGTCTCGATTTCGTCAACCCGCTCCGGAGTAATGAAACCTCTTCCCTGGGAAAAGGGCTCGTAGCGGCGTTCCAGAGCCAGGGCCATGCCTTCAAGCAGACATCCATGAACCACATCGGGGAAGGGATGCCGGTTCAAAATTCCGCGAAAATCCGGCGTGAAGCTCAATCCGCCAGTGACCTGTCCCAGACCTCCGAAGAAGATTTTGGCGCCGGACATCTCAACACTTGGGGAGAGATTTTTCGGGTAGCCTGCGTCGCAAACGATTGCGTCGGGTGCGATGCGGCCCAGCAGAAGCGAAGGCGACGCCAGACTCGCGGCGCAGATGACGACATCGGCGTTGGCGGAAAATTGCCGAGGATCGGTCGCGATCTTCACCTGAACTCCGTCAGCTTCCAACTCCGCGGCGAGCTTGCGCAGTCGCTCCACATTGCGTGCGCAGAGCAGCACGCGCCTCACGAGAGGCGCTAAACAACGGGCGCAGCCGGAGCCCACGTCTCCCGTCGCGCCGACAATCAGCAGCGTTGATCTTCGGAGGTCTCGACTGTCTTCCGCAAGCGCACACATTTTCTTGATTCCCTGAACGATGAATGCAACGGTCAACGTGTTGCCTGTCGTAAAGACCGTATCGCGTTTTTCGGGAAGCAGATCGAAGTTGCCCTCGATCAAAATGGAACTGAATCCACCGAGGCTCACGATCTTCGCTCCCGCCTTGATCGCATAGGCCGCAGCGGCGCGAACACGCGTGAGATTGTCGCGCAGGTAGGCAGCTTCGAGACGGTCGGGAGGAATGAAGGAGTCGATATAGAGGCCGCGCGCCTTTGCGCCGCTTTTCGAACCAGCGCTTTTCGAACCACCTCTTTTTGAACCAGGGCCCGAGCCGACCTCAACATGGCAAACTGTTCTGGGCAGAATCCATGGAAGGATGTCCCTGATTTCCTCGTCCTGCAGAGGCGAATGCTCAGGTCCGCGCAGGACTGCCAATACGTCCGCGGCTGCTCTCCAACTTTCCTGATGCCCGATCAGGGCGAAATCGATGTCGTCACCGGCTGCGGGAATTGTTCTTTCAGGGTGCAAGAGCTCACCTCAGCGGCTGTAAAGCCGCGCTGATTGTGCCCGGACTTACGGCACGAGCGGAACTCGTGCCCTTCCCGGCTGTACGAAAACATCTTTGTTCATGAGTCTTGAGCTTTTCCCCAAGCATGGTCGCTGGTCTGCCTCGCGCGGCTACACTGGCAACTGACTTACCCATGCAAGTGTTACCTCGCCCGGCAGTCCGAGCTTGTCCAGCGTTTTCAGGTACTGCTGCAGCGAGGCTCCGCGCAACTCGGCTGCACTCAAGCTGATGTCGAATAACGCCGGCTTCACGCAAGTGTTGTGGCACACTTCGCAGTGCCCGTCTTTGCACTCCTTTGCCAGCATCTTTGCAAGAGTGGTCATTACTTCAAGATGTAGGCGATGGACCTTGTCATCAAAGCGCTGAGGGTCCAAGGAGCGCTCCGCCCTAAGAATCGCCATCGCGTGATCAATGTGCTCTTCTTCCTCTGCCGCGATGGCGGCAAAAGTCGTGCCAAGACTCCCCGGCGCCACCTTCCCGACACGTGCGTAGCTGGCGACGGCGAAGGATTCGAGCATAATTTCCTGCACGATCAGGCAGCCAATGAAGTCACGCTCTGCGATGCAGCTCATGAATGCGGCGCGCAACCGCTTCCAATGTTTTGCGTCGACATTATTAGGAACATCGACTCCGATCTTGCGGCCCGCGGCGGCGAATGCAGCGGCATGTCCCTTTTCGCCTTCCGCATGCTCCAATGCGTCCGCGACTTCTGCGGGATCGTCACATATCTCCGATAGGGACGTGTAGTTCATCGCGGCGACGAGTTCGCCGGTCATCGCCTGTGCCAGGACGTCTTGCCAGATCAGCGCACTGGGTGAGAGAGAAGTACATTCGTTGGGAAGTGAGCAGTTCAGACCGATGACGGTTTCCATAGGCCCTCCTGAAGATCGAGTTAAGCCTTTTGAATACCTCTGTTAAGCGCCACTCTTAATCGCGACCGAATCAGATCGGTTCCCGATAGCGTCGTAGCCTCGCCGCTGCAAAAAGGAAACCGGCGGCGAACAACAGCCCGATCCACAGACCTGGACTGGTCAGGAAGTGACCCGGCGTGATGTGCATCGCGGGACCGATCGGGAAGCGGTCGGAAGGCATCGGGACAGCCTCGGGTCCGCCGGTGAAGCGATACTTCATCAGATTGGCAAAATGAGTAGTGTTGAACGAAATCTTCTCCACCACGCCGATGGCGAGCGGCGGCAGGAAGGCCCATAGAAATGGTGCCCGCCGCGCCCAGCCTGAGACCAGCAGCAGCCAGCCGTAAATCGGCGCATACCAGAGCCCATGCACAGTCACAAGGTGATAGAGCAGCATCAGCGATGTCTGGAACAAAGACACCTGTGTCCATAGTGTCGTCACACTCATGCCGCTCCCCAACAGCACTGCGCTGCTCAACAGCAACATGACGAGCTGTGTAGCAACGGTGATCGCGAAGCTGAGCAGTTGCAGAACGACGATCGGAATGATCGCCTTCGAGAGCACGGTGGTGAGATCGGAAACCGGCAGCGATTTCCAAAAGAGGATACTGCGATCGCGCCGTTCGCCGTGCAGCGCGTCGAGGCAGTAGAAAACTCCGACGATAAGCGCGACGCCCATAATGAGGGCCTCCGCGAGGTGGTAGGGCAGGACGATGGCTTCGTATTGTTTCGCTGGATCGAGCGCCAATATGGCACGCATGCGGTGCGGCAGACCAAACATGCTGATCAGGAAGCCGAACAGAATGACCGCAGAAGCCACCAGCGGCGCAACGTAGATCGATCGGTACTCCCACAATTCGCGGCGGATCGACCAGTACAGGGGCCGAGTCGGGGACAAGGCGGCGGGTGCAATTCGCTCGGAGTCGTTTACTTGAGAGTTACGCGGAGACCCGGGCATAGCGTTATTCATAGTGTTCATCTAGCTGCTCCTGACTCGCCGGGCTGGTTGCCCATTACGGCGACGAAGAAGTCGGCGATGCTGGGCGTGCGCACCTCGCCAAGTGCAGCGAACTGCTCACGTTCGGCACGATTGCCGTTTAGATCGAATAGAAAGATGCTGCGTCCAAAAACCTGCCGCTCGTGAATCGGCTTGAACGCGCGTGCCGCGGAGGCCTGCTCAGGATTCACCGCAACCTCGAGATAACGCGACTCGAACTCTTCCATGCTGGAATTGAGCACGATGCGGCCGCGGTTGATGAACATCACATCGGTAAGGACGTGCTGGATCTCTTCCACCTGATTGGTCGTTACGACGATGGTGCGGCTACGATCGAAGTAATCGTTCAGCAGGGAATCGTAAAAGTGTTTGCGATACAGGAGGTCGAGGCCAAGCGTCGGCTCGTCCAGCACCAGCAATCGCGCGTCGATGGCCATGACCAGAGCGAGATGGAGTTGCGTCACCATGCCCTTCGACAATTCCCGGACCTTGCTGGCGTGCTTGATGGCGGTCTTCGTGAGAAAACCCTCCGCTTTCGCGCGATCGAATCGCGGATGCACTCCGGCGACGTAGTCGAGCGCCTGCGAAACCCGCATCCAGCGCGGCAGCACGGCGACATCGGCAATGAAGCAGACATCGCGCATGAGCTGATCGCGTTCGGTCCAGGGATCGCGTCCGAGGACCTTCAGTTCTCCCTGATAGGAGGTGAGGCCAAGAATCGCGTTGAGCGCGGTGCTCTTGCCTGCGCCGTTGGGGCCGATGAGTCCCAGGATGCGGCCTTCTTCCACGCGCAAATCGACGCCATCCAGCGCAACCGTTGTGCCGAAGACCTTGCGCAGACCGCGTGCTTCGATCACTGTCATGGCTTCGGCTTCTCCTTTGCACCATTCAGCAGTTCTTCGGGGTTCAGGCCGAGTCGCTGAATGTTGGCGTACACCCTGGGCCATTCTTCCGCAAGAAACTTCTGGCGCTCGCCCCGCAGCAGCAGATTGCGCGCGCCAGCATTGATGAACATGCCCCGACCTCGCTTGGTCTCAACCAACTGCTCGTCGACCAGTTGTTGATAGCCCTTCAGGACTGTGAGCGGATTTACCCGATATTCGGCCGCGACATTGCGTACGGAGGGAAGCGGATCGCCTTCCTTGAGCACGCCGTCGAGTATCATCGCGACCACACGGTCGCGAAGCTGGCGGTAAATCGGTTGACTGTCGTTCCACTCACGGTCCATCAGGTTTTCCAGATACCCCTTGCCACAGTTGTGTTCCCGTCACTTTGTCCGCTGCAGGTCAATGTGTGCGTGCACCGGCTTATCCCCGGGTTCTATGTAGGTCCAGTCTTCGGTGTGATGGTTCGCGTCGATGGGGGTGAAGACGGCATGGTCCATATGTCCGTACTGCGTGCTACCGGCGACGTCAAGAAAAGCGAATTCGACGGTCTTGCCGTCTGAGGAACTCGCGCCCGTCATGCGAGGCCGGTTTCCCGCGTCACAATAGTGCGTCAACAGCAGCCGGTCTCCGTCGAGATACAGCATGGTGATCGGATCGTCGGGTCTTCCATCTCCCGTCATCTCGTGCATGATGGCGTTACCCATAGAAGTCACGCGTAGCGTGGCATGCACCGACTTGCCTTCTATGTCGGCGTTCGGAGGGACTGTTGTCACGTGGCCTTCCCAGGATCCGGCCAAGGTTTTCAGTTTGTCGAAGGACTTTTGTGCGTCAGACTGGGGCGTCGTTACCGATTGGGCCGAAGCTGACAACGAGAAGGCCAGCGCTAGTCCGAGAGTGAAAATGTGTTTGAATCTCATGGTTTTCGTCTCCTTATGACCGCGGTAGCGATTTACCTGATACACTACCCGGTCATCTACTGTTATACATAACTACAACACTATATCATTTGTCAAGCATTTTCTTGATAGCTGGCGCAAAGTGCGCGAAGGAAATAACTTAGGACGCCGCCCCCCTTTGTTTGCCCACGTCGAGCCCACTGTCTGTCCGTCGTTGATCGGCGTTAGCGCGCCGTGAGTTGCTCTATTTAGAGGAAATGGCGTTCTTAGGCTAGACCAGAAAAGGCTCTCGCAGGGAAAAGGCGTAGAAAGAGATCATTTACGCGAGTTTGCGCCTAAATTGCCAGCGACCCCGAGACCCAGATCCACGTGAAGGTGAGGGCCGTCACGCGGTTAAATCCGTCTTATTTTCCCGCCTCAGGTTGTTTCAGTATGACGGCCGGGACTTCCTGCGTTTTCACCAGGTCGTTGTAGGCCGCCAAGTCGGCGGAGACGATCGTCTTCCATTTCGTCATCTGCTCATCAAGATCCTTACTGAGCATGTCGAAGACCTCGTACGACTGCTTCGTGGGAGCGGAGTCGGCGCTGGCAACTACACCACCGAGCGCTACCAGGTGATTGTTCAATCGAACGGGAAAATTGAGCACATCCTGACCGCTCTTGGCTTTGGTCTGGATGAGCGATTCCTCCACCTCGTTCATTTTCTTATCGAGCGACTTGCCGGCATCGGCAATGACCTTGCTGCGCGGATCGTTTTTCAAACGCGTGTCAATGGCTTTGATTTGATCGCGGAGGTCGCGAATCTGAATCACGGTATCGTCGGTTTCCGTGACCTTGTCGCGGATCTTTAACAGAAGATCAAACTGCTTCGATACATCCTCCTGCGTGATCTTCAGTCGAGGATCAGCCTTAATCTCCAGTGGAGCTGTGTAGCTTTTGCCCAGCACGGTTAACTTTACCTGATAGGCGCCGGGAAGGGCTTCGGGCCCGTCTGTGTTTCCGCCCCAGAGCGGGGCGTGAGGAATTTTCGTCGCTCCCTCGTAACGGAGATCCCACACGAAGCGGTTGAAGCCGGCGTCGGCAGGCAGAGCGCCCGCATTGTGGTCTCGACTGAAGAAGTCCTCCTCGTCGTCAGCACCGGGCTCTTCCTTCTTGGGATATTTGCGAATCACTTTTCCCGAGGAGTCAAGGATCTCGACCGTGATCTTCGGGGCCCCGTCGGCATCCTCTTTTTTGTTCGCTTCCGAGGAAGCCGCCGGGCTTGCATCATTCTTCGTTGGTGAGCCAGGAGCGGCCGCCGCGGGTTTGGCGTCGTCGGGCTTCTTTAGTGAAGTTTTCAACCAGTAATCAATGATGGCTCCCGCCGGCGGGTTCTTTCCAACGTTGCCGCTGGGCGCGAAAAATGAACCGCGAAAGACCGTGTGATTCGCCGCGGCCGGAGTGAAGAGGTGAGCCTCCTGCTGTGGAATCGAATCTTCGTATTGCTCCAGCGGCGTGATGTCATCGAGCACCCAGAAGCTGCGTCCGTGCGTTGCCACAACCAGGTCATTGTTCTTGATAACGAGATCGTTGACTGGAGCTGGCGGCAGATTGAGTTGCAGGGGCTGCCAGTGCGCGCCGTCATCGTAGGAAATATAGACACCCTGTTCGGTTCCGGCGAAAAGCAAATTCGGATGCCGTGCATCGATTCTTACGGCATGGACGTAATCGTTCGCCGGAATGCCGGTGACCAGTTTAGTCCAGGTCTTACCGAAGTCCGTCGTCTTGAAAACATAGGGTGCGAAATCGTCGGACTTGTGTCGTTCGACTGCGAGGTATGCCGTGCCGGCGTCGCGCGAAGAAACTTCGATCATGCTCACCGTGCCCCACTCCGGCATGGCTTTCGGCGTGATGTTCTCCCAATGCTGTCCGCCGTCGCGAGTAAGCTGAACTAATCCGTCATCGGTGCCTGCCCAGATTAAATCCTTTTGCACCGGCGATTCCACCACCGAAAAAATCGTGCCGTAAACCTCGACACCGGTGTTGTCCTTGGTTATCGGTCCGCCGGAGGAGACTTGCTTTGATTTATCGTTGCGGGTGAGATCTGGACTGATGATCGTCCAACTCATTCCGCCGTCGATTGTTTTGAACAGCACTTCGCCGGCGAAATACATCGTCTTGGGATCGTGCGGCGAAAAAATGATGGGCTCAGTCCATTGGAAACGATGCTTGACGTCGCCTGCGGCCCATCCAATCGGATTCACTGGCCACGGATTGATGGCTTGTTCTTCGCCGGTGCGGTGATCGTGGCGCGTGATTTCACCTCCATAGGAACCGGCATAGACGACCTCGGGGTCGGTGGGGTCAGGCGCAATGTAGCCGCTTTCGCCGCCCCCCACGGCATACCAGTCAGGGCGATCAATCGCTCCCTCGGGGCTGGCACTCGCGATGCCTACGGTGGAGTTGTCCTGCTGGGCGCCATAGATGTAATACGGAAATCGATTGTCGGTGGTGACGTGGTAAAACTGCGCCGTGGGCTGGTTGTATACGCTGGTCCAACTGTCACCGCCGTCGGTGGAGATGGTGGCGCCGCCATCGTTCCCATTCATCAGGCGCTTCGGATTCGTAGGATCGATCCACAGCGCGTGGTTGTCTCCGTGCGGCGCGCGTATGCGGCTGAAAGTCTTGCCTCCGTCGTTGGACCGATACGCCCCCGTGTTCAAAATGTATACGGTATCCGCGGACTTGGGATCAGCGAAGATGTGCGAGTAATACCAGGCGCGTTGGCGAAAACGATGATCGTCCGTCATTAAGTGCCAGGAATCGCCGCCATCGTCGGAGCGATAAATTCCACCTTTCTCTGCCTCGATCACTGCCCATACGCGATTGGGATTGGCGCCAGAGACCGTTACTCCGATGCGGCCAAGAATTCCCTCCGGCAGCCCGTGCGCTTTAAGTTCTTTCCAGGTTGTTCCGCCGTCGATGGAACGGTAGAGGCCACTGCCAGGGCCGCCGCTGTCCAGACTCCACGGGGTGCGCCGGGCTTGCCACAGAGCTGCAAAAAGGATGTTCGCATTGGTGGGATCGAAGACCACGTCGATGCCACCCGACCTGGCATCTTTATAGAGGACCTTCTGCCAGGTTTTGCCGCCGTCTTGCGTGCGGAAGATTCCGCGTTCTTCGTTGTCGCCGAACGGATGTCCGAGAGCGGCTACGAGGGCGATGTCAGGATTCTTGGGATTCACAGCGAGGCGGCCGATGGCATGGGTGTCGGCAAGCCCAACGAACTTCCAGGTCTTGCCCGCATCGATCGACTTGTAAAGTCCGTTGCCGCCGACGATGTTGCCGCGGATACAGGCCTCTCCGGTTCCGAGATAAATGACGTTTGGATCTGACTCGGAGACGGCTATCGCCCCAATCGCAGGCGATGCGTCTTTTGTTTTATCGAAGATGGGCTTCCAGTTGAGCCCGCCGTCTGTGGTCTTCCACACGCCCCCGGCGGTCGATCCGAAATAGTAGACATTCTCCTGGCCGACGACTCCCGATACGGCGACTACACGGCCGCCGCGAAACGGGCCAACCAGGCGATACTGCAGGTTTTTCCACGGTCCCTTATCTTCGCCTTCTTCCTTATCCTTTTGCGAATCATCGGTTGCTCCCGGGGTGTCCGGCTGCTTCTGCTGAAATGTCTGTTTCTGGCTGGAATCCGGATTTTGCTTCGCTGTGTGCTTCTGCGCGGATAGTGAAGTGAGAAGAGATGCAACCAGAAGGCCGAGCAAGATGGATCGCAAGTTGTTGTTCCTCCGAAGCTGTACACAATAAATGCGGAAGCCACAAATGCACAACTGTAAAGAGCGTTGTTGGCGGGTTATGTGAAGCCGGCAAGGCGACCTGACTCCTCACTGCCATTGGCAAGTGGGCCATGTGTCGCTTACCCTAGCGGTCTATGTCTATGCCACTTACCAACCTTCGCTTCCACATCGCTTTTGTTGTGATCTTAAGCGTTGCAACATTCGCATCGGCGCAATCTCCGTTCACCCTAGAGCAGGTTTTGAGCTCGCCCTTTCCCAGCGAGTTGGTGGCTGCTGAGCATGGCAGTCGCGTGGCGTGGGTCTTTGACGCCAAGGGAGTCCGCAATGTGTGGCTGGCGGACGGCCCGGACTTCGCTCACTCCGCGCGTCAGGTGACTCACTACAACGCGGATGACGGGCAGCCGATCGCAAGCCTGCGATTGACGGCCGACGGCAAGACCGTGGTCTACGCCTTGGGCAGCGAGTTGAACACGGCGCAAGAAAGCGCGAATCCCAAGAGCTGGACGAAAGGAGCCAAGCAGCAGGTGTTCGCCCTGGATGTCGACGCTAAAGGCGCGGCGCCGCGCCTACTGGGCGACATGGGTTGTCCAGAGGAAGGCTGTGAGGATATTCAGATTTCTCCCGATGGCCAATGGGCAGTATGGTCCGCGAAGAAAAAGTTATGGCTCGCCGGCACGGATGGAAAGCAACCAGCCAAAGAGCTGACAGTGGCGCGGGGTGTAGCCGGTCAGCCTAAGTGGTCGCCCAATGGCAAACAAATCGCTTTTGTCAGCACGCGGGACGATCACAGCTTCATCGCAGTTTACGACTTCGATAAGAACTCGATCCACTACATGTCGCCGAGCGTGGACAAAGACTCTCTGCCACGCTGGACGCCGGATGGGAAGTGGATTGTATTTGTGCGCACCGCGGGAGATCAGCAGAAGCTGCCGCTGATTCCGGTGCGCCCTGAACCGTGGTCGCTGTGGATTGCTGACGTCGCCAGCGGTGCGGCGAAGCCATTTTGGCGGAGCGGCGATAAGTTAGAAGAGTCCCTGCCCGAACTCACCGAGGATGGCTCGCTTTACGTTGGAGAGAAGCAACGAGTGGTGTTCGCCTCGGAGCAAGATGGACGCAATCACTTATATTCGATTTCCAGAGGCAGCGCGGCTGTCCTGCTCACCCCCGGCGACTTTGATGTGGAGGATGTCACGCTCAGCGCTGACAAGGCGTGGGTGATCTACTCCTCAAATCAGGACGATGCCGACCGGCGGCACTTGTGGCGCGTTGCGGTAGCGGGTGGTACTCCACCGGAAGCGCTCACAAGCGGAGAGACCATCGAGTGGTCTCCGGTTCAAACCGGAGACGGCAAGAGTATTCTCTGCCTTGGCTCAACGGCAACATCACCCGCCATGCCGTACGAAGTGACTGCGAAGGGGCGCGAAATGATCGCGAGTCAGGCGCTGCCGGGAGATTTTCCTTCGAGCTTACTGGTGACCCCAAAGCAGGTGATTTTCAAGAGCGAAGATGGAGTTACGCTCCACGGACAACTTTTTTTACCGCGTGATGCAAATGGAAAAGTCCCGGGATTGGTCTTCATGCACGGCGGTCCGGTCCGTCAGATGATGCTGGGCTTTCACTACATGGATTACTACCACAACGCTTATGCCGAGAATCAGTATCTGGCCAGCCGCGGATTCGCGGTCCTATCGGTGAATTACCGCCTGGGAATTATGTATGGACGCGCGTTTCGCGAGGCGCCCAATACCGTCTGGCGCGGAGCCGCGGAATGTAAAGATATCGTGGCGGCAGGAAAATATCTGCAATCGCTTCCCGAAGTGGACGCAACGAAAATCGGTTTGTGGGGCGGTTCGTACGGCGGATTTCTGACGGCAATGGGCCTGGCGCGTAATTCAGACCTGTTCAAAGCCGGGGTGGACTTCCATGGAGTGCACGACTGGAGCGTATTTCTTACGGAGCGGCCTTACTTCGGCAATCTGGCGTTGCGACCGCCCGACGTGGAGGCGGCAGTGAAGCTGGCATGGGATTCCTCGCCCGACGCTTACGTGGACCGTTGGAAATCGCCCGTACTGCTGATCCATGGCGACGATGACCGCAACGTCCCCTTCAGTCAGACGGTGGACTTGGTTCAGCGTTTGCGCGCGCAACACGTGCCCTTCGAACAATTGATCCTGCCCGATGAGATACACGGCTTCCTGATGTGGCAGGACTGGGTGAGGGCGTACGGTTCGACTGCCTGGTTTTTTGAAAGGACGTTGAAGCGCGGAGAAAAGATTCGAACCGGCGACTGAGCCACGGGATGCAGACTGTGTGGCTCACGCTTCTAATGCGCTTGCGCGACGGTCATCTTGAGTCACACTCGGTATCTCATTGTCGATGGGGCGGCACGGTGTAAACTTTCTTATTGCGGGAACGAGCTCGAGAGACCCACGAATGAAAACCGCCAAACTGGCCAAATCCTATCGCGTCGATGACGGCAAGAATTTTCGTTTGAAGGACATCGACCCGGCCGACACCGGGCACTGGCACTCAGCCGATGAAGCCAAGGAGCAGCTACAGAAGGACATTTCGCGCCTCGAGGAGTTGCAAGACAAACTCTATGCCCAGGATCGGTGGGCGCTCTTACTGATTTTTCAGGCCATGGATGCGGCTGGGAAAGATGGCACGATCAAACATGTCATGTCTGGGGTGAACCCCGCAGGCTGCCAGGTGTATTCGTTCAAGGTGCCTTCCGATACCGAATTACAACACGATTTTTTGTGGCGCACGACGCAGCACCTGCCCGAGCGTGGTCATATCGGAATTTTCAACCGGTCTTACTACGAAGAGGTGTTGGTGGTACGCGTGCATTCCGAGGCGCTCAAAAACGAAGCGCTTCCGCCTTCGCTGGTGACTAAGGATATTTGGGAAGAGCGCTTCGAGGATATTCATAGCTTTGAGCGGCACATGGCGCGGAGCGGCACGGTGATCCGAAAGTTCTTCCTGCATCTGTCGAAAAAAGAGCAGAAGAAGCGATTTCTGGCGAGACTTGAAGAACCGGAGAAGAACTGGAAATTCTCCGCATCGGACATTCACGAACGCGAATATTGGGACCACTATCAGAAGGCTTACGAAGAGATGATCCGCAACACAGCGACGAAGCACGCACCGTGGTATGTGGTTCCCGCGGACAATAAATGGTTCACCCATCTGGTGGTGGCGGGGGTTGTGGTGGAGACGCTGGAAGAGCTTGGCCTCTCCTATCCGAAAGTCGACGCGGCGAAACGCAAAGAGATTCAAGAGGCCGCAAAAGCATTGAACAAATGACGGCGGGCGCGTAGTAAAGGCCGTCTCGGCGTGCGCGACGCGCGATGCTCATTGGGTAAAGATCTATTTCGTACACAGGGGGCAACATGTTTTCTGGGAAGAAATCTGGAAGGACTTCAACAATCCTGCTGTCATTCCTTTTCGTTTTTGTTACGTTTGCTCTCGGACTGCAGGGCGCCGCTTATTCCCAAACGAAGCCTGAGCGTCAATCGAAAGCGGTGAAACCCACTGAATCGTCGGCTTCGTCAACGACGGCGGATCAGAAGTCCGCTACTGAAGGCGAGTCGGGCAAGCCGGAAGACAAACTTTTCAAAGGCATGAAGTACAGGATGATCGGTCCTTTCCGTGGCGGCCGCTCCCTGACCGCGGCAGGAATTCCCGGCGATCCTACGACCTATTATTTCGGTGCGACCGGCGGCGGAGTGTGGAAGTCGACCGACGGCGCCATGACTTGGTCACCGGTTTTTGACAAAGAGGGAAGCGGTGCGATTGGCAGTCTGGCGGTGGCCAGCTCTGATCACAACACTATTTATGTAGGAACCGGCGAAGCCTGCATACGCGGCAACATCTCTCACGGCGACGGAGTTTACAAATCTCTCGATGGTGGCAAGACATGGAAGAACATTGGCCTGCACGACAGCCGCGCGATCGGCAAGGTCATTATCAACCCGAATAATTCTGACATCGTTTTTGTGGCCGCACTTGGCCACCCTTACGGACCGAATACCGAGCGCGGCATTTTTCGCACCGTCGACGGCGGCAAAAACTGGGAGAAGGTTCTCTATAAGGATGAAAACACCGGCGGCATTGACGTTGCCTTTGATCCGCGCAATCCCAACATTTTGTTTGCCGCTCTTTGGCAAGCTCGCCGGACTTCGTGGAGTCTGGCCAGCGGCGGCCCGGGAAGCGGACTTTATCGCTCAAACGACGGTGGCACAACCTGGAAGCGGCTGGACGAACATGGTCTGCCGAAAGGCCCCTATGGACGCATCGGAATTGCCCTCGCGGCGAACTCGGAGCGGGTCTATGCACTCATTGAGGCGCACAATCCCGATGGCGGCCTGTATCGTTCCGACGATGGCGGCGAAACCTGGGATTTCGTCAATCCCAGTCACAGCTTGTGGCAGCGGCCCTGGTACTACATGCACATCTTCGCCGATCCGAAAGACGAGAATGTCGTCTACATCCTGGATGTAGAAGCGTACAAGTCTACGGATGGCGGGCATCTATTCAATAAGATAAAAATTCCGCATGGCGATAATCACGGTCTGTGGATCGATCCCACCGACACGCGCCGCCTGATCGCCTCCAATGACGGAGGTGTGACGATAACTCTAGATGGCGGCAAGAACTGGACGCGCGAAGACAATCAGCCCACGGCGCAGTTCTACCATGTCACTACCGATACGGCCACGCCGTACCGGGTTTACGGAGCGCAGCAGGACAGCGGCACGGTCGCAATTGCCAGCCGCAGCGACGATGGCGCCATCGATCGTTCAGACTGGTATGACGTGGGCGGTGGCGAGGCGGGCTACATTGCCCCTTATCCGCCTGATCCGAATATTGTTTATGCCGCCGACTATCAGGGGAACATCACGCGCTTCGATAAGCATATCGGGCAGGTAAAGGCGATTACGGAGCAGCCTGAGCTTTCCGACGCGTGGGGCGCCGAAAAGCTGGAGCATCGTTTCCAATGGACGTCGCCGGTGCTCATCTCTCCGCACGATCCTAATACGCTGTATCATGCCGGCGAACGTTTGTTTAAAACCACGGATGGCGGAGTGCATTGGCAGGCCATTAGCCCCGACCTTACGCACAACGATAAAAGCAAGCAGCACGTTTCCGGTGGGGAAATCACACTCGACGATTCTGGCACCGAGTACTACGACACCATCTTTGCCGTGGCCGAGTCTCCAATCACGAAGGGCTTGATATGGGTCGGAACGGATGACGGGTTGATTCAAATCACGCGCGATGAAGGAAAAAACTGGAGCAACATTACTCCCAAAGATTTGCCGGAATGGAGCCGCATCAGCCAGGTCGAAGCCTCGCCTCACGATGCGGCCACAGCCTACGTGGCAGTGGATCGTCATCAGAGTGACGACCTTCGGCCCTACATCTACAAGACCAGTGACTACGGCCGGAGCTGGACAAAACTGACCAACGGAATTCCAGACAGCAGTTTCGTGCGAGCTGTCCGCGAAGATCCGAAGAAGCGCGGACTGCTTTACGCGGGCACGGAGAATGGCATTTACGTCTCTTTCAACGACGGCGCGGATTGGAGGTCGCTCAAGCTGAATTTGCCGACCACTCCGGTGCACGACTTAGTGGTGAAGGGCAATGATCTCGTCGTCGCCACTCATGGCCGTGCGTTTTGGATCCTGGATGACATCAGCCCGTTGCGCCAATTCAGCGACGGCGTGGAGAAGAAGGCCGTTTATTTGTACGGTCCGGCGCCCGCATACCGCATTCAAGCTGGTGAAGCGGGAGAGCACCATCCCTCGAAGCGAACGGGACAGAATCCTCCAGTGGGTGCGGTGATTTATTTCTACCTGAAGGACGCGCCCAAGGATGGTACAGAAACCAAGCTGGAGATTCTGGATGCCTCGGGAAAGCTGATTCGAAAATATTCGAGTGCAGAGACCCAGTTGCTCGACGAACCGCGCGACCCAGACGACAAGAAGCCGGAAAAAGAAATCAAGCCGGAGGTCGGCTTAAATCGATTCGTGTGGGATCTACGCGGCGAAGAAGCGCATCGGGTTCCGGGCTATTACCTCTGGGAATATGGCGGCGGGGCCCACGGACCCGTGGTTGCGCCGGGCCAATATCAGGTGCGTCTGACGGTGGGCAGCGAGGCGCAGGTAGCGCCGTTCGAGGTAAAACTCGATCCCCGCGTGAACGTGAGTCAGACGGATCTCGCGCAGCAATTCACCATGGAGATGCAGATTCATGAGGAGTTGAATCGCGTTTATGACGCCGTCAACCAGATCCAGGATGTGCGATCGCAGGTAGCCGGCCTGAAACGGCGATTGCCGGAAAATGCGAGCGCGAAGACGATTGCGTCCTCGGCTGATGATATCGAGAAGAAGTTGGTCGCCGTGCGCGATCAATTCATTAACCTCACCATCAGTGCGAACGAGGATTCGCTCGCCTATCCTCCGCAGATCGATGCCAAGCTGGCGTATCTTGCGATGGATGTTGGCAGCGCCGACTCGGCTCCCACCGAGGCGGAACAGCTGGAGTTCGAGAAACTGAAGAAGCAAAGTGGGGAACTGCTTAGCCGTTGGGACGATTTGCAGAGTCACGACCTCGCAGACTTTCGGAAGCTGACTACCGAAAATAGTCTCTCGACCGTGGTGGTGCCACCGGCGGGTCGAACCGTGGACACGGAAAACGCGGACGCTCACTAAGGAAAGATGCTCGCGAGAGAGGGCGCTGGAAACTTAAGATAGTTGCGCGGGGCAGCGTCAAGTATTTCATTACTCTTGCGAGCAAATTAACTTAACGTTTTCACTCGTGCTCGTAACTACGGACACCTTGTATCGTCCAGCTTTTACGTTTCTAAAGTGCTTGTTGTAAATCCCATTGCTCGCGTCCACGCTACTTGTGAAGCTTGAATTCTGCCCCTCGACGTACAGCAATTACCTGCTGAACGTTTGGGGCTTCAGCCTGGACCAGCAGCAATCCCACGCTAGACTGAGAAACCAACACTAATTGGAACGTAGTAGCGTAGTTCGTGCCATCGGATTCCTTATCCGGGCCTGCTAATCTCGTAACTTCGCATTTTGGCACTGGAGGTCCTAAGTTGAGAACTCCAGCCGTTATTCCGCCTTGCTGCCCAACCGATGCTGCACAATTTCCGCCGCCGCAATCTTGCGAAATCTCGGGTGGAGGAGTCTTTGGCGCAGTGGGTTTTGACTCTTTATGTGGCGACCCTATACCCGTCGAGCTAATTCCAGTATTTTTACCCTTGGACGATTCTTCTTGCATCGTTGGGGGGTAAGGTTACCTGAGCAGGTTCAGCGGGCGGGAGTGCTTGGTAGACTTTTTGGGGCGGCTTCTCGGTTGATACAAATGACCCAATATTCTTAAGGATTGCGGGGAAGAAGAATCCTAATACGAAGGTGACCGTCGGGATAATGATAATCGTGGCTACCGAGCGGTACTTAGACAGGAACAATTCCAGAAAATCCGCGAAACCGCAAAAATCCTCCCCTGCCAAACTAATTTTTATAAATTTTCTGCCATCATCATGCAGGAAATCATCAATAAATTTCTCGACAATGCATGAGTCTAAGAGGGAATGAATTTGATGTAATTTTTCGGTTTTGTGAGTCTCACTCCAAAATCTAGATAGCCAAAAATGTTCAACCGTTTGCTGGGCAAAAGCGCCCTTAACAACCCAAATTACCCCTCCCCTTAAGACAAAACCGTCGCCTTGCTTTCCGATATGGCCCAGACATTCCTTACGCAGTCGGCGTACTAAACGCCATTTCCTAAAAAGTCGGAGCATATCCAGACTTATATCACTAGAGTTTATGGGGCTGGGGAAGCCTGCACAAAAAGACGGGTAACTTGAACAAAAAGTTATCGTTTCTGGACCAGAGTTGGGGCTTCTTAGGCAAAGCCAATTTCCTAATTTCCTAATTTTCTATTACTTCCGTGCCACGCAAATGGCACCGATGGGCCTTGTCCAACTTCCAGGCCGCTGGTACCTTGCCGATAGTGATGCTGATCCTCCCCTGAAGTCGTGGTCGAGTCGGAGGTTGGGGGTGTCTATGAGGTTCATGCATCTGTGTTACGCAGCTCTTGGTTTTGCGGTGGCGCGCTGGGTATTTCGAAGGCAGCCGGTGGCCGATCCGGTTTCGCGCATGCGGTCGTCTGGTCTTCTGTAGAAAGCTTGGGCGCGCGCCCCGTTGCGCTCCATTTCGTCGGCGCGCGCCCCGCCTTTCGTTCTGCTCGGAGGTTCTAGCCCTTAGGTTTGCCTGAGTTATCTCTGCTTCTCTGCTCGCTCTCACTACAATCACGGTAGGACCGCCGCGAACCTGGTAAACAATCAGTCGCGCGATCTCGATGCCATGTTTGGGCGCGGTAGCGTTTGCGACAGCATGGATCCACAAATCTCCGGGCGCTTTGTGCAAATCCTTAAATCAAGCCGCGTGAGGTTGTCTCTGCTGGTCTGGGGACTGCTACTGCTGTGCCTGCCCCAGTTCATTTCTGCTCAAGACGATCTAGGCGATGCTCCACTCGGAGATGTGGCGCGCAGTTTTCGAAGGAAGCCTGTCCCTGCTGAGGCGGTTGTCGATAACGACAATTTATCGAAGGTCGTGGACGACGCTGAAAGCCGGCGCGCGGCCGGTTCGTCGCCGGTATTCTCGCTCGATGCCGGGGGCAAAAGTTTTCACGTCTCCTCACCCGACGTGACTTGCAGCTTGTCGTTCAGCGCCAAGACGACTTCGCTGGTTGCCGATCCACTTTTGCTGGACGAGTTGCCCAGTTCTGAACTGGCCAAGCTTGACGGGCCGGCGACCCTGGACGGAGATTCGCTGCAGGTTTCGATGAATAACGGGACGTCGTGGGAATTGCGCGAGGTAGTCATTGGCCTGACGATCCTAAGGCGTCCAGAGGCGAGCAACGCATCGTCATCGTTGCGCTATGGCCGGGCGAGGATTGGCCGGGCGACGATTGTTCCCGCCGTGGCGGACGCTTCTCAGCAAGGACAAGACTCCTTCCAGAAGCAGCCTGACGTCACCGTTTTGCTGCGGGTGAAGGGGTCGGCCGCTCCCTCTGCCACGGCAATTTTTCGCACGTCTTTGAACTTTGCCCTTTTTCCTGATCAGGAATGGCATTGGGCAATCGTGAAGGCAAAAGGAATTCGGCCTCCGACTCTGCCGGTTACGATAGCGCAGCCCGCCGGCGATCCTCCGCCCGCACTCCACGACAGTGGCACAGAGCCGTTGCTCGCGAATCCTTCTTCGTCGAATCTGTCTTCGCCGAAGCCGGACGCCGCGACCCACTGACAGGGTGCGCATCCAAGAAGGTCTTCCGCAAGAGTCCAGTTCAACATGAGCCCCGCAAACTCTGGCATGCTAAACTCAACCTGAATCCCACAGCAAAGGACAGGCGATGAAATTTGGAGTCATCATCTTCCCCGGCTCGAACTGCGATCATGATGCCTACTGGACCATTCAACAAGTGGCGAAGCAGCCGGTAACTTTTCTCTGGCACGAATCGCACGACCTGGAGAATTGCGACGCCATCATCGTGCCCGGCGGCTTTGCCTTCGGCGACTACCTCCGGACCGGTGCGATTGCGAAGTTTTCTCCGGTGATGGAATCAGTGCGCCGCTTCGCCAATGGCGGAGGGCTGGTGTTGGGAATCTGTAATGGTTTTCAAATCCTCTGCGAAGCAGGGTTGTTGCCCGGCGCCCTCATGCGTAATACTGGCCTCAAATACGTCTGCAAACCGGTGCAGTTGCGAGTGGAGAACTCTGCCACTCCCTTCACGAATGCCTGTTCGCAGGGCGAGATATTGACGATTCCGATTGGGCATATGGAGGGAAATTACTTTTGTGACCAGGCAACTTTGGATGAATTGAACCGTGATCAGCGGGTAGTGTTCCGCTATGCAACATCGGCTGGTGAGGTTTCGCGGTCAGCCAATCCCAATGGATCGGTGGATAATATCGCCGGCATCTGCAGCGCAGGAGGTAACGTTCTTGGCATGATGCCGCATCCTGAGCGGGCCTCCGAACCGGAACTGGGAGGTACTGATGGAATGAAGGTTTTCCACTCTATGGTAGGCGTCATGGCCGGCCAGACAACGTCTTCGCGATAAGCGCCAAGTTTTCCACTGTTTCCCAATAGATTCTGTTTGATAATTTGGACTGACGGTGATAGTGTTCCCGCGAAAGCTGCTACCCCCACTCGCCCAACGGAACTGAAACGTTCAAGCAAATAAAGGGAGGAGTGTGTCCGATGACAGCGAAGCAGCTTCTTGACGGCTTTTCTGAGACGTTAATGCAGGATGAACGGATTCTGAGCCCGCGTGAGCGGGAATTGCTGACCAGTATCCTGCAGAACTCCAAGGCAGTCTCCAGCGGCAATCCAGAGATTCAATCCGCCGTGACCGCTGCCATCAGTCGTTCGGTGGGTGAAACGGTAGCGCAACGCGCCTTTGCGTTGTTAGGCAGCAGCATTGTAGAACAGATCGTGGCTGGCTCCGGGCTGTCGGCCGGAACAGCGGAAAGCATGGCTGCCGATCCGGGTGGATCAGTTTTTCCTGCGTCCTTGAGTGGACTCAGATCTCCTGTTCCTCCGGGTGCTCCATCTCCATCGCCCGTCCCTCCGGGTGCTCCATCTCCATCTCCTGTCCCTCCGGGCGCGCCAGCTAAATCGCCTGTCCCCCCCGGTACATCACAAAGGCTGCGGCAAAGCTTACCCGTGGGGCAAGAGGCGCAACGAAGCGGCGGTAACGTCGCCAGCGTTGGGGTTTTGGAGGCGTCCCCGCAAGTTCAAGCACAATGCGTCGTTCTGGATGAATTTCTTGCGCCGCAAGAGCTCAACGAACTTATTAACTTTGCCCTGGTCCATGAAACGGAGTTTCGGAACAGCCAAGTGATTTCACCCGGCGGAAACCCGGAAGTGATCGATTACAACCATCGTCGTTCCCGTGTGCTGATGGATTTGGGAAGCCACGAGGAAATCATCGTGGGGCGAATCCGCGGCGTGTTGCCAAGGGTGTTGGATCAGCTCGGGGTCGAAAGGTTTCCCGTGACGAACGTCGAGGCTCAGATTACGGCCAGCAACGACGGTGATTTTTTTGCCGAACACAGCGACGACTCGCAGGAGACGATCGCCTCTCGCCGTATCACGTTCGTTTATTTTTTTCATCGCGAGCCTACCCAGTTTGAAGGCGGAGAACTACGGCTCTACGATTCGCGCCGGCTGGCGGAGCAGCAGATCAAAGCTGGCAGTTATCAAAGCATTACGCCCCGGCAGAATCAGATCGTGTTTTTCCCGTGTTCGTTGCTGCACGAAATTACGCCAGTGAAGTGCCCATCCCGGGCTTTCGCTGACAGCCGGTTTACCTTGAACGGATGGCTTCACAAGTAAACAACGCGGCGTGGCTGGAATGGGTTGAAAGCCTGATGGGGGATGGCTCGCGGCAGACGCAGACCGCGATGCTGTCCCCTTCTCAATTTCATTGCCTGCTCGATGAATTGCCTTTGCACTTGATTCCGCAAGGGCAGTTTAAAAGTGGGGGTTGCCATAACTTTGTCGATGAGCCGCTGTTTCTCAATCCGCATTGTTCGTTGATGTCCGCAGGCGCAGTGCCGTCGGAATTGGAAACGGATCGACATTTACTGGAGAATTTTGACTTGCGGGGAACGGTGGCCTGGGTCCGCGACCCGGCCACTAGCTCTCTGCAACCATTCTGGCTGGGCCCTCGGATGGCGGCAGTTTCGCATCGTCGTGCCGGGGAACGCGTGTCCGATTCTGATCCCCGAGATGTGCTTCAATTGTTGGCTGGCGCCGGAATTTTAGTGCAGCCGCAAGCGACGCAGCGTCGTCTGGCGCAGTGGTTTGAAGTTGTAAGAAAAGGTGCGCAACAATTCCGAGAGAAAGGATACGTACCTCTCCGCAATCTGATTCATCCTTTCAATCTTGGGGCGTTGCGCCGCTACTACAGGCATGCGATCCGGCGGGGAGCTATTCGTCTGGGAGACGAACAGAGTTCGCTCCGCTACGTCGCCCACAACGAAAGCGTGGCACGGTTCTTCCATCACCAACTTACAAACGCAGTCACCGCCATCGTAGGAGAAGCCATCAAGCCCTCTTATGTTTATTTTGCGTCTTATTTGAGCGGCGCTATATTGAAGAAACACACGGACCGCGAGCAGTGCGAGTTCAGCGTTACTTTATGTTTGGATTTTTCTCCCGAACCGCATTTGGCTACTTCTTGGCCGATACAGCTTGACACTCCTGATGGCACCGTCGCAGTTTATCAGGCTTTGGGGGACGGGCTACTGTATCGCGGAACCAGAGTGCCCCATTACCGCAACGTGCTGGCTGAGGGGCACACGTCTACTTCCATCTTTTTCCACTACGTTAGAGCTGATTTTTCCGGTCCGCTGGAATAGCTGAACTATCGCAAGCCCGAAATTATGTAGAGGACAGAGATGGTCTCGTAGCAGCCATAGGCGAAGCGCGAACCGTCGCGCGTTACTACAACGGGCCTAATGCAAACCACACCGGTGGGAGTCTCAGGCTGCAATTCCTGGACCACGGTTTTTTCCCCGGTAGCTAAATTCACCTTGTAGACCTTGGTTGAAAGCGGACCGGGACGGTAGCCGTAGATGATTGAGTCGTCGTCCGACCATTGCACGGGAGTAAATCCCGGCTCGAGGCTCGGAATAGGATGCGACTTGCCTTCGGCGATGGGGTAGACCGCCAGGACTCCTGCATCGTCGGCGCGAATGACGTATTTCAGGTCGGGAGAAACCAATGCCCCGGTAATTCCTTCAGGCGTGAGCGGTATCGGTTTGTCCCTATTTAAATCGAGTAGATAAGAGCGCTCGCCGTGCCCGTGTTCGCTGGCGTTGATGGTGATATGTTTACCGTCAGCCAGGAAATGGGCGTTGCCGCCGTAAATCTTTTCCAATCCTGGTGTCGCGATCGCGCGAGGCTGACCTGCCCCAATAGGAATCAGGGTCACTTGTCCGGGGCTGCCCGTGACAACGGAAATTGCCCATTTGCCGTCTGGGGAAAGTCCTCCCGAGCTCCCCGTGCCCAGTCGCACCGGCAGACTGCCGTCAATTTTGCGAATGGCGAGGGAATACTGGTTGCCGGCGGCTTCACTGGAATCTTCGAATAAGACCGACTGACCGTCGGGCGAGATGTCTTTGGGAACACTCCAGTCGTGCCAGGAAATATCCGAGGGCTTGCCGTTTCGCGCCATAGTCGCCATCGCCATGCGTGCTGCTTCCATGCTGACGAGTGCGCGCCCATCCGGCGCTACATCTTCTAACGTCATGCCGGTTGGCAAAACCAGAACTTTTCGGATTCGGGCGGAGGGCGTTACAGCAAGCAGTTCACGGTTACCGCCCCTCTCGACCGCGGTAAACCAAATTTCTTTCGCATCGGAACTCCACGCCAAGCCGTCTTCAGATTCCCATCCGGTTGAAAGCTCACTGAAATTTCCCTGGAGGTCAACAAGGCCAACGGAGCCGCGATCGTCCCACGGAGCCGGGTGATTCAAGAAGGCGATCTTGTCGCCTTGTGGAGCGATACGAATGTGGCTTATCCAGCCGGTGGTCTGGTAGAGAATGTGGCCGATTGGATATTCGATCCGCTCTCGACCCTCAGCGCGGTGGACTACGGCAAGCTCGCCATTTGCATCCCAGTCAGCCCAGGAGACATTCTCCAGCACTTCGCGCGGAGAGCCTCCGGCCAGGGGTGCGCGGGCCAGCACGCCTCCCGCTGCTTCCAGATGCCCTCCGTAAACGCCATGGAGTACGAGGGCGAGTTCGCCAGAGCGGGATATTGCCAGCAAATTGGCATCGCTGAGATTCAACGGCTGGGTTAATAGGGAGTCGCCGACGGTGGAAAAAACTTGCAATGGTCTGCCGTTCCATGCAGCCGTATAAACGATCGCTCTAAAATCGGGAGCGAATCGTGCGGAGTAAACGGTACCCTGTTCAAAAGTCAAACGCTGGTACGAGGGAGGCAGAGTTTTCTGACCCCACGGATTCCAGAGAAGCAGAACTACCCCGACCGCGAGAACTCCAGCCAATGCGCCAAGCAGATATTTTAGTTTTGAATCGGGAGCCTCAAACTTGAGCTGCTGGTTTCCGGAAGTGTTTGAAAGCGTCTCCAGGGCAAACGCGAGATCGCGTGCCGATTGGAAGCGATTCTCCGGCTCCTTCTCCAGACAGTGACGCACGATTTGCTGGAGCGAAACAGGGATGTTGGATTGCTCCAAATTGGCTACAGGGGGCTCTTCGCGGAGTACAGCCGTAATTGTGTCAACCTCCGTTTCGCCGCGAAAAGCCCGGCGTCCGGTCAACATCTCGTAAACGATCGCGCCCACGCTGAAGATATCGCTGCGGTGGTCCACCCTCTTGCCCCGCAGTTGCTCCGGCGACATATAGGCGACTGTCCCAATCACAGTGCCGCTCTTGGTGACGGTGGTTAAGTCCTCCACGGAGCGCACGGATTCCTCGGGGGCGGATTGCAGTTTTGCGACACCGAAGTCGAGAATCTTGACCCGGCCATCAAGGGTGACAAACAAATTTTCCGGCTTCAGGTCGCGATGAATGATGCGGCGATCGTGCGCGGCGATCAGGCCCTGTACGATTTGCAGGGAGTAGTCGACGGCCAGCCGAACGGGCAACGCTCCTTCCGCCAGCCGTTTACGCAGGGTCTTGCCTTCCAGCAATTCGCAAACAATGTAAGGCGATCCTTCGTTGAGGCCCACGTCGTAAACGGCAACGATGTTGGGATGATTTAAGGCCGCTGCGGCCCGGGCCTCCAGTTCGAAACGGCGGAGATGATCGGCACTATCCCCGGAGCCCGGGCGAATCAGCTTAAGAGCTACATCGCGTCCCAATCGTTCGTCGCGCGCCCGAAAAACCTCTCCCATGGCTCCAGAGCCAATTTTCTCCAGAACTCGATAATGCCCTATGACTCGGCCCGTCATGCGCAGGAATTGCTCCGCAGGCATGTTAGGGTGCATGTCTGCCGCAGTCAATAAATTAATCGATAAACAGCGGGTGGCCAAGTCCGTGCTTTTTGGACGGAGGTGCAATGGTGGCGTGATATAATTCTATTTCGCCTGCACATTTCCGAGGCAGCCTGTGACGTTTCTACGGGCGAATCCCGCGTTCAAACGAGATTATTAAATAGAGGTCTAACCATGTCCGGCCATTCAAAATGGGCGACAATCAAGCATAAGAAGGGCGCGCTTGACGCCAAGCGCGGAAAAATTTTTACCCGACTCATCAAGGAAATCAGCATCGCCGCAAAGAACGGAGGCGGTGATCCCGATTCCAACCCGCGGCTGCGCGGCGCCATTGTCGCCGCCAAAGCGGAGAACATGCCCGCCGACAATATCAAGCGCGCCATTCAGCGCGGCACCGGTGAACTGCCGGGAGCTACCTACGAGGAATTTTCCCTCGAGGGCTACGGCCCGGGTGGCGTCGCGGTTCTCCTCGACATCAACACGGATAATCGCAACCGCACCGTCAGTGAAATTCGCCACTGCTTTGGCAAGAACGGCGGTAACATGGCCGAAGCTGGCGCGGTTTCCTGGATGTTCCACAAGAAGGGTGACATCATTATTCCCAAGAGCGCCGCAACAGAGGACGACCTGATGAACATCGTTCTCGAAGCCGGCGGCGAGGATCTGAACGACGATGGCGAGAATTGGGAGATACT
>DAIUEW010000030.1:0-67786 GCA_036844925.1 Candidatus Sulfotelmatobacter sp.
CTATATGCCCAGATCCAGGACTTAAGTTGAACTTGCAACATGACATTCAGTGCAACAAGGAGGTTATTCGCCTGTAGTAAAACTGTAGCAGTTCTATGCTCAAAATGCGCCAGATCGGATCAAATTAAATTCTGAGAGAATTAATTCTGCCTGGCAAAGGGCTCAACGCAGGCTCAACTCTGTAGCGGCAATTCGCGTTTTGGAAATCAAGCGAGCGGTCGTCGTGGCCTGCGTAGCGTCTGTGGGTCTGCAGCCTACGGTCAATGTGATCAAGACACGTACTCCGCCGCCTGGCGCTCAATTTTCAACAACCAAACTGTCCTAGGACCGCTGTCGAACTTCCGCAGCCAGTCCACCCCCACCTTCGCTGGTCACCGGGCGACGCGGTGGCATTGAATCCGGCCCGATCTTCAGGCGCCTCTCGACTGTGCCGATCACAGGAGCATCTTCCATTCCATCAGCGTAGGCCATGGAAACGAACCTCTGTTCGGAACACAAACGATCAATCATTCGTTGCTGCCCGTGGCTAAGAACGGCATGAGGAAGAATTGGAAAATGGCGAAACATCCAAAGAAAGTACAAGCGCTGCAGAAAAGACGGCATCAGGTACCGCGGTCCGATCGGCGTCTGCACCTGGACCACACCGTCAGCAAGTTTCTCAATCCACATAATCAGGCCACCTAAACCACTGAGTTTGGCCAGAGTACTTCTAGGGCCGTAATTATTGCACTAACGTCTGTATAAGGGAAAGCATTTTCTAAGAAATCTCATATCGGGCACTGCAATTCAAGCGCCTTAGTTGACGAACGGAAGGACGTCCAAGCCTCAGGATTCCTGCGGGGCGCATCACCTAAGCGTACGCAGAAACTCCGGCTGCACCAAAAACGGTGCACTTGAACGAATTAGATAGGGATTTCCGGGAGGATATCCATCCTCCGTATCTCGGCCGCCACTCCGAAGTCTGTGCCGGGACCCTGTTCCACGCGCAAGACGCGGGCGTGACAGCAAACCCAGCACTTTTCCCCCGCAGTCAGTTCCGGAGGAAGTATGAGAACTAACTCAACATCGGACCCTACCGTCATGCGGCACTCGCTATAAAGGAAGACGCCATTGGTGCTGACGTCACGGGTATGAGCCGTCACTTCCGTGGCGCCAGCGGGATTGCGCACGCCAACCGGCAAACGGGTTACAAACCGCTGGCGCGACCGGCGCTCGGCTTTCGGCATCTCAGCTTTCGACATCCCAGATTTCGACCGCCATAGAAACGCAACGCACCGGGTTTTTCCGGGGACGGTGGACGCCAGTATAGATCACGATTCAACGCAAGTGGATACGCAAAATCCCGACACCCTCAGAAGCGGATCACAAGCCCGGTCGACGCGCGAACGCTATTCTGTCTCGTCGTAAAAGAGCCTGTCTCAACCCAGCCGGCATCCAGGCGCCAACCGAGTAAAGAAGTTAGACGGTAATCAAACCCAAAGGCCAGGGTTTCTTCCAGCACCGTCTTGGAATTCGATAAGCCAGGTCCTCTCTCCGCTGTGTGGACCGCGCCGATAAGAAATTCCATAAACGGCCTGACTCTGGCAGTCGCATACGAGCCGCGAACTCCGGCCTGAAAGTAGTGCTCACTGACGCTACTTGGCACAAGACATTGTGCCTGTGCGCTGCCGGTACAACTGCTCGCCGGAAGGCCCTTTGAGCCGTAGTGGCCGCTGAAATCGGCGACCACGCCGAAGAACGGAAGGTATTTCTTTTCCGCCGATACGTTCCATCCGTTAAGGTTGGCGTGCTCACCTGTATAAAGGTTGGCGCCAATAAAGGAATATCCGGCGAAAACATTACTGGACGAAAGGCTGTTCGAGGAAACGTTCTGCGCGAACGCTGCGCCTGCCAGGCAGAAGAATACGGCAGTTCTCGCTATTCTGCTCAGGCTTCGCATGTATCGATGCTTTCGGACACAACCACTGATTGAAATTCTCCAACTCTCGTGGATCATCAGCTGAACTGTAGCATTTTGTGAACTTCTGAAAAAACTCGGTCGCGTGATTGAATTTTGAGAAATAGAGAGTGGGAGATTCTGGACATAAAATCCGATTTGCTTCCATCATCCCCAGAGCCCCGCGCGTTTTTCCATCAGGAGCGCGAGGGATTTTGACCAGTGCACCTGTTATGATCTCTCTTCAGGCCCATGCGTTGCTTCTTTACCGTAGCCACGGTCTTGCTGCTGTTGCCTATTTGTGTCCCCGCTCAGTCACCACCTTCTCCGTGCGATTCCAGTAACACCCTCAAAGATTGTCCCATGGCCGATAGTGATGGGAGTTCGAGCGCTGCCTCCGAAAGCCCTAGTCCGGCTCCGGCTGAAGCAGTCGACCTCAGCACTTTGCATATCCAAAGTTTCAGCGCGCCTGCATCCGGGACGGCAACGGCGGCAACTTTCTCCAAGCACGAGACAGAGGGTTTTCATTGGGGACGCGCTTTGGCTGAGTCATTCACTTTTCTTGCAATCGAACAGGCGTATGTTGTGCACACTGATTACCGCTGGGTCGTTGTGGAGAACGGCATACCCTTCAACCACTATTGGCGCGATTACATGCAGTCGCTCTCTGCCTGGACGCACTCCGGATGGAGCGACGGCGACCCCAACCTGTTTGGCTACGTCGGCCATCCCATTCAAGGGGCGCTCACCAGCTACATCGAGATACAGAATGATCCGAAGAGCGCGAGGCTGGAGTTTTCCAATACTAAGGCTTACTGGCGCAGCCGCCTGAAGGCGACAATATGGAACGCGGTCTACAGCGCGCAATGGAATAACGGACCGATCAGCGAAATGACAGTCGAAAAATACGGAGCGAAAACTCGGCCGCCATGGAACCAGAATGGCTCGTGGCCTTGCACCACAAAGCATTGTTATACCGGCGTGGGACAAATCGACCTGGTAATGACGCCAATTGGCGGCTTCGGCTGGCTGGTGGGGGAAGACTGGATGGATAAGAACATTGCGCGCCGCGTCGAGAGCGCTACCGGCAACCGCTTCGTGATCGATACGGTTCGGTGCACGTTCAACCCAATTCGCGCCGGCGCCAACATTCTCCACGGCAATCGGCCATGGTTCCGCGCTCGTGACGCCAGCGACTGGAATTCTCCACTTCAGCACTAGCTCATGGACGAACCCCGTTTTAGAATTGCACATCCATAACGTTCGAATGCGATCACTAACGATCCGCCAGATCCTGGGGTTGGTAATCCTTTGCACCGCCTGCCCTGTGTACGCTCAAAATTCGCCACCGGCCGCCCATAATGAAAACTGGGACTTCAGTGTTTGGGCGGCGGCGGAAACTGGTGAGGAGATCACCAACTCATTTTCAGAATCACAAATTTGGTCCGCCGGGGTATTTGTCGGGAGGATGATCACGGGTGAGCGTCTGAACAGTTGGCGGCGTGGCCGATTAGAATATGGTGCTAATTTTATGCCGGTCTTCGAGACTTACGGAAATCAACACGTTCACGGCTACGGCTTTGAACCCGTTATCTTCCGCTGGAACTCCGCGATGCATACGACTCGCATTTCGCCCTACATCGAACTGGCGGGTGGCGGAATAAGCACCAACGCAAATCTACCTCCGGGAAATACTTCAAGCTTCAACTTCACCGCGAAGGGTGGCGGGGGAATCTATCTGCGAACCCGGCCACGGCAATCTTTCGACGTTGGCTTACACTGGTCGCATATCTCGAACGCAAATCTGGGCGTCGATAATTTTGAATTTAATGGGGTGCAACTCAGCCTCGCCTATCACTGGTTCAAATAGGCAGGTTCAAATAGGCAACACTTCAGCGCCGACGAGACGTGCGCAGAGTCCTAGACTCTCAGATCTCGGGGCGGCGCAGTCGCGCGGCAGGCACCACGAGAGCCTGCTCCATTGTAGGAACATTCGTTCCGCGCAGTGTCGCCTCGGCCTGATGCAATTTGTCGGACTGATTGGTCTGGTAGTACGCCTGTACCAGAAGCTCAAGGCTGAATGGATTCTCCTGATCCTCTTCCAGACAAGAGATGGCTTCCTCGTACTTTTTCTGATCCATAAGCAGGGTGCCAGCTGCGCCATTGTAGGAACTCTGGACGACGCGGTTGCGGCTGCCCGCGGCCATAGCTTCGAGTTGCTTCAGAGACTTGTCGGCTAAGCCCTGGTTGCCCGCATGTGCCGCACGCACGGTACGGTTTCGTAGAATGCGGGACAGTTCTTCATTCTTGTCGCCTTGCGAAATCACGTTGTTATGACTGAGCGATTCCTCCGCCTGCTGCAGATAGTTGAGTGCAAGGTTGTCTTCCGTCTGGTACTCGGCGAGGTGACGGTAGGCCTGAGCTTCCTGCAAGTCTTGTTCTTTGGCGTGAGCGCTCTGGGCAATCTCCTGGAATAACTTATCTGCCTCGGCGAACTTGCCGTCGCGCACCCAGGTCATCGCCTTCTGCATGCCGTAAGTGAGTCGATCGGCCTCGTTGTGGGCAAAGCGGATCGCCTTGTCGTACTCGACCCGCGCCTGCTCCTGGTTGCCCATCAGCGCATAGGTGTCTCCCAATCCAACTTGGGATGTGACAAAATCAGGATCGATCTTCAGCGCTGCACGGTAGTGCTGCAACGATCCTTCAAAGTTTCCTGCCATGCGCAGCAGCTCCCCGTAGGAATCCTGCGGGTTCGGTTCGGTGGGTAGCAAAGCGACGTAGCGATCCATGGCAACAAATGCCTTGGAAAATTGCCGATTGCGAGCGTAAAGGTAGGCCAGATCGTTCAGGGCGGCGGGGAAATTCTTGTCGATGGCCAGCGCCTTCTCCATAATTCTGAGGGCCTGCTCGTCGCCGTTTTCTCCCATCAGCCAATTGCCGGCAAGGTAGAGCAGATGCTTGTCCTTGGGGTACATCTCGAGCATGTCGTTCATAGCGGAGATGCCGCCGATGAAGTCGCCTTCCTGCACCTTGGCGATCCACTCGATCATCAACTGCTCTCCCGGAGTCAGCTTGGGCGCAATCGCCTTGGCCTTCTCGCGAGCGGCGTTCACTTCCTTAGGATCGTTTCCGTTAAAGGCAATCCAGGCCCAAGCGACGGCCAGGTTGGGATCGGCCTTCACCGCCGCGCGCCAGTCGTCGTTACAGCGATCCAGATAAAGATTTTCGTAGTCCTGCATACCCTTCTCGTAAAGCGCTCGAGCCTGCGCGGACGAGGTTGTCACCGGCAGCGAACTGGTGGCACCTTGCTTGAGGTGATGGGCATACGCTGGCGCTGCAAGACAAGCGCCAAGAATGGAAACAATAAGGATGGCAAACATGGAGCGACGCATCAAGGTCTCCGCAACAGACGCTTTGAGGGAGGAATACTGCCGCAGCGTAACATCGCGGTAACCACGTTAACCAGTGACGGAAGGCTTACGACGGGTGGGGAGGCCAACTCCACAAAACAGAACCCCTGCCACTTGCGGCAGGGGTCTTTCCATTAAGATTGTCGAAGCTTAGAAGCTGAACTTAGCAGCCAGTTGAATGCCGCGCGGTCCGCCTCCGCCGAGGAATGGGTTGCCGATGCCTACGTCTCCGGTGGCGGTAATTTCATAGTAGCCGGTGCTTACCTCACGGTTGCCTTGTTGGGCAAAGACTCCGCTCGGTGAATACGGGTCTGCGATGAAAGCGGGCAGGAAAGGATTGGCAAAATTCGGATGGTTCACGATGTTGAAAAAGTCAGCGCGGAGTTGCAGGTTCACGCGCTCAGTAAGTAGGGTGTTCTTGAAAATGGCCAGATCCCATTGCCGATAGTCCGGACCATTCAGCGAGTCACGCCCCTCATTTCCGTAGTGCCTCGTACCAATAACGCAATCTGAGGCAAAGCCGCTAATCGCGGAGACATTGCAAGGAATGGCAAAGGAGGAAAGGTTAATGAAATGATATGGGTCGCCGTTGTTTTGCACGATCGGACCCACAACATCAGGACGGTCGAAACCACCGCCGCCGCCGCTAAAGTCATCCTCGCCATTGTAGTTAAATTGGAAGGGCTGTCCGCTTTGCAAAGTTACTGTGCTATTGATGCCCCAACCGTTCTTCAGGCGCTGCATGCTGCCACTCATCTTTGGAATCTCGTATCCGAAAACCCAAGTGAAGCGTTTTCGTAGATCGAAGTTCGATGGTCCGTACTCGCGTTGGGGATTGTTGCTATCCTGCGGCTGGGCAGCGTTGGGTTCGAAGTCCTCGCCGTCGCTGGAATTGTCCAGCGATCTCGACCACACGAAGTTGGTAATCGACGTGAGGCCATGCCATGCAGTGATCCGGAGGCTGGCCTGTAGGGAATTGTAGTTTGACTTGCCAGTGGAGTTTTCCTGTTCCAGATAGAAGGTCCCGTAAGGGTTGCCGTTGAAGGGGCGCGCCGCACCGGCGAAATCCTCGATACAGCCACAAGCCTCGTCCACCGCATTAATAGTTGCGCTGCTAGGCTGGTTCAGATCGAAAAATCTCCACAACCGGTGTCCTTGAGAACCGACATAGCCTATCTGTACCACAGCACGACTGGAAATCTGCTGCTGGATATTCAGGTTGTAGTTTTCCATGTACGGCGTCTTGATATTGCGATCAAACGAGAATACGTCGCACTCGAAGTTGCAGGCAGTTTCGTCTCCGAAAATCGGCTGACCTGCGACGATGGCACCGCCGTTAGCGAGGCTTGAGTTTAGCCCTGCTGACAGAATCGGTGACGGGCCGATCGGGTTATAAGCCGGGCCCGGTGAAAAGAAGGTTTCATACGGCAGGTGGCCCAGGGCCATGTCTTGCGAGAAGGCATCGAAGAACAGGCCCCATCCGGCGCGGACGACCGTCTTCCCCTTGCCTGTGACGTCCCATGCCACGCTGACCCGAGGGGCGAAGTCTTTCTTGTCCGGGTTGTAGAGGCTGCCCAGACCGGACTGTCCGACCTGCGTGAGAGTGAACGTGCCCGTACCCGTAGCCGGAGCGAAACTCGTCGCATCGCTCAGCAGATTGTTCTTTTCTCCCATTACGCCAAAGTAGTCGTAGCGGAGGCCGTAGTTGAAGGTCACGCGCGGAGTGATTCGATAACTGTCTTGAAGATAAAACCCAAAGCTGTTCTCGAAGGTATGACGAAGGGTGTTGCCCACGTATTGGAAGTTGTCAAAGCCAGAAGGCGTACCTGCCAGGAAGGAGGGCAGGTCAGGGAAAGTAAGTCTGCCGCGAAAATACTTGTCGAAATATTGCTGCACCGAGGTACGGTGGAAATCAAAACCGAGCTTCACGTCGTGCCCATTTAGCTTCCATGAGAAGTTGTCGATGATCTGATTGTTGCTATCGAAACGGTGGCGAGGCAGGCTGCTGGTAGCACCCAGTTGGGCGAAGCCGTGCACGTTGATGATGGGAAGGCCAGAATCAGTGATGCCACCCGCGCAGCCGAGGCCTCCCGGGGAACCGGTCGCACAGAGCCCAATCGAACTTGGTTGAAAACTCTGGTCTTGCGGAAAAAATCCCTCGGCGAAACGATTCCAGCCATAGCGCAGTTCGTTGACTTTGTTCGCACCGATGGTATGCACGTAAGACAAAGAGACGAGTTGCACGCGCGTGGGAGTGAAGGTATTGAAACCCGGAAGTTGGCCGCCGCTGGCCGTTAACGCCAGGGGAAACGACTGCACACTGTCGCCGAAGAAATAGCGGCCCGTGAGGATATTGTTGGCGTTGAAGTTCTGGTCAATCTTGCCAATGAAGCTGGTCAGCTTGTTAAAAGAAGGCGAAACTACCGATGCGCTATTGCCACCCAGGTTCGGGGCGGGCCACGGATTCCGCGCAATCAAATTGGCGATCACAGGATCGCTAGCATCATTGGGGCTAAGAGAGCGATTGGCACCGCTGCCCGCGGGCACGTTGGCCAGAGTTACTACGCCTACAGGTTCCTGCTGGCCTTCATAGTCAAAGAAAAAGAACGTCTTGTCTTTCACAAGAGGGCCGCCGAGAGATGCGCCATATTGATTGTTGTGGAACGGAGCCTTCGGCTGGCTGGAAGGGTTGAAAAAGTTCCTGGCATCAAGGGCATCATTGCGAAAGTATTCCGCGCCACTGCCGTGGATGGAGTTCGATCCACTTTTGGTCACAATGTTAACCACCGCGCCCGCGTTACGGCCATATTCGGGGGCAAAGTTCGAGAGCACATTCACTTCCGCCACCGCATCGATCGGCAGGATGGTGGACGGGGTTCCGAACACGCCGGCCTGATTGATGGCAGGGTCGTTGCGGTAACCGTCGTTCATGTCGGTTCCGTCGAGCAGATAGTTATTGGAGCGTCCGCGGGCGCCGTTCATTGAGAACTCGCCGAAAGAACCAGGAGAATCGGAAATCTGGTCCGGAGAGCCCGCAACACCAGGATTCAAGTAAATCAGCTTGGTATAGTCACGTCCGTTTACCGGCAGATTCTCGACGGTTTCCGCTGTGAGGACGCCGCCCAGAGTGTTGGTAGTGGTTTCCACCTGGGGCAAAAGATCGCCGGCAACTTCAACCCTAGTCGAGACCTGGCCGGTCTTCATGGCCGCATCGACGCGGCGCTCGGTGGCTACATCCACGGTCACTCCCGTGGTGACAAAGGTCTGAAAGCCGGCCAGCGTGACCGTCACCGTGTAGGTGCCGATGGGAAGTTCGGGCAGGGCATAGCTGCCGTCGGCGCTGGTATTGGTGGTGCGCTCCAATCCTGTGCCCACGTTCTTTACGGTCACTGTAGCTCCGGCGACCACTGCGCCGGATGAGTCAGTGACGGTGCCGAGAATCGTGCCGCGGAAGGTTTGTGCGGACAGGCTCACTGCGGCCAGAAACACAAACACCAGGACTATGCGCGCTCTCATACAATCTCCTTGAAGCTGGTTAGGTTGAGGGAGTGACAATACGATGTGGTGGACCTAGTTCCTCAGGCCTTATTCGAGAGAGGCGCAATTCATTGTCTATTAACAAGATGCAGCGCCCCGGGCCGCACACCAAACATTATCGAAACCCTATCGTAGAGTCAACCATTGAGTTTCTAATCGACGCAATAGATTTTACAAATGGCGTTACTCTCCAGTAACCTCGCGAGCGCCAAAGCGGAGTTAACTGATCTGGTTCTTTGGGAAGGCTTTGGCACGGAAGGGTTGGCATGAGGTGCCTAACCCGACAGGTTTGCTGCGATAACACGAAGCGGAGGTTTCGGCGGAAAGGGTCTTGCCTAGAACGTGATGGTCACGCCACCACGCACCGAACGAGCGGCCTGAACCAGATAGACGGTCTGGCCGTCTTGCCCCATGACCGGCACGTAGCCTTGAGCAAGCAGGTTACGCAGGTCAACCATCGCCTCCATGTGGGCGGGTAGGAAGCCGAGGGTCGGAATGGGCTGGCGGATAAAGAGATTCAGGAAAGGATCGCTTTGTCCCGCCGATGAATTGAACATGTCCACGGGAGTCAAGGCCGGACCATTCAGCCAGCGATAGGAGGCGATCCAGCGAGTGCGGGTGTGAGGCACTTTGCCGCTAAGCTTGGCTGCCACCGCATGGCGACGCTCAGTGCTGATCCATTGTCGAGCATCCCCGATCTCAACGTCCGGCTTAGTGAGATCGAGGACGCCACCATAGGCGTAGTCCAGCGTAGCAGTCAGGTCGGAACAAACCTTCCGCTCCAGCACGACGCGCAGACCACGCGTGTCCAGAGTGCCGCCAGCGTAAGAGAATGTACCCGAGTAAACATCCGGCAGCAGGAAGCCTCCGGCGGCCGTGACCTCGCCGGCGCCGATTAGAGCTGTGTTATTCACGCGGTCGCTGAATACGGCGACCTGCATACTGTTCTTGCCGATGCGGCGGGAGACATTCAATTCCTGGTGGTGGGCGCTTTCCAGTTTTGTGGCAAAGTTATTCACGCTGATGCGAGGGTCGGTTTCACTCAAATCGGCCGGTGCCGTATCGAACCCCTTCTCGTCCCGCGTGTTGGGCAATGAAGTTGCGTAGTCATATCCCAGCACGGTATTAGGCGAGAGATGGAAATCCAGGGAACCATAAGGACGGAAGGCGGTCACGCGCCCGAGAAACTGGATGGTTTGTAGTGCGCTGCCAAATCTTAACTCCAGTACATCGCCGATTGCGACATCATCACCCGCGCTGAGGGCCAACGCCTGCAATGCGGCATTATGCAGGTTCGGATCGGAGGGAGCAAAACGATGGACTGTCAGGCCCATGGAAGGTCCCGAACCATCGAGCAGGCGATGTGAATAGGTCGCCCGCAGAACCGCTGCAGGAAGGCCGTCTCCGTACCCGACATTTCCGCTGACCCCGATACGGTCAGTCGAGAAGATCGAGCGTTCGACCGAGAAGCCCGTACTCATGTCCGATCCGCTGCCATAACCGCCGGCCGCCGAACCAGCCAGGAACGAGAGGCTCGCTCTCAGATCGTGGTTCTGCTGCTCTGCACTCGTTGCAGGGTCGTCGAGCACCCGGAGAACCGGGCGATTCGCCACCGAACGCAGCGTCCATTTCCAATCGTCATCGTCGGTGGTTGCACGCAGCGGCCCCATGCGAATCGCGTTGAGAAGGGTGTTCAGGGTGACATTCACGTGAATGCTGGTCCCGGGATGGAGACCAATTTCTTCTACAAAGGCAGGAAGGAATGAGGGTGCTGAAACCCTGACCGAATAGGCTCCCGGCAGCAGATCCGTGGCGGAGTAGAAACCAGCGCCGTCAGTGAACACCGTCAGGGTGCGCGCAGCAGTCCCTGCGATCTGCACCACGGCTCCCATTTGGGGCGTGCCCGAGGCATCCCGGACGTATCCCGAGATTGCGCCCGGCCTTTCTGCGGCCCACGCAGGAAGCGACAACCCAACGATCACCACCCAATATCCGAGCTGGCGAAGCTTCACTCCAACCCCCGGGGAAATCAAACAGCCTGTTACTCCACAGCGAAAGTCGCCGAAGGATCAACAGTCTGCTTGGAGATGTTGTCGTTCACTTTGATTTCGATCCTATAAACGCCTGGCTGCAGGTTAGCCGAGGCAATCGATTTCTGCAACGTGACTTGCTCGCCCACATTTCCCATCGTATCGGTAGACTCCGTTTTCTGGACTACCGGTTTGTTGGTTGCAATATCCACGATGTCAAACTCGAATGTGGCGGAAGGCTTGTGCGTCTTCTCGTCCACTCCGAGATTATAAACCTGCATCCAAAAATTCACTTTCTGATCTTTATTCCTCTTGAAAAGCGCAGGCTTGCCATTGGCTGGAGCTACGCGAGGCCGAACCTTGTTCAATCCAATCACGAATTGTCCCGTGCTCACATCCTTGGTAGGCACCGGCTCCATCACGTCGGCCACGATGAGCGATGAAGTTGACAGCTTGTCGTCAGAGTATTCGGGCACCACGATACCGCGGCTCCACAGGCCCTTACGGTCGCCGTTCACATCTTTCACAGCGATGTCGACTTTGTATCGTCCCGGCCGCAGCGGCAGCGCTTTCCAGTACACGGCCGAATTCTCTGCCGTCCGGGGCAGCAGTTCTGCCGGAACATCCACCTGAACCGGCTCTTCCTGAGTCTGCACTATCTTTCCGGTCAATGTGCTCACACGCATGAAAATATTGACTGTGCCGCGCTGGACCCCATCTTTGTTGGCGAACGTTATATCACGATATTTCAACTGAACGGTAATCGGCACCAGCACCGTGTCCCCTGTGACCTTCACAAAATCTGTGCGCACGTCGAAAGGCATGAGGTTGGTGATGATCTTGGTGTTAACGATTTCTTCCAGATCCTTGTATTTGACCGGAGGGGGCGCTTGCAATTTGGCGAACTGTTCGAGGCGATCGAATTCCTTAGTCTGCAGGTCCGAACCCATCGGGCCGGTTCCAAGCTTTTCCAATCCGCCTCCCGTGAAGCGTTGCGCCTTACTGGACATGCCCATTTGCTCATACAGGGTCAAACCGGCGTTTGGAGTATAGAGGAGCGCATCCTTCTCGGAACGGTCTAGCGTCATGTGGTAGTCGCCGCACATGCAAGTGTCGACGAACTCGATGATGACTTCCTGCCCGATGCCTTCCAGGTAGCGGTAGCGCCAATCTTCAAAGGGGAAGGTGGAAGTCTCGCCGCCACCCTCTTCCATAGGCCGTTCGTAAGTCCCTCCGGAAGGATGCGAGTCGATTTCGTCGGCGGGACCGTACATTATGTAGATGCGGCCGCGATCACTTTTCCATCCCGGAATTCCGGCGGCAAAATGCTCATTGGCGTAGGCGATTCGCCGGTAGTGCTCTTCTTTGTATTCGTTCTCTTCCGTATCGGGAGTGGGGTCGCGGCGTTGCCAGAAGGCTTCAATAAAGTTGTCGCGCTCTTCGTCGTTCGAGAGTTGCTTAAACGCGGCTCGTTCCTCGTCGGTGATAATCCAAACGACGTCTTCATTCAGCCACTTCTTGTACGTCTTGCTTAACTCGACGTTCAGGTTTTTTTTCTGCTGCTTCTTTTGCTCTTTCGTGGGCGGGCGTTTGAGGGGATCGACCGCATCGGAGGGCTGCTGCGCCGGAGCGGGGGTAGTGGTCACCGTCGCGGTGGATTTTGTCGCGTTCGAATTTGGATCGCTCGCTGCCGCAGTCTTGTCGTCGCCCTGGGCTCGTGCGGTGCCCGTCAAACCAATTGCGATGACTAAAATACCCAAAGATAAGGGGTATCGTGAACCGACCCGGAACATGATAGGAACTCCTGCCACGACAGCCATGTTTGGACTATTCTAGGCCCTGAATTGGGCGAAAGCAAGGTTCTGTCATACGAACGGGTGAACTGAACGGCGAACCGCCCGATCAGTTGGACGCGGCGAGATTCTTCCCGAGTTGCCTGCCAGGGTCAGAATAATGCAGGGTTGGAATATTGTAAGGCCGGACAAGCTATAATTTGCAGTTGCCGCAACGTACTCGGCGGGAACGCGTCTCGTATTCGCAGGGTTTGGCACTACATCCCAGATTCGCCTTCCTGCCCGAGGGAACTTTCCCATCTGCAGGATCGTATCGAAAGATGTGCTCTCGTACCCCGTAGAGTGGTCGATCGGACTAGCAAGGAGTATCCAGCAGGGAAACGCCGGTGATCCATGCCTTTGCGCCAGAAAGTGGCTAGGGCTTCAAATTCATATAGTGACGGGAAATGAAACTCTGGAAGAAAATTTCGATTGGCGCCGGAGTGGTGGTTCTATTGGCCCTCATCGTCGGCGTCACGGTCCACCAGAGCGGCAAGAATGTGGTCACGGTGCAGACCGGGAAGGTGCAGCGCCAGGACTTGGCCGCGGTGGTGAGCGCATCGGGAGAAATCAAGCCTAAGACTTACGTGAATATCGGCGCCAACGCCTTCGGCAAGATCACTCATCTGTTTGTCAAAGAAGGGGATCACGTCAGAAAGGGTCAATTGCTGGCTCAATTGGAAAACGTGCAGTCGTCGGCAGACGTGAACGCTAATCAGGCCTCGCTGCAGGCGGCCGAAACGGATGCACTGGCGGCCGATGCAGCTCTGAAGACCTCGCAGGCCGATCTCCTGCGCGCCCAGGCCGACTACGACCGTAACAAACTCGATTGGGAGCGGGCGCAGAGTCTCTTCAAAGACGGCCTGATCTCCAAGTCCGACTTCGACAGCCGCAAAAACGCCTGGTCTACTGCGGATGCTGGGCTGGTACAAGCGCGGGCGCGCGTGACTCAGGCGAAGGCGCAAAAGGATTCCGCCGACAAACACATCACTCAAGGCCAGGCCACCCTTACCCGCTTCGCCGATGTGTTGCAGAAGGCCAGCTACGCCGCTCCTTTTGATGGCGTCATCACCAACCTGCCGGTCCGCGAAGGCGAGACCGTCGTGATCGGCATTCAGAATTCGCCTGGGAGCACCCTGATGACGCTCGCCGACATGTCCGTGATTACCGCTGAAGTGAAGGTGGATGAGACGGACATCGTGAACGTGCATCTCGGCCAACCTGCCGAGGTGACGATCGACGCCATTCCCAAGAAAGTTTTCCACGGCACGGTTTCCGAAATCGGAGACAACGCCATCGTCCGTTCCACGGGTGTGGCAACTTCCCAGCAAACCAGCGCCAGCGAAGAAGCCAAGGACTTTAAAGTAGTCGTCACAGTGAGCGATCCTCCCCCCGATCTGCGGCCAGGGCTCTCTACTACCGCGAAGATAACGACGGCAGCCCGCAGCAACGTGCTTTCGGTCCCGATTCAAGCGCTTTCGCTGCGCACCAAAGCGCAGTTGGAGCAGGAAAAAGCCACGCCTGGCTCGGTGCACGCCGCTGGTCCGGCACCGAAGGACACTGCATCGAAGGATAAAGATAGAGATCAGAAGCAAGATGTGCAGGGTGTCTTCGTCATTCGCAACAAGAAAGCCGAGTTCGTGCCCGTAACCACAGGCGTCGCCGGCACCAGCGACATCGAGGTAGTCACTGGCCTGAATGAAGGGGATGAAGTCGTCACCGGCAGTTACAAGATTTTGCGCACGCTTCGTTCGGGAAGTGGGGTCAAGATCGACAACTCGGTTCCCAAGAAGGAAGACGAAACATAACCTTCGCTGGCTTTATCCGTCCAACGGAGGAGCCGGGCTGGGTCGAGGGTAAGGTTCAGAAGGTTAAGATTCAGGAATGGCAACAGTTTCGAAAGACAAGCGGAGCCCTCGGAGTTGAATTCAATCTCGGAGAACCCAGTGGCACCGGAGCAGGAGAAAAAAATGGCAACCGCAGAAGTCATCAGCATGCCGAACAACGTCTCCGCAGTGCCGCCGCCGCAATCCTGCATGATCGCGGCTGAGGACCTTTGGAAGACCTACGACATGGGCTCGGAGCAGCAAGTGCATGCCCTGCGCGGCGTGAATCTCCGCATTGAGCGGGGAGAGTACGTGGCGATCATGGGTCCCTCGGGTTCCGGCAAATCCACGCTGATGAATCTTATCGGCTGCCTAGACACGCCCACCAAGGGCGAATACTGGCTGAATAGCCAGTTGGTGAGCGAACTCGACGACGATGAACTCGCCCGCATCCGCAACAAGGAGATCGGCTTCGTTTTTCAAACTTTCAACCTGCTGGCTCGCGCCACCGCTCTCCACAATGTGGAACTGCCGCTGATCTATGCCGGCGTTCCGACGGGGGAACGCATCGAACGTGCCAAAGCCGCGCTGACGGCCGTGGGCATGGAATCGCGGATGACGCACAAACCGAATGAACTCTCCGGCGGCCAGCGTCAACGCGTCGCCGTCGCCCGTGCGCTGGTGAATCGACCTTCTATTATTCTGGCTGACGAACCCACGGGGAACCTCGACTCGGCGACGGGAAGCGAAATCATGGCGTTATTCGATCGCTTGCATGGCGAAGGAAACACCATCGTGCTCGTCACCCACGAGCATGACATCGCCGAATACGCTCACCGTGTGGTCCACATCAAGGATGGAGTGGTCGAGCGCGACGAGCGCAAGAAATAGTTCTTCGTTCCGAGCCGCCCTGAAGGTACAAATTGCCAAACGCTTCGCTGACGAAGTCAAATACCTGCGGCTGGAATCGTGGCTTCTTCAAGCGCAGGGGACAAGGCTGTTACCACCCGGTCCCGTCCGCCTCGCTTGGCCTCATAAAGGGCCGCGTCGGCCGCAGCCATTAATTCTTTGGGCGATTGGCCATGTTGTGGCAAAGCCGCCACACCTACGGAAATCGTCGCCATTCCCATCGACCTCCCCTGGTACAGGACGGTCAGTTCTTTCATTTTCAATCGCAGGTTCTCGGCTCGCGTCTGGGCAACTTCAAGGTTGGCCGTAGGCAGAACAACAACAAATTCCTCTCCTCCGAGCCGGCAGACGAAGTCCTCCGTCCGAACGCCCTTGATCAGGGCCGCCCCCGTCTCGCGCAATACCGCATCGCCCGCCTCGTGCCCGTAAGTATCGTTGAACGTCTTGAAATGATCCAAATCGATCATCAGGATTCCCAGAGACTGCCGGGCTCGGGATGCCCGGCGAACCTCACGATCCAACGTCTCTTCCAGATAGCGCCGGTTATAGAGACCCGTCAAAGCATCCCGGACTGATTGGGTTCGCAGAGCTTCCCGCAGCCTTATGTTGGCGATCGACAGTCCCACTTGTCCCGCAAAAGTTGTCTTGAACGAAAGCTCGGCTGAATCCAGTCGTGTCCCCTCTGACGCAGCCTGAAGATGCAGGATGCCCAACGTCTCACCCTGTGCCAGAATCGGAATGCACAAATACGTACTCGTCACCCCCGCCGCGTGCGCACAGGGTGACGTCAAGTCGCCCGCCACTACGAGATGCGGATGTCCCGTCCGCAGGGCCCAGCACTCATTGCTCTCAAACTCCTTCGCGGGAAGCTGGCAGTCAGTCCACGAACCAATCACCTCAGCCAGGGTTCGAGAAGCGTTGAGCAGAGCCACCGCTCCCCGGGCTGCAGGGAAAATCTTGGGTGCAAAACCCAGAGCAGCTGCGATTACTTCATCTCGAGTAATGCAGCTCTGCAGGAGTTCGCCCATCTTCGCCAGCATCGTCGCCCGCTCCGAGCGTTTCTCGAGTTCGCCCATCATTTTGTCTTTGTGCCGATCGAGTTGGCTGCGGGCGAAGTCTTTTTCCGACATTTCCCGCTGCAACTGTGTGTTGGCATCGGCCAGTTGCATGGTCCGTTCCAGAATCTGCTGCTCCAGAATTTGCAGGCTTTGTTTTTGACTCTCGATGTCCGTACACGTTCCGAACCATTTGATAATCTCCCCCTTGCCATTGCGCATCGGGTTGGCTCTCACCAGAAACCAGCGATAGACGCCGTCCGCCCGCCGCAAGCGATATTCAATTTGATGGCTCTCGCCCGTCCGCACAGATTGCTCCCACGCGGCGAGGGTCGCTGCCACATCATCGGGGTGAAGAAATTTTGGCCAGTTATCCAGGCTTCCTATCTTTTCCCCGGCGTATTCCAAGAGCTAGTGGCTCGCGAAATCGACAGAACCATCGGGACGTGCCGTCCAGATCATTGCCGGAACCGCGTTCGTCATGGTTTGGAAATAGGACTCACGTTCCCAGCCGATCTCGGTCTCGTCTTTCTGAAGGACCAGAAATCTACTGAGGAACGACGAGGCGACCGCACGTCGCGCCGAGCTGTAGCGACCCACCAGATTCAATGCGGCATACGAGGCGAATATCGCCAGCAACAAGAAGAACGCCACCAGTCCGAAGTCGTAGGTGCCGTGCAATACCGTCATCGAATCTATTCCGGGCTTCCCGACTGCGAAATCACAGTGTTGCTGGTGTGAGCTTGGGCGCAGTCCCGGCGCACACTCCGCCTGGATGCTACGCTATATATCGGCGGCATTCGTCCGCTCTTATTAAGAAACGTTTAGATCTGCCGCACTAAAGACATTTGTTCCGCCGGAGCGCTGAGGTATTGAAGGACGAGATTCAGAGGAAAGATGAAAAAAGCCTCTCTGCCGAGAGGCTTTTTCCGGAATTGCTTTCTTCGACTGTGTAGTCGCTTACGGTCTGGACGCGGCGGTGTCGGCCGGCCGGGACGTACCAGCGATGAAAAAGTTGTGATCGTAGAGATTGCGGTACATGAGGCCGGCAATCTCGGCTGCCTTTGGGCCAAAAGTTGGCCGACCACCTTCCAGAAACACCACTACAACGATGCGTCCGCTGGTGGTGTTCGCGTAGGAGGCAAACCAGCCGAAGCGAGTACCGTCATGCGAGCAAGTCCCAGTCTTTCCCAGAATCTCTTCCTCGTTAAAGTTCAGCCCTAGCCGGCGTGCTGTGCCGTATTGCACGGCGCCAGCCATGCCTCCCGAAATTTCCGGAATCAATGGAGCGATATCAAGCTGCCGCTTGATGCGCGGCTGAAAAGTTGTGATCTCTTCCGGCGTCGTCGGATGCTGTAGGTAATAGAGGGTGCCCCCGTTGGCAATCGCGGAAACCATCGCGCCCAGTTGCAATGGAGTCATCGAAATGCCTTCGCCAAAAGAACACATTTTGCCGACACCGCCAAGCTTCTGCGGAATCACTTCCTCGGGATAGGTGCCCAACTGCTCGCTGGGAATATCGTAGCCAGCCAATTCACCCAGCCCAAACTGATGAGCGTAGTAAGCAACCTTTTCGAAGCCCAACTGTCGTCCTAGCGCCTCGAAATAAGCGTTGTTGGAGTGCGCCAGGGCTTCGGTAAGATTCATCCGGCTGCGGCCTCCCAGCGATACTTCTGTCTCCTTCGAGACCAATCCTTCGCTCAAAGCCGCCAAAGCTACAGAAAGTTTGATGGTGGAGCAAGGCTGCGCTCCGCTGGCCAGGGCCAACTTCTGATTCACCATTGCCAATAAGCGTCCGCTGGTCGGCTCAATCGCCACGACTGTTCCATTCATGTTCCCGAGAGCATCAACAGCCGCCTGGCGAACAACGGGGTCTTCGCCTTCTGTGATGTCGCCCGCGGCGATTCCCTCGGCGAACGAACTCATGAAAAAGCGCTCGTGATAGGTGTGGCGCCGATTGCTGGCGGAAACCCGGGTCAAGCTGGTACGGTTCGCAGTGCCGGCTGCGTGGTGAACCGTTGCGGGAGCGTTGGTGCTGCGGGCGCGCGCCAAGTGGCGCATGCGACGCCGTGTCCGCTGGCTCTCGCTCACCTTCGTGGATTTTGATTTGCTGTTGTTGAGAGCGTGCGGGTTCACGTGCGCCGCGAAGAGTGCAGACGCAGTAAAGAGAATTCCCACTAACCCTATTAGACGAAGATAGCGCGTGCCTGAATTGGACATCTAAAGTCCGTTCCCTCTGATCTCCGGCTCCCCTGTAGTGTTATCAGGTGCACGAAGGCTGCCAGTCTGCCGGTCTTGACCGCAGCTTCGCTCGACTCCGCTGATAATACGGGAGTTAGATCGTCTCAAGCAACAACAAATTTCGACTCGAAGAAAATCATAATTTCGATCTAACCCGTTACGGAACCAATACTTAAATGGGAATTACTTTGGTCCCAGAGCCCACAGTAATGATTACTGCCATGACTGAAGAGATGCGCATTATATTGCAAAGCTTTTCCTTTTTCTTGTCTACGCGAAGGGTTTTCGAACCTCCAGGCTCGATTTCCTGGTTTTCTCCGTGCTTCACTGCTTCCGTGGTCGGTTCTCTTTACGTCTTTCACATCACTTCGCCGCGCTTGCGCAGAAACGCCGGAACATCCAGGTCTTCTTGCTCAAAGTTAGCGACCATGGCGCTGCGCATGGTCTCAAGCGAGACCACGTCGGCGGAAAGATTCATCGCGGCCGGCGCTGGCTCCGTCATTCTTGGCTCTTCCAGCGTTGCGTCGGGCACTCGCTCCGAAAACGCGGGGGCAAAAGCTTGAACCGGCCCCACCGGTTCAGGAAAATCGTTATTGAACCCCAAGGCGTCATCGTGCGACGCGGCAAACGAACTGCGCACCTCCGTGTGGCGATGCCGTGTCCGGCTGAGATCGCCAAACCCAGTGGCGATCACTGTAATCTTCACTGCGTCCTTCATCTTCTCGTCCATCACCGCACCGAAGATAATGTTGGCGTCCTCATGCGCCGCGCTCTGGATGATGGTGCAGGCCTGCTGGACTTCGGCCAGCTTCAGCGATGCCGATCCCGTGATGTTGATCAGGATGCCACGCGCGCCGTCGATCGCTCCCGCCTCCAGCAGCGGAGAGGCAATCGCCCGCTGCGCCGCATCCGCCGTGCGCATCTGGCCGCTCGCCGTCGCCGTGCCCATTACAGCGTAGCCCATGCGGGCCATGATTGTCTTCACGTCGGCGAAGTCGCGGTTGATGATGCCTGGAATCGTGATGATGTCGGAAATTCCCTGCACGCCCTGCCGCAAAATATCGTCGGCTATGCGGAACGACTCGAAGAATCCAGCGTTCTCCGCCACCGCCAGCAACTTCTCGTTGGGAATCACGATGGTGGTGTCCACCGATTCCATCAGCTCGGCGATTCCCTTCTCGGCTTGCGTCATGCGCCGCTTGCCCTCAAAAGAAAATGGTTTGGTGACGACGGCGACGGTAAGCGCGCCCATCTCGCTGGCCAGCGACGCGATGATCGGAGCGGCACCTGTGCCCGTGCCGCCGCCGAGGCCGGTGGTCACGAACACCATGTCGGCGCCCTCGAGTGCCTCGATGATCTTGTCGGAGTCCTCGAGCGCGGCCTTGCGCCCCACTTCAGGATTTGCGCCCGCGCCCAGCCCATTTGTGAGCTTCACCCCGAGTTGCAGCTTCACGGGCGCACGCGACAATCGCAGCGCCTGCAAGTCCGTGTTGGCGACAATAAACTCGATGCCCTCGACTCCGGCATCGATCATGCGGTTGACTGCGTTGCCCCCACCGCCGCCGACGCCGATGACTTTGATCTTGGCATCGTTGAGTGGCTCTTCGTTAAAGCTGATGCGAATCTTTGAATCGTTTGTCATTTTGTCCATCCTCGTTTGAAATTCGTCTTACGCGAGTGGTCAGTGATCAGTGGCCAGCCAGACTTTGACCTGGTTCGTAATCCGGGGTTACTGGCCACTGCGCACTGATCACTGACCACTGTTTTCACCCGACCAACATTGCTTTTAATCTCGATCCCCAGCGATCGCTCTGAAACCCGCGCGCTACCCGTGCCCGCTGCCCATAAGCGACCATGCCCAGCACCGTGGCGTACTCGGGTTCGGCCAGAGTTGCCGGCATCTTCGCCAGCGGAGTCGGCCAGGAAAGCCGTACCGGACGCCGCAGTACCGACTCCGCGACATCGAAAATCCCCGGCAGCCGCGAGCCGCCGCCGCTGAGAACGATGCCCGCCAGACACGCCTCGAACATCCCGTTCTGCCGAAGAATATCCCGCATCATTTCGAACAACTCGCGCGCCCGTGGCTCGAGGATTTCCGCTGCCAGACGCTGCGGCAGCAAGCGCGAAGGCCGGTCGCCGACCGACGGCACCTCGACCTCGTTTCCTTCCGGAATCAGGGTGACGATCGCATTGCCGTATATCTTCTTAATCTTTTCCGCCTCTGCCAGCGGCGTGCACATGCCCAATGACAAGTCGCTGGTGAAGTGATCTCCGCCCACCGGAATCACTCCCGTGAACGCGACAGCCCCTTGGAGAAAAGCGACCAGTTCGGTCGATCCCGCTCCGACATCCGCTAAACAGACTCCCAACTCGCGCTCGTCGGCTCGCAACACGGAATCGGCCGCCGCCAGGGGTTCAAACACCGTGTCATCGACGTGGACGCCGGCACGATTCACCGCCGTGATCACGTTCTGGGCTGCGCTCGCCGCCGCCGTTACCAGATGGACTCTTACCTCCAGCCGGGCCGCCATCATGCCAAGCGGATCGTGCACGCCGGCCTGATCGTCCAGAATGAATTCCTGCGGGAGAATGTGCAGGACTTCGCGATCCGCGGGAAGTGGAATCGCCCGCGACCGCTCGACCGCCTGCTTGATCTCATCGCGCCCAATCTCCCGCGGACGTGTGCCCAGGCTGATGCCGCCATGGCTGTTCACACCGCGCACGTGCGCTCCGCCGATCCCGACGATGGCATGCTCGACCGCTGCCCCGGCTGCGTCCTCCGCCGATTCCACCGCTTTCTGAATCGCCGCGACCGCTTTGTCCAAATCGACGATTACACCTTTGCGCGATCCTCGCGACTCCGCCACTCCGTGGCCGCGATAGCGCAGGCCGTTCTCTGCAACCTCTACCATGAGCGCGCAGGTTTTCGCGCTGCCCACGTCAATCGCCGTCAGAAAGCTTCCCTGCTGGTTCGCCATTCTTAATTAGTTCCCCAATCAGTTCCCCAAAACATTTCCGGACAAATTCCAGACGTTGCTATAAATATGAATTCTTCACTGCGAAGCCTGGCTCGTCTGACTCCGGGCAATCGCCGGACTCGGTTTCTCACCCCCGCTGGCCACTTTCTTCGGAAACGAGGATGCCTTATTCTTCGCCGCAGAAGCCGCCTTCTTCGCGCCCGCAGTTGCCCTCACGGCCTTGGCAGTGACTTTCTTTCGTTTGATCCCTTCAGCCGCTTTCTTAGCTCCTGCCGCTTGCGTCTTAGTCTCCAGTTTCTTCTGACTCAACTCGAACGCCGGCTTCGGTACCGCCCGCTCGTTCGGCCCCACTCGCGTCAGCAACGCTGCCGGCTTCACTCCCGCGGCAGCCGCCATTTTCGCCGCCGCCGGATTCAACGCCATCGTCTTCACCGTTCGCTCTATGTCCGGATTCACGATGATCTGGTTGTCGTAGCGCAGATCCACCGACTCCAGTTTCTGGAATTGCTGCCGCCATCCTTGGGCATGGGTGACATAAATCTTGTAACGCCGCAGATAATCCGACGATCCCAAATGCACCCCCACGTCCCCCGCCGGATCGTTCACCCTCACCTTCACGTCCTCGAGATCGGAAAGATCCACTTCGCTGAGATCCTGCGAGTAACGCGCCCCGCCTGAATCCAGTTCTCGAACCATTTCGCTGTAAGCCTTCATGCGCGGCGCCCTCGTCGAAAGTGGCTCGCCTGGATTCATTCCGAGAATCACCGGGAAGGAGTATTTGTGTTTCGGTGTCAACTCCATCAGCGTGCCGCCGGCGTCAATCAATGACATTCGCGGCCCGACTCGCGCGAATGCGATCGGCGTGCGCTCGTGAATCTGGACTGTCAGCCGGTTCGGGACAAAACGCATCACGCTGGCCGATTCCACCCATGGAATCTGTTCCAGTTGCGCCTTCTGCTGCGCCAGCGGGATGAAAAAAATGTTGCGCCCAATGTCGGCGCCCAGCACTTCCATGATTTGTGCCTTGGTCACGTTCTGCATGCCGGTGATTTCGATGTTGTCGCTCGATTCCACGCGGAATCGCCACGAGTGTTCGCCGTAGTGATAAAGCGCGGCCGCACCCAATCCCGCGACACATAGGGCAACCGTGGCTGCAATGGCCCACAGCAACCGATTTGCAGTTTTTTTTGGAAGAGAACTTCGGCGGGCCGAGACGCGCTTTTGCCCGCGGAGGAATGGAGACTCCTCGTTCACATCCAGGTCGACCAGGCGCGCGTCCATATCCGAATCATGCTCGCTCAGACCATGGATCTCCGCGCGCGCGCTGCCGGCGCCAGATGGGTACAACTCCTCCTGCAAGATGGTGGAACCCGGCTTCCGTGCCATCAGTTCAGGGTTAGTTGTCGCTGTGGAATCGCTGAGCCTTCAAACTATAACTTTATTTTGAAATTAGAGATAGACAAAATATTGAAGTTTTTCACACCAGGAATCGGATTGGGCATCATCCGGAAAATCTGGAATTTGAGGACGGACGCGACACATGTGGAGACAGCAGCCTAGGCTGTCCGCCTTATCCTGCCTTGGTCGAGCGCAGCGAGCCGAAGGGGCGAAGCCCCGGCCGCGCGCAACTGCGCAATTCGAAGAGAAAATAAAAGCGGACGCGGTTGGTTCCCCGCGTCCGCCTTCTTTTTCACACTAAGGAAAAATGCTAAATCGGACCCGTACCCAGTGCTTCTAGATTCATCTCAGGAACTGAGATCTTCACCCGCGGAATATTCACCCGCACCCGTGGACACACGGCAGGGATGAATGCAGCCGGAGCAAAGCGCACGCGCGCAGCCTGTGCCTCGATCCGGCCCCGGCCAGCCTCCAGCCGAGCTAGTGCGGCTTCTTCTCGCGCTGACATTTCCTCAAACCTGGCCATGTTCGCCTGCGTCCGCGCCACCTTATTCTGCAACAGGGACGCTTTCAATCGCGCCAGGGAACTCGCCACGCGACAGGATGCAAACTCGTCCCGAGCAGCCACTGTCTCGGTTTTTGCCATCAACCAGTCTGCGCGTCCTGCAGCCAGAGCCAGTACGGGGACGGACCGCTCTTCAATGCGACTGATAAATCGGCCAACAGTGCGATGCGCCCAGGCGGCGCCGCAGTCGTGATAAACCCCGTTCAATCCCAGCGCCAGCACCCCAGCCGCCAACCATCCCCATGCCTGTATATTTTTCATCGCCTTAACCCCTTATGCCAGATTGGACGAACCGCGTCCCAATCCGTTAGCAAAAGATACGGAGGGGCTGAAGGAAAGGTTGCCTGACGCGGTCTAAAATCCGATTCTACGGGGGTGGAAAAGTATGCCTTTTCCATTCGTTCTACTCCTTGCTCTCCTACTCCAAGCGTTTTCGCGATAGCAGTGCAGCAGTCTCCCACTGTGCCTCGAGGCGGGTAATCCGGCGATCGTGCTCGCGCAACTCCACTGCCACATCCTTAAGTTCCTGCGATGTTCGGCGCAACTCGTCTGAGAGTTTCAAGGCCGCCTGCACGGCAGCAACCGCCTCGCGGAACACGCTCATGCCCGATCCTCCGCCGTATGTGTTTTGCGGCGTGCTCGCAGGTCGCCAAGAATCGCCCGTGTTTCGTCCAGGTTACGCCGCACCGCGGCTCGTGTTGCGGTCACTTCTTTGCGGAGAAGCGCGGTCAGCTCCGCCAACGCGGCCTCTTCGTCGCCCACCCGTTGCTCACAGCGTGTGCGGACTAGTTCCCCCACGCTGATGCCGGCCTTGCTGGCCTCTTTGCGCAGCCAATCCCGGAAGGCGGGCGTTGTCAGAACCTGCAATCTGGCTGTTTTCATTTACCCGCACCTTACTGTATACATATGAGCATAAACATGCTCATATGCTCTATTCTACGGCATTGCCGATTCCGCGTCTACAATCCGAGAATTAGCTCCCTGCTCCGGCGGCTTGCGACCTCAGCTTCTCCACAATCATCGGCCCCAACTGCGACACGCTGCCCGCACCCAGCGTAAGAATCAGGTCTCCATCCTGCGCCACGGCAGCGGCCGCGCTCACTGCATCCGCAAAAGAACTCACATACTTGGCGCTCCGACCACCCTTCTCACGGATAGCCCGCGCCAATGCTTCCCCGCTGATTCCTTCAATCGGCTTCTCGCTGGCCGCGTAGATGTCGAGCACGAACAGGGAGTCCGCGTCTCCGAATGCCGTGGCGAATTCTTCGATCAGATCGCGAGTGCGCGTGTAGCGATGCGGCTGAAAGATCACATGAATCTTACGAAAGCCGCACGACCGCGCCGCCGCCAGCGTCGCCTTGATCTCCGTGGGATGGTGGCCGTAATCGTCAATGACGCTCACTCCGGCAACTCGCCCGCGCAACTGGAATCGCCGGTCAACTCCGCGGAACTGGTCGAGCCCCGCGCGGATTGCATCGACGTCAACATCCAGCCCGACGCCAACCGCGATAGCTGCGGTCGCATTCAGAATGTTGTGAACACCCGGTACGTGCAACGTGAACTCACCCAAATCTTTCTTTCGATAACTTACCCGAAAGCGGCTCAGCGGCTGGCCTTCGGCCTTCTCACCTGGCGCGCCGCCCGCTCCCAACCTGATCAGAAAATCCGATCCCCGCTTCGTCCCATACGTCACTGTGCGCCGCTGCGCTTGCGGCAACAATCGCCGCAGGAGGGGATCATCGTTACACACCACCACCATTCCATAAAATGGCACGCGGTCCATAAATTCCAGAAAAGTTTTCTTCACATCCCGCATGTTGCGGTAGCAATCCATATGCTCGCGGTCGATGTTAGTCACCACTGAAAGGATGGGCGAGAGCTTGAGAAACGACCTGTCGCTCTCATCTGCTTCCGCCACAAGATACTGCGACTTCCCCAGCCGCGCGTTGGATCCCATCGCATCCACGCGCCCTCCCACCACCACAGTTGGATCGAGCCCCCCGCCGGCCAGCACCGCCGCCACCATCGACGTGGTCGTCGTCTTGCCGTGCATCCCGGCGATGGCGATGCCATACTTCAGCCGCATCAACTCCGCCAGCATCTCCGCCCGCTGAATCACCGGCACATGCTGATTGTGCGCTTCGACGACTTCGGGATTTTCGCCTGCAATTGCTGAACTCGTCACCACCACTTCTGTTCCGGCAATATTGTCGGCGCGATGTCCTTCAAAGACCGTCGCGCCTAGGCCTGCCAGTCGCTGCGTTACCGTGGAGCTCTTCAGATCCGATCCTGAAACCTTGTAGCCGAGATTCAGCAGCACCTCGGCGATCCCGCTCATGCCGATCCCGCCAATGCCTACGAAATGAATTTGCTGAATTTTGGCAAACATGAGTTAACCGCGCGATCTGTTATCCTGTGCGGAGCAAGTGCTTCGCGAATGCGCCGCACTTGCGGAGTCGAAGCATCTCGCTCTTCATTATTTACTTTTAGTCGGACAATCCGAATACTACTCACTGCCATTGGGACTTATGCCGCTCGAGCCACCAGCATGCAGGATTCCCCTTCTGCGGAAATAGCGACCGGCTGCAGGTCTGGTGCACTGTTCCCACAAAATCATATTCGGTTTTGTTCCCCTTTAATGCTGAAGCTAAGAATTGATCTACGTCCACGGAGCCGTAAGCCGTACCGTGGGCAATCCGAATCCGCAATATCACCCAGTCGCCCGCATAGAGAATTCCCAGCAGGACAATTGTCAGCACCAGGGCTTGGCTCACGCGTTCGGCCCAGTTCCTCTTCACTTCGCCCTCTCCGGCCGGAAATCAGTTTGCTATGTGTCGGTCTGGATAGAACTCCAAAAGATTTATCCGTGAGATCCGTGCAAATCCATGGCTAGTGGTTCAATGCCCGCCACGCGTGCCGCCATCGCCGCAATATCCCGCGCAGCATTGGGATGCGCCAAGCTTCGCGCCACCTGGCTCATCGACTGCAAGCGGCGCTGATCGCCCAGCAAAGCTGCAATCGTCTCCGCCAGCCAGACTCCTTCCAGCCTCGATTCCTCCACCAACACCGCCGCACCCACGCGGGCCAGCGCCTCGGCATTCACTCGTTGATGATCGTCGGCCGCATGCGGAAAAGGTACGAAAATCGCAGGCTTCGCAGCCGCGGTAATTTCAGCCACCGTGCTGGCGCCCGACCGGCATACCACCAAGTCCGCCCGCGCAAAGCCTGCGGGCATGTCTTCGATGAACTTGAAGACCTCCGCCGACTCCCCTAATCCCGTTTCACCCAAGCGACGATATGCTGCCAGCGCGTCATTATAGTCACGCTCACCGGTCTGATGGATGATGTGAATCCCCGTCGCCTGTCGCTGCAGCTCCGGGAGGCACCGGAACATCGCTTCATTAATCGCGTGCGCCCCCTGGCTGCCGCCAAACACCAGCAGAGTCGGCGTCCCGCCACGCTTTGGTGGAATCTCAAAGAACGCCTGCCGCACTGGAACTCCCGTCACTTCCGCATGACGAAAATATTTCGCAGTCTCCTCGAAGTGCACCGCCGCACCCGAGACGAACTTCGCAACCACGCGATTCGCGAAACCCGGGACGACATTCGGCTCGAAGGCCAGCGTCGGAATATGCTTCACTACCGCCGCCAGCATTGCCGGCCCGGACGCATATCCCCCCACACCGATCACCACGTCGGGAGCAAACTCATTCAACATCCGGCCGGCATCCCACACCGCGCGTGGCAAATCGAACGCTGTCTTCGCCCGCGTCATCAGGCTCACATTCTTCAGCGCTCCCACCCGCACCAGCTGCAGCGGATATCCCGCCGCCGGCACCAGCCGGTTTTCGATGCCGCGCGCCGTCCCAATGAACAGCACTTCGGCCCCATAACTTTTCTTAAGTTCGTTGGCGATGGCCAGCGCCGGAATGACGTGCCCGCCCGTCCCGCCGCCCGCCAGAATGGCCCGCATGCTGTGACTATAAACCAGAGAACAATTGCGTTACCGGGAGTTACCTTTCGCGAACTTCGCTGGTAGCGGATTGTCCACGCGCTCGGAGTCCCACGCAATCGAGATCACCCACCATCGGCTGCCGTCGTTCAGCAACTGAATGCTGTTGATGCCGCGCTCGAATGGCTTCTCTCCCGGAGCGTGCCGCGACTCGTAGCTGCTGAATACCTGCGCCATGTTCCCGTAGCTTTCCGGCTGGTTCACGATTGCACTTTCGTAGAAAGGTTGTTTGGAGAAAACTTCGCCCGCGTCGCGAACGAACTCCTCCACATTCCACGAAATCACGAAAGTCGCACCATCCGGCCCTTTGCCCACTTGCGTGAAGCGCGCCTGCGGAAGAAACAGGGACCGGAACCGCTTCCAGTCGCGATTGCCAGCCGGTCCGGAGATCACGTCATAGATCGCACGCAAGATCGCATCCATGGACTTCACGTCTTCAGCATTCGGCGCGGGAACCTTCGCGGCCAAATCGGCGGCCGAGAAAATGGGCGCTTGCGGCGGCATTTGAATTGCTTGGGACGACTCTGCTTTCTGCGCGGCACACAAAGCTGCCAGCGCAAAACAAAAGGCTATAACAAAGATTAAGCGACCCAAGCATCCTCCCGTTCCTAAATCCGCGAAGATCTGTGCACATCCGCGGCGATAAGTTTAGGACTACTCCGCCTGCTTCGTAATATTCAGCAGCACGCCGACACACGCCAGTGTCACAAACAAAGATGACCCTCCGTACGAGACCAGCGGCAGCGGAATCCCCTTCGTCGGCATCATCCCCAGCACCACGCTGATATTGATGAACGCCTGCAGCACCACCATGCTTGTGATCCCCACCGCCAGATAGCGGCCGAAAACATCGCTGGTGCGCCAGGAAGCCCGCATTCCGCGCCACAGGAAAATGGCAAACAGCGTCACCACAAACATCGCTCCCACCAGCCCCAATTCTTCCGCGGTCACGGCAAAAATAAAATCAGTGTGCGGCTCCGGCAGATAGAACAATTTCTGCTTGCCCTCCATCAAGCCTGTGCCTGTGATGCCGCCCGTGCCCACCGCGATCAGCGACTGAACGATGTGGAAGCCTGCCTTCTGCCGGTCGGCATAAGGATTCAGGAATGCCAGAATCCGGTCGCGCCGCCAGCTCACATGAAAAATCAGAAAATACAGCGGCGGCAGCGACGCCCCAAACGCGTACCCGAAATACCGAAGCCGCATCCCGGCTACATACAAGATGCAAGCCGCAATCCCAGCGCAAGCGATGGCCGTTCCCAAGTCAGGCTGCAGCACGATCAATCCCAACAACAGCACCACCGGCGCCGCCGCCGGCAGCAATGTGTTGCGCCAGTCATCCATGAAACTCGGCGCGCGACCCGACATCGAACTTGCCATCGAGCTTCCCATTGAGCTCGGAATCGTTCTTGCGCGGCTATCGAGAAAATATGCCAGAAAAAGAATCAGCACTGGCTTAGCCAGTTCCGAAGGTTGAAGCGAAAAACCTCCCGCATGAATCCAGCGATGTGTATTGTGCGAACGGTCTAGAAAGAACACTGAGATCAGCAGCAGCGTGGTAAACCCCAGAAGCGAGAAGACCAGCCCCGGATGTTTGTAGCGCCCGTAGTCGACCCGCATCGCTACCACCATCGCCACCAGGCCCGCCGCCGCCCAAATCATCTGCTTCAATAAGAAGGCGTACGGCGAACCAAACCGCTCGCGTGCCATCACCGCCGACGCCGAAAACACCATCACCAGCCCTACAAACACCAGCAGCATCGTCACGGTAAACAACCAGCGATCGACACTCACACGCTTTGCCATGGGAAGTTCATTTCACCACGGAGGTGCGGAGACGCGAGGAGGAATTTCGATTGTTGACCCTTGATTGTTGATTGTTTTGGTTCCGATGTGTCGGTTCGAAGGCACAGACCGGATCGCCCGACACCAGCCGCGGAGCGGCGGCATTTGTTAGCCCAGGACGTAAGTCCTGGGTAAGGCAGGAAAAATGGAACCGAGTCCCACTAGGGACGACACCGGGCGCTGCCGAGTCGTTCGCGCCCCCGCCGCTTTACTTCGTCGGCAAGCTTACGTACATCCTGGATGGTCGCGATGACGCGTCCTTCGCCGCGTGCCAGAGAGGCTTCCGCTAACTCGATGGTGGCCAGAAACTGCGCGCGCTTCCGCTCCCGCTCTTCCCACAGCAATAGGGCCTCCTCCACCGCATCTTCTGGACGGTGCAAGCGTCCAGACTCGATTTCTTGCCGCACAAACGCTTCCTGATCAGGCGTCAAACGCACTTCCATGCTTCAAGCGTAAGAGCCGGGAATCGGGGTGTCAAGCTCAGGCAAGAGGCAACTCCCTTTCCTCTACGCCTCTGTGGTGAAACGCCGCCTCACACCAGCCCCCGCACAATCTCCTTAAACACCCGCCCGCGATGTTCGTAGCTCTTGAACTGATCAAAGCTCGCGCACGCAGGCGCAAGCAACACCACATCACCCGGCTCCGCGACAGCATTCGCCTTGCGCAGTGCATTCTCTAGCGTCTCGGCATGCACGACTTCAACATTCTTAATCTGCGACTCAATCTTCCCCGCCGCCGCGCCAATCGTGTATACGCGTTTCACGCGCTGCCGCAGCAGGTCGTTCAGCACCGTGTAGTCGCTGCCCTTGTCTTTCCCGCCGAGAATGAGGTGGATATTTGCCGGGAACGACTCCAGGGCTTTGATCGTTGCATCTACGTTAGTGGCCTTCGAATCGTTGTAATAGTCCACGCCGCGAATCGTTGCCACAAATTCCAGCCGGTGTTCAACGGCCTTAAAGCCGCGCACGGCTTCGCGAATCTTCTCGGGAGCGCATCCCATCAGCGCGCCGACGCAAACCGCCGCGAGCACGTTCTCCAGATTATGCGCGCCCTTCAGCGGAATCTCTGAAACCAGCATGACTTCACGCTGAGCTTCTTTCTGAAACCCAGCCCCGTTACGGAATACAATGTTTCCCTCGCGCACCCATGCTCCCTGCTTAACTTCCTTTTGCCGGCTGAACCAGAACACCTGCGCCCGCGTGCGCGCCGCCATCGCCACGCAAATCGGATCATCTTCGTTCAGCACCGCAAAATCTTCGTTTTGCTGATTTTCGAAAATCCGCGCTTTCGCGTCGACGTAGGTTTCAATCGTCTGATGCCGGTCCAGGTGATCGGGCGTGACGTTCAACACCACGGCAATCTTCGGACGGAAGGTCTGAATGGTTTCGAGTTGAAAACTCGAAACTTCCAGCACCATCACCGTTTCTGGCCTGGCGCGCTCGGCCAGCGATATTGCGGGAGTGCCAATGTTACCCCCGACAAGCGCCGGAAAGCCGCTCGCAGTCATGATCTCGCCGGTCAGCGTGGTAGTCGTGGTCTTTCCATTCGATCCAGTGATGGCCACAATCGGCCCCGGTAAAAACTGCGCCGCCAATTCGATTTCGCCAATCACCGACTCGCCCAACGACCTCGCCTGCACCAGCAAGGGCGCATCCACAGGAACGCCGGGACTCACGACAATCAGATCTTGCCCGCGAAATGTTCGTTCGCCATGTCCCCCCGTCTCGACGGTGATCCCGTGGTCGAGAAGAACCGGGATCTCGTTGCGCAGCTCGTCTCCACTCTTCGTATCGGAGACAGTAACCCGCGCGCCGTGCGCCTTCAAGAACAGCGCCGATGCGACCCCGGACTTGCCGAGGCCGACCACCAGAACGCGTTTGTTTCTGAGTTCCATCGTTCAAGCAGTGGTCAGTGGCTAGTGGTCAGTAAAACCAAAAGGCCTTTACTGGCCACTGACCACTGATCACTGATCACTGCACTTCTACCTCAGCTTCAGCGTCGTCAGCGCGAAAAGCGCAAACACCAGCGACGCGATCCAGAAGCGTACGATAATCTTCGACTCCGACCACCCCATCAACTCAAAATGATGATGGAGCGGCGCCATCTTGAAAATCCGCTTCTTGCGCAGCTTGTACGATCCCACCTGCAGAATTACCGACACCGCTTCAATCACAAACACTCCGCCGATAAACGGCAGCAACAATTCCTGTTTGATAATCACTGCGACCGTCCCAATCGCCCCGCCCAACGCCAGCGATCCCACGTCACCCATGAACACTTCCGCGGGATGCGCGTTGTACCACAAAAATCCGATCGACGATCCCACCATCGCACCGCAAAAAATTGTCAACTCGCCAACTTGCGGCATTTTAGGGATTTCCAGATAAGTGGCAAACGTCGCGTGCCCACTCACATAGGTCAGAACGGTTAGCGCCCCGGCCGCAATCACTGTGCAGCCAATGGCCAGGCCATCTAAGCCGTCCGTAAGATTTACGGCATTGCTCGAGCCCACAATCACCAGCGCGACGAAAGCCATGAATGGCAGGAAGGCAAGCGGCCAAAGATGCGGAAAGCGTTCGAGGTTCTGCACGACTAAATCGGGATGAAACTGCTTGAGGAAGGGCACGATCAGCTTGGTCGAATACATCCCATAGGTCTGCATCGCGATCAGCATCACGGCGATCACAATGCTGGTTGCAATCTGCAGCCCCAATTTCGCCCGTCCCGTCAGCCCGAGATTGCGACGATGCACCACTTTGGTGTAATCGTCGGTAAATCCAATTGCCGCGAAGGCGCAAGTGGCAAACACCGCGATCCACACGAAGCGGTTGCTCAGGTCCGCCCACAGCAGTGTTGGCACTACGACGGCGATCGCGATCAGCAGCCCGCCCATGGTCGGCGTCCCAGCTTTTTTCTGATGCGCCTTCGGGCCTTCTTCCCGAATATATTGCCCGATCTGAAACTCGCGCAGCCGCCCGATCACCAGTGGCCCGACGATGAGTCCGGTGAACAGTGCTGTAAGACTGGCAAACGCAGTGCGGAACGTGAGGTAGCGGAAGATGCGGAAGGGCGGAAAATAATGCTGCAGTTTCACGAACAACAGCCAGTAGAGCAATCAGCCTCCGTTCCGCCGGAAAATGTTCTGTTACATCCCAACCTGATTCCACCACGGAGACACGGAGACACGGAGAAAAACTCTTTGCAAAACCAGCCTATGATGTCTCAAAGCATATCGGTAGAAAAGCATTCTTTCCTTTTCTCCATGTCTCTGTCTCTGTGCCTCCGTGGTGGAGGATTACCCGCCGTTGCCGTCGCGCCGTGCTTTCCAGATTTCCAACGCCTTTTCGAGCTTCACTCCGCGCGAAGCTTTCAGCAGCACCACATCGCCGTCGCGAGCCTCGTGAGCCAGCCATTCGCCGGCTTCTTCGGACGACGACACAAACTCCGCTCGCACTCCCGCCCGCTTTGCTGCGTCGACTGTCGCCTGAGCCAACCCGCGAACGCCGAGCAGCACATCGATCTTTTTCTCCGAAACGTGCTGCCCAGCCTGCCGGTGCATCTCTTCGCCAGCCGGTCCCAACTCCAGCATCTCGCCCGCCACCACAATGCGACGCTTGGCGGCCATGCCTGCCAAAGCGTCCACCATCGCATCCAGCGCCTTCGGATTCGAATTGTAACAATCGTTGATCACCGTGATGTTACCCACTTGGAGAACCTGCCCGCGTTTATCCGCCGCAGCCATCGTTGCCAGTGCGCTCACAGTTTCAGAGGGCGTCAAGCCGCGCTCCAACCCCACAGCGACGGCCGCCAGCGTATTCAGGACGTTATGTTCTCCCACCAGCAGCGACGTGGCGTGTTCACTCGCGCCCCCGATTACCACGTCGAACTCCGCTCCCTGCCGCCCTTTCGATTGAATGTTCTCCGCCCGGACATCCGCGGTTGCGCGTGTTCCGTACAGCACTACTTTCCCCCTGAAGTCGCGACCGAATTGCGAGACGTATTCGTCATCCGCGTTGAGGACAGCGGTTCCATTCGCCGGCAGCGATTCCACCAGTTCGTACTTAGCTCGTGCAATTCCCGCTAACGAATCAAAAAACTCCAAGTGAACAGGTGCGACATTAGTGACCACGCCAATTTCCGGTTGCGCAATCTTTGCCAGCGCGCGAATCTCTCCGGCATGCGACATTCCCATCTCGATCACGGCAAGGTCATACTCCGGCTCCAGTTTGAGCAGCATCAGCGGCAAGCCAAAATGATTATTGAAGTTCCCTTCGGATTTCAGCACTCGAAACCGCGTGCTCAACACATGGGCGATCGCTTCTTTCGTAGTGGTCTTCCCCGCAGAGCCCGTTACCGCAACCAGGACCTTGCCCCAACGTTTTCGCGCCGCCGTGGCTAGAGTCTGCAGCGCCACCAGCGTATCTTTTACCGCCAGCAGTCCGGTTTTCTTCTGATAGCGGTCCAGTTGATCTTTACGCACGACTGCCGCAATGGCTCCTTTTTGCAGCGCCTCTTCGACGAAGTCGTGCCCATCCAGCCGCTCACCCTTGACGGCGAAAAAAAGCTCGCCCGGCCCCACGCTGCGCGAGTCGATTGAGAATCCCCGCGCCACTTCTTCGGGCCGGAACTCTCCCGTCGCGGAAATGAACTCGGCGATTCTGGCCAGGCTCAGCTTCATCGCGTCGCCCCAGCCTTAGCCGCTTCACATTCAAAACCAACCGCCCGCAGCGCTCCGCGAGCTACCTCTAAGTCATCAAACGGAATGGCGCTCTCTTGCGTTACTTGTACCTTCTCGTGTCCTTTGCCCGCCACGAGCACAATGTCTCCGGGCCGTGCTTCGCTGATCGCCAGGGCAATTGCTTTTCGCCGGTCGGCCTCGATGCTGTATTTCACGCCGGTCTTCTGCAGCCCCACCACGGCATCATTGATAATCGCCAGTGGATCCTCGCTCCGAGGATTGTCCGACGTGAGCACCACAAAATCACTGCCTTGTCCCGCGGCCTCGCCCATCAGTGGACGCTTCTTCCGGTCGCGATCTCCACCGCAGCCGAACACCGTGAGAACTCTTCCCTTCGCGCCGGAAACTAACTCCCGCGCCAGCGCCGTCAAGTTGCGCAAAGCGTCATCGGTATGCGCATAGTCCACCACCACCGTGAACGGCTGTCCGCAATCGACCCGCTCAAATCTTCCGGGGACGCACGCCAGCTTGTCGATGCCCGCCGCAATCGCCTGTGCTCTGCAGCCACGAGCGTAGGCTGCCCCCGCCGCGGCTAAAATGTTGTACACATTTACGCGCCCAATCAGCGCTGAAAATACCGGGATATTCTCCTTCGGCATCACGAGATCGAATCGCGTCCCCCGCGTTGTGATCTCCACTCTCTGCGCGTGTACATCGCCGTGCTGCCAGCCGTATTTCAGAACGACGGAGCTTCGCTTCCGGCTGAACTCAGCCAGCTTCGCTCCCGACTCATCATCGACATTCGTCACGACGGCGCGTGGCGGTTCGGTGCCGCATCCCTCAAACAACACTCGCTTGGCCGCGAAGTATTCTTCCATGGTCTCGTGGTAATCGAGGTGGTCGCGCGTAAGGTTGGTAAAGACCGCTACGTCAAAGGGCACGCCATAGACGCGCTCCTGCGCCAGCGCGTGCGAGGAGACTTCCATCACTGCCTCGGTTGCCCCATGCCCCAATGCCTCGTTGAGCATGCAGTTCAGATCCAGCGACTCTGGCGTAGTATGCGGTGCGGGCAGAACTTTTCGTGCCACGTGATACTCAATCGTTCCGATCAGGGCGCTCTTCCGTCCCGACGCGTTCAGAATTGATTCCAGCAGAAACGAGGTCGTGCTCTTTCCATTCGTTCCCGTGATTCCGGTAATGGCAATCCGCTCTGCGGGCTTCTTATAAAAGTTCGCGCTCACTCGAGCCAGCGCCCTGCGTCCATGCAGCACAAGCGCCCATCCCACATTCGGACGCGGTTTCTCGGCAGCAGAGTCCGTAACCACGGCTACCGCCCCCGCCTGAACCGCTTGATCGATAAATCGGTTTCCGTCGCTGGATTTGCCACGCATGGCAATGAACACACACCCCGGCTTCACCCGCCGCGAGTCGTATTCCACACTATTCACGCCCGGGTCCCCGCTTTGCGCGAGGACCTCCGCTCCATCCAGAACCTGTTGGAAGGTCATTACGGGGAATTATATGGTACGGGGAAACGGCTACGCGCCAGTTCCAGCATCGCTAAAAGTTTTGCTGGTTACTTACGGAACGTTTCCTAGGGCGCCGCCTCGGAGCTACAGTGCTGTTATGTCTACCGGAACCGGCCAGGCCAAGTACCGCTGCGGACAGTGCGAGATGCCCGAGGCTCAATGCGAGTGCGATAAGTTCTGCTGCCTCTGCCAGTCGCAGCTCGATATCCGCATCTGCCAGGACGGCTTGATGTACTGCGAACCCTGCCGCAACGCCTGCGACTACAAAACCTCAGAGTAACGCTCTTTCAACGACTCAAACAAAAACCGCTTCTTTATACTCCCCAAACACCCGACGCATCACATCGGAAATCTCTCCCACAGTTGCGTAAACTTCGACTGCAGCCAGAATCCTCGGCATCAGATTCTCGCTTGATCGCGCCGCTTCCTCTACTTTCTTTAATGCGTCCTTCCATATTCCCGCGTCACGCCTCGCGCGCAGCGCGCGTACGCGCTCGATCTGCTTCGGCTCGAGCGCAGGATCGATCTTCTGAATCGGGATCGGCTTCTCCTCTTCCACTTCAAACCGATTGACTCCAACCACAATCGCGTCCTGCCGGTCCACTGCCTGCTGATATTCGTATGCAGCGTTCTGAATTTCCTGCTGCACAAATCCGCGCTCGATCGCCTTTAACATCCCGCCCATCACTTCAATCTTTCCCAAATACTCCGCTGCACTCTTCTCAATCTGATTGGTGAGCGCTTCGACGTAATACGATCCCGCCAGTGGATCGACCGTCTGCGGGGCCCCGGACTCATACGCAATCACCTGCTGCGTACGCAAAGCGATGCGCGCTGCCTGCTCGGTCGGCAGCGCAAGCGCTTCATCGTACGAATTGGTATGCAGCGACTGCGTCCCCCCCAGCACCGCCGCCAGCGCCTGAATCGCGGTGCGCACAATGTTATTTTCCGGCTGTTGCGCTGTCAGCGTCGAGCCGGCCGTCTGAGTATGAAAACGCAGCATCCACGACCGCGGATTCTTCGCCTTGAAATGTTCGCGCATAATCCGCGCCCACATTCTTCTCGCAGCCCGGAATTTTGCTACCTCTTCCAGAAAATTGTTATGCGCATTTAAAAAGAAGGAGAGCCGCGGAGCGAACTGATCTACATCCAGCCCCGCCTTGACCGCAGCCTCGACATAGGCCATGCCATTGCCCAGCGTAAACGCCACTTCCTGCACCGCGGTCGATCCCGCCTCACGCATGTGATAGCCGGAAATCGAAATCGTATTCCACTCCGGCACGTTCTCCTTTGCCCAGGCAAACATGTCGGTAACCACGCGCATCGCCTGCCGCACCGGATATATATATGTTCCGCGGGCGATGTACTCCTTAAGCACATCGTTCTGCACCGTGCCCGAAAGTCTCCGAATGTCCGCTCCTCGCCGACGGGCCACCGCCACGTATAACGCCAACAGAATCGAGGCGGTTGCATTGATGGTCATCGATGTTGAAATCTTCGTCAGTTCAATGCCGGCGAACAGCCGCTCCATATCCTCGATCGAGTCAATCGCCACTCCCACTTTGCCCACTTCGCCCGCCGCCAGGGGATGGTCCGAGTCCATGCCGATCTGCGTCGGCAAATCGAACGCCACCGAGAGTCCCGTCGTCCCGTTCGCCAGCAGATATTTGTAGCGTTTGTTCGATTCCTCGGCGTCCCCCATGCCGGCATACTGCCGCATGGTCCACAGCCGCCCGCGATACATCGTTGCCTGCACCCCGCGAGTAAATGGATACTCTCCGGGATATCCCACGTCATTCTCATAATCCGCGCCCTTTAGATCCGCGGGCGTGTAGACCGGCTTCACTGAAATATGCGAGGAAGTTTCCGGACCAGGAATCGCAACCCCGCGGGCGTTAAGCTTCGCATCTACGCCTGTCATATTTTCACCCCGCCTTGATCCGCCTCAATTCTCACTTAGCCTGGGGTTGATCTTCGTAACTCTGAGTCGTGCCTCTCCGCTTGTCCTCTTGATTGTCGACGACATCAAATTGGCTGAAGGGCACAATCAGATCGTGGTCCAAAGTCAGCATGCGAATGGTAAGAAGCTTGTCAGCCGGCGGTGCCCACTGCTCGTTTTCATAAAGAAGAAGATTACCCGCATCCGGCTGCCACGTAGAAAAGATTGGGAATCTGCCCAACAGTTTGAATTGCTTCGACTGCAGCATGTCACGAAGCGTTTGCTGCACTTCGAAGTCCAGGCTCGTGTGATCGGAGATGCCTATAAAACGAACCCCGTCGCGGCGCAGCAGATCTTCAACAGCTTCGCGCCCATGAACCAGTTCCTGAGAACCCCAACGCTTCTCGATTCGGGTTGTGTAAAGCGCCTTGCGAAGAACCAGAAAATGGCGATGCGGATCGTCCGCTCGCAGAAAGAAAATAAAGTTCCCCGGCAAATCGCCATCGAAGAGAATGATGCCGCTGGGTGCGATTTGCGTGATCGCCTTGGCGGCAGCGGAATAGCCCGAAATGTACGGCCGCCGGTAAGACCACGCGCTGACCAGAGAACTACCCAGCAGCACGACCGCCGCGGCGCCTGCCACGGCTTTCAGCGGCGGCCGCGAAAACATCCGCGTCAACATCCCCGCTGCGAAATATGTAAACGGAGGCAGCCAGTACAGCGTGTGGCGTGCATCCTTAAGTCCGATCAGTGTGAACGTTACATAGCAGGCCCCAATCCAGCTCAGCATCAGCAGAGTGATCTTTCTCCGATCCCAGCGAGGGCTGGTCACAAGTCCCAGAAGCGAAAGAGCCAGCATGGTCCATCCCAACTGTCCCGGCAGCGATTTCAAATAGAACATCGCCCCAGCTAATCCGGAAACCTCGTTATCCGCCAGGTTCATCGCCGTGGTCTGCCAGTGCGTTCGGTAGGCCAAAAAATAATAGGGACCCGCGATCAGTGCAACCCCCACCACACTCCACAAAACCCTCGGCGTCACCAACAGCCGCCAGCTTCCTACGGCGATAGCTGATGCCAGGCAAAATAGAGGCAGGTAAACACTATTTTGCTTGGTTAGTAAGGCCGCGCTCGCGAACCCGACAAACCAAAACAATGTCGATTTCTTCTGGTAAAGAAGATACTTGGTCCAGCAGCCGGAGGCGGCGACGCACAGGCTCAAACATGGGATCTCCAACATCACCGTCTTCTCGAACAGCAGCATCGTCGGCAGCATAGCCAGCAGTGCGGTGGCGAGCGCAGCCGTCCACTCGTCCTGCAAATCCCTCACCATCTCAAACCACGCCGTCAAGCCCAGCAAGGCGAAGGCGAGAATCGTGAGGCGCGCCGCAACAACGTTCGCTCCTAGCAAGAGAAAGGACAACCCTTCAAAGCCATAAAACAGCGGCGGCCAGTGGATCACGGCAATCGCCGGGTACTGCGCATAAAATTGGTAGGTATAATCGATCGGGTGGGCAGGATGATCTTGCATCAAAGCCGCGGCATAAAGTCCGGTGACCGCATGCTCAGTTTCGTCGACGTTATAGCTGAACTCCCCTGCATGAATGCCGCGCACGATAATCGCGATGCAGACAACCAAAACAGCAACCAGCAGCACAGCAGAGCGGCGGCCCCATGATCGCGGGGCCAACACGCCCTGAGTGGCCGGCTCGCTTCTCTCTTTCAGTTCCGAGATCATTGGCCCCGAGGCCACCTTTCTTGCCAGTATGTTTTTTCAAAAGTGCCTCAAGAGCGAACCAACGGTCCAGAACCGACTTCGCAAGACTATCAAAGTCAATCCGCGAAATTTTAAATTATTAGGAAGGCTTAGCCTTTCTTCTTCACTCTCAGGAATGAGCTTACCCCGAACCACGCGAACGTGACTGTGAAACAAATTGCAACTGCGACGCGTCCAACACCGGCATGCCCGGCGTGATATTTCGCATATTCGTGCGCCGAAGCGATCCCGCCGCTCGCTGCCATCAGCAGGAAAACCAGGCCCGTAACCTCTAGCCACAACTGGTGCAACACGCTTCCGAAGGCCCGAGCCGTAGTTGAGATGGCCCCTTTTACAGCACGAACGGTGCGGCTGCGTTGGGCCTGCTGCGACGCTACCCGCGCCACGACCCCCAACTTTTGTACTGTAGAAACTTTATTCACTGCTCGATTTTAACAGCCTCTGGAGATACAATGGCGCAAACGTGCGACCGCGTCAAAACCGTTCGGCGGCCGCAAGCATCTAAGCGAGTGGTGGCATGTTTTGAGCCAGAGCAGATGACAGCGATCGGGGGACTACGTGGACCAGCAACTCAAGCAACTCATGAAGGAACTCGGGGAAGCCATCAACGAATCTCTATCCGATTCCGAACAGATCGCCGAAGTCGTCTCCCGCATCAAAGAAGGCGGTTACGACATTTTTCTGGTCCTCGAAGCCACCATTGGCGTCAGCAAGCAGGGCGAAAAAACCTCTGATAAAACTTCCCTGGTCACTACCCTCTCGACGAACCCTGAGTTCAAAGTCAACGATCAGGATGTCAAATTCCTGAAATCTCTTCGCATCAAGATCGAAGAAGAAAAGTAGGGGCTCCAGGGCAGGCCCTCACGAAACTTCCCCGAATTTTCTGAGTTTTCTCGATGTGCATGTCTTCAGGAGAGCATCCGTGCAGAAATTCGCCTCCCGGTCGATTGTCCTGACCCTATTGTGTTCTGCAACCCCGGCATTCTGCCAGGGGATCGATGCGCATTCGCAATCGGACGGCCCCCTGGTCGTGGACGAGAACAGTCACATCGTCGTAATGGAGTACGAAGCCTGGTTCGGTCCAAACGCCGTAACATTTCAGACCAGCGCCGCTATGCCCCTCCTGCAGTCGGCGGACATGCAACGTGTTGGCGGCGGCTGTGACAGCGCCGATCCCGCTGTCATCAAGCAGCACGTCGCCTGGATGGAATCTCTCGGCATCGATACCGTCATCGCCGACCTCACCAACAATGTGAGTTGCATCTTCAACAGCGAGCAGTTCGTCGAGAAATATGTTCCAAACTGCACACCTTCCTTCCGCACTTACAACCAAAACATTCGAGACAATACGGGCAACCTGTTTCCCGCGTGGACCAGGCTAGGCACCCCGCTCAAGCTGATTCCGCAGCTGGGTGGGATCGATCAGAATGTTATGTTTCCGGACGTAGATGGCAAGCCCGCGCTCGAAAAAGAAATCAACTATTTCGCCGCTCTTCTGCGGAAATATCCCGAGCGCCAGGTGATCTACCAGGGCAAGCCTCTCATGCTGATTTTCCTTGGCGCGGCGCAAGATCCCGACAGCGCCGACAATCCTCTCTGGTTTCACATCAGGCAATTCCTGAAGCATCATCCCGAAATCGACAGCAAATACAACTTCAAGATGATCGCGGGATATCTCGACAGTCAGCCAGACCTCTGGTTGAATCCAGGAGCGCCCGACGGACCAGTGGAGGTCAATCCGCGGTACGGCTTCTGGAGTTGGGTCGATCGGCTCAACACTTCGTGCACACTTCCGCTATGCCCCTACTATCCTTCCTACAACCAGGCCGGTTCGAGAGTGGAGAACTTCACCGCTTCCATCGCTACTGCCGGCCAGAATGGTTGGGGATGTCCCGCTTCCCCTTCCGATCCTCTTCCCTATTGTCCCGACGATGCCCTGCGCTTCGGGGAGGATGACTTTTACTCCACCTTCAACGCGTTCATGAAGTATGCGCGCCAGCTCGATCCCATCTTTCTGATCATTCATCAGTTCAATGAGTTTGTACCGCCCGACGAAGGATGGAACGCCAATACTGACGATGACATCGAGCCGGCAAATCTCTGGGGCGCAGGAGCGCTCGAGGTAGTAAGTGAGCAGATTCGGCTCTACCATCAGGAGGCCGGGACTTCATCTGTACCCCTTGGCGCAGGTGATAACGAAAGAGAATAACACTCGCCGAGCAGTTCGCTGCCAACCCCACGCGCCTGTGCTACCATCTACTGATTTTCTGGGGTGCTTCGATGAAAGACACTCTCGGAGTCCTTCTCGCCGGCGGCGCCGGCGAGCGCCTCTATCCCCTCACTCGCGATCGCGCCAAGCCCGCTGTCACCTTTGGCGGAATGTATCGCATCATCGACATCACTCTATCGAACTGCCTCAACTCTGATCTGCGCCGCGTTTATATCCTCACTCAGTACAAAGCACTTTCTCTGAACCGGCACATTCGCGAAGGGTGGAACATCCTGGGCCGCGAAGTGGGAGAGTTCGTCGAAGTCTTGCCGCCGATGAAGCGTGTGAGCGATCAGTGGTATCAGGGTACGGCCGACGCGGTATACCAGAACATTTATTCCATCGGCTCCGAGCAGCCCAAATACGTTCTCATTCTCTCCGGCGATCACATCTACAAAATGAATTACGGCAAGATGATGAAGCAGCATAAAGAATCCTCCGCCGACATCACTCTCGCCACCATACAGACAGATCTCGCGGAGACCACGCGCTTCGGCGTGGTTGACGTCGACAAAGACGGCCGTATCAACGGCTTCGAGGAGAAGCCTGTCAAGACCGAACTGCGTTCTCCCTGGAATCCCGACAAAGTTGCGGGATCGATGGGTGTCTACCTTTTCAATGCAGATGTTCTCATTCCCGTCCTGCTCAAGGACGCGGAAGATCACAGCTCCAGCCACGATTTCGGCAAAGACATCCTGCCCAAGATGGTCGAGGATTATCGCGTCTTCGCCTACGACTTCATCGACGAGAACAAGAAGGAAGCTCTGTATTGGCGCGATGTCGGCACTCTCGAAGCCTACTACGATGCCAACATGGACGTGGTGTCAGTCTCGCCGATTTTCAATCTCTACGATCGCGACTGGCCCATCCGCACGCACCAGCGCCAGTATCCGCCCGCGAAATTTGTCTTCGCGGAAAAGGATCGCATGGGCACCGCTCTCGATTCCATCGTGTCGAACGGTTGCATTGTCTCCGGTGGGGTGGTCAAGAACTCGGTGCTCTCGCCCGACGTGCGAGTGAACTCCTATTGCGAAATCGACTCCTCGATCCTTTTCTCCCACGTCGCGGTGGGGCGCCATTGCCGCATCCGCCGCTGCATCATCGACCGCAACGTACATCTCCCTGAAGGCACCACCATCGGCTATGACACTGAAGCCGACCGCTCCCGATACTTCGTCACCGATAGCGGCATCACCGTCGTCACCCGCGACTACTCGCTGTTCGAAAATCCCGTCACGGTGGATTACTTCACCAGCGACTAACTCGATACCATGGCTCCCATGGGATGCCAGTTGCGCGCCAGTAGCCTACCGAAAGAGAACATTAAAGTCCGCCGCATCGGCGAATGAACGGAAGTCGCCATCTCGTGTGATCAGCCCTATGTTTGCATCAATACAGCATTGCGCAATGAGCGCATCTCCGAGGCGCGCCTTGCGGCGCCGTGACAACACCTTTGCCCGCAGCACCCCGGCCCGACGCCAGTAGCCTTGCGCGACGTCAAGCATAGGGATCTGTAACAGCGTCTCGGCGACGTCGAAGGGAAGCTGAGGGTCGCTCAATAGCTCGGTGAGGACGACTGGCACCATCATGACCTGGCGGTCTTCCAGCGCTTTATCGAGCAGTTCCGTGTCCTGGCATCGCTCCCCTTCCAGAAAAGCAATCCATGTACTCGTGTCGGCGGCAATCATTGATGCGGCAATCACTGATAGAGAAAATCGGGGGAATCAGCAACAGAAATCAGCGGTCGGCTTTGAGTTCTGCCAAGGTGCGTGAAAAACGGACCTTGCCTCGCAATTCCCGCAGGCGGTCGTAGGTCTTTGATGCAGCCAGCAGTTGCAACCCGGTGCGAACCGTTTGGGTGATGCCGGCACCGCTTGCCTTTTGCGCTCGCTCCAGCAAGTCGCCGGGGATTTCTACCGTGATTTTGCGCGCTGTTTCCACAACGCGACCATTATACCATAGTCGATACCAGCCTTAAGTATGGTAACGGCCGAGCCGAGGCTATACTGCCGGACAGGCCACCCGCCTATTTCCCCGCGGCAAGAAATTGTCCAATTTTCTCATTCAGAAATTTTTCGTCGGCGGGACTCCCTCCGGCGCCGGCCGTGTGTCCCCATAGCGACGGGATCGGCACCAGTGACGCCCCGGGGATGAACGCGGCCTCGTAGCGTGCGTCGCCAATCGGAAAGTAGAGATCGGTTTCCGATGGCATGTATAGAAATGGAACTTTGATGGAGCGCAGCGCCCGCTCCGTGTCTCCGCCGAATCCCGGAGTCGTTCCCACGTCGTGATGTTCCCAGGTACGGCACTGCAGGATCAAATCATTAGCATCCGCTCCGGGAATGAAGTTCGTGCGGAAATCATTCAGCACACTTTCAAATGTAGTTCCCGGTTTCGCACCTTCCCTCCACAACTCTTTGCGCCACCACTCCTGCGAGAACAGCCATGCTGTCCAGACGACACCGAAGGCTTCCAATCCCTTGGTGGGCTGGGTGGTGTAGTCGCCATTTTTGAAGGCGGCGTCCGCGGTGAGGGCGGCGATTTGGCCTTCGAGGCGCACCACGCCGTGTCCATAAGTCTTCGCGGTTCCTGCGGTGGCTACGATGCGGTCGGCAAACGTGGGATAGCTGACTGCCCACTGAAACGCCTGTTGCGCTCCCATGGAGAATCCAATGATGGCGCGAACGTGCGTAATCTTGAGCTCTTCGGTGAGCAGACGATGAACCGCCTCCACGTTGTCTCGAATCGTCATCACTGGAAAGCGCGGGCCGTGAAAAGGCTCAGGCGTATTACTGGGAGAGGAAGAGTGTCCGTTGCCGAATAATTCCGTGGTTATTAGAAAGAGCTGCGAGGTATCGAGCGCGTGGCTGGGACCGCTCAGCCACTCGTAGCCGTGAGAATCAGCCATGTAGTGCGAGGGCAGAAGCACGGCGTTGTCCTTAGCCGCGTTCAAGTGTCCGTAGGTTCCGTACTCAATTCGCGCCACTGGAAGTATTGCGCCGCTCTCGGTGTGAAAGTTTGCCATCATGAACTCGTGGAGTTCGCCGGTATCGAGTTTCTTGGGAGCGTCCTGTGCATAGGCGACTTGGCAGAGAACCAGCAGAAAAAATGCCTTCTTCATAGGTGGTGGGTTCCTTCTCTGAGGTGGCAGCCAGTATATGCCGGATAGCAGCGTCAGTTTCTGTCGCTGCTACAATGCCCTGTTTCACATAACGTTGCGGATGCAGCTTGCCGCCGCGAACTTGCGGCACTACATCCGCGTACTGTCTTGTGTAGCGTTCGGTCGCGCTCGGCGAATTGCAGGTCCCTCCTCTGCGCTTCCGCTTCCTATCGGAAGAGGAAGCTTCGGTCGGGGTGACAAGCTGTGTCGGCGAATTCAGTCTCTCGGGGAACTCAGGATTGGAAGACGTCCAGGCAGTTGCGATGCTGGTCCGCCGCTGTGTAGCCGGCGATGCCACTGCCTGGGAAGAAATCGTTCAGACTTATAACCGGCGTATCTATAACATCTGCTACCGCTTTGCCGGCTCCGCCAACGACGCCGAGGATCTCACTCAGGACGTCTTCATCAAGATGTACCGCACGCTTTCGAGCTACGACAGCTCCAAGGGAGCTTTTGTCACCTGGGTGACCACCATCACCCGCAACCTGTTGGTCGACCACTTCCGCAAAACTAAGCAAGACCGCATTACAGACTCGCTCGACGCTGCCTCATCGCCGCACGAGGATGCCCAGCCGCTGAGTGAGCAAATTCAGGACCAATCTGCGCCTCCCGATGCCCGCGTACGCAGCCGGGAGCTGGGAGAAACCGTTCACGCCGCCCTCGCCAGGCTCTCGCCGGAGCTTCGCGAGGCAGTGATTCTAAGGGACTTACAGGATCTTGATTACCGCGAAATCGCAACCGTTTTGAAAGTGCCGGAGGGGACTGTGAAAAGTCGAATAAATCGTGGCCGCGCGGAACTTGCACGGCTTTTACAACGTACCTATAGGCAGGTGATGTGATGCCAGACCGAACCAGTAACGGAATGCAGTGTCACGAGTTCGATGGGCTGCTCAGCGACGCGCTCGACGGCGTCCTGACCGGCACTCAACTCGACCGCTTCCAGGCTCACGCCCGGACTTGTTCCGCGTGCGGGCCGCTGTTCGCCGAAGTTGAGGCGGGCCGCAACTGGCTGAAGGATCTCACGGAGGTGGAGCCTCCAGTCGGCCTGGTCAACAACATTCTGGCATCCACAACGGGCGTTGACACCCAACGCCTGCGGGTGAACGTGTCCGCGACCGAGCCGCGTGTTTCGTGGCCGGCAGCTTCGTGGCTGGAACGCGCGCAAGCGTGGGTTTCGGCGGCCATGCAGCCGATCTGGAGCACTGTCCGGCAGCCAAGGTTTGCCATGTCCTTCGGCATGGCCTTCTTCTCGCTGTCGGTGGCCTTGAGTGTACTCGGCGTGAAACCCGGCGACCTGCGCCAGGTAAGCTTGCGGCCTGCTGCCATCCGGCACACCTACTACAACACGCAAGCCCGCGTAGTCCGATACTACGAGAACATCCGGGTGGTTTACGAACTGGAATCGCGCGTGCGCGAACTGAAGCGAAGCATGACGCCAGCTGAACCTCGCCCGAATGAATCGGCGCCAAGTAACGACAAGAAAGAGCATAAGAACGACACAACACAACAGCCCGAGCAGAAGCAGGAGCGCAACTACAGCCAGTCCGATAGCCGTATTATTCTGGCCAGCGCCCCTCAGGGTCCATCTGTAAACGAGCAGTCTGTAGACGATCCGTCCATAAACGATCCGTCTGTAGTGTCGGTGACCACCTACAGGAGGTTCGTATGAACTGCGCCACACACCCCAATATTGCGGCAGTCGCATTCTGCCGCACCTGCGGAAAGCCGCTGTGCGCCAACTGCACTCGCGACGTCCGCGGAGTCGTTTACTGCGAGCCTTGTCTCGCCGCCCGTCTAGAAGGTACAGCTCCCGCAGCCGGGTTCGTGCCTCCGGCTCAAACTGGATATGCCCCCGTCGGTCAGCCTTCGGGCACGCTGCCAGCAGTGCCCTTCAGGCCCGCAGGGAGTTCGGGCCCTAACCCCGCGGTCGCCGGCATCCTGGCTGGATTTTTTCCGTTCGGCGTCGGCGCGGTCTATTGCTCGCAATACGCCAAGGGACTGGCGCACCTGATCATCTTCGCGATGCTCATCTTCGCCTCAGATCATGCCGGGCGCTGGGACTGGGTCTTCGGCATCGGTATCGCGTTTTTCTACGTCTACCAGATCATCGATGCGGTGCGCACAGCCAGGGCGCTTCAAATGGGCGAACCCCCTCCCGATCCCTACGGCCTGGCGCAGACCTTCAGTATGGGAGAACGTAGCGAATACAAAAATATTCCTGCGGTCGCGATCATCCTGATTGGATTGGGCGTGCTCTTCCTCCTGCACACCATGAACATCTTCGAGTTTGGCCTCGACCGCTTCTGGCCACTTCTCCTGATTCTCTTCGGGGGATGGATGTTCGCCAGGCAGTGGGGGCTGATCGCTGGTCGCCGCATCGGATGCACCTGTGATCGGTGCCGCATGCGTAAGATCATCGGTCCGGCCATATTGATTACGATCGGGATACTCTTCCTGCTCCAAAGCCTCAACGTGGTCGAGTTCGACCGAACCTGGCCCGCGATCCTGTTGGTGATAGGGGTTGTGAAGCTGCTGCAGAGCAACGCTTCGTCGGCCGGACACGTCGGCTCATTCCAGCCAACACCGCCTGTAGTTGCGCCGCCAGCAGCTGCGCCACCTTCCAATCCGGGAGCTTCAAATCCCGGAGCAACGCCTCCTTCCGGCGAGGTGCACAATGTCTAGCCCGAGTCAACCACCCGTTCCGGCACCGTTGCCGCCGCGCCGTTACCGCCGCTCCTTTGCCGGGCCGTTCGTGTTGATTGTTCTCGGCATCGTATTCCTGCTCGGAAATCTGCACATGCTGTCGTGGGCGCGGCTGGGAACTTTATTTGCTCACTACTGGCCCGCGCTGTTGATCCTCTGGGGAATCATCAAGCTGATCGAGCACCAGCAAGCCCAGCGTGACGGTTTCCCGCCGCGAGGCATTGGCGCCGGTGGAGTTTTTCTGGTCATCTGCATCGTCGTCTGCGGGTTGATTGCCACTCACGTCGAGCGCTTCCACTGGGGTGAAATCCGCGATAACTTGAACATCGACGACAGCGACTTCGACAACATCTTCGGCGAGACTTTTAACTTCGACGATCATCTCGTACAGGACATTCCTCCCGCGGTTACGAGCTTGCGCGTCAACAACGAGCACGGAGCCGTTCGGGTAAGCGCGGCCGATGACAACAAGATCACAATCGTCGTGCGTAAGAAAATAGGTGCGGAAGGCCAGAGTGATGCCGACAAATACAATCAGCAAACTAAGCCCGCCATCACTTTCGCCGGCAATGTGATGATTCTCGACGCCAAGACTCAGGGCGCGGGCGATCACTCCGTGCAGAGCGATCTCGATATCTCAATTCCGCGCAAGATGGAACTGCGCGTCACTTCGCGCCGAGGCGATGTCTCCGTGACCGACCGCGAGGGAGAAATCGAGATCAACAACCAGCACGGCGATGTTTCCCTCGAGGTCGTCACCGGAAACGCCAAACTCAATCTCGAAAAAAGTTCCGCAAAGGTCGAACACGTCACGGGGGACGTCCACATCGACGGCCACCTGAACGAAGTCTCCGTCACCGACATCAAAGGCGCAGTTCAGCTCGACGGCGAATTCGGCGAAAGCGTGAAACTAGCCCGGATCAGCAATAACGTGTCCTTCAAGTCCTCGAGAACTGACCTGGAGTTCTCCCATCTTGACGGCGAACTTGATCTGGATTCTGACGATCTTCACGCCGAGCAGATCGCCGGCCCGGTGCACCTGAGCACCCGCTCGAAACAAATTCATCTGGAAGATGTTGCCGGCGATCTTCGCGTGCAGGATGAAAACGGCGGAATCGAAGTCTCCATGCGCTCGCTTGGCAACGTACAGATTGACGATCGCAACGGCGATATTCATTTGAGCGTACCCGACAAAGCCGGCTTCCGCCTCGACGCCCGCACCCGCGACGGCGAAATTCAGTCCGACTTTCCGGAGTTGAAGATCGACAGCAACGATCGCGAGGCGAAAGCCAGCGGCACCGTCGGCAACGGTGCATCCCACATCGTGCTCAATAATGAACACGACGGCATCGAAATTCGCAAAACTTCGGCCAAGGCTGCTTTATCACCGCCTACTCCTCCTTCAATACCTCCCAAGCCCGGCCGAAATCTGCCGCCCCCAAAAACGAAAGTCGAGCCCACGGAGAACTAGTTACGGGACTCCAAATCGGGAAACGCTTTCTCACTATTCCCTCCTTTTCGTACCATTCGCCATGGCATTGTGGGTAATGTGTTGAGAGGGTGTGCGAGAGGGTGGAGCAGGCCTTCAGGCCTGCATTAAACACTGGCCCATTTGAATCGGGCTTCAGCCCCCGAGGTGGCCATGACAATCCCCTTTCGTGGAACTACGCGCGAGAGCACCTATTTCATCACCGCGTCTAATTTTGAAAAACGATCCGTGTTGCAATCCGATCGGATGGCGGGACTCTTCCTCGAGGTGCTTCTCCACTACCAAGAGCAGTCCAAGTACCACTTGCATGAGTTTGTAGCGATGCCCAACCATTTTCATCTGTTAGTCACACCGATTTCTCCCGTGACTTTGGAGAAGGCTGTCCAATTCATTAAGGGAGGATTTTCTTATCGCGCGAAGAAGGACTTGGGGTTCATGGGGGAAATCTGGCAAACCAGTTTCTATGATCGCCGTACTCTTTGCCTTCCCGCGTTCCATCTGCGAAACTGGCCCTGTCCCCGACACTGAGAACTGAGAACCGCATTTGGGCCGCATCCACGTACTCTCCGAGCAGGTTGCCAATAAAATCGCCGCCGGCGAAGTGGTGGAGCGCCCTGCCTCGGTGGTGAAGGAACTGCTGGAGAACGCGCTGGACGCGGGCGCAACCCGCATCAGGATCAACATCGAAGCCGGCGGCAAAAAGCTCATCCAAATTACCGACAACGGATGTGGAATGGTCCGCGATGATGCCATGCTGGCCTTCGAGCGCCACGCCACATCCAAACTCAAAGACGCGGAAGATTTATTGAAAGTTTCCACGCTGGGATTTCGCGGCGAAGCGCTGCCCTCGATCGCATCAGTCTCGCGCCTGCGACTGGAGACACGCGCTGCAGAAACTCCCGACGGAACCATCATCGAAATCAACGGCGGCCGCATGGCGAGCGTCGAAGAAGCTGGGTTGCCCGAGGGAACCTCCGTCACAGTCCGGGATCTGTTCTTCAATACTCCGGCGCGAAAAAAGTTTCTGAAAGCGGAATCCACTGAACTGTCGCATATCGCTTCGCTGGTAACGCACTATGCATTAGCGCATCCCGAAAAGCATTTCGAACTTCATTCGGCCACGAATGCCCTGCTCGTGGCGCCGCCGGTTGCTGGATACGCCGAACGCGTCTATCAGGTATTCGGCAAAGAAACGCTCGACCAGTTGATCGCCCTCGCCGCCGAGCAGCCCCTGGCACGTGTGGGCTTGCCGCAGCCTCCGCCATGGCGTCGCAAGGACAGTGAAAACGAAGATGAAGATGAAATCGAATCCGCTAGCCCGGGTGTAATGCGGCTCCACGGTTTCGTTTCCAAACCCGAAATCCAGAAACTGAATCGCAATTCGATTTATGTATTCGTCAACGGACGCCTCATTCGTGACCGCCTGATCCAGCACGGGTTGACGGAAGCCTATCGCAACATCATTCCACCGAGCGTCTACCCTGTGGTGCTGCTGTTTCTGGAAATGCCGCCCGGGGAGGTCGATGTCAACGTCCATCCCTCGAAGACGGAGGTCCGATTTCGCCAATCCAGCGTGATGCACGACTTCGTTCGCGATAGCGTGCGCGCAGCGCTGATGAAGGCGCGCCCGGCGCCACAGTTCACCAGGGAAATTCACGCTCATGCCACCGCCAGTTCCGGTCTGACGCCTGGCGCCAGGGAATGGGAGCCGCCTTCCGACCTGGCCACTGCCTCAGGAGCCCCGGCTCACCCGATCTACGAATCGGGCGGCGGATTCGCCCTGCAAGCTCCTGCGCCTCCGCCGATTTCGGCGCGTTTCCAGTTCGATGGCGGAATCGCCGTTGAGGCGAACGCCGCAATCCCGGTGGCACGGGGACTGCAAGAAAAACCCCTGGAAGGAACATGGCCGGATTCAATTCCTGACAACGGCTGTGCTCCGGCATTGGATGTGCTTGACGAAGAACCCACGCTGGCCGCGCTCTCAACCCTCAGGCCGCTGGGGCAGATTCGCAATTCTTTTATTCTGGCGGTGAATGAAGATGGCCTATGGATCGTCGACCAGCATGTGGCGCACGAGCGCGTGCTCTTCGAACGCATATTGAAACAACGTGCCTTGCAGAAAGTAGAAAGCCAGCGCCTGCTGATGCCAATCGTTCTGGAACTGTCTCCGGCGCAGCAGGCAGTATTCGCGGAGATTGCCGACGAACTGCAACATAACGGCTTCGAAGCCGAGCCCTTCGGAGCCCGCAGCGTCGCCGTGAAGGTTGCACCCGCCGGAGTGGACGCGGCCGCAGTCGAGCACATGCTTCACGAGTTGCTCGACCAGATTTCTCGCGAAGAGCAGTCGCTAAACCTGGAAAAGATTCGCAGCCGCATCGCCGCCTCCATTGCCTGCCATGCCGCCATCAAGGTGAACATGCCGCTCGAGCAAAACAAAATGGACTGGCTCCTCGCCGAGCTCGCGAAAACCGACCATCCCATGTCATGTCCTCACGGCAGACCGGTGGTCCTGCGGTATTCTGTAAAGGATATTCAGAAGGCGTTTAAGAGAATCTGAAACAAAGCATTCAGCCTTAAGCACTCAGCATTAAGCCTCCGTCGGCCAATGCTGAGCACAACGGCCCGCTACTGGCTGAGTGCTGATTGCTGATTGCTGAGTGCTGAATGCTGACTTCATGACCGAATCCGACCTACAGCAACTTCGCCGCGAAAAGTGGCGTCTCGATGGCAAGCCCATCCGCACCATCGAGCAGGCGCGCGCCTTCGTCGAGGCTGTCGGCCTTTGTCTGATGTATCCGGTGCGTCCCACGATGCCAGTACCCACATTCATTGGCGCATTCGTGGGCTCTGACGATCGCCTCCCCACCTGGCAGCATGCTTACTCCGATCCGCGGGCATTGGCGGCGACAGAACTCATGGTCCGCTTGCTGCGTGAGCGTTCCGCTTACGAAGCAAATCTCTTCGACGAGAACAACGCGTTTCTCGTCGCAGCTTCGGTCTTTCCTTATTTCTATGCGCTGGTGGGCGAGCGCAACCCCAAGCTCGCACCCCGGCAGGGACCGCGCTCTGCCTACTCGCCGCTGGCCTGCGATGCCTTTGCGCTCATCGAGCGCGATGGTCCTATCTCGAAGCAGAAGCTGCAGGAAACTCTAGGTGGCGCGGTGTCGCTGCCAGCGCTCGACAAGGCTCTCGGCGAATTGCTCGCGAAGCTGCGCATTACCCGCGTCGACTACAAACCCAGCGAAGGCTCGTTTTGGGATGTGCTCTACCGCTGGTCGCCCGATGCCGTCCGCGAGGGCGTAGGAGTGTCGGTGCAACAGGCTGTGTCGGCTCTGCTTTCCAAATATCTGGACTGCGTGATCGCCGCTGAGCAAACCGAGCTCGAAACCTTCTTCGGAAATTTCGTCGCCCGCTCGCGCGTGAAGGAAGCCGTAAACGCACTGCTGGCGGCCCGCGAACTGAGCTTCATCCATGTCAGCGGCCGCTCGATGCTGCACATCACGCCGGCAAAAGAGCCGACGGTCGCCCCGGCCAAGCAGCATCGCGCCGCGAAATAAAGCATCGCAGCGCCGGCATCCCTCCCACCGGCCCCAGGGTAGTTCACGCTGGCTCGTACGTGCTCAACTACCCTTCCTGACCTCGTACCGATCGCAGATTCGATTCGCCGTTTCCCAAACCCGGTCGAACTCGCCCAAACGGTAGACAACGAGCCGCAGCACCAACTCGTAAATGACCAACTCGTAAATGAACTTCTCGGACGCTTGGTCGACGCTTTCGACTACATACACGACTGCACCTCGAAACCAGTGGCCCGTACAGCATTCAGCCGTTGCGGCTTCCGGCTCACCAGCAGCTCATATTCATTCGAAGGCCAGCCCGAAGCCTCAATCGTCTGGTAGTAGATGATCCACATCGGAGCGCTCGTCGATTCATCGGCCCCTACTTCCGCAACCCACAAGGATCTCTGCGCCGGTGGCCGCGGATTGCGCCAAACGATCTTCAGCATAACTGCCTCATCTCCGTCCGGGCTTGCAACCGGACCGCCGCATTACAGGGAGCAGGTTCGCTCCTCTGTGCTCTGCGTCACCGCCTCGGTTTGCAGGCGGTGCAAAGCGGGTCAACCCTGCCAATCATCTTTCAACCTATGTCCTATTGGACGCGACTTGCTGGAAGAAGAGCAGCCGCAAACTGTCACAAGTTTGTTAAAGGATTGTCTGCTGTGGTTGACAATGGGAACGAGAACGGGGAACCGAACCGACCGGTCGTTTCCATGTACAATCGTCTGCTTGTTCAATCGTCTCTTGGATAATCGTCTCCTGGATAATGACCGACCACTTTGACCACGACCACACCGAACGGAAACTGATTATCGCCATCGATGGCCCGGCGGGCGCGGGCAAGAGCACCATCGCCTCGCGGCTGGCGCGAAAGCTCGGCTATGTGAATCTGGAGAGCGGAGCAATGTACCGCGCCCTTGCGCTGAAAGCGATCGACAAGGATGCGTCATTTGACGACGAAGCTGCTCTGGTACAGCTCGCACGTGAATCGCGAATCCGCCTCGAACCCACGGTCGGCGGAAACCGCACGCTGCTCGATGGCCACGACGTTTCCTCGCGCATCCGCGAGCGCGACGTCACCGAAGCGGCCTCGCGCGTCTCGGTGCATCCCGGCGTGCGGGCGTGGATGGTGGCGCGTCAACAGGAGATGGGCGCGGGCGGCGGCATCGTGATGGAAGGCCGCGACATCGGCACAAAAGTTTTTCCAGATGCTGATTTGAAAATCTTTCTTGACGCCGACCCCGTGGTCCGCGAGCAGCGCCGCATGGAGCAACAGAAAATCAAAGGCGACGTAAGCGCGAACCTGGCCGCCGACCTGCGCGAACGCGATCACCGCGACCGCACCCGGGCCGCCTCGCCGCTGCAGGCAGCGACTGACGCAGTGGTGATTGACTCGACTAAGCTGGGTGAAGACGAAGTGCTGGCGCGGGTGGAGGAATTGGCGCGCCAGAAACTGGGAGGGTAGTCTCACGGAGGACGGTGAGCCCTCGGAATTTTTACCACTGTCGCTTGTTCCGATCTGGGAACCTGACGCTCAGACTCTGCTTTTTGGGTGGCGCAGCGCTTCCAGCGCTGCGATAGGCTAGCCACAACGTTTCGGCTTTAGCCGCTGCGGTAACTTATGGCAGCGCCTCCCAGAGGAAATAGAGGATACAGTGTTTATTTCGTGATGGCGTCAACTTTTCAACGCACCCCGCTGTTTCGCAAGGAACCTATGGCGCGGCTATTCTTGGAAGTGCTCTTCCATTACCGGAACAAGAAAGAAGTACCTCGGAGGCTAAAGCCATTAAGGTTTTGTTGCGGTGAATCGCAGCGCTAAAGCGCTGCGCCACCCAAAAAACCCTGAACCCCAGATCAGAACCGTCACTCCCTCGCTTTACGAATCACAATCCCCAACTCCCTTAGCTGCGCCTCGCTCACCGGCGTCGGCGCATCCACCATCAAATCCACGGCCCGCGCGGTCTTGGGGAACGGAATCACCTCGCGCAAGCTTTCCGCACCCGCCAGAATCATAACGATACGGTCCAGTCCCAGAGCAATCCCGCCATGCGGAGGGGTGCCATATTCGAGCGCTTCCAGAAAAAACCCGAATCGCGCCCGCGCTTCTTCCTCGGTCATGCCCAGCGCGCGGAAGATTCGGCTTTGCACATCCTGGCGATGAATACGAATCGATCCCGATCCCAGTTCCGTGCCGTTCAGCACCACGTCGTAAGCCAGCGCCCGCACCGCGCTCAGCGGTGAGAGCGGATCGTTCAACGACTCGACTCCCGACTCCAGCTTCGACATATCTTCTTCATGCGGTGAGGTAAAAGGATGGTGTGCCGCGTTCCATTGCCTCTCGCCCTCATCCCACTCGAACATCGGGAAGTTCGTCACCCACAGAAACCGGAAATCTTTCGCCGCGTCGCCGCTCTTCTTGAAAATCCCGTGCCGCTCCGCGTACTTCTGTGCCAGCGCCAGCCGCAACAATCCGGCCGACGCATAAATCGCCAACTCAGGCGGCGTCACCTTGCGATGCTCGGAAACCGGCGTCTGTGGGCCAGTTTGCGAGGAGCCGGCCACGATCACGATCAGATCGCCGTCTTCCATCTCCGTCTTTTTCGCAATCGCCGCCGCCGCCTCGGGAAATCTGCTGCCGATGCGCTTGAAATCTTCAAATACTCGCGCCCCACCCTTGGAATGAAACATCGGCTTGATGTCATCGCGCTCTTTGCGCGACAGCTCGCCCACCTTCGGCGTGCGAATCGCAATCACCGGCAGATTCGGATTGATGGCCAGGTCCTGCAAATTCTCCTCTGCAAAACATTCCCGCACGTCAGTGAATGCCGGCAGCCGCAAGTCCGGCTTGTCGATGCCATACAGCCGGATCGCCTCGTCGTAATCCATGCGCGGAAACGGCGTCTTGATCGCAAATCCCGCCGCCGCAAACGCCGCCGTCAGAAATCCTTCCACCACTTCCCACACGCGCTCCGGCTGCGGATAGGACATCTCCAAATCAATTTGCGTAAACTCCGGCTGCCGGTCGGCTCGCAAATCTTCGTCGCGGAAGCAACGCACGATCTGAAAATATTTATCGAAGCCGGAGATCATCAGGATCTGCTTGAACAACTGCGGCGACTGCGGCAGCGCATAAAACGTCCCCGGCTGCACCCGGCTGGGCACCAGATAATCGCGGGCGCCTTCGGGCGTTGAGCGCGTCATGAACGGAGTTTCGATTTCAAAGAATCCCTGCCCCGATAAATAATCGCGAATCGCCTTCGCCACCTTGTGCCGCAGCTCGATATTGAACTGCATAACGTCGCGCCGCAAATCGATGTAGCGATACTTCAGCCGCGTCTCTTCGTTGGTGAGCGCCGTGTCCGACGGCAGAAACGGAGGCAGCTTCGACTCGTTCAGAATTCGCAACTCTTCGGCAATGAGCTCCACTTCGCCGGTAGGCATATTTGGATTGACGGTGTTGGGGTCGCGCAGCTTCACCGTGCCGGTGACGGCAATCACGTACTCATTGCGCAATGCCCCGGCCTTTTCGTGGATGGTGGCATCTCTCTCGGCGTTGATCACGACCTGAGTGACGCCGCTGCGGTCGCGCAGATCGATGAAAAGCAGGTTGCCGTGGTCGCGGCGGCGATTGACCCAGCCCATCAGCACAGCCTTTTTGCCCGCGTCGGAAGTGCGGAGAGCACCGCACATGTGAGTTCGCTGTAGGTCGCCTAGAAAGTCGAGCAAGCTGTGTCCTTGATAGTGAGAATGACGGCAGAGTGTCGAATTAAAGATTATAACTGGTGGGAGAACTGCTCTGTGACCGCCTACACCACGCTCTGTTCACCGCGAGCATCGCACTCGTGTGACTTGGAGTGGGCTTTCAGACCGCACCAAAACGGCCAGCTGCAGTCGGGACTGAGCCCTTGAGAGGATGCCACTGCGGTGAGTAATTCTACTTCTTGGTCGCCTTTCCATCCATGACGGTCGACCACTTGGTTCCGTCCTGTGACATATCAAACGTAAAGTTGTAGGACGTGGCCGAGGTCATCTTCATCGTAAAGCGACCTTTCATGGTCATGCCGTTCATCTTCTCGTCATTGGTCCAAGTCCATGTGTCGCCATCAAGCGTGCCCCTGGAATCGTCGAATTCGCCGAAGCTGTTGAACTCCCGGTACGTGTAGGCTTTGTCATCAGCAGAGTATCCCAACACCGACAATCCCACGCCGTTTCCCATCGAACTCTTGTAATCCGAATGGCACACCAGGTAAAAACCGCCTTGCATCCACTCGCATTTTTCGTTCTCCGTCATCGATCCGCCCGGACCCATCGCCCCAGGCTTCATATTTCCGTCCAGGGTCCATGAGCCGACGAATACATCCAGCTTCTTAAGTTCGGGCCCGGGCTTCGGAGGCTCCATCTGCGCTGTCGCCATTGCCCCCAACGCCAGTGTTGCCGTTAAAATCATTGCTGCTTTTTTCATGCGATATCTCCTAGGCCGTAAATCGGCGCTGCCTAAAGATTAGACGTTTCCGACAACAAAGTAGAAGCGGAAGCAGCCTAGCACACCGAAGCCCGAAAGCCGAAGCCCGACCTACCAGTCTCCCCAATGCGTCGCCGTGGCCTGATGAAACTTAAGCTTCCATCCGTCTCCGTCTTTCACCCAGACCGAACTGAAGTGCTGATAGCGCGGAGGAGGTCCCTGATCCTCCTCCGGCGCCTTGCGCACGATCGCGTCGTAGGTAACGACAGCGGCGTCCTCTCCCACCGTCACTACCTTGATGTCATAAGGCGTTAACTCCACCAGGCCAGAATCGCCCAACTCATCGATCGCTTCCTGCCGCTCCAGCAGCTGTCCGTCTACGCCCACGAGTGCGAAATCCGTACTGACCGTTCGCTTGAAAAATGCCCCATCGTCCTTTTTCTTCGCTTCGATCAGGCTCTTCTCACTGCCAATCAAAGTCTGCTCCAGCGGACTAAGAACCTTTGCCGGCACGCGTGTCTGAGCGATGCTTGGGATGCAACTCGCCAGAAAGAGAGCCGTACAAATCACCCAACACAGTTTCATGATGTCTCTCGTTTCATGATGTTTCTCCGTAATCGCGTCTCATCAAGAGTGCTGTCATCCTAAGGCGGACGCAGTTCCTGCCGAGCGATCTCTTCCAAAACGATTGCAAACGATCCACAAGGTCGACAGAAGACCCACAGCTCACTCTCGAATTTTCTGCGCCAACTCTGCGCGCGGTACGGAAACCTGTTCGCCCGTTGCCAGATTCTTCACCGCAAACGCGTCCGCCTTCACCTCATTCTCGCCCACGATGACAATATATTTTGCCCCCGCCCTGGTAGCCGCCTCGAATGATTTTTTCAGCCGGAAACTCTCATCTCCCAAATCCACCACCAAATCATGGCGCCTTAACTCGCGCGCCAATCGCGACGCTTCACCGTTCATCCCCACGCCCAGCGCAGCCACATAAGCATTCGGCTTCCTCACTACACCTTCAGCCGACGCCGATTCCTGCAGCGACATCACCAGCCGGTCTTCCCCAATTGCAAACCCAATCCCCGGAGCCGCCGGCCCACCCAGCGCCTCAGAAAGTCCGTCATACCGCCCGCCCCCCAGAATCGCATTCTGCGCCCCGAGCGCCCCATGGGTGAACTCAAATGCCGTGCGCGTGTAGTAATCGAGCCCGCGCACTAACCGATCGTTCAAAACAAACGGCACGCCCACGGCCTTCAGAATCCCTTGAACGTCCTGAAAGTGTTTTCTGCATCCCTCATCCAGAAATTGGCTGATGCGTGGCAGCGTTTCGATGATCGACTGATCCTCCGGCACCTTGCAATCAAATACGCGCAGCGGATTGGTCAATGCCCGCCGCTGGCAATCGGCGCACATCTTCCCCACCACCGGTTCCAAAGCCTTGCGCAACGCTTCGTTGAAGGCAGCACGATCGTTGGGACAGCCGACCGAATTGAGCTCCAGATTCCATCCGCTGATTCCCAGACGGTCGAGCAGAGTCGCCAGCATCTCCAGAATTTCCGCATCCCGCGCGGGAGACTCGCTCCCCGCCGACGCCGGCCCAATGATTTCGGCATCGATCTGATAAAACTGACGATAACGTCCCTTCTGCGGCCGTTCTCGCCGGAACATCGGCCCGAGGCAGTACAACTTGTTCAGGCCGCGATCCCAGAGCTTGTGCTCAATGTAGGCGCGGACAATTCCGGCGGTGGCTTCAGGGCGAAGTGTCAGCGATTGTCCTTTATCGCTCTCGGCGCGCCCGCGATCCTCCCACGTATACATTTCCTTCGAAACAATATCGGTCTCTTCCCCAACTCCGCGCGCAAACAACTCCGTCGATTCGAAGATCGGCGTGCGAATTTCCTGGAAGTTGTAGGCGCGGAACACATCCCGCACCGCCGACTCCACGAAATTCCACAGCGCCGTTTCCGGCGGCAGCAAATCCCGGGTCCCTCGCACTGCTTTAATCATGTCAGTCGTTCGTCGTTAACCAAGCATTCAGCACTCAGCATTTAGCATTCAGCCGTCCCATGTTCGTGCTCATGCCTGGCTGACTACTGATTGCTGAATGCTGAATGCTGATTGCTTTACGCTCTGCTCACCGTTCCCGCAAATACTCCTCCGTGTACCCCAAATAATTTCTCGCATAGCGCATGATCGATTCCTGATCCTTCTCCTCCAGTTTCCGCCGAAACTTGCCCGGAGAGCCCATCCACAACGATCCCGGCTCAACCACCGTCCCCTCCGCAATCAGCGTCCCCGCCGCAATGATCGAACCCGTACCAATCTTCGCGCCATTCAAAATAATCGATCCCATCCCGATCAGGCACCGATCCTCGACGACGCATCCATGCAGCGTCGCCGAGTGCCCCACCGTGACGTACTCGCCGAGCACCACGTTGTACTGCTCCTTCATTCCGTGCAGCACGCTGCAATCCTGCACGTTGGAGTGCGCCCCAATCCGAATCGAGTGCACATCCCCGCGCAGCACCGCATTCATCCACACCGACGCATGCTCGCCCAGCACCACGTCGCCAATAATCTGCGCCGACTCATCCACGTAACAAGAAGCCGGAATCACCGGACGTACTCCCTTAAACGATCGAATCATAATTTTTTGAACTGAATATTCCGTCATCCCGGCGTAGCGAGGGACCTGCCTGCCACTTGCGCTGACTACTTCCCAAATTGGAGCGGATCGGCCTGCCCCCTCAGGGAACTCTGAACATAGCATGCGCCGAAGCAGAATTCCCACTACGGCACAGGTCTCCAAAAAGAAACCCGCTCGTCACCGTCGAATCGCCCTTGCACATGCTACAAAAGAATCGGGTTTCCCAACCCCCGCTCGTCTCTGGTAAACCGCGCGGGATTTCGTCTCTCCGAGCCTCTCCTTGATTAAAGGTGGGACTCTATGCCGCGTACCTCGCTGATTGTGGCCCTGATATTCGTTTTCCTGTTCTTCTTCTTAGTATTGGCACGGCTCACCTTCGCCCAGGATGCTGCTACCGGCGCCATTCACGGTACCGTTCTCGACCCCGCCGGTGCCCGCATTGCCCAGGCTTCTGTCGTTGCCGTCAACGCCGGCACCGGCTCCCGCTACTCCGCCACCTCTGATGCCGAAGGTCGATTCGCACTGGAACTCCTCCCTCCCGGCGATTACTCTGCCCGCGCCATCGCGCAGGGGATGTCCCCGCAGGTCACGCCGCAATTGCACGTCGACGTCGGCGCAGCCGCCGAACTCGAATTCCATCTCACTGTCGCCGGCGCACAGGAAAACGTTACCGTCTCCGCCGCACCCGCCCTCGTCGATACTCAACCGAGCGCCGTCTCCACTCTGCTCGACGAACGCGCCATTGCCGATCTCCCGCTAAACGGTCGCCGATTCTCCGATCTCATGCTGCTCTCGCCCGGAGTCACACAGGATCCTCGCGGCCTCACATCCGCCACTAACGGCGATCTTTCATTCGGCGGCCTTCGCGGATTTCAGAACAGCTTCCTGGTCGATGGCGGTGATTTCAACAACGCTTTCTTCGCTCAGGCGCGAGGCCTCTATCGCGCCCCATACCAGTTTTCCAATGAAGTGGTGCAGGAGTTTCGCGTCTCCACAAATTCATACGGCGCCGAACTCGGACGCGCCGGTGGTGCCGTCGTCAACGTCGTCACCAAATCCGGCTCCAATCACTGGCATGGCACCGGCCTCTATTACATCCGCGACAGCGGGTTCGGAGCCGCGGATGCCTTTATGACCTTCAAACCTCACAGTCGCCAGCAGCAAGGGGGAGCCACCATCGGCGGTCCCATCAAGAAAAACAAAATTTTCTTCTTCGCGGGATTCGATCAACACTACTTCCGCGTCCCTGACGTCGTCGAATTTCTCGATAACACCATGCAGGTTGTCCCGCAAGCTGGAACCGGGCCTTTAACTCCAGGCGACTACGAAGCCACCGACCAGGCCCTGGTATTCGCCGCTGCCGCCCAACTCTCTTCGCTCGCCGGTTCCTATCCCGCGGCGCAAATCGGCAACGCCACCTACGCCAAGCTCGACATCAATCTCACGCCCCGCAATCAGCTTGCCCTGCGCTACAATGCTTCCCGTTACTGGGGATCGAACAACGTATTCCTCGATCCCGCCAGCCCCGTTACCTACGATTCGATCTCCGACAACGGCGAAGAAACAGTCTCCACCGACACCGGATCGGCCTCGCTCACCTCCGGTATCACAACGCGCCTCATCAGCCATCTTCGCGCCCAATTCTCCCGCGACCTGCGACAGTCCTACACCAACGCTCCTCCCATCGTTGATGGAGCTCCCATCAGGACCCTTATCAAAATTACCGACATCCTCGACGGCATCGGGCGCTCCGATCTACTTCCCCGCGCCACCCGCGAACACCGTGCTCAGCTTGCCGAAACTCTCAGTCTCGACACCAGCCGGCACTCCTTCAAGTTCGGCGGCGACGCCCTGATCACCTGGATCTACGACTTTTTTCCAAGCCAGCAAAGCGGCGAATATCTCTTCGATGTCATCAAGGTGGATCCCTTCACCTTCGAGCCACAAGAGGCCGGCCTTCCGCTCACTCCTCTGCGCGCCTATGCGCACGGAGTTCCGCACTACTACCTGCAAAATTTCGGCCCAGCCACATCCAACCCCAACAGCAACGACTACGCCGCCTTCGCCCAGGACACCATTCGCGCGGCCAATCACCTTGCAATCAACCTCGGCGTGCGCTGGGATCTTCAAACCTTCACGAAAGCAGGGCTAATTTCCAACCCACTGTTTCCACCCTCCGGCAAGGTTCCCTACAATCCCCGCAACTTCGGGCCGCGCGCCGGACTCGCCTATTCCATCGGCAAGACACACCCATTCGTCATTCGCGCCGGCTACGGAATCTTTTACGTCCGGATTCCGCAGATCTACAACTCGGCCATCGCCACGGAAAATGGCGTCACTGACGCCCAAGTCTTTCTCAACAACACCAAGTTCGCCGACCACATGGCCTTTCCCGTCTATCCGAACCCGCTGTTCACCTGCTCGCTTTCGGCCTCGTCCTGTAATCTTCCAGCCGGATTTACGCAGGGCGTCACTAACAATGTCTCTGCCTTCGCACCCAACTTCGTTACGCCGCGTGTACAACAAGCCAGCCTTACTCTCGAGCGCGAGGTCGCCAGCAAAACTACCCTAGCTATCTCATACCTATATGTTCACGGCGAGCACCTTATCCGCGCCCTTGACGTCAATCTTCCCCAACCGGTTGCACTCACTTATCCCATCTTTAATTCCACCGGTTCCAACTTCGCAAACGGATACTACACGGTCGATTCCTTCGCCACGTGGCAGTTCACGCGATCGTTGAGCTGCCCGTTCCCACCCTGCATCAATCCTCTAGGACGGCCCATCGCGCAACTCGGCTCCATCGACGAATTTCAAAGCGCGGCCTCCAGCATGTATAACGGAGCAACTGTCTCCATCAACCGCCGCATGGCCCGAGGCACTTATCTGCGCCTTTCCTACACCTACGCGCGCGCGATTGACGACGGCCAGGACGCGCTCGTTGCAGGCGAACCCGCCACCGTGCAGAATTCCTACCAGCCCAACGCCGAACGCGGGCCCAGCGTCACCGACCAGCGCAGTCGGTTCGTCGGAGCCATCTCGCTCGAGCCTCGCCCCTTTCATCGCGGGCAAGAGCTCCTCGGCCACATCTTCAACGAGTGGAAAATGTCGAGCATCGTCACTGCCGGCAGCGGACGCCCGATCAACGCCACCGTCTCCGGCGATCCCAACCAGGACGGCAACTACGACAACGACCGTCTTCCCGGCTACAGCCGCAACGCCTTCACCGGGCCCGACTACACTTCCACAGACCTTCGCCTCGTTCGCAAAATCCATGTCAGCCAACGCTACCGACTCGACTTCACCGCCGATTCCTTCAACCTCTTCAACCACCTCAACCCGCGCGTCACTATTACCACCGACGGCCTCACCGCTGAAGCGACTACGTTCACGAATTACAGCACGACCGTTAACGGAGTTCCCTACCCCGCCTACTACCGCCAACCCACACAAGATTTCCTGAAGCCCAACGCCGCGTTCGCTCCCCGCCAAATCCAACTGGGCCTGAAACTCGTCTTCTGAAGACGACGCGCCTTGTGGTGCTACGCGCACTAACACGACAAAAGGTTCATCCCAATTGCATCCGCTCTACACTCAAAACCAAAATTCCACGCAAGGGGATCTTGGGAGCGTAATGATCACCATGAAAAACTCATCGCATCGCTCGCACAAGGCCGCCTAGTCTCCCGCGTTCTTCGCGAACGGGTGGAGTACACGCCCATCCCTCCTGCCTGGTCTCCGTTTTGGTTGTTCTGCAACGTTCTTCACCTTTCCGCACTTGACTTCCGGTCAAATCCTTGTAATAACTATTCGGTCCCACAGGACGGGTTTGGGGGTGTGTCTGTTTGGCGGAAATTCGGCTGCAAGAGGGTGAATCTCTCGAGAATGCCCTGCGCCGCTTCAAGCGCAAAGTGCAACAGGAAGACATAATCAAAGAGGTTAAACGCCACTCTTTTTACCTGAAGCCCGGTGAGAAAAAGCGTGTGAAGGCCGCGCTCGCTCGTAAGCGGGCTCGTAAGAAGGTTCGCAAAGAGCAAGATTGATGCAGCAAGGTCAAGTGATTGCATTCAAGAATATGCACTTAGGAGTACCACTGAAGCAGTAAAGGGTCGCCTCTTTCCCGGGGCGACCCTGCTCCATCTGGCCCCCACTAGGTAGAGTTGCAGCAGGGATCATTCATTACTCATCGTTAAAATCGGCATTTAACAGCAAAAATCTGTATCCACGCCCCGTCCAGGGTGCGTGGCGGGCCGAGTCCAGGGGCAGTTTGAGGGGGGACGTAACACAAAACCTGTGTTTGCTCTGTGCCACCGCCTTCCCCGCGTGTGGCGGGCGCAAATGCGGGCACAAGGGAGCCATCCTCAATGGAATTTCAGGACAAGGTACTAACCTGCATCGACTGCGGTGCCGAATTTACTTTCACCGCCGGGGAACAACTGTTTTTCCACGACAAGCAATTCCGGAACGAACCCAAGCGCTGTAAATCCTGCAAATCCAGGCGAGTGGCGGTCCTCACGGCTGCTCCCTCTTCTCGCGAGGGTCATCACTACTCTCGTATTGAAACGCGGGCGACCTGCTGCCAGTGCGGCAAGGAGACCACTGTCCCGTTCCGTCCAACGCAAGGGCGACCGATCTTCTGCCGCGAGTGCTTTTCGCAGAAGAAGTCCGCCGCCACCGCGTAATCGATCAGAGTCTCAGTTCGCGGAGAAATGCCTATGTGCGGGCAGCCGCCCCTCGGCTGCCCATTCGAGCAAGCTCGACGTCGCTCTGCGTCTATGTCTGGCAAACGCAGGCACGTGCCTTTGCTTTTTGTTTGACTTTTGCTGGCCCCTGGGAGGCGCGGGCGTATGATTTAGGTGCATTCGAGGATCGTTCCCGTGGAGTTCCGATGGCTTTCCCGATCAAAGTTTGCAGCATATGCTCAGAGGAGTTCGAGTTGAAGCCCGATAAACCCGGTTTTGCCAATCAATGCCCCGAGTGCAGCACCCGTGAGCCTGGCGACCCCGGCAAGAAGCGTGCCGTGGATGCTACTCAACGCAAGACGGAGAGAGAAGCGAACGAGGCCCGCAGGCAAGCGATGCGCGACCTTCTCTACCGCAAGGATAGCTAACGGCTCCGAGGTCCAACGTTCACGGGAAATGCGCTACGATGGTTGTGTGTCGACCTACCACGTCGAAAACTTCGGATGTCGCGCCACCCAGGCCGACGGGGCGGCCATCGAACGCCAGTTCGAAAACCGCGGCCTCATCCGCTCCAGCGCCGCTGAAGCCGACCTTGTTATTTTGAATACTTGCACGGTCACGAATTCCGCGGATCAAGATGCTCGCGCCGCCGTCCGCCGCGTACGGCGCCAAAATCCGCTGGCAAAAATCATCGTCACCGGATGCTATGCCCAGCGCGCTCCCGAAGAAGTTGCGGCGCTGCCCGGCGTCCGTGCCGTGATCGGCAACTCGCACAAACATCAACTCGCCGATATTGTCCTGCCAAATCTGACCACAAATCGGGAAGGGCACGACATCAGTGGTGCTGTAAACCCGCCCCCATCGATGCCGGCTTTGGCCGCTGAGGTCGATAGGGCCGGCACTTCCGATGCTTTTCTACCGCTCTCCGCCTTAACTGAGAACCGAAAGCTGGGAACTGAGAACTGGCTTTTCGTCTCCGACATCTTCGCTCACACCGAACTTCTCGCCGCTCCTGTCTTTGAGTCCGCTGGCGACGACTCTATCGAACACGCCCGCACCCGCCCCAATCTCAAAGTTCAAGACGGATGCGACAACCGCTGCTCCTTCTGCGTGATCCCGAGCGTCCGCGGTCATAGTCGCTCGTTGCCATTGCCTGAAATCATTCGCGAAGTGAATACCCTGGTAGCCGCAGGCTATCGTGAACTTGTAATCAGCGGCATCAACCTCGGACGCTGGGGACGGGAAACCGGCTTCCGGCTTTCGGCTGCCGGCGCTCGGATAAGCGCATCCGGTGAGGGGCTCCGAACGCCGGATTTTTCGTTTCTGCTGCAGACCATTCTCGCCGAGACGCAAGTCGAAAAACTCCGTATCTCTTCCGTCGAGCCCATGGATTGGACGGACGACCTCATCGCCCTCGTCGCCTCCTCAGCACGGATCGCAAAACATGCGCACGTGCCGCTGCAATCCGGCAGTGACGCGGTGTTGCGCCGCATGCATCGCAAATATCGCCCGTGGCACTATCGGGAGAAAATCGAAAAACTTCGCGCCGCAATGCCCAACGCCGCCATCGGCGCCGATGTGATGGCCGGATTCCCCGGCGAGACCGACGCAGAATTCGAAGCCACGCGCGGCCTCATCGAAGAGTTGCCCTTCACCTACCTGCACGTCTTCACTTACTCCCCGCGCCCCGGAACACCGGCCGCGGCCATGCCGGATCAAGTTCCGATCCACGTCGCCCGCGGGCGCAACAAGATCCTGCGCGAGCTTGCCGCCAAAAAGAAACTCGCCTTCGCGCGATCGTTCGTGGGGAAATCGCTCGAAGCTATTACGCTCAATGTTGTGCATTGCAGCCCTGAGATCACCGAAGCCCTCACTGACAATTATCAGAAACTGTATTTGGTGGGACGGCAGGTTGCTAACCGGTGGATCACGGCGCGAGTTGAGGGCGTGAAAGATGGAGCGTTGTACGGCGCCTTATCGCAGCGGTAAACCGCTGCGCCACCCAAAAGCAAGACCGGGTTTTTCCGCACGGTGCAATCGTGATCGGACGCGCCGGCACCCCTGCAGTGGAAGTCCAGCGACTAAAGTCGAGTTTAAGAAGAGGCACTTATCGCAGCGGTGAACCGCTGCGCCACCCAAAGGCAAAACCGGGTTTTTCCGCACGGTGCAATCGTGATCGGCGCGCCGGCACCCCTGCAGTGGAAGTCCAGCGACTAAAGTCGAGTTTAAGAAGAGGCACTTATCGCAGCGGTGAACCGCTGCGCCACCCAAAGGCACGACCGGGTTTTTCCGCAAGGAGCAATCGTGATCGGGCGCCGAACCCACTTCTCGCAAAGGAGGCGAGATGTTGGACACCCCTGTAGTGGAAGTCCAGCGACTAAAGTCGAGTTTAAGAAGAAGCACTTATCGCAGCGGTGAACCGCTGCGCCACCCAAAGGCAAGACCGGGTTTTTCCGCAAGGTGCAATCGTGGTCGGGCCCCGAACCCACTTCTCGCAAAAGAGGCGAGAAGTGGGGAATCCCCTGCAGTGGAAGTCCAGCGACTAAAGTCGAGTTTAAGAAGAAGCACTTATCGCAGCGGTGAACCGCTGCGCCACCCAAAGGCAAGACCGAGTTTTTCCGCAAGGCTTTATTCGGCGCTGGGACGGACATACTTTCTCCGTTTCCAAGGCTTATTTGTGACGATGGGCGCGGGCGGGTCGGAGGGCGTGGTCTTGGTGTGCTTGCGCGCATCCAACAAGTCCCAGGCTTCTTTGTAGCGGGCATGTTTGGAATCGGCGCGATGCGGGGTAAGGATAACGGCCGACTGTCCGACGAGCTTTTTGGCGGGGAAGATATACCAGACATCGTCCTGGATAAGGTAGATGGCGAAGTAATCGATCTGCTTCGTGGTGTAGGCGTGCTGATGGGCGGCGTAAAGGCCGCAGGAGTAGGAGCTGCCGTTCCAGCGGTCGGTGCATTTCGTCTGGACGCGGTTGAAGCGGCCATCCGGTTCGACGGTTACGTCGTAGCGGGCGGAGTCTCCCCAAGGCTTGGAGACATTGAATCCGCGTTTGGCGGCGCGGGTCATGAAGAGCAATTCGACCCATTCGCCACGTTGTTTGTAAGTTGTAAATTTGGCCTGGCCTGTGGCCGGGGATTTGTCGAGATATTTTCCCAAGGTTCTACCTCACCGATTGACGGATGTTTAGGTTTTTGGAGCTGCTGGAAAGCGGGTAAACAAAAAAGGCGCGACCCGTGGGCCACGCCTTTAAGCTTTAACACTATAGTACTATTATATCATATTGCATAGGGCTGCCGGGACATTTTGGCAAAAATATTTAC
>DAIUEW010000031.1:0-64063 GCA_036844925.1 Candidatus Sulfotelmatobacter sp.
CGCCTTTGCCTTCGATGTTGGGGGCGCGGGTTTCGAGGCGGACCACGTGCTCCTGCTTCAGCTGCAATTCGGCGGCGTCTTCGATCGTGACGATGCGCTCCACATTTGGAATATATCCGGATAGCACATTAAGCAATGTGGTTTTGCCAGCGCCGGTGCCGCCCGAGATCAGAAGATTCAGCTTGCCTTTGACCATGGTGGAGAGAAGCTCGAGCATGGCCTCGGTGAGCGTATGGTTCTCGATCATGTTGCGGGCCGTAACCGGGTCGCGTCCGAAACGCCGGATGGAGAGGCAAGCGCCATCCAATGCCAGGGGAGGAATAATCGCATTGACGCGCGAGCCGTCGGGCAGGCGCGCATCGACCATGGGAGAGGATTCATCGACGCGGCGCCCTACGCGGGAGACGATGCGCTCGATGATCTGCATGAGGTGCTGGTTGTCTTTGAAGGACAAGCCAGTCAATTCCAGTTTGCCCCCGCGCTCGATATAAACCTTATCGTAGCGGTTCACCAGAATATCGGAGATGGTCTGGTCCTTGAGCAGGGGTTCAAGAGGACCAAGGCCGAAAATTTCGTCGAGGATTTCGCGCGACAGCCGTTCGCGCTCGGCAAAGCTGAGAGGAACCACCTCACTGTTGACCGAGTTGCGAATAAGGACGAGAACTTCATCGCGCGCAGTATCTCCAGTGCTGCGACCCAGTTTTTCCAGATCAAGGCGGTCGAGAATCTTGCGATGCAGGTCCGCCTTGACCTGCTGGTATTCGCTGCGCTCGAAGGTCTGCAAATTGGCCATAGAATCTTACACGGTCTTAAACAGCGACCACGCAGCACGTTTCACGTCGACATCGTTGCGCGTCAGTTCGTGCGCCAGCCCGGAAAAACAACGGGCAATCTCAGTGTGACTTTGTTCCATCACCGGCGCGCCCCGATCGATGGCCGACGAAATGGCAAAATATTGATTCGGCACACGCCAAATCAATTTTACGCCCGCCGCGTTTTCCGCATCCGCTTCGCTGAAGCCGGGCACCTTGCGGAAACGGTTGAGCACCAGGCGGAGGCGCTCACGGTTGCCGGTTTCTCCCAGATACTGTTGCACGCGAGCTGCGCTCCACAGTGAGGCAACGTCGGTGCAGGCCACCAACAGCACGCATTCGGAGAGGTTCGCGACCAGGCGGCTTGCGGCATCAAGGCGCGACGAGTTGTCCACCACCACGTAACGGTAGTGCGTCACCAGCATATCGAAGAGCCGAACGAATTCCGCCGTCGAGGGTTCAATGGCTGCGGGCGCATTGGTTCCAGCGAGCAATTGCAACCCGCCGCTGTGCCGGGTCATAAAACTTTCGAGCAGGGAACTATCCATGCGGTGGAGGTTGCGAGTGGCGTCCGCTACGGTAAAGAGGGGTTTGAGATTTAGATGTAAGGCCGCGTGACCGAGGGGCGCGAGATCCACCAGAGCGGTTTGGCCGTGCGCCGCCTGTAGGGCCAAGGCGAGATTCACCGCTACTGTGGTCGCACCGCTGCCGCCCTTGGCATTCACGATAGAAAACACTTTGCCGCGCGGTCCTTCCTTCTGCACCCGGCGTTGGGCTGTCGTGAGACGAACGAAAGCTTCCAGAAGATCGGTGGTGGTGGTGGGGCGCTCGATAAATTCGCGAGCGCCGGCGCGCATCGCACTCACTATCACTTGTGGTTGGTTCAGGCTTCCGATGGCAAACACGGCCGAGTCAGGCAGTTCCTGATGTAGAAGCTCGATGGCGCGCATGGCGGTGGATGCGTTATCGGAGGGAACGTCGATCAGCAGCACATCGGGATTGGCAGCTTGCACGCGCCGAGCCACCGGATCGGTTGCCGAAACTGGAAAGGTCGCGCAGGTATGGACCGTGCGGGCTACGCTGGTGCCATCCACTAAGACCTGGAGAACGGTGCGCTGCTCATTATCCGTGGCTACGATAACGACTGAAAGCTCGGGCATACCCTGTGCTCACTCCCACTCCACTAGTTCACACTGCTTGCTCTCTCTTCTCGTTCTGACAAGTCGCCATTGTATCGCCTCGCCGCGGGTTACTTTCCCGAAGGTTTCTTCCCATCAAATTTCTGGTTCTCGATGAACGGTTGCGGATTGGGGGGGCCGGCGGGTGCTACGCTGCTCGGCGAAACGCGGTGCACCGTGCACAAGACCATCAACTCCGAATTGCTCTTCGAAATACTTTTACTTTTGAAAAAGGCCCCCAGGATCGGAATGTCGCCCAGGCCGGGAACCTTGTTCCAGACATCGGTGACACGATTGTCGATTAAGCCGGCAATCACAAAACTTTGCCCATCCTGCAACTCGAATTCGGTCTCCGCTTTGCGCGTGCTCAATGCTGGTACGGTAAAACCGGAAATCGTGAGTGCGTCGGCGAAATCGAGAGTGCTGACCTCCGGAGCCACGGTAAGATGAATGTTGCCGTTTGGCATAATCACAGGCGTGAATTCTAGCTTTACCCCAAACTCCTTGAAGGAGATAGTAACAGCCGTAAAGCCGGCGCCAGGCTGCACGATAGGGAAAGGAAACTGGCCACCAGCCAGGAAGCTCGCTTTCTTGCCGTTGACGGCGATGAGATTGGGCTCGGCGAGGATTTGAAGAAGGCTCTTGTTTTCCAGAGCCTCGATTACAGCGCCAAAGTGAATGTCGGGACGGAAGAGAAATAAATTCAAAACCTGGCTGATGGTTTGGTTGGCGGAAAAAGGCCCGGTTTGTCCCGTAGTTTGAGTGACCGCCGCGGGGCCAAACCCTCCATATTGACCTGTGGTGACAGTCCCGATTGTGTTGGCAGCGCCAGTGGAGAAGAAGTTTGCTCCGAGTTGGGTGAGTGCAGAGCGGTCAACCTCGGCAAATTTTACTTCCAGCAAGACTTCCTGAGCGCCCACCGGACCGAAAGTAAGAACGTTGACCACATTCTTCGAATACGCGGCCGCAAGTTCCCCGGCGCGCTTGGCAACATCCTCAGTGGTTACGTGGCCGGAGAGCACAATGGCGGCACGCGAAGGGGTTACTGATATCTGTTCATCGGGAAAGACGCGATGTTCTTCTTCGGCGCATGCGCTGACATCGACGTCCACCCGCAAATCAAAGCTGCGGGAGCGTTCCAGTTCGTCCCAGATGAGCAGTGAGATTTCGCCCGGTGCTCGCCCGTGGACCAGAATTTGAGTGGGAGTGATGGGCTGGACGAAGGCTACCCCGGGGTCAGTCACCGAGACGCGCTTGATCGTCTCGGTCGTATTGATAAGCAGAGACTTGTCGACCATGACGCGTAGCGGAGCCGACCCCTGCGGCTGCGCCGTCTGCGGAGGCAGAGTTGTCTGGGTCGTTCCGGGTGGAATCTGCGTCTGAGCGGCCGGTTCTTGTGCCTCGCTCCTGGAAAAGCGTGAAGGGGGAAACAACGTCAACACAGTCAACACCGCAGCAGCTGCTAAAAGTGGCGCGCGAAACTTCATCTTATGATTCCTCTCCACGTGAGGAAGACTGCTGTAACACCTGGCGAACGCGAAGGCTGAAACCGCTCTCTAGCTACTTGGGATCTTCACCACTTTGCTCTGGGAACTTGACCACGTCCGGCTTCTTGTCACCTTGGTAGACCTCAATGCTGAGCACCGATGGGGGAGGAGCAGGCTGCTCAGTCTTGTGCTGCTTAACTTGACGAACGGGCGCCGCGCGCGGCGGAGCCGCAACTGGTGTTCCGCCCTGGTAAAGGCCCCTGGCATTGGCTGGGTCCACCTTATCCTGATGAGTGTCGAGAGGATTTCGCAGAACGAGTTGAATCCTGCCCTCGGCGCTGGCCAGAGTCAAACGTTCGGCGTCCTCGGGCGAGGCGAGAAACGTGATCACTGGAGTGTTCTGGGCTTCTCCCGCGGCATTGCGTTCTAAAGTGTGGCCGGAGGCAATTACGGCCACATTCTGCAGAACCGTAGTCGTTTGAGACTCTGAGCTACCGCCGGGTGTTCCGGTAAGGAGTACGTCGACGCGGGTTCCAGGACCAACGAAACCAGCAACGGAGACGACCTCGTTCACCCGCACCGAAACGGCACGCATCCCAGGCGGAATCAGCGAGGGTAAGCCGGCTCCGGCATTCTCGGGAGCAAGTTTGATGGGCAGAACGAATTCGCCACGGGCTATGGGAAGGATTACGCCCCGGCCCAGAACTTGAGAGCGCTTAGTGGGAGTTCCCGCCGGCAGAGCGGATGCGGGATACTTCACGAGGCGAACGTCGTGTTCTTCGATTCTCGCCCCCACCTGAATGTCATTCGCGGCGACGACAACGTCAGTGCCGGGCTCGGTCGCGGGACCTCGCCCCAGCAGGTTCCTGTAGACGGAGACGCTGACAAGGGCGCCCAAGGCCAACGCCAGAATTCCGATCATCAATAAACGAGTGCGGTTCATAATGCTCCGTCAGCGACGAGCAAAGGTGAGAATCTCCGCCTTCCACAGGCGGGAGTTGCCCCCGGTTGCTCCGCGCCGCCACGATTGGTTACTGAATCGAACTGGCGACGTTCGAGAAAACGTTGTTGGCATTAGAGCCGATCAGCCGAATGGTTCCTACGACGATCACAAGGATCACTGCCAGCATCACAGCATATTCCGCGATATCCTGGCCTTCTTCCTCACGCCATAATCTCCAAAAACGATCCATCGTTGCGGGCCTCCTCTAACTGAGATCGAGCGGTCAAACAGCACACAAACAGACAAGAGACCGCTCAGCTTCCAGGGATTCACGTCCCATTTGCACGTACAGCGTTGCTAGGAGAGTTATTCTCACACATAATAACCTGCAAAAGCCCAGATGGGGGTAATTTCTTGCATACCAACGGTAACTACCGTGCAGCATTCGCACCGCAGTTACGAACTTGCTTTCCCGTGGACCAGCGCCTTCGGTAAATTCCGCGCGTTCGGCGCGGACTCCGTTGCGACAATGCCACGGAACAATGTGAAGATCACCGCCTGGGTGTCTTCGTAGCAAATAATCCAGCCGGGAGCGATCCTCAGTCCCGTTGCCAGAGCAGAATTTGCCGGAACTAATACCGTTTGAATATTCCATTGCTGCAGTGACTCGCGCCAGTCGTCTTTGAGCTGATAAGTAGCGGCGAACTGGTGAAGTAGATCTTCCCCGTTCAGTTCGTTGCCGTAGAGATCAGCCCTCCCATCGATAAAGACACGAGTGGAAGGGTAGAGCTTCCAGATCAGGTAACCGCCCCAGTCGTAATGGTTGAAGAGAGGGCCGTTGATCGGGTGTGCCTGAAGATACGCAACCGCACCGGCAGGGAAGTGCTGCATTTCGGCCTGAGGCTGGCGCCGAATTACCTGCGCGGTGTGGACACCAGCAAAAACTGCCATTGACACCACGATTGTTCCATTGAGCACGCTGCGAGCAATGACTCGCGACTGTTGAGGCCGCGGGCTGCGCGCGGGCCACCCCCCGAGCTGCTTCGCAACGAGAGGCAGTGCGATCAAGACAAACAACGGCATCATGCGGATCGAACCGAGGGCGGCATACAGGCTCACGATCAGCAGCAGTAGATCGCGTGGCCGCGTCCGATGGTGATGCCAGCTTAGGACCGCGAACACCGCCAGGACAATCAGCAGGAATGGCCAGTACTCAGCATGATGGAAATTCGGCGAGGCCCACTCGGCAATGTAGTTTTGCATGGCGGCGGAACGAAGCGTTTCGATCGGATACGAGAACATCCGAAGTCCGTTAGGATTCAAGGGAACAAGCAGAAGATCGAGTACGAGTATCAGCGCTGCAAACCGCATGCGCGGCGAATTTCGTTGCGACCATCCAAGTACCCCTTCAATCCATTCGCCCGAGAGGAATAAGGCCGATAGCGCCAGGCCTAGAGCGAATCCCGCGTGCAGGTTCACCCAGAGAAGCGTGAGCGGAAGCGTCCACCATAGAAGCTTAGGAACGCATTCGGAACGCTCCAGAATCAAAAGCCACACGGTGGTAAACAAAAGCGAAAGCACCTGCGGCCGCACACCCCAGACCGGCACAGTGGCCCACATGGCACACAGCGTTGCCACTCCTGCGATGTACGGGCGAGGGCCGCAGCGCAGATAAAGCAGGAAAGCAGCGGCACACAATACTGCAGCAAAGGCAACGATCAAGCCGCCCCACCCTGCGGTACGTTCAAGTTCGTACAGCAAAATTTCCGTCAGCCATTCGTGTGCGACCCAGCGCTCTCCGGCACGTGTGTAAGAAAACGGATCAGCGTGAGGGACACTTTTGTGTTCGACAATAAACTGGCCGGTCTTGAGATGCCACCAGAGATCGGGGTCGGTGGTGTTTCGTGCCGCCATGGCGAACATGCCGAGGAAGAGGACTGCCAGAAAGGTGAGGGCGGTGGATTTGTGGCTCCGTTGAGTCGCGCTCATTGAGGATTGACGAGGCCCTCCGCGCCTGATTCTCGTCGCAGTAATACAACGATCAGCATCGGCAGATAAAGAAAGAACACCGCTGCCCTTCCGACTTCAATGAAGTTGGCGGGTAGGTGGTACCAGCGCCAGATTCCCGCACCCCAACTGAAAAGTGCGGTGAATGCAAACTCCCGCCGCGACCTGGGAATCAGCCACAGAGTGAAGGCGTCGAAGAACCAGCGCTGCGGCAGCATTGAAGAGAGGATGAGCAACCAGGCATCGCGATCCCGGTAGCGCAGCAACGCCAGCAACAGGAGCGGCCCAGGGAAAACTAACACCGGAATGTAGTGCTCATAGTAGTGCGTCTGCCGGAGCCACAACATTGGCCATTGCGGCAATATGGCAATGCTTAAAGCTGCCACGAAAATGCAGGCCAGAAGCCCGCGACGCGAAAGACGCGTCAAGAAGATCGGTAGTCCGACCTGCGGCTTCATCATGGTCACGGGTAACAGTGCCGGAAAAAACGCGCTCGCCGCGATAATGTTTGACCATTGTGCAGTAAGAAGGCCGGCCCAGTATGGATATGCAAGAAACGTTCGCAGCCTTCCATAGTTTTCCCGCGTGAGCCCGAAAGCCAGTAAGGCGGAGCTGATCCCATAAAACAATCCGGCAGCGATCTCCGGCCGCACGCGAAGAAAAGGCAGCGCGACAAAAGCGGCAGGCAACGGATACTGCTCGAGCGGTGTATCGTAAGGATTCTGGCCCGCGACAAGTCGTTGAGCCAGATGGATCGCCCACTGAAAATCGCCCGCACTCTGGTGTAGACGTTTGAGCAGAAACCAGCAGAATGTGCCGGTGGCCACGCCGACCACAGTCGCTACTATGATTCGCCTTCGCATCGCGAGCGGTTTGCCCCACCAGTTGTAACATGGGGACGGCTGGTTTCTTGTGTCCTGCGAGTGCCGCCTGACCGGCAAGACGAACGACGAGGCCTTTTCGATTTGCAATCGCGCCTGCAACTCGGTGTTTTATTTCTCTTCGCTGCGCTGGCCGCCGCAAGCATGTGGTTCTACGTCGACCGAATTTTAGTGGGCTATCAGGTTGCGGATGCAGCCGTGCATCAGCGTCCGCGAGGGAACCTGTCCGATCTTTATCCGCGCTGGCTCGGGGCGCGCGAGCTTTTGCTTCGCCAGCGCAATCCTTACAGCGACGAGATCACCAGGGAGATTCAGCAGGGATACTACGGGCGTTTGCTCGATCCGGCGAGACCCAGCGATCCTAAAGATCAGCAGGGGTTTGCTTATCCCGTTTATGTGGTATTCCTGCTGGCTCCTTTCATCGGATTCCCTTTTCATTCCGTACAAATGGTCTTCTATTGGACGCTAATAGGGATGACTGCCGCGACTGTTTGGCTGTGGTTGCGCGCTCTGCGCTGGCGCCTGTCCGTAGTGTCGATCGCTATCTGCATCGCGCTGATACTCGGGTGCTTTCCCGCAGTGCAAGGAATCAAACTGCAGCAACTCAGCCTGCTGGTCGCGGCCCTGCTGGCGGGCGCGGTGGCCTGCGTAAGTGGGGGACTCTTGTTTTGCGGCGGCACGCTGCTGGCACTGGCGACCATCAAACCGCAACTGGCATGGCCTCTAGTGCTTTGGATGTTGGTGTGGTCGGCGAGCGATTGGCCAAGGCGCCGGAAGTTCGTGTTCGGCTTCGGACTAGCAATGGCGCTGTTGCTCGGTGGAGCAGAAATCATTTTGCCAGGCTGGTTGCGAATGTTCACCCAGGCTCTTCGGCAATATCACCGCTACACTCAGAACCAGTCGGTCTTGCTCGTTCCATGGGCATTTTCAGGAATCGTCATTGCAGTTGCAGCAATCGCTTGCGCTTGGCTTCTCTGTAAGTTGCGACGGGTTCCTGCTGACTCGGAGAATTTTGGCCTCGCGGCCTCTCTCGTGCTGGCGTTGACCGTGCTGGTAGTTCCCATGTATGCACCCTACAACCAAGTGCTCCTGCTGCCTGCGATTCTTACACTGGTGCGCGACAGGACGGTTTTGACTTCGCGCTCGCGCGGAGTTCGTTTCGGTTATGTCGCAGCAGCTTTCGCACTGGCTTGGCAATGGATCGCGAGTTTGGGGTTGAGCGCGGTCTATCTCTCCGGAGCGCAGGCTTGGGCATTAAGGGCCTGGAAGTGGCCTTTTTTTGCGACCTTCACGTTGCCCGTGTTCGTTTTCGCGCTGACCTTTCTGGATGCATACCGGCGAGAGGCGCCGACTGCAAGTCGAACCGAATGTGGCTAACGGATGCAGCAACTTTACTTTTGTCGAGCGATTGTCGATTCACTCAAGCACAACATAATCATGGGAATACTCATAAGACCGTAGACGTGGGCTCGCAGTGCCAGTAAATGCAATGGCGGCAGAAAAAGAATACCCAGCAATCCCAGGGCTATCCAGTTTGTGCTGCACGGACGCTCCGGGTTTTGCGGCAGAGTGCGGCGCAGCAACAGAGATATCGGAAGCAGTAGAAGGCTGAGATCGTGCGGGTTGAGATAGTAGCTGGCCAGCAGTGCGAATAACACGGTGTTCGCGAAGGCAAAATCGTGCTCATAACGCGTCGAGGCTGGTGTGTCCGCGGGGGAAGCAATTTGCGCATTCCTCCAGACAGTTAACGTCTTAACCAGCCCGCCAGCGGAAAGGATGAACATGAGACCTAACGCCCAAGAAGACTGAGCGCGGTGAAACAACAAGTAGGCCAATCCGCGAAAGTTGGCCATGGCTTGAGGCGCGATACCAGTCGATGGCTGCGTCTGGAGATGCAACAGAAATCTCGGATAGACGAATGCTGACCATCCGGAAATGGCTGCCGAAATTCCTACCAGTGTCAGCGCAACCAAGCTGAAGCCCGTGGCGAACTGGCTCCTCCTCTTTCGTTCAGCCATCAAAATCAGCACTAACGCGACTGGCAGCACAATCTGAAACTTGAAGAGTCCGAGACCAAGCCAACATCCCGCTGCAAAGGCTCGTTCTTCCCGGAAGGCGGTGAAGGCCAGAATCACCACCAAGAGAAGGAGCACGGAGTCCTGCCCTTGCAATAGAGACAACAGCAGCGGAACAAAAGTTAGAGAGGCCGCGAACAGTATGCGCCAATCCCAAGGCGCCAGAACACGCTTCGCTATGAGTTGCGCCCCGACAGCGAGGAAGAGCAGATTCAGAATGGACCACAGCCGATACGCTCTTAGCAGCGGAAGCCAGGCCACGACGAGATAAAGAACGGCTTCAAAGGGCGGATGGATGTAGAGCGTCCCTACCCCTCCGGCGTAGTGAGCCTGATATTGGCGCTGGAGGTCAGCGTCATAAAGTTGGTGCCCGTGACCGTCGAGCAGCATGCGCGCGGCGCAATAAAAATCCGGAAAGTCGGTGCCTTGCAGCGAAACCGCATTTCGCCTCCCGACCACGGCGGCAAGAGTTGCGATCAAGGTGATCAGAACAGCAGTCTTGACCCAAGACGGAGAAGTTTGCAGGCGAACTGTTTTCGGACGAGGCACGCCGCCGCAGTCTATCGGATGCGTGGCTCATGGCGCTACAACCACTTCGGACAAATGCCCTTCCCGTGGGCGGCTGATTCCTGTCATTATTCTACCGACGCAATTTCAAGTAGGATTACCATGTAATCCGCGCTTCACGGTTCGCGTCCCATGCCATGGTCCTCAATTCGATAAGAACTCCGCAGAGTTCCGGGTCGGGTGTGTTTCCCGCCCTGGTGCTGGTGCAAGGCAACGAGCAGAAAAACATCGTCCTCAACCGCACTCCTTTCAGCGTAGGCCGCAAGGTAGATAAGGATCTGGTAATCGCTGATCCCCGGGTCTCACGCGATCACGCTCTGATTGTGCTGGAAGAGGCTGGCTTTTTTCTTGTGGATCAAGGCAGTAAGCACGGCACGTTCGTGAATGGCGAGCGCATTCAGCGGCAGAAACTCGAGCGCAATGACCGTTTAGAATTTGGGGCTCGCGATTCAACCTATGCCATTTTCAATCCGGCGCACGGCAGCTCGAACACCGCGCGCGATTTCCTGAGCCAGATTTCAGGAATCCAAATCTCGCAAGAGACCACCGACCTTGAGAAGCTAACTCTGTTTCTGGAAGCGGCGCGGAAGCTCAACACGGTTGGAGTGCTCGACGAAAGTTTGATGACGATGCTGGAAGTAACACTGCGTCTGACTCGAGCCGAGCGGGCTTACGTTTTTCTCAAAGATGACGAGGGCAAACTGCGGTTGGCTGCGGGGCGCAACAGCAAGGGCGAATCCCTGCTCGATGACAAGACGATTTCGCATTCCGCGCTGGACGAGTCGTTGCGTTCGAATAAAGAGTTCCTGCTCAGCGACACAGGCAGTTCGGGGGATCTCACCGGCCGCGAGAGCATTGTGGCCTACGATCTTCGGACCGTGATTTGCATTCCGCTCCGCAAGCGGCAGGTGCAGGCCAGCCGCGACCAGCAGACGCCGGCGCCGAACGCGGCCACCGAAGTGACGGGAGTTCTCTACGTGGACTCTCGCTTTGCCTCACGGGAGTTTACCGGAGTGGGCCAGGACGTTTTGCGGGCCATCGCGATAGAAGCTGCGTCGCTGATCGAAAATGCCCGGCTGGTGCAGGCCGAAGAAGAATCGCGGCGCTACCAGCAGGAACTTACCATTGCGGCTGGCATTCAGCAACTGCTGATGCGGGTGAAAATTCCGGATGTACCCTTCGCCAAGATGAATCACAGGAACGTGCAATGTAAAGAAATCGGAGGGGACTTCTACGACGCAGTGAACACCAAGGAAGGTCTCGCGGTGGTGCTGGCCGACGTCAGCGGCAAGGGAGTGTCAGCCGCGCTATTGGCTTCGACCCTGCAGGGAATGATCTATTCGCATTTAACCTCGGGCATGGGCTTGTTGGACGTGGTGACCGCGGTGAACAGGTTCTTCACCGAAAAGATGGGCGGCGAGAAGTACGCGACCCTGTTGCTGGTGCGCCTGCGACGGGACGGCGAACTGGAATATGTCAACTGCGGTCACGTGCAGCCACTGCTGGTATGTAAGGGGGAAGTCATGCGTCCCCCGCACGGAAATGTGCCGGTGGGCTTGCTGCCCGATGCGACCTTCGAGAGCGCGACCTGCCAACTTAAGTCGGGTGATCGCTTCATCCTGGTCACCGATGGAGTGACTGAAGCCGAAAATGCGATGGGAGATTTCTTCGAAGACTGGCGCCTGGAGGCGGCCGCCGCCAAGACCTCAAGCTTCGAAGGCATTTTCTCTGCGGTTTCGGAATTCTGCGCAGGAAATCCATTAAACGACGACTGCACGGTGGTGGAAATCGTTTACGCGAGTCCGGCAGGGGAGGCGTAGGCGAGAGGCTCGATTCGCTTCTGGCCAGAAACGTTATTGCACAACAACGCTGTAGTCTGTGCCTTCCCACCGATTCTCCTTCGGCCAATAGAAGGTGAATACAACGCTGCTTCCCGCCGGCAGCGAGGCTGTCGGCAAGTCGAGAATGTAAGTGCCTAAACCAGTATCGCGGGTGTTGGTGTCCTGGGAACTCTTCCAGCCGTCGATACTCCAGTGAACTAACGCGGGAGTGAGCAGCACCAACCGCAGGGTCTTGTTGCGCGGCACGGATCGGGTCTTGTTGTTAAACCTCCACCCGAAGATTTGGCGCGTAGGCTTTTCAATCAGATATCGTTGTACGGTTTGCGGAGGCTGATCGAAAATCTTGCCGTCGCGCAGCGAGCGGCGCAACTTCACGTACTCGGCGTGCGCCCAAACTAAGGGGCACGCGGAGCCTGAGGGCTTGCCGCGAAATAATTCGAGGGCCGGGATATCGTCGACATCCCATACTTGCTCGGGCAGCATACGGCCGGCGCCAGCGGGACAAGCTTCCATCATGGCGAGCAACGCTTCCGCTTCCTTGGGACGGCCCGCGGCCAGTTCGTAGTGAGCCCGCTCCCCGGCGAGCAGCGGCCAGGGGCGGCCGATGCCAGTTCCGTCGAAGGGCGAGCCATCGTTGTGCTCGCCGTAGCCATCGCCGTTGTAGCGATACCAGCACGGCCCCTGCGGTAGCTGCACTTTCAACAGTGCATCGATCACACGGATCGTATTAAGAATGCGCGGATCGTTGGGCGCGCGCAATCCAAATCGCACCAGCGCCAGCGAATCTGGGCTGATGAGGTGTGATGCGCGTCGCACATCGTCTCCAGGAGGGCGATTCTTGATAGGAACGAAACCTTGTGTCGGCGAAGCCGCGCCGTCTGTCTCCGGTGGCGCGATGCGCACGTAATAGCCTTCGACGCCGATTTGTTCGGCGAGGTCGCCGCCCATGGCATAGACCCATCGTTCGATATTGTCGTTCCAGGCATCGGCCGTGTCGCGAAGCGTAGAACTGGCGTCGCGGTGCCCGGTAAGTTCGGCAATTTCGGCCGCCGCCAGCAGTGCGGAAATTTCAGCAGCCAGCGTAAATGGAGAATATCCCCCATCTTCTTCCCAGCGATCTTGTTGAGTGACCGGGCCATTACGCACAATGAAACTGGCGGCACTCCGCACCATTGGCCACCATTGCTCCAATTTTCCAAGACCGGGCGTCGCTTCGCGGCGCAGTAGATCGAGCAGCAGTATGGGGAAAGCGGTTTCGTCCATCTGGATACCGTTCCAGTAAGGCCGACCGTCGAGCCATAGATTTTGCGCCCAGTTGCCCGCCGCTTCCTGCGTGGCCTGAAGGTAACGAAGCACTCTCACTGCGTCGTCGACGGCACCTGCGGCAAGCAGCGCTCCCGCGGTCTCAACCAGATCGCGCGGCCAAATCAGGTGATAGCCGCCGAGATCCTCGTCACCCTTGCTAAAGCCCCACGGAATGGAGAGGCTCGCGATGACCCCACCTACGAAGTCCTTGGACTCGTGAGTGCGCATTGCCGCGGTTGACGCGCGGTACAGATCGACGGGACGACGCGGTTCATCGAGTTTGAGCAGCGTGTCCTGCCAGTTCCTCCAGTGCCTGACGTAATTGCGGCGAAGGTAGTCGTACTCCTCGAAAAGGCTGGAGCGAACCTGCTGGCCCGCCTCAGTCCACATGGATCCAAAACCGAGCGCCAGCACAAACTCACCATTGCAAGCCGCCAGATCAATCTCTCCCGTGCAGGCGATATTACCGTTTTCCGCTCGCGGATACTCCCAATCCATCTGGAAGTGAGCGGAGAGGTCTCGCCACCCGTCGGATACGCCCACAAATCCCACTGACATCTTTTTCCACCCCGCCGAACAGCCCATCGCGAGAGCGGTTCCGTCGCGCTCGGCCATCAACATGGGCACGCCTTTATAGTCTCCAACCCAACCCGTGTTTCCATACCCACAGTTCGCTAGATGCGGCGAGAGCAGTGCATAGAGGCGATAGTCGGATAGTTGTCCCTTTAGCGGTCTAAACCGAATCAATTGCACCACAACGTTCCGGTAGGGGTCGGTGAAGATTTCCTTGTAGATGCCGTAGCGCCCGTCAATTTCGGTGTTCGTCAGTTCAAAAGCTGGGACGCCGGGCTCGAACGGCTTGTTCTCAAAAGTACAATGCCGCTTCTCTTCAGAGAAAAAAGATCGGCCATCGGTAACGATGAAACCGAGATCGCGAGTACAGGCCTGATCAACGCGAGGGTAGTACACTTCATTTAGAATCCCGTGGCTCAGCGTGAACCAGACCATGCTGTGCCGGTTCAAGGCCGTGCCGGCACCGGTCTTGGCACTTGACGTCCATCGGGGTGGAATACCGGGCCAGCCGGGAGCAAAGCGGGGAGAAGAATCGCTCATAAAGATCTCGTCCTAGAGGTCGTAATCAGGGGTGAAATTCACCCCGAAAATGCCAAAATTGGCGTGGCCGCAAAGCCGATCATCGGCATCTCAGAAGAGCATGCAAAAAGTAATCTTGCACTCCAACAGAAATGGACGATAATAGAAGGATTGGCCCTAATACGCATGCCAACTGCCGCTCAATTTCGGAAGGCCTCAATTACCGGTATGGTAACAGCCCTGTGGCTGGCCTTGGGATTGTGTGCTGCCGCGAATGCCGGGAACCCGCCCGATTCCGTCTCTGCGACCGATCTCGACCACGGGTTTATGGGACTTTACAACTTAGATTTCAGCAGCGCCCAAAAAGACTTTTCTTCCTGGGAAACTCAGCATCCTGACGATCCGGTCGGACCGGTCAGCCAGGCTGCCGGTTATCTTTTCTCGGAGTTCAACCGGCTGGGCGTGCTCGAGTCGCAATTCTTTGTGAACGATGAAGCGTTCGGTTCGCGTGCGAAGCTTAGCCCGGATCCTGCGATACACAGCGAGTTTGAAGCGGCGTTGGATCAGGCGCAATCGCTGGCGCACGTCCGCCTGAAAAATGATGCAAAAGACCGCGATGCCTTATTTGCGCTTACCCTCGCCTCAGGGCTTCAGGCAGACTACGCGGCCCTGATTGAGAAAAAAAATATGGCTTCATTGCACTACACCAAAGAAGCGTCGGTCTGGGCGCAGCAGCTTCTCGCGGTTTGCAATGACTGCTCTGACGTGCTGGTGGCCACGGGATTCAGCAAATACATCATCGGCAGCATGACGGCACCCGTCCGCTGGCTTCTCCGCATGGGAGGATTGCCCGGCGATAAGCAGGGCGGGATCGCCGATCTGCAAACAACGGCTCAACACGGCCATTATCTCGCGCCCTTTGCTCGCATCCTGCTGGCCATCGCCTACGTGCGTGACAAAGATAAATCTCGCGCGCTTCAATTGCTCACTTCGTTGCGCTCGCAGTTTCCCGGCAACACTCTGTTTCCGCGGGAGATCAGTCGCTTGCAGAGCGCGCATTAGGGCTTCGGGCTTCAGCCTTCGGGCGTCCGCTTTGTGGTGTCGCTGCAGAAGAGCTTTTCCAACCACCTCTAAAAGCCCAGATCAGATCGAAGTTTTCGGCCGAAGCCCGACGCCCGGTGGCTGAATCCCCCTCCGTCCATTCATCAGAAATTCACCCCGTTGTAACCGTCCTGTAATATAACGCCGATGGAAACCTGCTAGAAACGGAACATATACATCACCAGGAGGATCAACGACTGATGCGCAGACTCACTTTGCTGCTGTTGTGCGCTCTTGTAGCCCTGCCGGCAGTAGCGCAGACCACGCTGAACGGAGCCGGCGCCACCTTCCCGAATCCCATGTATTCGAAGTGGTTCAGCGAATACCACAAGCTGCACTCTGACGTTCAAGTCAATTATCAGTCGATAGGGAGCGGCGGTGGGATTCGTCAGGTTACGGAAGGTACCGTAGATTTCGGCGCCAGCGATATGCCCATGAACGACCAACAGCTGGCCGAAGCTCAAGGCAAACTGAAGACTAAAATTCTTAACCTGCCGAGCGTTCTGGGCGCGGTTGTCCCGGCCTACAACATTCCGGGAGTGAGCGGAGAAGTGAAATTCACCCCGGATGCTCTGGCAGGAATTTTCCTGGGCAAGATTACAAAATGGAATGACAAAGCCATCACGAGCGTGAATCCGGGTGTCAACTTTCCCGACAAAGACATTATCGTCATTCATCGCTCCGACGGCAGCGGAACAACCTTTATCTGGACCGACTATCTCTCGAAGGTCAGCTCGGATTGGAAGAGCCAGGTGGGCAGCGGTACGTCCGTCAAATGGCCAATCGGCTTGGGCGGAAAGGGCAACGAAGGCGTCGCTGGTTCGATTCGACAGTTACAAGGCTCGATTGGGTACGTTGAACTGATCTATGCCGTGCAAAACAATATTCCGTACGGCAGCCTCAAAAATGCCGCTGGAGTTTTCTTGAAGGCCTCGCTCGAAGGCGTAACGGCAGCCGCCGCATCAGCGCCGAAAATGCCTACGGATTTTCGCGTTTCGATTACCAATGCGCCCGGCAAGGACGCGTATCCCATTTCCAGCTTTACCTGGCTACTGATTCCCCAGCAGTCGAAGGACGCCGCGAAAGGCAAGATCCTCGCCGACTTTCTCAACTGGATGGTGACCGACGGCCAGAAGATGACCAACGCGCTTTCCTATTCGTCTCTGCCCGATGCTGTTGTCCAGAAAGAGAAAGAAGCGATCAAACAGGTCAAATAGACTCGTTTTCCCTGATTCGCCCTATCTGCGGCTTTCGCGTGAATGTTTTATACTAGACGGGCTCTCGAGCCGTGTCGCCGCTTCTGAGTTGTTTTCGTTTTACGGAGCGGCTCAACGGTTTCAAGTGCAGCAACACGTAAGAACCCTCGCAGATGGCTCGGATTGCGCTGGAAAATCCTCAGTATTATCTCAACCGCGACACCTCCTGGATCGCGTTTAATCGTCGTGTGCTCGAAGAAGCCGAGGACGAGGGCAACCCGCTTCTTGAGCGGCTGAAGTTTCTCGCCATTTCTGCCAGCAATCTTGACGAGTTTTTCGAGATTCGCGTCGCCGCCATGATGCAGCAAATTGAGGACGGCTATAACGAGGCCGGTCCCGACGGGTTGACGCTGGATGAAAAGCGCGATGTGTTGGCGCGTCTCGCTCACGAGTTTGTGGACGATCAGTACGAGTGTTGGAATACGTTGCGCCCCGCCCTGGCCGAGCACGGTATTCGACTGCTGTCTTTGCACGAGTTAGACGCACAGGCCCGGCGCTTCGTCGACGAGTACTGCGAGAAAGAATTGGATCCCCTTCTCACGCCAGTAACGGTCGATCCAACGCACCCGTTTCCGCGTGTCATCAACAAAGCGCTGTGCCTTGGGCTGCTGTTGCGCCGCCGCCGCCGTTCCGCACTTACCTACACGGGTGTGGTGTCCGTGCCTCGCGCTCTGCCTCGTCTGGTGCGCCTGCCCTCGGAAGAAACAGTGGACTTCATCTTCCTGGCCGACCTGGTCGCCCACCACGCCCAAAGCATGTATCACGGCTATGACATCGTTTCCTCGGCTCCGTTTCGCGTGACCCGGAACAGCAATCTGTATTTGCAGGAAGAAGAGGCGCGCAACCTTCTTGAATCTGTGCGGGCAGAATTGCACAACCGGCGCAAAGGCGATGCGGTTCGGCTGGAAATCGAGGCCGACGCTGATCCCGAAATTATCGAGCGTCTGCGCACCGTCTTCGAGCTCGATCCTTGGCAGGTTTTTCCAGTGAATGGCCCGGTAAATCTTTCCCGGTTGTTCAACGTTTACGACCAAACGCAGCGGCCGAGCCTGAAATATCGTACCTTCGTGCCGCGCGAGTTGCGGCTTACGGCTAAGTCGCAGAATTTGTTCGAAGAGCTACGACGGCACGACATTCTTCTGCATCATCCTTATGACTCTTACGACGCGGTGATCTCGTTCATCGAATCTGCCGCCGAGGATGACCACGTTCTTTCAATCAAGCAGACTCTTTACCGCACCAACGAGCATTCCTTGATTGTGCCTTCGCTTATCGATGCCGCTCCGCGGAAGGAAGTCACTGCGGTCATCGAACTAAAAGCGCGTTTCGATGAAGATCACAACATCCGCTGGGCGCGCGAACTGGAGGATGCCGGAGTCCAGGTCTTCCACGGGCTCGTCGGCCTGAAGACTCACTGTAAGCTTTCGCTGCTTGTGCGCCGCGATCCCGATGGCGTGCCACGGAGCTATGCGCACATCGGAACCGGAAATTACAACGCCACCACCGCGCGAATTTATACCGATCTCAGCTTGTTCACCGCTAACCCGGAAATCACCCGCGCGGTGCACGATGTTTTCAGCTTCTTGACTGCTTACGCCGAAAACCCAAGCTACGACCCGCTGCTCGTGGCCCCGCTCGATCTCGCTGAAAAACTGATGGCCCTGATCGATCGCGAGGCTGAGCACGCCCGCCAAGGCCGTCCGGGACGAATCATCGCCAAGATGAACTCCTTGCTCGACAAGAACATGATTCAGGCGTTGTATCGCGCTTCACAAGCGGGAGTCGAAATTGATCTCATTGTGCGGGGGATCTGTGCATTGCGTCCGGGCGTGCGTGGTCTGAGCGATCACATCCGAGTGCGCAGCATTGTTGGGCGCTTCCTTGAACACAGCAGGATCTATTACTTCGGCAACGGCGGCGAGGAAGAAATCTACATTGGCAGCGCGGACTGGATGCCGCGCAATCTCTATGAGCGCGTCGAAGTCCTCGTCCCCTTGCGCGACGAATTCTTGCGTGAGCGCGTTCGCCGGGAAATTCTCGACGCCTATCTTGCCGATAACCGCAAGGCTCGTATCCTGTTACGTGACGCCACCTACATCCGCGCCTGGCAGCCCTTGCATGGTAAACGAAATCGCAAAGCCCCAATCGGCGCCGCCGCTTTCAGCGCTCAGGATTTTCTGATTGGCGTGGCCGAAGGCAAGCCAGGGGATGGTTTCGCCCCGCCTCAGCTTCCGGCAAGGAAGCGGAGAGCTCCGGTTGTGCGGGAGCGATAATACTCAATGATTATTTATTTTTTGCGTCACGCGAGCGCCGGTCAACACTTCATCAGCCCAAAAAAAGACGAGAAGCGCGCACTCGACAAGGAAGGTATCGAGCAATGTGGCTACGTGGGCCGCGCCCTGGCTGCCATTGACGCGCAGGTTGATGTCATGATTTCCAGTCCGCTAAAACGGGCCACGCAGACAGCTTCGTTGGTTGGCAATGAGATGGGTTATGAGGGCAAGTTGCAAGTCGAAACTGCGCTTGGTCCCGAGGCGACCTTTGCCGATTTCCGCCGCATGCTGGAGAAATACGCGGCCCAGGAATCGATCATGGTCGTCGGACACAATCCCAATCTCAGCCAGTTCCTCGGCACCGTGATCAGCGAATCTGGCTGCGAAGCCTCAGTGGAATTGAAGAAGGGAGCGGTGGCGCGAGTCGACATGCGCCGCAGCTCCGGGACCCTGCAGTGGTGCCTCACTCCAAAGGCGCTCCGGACTCTTTACACTGCCGCTGTGGAGAGCTCGCGTCCAAACACCTCGCGAAAGTAAGCGGCGTCTTTCTCGATCGCCCAAAGCTCCAGGTCAACTCCCATGCGGCGGCGCGGGACCAGCGTCAAGTGCACTTCCGCCGCTCGCTGGGTGACGCGCACTTTTTCTACGGCGCGGCTGCGCCCCAGATTCAGGGCGCGCGCCAGCCGCAGGAGCAGAATCGCTTTCTGCACGCCAGCTCTATCCGCGGGATCGATCGCTTTCATGGGAGGTTCTTCAATCACGGGTCTCGATTTTCCCAGATAGCGTGCAATCGCAGCGATTATTCGACGCTGCTGTGGCGTGTATCCAAGAATCTCCGAGTTTGAAATGATGTAGTACGTGTGCCGGTGATGGCCGTTGCGGTTAAGGTAGTCTCCTACCTCATAAAGCATTGCAGCCGCCGACAGCCACTCGCGAAACTCCGGCGGCAAGCCATGCATCGAACGCAACGCCGAGAAAAGGAACATCGCCGACGCTCGCACGTTGAGCGCGTGTTTCATGTCCACACGATAGTGAGCGACGGCGCGCGTGATCGATTGCCACCGTTCCGATTCAATCTGTTTTCCCGAGCGCGTACTGCGATCGTGTTCGGCCGCCATCTGCGCTAGCAGGCCATCGCGCAACCCGAGAGGAGAATAGCGAAAGGTTTTGAGACGGCAGCGATCGAACAGCTCGTGGTAGACCACGGCTCCAGCAACGATAATCTCAGCTCGCCGCAAGCCGATGCCTTCAATCTGTCGCCGCTGATCCAAACTAAGGCGCGCAAGCCTTTTCGTAATTCGCGCCATCTCGGCGCCGAAGACCATGGTGCGCTGCCGGCTCCCATTTTTTCGCAGATGGCTAGCGGCTGCTGCCAAGGCGGCGGCGGTTCCGGATGTGGCGATTACATTCTTTACTCTTGCCGCCACGATGCGCGCCGAAACTCGGTTCACTTCGCGAGCCACAAATCCTTGGAGTCGTTTGAGTTCTCCTTTGCGGGGCGGATCGTGCCGCAGAAACTCATCTGTGAGGCGTACCGCGCCCAGGGGCAGACTTACCGTATCGCGGATCTGCCCGTGCCCGGAAATGGTCAGCTCGCAGCTTCCGCCTCCCAGATCGATCATGAGCGCGGGTGAGCTATCTACACGAAGATTCGAGACCAGTCCCAAATGAATCAGACGGGCTTCTTCCAGTCCCGAGATAATCTCGACGTCCCACCCCGTGGCGGATCGCACCCACTCCAGGAAGGCCTGCGAATTTCGCGCGTCCCGCAAGGCGCTGGTGGCAACAACGCGCACGGGGTCTGTGACCACCTGTTGCGTAGCCCGGTGAAAACGGCGCAAGACCTTCACCGTCTCGGCCATGGACTCAGGAGTAAGAAAGCCGGAACGAAAAACTCCTTCCCCTAGGCGCGTGACTTCGCGGTCTTCAAGGATGGGCCGCAGTCGGCCGCGCGTAAGGCGTGCGACCTTCAGCCGAACAGAATTGGATCCGATATCAACCGCGGCGAAGGTTGGCATGAGGCAAGGCCAACAGTGTACATGCCAAATAGCGGTCGGTCACCCTGCAGTTGAAGGAAAGTCGCTATCATCCACCTTCATCGCGTAGATGTTTGGAGCACTAAAGAGTCGGAAGCTTGCTAGCTTTGCCAGCTACGGAGGAAAGGTCAAGCGGCAGGGGCTGACTGGCGAGGTTCTTTCGAGGGCGTTCGAGCTTCAGCTTGCGCAACAGGTCTATCGGCCGCCGCCGATTTGGCCCGCATGTGCGAGAGCAGCGCCACCGCATGGCGAAATTTCGCTCCAGTGACGTTGTGGAGTTCCGCCACCATGGGCGATTCTCTCACCTCGCCCAGATTCTTGCCGGCTGTCTGAGTCAGAGTGAACCAGTCATGCCAGTCGCCCAACGCATCTTGCACGCGCTTCACGCCGGCGATGAACTGTTCCGCCTCGGTGGATTTATTGGCGAACTCGGCCGCGTAACGAGCGCGCTTGCTCAGGATGCGGTACTGATGCAGCAAGGCCTCGCTGACCGGCGCATCGGAGCGGTTAATCTCCGCCAGCATGCCACGTGCCACAAGCAAAGGGTCACGGCCGGCTTCCGGATTGAAACTCTTCGCGGCTCGCTTCAAGCGCTTGCGAATTTCACGCACAATTTCTTTCCCAACCGCCTTCCGCAGTTTCCTTTCCTGCCGTCCGCGGAGCTCAATCAGATGGTTCACCAACTGCGTTTTCCGCCGGGGCTCTCGCGGAACTTTCAAGCTGCGCAGTGCCGCCAGTTGAACATCCAGATCGCGCACCTTGCCGGCCCGCTTGCGGATGCGGCCCAGCAGCTTGAGCAGTTTTTTCTGACTCCGATCGAGCTTTGGAGAAAGCTCACCCAACAGAATCTGCAGGCGGCGCGTCGCCGTGCGGAAGCCATGCACGTTGTCCGCCCGGGGCTTCGACGAAAGCTTGATCAAGTCGCGTTCAAGCCTCTGGAAAACAACCCGGCTACGCTTTGGATCGACCGACATAGGAGAATCGATTCGGGAGATGAAAATACAGGCTTGCGCGCCAAAAGGCAACCATGAAAAGCCAGGCCATTTTAACATCCTGTTAACAGGATTCTGTTACGGTAATGGCGCATGGCCAACCCTGCCTTACATCGGCCTGATATGCCTCCTCCGCAACCTACTGAAACAAAGAAGGTTAGTGACGTGGTTTCGATAGCGGCAGCCGCTCCCATCCTCCGCGGGTCGGACAGCGAATTTGGCGATCGAATTTTTAAATTCTCCATGCTGCTGTGCGGTCTAGCCGTGCTGGGTACGTTGGGACTGATTGTCTACGAATTGGTGCTGCGCTCCGGACCTTCCTGGCACGCGTTTGGATTTAAATTCTTCGCTGGCCACGATTGGGATCCAGTGAACGAAAAGTTCGGCGCGATGCCATTCGTTTACGGCACTTTGGTCTCCTCGTTTCTCGCACTGCTCATCGCGGTTCCGCTGTCGATTGGTGTCGCAGTCTTCACCACCGAGATGTGTCCGCCCGTGCTTCGCGGTCCACTCTCGTTCTTCGTAGAATTACTGGCTGCGATTCCCAGCGTGGTGTACGGTCTGTGGGCAATTTTTGTGCTGGTGCCAATTCTCAGCAACTACGTGCAACCTTTCTTATCAAAAACTTTAGGCTGGACCGGATTTTTTGAGGGACCGCCGTACGGCATCAGCATGCTGGCTGCGGGAATCATCCTGGCCGTCATGATCATCCCGATTATCTCTTCGATCACGCGTGAAGTGATGCTGGTGGTGCCCCAGCATCAGCGCGAGGCCGCCCTCGCCCTCGGCGCCACGCGCTGGGAGATGATTCGTGTGGGCGTGTTGCGCAATGCGCGCGCCGGAATCATGGGCGGAATAATTCTCGGATTGGGCCGCGCCTTGGGAGAAACCATGGCCGTGACTATGGTGATCGGCAACCGGCCCGAGATTGCGAAATCTTTGTTTGCACCCGGCTATACCATGGCGAGCGTTCTGGCCAATGAGTTCAGCGAGGCCACAGGCGACGTTTATCTCTCAGCTCTCATCGAGATTGGCCTGGCTCTTTTCCTGGTCACGATTGTGGTCAACGCGCTGGCGCGATTGCTGGTCTGGACAGTCACGCGCGGCCAGCCTGCGAGCGCTCATGCCTGACAGGGACAAAGTTTCGACGCAGCGCACCGTTCCAGATATCGCACTGCACCGGCGCATCATCGACCACGTCATGACCGGCGCGGCTGTGCTTACGGTAGTTCTGGTGCTGGTGCCGCTGTTCGCAATATTCGCCTATCTCGTTTATCGTGGCATCGGGTCGATTAACTGGGCCTTTCTCACCCAAACCCCGAGGCCGGTTGGCGAGGCCGGCGGCGGAATGGCAAACGCGATCGTTGGCTCTGCCTTCATCCTCGCTTTGGCGAGTGTCCTGGGAGTTCCCATAGGAGTCGGTGCCGGGGTCTACCTCGCCGAGTTCGGACGCAACCGTTTCGGCGATGCCATTCGCTTCACTGCTGACGTGCTGAACGGCGTACCCTCGATCGTAATCGGCATCGTCGCCTACGCTATCGTTGTTCTCTCCCAGCGGCACTTTTCCGCGTTAGCCGGGGGAGTCGCGCTTGCCATCATGATGATTCCGACCATCACCCGCACCACCGAAGAGATGCTGCTGCTGGTGCCGCAGGCATTGCGCGAGGCCGCCTATGGCTTAGGCATTCCGCGCTGGCGGACGACTCTCTCTATCACTCTGCGCACCGCCACCTCGGGCGTGATTACCGGAATCATGCTGGCTTTTGCCCGGGTTGCAGGGGAGACTGCGCCGTTGCTTTTCACTGCCTTCGGAAATCAATTCTGGAATTTGCGTGCGGATCAGCCGACCGCCGCGCTGCCGCTGCAGATTTTCAGCTACGCTATTTCTCCCTACGACGAATGGCACCGCCAAGCTTGGGCCGGAGCCCTGGTGCTCATCGTTCTTATTGTCGGCGCTATCGCGGCGGTGCGATTCGCGGTTCGCCGTGGTACTTTCGGAGCGGCATAATTTATGGGTGTTGGAATCCAGGTCGAAAACCTGAATGCCTGGTACGGCAAGACTCAGGCGCTATACGAAATTCGTCTGACCGTCACGGCAAATCACGCAACCGCGTTGATTGGTCCCTCGGGTTGCGGCAAGTCTACATTCATCCGCTGCTTGAATCGCATGCACGAAACCATTCCCGAAGCGCGAGTGACCGGCAGCGTCCGCATTGGTGAAATCGACGCTTACGACGGCACTTCGCCCACGCAGCTTCGCCGCCGCGTAGGAATGGTTTTTCAGAAAGCAAATCCGTTTCCCACGATGTCGATCTATGACAATGTTGCTTCTGGCTTAAAGCTGAACGGTTTTCATGATCGCCGCAAGCTCGACGAGATTGTGGAGCGTTCGCTCGACTCCGCCGCGCTGTGGACAGAAGTAAAAGATTACGTTCACAAGAAGTCGGGCGCCAGCCTTTCCGGCGGCCAGCAGCAGCGCCTCTGCATCGCTCGCGCTCTCGCCGTTGAACCCGAGGTTCTGCTCATGGACGAGCCCTGCTCCGCGCTCGATCCCATATCCACCGGAAAGATTGAAGAGTTGATCTTTCAGCTCAAAGAGCGGTATACGATAGTAATAGTGACTCATAATATGCAACAGGCCGCCCGCGTCGCCGAGTTTACCGGTTTCTTCCTGCTTGGCCGCATGATTGAATTCGATAAAACGGAAAAAATCTTCACCAAGCCGTCAGACAAGAAGACGGAAGATTACATCACGGGCCGATTTGGATAATGCAGATCGTTAAGGCAAATAGTAAAGTAGAACATTAAGAAAGGTTCGGATAATGCGCACGCGTTTTCAACAGGGCCTCGACGATCTACGCCAGAAGTTGCTCCGCATGGGCGGACTGGCGGAACAGGCTGTCGATCGGGCCCGCCAGGCCTACATTGATCGCGATCTCACTCGTTGCCATTTGGTTCTAGAAGGCGAGAGCCTCATCAACAATTCAGAGCGCGAAATCGACGAGGCCGCCTTCGATCTTCTCGCCATGCAACAACCCATGGCCGTCGATCTGCGTTTCATTCTGGCCGTCACCAAGATCAATTCCGACCTCGAGCGCGTCGGCGATCAGGCCGTAAACATTGCCGAGCGTGTGATGGACATGGTAGACCTCCCGGCCGTCGACTTGCCAGTCGACATCGCGCGCATGGGCGCCGCTGTAAGCGCCATGGTTCGCCGCGCGCTTGAATCATTTATCGAAGGCAAAGTGGAACTCGCGCAGGCCGTCCTCGAAATGGATAACGTAGTCGATCGCATGAAAGACGACGCCTTCATCCAGTTGGTGAAGACGATGAACCAGCGTCCGGAAGCGGTCCGCCAGGCCCTGGATGCGCTGCTGATAGCCCGCAATCTCGAACGCGTAGCCGACCACGCCACCAACATTGCAGAGGACGTCATCTTCTGGGTACAGGGATCGGATGTCCGCCACAACGTGAGCACCGAGGAGCATTCCGGCCCCTCGCCCAGCCACGAGGGCTCGACGCGCGCCTCCGGCGTCTGAGCCTTCGCAGACCTCCCTGGGCGAACTGGGCGGGCGATGCCCACGCAGAACGCTCCATGAAGTGAAAATTCAGTGCATCTGAGGAAACGTTCAGTCTTGAGAAGACAAGAATCGCGGGCAGGAATTGTCACGTGTGCTCCGCGAATTTGATTTTGATGATGATCAGACTGAGAGGGCTATGGTTTGGCACCGGAACCGCCGACCGCGGTCGCCGCCATACTCGATCCCGCAGCTGGCGTACTGGCCGCTTGCGACACTTGCGATTTCATACACAGCTCCACGGCTTCCGACATGCTTTGGGCCTCTTGTTGTTTGATCGTGACCCAACTGCTGAACCGAGCCTTGTCTCTGGCCAATGCTTCCATGTCGCGGCTAATGCGCGCTGTGTAGTGAGCTTTTATGCTCTCCAGTTCGGATTGCACCTTGGTGATGGCTTCCGCCTTTCTCGCCCACTCGGCCTCAGCCTGTTTCTTTTGCTCGGTCTCATAGCTGTCGAGAGCATCGTGACGCGCTTTGGCGTCGCGCTGCACCAGCTCTACCGAGACACCAGCCGCATCGAGAGCCATTAGCACCGCGGCCTTCTTCAGTTCCTGCGAGAGCCCGCGGATGTATTCGCTGCTCAGCATCTCGACTACCTTGTTAACTCCGTATCCCTTTCGCGGACTCGTAATGCCGGCCGCGCGATAAACGTCTTCTGTCGACAATAGCTCGATTTCAAAGGTTGGGACCTCGCGAGCAGAATGCGTGGAATCGCTTTCCGTAGATTGAGTTGTGGGATGCATAAGACTCTCCTTCTCGTTTGTGCCGCCGAATTCGTCATGGCTTGGGCTGAGGTCGACTTTCTTGTCGCGCCAAGTCGCCAGTTGGAACCATTTGTGTCCCATAGGTTTCCTTTCCTTGCCGGCGTCCTTTTGTTTTGGACTTTGGGTCGGGAGCTGAACGGGTCGAGTATCGACTTTGTGACGCTGCGAAGATTCCGGGAGCCGCGAAGCGTGGTGCCTCTCTCGGCTGGCTCTTCCATGACCGAACCCGCGGGGAACCGGGGCCGTCGAATAACCGGTACGTCTCATCGGCTGACCCTCCGCCTTCCGCCGGGCAATCGGAATTTCTTCCGAGCTGCTCTTTGGCCGCTTCGTCGGACTCTGTATTTTGTCTATTGTCAGTACGGGGGCGGCGCTCGCTTGCCGCGCCGGGATGTCTGCGCGAATAGGCTCGGTGATCAAACTCTTCGTAGCGTCTCGCTGAATGCCGACAAGGTATTCGCGCCCCTCGCTGCGGCAGTACTTCACAATGCCGGAGAACTGTTCGAAGCGCCACTGAATTCTGACCTTCGAGCCTGGCTCGATCGGCGTCTTCACCCGAATACACGCCCCACCGGAGGACTTGTCCTCCATTCGCGCGCGGATTCCCTGCAGAGCTCCGTTCTGATCCTCCCATGTCACTTCGACCTGAATCATGACCGGCGTGCGTGGCTCGGGCATGATTTGGCTCATGAGAGAACTATCGGCAGAAAGTGAAATCAGTTCAGAACTGGGTGCGTCCGGATTTGGAATTGCGGCCGTAATTTCCCGTTCTGGTTCAGGTTGGCTCAGTTTCTTCCACTAGTCGCCGCCTGCTGGAAAGAGCACGTGCCTGGGCGCTGGCATGGGCGCGTCACCTTTCTGATCGCGCCACAAAACTTCATTGAGTCTTGTGGCTCCGGCCGCGTCAGGGCGCGAGAAATCCATCTTTGCCGATTCTTTCCCGCCCGGAGCGTTGCCCTTGTTGGTCTCGTAGATCAGGCCATTCTTGAGATTGCGATAGTCGGCCTGGAACGGCGGCTGGTTGCCCGCGCCGGAAAACATCGGCCCCATCACCGGGGCGTAGGCGTCGTTCTGATTCATCGGAGGCAGGCCGAGCAGCATCTCCATCGTGTGAATCATATTGACCGTCGTATAGAAACGGTGATCGACGTAAGGCGCATCGGTTGATCCCGGCGAATATTTGCTGACGACGAAGGCAATCGATCGGTGAGCATCCACGTGGTCGGCACCATTTTGTGCGTCATCTTCGAGGACGAAGATAGCGGTGTCGTCCCAGTAAGGACTGTGCGAAACCGCCTCGACGACCCGACCCAGGGCGAGATCATTATCCGCGACCGAGGCCGGAGGACGCGGCCGATCCGCGCGCGTGCCCCCGGTGTGATCGTCAGGAAGATAAAGCAACACGAAGGCTGGAAGCTGGAAATCGGCGCTTTCATTCTGTTCGCGAGCATGCACGCAGGCCGCGAATTCGTTGATGAATTCGTCGGCGCGAAGCTGATCGGGATAATCCGTGTTGAAATCAGGATACAGCGGATCAAAATGATCGCGCAGCACTGCCTTCGTAGGCTTGGCCCGATTGAACAGCGGCACAGGCCATGGATATGGACTCGTACTCCCGTGAGGGTCGCCTACATTCGCCGCCAGCTTTTCACCTTTGTTGACTTCCGTCCGCGGACAAGGCGCTTCCTGCGCCGACGGAGTTCCTTGCTGCGGGGACTCCGCCTTGCGGACTTTGTTGCACCATACCGCGCTTACGTATTCCCCGTAATCGCGGTAGCTCAGCCCGTGGCGAGCGACGTTGTCCCACAGGAAGCCGGTGGCAGGATCGTCGATGTCAGGCTGCTTCTGCTCCAGAGGATATTCACCGGCGACCGTGCCCTGAAAGTCGTAGGTTCGCTCTTTGCCGCGGTAGGCGATCTGCCAGGTTTTTTCGTTGTAATCGCTGGTGATGGCGGCGGTTGACCATAGATGGCCGTCGCCGGAAACCTCTCCACTATCATAAAAGTTATCGAGAACACCGAACTGCAAAGCGAGCTTGTGCTCGTTGGGCGTAACGTCACCGCCGTAAAGCGTCAGCGACGGATCGCCATCGCCGACTTTGAGATCGCCCAAGATTTGATCGTACGTGCGGTTCTCTTTGATCACATAAATTACGTGCTTGATGGGATTCTTACCGGCAGCAAACTGTATCGTTCCAGGATCGTTGTGCAGCAGGTTTTCCTGCTCGACGATGCTGGTGAGTTCGTCAAGCCTGCCCAGAGTCGACGGAATATTAAGCCGCGCAATTGATCCGCGCACCAGCGTTGGAATGTAGGGATGATCGTGGTGTTTGATCTCCCACGCGGTTTTGCCCATGACCTTGTTTGGACCCGCGCCTTGGCCCTTGGCGGTGGCGATAAACAGATCGTCACCTTGAACCGCAAGCGCGCTGGGATACCAGTCGGTAGGAATGAAGCCCAGCGCCCCCCAAGATACTGTGTCGTTGACAGGGCCGTGGGCAACGGCGGACACATCGAGAACTTCAACCGCGTCGAGCGAGGCATCGGCGATAAACAGCCGATTGCCATCGGAGGATTGGGTCAGGGCCATCGGATAAGTTCCCATAAAAGTCTGGTTCTTGGTGGTGGTGTGCAGCAGATTAAACGGAACGCCCGTCTCGGTCGCGACTACAGCAACCGTGTCGATATTTGACAGCGCAACATAGAGCGACTTCTCATCGCGGCTGAGCAGCATCGCCGTGGGATGCGATCCCGGCGCTATCGGATCTTCTGGGTCCTTCAGTTTGATCCGGCGCACGACTTTGCCACCGATCAAATCAAGCTCCGCGACTTGCGATGCGTTCCACAAGCTGCACCAGGCACGGCGGCCATCGCGCGTGACTACGCAGGTATAAGGAAACGAAGATGGCACCAGATCGTTTGTGCTGAGGTCGAACCGCTGCAACACCTTGCCGCTCGCGACATCGAGCAGCACGACGTTATCGGAAAGATTGTTGGCCACGAGCAGCCGCTCGCGACCCCATTCGGAAACGAGCGCCAATCCAGCGGGATAAGGAATCGCGGTTCCGGGGGGAGTCTTTTGCAGTTCGAGGGCAACTTTCTTGCCCGCTTCGAGCGACTGGGGCTCAATCGCGATGAAGCGCTCGGGCGTGACCGTGCCGCCGGCGAAACCATAGACGGCGATGCCGTTGCCAGTATCACCCGGCTTCTCTCCCGTAGCATCGGTGACCGAACCGACCGATGCGTAGAGATGCTTGCCATCGGAGCCGAAGACAAGGCCGAGAAAATAGCTTTGGTGCGCGTGATCGCCGAAGCGCTTGTCAGGATAATCGATGAGCTGATTCGTTTTGAGATCGAGTATGCCAATCGACTGCGCGGCCAGCGTCTCTTGCGTGCCATATCCGTCATTCAGAAGAGCGGCGTAGCGCCCGTCCGGGCTCAACGCGATGGTAGCGGGAAAACTGTTGGTGCTTCCAATGCGACCCGGTGAAGGGATCGTCAAGGTTTTGCTGGTGGGAAGCGAGATCGATCCGTTCTCAGGCCGGCGATCCTGCGCAGAAAGTGAATTTGGAAGGGCGAGGAATGCGATTGCCAGACTAATGCGAACGGATTGGGACACATGGCCTCCGCAAGGCTGATCTGAGACAGCATTGATCTGAGACAGCAGAAGAAGAAAGATGAGCCTAATCTACGCAGGAAGCCTCGGTCAATTTCACGGAACTGCTCCTGTGCCGACCAGCTCTTTTCAAATCCTGATAGAGATCAGAATAGAGGTCAGACAAGTTCAGCCGTCGAAGCATGAAGCCCGACTTGGCCTCCGCTCCGGTTGGCTTTAGACTGAATGAGTGAAGATCGCGCTCGGCCAAATCAACCCCACGGTCGGAGACTTCTCCGGCAACGCCGCCCTGCACGTCGAATTTGCCCGCCGGGCGCAGGCCAGCGGCGCGGGACTGATCCTGTTCCCCGAGTTGTCAGTCTGCGGATATCCGCCGCGCGATCTGGTGGAGCGTCCATCTTTCGTCGCGCGTAATCGCGAGACGGCAGAACAGATCGCCGCCGCCACCAGCGGCATTTCCGTCATCTGCGGCCTGGTTACTCCTGTCGAATCCGAAACCGGCAAATCCGTAATGAACTCAGCCGCCCTCTTGCAAGACGGCAAAATCGCCTTCCTGCAGTCGAAGATGCTGTTGCCCACCTACGACGTTTTCGACGAGATGCGCAACTTTGCCCCCGCCAAGAGCCAGACATTGTTCTCTTTCTGCGGCAATCGAATGGCGCTTACGATCTGCGAAGACGCTTGGAACGACAAGCTGTTCTGGCCCAAACGCCTGTACACCGTCGATCCCATTGAGGCGCTTATTCGCGCCGGAGGCAACTTCGTTCTCAACATCTCTTCGTCCCCCTTTTGGATCGGCAAACGCGAGTTGCGCCGCGACATGCTGGCCGCGATCGCCCGCCATCACAAAGTTCCGGTGGCATTAGTCAATCAGGTCGGAGGCAATGACAGCCTGATCTTCGACGGCTCCAGCATCGTCCTCAATGCCGAAGGCAAGATTGTCGCGCAAGGCAGTTCGTTTGAACAGGATCTGATCTACTTCGATTCCATAACTCTAACCGGGGATCTTCATCTACAGATCGATGGCGAGGAAGCTAGCGTATACGCGGGCCTGGTCCTGGGCACTCGCGATTACATGCGTAAGTGCGGATTTCAAAAAGCCATCATCGGCCTTAGCGGAGGCATTGATTCAGCGCTCACTGCGGTGATCGCTTCCGACGCTGTAGGGCCTGAGAACGTAATCGGCGTGGGCATGCCCGGCCCGTATTCGTCTCCTGGATCGATCGACGATGCCCGTACCCTCGCCGGCAATCTTGGCATCCGCTTTGAGTTGCTTTCGATCAACTGCGCCTTTGAAGCCTACCGGAAAACCTTGCAGAATGTTTTTGCCGGTCAGAAAGAAGACGTCACCGAAGAAAATATTCAATCCCGTGCCCGGGGAACGATGCTGATGGCTCTCTCCAACAAGTTCGGCGCGATCGTGCTCTCCACCGGCAACAAGAGTGAACTGGGCGTGGGCTACTGTACACTTTATGGAGACATGGTGGGCGGACTCGCAGTTATCTCGGATGTGCCGAAAACGCTGGTGTATCGGCTGAGTCATTATGTGAATTCACGCCACCCGGTAATTCCGCAGGCCACGCTGGAGAAGCCGCCATCCGCTGAGTTGCGCCCCGGCCAGAAAGATAGTGACTCGCTGCCGCCTTACGAGATTCTCGATGCTGTCCTCGACGATTATGTCGAAGATGCGCACTCGGCTGAACAGATCGCTGCCGATCGCGGCTTTGACATAGAGGTAGTGCGCCGCGTGGTCCGAATGGTCGATCGCGCCGAGTATAAGCGCCAGCAGGCAGCCCCAGGCATTAAGATTTCTCCCAAAGCATTTGGCTACGGTCGCCGTTTTCCGATCGCTGCGAAGAGCGAGGTTTGACAACGACTACTCGGGATTGGTCCAACAAGGGTTGATCCGAGACGATTCGTCAGAGATTCCCAGTGCGTCCTGCTTCACAACTGAATTGAAAGGAAACCAATGCGCAGTTCTCTTAATTTAATACTCATTCTATTGCTGGCGTGCGGAGTGGCCACAACTCAATCCTCTACCGCAGCCAAATCCGCGGACAAATCAGCCCTCGCGCCCGCCGTCAATCTTCCCTCCGAAGCCACCGTCGACGCTTTTATGCACGCGACCTTCGGCTACGAGCCCGACGTGAGTTGGAAGATTTCCAGCATCCGGCCGGCACCGGTACCCGGTTTGGCGGAGGTCAATGTGATTCTTGCCAGCCAGCAGGGCCAGCAGCTCAGCCGGTTCTTCGTCACCGCAGACGGCGAACATGCCGTGGTCGGAGAAATTATTCCGTTCGGCGCGAAGCCCTTCGAGCCCGCGAAGAAGATTCTGGAGAAGGGCATCGCCGGCCCATCGCGCGGACCGAAAAATGCACAGGTCACGGTCGTGGAGTTCGGTGATCTGCAGTGTCCCGCCTGCAAAGCTGCGCAACCCGCCATCGAAGCGCTCATTGCATCCGAACCCAACGCACGTTTCGTCTTTCAGAATTTTCCTCTCGAGATGCACAACTGGGCGGCGAAGGGCGCCGCCTACGCCGACTGTGTCGCGCAAGCCTCGAACGATGCGTTCTGGAAGTTCATTGCGAAGACCTATGAAGCCCAGGCCGACATCACAGCCGAAAACGCGGACGAAAAACTAACCGCGCTAGCCGATGCCGCGGGCTTGAAAGGCGCCGACATTGCCGCTTGCGCCGCCACTCCCGTAGCCAAAGCGCACGTGGACGCTTCCCTGGCTCTGGGCAAGGCCGTGAACGTAACTGGCACTCCGACTCTTTTCATCAACGGCCGCAGCATTGGAAATGTCAGTCAGGTTCCTGCCGCCAGTCTGAAAGGTCTGGTGGATTTCGCCGCGAAGGAAGGCGCGAAAGAAGGGAAGTAGCGATCGTTCAAAAAGCGCTACTTCTCGCTCAGCCAAATCTCATCCGTAGCCGCGTGCTGAAAATCGAGGACGTGCGGCGTGATCATAATGAGCAATTCATCGTCCTCTTTCATTCGAGTGTTGTCGGTAAGGGCTTGATTCACGAGGGGAATCTCTGCAATGCCGGGAATTCCGGCCATTGTGCGCTCATCGTTGGTGGTAATTTCTCCCGCCACCACTGCCGGTTCGCCATCCCTCAGCCGGATGCTGCCTTTATATTCCTGGTTGGAAATCACCGGCACACCGTTTGCGCTCTGTCCGGTCAGGGAGCGCACCTGCAATTCGAGACTCATGCTCACCTCACCGTTGCCGTGGATCACCGGCTTCGCCTTAATGCTGAGTCCCAGATCCTCATAACTAACCGATGGAAAGGGCGGGACGAAGCTCTGATTTCCCAACACTCCGGCAATTTGGGGAGAATTAAAGATCGGCGCGAAGGAAGCATTCAGGATGGGATAGCGCTCGCCCAGATGGAAAGTTGCTTCATTCCCTTGCGACGCGCGCAGGGTTGCCCGGCTCAAGCTGCGCGCCCACGACTCATTCAGGGAAAGCGCCGCCGTTAGGTGATCGAGGCTGAGCCCGGAGAACGTCTTGCCCCCGCCAAAAGTCGCCAGCGGTTGGCTGAAGATGCCATTCTGTTGGTTCTGCAGTTGCGCCAGAAGCCCTGACAGCGACGAACTGCCGGCCTGATTGATGCCTCCGGAAGAAATGAGCTGGTTGACCAGCGACTGAATACTTTGTCCGCCGAGCGCCGCCAGGGCAGCCACCGGAATGTTGTACAGGTTGAAAGTATCCGGGATGTGCATGCCGATTTCGCGAGTGAAGTTGTGGCTGATCTGGTAAATCTCGATATCGAGCGCCACCTGCGGACGCTCCGTGGTCAACTGATTCAGCAGTTGCGTACAGGCTCGCAGCATCGACTGCGGCGCCCGTACTTCGAGCGTCCCCCCTTGCCCTGTGCTGATCTTCTGGAATTCGCAGATGCTCTTCAGCGATGTAACCATCTCAGTGACTTGTTGCGGAGTGGTGGCTCCCGGCACCGCAAAAGTCGCCAGCGAGAGCCGGTCGAATTGCCGATGATTCTCTGCAGTATTCGCCGCGATCAGCACCTGGTGAGAGTCGAGTGCCGTCCACATGCACTTGCTGACCTTGCCGGCCAGTTCCAGAGCGGTGAAGAAGTCGACGTCATCCACGTAGAATCGCACCGTCTTGGCCACAACCGAATCGTCAAATTGCGCCTTAACGCCGTAAGCCGAAGCTAACTCAGTGAACAATCCGCGAACGTCGCCACGGTAGTGGAAGGTGGCCCGCTCAGATTTTGGCTGTAGATTGATTTCCTCAGAGTCGGCTAGCGTCCACGACAATCCGCTGAGATGGGTAGTCGCCGGGTCGCGCAACGCTTCCGAGAGCCGCTCCTGAGTATATGGGTTGTCTGGATCGAGGTTCAGTGCAGCCCGGAACTCGGCCACTGCCTGCTCTCGCTTGGCATTTTCCAGAAACGCGTCGCCGCGCTCCGTGTGCTGAAACACCAACTGTGACTTCGTGACCTCCCGTGCCGACAGAAACAACATATTTCGCGGAGCCAGCCGCGTGGCCTCGTCAAACTGCGCAAGGGCCTCTTCCAGGTTCCGGTGTTCCTGTAGTTTCCGGCCGCGAGTGTAAGCACTGTGCGCCCGCTTGAGATCGTTGCTGGAAGCTATGCAATTAACTCCGCCGGGCACACCGTTGCCGCAAGAAATTATCGGAGCGTTCGCTGTCGAATCGTCGGCGAATGACGCAACAGCAGCGATCGCCAGAAAACAAGCGGCAAGCATGGACAACGCAGATCGCATTTGCTCGATTCTACCTTGCCCCTCGCCACCCGCAGAGAGCTATTAGGGCAACGTACCTTTGGGTTTAACTGTTAGGTAATGAGGTGGACAGCACCTTGGGAACGTGACGGGACAACTTTCTTGCAGGATACCGACTTTAACTCAGCATCAGGCGCTCGATATCGCGAGCTTTGCCCGTCTTCTCGTCGCCATCCACCACCACGGCGCAGAGCCGGACATCGCCCGTGGCCGGCTCAAAGCGCACCGGCATACCATTCAGAAACTTGTTGACCACCAATTCCTTCTTAACGCCGATCACCCCATCGTAGGGGCCGGTCATGCCGACATCGGTAACGTACGCCGTTCCCTTGGGCAGAATGCGCTCATCCGCCGTGGGTACGTGCGTATGCGTGCCCACCACCGCCGTCACGCGTCCATCAAGATACCATCCCAGAGAAATCTTCTCCGAAGTGGCCTCCGCGTGGAAGTCAACAAAAATTATTTTGGCTTCGATCTTTTGCAAAAGCTGATCGGCGGTCCGAAATGGATCGTCGTTCGATGCCATGAACACCCGCCCCTGCAAGTTGATCACAGCATAAGGAATTTTTCCCTTATGTCCCTGGTACACACCCCAGCCTGGCAATTCCGCGGGATAATTCGCTGGACGCAGGACACGCCGTGCGGGACCATGTGCCGGACTATGGCCATTGCCTTCGACCATCTGAAAGTAATCGAGGATTTCCCGCTTGTCCCAGACGTGGTTTCCGGTGGTGATGACGTCGATATTCAGCTCAAACAATTCCTCCGCCAGCGCGGGCGTGATGCCGAATCCTGCAGCCGAATTTTCGCCGTTGGCGATCACAAGGTCGATAGCCTGATCGCGGACAATCCCTGGCAACCGATCCTTAACGATCGCGCGCCCAGGGCGTCCAAAAATGTCGCCGATAAAAAGAATTCGCATGAGAAGAGAAGTGAGCGTAATTCGATGGTAACACGCGAGTTCAGGCAGGGGACCGCTCGGCGATTCGCTTGACCTCGCGCAGCATGGCCTTGCGAATCAGACCGGAGAAAGGACCAACCAGGAGCCAATACGCTCGAAACTTCAAGGTTGCCGAACGGCCGAAAGTGCGTACCCGCGTTTCCGTTCCAAGCTGCGTGCCGCCATCTGCGGGTGCCAGTGAGAAGGTCCACACCGCTTTGGCGAACCCCTCGCGGTGAAAATCCACGAACTCGTTCGGGCGGAGGTCCCGAACAATGCCGCCGTCGGGTCTCCAGAACCGCCCCGCAATACCCAGAACAACCTCCTGTTGCGGAACGGTTGAAAGTTCTAGAAAGGCACCATAGGGGCGGCGGTTGAGGTTGGACGAGTTGGACAATTCGGATCCCGTCGCCCTGTTGCGATCAATGTTGCCGTCCATGCGGTAACCGCGAAGCCGCATCAGGCGTCGAACGATGGGCAAATCTGAAAACCTGGCACTCTCCAGGGCCGCTGAGGTTTTCTCCACCGATGCACGCACCAGAATCGAATAACATGCGCTTACGTTGTACTTCGGCATCCATTCGTCAATCTTCATGGCGTTGAAGGCGCCAACTCGGCGGTCCGGAGAAAGTCGTAATTTCCCGCCGGATTCAATTTCAGATTCACGACGCGCTTGTTATGCACGAGAACGTTATCCAAATACCACAAGTCAATGTAGGGTAGCTCCGCGGCCAGAATGCGCTGCACCTCGGCATAGATTGGTTTGCGCAGCTTTGGATCGACCTCGCGGCGAGCCTGATCAATCAGGGCATCCAGTCGCGGATTCGAATAATAGCCGCGATTGGCGCCGTTTGGCGGAAACTTTGCCGTGTGAAACGCATACTCGAAAATGTCGGGATCTTCGTTGCCCCCAATCCAGCGCAGCCCATAAAGCTGAAATGCCCCATGGGTCACGTCGGCAAAAAACGTGGCGAACTCGAAGCTGCGAATATCCAGCGCGATTCCCACCTCGCGCAATTGTTGCTGTATCACAGCCACCATTAGCCGCGTGTTCTCGTCCGTCGAGGTCTTCATCGTGATGTGAAAACGGACTCCATTCACCTCGCGATAGCCCGCAGCATCGAGCAACTCGCGCGCCTTGCCGGGATCGTGGTCGTACGATGGTACCTGGCCATCGAAAGCCCAACTTTGTGGTGGAAGGATACTGCGAGCCGGTTGCGCCTCGCCTCGCCACAAATACTCGATCATCGGCTGCCGGTCGAGTGCGTACGCGATGGCTTGCCGCACACGAACATCTTTCAAAATCGGATCGCGCAAGTTGAATGCCAGGTAGGCCAGCACAGTTCCGGGAGCGCGTTCCACGGCCAGAGACGGATCGTGCTCGAGGGTCAATACCATATCGGGCGTCAGCTCATTGATCTCTGCGTCGGCGCTGCCTTTGCGGAGTTCGAGCGCGCGCGTGGTCGCATCGGGTACGATGGCAAAACGCAGACGAGTCAGCTTCGCCTTCTCGCCCCAGTAATTGTCGTTGCACTCGAGGATAACTTCTTTGTCGGACTCGGCACTGACGAACTTGAATGGTCCCGAACCGATCGGGTGCGCCGACATTTCGCTTCCGCTGCCGTAAGGCACAATCCCCATCGCTCCGTCGGCGAGATTCCACAATAGGGTCGCCGTCGGTTCTTTCATGTGAAAGATCACGGTGAAATCATCCGGCGTATCGACATGATCGACAAAGCGGTAAACCGCCGTTTTCGTGCTGCGCACCTTTCCCTGAAGCAGGGTGTCGAATGTCCATTTCACATCGCGTGAGGTGAGCAAGCGGCCGTCATGAAACTTCACTCCGTGATGCAGGTGAAAGACGTAAGTGAGGGGATCGGGAATTTCCCAACGCTCAGCGAGTCCCGGTGCGACATCGAGATTGTCGCCACGCGAGAGCAGGTCATCGAAAATCAAACTGTCGATGCGTTCCGACGACCCATCGAGGCCCACTCGTGGGTCCAGATTTGTGGGGCTCGATTGAATCACCATCACGAGGGTGTTGGCATCCGGTTTGCTAGAGCAAGAAAGGAGCGAAAACACGAAAACAGGAATGAGGAAAGCCGTAAAAACTCGACCACGTGCGATCACTGGCAGTCCTGGCACATCTGGTGGAGTGTGTTAACGGTTCTCCAGTTGCGAGTCGTCGTGACGACTGACAACACGCGGTCGAGAGGAGTTTTCATCCAAAAGCTCTTGGAGACTCCATTCGGAAGGTAGAGATAAACTTCTTTGCCGCAACAGCACGACTTGTCGGGGGCCGTCGTCAGCGTCTCCAACTTCTTCAGAGCCTCCGGCGCGGGCGCGTCAGAGAGGAAAGCAACATGAAGCTTTTGCGGATCGAGGCCCGGCTCTTTCAAAAATGGATTGCTTTCAATCGCCTTGGTCATTTCATCCACAGTCCTGGAAATGACGGAAACAGAGAAACCGAAATCCGCGAGAATTCTCGCTTCAATTTTCTTCGACAACGTGACCGGAGAAACCCTCCCGGTTTTGAATACTACGTTTCCGCTTTGAATATAAGTTTTAACCTGCTCGAACCCCAGCGCTTCGAACGATTTTCGGAGTCGATCCATCTTGATTTTCTTATTCCCGCCAACATTAATTCCGCGAAGCATCGAAATGTAAATCGCCACAGTTCACCATCCTAATTTAGTGTTATGGGTAGGAAATTTTCCCAAGCACCGCGGGTCGTTTCGCGCCCGTGGCCGAAGGAACATTGGAGGGCCTCCTGTTCCAGGTTTCATGCGCCAGAACCGCAAAAGCCACAGCTTCTTTCGCCGCCGAAGGCAAGCCAAATTCATCGCAGAATCGCAGGCGCACCCCGAGCGGCGCCAGTTCATGCTGCAACATGGCGACCAGCGTAGAGTTCCTGGCTCCGCCGCCAGAAAGAATCATTTCGTGAAATCGCTGCTTTGCTTCGAAGCCTGAATCCTCAACTGCCAGGCGTCCGACAGCGTCGGCAATCGACCTCGCGGTTAGGGCAGTGGCAGTCGTCACAACATCTTGCTTCCTGCAACGCCCGCAGCTTCGCAGGAACCCGTTCACAAACTCCCGCCCGAATTCTTCTCGGCCCGCAGTCTTCGGAGGCGCTTGTCGGAAAAAATCGTGCCGCAACATTTTGCTCAAGACTTTATCCAAGACTTTCCCGGATGCAGCGATCGTTCCATTCCGATCAAATGCTTTGCCGAACATTTTCTCGGTGACTGCGTCGATCACCATGTTGCCAGGCCCAGTATCGAAGGCCACCACATCGTTCGCGGCTACGCCGGCTGGGATCACGGTCAGGTTTGCGATTCCGCCGATATTCTGCACGATTCTCCCCACACGCGTATCGCGAAACAGCATGTAGTCGAGGAAGGGAACCAGCGGCGCGCCCTTCCCCCCGGCCGCCATATCCGCCGGACGAAAATCCGAAATCACTGGCGCCTTTACCCTGGCAGCGATGATTGCCGCCTCGCCAGTCTGCCACGTCGCCGCAATTCTACGGCCCAGGAAGAATCGCAGTTGGCCTTGATGATAGATAGTCTGTCCGTGGCAGCCGACCAGCTGCACTTTCACTTGGAACTGTTGCTCAGCGGCAAGCACCGCATCGGAATAGAGCTCGCCCAGCAAGAAATTTAACCGCGCCAGATCAGCTACATTGGCTCGTTGAGCATTCATCGCAGCCAGCACGGCTGACCGAATCTTCTTTGGATAAGCATATTCGGAGTGCCCAACAAGCTCGATGTGGCGCGGACACTCCTCTCTGCGAAGTGCCGATGCCGCTTCGGGGCCCTGACGCTTCCTAATCCGCACCAGTGCAACATTAATCCCATCGGCAGATGTCCCGCTCATCACTCCGGCCACGATCTTGTCTTTCATCGTCTTCGTCATGTGCGCAGCCGCAGCGTTTTTTCCTGGAGATCTCTTTTCTTCTCCGCGTAAGCCAAAGTGTCCAGCCGGGTTTGTTCGCCAAATTCCCACAGTCTCCGCGAAAGCCTTTCCACTGCAGCGGCGGACGGCTGCTTCGTTCTGCGCATCATCTTCGCCGACTTCTTCTTGAACGCCTGCACGCGCCTCGCTGCTTCGGCCGCACGCTTCGCGAACTTCGAGTCGCGCTCCGCAGTGGTCACCAATCCTTCATAAGCTTCGACGATGTACTCTTCGCGATGGCAGATCAGGCACAAATCTCCGCCCGCCCGGACAAACTCAACTGCAGCCTGTCCCACCGGAGCGGCCGACAAAACACCGCCCATCTCCAGATCGTCTGAGACGATTAGATTTCGATAGCCAATGCGTTTGCGCAGGATATCTGCAATCCAAATTTTCGAGAGCGACGCTGGAGTCCGGTCGTGCGTGACCATGGGATATGCCGCGTGCGAGATCATCACCATCGGCATCTGCGCTCGCAGCATGCGGTAGGGAAGCAGATCCTCACCCCAAAGATTTTGTAGCCGCTTCTGTATTACGGGCAGCTCGTGGTGGCTGTCGAGCTTGCCCTCGCCCAGACCAGGAAAGTGCTTGCCGCATCCCAGCACTCCAGCCGCGCGCAGTCCGGCGAGAAACTCGCGCGCATACGCAACCGTTTCGCGCGGCGTCGCCGAAACGGTTCGCGAACCCATCACATTGCACGAGGCTTCGAACGCAAGATCGAGTACGGGGGCAAAGTCAACGTTGAATCCTAGCGCGCGGCAATTCTCTCCAATGAGCTGCCCGTGCTTGCGGAAAAGTTTGTGATCGCCCGTCGCGAATACGTCCGCAGCCGAAGGCGCAGCACCGAGAACCTCGCGAAAGCGGTCTACCGTGCCGCCTTCGAGATCGATGCAGCTAAACAGCGGAGTCGCAACGCACTTCTGGCAATCACGCAGCAGCCGCCAGGTCTGGTCGGCGCTCTTGATGTTCCGCGCAAAAAGCATCACTCCCGCCGGCCGCAGCCGCGTGAGCAGGGAACTGAGACGCGCCGTCATCTTCGTCCCATCGAAGCCGACGATCAGAAGTTGGCCGATCTGCGCCTTTGTTCTCATTTCTTATTGAGCTTCTTGCCCGCGACATGACCCGCGTCGCACGGGAGTTTATGAAGGTAGAAGCCAAGAGTCGACTGTTTTGTAAACCATGCATTGCCGGCTCCTTTTGGATGGAGGCCATTGTGGCAGTCGCCCTTCTTCGCACGGGAATGAGCCAAGATAAACTGTCCGAGAAATCTGAGAGCGGCAGCATCTCCCTCGATTAGAATCGTGTCTCGATCAAGCTTCGCCATCGTCAACTTCGGCCCGCTTTTCTTTCGCGAATGCAGTCTAACGACGGCGTCTGTGGTTGGCCCTTCCAATTTCGTCATTTGAATTCTCTGTGCCTCTGTGTCTCCCGTGGTGAATGATTTAGATTTCTTTCTTCAACTCCGCCAGCAAATTCAGCGCTTCAAGCGGCGTGAGCCGGTTCAAATCTACTTCGCGCAGCTTCTCCAGCACGGGCTGTGACAGCGGCGTGAAGATCGTCAACTGCGTTGCCGGCGGCGAAGCTCCGGGCGAAAGATTGCTTGTCAGTTCGCGCTCAGCGGACTCGTGCTCAGTCAGCACCTCGCACGCCCGCGTAATCACTTCGTTCGGCAGTCCTGCCAACTTGGCGACTTCGATGCCATAGCTGCGATCGGCCGCGCCGGGCTCAACTTTACGCAAGAAGGCGATTCCGCCTCCAGTTTCCTTCACCGAGACGTGATAGTTCTTCACCCCAGAAAGTTGCTCCGCCAATTCTGTAAGCTCGAAATAATGTGTGGCGAATAACGTCTTTGCGCGCACGCGTGCGTGCAGATATTCGATTGCGGCCCATGCAATTGCAAGCCCGTCATACGTCGAAGTTCCGCGACCCACTTCATCCAGCAAAATAAGGGATCGCGCCGTCGCGGTGTGAAGGATCGCCGCCGTCTCCGTCATCTCAACCATGAAGGTCGAGCGCCCCCGCGCCAGGTTGTCGCTCGCGCCAATGCGCGTAAACACGCGGTCCACCACGCTCAAGCGCGCTGAGCGTGCCGGAACGAACGAGCCCATCTGCGCCAGGATCACGATCAGCGCCGTTTGTCTCAAGTAAGTAGACTTGCCGCCCATGTTCGGCCCGGTCAGCAACAAAATCGTGTGCGTGGTCGCATTCAGATACAAATCGTTGGGTACGAAGCGCTCGCTGCCACCGGCCATCTCCTGCTGCTCGATCACTGGATGCCGGCCCCCAACGATTTCCAGCTCGCCGGAGTCGCTGTCACTCTGCGAATCCGCTTCACGCGAAGCTCCTGCCGAAGACCCTGGCCTCGTTTCCGCGCTCTTCTGGGCAACAAATTGCGGTCTGCAGTAATTTCGTAGTGCTGCGACATGTGCAAGCAAAGCCAGCACATCCACTTCTGCCAGTGCCAGCGCCGTCTGCCGGATTCGCTTTGCCTCGCCTGCAATCGCGGTGCGCAGCTCTGTGAACAACCGGCGCTCGATCTCGACAATCTTTTCCTGCGCATCCAAAATCTTGGCCTCGTATTCTTTCAACTCGGGCGTCGTGAAGCGCTCCGCTCCTACCAGAGTTTGTTTGCGTTCGTAATCCTGCGGAACGAGGTGCAGGTTTGGTTTCGACACTTCGATGTAGTAGCCGAAGATGGAATTGAACTTGACCTTGAGGGAAGCAATACCCGTGCGTCCCCGATCCCGCTGCTCGACTTCAGCCAGCACACGCTTGCTGTTGCGGGAAAGCTCGCGCAACTCATCGAGATCACCATCGATAGCCGCCGCAATTACGCCGCCTTCGGCAAAGCTGAGCGGTGGCTCCGGGACAATTGTTTTCTCGATGCGCTCGCGCAAGTCAGCAAGTTCGTCCAGGGATCCATGCAGCGTTTTCAGCCGTTCCGCAGCTAACCGTCCCACCACGGTCTTGATTGCAGGAATCTTCGCGAGCGACGCTGCCAATGCCAGCACATCGCGCGGATTTGCCGTCTCCAGCGTCACGCGGCTCAGCAATCGCTCCAGGTCGAGCACACCATCGAGTGCGCGCCGTAATTCCTCCCGCGCAATGGTTTCCTTTACTCCTGCTTCCACGGCGTCAAGGCGCGAATTGATCTCCGAAAGATCGAGCGAAGGCCGCAGCAGCCACGCCCGCAGCAATCGCTTGCCCATGGGAGTGACCGCGGCATCGATCGAGCGAAACAGGGTTACGCCGCTATCTGCCCCGGCAAACAAAGGCTCAATCAATTCGAGATTGCGAACCGTCACGGCATCGAGCACAAGACAGTTCTGCCGTTCGTACCAACCGATGCGGTCCACGTGATCGAGCGATCCGCGTTGCGTCGAGCGGACGTAGTAGAGAATCGCTCCCGCCGCGGCGGCCGCGGCAGTGCGCCCCGCCAGTCCAAATCCCTCGAGCGACAACACTCCGAAATGGTTCTCCAGCAGCGGAATCGCATGGTCGGGCGCGAAGATCCAGTCGTCGAGCGGCGTGTCCGTACACGCGCTCCCAGCCACTCGAGCTTGCGAAGTTTGACCGCGCCTCGCGCTTGCCTCGAACGCTTTTGCATCAGTCGTCTTTACATCAAACGTTTTTGCATCAAGCGCCTTTGCATCAAAGAGTGGCGCCGCGGATCCATACAACAATTCCTTCGGTCGCAGTTGCTCCAGCTCATCCTGCACGCGCCGCAGAGCGCCTTCCCCGGCAAATTCCGTCGCCCGGAACTCTCCGGTGGAAAGATCGAGCGCAGCGAATCCCACGCGTTCACCCACCTGTGCGAGCGCAGCCAGAAAATTATTCTCCTCAGAACCTAGCAAGGAATCCGCCGCCGTCCCCGGAGTCACCACCCGTGTAACTTCCCGCCGCACCAATTTCTTGGCCATCTGCTGCCGTGGATCTTCCATCTGCTCGCAGATGGCTACCTTGAAGCCCTTGCGAATGAGTTTGCCAATGTAACTTTCGGCCGCGTGGTGGGGCACGCCGCACATGGGAACCGCAATGCCCTTTTCTTTATTGCGCGAGGTCAGCGTAATTTGCAGCTCTTTCGATGCCACAACCGCATCGTCGAAGAACAACTCGTAGAAATCTCCCAGCCGAAAAAAGAGAAGGGCAGTGGGATGTTCTTTCTTCACCGCGGCATATTGCCGCATCAACGGAGTGGAGGGCTCGGTCATTGCTTCATTGGGATGGAGGCTTGGCGCGGATTATAACAAAGCTGAACCCTCGATTCTTGTGACCACGCTCACCCCGCAATGCTGAAATCACAGTTGACGCAACTCTGTGTCAGTGTTCTCCTAACTCATGGAACTCCGCAAAGATCCAATTACGCGTTCCTGGGTAATAACGGGAGACGAACCATCCGCTGTCGGCCTTGCGGAAACAGCTTGCCGTTTTTGTCCCGACGCGCCCAATGCCACGCAGGTGATCTCCGCGGTGCCGAGCTCGGTAGGTTGGTCGGCGCGTTCCGTGGTTCATCCCAAGCCTCTCTACCACATTGAAGGCGAGCCCGGCCGCCGCGGTGAGGGAATTTACGATCGCATGGATTCAGTCGGTGCTCATGAAGTTTTGGTCGAGAATCCCAGGCACGACCGCCATCTGTGGCACGCCAGCGACGATGAGATCGGACAGTTCCTGCGCCTGGCCGCCGAGCGCATCATGGACCTCAAGCGCGACCCGCGCATCAAGTATGTCAGCCTCTTCAAGGATTTCGGCCCCGGCGCTGGACAGGAATTCAGCCATCCCACCTCGCAGATCACGGCGACTCTGTTTGTGCCGCGGCGAGTGCTGTACGAACTTCGTGCGGGTCGCGAATATTTTGTCAGCAAGGAGCGCTGCGTCTTCTGCGACATCCTCAACCAGGAAGAGCGTCAGGCCTCGCGTGTGATCGAAGCCCGCGGTGACTACGTCGCAATCGGCCCTTACGCCCCCCGTGTTCCCTACGAGACGTGGATTCTGCCCCGCAATCACGAAGCGTCCTTCGAGCGCACGGGATTGTCGAAGCCGGGCCTGCGTGTAAATCTGGCCGCACTCCTGCGCCGCACGCTGCAACGGATTCGCGCGGTCACCGAAGGTTTCCATCTAGTGCTGCACACCTCACCCAACAGCCTGCATCCTTCGAAGACGCTCGGTTATTGGAAGACCATCGACGAGGATTACCACTGGCACATCGAGATCATGCCAGTCCTCGCGACCAAAGCTCGTTCCTACACCTTTAAGGAGGTTTACTATTCGCCGGTGAGTTCCGAAACGGCGGTGAAGCAACTGCGCGAGGCGAAGATCGATGGATGACGACAATCAGGAGCGGACAGTGTCCGCTGCTGCTCACCGCAAGCGTCGCTGGCGCTCAGCGCTGTTTTCCCGCTGTTCTCGGCCTCCGGACTAGGTGAAATCAGATTCGCTCCTCTGCGTCCTCTGTGGTTAACTGTCTTTGGCCTTGACCGCGCTGGACCCGGAGAATGCTTGCTTGAAACATCTCGCTTGTTTTGTCCTGCTCCTCACGACCGCATTTGCGCAGACTCCATCGGTCTCGTCGCCGTCGACTCCCTCGTCCGAAAAGCAGAGAGTCCTCTGGCAAAAACTGGAATCCGCCATTCACAATGTTGACGAGCACCTCGACGGCGTCATGGGGGTTGCCATCGAGGATCTCAAAACCGGCGACCACTTCTTCCTCCACGAAAACGAAGTCTTCGCGCAAGCCAGCTCAATCAAAATCGCTGTGCTCGCCAACCTCTATCTCCAGGCGCAGCAAGGGAAGCTCAAGCTCACCGATCTCTATACTGTGCAGGCTTCCGATCTTGTCCCCGACAGCAACATTATGGGCGGACTCACTCCCGGCGTCACCCGCGTCACGCTGCGCGATCTTGCCACCATGATGGTCGCGGTCAGCGATAACTCCGCCGCCAACGTTTTGATTGGCCGCGTCGGCATGGACAATGTTAACGCCATGCTCGATTCCCTCGGGCTTGCGCACACTCGCCTGCTCCGCAAGATGATGGATCTCGAAGCCGCCAAGCAAGGCCGCGAGAATATTTCCACGCCGCGCGAAATGATGACACTGCTCGAAGCCATTTACCGAGGCAAATTACTCAACCAGGAATCGATTGCCGATTTCTTCAAGGTCCTCAGCACGAATAAAGATTCGTGGATCCCCCGCAACTTGCCCGCCGACTTGAAGGTCGCCAACAAGCCCGGCTCCCTCGAAGCCGTGCGCAATGACTCCGGCATCGTCTTTGTCGAAGGCCGTCCCTATGTGATTTGTGTGATGACCGCATTCCTGAGCAACGAGCGCGACGGTGAAGAAGCCATCAGCAAAATTTCGCTCGCGGCCTGGCGCATGTTCGACCGTCTTAGCCGCGCCTCGGAATATGGGAGGGTCGTCTCGCCGGGCAACGGCAGCCGGTGACAAGAGACCTTCTTCAGTCACAGGCTGCACGAAGTTCGTACGCCTAAGGCCTGGCTCCGGCGCGCCGCAACAAACGCATGACTTCGGCATTATTTCGAGCCCGGGCCCAGGTCAACGCAGCATAGCCGTTCCGGCTGCGCAAATTCACATCTGCACCGGCAGCAAGCAGCGCCTTGATCACATCCGGGTTCGCCTTCGGATTCCGGCACGCGAGGATCAGAGCTGTTTGGCCGCCCTGGTCCAGTGCATTCACATTGGCGCGCCCATTTCCAGATAACAGCTGCTGCACCGTCTTCAAATCTTCCTGCGCCGCAGCCCTCATCAGCGGAGTCTCGTCGGGATCTTCGAGGGTCTCGCCGCCGCTTCCCAACGCGACCGGCCACGCGATCGGAAAAATCCGGACCACCCTTACGGCGACATTCCCGTTCATCTTCTGCCAATCGTTCACCTTGAAGTAGCCGCGCAATAACGGTTGAATCTGTATCTCCACAATCGATTGCCACACCGGCATTCCTGCCCCGCGCCAGATTCGGCTCCCTTCGCCCAATCCCTGAAGACGGAAGACGCTGAAGCCATCGGCCGCGTCCCACTCGAAGTGCACATCCAGATCGCGAGTGAGGCCGTCAACACTGATCGGTATCAGGGCACAGCACACCAACAGAGCCGCGACTACATAGGGCCACGATCGCTGGTTGAAGCAGCGCGACACGATCACGGCCACAGACCCTATCAATGCCAAAGCCTCGACCAACAAACCCCCGCCGGTCAGTATCTCGCCGGCAGCGTTCCACCAATACACCCGCCGATCGAGAAAGCCACCTTCATCAAAGTGCCAAAACGGATTGAAATAGAGCACCAGTAGACCGGCGACAAACAGTACCGCGCCTGTCTCAAGACCGACAATCGCCCAGGTCGTATGACGTATATGCTTTGCCTTGGGAGTAAGCATCGATGCCGGCTGGCGACATGTGTTACGGGACACGTCTTCCGGCAAGAAAAGTATAGACACGGTGTGGGGACGAAAGGGATAAAAGCAGCGCGCAGGTAGACATCTGATTACCCTCTGGCGAACTTCGCTTGCGCAAGTGAATCTGGCTCGCGCAAGAGTTTCCCGGCCATTCTTGGCTCGACCGGTTGTGAGAAGAAATATCCTTGGCCCAGGTCACAGCCCATCTCGCGTAACCGCTCCCAGTGTTTTGCGGTCTCAATGCCTTCCGCAATCACCTTCAATTTCAACTTGTGCGCCAGCAGGATGATCAACTCGACGGTATCGCAAGTCCCGCGGTCGGTCAGCATTGCCACGATCAAGGATCGGTCAATTTTCAATGCTTGTACCGGAAATTGTCGCAAGCCGTTCAAGGACGAATTTCCTGTCCCAAAGTCGTCCAAAATTACCCCAATTCCGAGCTGCTTGAGTTCGGAGAGCACAGCGACCGTCCGCTTAGGATCAGCAGCAGCAACCGCTTCGGTAATCTCCAACTGTAGCCGCGACGGCTCGATTCCCGTCTCGCGGGTAGCCCGTTGCAGTTCTTTGACAAAGCGAGCGTCGAGAAATTGCTTCGCCGAGAGATTCATGCTCACCGTGACGGGTTGCATTGTAGGATTTTCGTTTCTCCAGGATTGCAACTGCTTGCAGGCCTCCAGAATCAGCCAGTGTCCCGCAGAGAGCAGCAGGCCCGTATCCTCGGCGGCATCGATAAACTCGTAGGGAGAGATCAGTCCTTTTTCGGAATGCTGCCAGCGCAGTAACGCCTCGAACTCAGCAATCTGTCTGGTCTCCAGCTGCACAATGGGCTGGTAGTATACGCGGAACTGATGTTTGGTGATGGCCTCTCGGAGTTCAGTCTCCAGCTTCAGACGGTTAGAAGCTCGGCTGTGCATCGCTTCATCGAATACCTCACAACGGCCGCCTCCGAGGGCTTTGGCCCGGCGCATGGCCACGTCGGCGTCCTGCAGCAGGTCCCCGGCCTGGGTGTGGGTGGGCACGCTCAGCGCAACTCCCACGCTGGCGGAGGTGCGGACTTCGTGTCCTTCAACCATGAAGGGCTCGGCGATCGCCGATAGTATGCGTTGCGCAGTCCGCATGGCGTCGCTCGGATCGCTTGTACCTTCCAGCAGGATAGTGAATTCGTCTCCGCCCATTCTCGACAGCATCGCGTTTCTCGTGGAAAAATTTTCCTGAGGCCGCGAAATCGTATCCTCGCAGCGAAGGCAAGCTGTCAAGCGTCGCCCGATCTCGCACAGCACCTGATCGCCGACTGCAGGACCCATGCTGTCGTTGATCACGCGGAAAGCATCGAGGTCCACCAACAGGAGAGCGTACTGTCGTTCCGCTTCGCGCTGTGCACAATCGAACGAATGCTGCAGTCGATCCAGGAACAGGCGCCGGTTCGGCAACCCGGTAAGGCCATCGTGAACGGAATTATGTTGAGCTTGCTCTTCGGCTCGCTTCCGCTCCGTGATGTCGCGATTCACAATGACCAGCTTGACTACCTCTCCTTTCTCATCTCGGATCGTCCCTGCAACTGATTCCAGGACCCGCCACGTGCCATCTTTGTGCCGGATGCGGTATTCCAGCTTCTTCCCAACTCCGCTGACCCGCGCTTCGTGCGCCGCCTCCAGCACCTTGAAGCGATCATCCGGATGAATCTGCTCAAAGGAAGATGTCTCCCCTAGCTCAGAGGCGGAATATCCCAGAATTCTTTTGTATGCCGGACTGTTGTAAAGACGGTGCCCTTTGACGTCGACCAGCGCGATCATGTCGGCTGCATTTTCTGTGACAATCTGAAACAGCTCCTCGCGATTCTTCGACTTGCACCGAATCCAGTAGATGCGAAATTGATCGGAGATCACGACGATCGCCATTGCGCTGAGAGCGATCCAAGTCCATTGCGGCATCATGCAAAGAAAGATATCGGCAACTTTCGGCAAGAGATTTAGTGGAGTTCTGATTAAGTCGTCTCTAGTCTGCGGTGAAAGACAGCATCAAGGACATGACGGGGTCATCATTACTGGAAGAAGCTTTTAACCGCGGTGCGTTCGCCAAGAAAGAACGCGGAGGACGCGAAGAACGCTTCCGGTTGCTCTTCTCTGCGTTCTTCGCGGCTCTTCTTCGCGAACTTCGCGGTCAAAAGCTCTTTCGTCTCTCGGATCGAACGGTCTAATAAAAAGCGCATAATATCGACATGCCTCCCGATAAGACCGTCCGCCGTCTGAAGACCTACGCTGGCTCTCAGGGATACGTCTATCAGTACTATTTTGTCGGCCAGCGTGCTGCGCTCGCGAAGGATCCCGAGGCACCCGCTACGGAATTCGTCTTCGACGTCACTTCCGATCGGAAGCTCACGTACGCCGTCAGCGTCCTCCTACCTGAAAACGCGGTAATCTTGTGGGCAAGCACTCACGGACGCCCCCTCACCGAAGCAGAACAGTACGCCGCCGCCAAGCTCCGCCTCTTTCGTGCCTTCGACGAACTGGAAGACATGAAGGCCCACGGTCGCCGCCTGATTATCGATGGTCCTCTACTCGAAGAATCGCTGGCGAAGTTAGGGGTGGAATAGGCCTATGTGATCTAGGTCACAATCAGCCGTGACCTTCGCCGTTTCCCAATTCCCGATCTCTGCGGAGAATATAATCTGTGGAAAAGGGACGGGGTTCCTGGGGCTACGAAAAAACGGTCACGAAGAGGGGGTCACGAACCAACATCTTCTGACTTGCATTAAACTCAGTGGACTCTGATACTTACCTAGCCTATGTCATTGCTCTGGTTGCGCTTCGCGCTGGCTTGCTACTTCATCGGGCTCATCTACGCCTTTTTTGCGCTCAGCCGCACCAGCGATCTTTTCAGCCGCATCGCGCTGCACGCCGCCAGCCTTGGCATGGTTTTTCACTTCGTTTCGCTGGTGGAGTTATTCCTTACTAGCCACGTCGTCTGGGCATCGGTGCACAACGGGGAGTCACTGCTGGCCTTCTTTTCGATGACTTTTTTCATGATCATCTATGCCATTTATAAGACGACTTCTCCCGGCGTCGTCGTCTTTCCGATTGTGTTTTTTCTAACCTTCATCGCGGCGGTGGATGAGCAACCCGTTCTGCTTACATCTTTCGTCCAACACAAGGGATGGCTCATCGCCCACATCATCCTTATCTTCACCGGGTACGCCGCGCTCGTGCTTAGCTTTGGCGCCAGCCTGCTCTACCTCCTGCAGGAGCGCCGCCTGAAAGCCAAGCGCCCTAGCAGCCTGATTTCTTTTCTGCCCGCGCTCGAAGTGATCGACCAGATCGGCTACCGCTCACTATTGCTCGGCTTTCCTTTCATGACGCTAGGCCTGATTACGGGCTCGATCGTAGCCATGTCGGCCTATGGCCACGTGGACTTTACCGACCCTAAGATCCTGTTGTCGATCCTGATGTGGGCCGTCTACATGATCATGGTCGTGACCCGCTGGAATTCGGGATGGCGTGGCCGCCGCGCCGCCGTCCTCGCCACCTGCGCCTTTGTGGCCGCTGTCGTGGCCTGGGCCGCAAATTATTTCTCGACGATCCATAGGTTCGCCGCCTCATGAGATACCAGCTCATTGGCGTGAATCATAAGAGCGCTCCGCTCGAAGTGCGCGAACGTCTCGCGATTCCCGACTCTCGCTTGCCGGATTGCTGCCGCGACCTCACCGCACACCCTGGAATCGAAGAGGGCATGATCATTTCCACCTGCAATCGCGTGGAAGTGGTGACTCATACAACGAATGGCTCGGCCGACCTGCGTGGATTTCTGCACGATCACTTTCATCTGACTGCCGAAGAACTGGATGCGCATTTGTATGAGTTCCGCGAAAAAGATGCAGTTCGCCACATCTTCCGCGTGGCTTCGAGTCTGGATTCGATGGTAGTCGGCGAAGCCCAGATTCTCGGCCAGGTGAAAGAGGCGTATGCGACCGCCCGCGCCGTCGGCTCGGTTCGTGGCCAACTCGATCAACTCTTCACACGCGCCTTCGCCGTGGCCAAGCGCGTGCGCAGCGAGACTGCTGTAGGATCGTCGTCGGTCTCGATCGCGTCAGTTGCCGTTGAACTGGCAAAGAAGATTTTCGGTACCCTGCAAGGCAAGAATGTCTTTATTGTCGGCGCCGGCAAGATGAGCGAACTCGCCGCTCGCCACCTGATGGCGCACGGCTGCGCCTCCATCTTTGTTGCCAACCGGACCTACGATCGCGCCATCGGGTTGGCACAGAAGTTCAACGGCCAGGCCATCAAGTTCGAAGACCTCTACAATTCCTGCGACAAGGCCGATATCGTCATTACATCAACGGGCGCACCCCACGCCATTTTTCGCCGCGAACACGGAGAGCAATTCCTCGCCCGCCGCAAGAACCGGCCTATGTTCTTCATTGACATTGCCGTCCCCCGGGACGTCTCGCCAGAAATGGCGAAGCTCGATGGCATCTTCGTCTACGACATCGATGACCTGCAGCAGGCCGTCAGCAGCCACGTTGCCGACCGCCGTAAGGAAGCGGAACTCGCCGAAGCCATCATCACCAGCGAAGTAGAACGTTTCGAAGCCCGCCTGCAGACGCTTGATGTGGTGCCGACGATTGTGTCGTTGCAGGATCATTTGGAAACCATCCGCCAGGCGGAAATCGATCGCGTGCGCGGCCGCATGGGCGCATTGACTCCCGAACAGGAAATGGCCGTCGAGGCTCTAACTCGCGGCATCATCAACAAAGTCATGCACACCCCGATCACCACGCTGAAAACCGCCGCCCGTGAAGCGGAAGCCACCACCGTGATCGACGTTGTGAAAAGACTGTTTAATCTGCACGACAAGAATTCAGGTTCACCTCCGGGCAAAGAAGACGAAGTGGGGACGCGCCACTAAATGCCTAAGCTCCGCATCGGCTCCCGCGGCTCCCAGCTTGCCCTCTGGCAGGCTAACCACATCTCCGCCCTTCTGCGCGCCCGCGGACACACCGTCGAAATCGAAATCATCCACACTACCGGCGACAAAATCACCGACGTTCCCCTCGCCATGGTCGGCACCAAGGGCGGACTTGGCAAGGGAATTTTCACGAAGGAGATTGAGGAAGCACTAGCTGCCGGCCGTGTTGATCTTGCCGTGCATTCTCTGAAAGACTTGCCCACCGAACTTCCGCCGGGATTCGAAATCGCCGCCATTACGGAAAGACAAGACCCGCGCGACGCCTTCTGTGCACGGCTTTATTCGACAATCGATGATTTGCCGCATGGCGCGCGCGTCGGAACCTCCAGCCTGCGCCGCCAGGCGCAACTCAAGGCCATTCGGCCCGACCTCGACATTCATCCCCTGCGCGGCAACGTCGATACGCGCCTGCGCAAACTCGAACAAGGCGAATACGATGCCATCATCCTCGCCTCAGCCGGCCTGAAGCGCCTGGGCAAAACGGAACTTGTCAAGCAAATCATTCCCGCGGAGATCATGTGCCCCGCCGCCGGACAGGGCGCACTCGGAATCGAAATCCGCGAAGGCGATGCTGACACTCGCCAGCACCTGCAATTCTTGAATGACTCTACGGCCCGTGCCACCACCACCTGTGAGCGCGCATTGCTGAACCGCCTCGGCGGAGGCTGCCAGGTCCCTATCGGAGCCTTTGCGGAAATGCGCGAGGGCAAACTGCATCTCGAAGCGATCGTTGCCGATCCCGACGGCACCAGGCTCCTGCGCGAATCGCGCGACGGCAATCTCAACGATCCCGAACGACTGGGTAATGCGGTTGGTGAGACCTTACTCCGCCGCGGAGGCGATAAAATCCTCGAAGCCGTTTACGGTCGCGGCCTCGCTGTCCTGCCGCAACCATGACTCTGGTCAAAGATTGCAAATGATGAGCCGCAGCGTTCTCCTGCAACTTCTCGGCGGGACCAAGAGTTCGCCTGCTCTCCGCCGCTGGATCAACTTCTGGCCGCCATTTCTCGGCGCTGGGATTCGCATTACACACATCGCGTTCGATATGAAGGCCGTTGACGTCGAAATGAAGCTGCGCTTCTGGAATGCGAACTACGTGGGCACGCACTTCGGCGGATCGCTCTTTGCCATGACCGACCCATTCTTTATGCTTATGCTCATGGCGAACCTGGGTCGCGACTACATCGTGTGGGACAAAGCTGCCACCATTCGCTACCGAAAGCCGGGGAAGGGTACGGTGCGCGCGGAATTTCGCTTGTCCGATAGCCAGATCGACGACATTCGCGAGAAACTGAATACACTGCCCAAGTATCAGCCGGTCTTTTCGGTCGAAGTGAAAAATGAGGCTGGAATTGTGATCGCCGAGGTCGAAAAGCTTTTGCACGTGCGCAAGAAGCAGGCAGCGGCGCCGGAAGAATAAGATAATCGATCTGTGTACATTCCAGAACATTTTCGCTTGCGCCACGAAGCGGACGCCGTTGCGTTCATGCGTGCCAACCCTTTCGCCATTCTGATCTCGACCAGCGGTGCTGGGCCTTACGCCACGCACTTGCCTTTTTTCATACGAACCGAAGAAGAGAAAATTTATCTGCGCGGCCATGTCGCGAAGGCCAACCCGCACTGGCATTATCTCGAACAAGAGCCGCAGTGTTTGACGATTTTTCCCGGCCCGCACGCTTACGTCTCCCCTACCAACTACGGCGCGCGCGAAAGCGTTCCCACCTGGAATTATGCCGCGGTTCACGTCTATGGAAACGCGCGCATTTTCTCTTCGCTGCAGGATCTTCACCAGATGCTGAACGAGTTGATGGGCACCTTCGAGCCTGCGTACCGCGAGCAATGGGAAAGTTTAAGCGATACATTTCGGGAAAACATGCTCCGGCACATTGTAGGTTTTGAAATCGTTGCCACGAAGGTCGAAGGCAAATTCAAACTCAGCCAGAATCGCCCGCGCGAAGATCAGGCCAACGTGATCGCATCTCTCGGCCAGTCGCAGGACTCCGTTGTCTCCGGAGTTTCCCGCATGATGAAAGAACAGCGCCTTGGCAAAATCCCCGCCGACCAGGAGGACGAAAGGGAGGACGAATAAGTTCCTGTGGAGCGGCGCCCGCAAATCTAAACATGAGCAAGAAAAACAAATCGCCGAAGAGCTTACCGCTGCGGGGCGTTCGCGTGCTTATAGGCCGTGCACGCCATCAGGCGGGCGCGCTTTCAGCTGAATTACGCAAGCTAGGCGCGACCGTACTTGAAATTCCATTTATCGAAATCCGCAAGCCGCGCAGCTTCGGGCCTCTGGATTCGGCCTTGCAGAACCTCACCTCTTACGACTGGCTCATCCTGACCAGCGCGAACGGCGTTGAAGCTATGTGGGACCGGCTGGCCAAGCTCCACCTCGGCGATCGAGTGCTTCGGGAAGGACACGACTTCAGTCGTGCCGCAAAGGGACAAAAAAGAGATGCGGCTTTAGCCGCTGAGGGACGACGCCCGCGCATTTCCGCCATTGGCCCGGCGACAAAAAAAGCCATCGAGCAACGCGGAGTCCACGTCGACGTCGTTCCGAAAGAATACATCGCGGAATCGGTCGTGCGCAGTCTGCGTAGCAAGGTGAAGGGAAAGCGAGTCTTGCTGGTGCGCGCCAAAGTTGCCCGTGACGTGATTCCGACTCGGCTGCGCAAGGCAGGCGCCCATGTGGATGTCGTCGAGGCCTATGAAACAGTTGTTCCGGAGTCGTCGCGTACGCGCCTGCGAGCCGCGCTCGCCAATCCACGGCGGCGTCCGCACGTAGTTACTTTTACGAGTTCTTCCACAGCCAGAAACTTCGTGGGATTGCTGCACTCTCGTGGAACGCGTACTCCTGGCCTGCAGGGTATCCTGGTAGCTTCGATCGGTCCCGTCACTTCTTCAACCTTGCGTGAACTCGGTTTGCGGGTGGATATCGCAGCCAAAGAGTTCACCATCCCCGGGCTGGTCGAGGCCATCGTTCGCGCCATCTGCCCGTCCGGCGCTACTCGTTGACCGAGCAACTGCAGTCCGCCGGCGGAACGTGGGCTAACAAGAAATCCGCAACCCGCCTGTAAGCATCGATCTGATTCTCCACCCGCGCGAAACCGTGCCCTTCATTTTCGTAAATCTTGTAATCGACCGTACCGCCGCGCTTCTTGATGGCATCCACCACCTGCTGTGTCTCCGACTTGGGACATCGTGGATCGTGCCCCCCGGCGAGCAGCAGCAACGGCGCTTTGATCTGATCAATGAAGTTGATCGGCGACCGGTCTTCGTACAACGTCTTATTCTTCACCACATCGCCCATAGTTGCGAGATCCGATTGCTGCAGCACCGGATCTTCATTCTCAATTTCGGTAAACCAATTCACAAATGGCACAATCGGCACGCCCGCAGCCCAAATTTCGGGCGCCTTCGTCACCGACATCATGCTCAAATACCCGCCGTAACTTCCGCCCATCACAGCGATCTTCTTCGGATCGAGATGTCCGGTCTGCTTGATCCAATCGACACCGGCCAGCACGTCCTGCAGATCGCCTCCGCCCATGTCGAATAAGTTCGCCTGCTGAAATTCTTTTCCGTATCCCGTCGAGCCGCGGTAGTTGGGCGCGAGCACCATGTATCCCTGATTGGCCGCGTACTGCACGAAGCGGTTGAACGAATTCATGGTCTGCGCAGTCGGTCCGCCGTGGATGTACACGATGGCGGCGTTCTTTCCGTTGCGCGCCATGTTGAAGGGCACGTAAAGAAACGCGGAGATTGTCCACTTGCCGTCGCGGCTCGGATAGTGCACTAGATAAGGCTCGATCATGTCTTCCGATCGAACGCCAGCGACAAGAGAGTGCGTGACTTGGTGCGACTTCCCGGTGGCCAGCGTGTACACCCAGAGATCGCCGGGAGCGGTGGGGCCGTTGTGATAGTAGAGCAGGCGCGACCCGTCTTTGGTGAAGGCGTAATGCCCCCCCGCGGGCTCGTTCACGCCCTTAGGGATGGGCAGGGCGGTGGACTTGTGTGTCACGCGATCATAAAGGTAGATGTCCTCGTTGCCATCGACGTTGGCGCTGAAGGTGATGTGCTTGCCGTCGGGCGAAAATTCGCTGCCGCGGATTTCCCATTTGTCTTTAGTGAGCCATTTGATCTCGTCAGGTTCGAGAACTCCATGGAGCGCACCTTTCATGCCGATGCCGAGTAGGCCGATGTTGTCATAGCCGTTTGCGGCGTTGGAGGTGATCAATACCTCGTCCATGTCCTTTTCGGGTATCGGCGGGTTGTCGTAGGCGTTGGCATAGTAGCGTTGCTCGCCTTCATGCGGCGTCAGCAACGTGCTCTTTCCTGTCGCAACGTCTGCGATAAAAATGTTCGAATTCGTCCCCTTGGCTTGCTCCTGCGTGTAAACAATGTACTTGCCATCTTTCGACCAGATGGGATTGGAGTTGCCCTTATCCTGCGGGGTGTTCGTTGTGAGGTGCTTCACTTCGCGCATCACCGTGTCGTAAATATCGATCTCATGGGCGGCGGATGTTTTCGGTTTGACCAGATAGGCCAAATAACGGCCGTCGGGCGACCATGTGGGATCGGTTTCAGCGATTTCGCGGGTGCTGGTGAGGTTAACAACTTTGCCCGTCTTGGGCGAAACCAGAAAAATATCCCACAGTTCGTCGCCGTCATAATCGGACTGATAGGCAATCCACTTACCATCGGGGGACCACGTCGGCGCTGCCTGCCGCTGGTCGCTCACCGTAAGCTGCACCGGCCATCCACCTTCGGCAGGGACGAGCCAAAGATTATTTCGTCCGCTCATGTTCGAGATGAATGCGATACTCTTACCGTCGGGCGCCCATGTGGGACGGCCCACCTGCCGCGTCATGTAGAGCTTCTCGATGGTGAGACTGCGCGGCTCGACCTGCGCGTTGGGCTTGGAGGCAATTTGCTTGGGATCGGTGACGGCCTGAGGCGCGGGCAGAGTCTGCGCTGCGGCGACGTTTTCGGCGAGAACGGTGCTCATGAGTATGACGATAGCAAAGAGTGCGATCGTGCGCATGGAGGTGGTTAGCCGGACGGGAATCCGATTCGAAAGTGTAGCAGACGGGGATGTGCGGGAAGAAACCGGTTATTGACGGGGTGCGCCGCGCTCGACTTCCAGGCGCGTCACGCGTTCTCGAAGGTTGGAAATATCGCGCGTAGCTTCCAGTTCGGACCGCAAGTATGCGTTTTCGAGGAGCGTTCGCATCTGCGCGAAACCGGAATCCACTTTGTCTTCGACTCGGCCAACCTCAGAAACAATCTTGTCTTCCAGGCGTTTGGTTTCGGCATCGATCTTGTCCTCAAGACTGCTCGTCTTCGAATCGACCTTACTGTCGACCTGCTTGACGTCGCTTTTCAACTCGCGCAGCTCGGGGGCGATGAAATCCTGCAAGAGCTGGCGGACGGATTGGACCACGTCGGACATTGAGTTATTGTTGCTGCAATTGTGCTGGAAAGCAAGGAGAGATTCTATGGCCGTACGGGTACCAGGCCAGAACGGGACAGATCAAATGACGCTGCCGGGCGTCAGTCGAAGCGATAGCGCCTGGGCCTCAATCGTACCGTAGATGCCGTAAGCCGCGGAAAAATCCAGCCGGAAGCCTCGCTCGGTTTTCTCCGCGCCAAGGTCGAGAAGAATGCTGTGTTCCCACAAGTCCCCGACACTCACATTGGATATACCTTCCAGAGCGAATTCCACGACAACGTGTTTCGTGAGCTCGTAGAAGCCCTGTGCATTCACATTGTTCGTCATCTCCCAAGTGTGGACGACCAAATAGGATGGCTCGCCGACGCTCAAACGGAGCTTGAGGACTTCCGCGTCGTGGAAGCCAGGCCAGTATCCGAACCAGTCGTAGAGTTCCTGCGCTCCAGCAATCGAATCAAGTCCCGCTGGCAGTGGCACGAATCCCTCTTACGCCTTCGCGTTCTTGTGTATCTCCACGGTGCTCCACGTTTTGTCGGCGGCGTGGCAGATATTTTCCAGGAGACAATCAACGCACTTGGGCTTGCGGGCGATGCAGAGTTTGCGTCCGTGCCAGATGAGTTGGTGGGCGAACAGAATCCACTTTTCGCGCGGGATCACTCTCATCAAGTCCTGCTCTATTTTTTGCGGATCAGTATTCGTGGAGAGCTCGAGGCGGCGCGAGATGCGATGGACATGAGTGTCGACCACGACACCTTCCGCCTTCTTGAACCACGTTCCCAAGACGACGTTGGCAGTTTTGCGAGCGACGCCGGGTAGGGTCAGCAAATCTTCCATGTTTGACGGAACTTGTCCTCTAAAGTCGGCGACAATCTTCTTCGCCGCCCCCACTACGGATTTCGATTTGTTGCGGAAGAAGCCAGTCGAGCGAACATCGGGCTCCAGTTGCTCGGGAGTGAGCGCGGCGAAGGCTTCCACGGTGGGATATTTGCGGAAAAGATCGGGGGTGACGCGGTTGACGTTTACATCGGTGGATTGCGCAGAAAGGATAGTCGCGACCAGCAGCTCCCATGCGCTTTTATGTGTGAGGGCACAGGTGACGTCGGGATAGAGTTGATCGAGGCGCTTCAGGATCTCGGCGATGCGTTCAGGAGCAAGGGGATTGTAGCCGCCTTGCTTTTTTCGCTTCGGGCCTGCGGCCGCGGCCGTGCGCCTGCCCGCACGAGGATCGTAACTAGCGTCCGTTTTCTTAGGCACAGCTTTCACATGCGGGCGCGCCACGCGGTCCTGGCGTCCGGTGCGTGCGGGCTGGCGGGGAGTGATTCCACGGGCCATGAGGCAGATATCTTAGCAGACGAGTAAGGCCGGGATCTTTTTTTCTATGGCAGTTTTCAACGCGGTAGAGGGAAATTTGAAATGGGGGTTGCAATTCTGCATCGTCCCTCAGTAACCACGCCGGGAATTGACTCGCACCATCTTGCCCGGTAATCTGGAAGTACACTCAAAATCCAAGGAAAACTATAGTGGCCGTTAGCTCCATTCAGCTCGGGCAGGTATGGCGAAATGATGCCGACGGCCAGGATTATCTGGTCACCAAGGTGTATAGCGAAGTGTTTACGCAATATGCCATGCTGCGCCCAGCGGGGATTACGGCTCCAGACGCCCCAACAGTGCGCATCAAAGTCACAAAGAGTCCGCAAGGCGCATCGCTGCCCGGCTATACCTTTACCCAGGACGGCTCATTCTAGATAGCATTTTCCGCACAAATCTTCGATACACTGAATTGGGATCTTTTTGATACTCGTGCCGAGCTCTCACTCGACTCCTGATGGGTTTAACTTGCAACTGGCAATTGCTCTTCATCCATGACTGAAAGACTACTGGCTGTCCTCTTTGTTTTCATTAATTCCGTGATCGTTGCTACCGGCTACGCCGGCATCGTGCTTCTGATGGCGATTGAGTCCGCGTGCATCCCATTACCTTCGGAATTAATCATGCCCTTTGCCGGATATCTGGTGTTCACCGGCACGTTCAACCTGCTGTGGGTGGCGACGATGGGCGCGATTGGCTGCAACCTCGGATCGCTCGTGGCCTATGAGATTGGATGTTATGGCGGGCGTCCGCTGGTGGAGCGGTATGGACGCTGGATTCTCATGGGACGCCGCGAACTTGAATGGGCCGACCGCTTCTTTTTGCGCTGGGGATACCTGGCAGTTTTCATCGGCCGGCTGCTTCCCGTCATTCGTACCTTCATCGCGCTGCCGGCGGGAGTGGCGCGCATGCCGCGCGGACGCTTTCATCTTTATACCTTTCTGGGATCGTGGCCCTGGTGCCTGAGCCTCGCATATCTTGGCATGAAGCTCGGAGAGAACTGGCGCGAGTTAGGAAAGTATTTTCACAAATTCGACGCCGTGATTGGAGTGATGCTGGTCGCTGGTTTGGCGTGGTTTGTTTGGAGTCACTGGCAGAATCGAATCAGCCGTCAGTAAGCAGTCAGTAAGCCGAGCAGTTCGGTCGCACCAATTCACCTCGCTAACTGTGACCCCACGATCTGCCATTTTCCTTCGCGCTTCATGACGACATCCAAGTACACATAGCGAACAGGGAAGCGCTGTCCACCGTGCTCGACCTCATCTTCTTCCGATCCATTGACGATGGCCACGTCATCCAGCAGCATCCGGATTCGCCGGCCTGTTGAGACCATCGAGATGTAGCGGATCGCGCCGGTATCGAGATTGTTCAGCACGTCTTGCTTAGTGAAAGATTCGCCGGACTCGTCGTATTGAACATAGTCGTCAGCGTAGACGCGCGAGAGTGCTGTGACATCAGCGGCGACCAGGGCGCGGTCCCCATCCTCAAAGAGTTTCGATATCTGCTGCTCATCGTTCTTAACTCGGTTCTTAACTCGGTTCTTAACTCGCACCGAGACCCTCCCCTTAATCTTTTCGATTCTTTTCCTTCCAGTGTACAAGCCGCAGAGCCGGAGCCGATCTTTGTTACCCTAGCCCTTCGCATGGAACCCCAACCAGAACAAGCGACTCCATCCATCTCGCTGGCCTCCTACCTGCGCCTCGTGCGCGGCAATCGCAATTTTCGCCGGCTCTGGCTGGCCCAGATTGTCAGCGAGATTGGCGACTGGTTCTACACCCTGTCGATCTACACGCTCCTCCTGCAGTTGACAGGTCACGCCAGTTCGGTTGCGCTGGCGCTGGTTTTGCAAGTTTTGCCGCAAACCTTCGTGGGCCCGGCGGCGGGCGTGGTGAACGATCGCTTGCGCCGCAAACATGTGATGATTGCCGCCGACCTGGGCCGCTTCGTCGTCGTGCTGGCAATGCTGTTCGTTCGCTCGCGGTCCACGGCGTGGCTTGTGTACCCCTTGCTGCTGGCGGAGACCATCATGGCTGCGTTCTTCGAACCGGCCCGCAGTTCGGTAATCCCCAATATCGCTGCGCGGGGAGAAGTGCTCATCGCCAACACGCTCTCTTCCGCTACCTGGTCGGTAAATTTATTGATCGGCGCTTCCGTTGGCGGAGTGGTCGCCGCCTTTTACGGACGAGACGCCGTATTCCTCCTCAACGCTCTCTCGTTCTTGATGTCGGCTTTTTTGATCGGCGGCATGCGATTTGCCGAGCCTCATGCCGAATCTGCGCCTCCATTGCGGCCTCGCGATCTGGTGGATTTCTCTCCAGTACTCGAAGGCATCCGTTATGTACGCAATCATAAAACGCTGCTGCCCACGGTCTTCGCGAAAGCCGGCGAACTTATGATTGGCCCCAGCTGGGTGATCTTCACAGTTTTGGGAGCCCACGAGTTCGCGGTGCATTGGCGCAATATCGATCCGGCGCGCGGCGCGATGCTGGGGATGAGCATCCTGCTCGGCGGACGTGGCCTCGGAGCGCTCGTCGGCCCGCTCGTCTCGGCGCGCTGGGCAGGCCGCAGCAACCGGCGCTTGCAACTCGGAATCCTCTTTGGTTATCTCACCATCGCGCTGGGATACGGCACTCTCGGCACCAGCCGCACCGTATGGATGGCCAGTGCTTGCGCCATGCTCGCTCACGCAGGAGGATCAACGGTCTGGGTTTTCTCCACCACGCTGCTGCAACTTCATACCGACGATCGCTTCCGCGGCCGTGTCTTCTCCGCAGACCTCGGCTTCTCGATGCTCACGATCGCCGCAGGCGCGTACGTGTGTGGGCGCTTGCTCGATGCGGGTGTCACCGCTCGCACGGTCGCGACTTGGACGGGTTTGATCATGTTGATCCCTGCAATATTGTGGGCGCTTGCAATGCGGGTGCGTCCCGATCGAACCGCGGAAATTTCAATTCAATCCGAAGGGTAACGCGATAAAGGAGGATAACTGTGATTGCACGTGTATGGCACGGAAACACAAAACCTGAAAACGCCGATGCCTACGAGACCATGCTCAAACCGGAACTTCTGCCCGGAGTCGGCAAAGTAAGAGGTTACAAGGGTAGTTACCTGCTTCGAAAGGACGGTCCGGACGAGGTCGAGTTCATCACGATCATGCTCTGGGATTCTATCGATGCGCTTCAAGCCTTCGCGGGACCGAATTACGAGGCTTCTATCATTCCGGAGGAGCGCCGCCGGTATTTGTCGCGCCACGATGCCAAAACCGCGCATTATGAGATCGTATCGACGCACAAGCCGGACGCGAGTAACTGAGAGCCGCGAAGGGGACCGTGAATCCGGTCAGCCTCGAAGCCGGTCAATCTTTGCTGCCATAATGAAGTCGCTCTCGGTAAGCCCATCAATCTTGTGCGTCCAGAGTGTGATTTCGGCTTTGCCCCACGTCAGCAAAATGTCGGGATGGTGCCCCTGCTCCTCCGCGAGCGCTCCCACGCGATTCACGAACTCAAGCGCATGCTTGAAGTCGGGAAAAGTGTAGGCGCGAGTGATGTGATGCTCGTTAACCACGTTCCAACTGGGAACGACCCTGTGTAGCGCCTCGAGTTCTTTGCCCTTCAGCGGGGGCACACTGCCGCGGCACGGAATGCATTTCTTGTCGGCTAGTTGTTCAGTCATATGCTCCACTCAATAAACTCTTTTGCCGAACGTGAGTCAAGATCATCGCGCTGGAAACATTTCGCGCACGAATTCCTGAAACCTGTGGACTCAGAAAGGCATCTCTAATATCCCGCTGTCTTCAACGCTGCCTCCTAACGTTGCGGTTTACGGGATCTGTTCGCGGGACGCTCTCCGCGAGACTCTGTTCACGAGACGCTGTTCCGAAATGCTGTTCACGAGAAGAGAATGGCTGACGCCCCTTCGCAACCAACTTCGACTCAGTCCAGACCCGCTTCCAATCCATGGCTGATTGCCAGCGCTGTCATGCTCGCGACCTTCATGGAAGTGCTCGACACTTCCATCGCCGCCGTGGCGTTACCCTATATCGCCGGCAGCCTTTCCGCTACAAACGACGAAGCCACCTGGGTGCTGACCAGCTATCTGGTGGCAAACGCCGTGGTCCTGCCGGCGAGCGGGTGGTTTGCTCTGCGTTTTGGCCGCAAGCGTTTTCTGATCACTTGCATTGTCATCTTCACAATCTCCTCGTTCGCCTGCGGGTCGGCAACTACTCTGGGCATCATGCTGATTGCACGGGCTGTGCAGGGCGCGGGCGGAGGCGCGTTGCAACCGCTCTCGCAGGCCATCCTGCTCGAAAGCTTTCCTCCGCAGAAACGCGGAGCGGCAATGGCAGTATTCGCGCTGGGAGTGGTCGTTGCGCCGGTGCTCGGCCCCACGCTCGGCGGCTGGCTCACTGATACCTATTCCTGGCGTTGGGCCTTTTACATCAACATCCCGGTCGGCATCTTCGCGATTTTCATGATCTCGCGCTACGTGGAAGACCCGCCGTACATCAAAGAGGCCCATCCAGGAAAGCTGGATGGCATTGGTCTTGGCCTGCTGGCCGTATGGCTGGGCTGCCTGCAGATCATTCTCGACAAGGGTCAGGAGGACGACTGGTTCGGCGCCACCTGGATTCGCTGGGCCGCGACCATTCTCGTGATCAGCCTGGTGGCGTTTCTCATCCGCGAACTCCGGCACAGGCAGCCGCTGGTCGACCTCAAAATCTTCCGGCACCGCAATTTCACCTTGGGCTGCGTGCTCATCGGCCTCTTCGGAGCGAGCATCTATGGCCTGATCACGTTGCTTCCATTGTTTTATCAGGAACTGCTGGGCTATACCGCGTTCGCCGCCGGATGGGCCGTCAGCCCGCGCGGCATCGGGGCAATCTGCGCCATGCCGGTCATCGGCTACCTCACCGCAAAGATGGATAACCGCTGGCTGATCGCATTTGGATTCTCTCTATTCGGCGCCGCCAGCCTGTGGTTCGGCGAGGTCAACCTTGACATCGGCCAGTGGACTTTTCTGTGGGCGATCCTGATCAGCGGATTTGGGTCGGGGTGCGTTTTCGTCCCCCTCTCGACGACCACCATGGCGTTTCTGAAGAACGAAGAAATCGGCAATGCCAGCGGCTTGTACAACCTGTTCCGCAACATCGGCGGCAGCATTGGAATCTCCGTGGTGAACACGATCGTTGCCCGCCACGAACAACTGCATCGCACTGAACTTTCCGGATCGTTGAGCGCCGCGCGTCCCAGCGTCCGAGGAGCAATGCAGGGGATGCAGCAATACCTCAGCGCACAAGGAGGATCTTCACCGACGACAGCTTTGCAGCGCACCTACGGACTGCTGAATCAAGCCCTCACCGGACAGGCGCGCTTGTGGTCTTACGTGGACGATTTCCGCTACATGGCTCT
>DAIUEW010000032.1:0-63759 GCA_036844925.1 Candidatus Sulfotelmatobacter sp.
AAGAAATCGAACTGAAGGACGGCCTCGAGAACATGGGCGCCCAGATGGTTCGCGAGGTCGCGTCCAAAACCTCGGATGTAGCCGGGGACGGCACCACGACCGCCACGGTTCTCGCCCAGGCAATTTATCGTGAAGGCGTGAAGACGGTTGCTGCTGGCGCCAACCCGATGGCCATGAAGCGCGGCATCGAGAAGGCAGTTTCGCTGGTCTGCGGAGTTTTCGACAAGAAGACCGGTGAGCGCGCCAAAGGCGAGCTCGACAAATTCTCCAAGCCCGTCAGCGGTGAAATGATCGCGCAGGTCGGCACCATCAGCGCGAACAACGATGACACCATTGGGCACATCATTGCCGAAGCCATGAAGAAAGTCGGCAAAGACGGCGTCATCACGGTCGAGGAATCGAAGACCCTGGAAACCCAGCTCGAAGTGGTCGAGGGAATGCAGTTTGACCGCGGCTATCTCTCTCCGTACTTCGTTACCGATCCCGAGCGGATGGAAGTTGCGCTCGAGAACGCGTACATCCTGATCAACGAAAAGAAGATCAGCTCCATGAAGGACCTTCTCCCGCTGCTCGAGCAGATTGCCAAGAGCGGCAAACCGTTGCTCATCATCGCGGAAGACGTTGAAGGTGAAGCACTGGCTACGCTCGTGGTCAACAAGCTGCGTGGAACGCTGCAAGTCGCGGCCGTTAAGGCTCCAGGCTTCGGCGATCGGCGCAAGGCGATGCTGCAGGATATCGCGATCCTCACGGGCGGCAAGGCCATCACGGAAGATCTCGGCATCAAGCTCGAAAACGTGCAGGTCGGCGATCTTGGCCAAGCCAAGAAGATCACCATCGACAAGGACAACACGACCGTGGTCGAAGGCAAAGGCAAGCACGCTGAGATCGAAGGCCGCGTGAAAGAAATTCGCAGCCAGATCGATAAAACCACCAGCGACTACGACCGCGAGAAACTGCAGGAGCGGTTGGCGAAGCTGGTCGGTGGCGTAGCCGTGATCAAAGTCGGCGCCGCGACCGAAACCGAAATGAAGGAAAAGAAAGCCCGTGTCGAAGATGCCATGCACGCCACCCGCGCAGCCGTGGAAGAAGGAATTGTCCCTGGCGGCGGAGTCGCACTGGCCCGTTGCGGCGCCGCTCTCGACAAACTGAAGCTCGAGGGTGACGAGCAGATCGGCGTCAACATCGTGAGGAAAGCCCTGCAGGAGCCTCTACGCCAGATCGTCGAAAACGCCGGCGAAGAAGGCGCGGTCGTGCTCGGCAAGGTGCTCGACTCTAAGGACGCCAACTACGGCTTCAACGCCCTGACCAACGACTATGAGGACCTGGTGAAGGCGGGCGTGCTCGATCCCACAAAGGTGGTGCGCACTGCACTCACCAATGCCGGCTCGATTGCGTCGTTGATGCTTACCACCGAAGCCCTGGTCGCGGAGATTCCGGAAAAGAAGGAAGCTCCGATGCCGGGCGGCGGACATGGTGGCGGCATGGGCGACATGTATTAAGTGACTGCGCTTGGCGGGGCGTCTGAGCCCCGCCGCAGTCATCCTGAGTCGAGCGTGTTCGTTGCGCGAGTCGAAGGAACTCCAGCTGCGAGCCTATCAGCTATCGGCCGTCAGCAAAATCAAAGGCCTCGCTCGGAAGAGCGGGGCCTTTCCTTTGCTCCACGTTCCACCATCTCGACTAGCGGGTTTGGTAAATTCTCCGCATGCCGATCACTCTTCATTCGTTCCAGGAGTGGGGTGTCGGAGTCGGCCCCAGGTACATCGTCTTTTTGGGCGAACGGACGTGCAAACCCTGGGCCTCGGGCCCGCATCGTAATCGGTCTCGCCACCCACTGGTAATAACGACAGGTGCCATCGCGTATAATGGGCGGTATCCCAAAAACATGATAGAGGTTGGGCTTGGCGGGACGCGGGTACAGTCTCGTGGAATTTGTGGGACCGAATTATGGTGAGGCGCAATGACTGAGTGTTCCATCTCGATTCTGACGAAAAACGAAGCACGCAACATCGGGGAGTGCCTGGATGCCGTTTTTTCGCAAAAGGGGGTGGGATCGTTCGAGGTTACGCTGATCGATTCTGGTTCAACGGACGCAACTTTGGAGATCGCCCGGGGTTACCCCATACGGATCGAGCAGATTCCGGCAGAGGCGTTTCATCATGCGCGGACGCGGAATTACGCCGCCAGCCTGGGAAAGGGACCGATTCTGATCAACCTTTCAGGAGATGCGATTCCCGCTTCCGATAGCTGGCTGCGCAGCATGCTTGCGAATTTTAGCGATCCCGGCGTGGGTGCGGTGTACGGGCGGCAACTGCCGAAACCAGGGTCCACGATGGAGCGTTGCGACACATTCGACACCATCTATGGCGACAAAAGGATCGTAAAGGATCCGGCTCACCGTAATGGACTGGGATATCGTTTTTATCACTTTTCAGACGTCAATAGCGCTCTTCGGCGAAGCGTTTGGGAGGCGGCGCCCTATCCCGAAGATCTGAAGATGTTCGAGGATTTAGCGATCGCCAAACGCATTCTCGATGCGGGATGGAAGATTGTGTACGAGCCAGAGGCACCGGTCTTTCATTCACATCACTACAGTGCAACCCAGCTTTTCAAGCGCTATTTTGACATCGGCTACACGTTAAAGGAATTAGAGATTTGGGACGCTCCGGGAACGCGTTCTTCGATGTGGCAGGACTTTCACAACTTGTTAGGCAAGCAGTTTGCACGGGCTCGCATGAACAGAACGAGCGATCAAACCCATACGGTTGTGGGACAGAGCTTTGCCAAATCTGCAGGACTGCTCCTCGGTTTGAACCAGCGATTTCTGCCGCTGGCTCTAAAGCGTTACCTCAGTTCGTACGGTGCCTTTGAATAGACTAGACAAAAGGGATGCCAAAGGATTAATAATTGCTCTTCCCGAGGAGGCCTAACCCTATCGTATGATTCGCAGTCGCCTTAGCTATGTACGCTTCTACTTGCGAATTTTGACTTTGCTGTTGCCTGCCTTCGCTTATTTCATTGCCATCAAAGTTCGTTTTGGATTCTTCTTTTTGTCGGGAACGCCGCAAGCGGGCCTGCCTTCCTATTGGGGTATTCTCTTGCTCACGACCATCGTCTGGGCAATTGCCGCTGAAGAATCTGGCCTGTGGAATGTGGAACAGCTTTACACTCCCGGCGGAAAAAGCCGGCGACTGCTCGAGGCGTTGGCGTTTACCTATGCGGTCGTAATGGCCGCAGGTTTTTTGTACCGGCAAGCCAGTTACTCGCGCGTAGTTATCGGGATTAGCGCAGTCGCTCTCTTCGTTCTAGCAACCATCGCCCGGATCGTATTCCGGGTGGTTCTGGAATTTTTGCGCGAGAGCGGCAGAAATGAAGTAAAGATTCTGGTGGTGGGCACGGACCGCTTCGCGCGCAGGGTCGGTACATCGCTGTTGCACGGAGAAGTGTTGCCCTGCAGAGTAGTCGGTTTCGTGCGGCTTCCCGACCAGGAGGTTGCGGTCGAGGGACCGGTCTACGAGTTAGATCAGATTCCAACCTTCACCAACGGAAACTCCATCAACGACATCATTATTGCGCTGCCGGCAGCGCGTCTGAGCGATGTTCAGAAGATCGCTCCCGCTCTGGAGAAGCTTTGCGTCCCCACCCGTGTCGTGATCGACCTGGGCGAAGGAGTCGTGCTTCGCGACCGTTTGATCGACTTGGGAGGGATCCACATGCTCGATCTCCGCCCGACTCTGGCGGAGACCGGTCCTTATCTTTTTCAAAAGCGCATTTTTGACATGGCATTTTCGATTTTGGTCCTGCTGCTGACGCTGCCAATCACGCTGCTTATCGCTGCGGCCATCAAGCTCACGAGCCGGGGCCCAATCTTTTTTGCTCAGGATCGTGTCGGGCTCAACGGGCGGGTCTTCCGCATGCTCAAATTCCGCACCATGAGAGTGGGAAGCCGCGAGGAAGGCGATACGCGCTGGACCTGCGATAACGACCCGCGGCGGACCCTGGTGGGAACCTTCTTGCGCAAGACTAACCTCGACGAACTGCCTCAGTTTCTCAACGTCATAAAAGGTGACATGAGCATCGTTGGGCCTCGTCCCGAGCGTCCGTTTTTTGTCGAGCGCTTTCTCGAGGAATTCGATCGCTACAACTCACGCCACATGTTTAAGGCTGGGATTACTGGTTGGGCCCAGGTGAACGGCTGGCGCGGGGACACTTCGATCGCAAAGCGCGTGGAGTACGATCTCTACTACCTTCGAAACTGGAGTCTGACGTTCGATTTGCAGATCATCACCATGACCGTGGTACGAATCTTCACCAGCAAGAACGCCTACTAACCGCCTCGGCTCAGGGTTTGCAATCCCCGCTAGCCACTGACCTTCGCCCGAAGTGCCCAACTCGGCGGCAAGTTGCGCTCAATCTCAATGGCATCGAAGGTTGAACTCTCCCGGGCTCCATTTTTTTCGACCCAATCCGCCATCATCCCCACTCCTGCCTCGAGCGAAACCTTCTCCCTCTTGCCAAACACCGCCTCGGCTTTGGAGTGATCGGAAAACGCGATCTTCACCTCATTTCGCGCGTCCAGATGCTCGATCTTGCAGGGCTTTCTCATCGCAGCTGCCACGACGGTCGCGAGGTGTTTCACCGAGTGCGGGACATCAGCGCCAACGTTGAAAATTTGATTCATAGCCGCGGTATGCTCCACGCAACTTGCGATAACGGGAGCTACGTCGTTGATATGGGTGAATGCGCGTTGCTGCGTACCGTCGCCGAATACGGTCAGGGGTTTCCCCTGCAGCAACTGGTTCATAAAAATCCCCACCACGTTGCGATAGCGATCACCGATGTTCTGTCGCTCTCCGTACACGTTGTGCGGCCGGAAGACGACGTAGTTGAGACCGAACATCTCGTGCGTGACCCTTAGTTCCTGCTCGACCGCGAGTTTCGAAATGCCGTAGGAGTCCTCGGGAATCGGTATTGTGTCTTCTCGCATTGGAACTTGGCCTGCGCCATAGACCGCAATTGACGACGTGAAGACAAAACACTTGACGCCGTAATTCACAGCGGCATTAATCAAGTTCACTGAGCCGATCAGATTATTGCTGTAATTGAAGCGTTTAATAAAATGGCTGAGTCCCTCCGCGGCGTAGGCGGCAAGGTGATAGACGTAGGCAAAAGAGTGCCTCCGGAAGAGATCGTCTACCAGCCGGTTATCAAGAATCGATCCTTGCACGAAGACGGCGTCGTTGGGGACGTTCTCCGAAAACCCTCCACTGAGATCGTCGAGAACAACTACTTTGTGTCCCATTCTTAGCAAGTGCTCGGCGACATGGGACCCCATGAAGCCAGCTCCGCCTGTGACCAGTGAGGCCAACATTCGACTAGACTCCTCTGCGCGTTTTTAGAAGGTTGATTATACATTGCGATTTTCGCATCCGGCCAAGCTGCCCAAGCCCTCACAAAACTTTACGAGCGAGATGGAGCGTGGCGCAGAACCTATCGTGGGATTTCGGGTTGAATTCGTCAGAGCATCTGGTAGGCTGATTTCCGTGGAGGGGATGGGCCGAATGAGATGTCGCCGGACGGTTTTTCTAATCGGAATTGGCATGATTGCCGCTTTAGTAGCATGTGGCAATCCCCAGAACTTTCAGACCTTTACGCTGCCGCCAATATCCTCCCAGCCCACTTCCCTCTTATTTGTGATTACACCGCCCGCCGCACTGGCGATTAACGCTACCACCGCGCTTAGTGCCGCCGTTACCAACTTTTCCTCCAATGCCCTGATCGTATGGTCGGCCAAATGCGACAGCGCAGGCGCTTGCGGCTCGTTCAGCGTCAGTCAAACGACCAGCGGCGGCACCACTAATTACATTGCCCCTTCAGTCATACCTTCCGGCGCTACTGTGACCATTACGGCCACCCTGGTCGGAAGTACTTCGCAATCCATCTCGGCGTCGATCAAGATCACGCCTCCGCAGCCGATTACGATTTCACTCTTGGGAGTGCCGCCGGCGTTTTTGCAAGTCAATGCAACGGTGCCGCTCCGTACACAGATTACGAATGACGTGTCTGCGAATCCCCAAGTAAAGTGGACGGTCGCTTGTGCCAGCGCGGCCTGTGGCACGTTCAACCCCACCGCGACCAGCAGCGAGGGCGCGACCAATTACACTGCACCTTCCACAATTCCTTCCGGCAACAGCGTGACCGTCACCGCAACTTCGATCACCGATCCTACGAAGTCAGCTTCCGCCAACATCACGATCATCCAGGCGGCTTCCACGCTCGCGAATGGCACCTACGTGTTTCAGTTGTCGGGGCCAGTTGGGCCCGCAGTTAATTTCGTATCCGGCGTCATCGTCGCTCACGATGGCGCAATCACCGGCGGCGAGCAAGACTATATCAATTACGCTTTCGATCAAAATGCTGGGCAGTATGCACCTGTACAGGCTCTGATTACTGGGGGCAGTTACACGACCACTCCCGACGGCAATCTACAGATCACTCTTAGCACGAACGACGGCAGGGTCGGCGTTGCCGGCGTCGAAACTATCGATGGTGTCATCATTACCAACTCGGTTACCAACTCACGAGTGCTGCTCACCGAACTCAACGGTTCCATCGGGAGCGGAACCCTCGATCTGCAAACCAGTCCGGCCGCGCCGTCGGGCGGATATGCATTCACTATTTTCGGCGTGGATTCAAACGGCCAGCCCGCCGGAATCGGCGGGATACTAGACATCAATCAGAGCGAAATCGTGCCAGCAAGCAGCGTTTTAGATATCAACGATGACTTCATGTTTTCTCCCACTCAGCCGTTGGCAGCGACCGCGGTGACCGGTCCTGATCAATTCGGCCGCGTCCAATTTCAATTGACTCCTGGCACGACCTCAGCTTTTCAATCAATCAACCTGGATGGCTACATTGTGGACGCCGCTCATATTCGTCTCATCGAAATCGGTGGCGATCAATTCCAGGGTGTAATGGGTGGAACGGCTCTAGGTCAAACAACCAGTCCCGGAACGTTTGCCCCGGGTACAAGCTACGTTTTTGGCGCGGCTGGCGAAGAGAAGAATGGAGGATCGCTACAGGTCGTGGGAGTGTTCACCGCCAACTCCAGCGGCGGTCTGACGGGCACACTCAACTGGAATGATCTCACCGAAGCGACTACGCAGAGTCCGATCAACTTCAATACAGCCTCGTACACTGTGGATCCGACAGGCCGCGTTACTTTGTCGAGCCTCACAGACGGCAGTACCTTCAACTACCAATTTGAGCTTTATTTGACGGGAAGCGGCGAAGGGCTGTTGCTATCCAGCAGCACCGCGGAGATGATCGCCGGACGGGCTTTCGAGCAGCAAGCCGGTCCTTTCGCGCTCGGTGGAAGTTACGGCTTGAGCGCCACCGAAGTTGGGAGCAGCCTCGGCACGCTCGGCGCGGAAACTTCAGTCGGTCCGATCTTAGTCGCAGCCGGCACCGGAACCGACACTTTGACGGGATTCGTGGATTTCGGCAACGCAGCTGCTGACGTCCCAGTCACTGGCAGCGTCACGACCACTTCGACCGGAATCTTTACCGGCACTCTCGCCGGCCTCGACGCTGGCACCTACGCCACCCCGAATAACTTTGCTTTTTATCTTGTAGACAACACCCAGGCGTTGATGATTGAAACCGATAACGCACAATTGACCCTGGGATATCTCCTTCAGCTTCAGTAATGAACTTGAGGACAATGCCCCAAGGTCTCAATCAATCGTCCCATGCTTAGCATTGAAAGGAATTGATCTACACTCATAATCGGAGAGCGATGTCGGAAAAGTCTCTCCGAGTCTATCGGTCAGGGGACTTCCTACGTGTCTGACATTCACGCCATTTTTTGGGACGTGGGAGGAGTGCTGCTCACCAACGCATGGGACCGCACTGAACGCATGGCAACTCTCGAGCGATTCCGGCTTGATGAAGAAGAGTTTCACTCGCGGCACGAGATGGTGGTTTCGTCGTTTGAGCGGGGCAAGCTCTCGCTCGACGAATATTTGCAGCGCACCGTGTTTTACCGCAACCGTCCCTTCACTCCCGATGAATTTCGAGACTACATGCTCTCCTTGTCGCGGCCAATGCCGGAGGTTCTGGGGTTCGCCCGAAGACTCTCCAATTCGGGCAAGTACTTCATGGGGACGATCAACAATGAGTCTCGCGAGTTGAACCTCTACCGTATTAAGAAGTTCGGCTTGCGGGAGATCTTCCGCCTCTTCGTCAGCTCCTGCTTTGTTGGATTGCGCAAGCCCGAGAGCGGCATCTATCGTTTAGCGATTGAGATCACGCAGATTGATCCGCACGAGTGCTGCTTCATCGATGACCGCGCACTGAATCTCGAGTGCGCCGCCAGCCTCGGCATGCGCACGATCCAGATGCAAACGCTGGAACAGTTGCGGACAGAGTTGGGGAAGTTGGGAGTAAAAGAGTGAGGAACCCGGTCTTGGGTCTATGACCGAACACCTATGACCTGAGAACTGAAGCTCCTAGCCTCTGCGAGGCTGAGCCTTCTGAGTTACGGCCTTTGGGATCTCGGACTCTGCCCCGGAAAGCGTCAGATCGCTCGACCAGCATTCGGAAACCAGCTTCCAATCCCCGCTGCTCTGCTTGGCGAAGACCCAGAGATATTTGCCGCGCTCTTCGCGCCGTTTTCCGGTTGTTCCAGGGACCAGCGCGCTGTAGCGTCCCGCTTCGTGAGCCAAATCTCCGAGAACTTCAACGCGCATAGGATCGAGAGCCACTTCTCCCAAGCCTGCCTCGAGCGAAGCGAAGAAAAACTCGCGCACTGCCACCGCGCCACGAATCGGCGGCAGGTTCGAGCGCAGCACCAGCGCGTCGGCGGCGTAGAGCTCGATCAATTCATCGAGCTGCCGGGTGTTGCAGGCCAAAATCCATTCCTGCGTCAGACGTCGCACCGCAGCTTCGCTGCGGCTCATAGGCTCACCCTTGGCGGCCGCGGCGACGCGCAGGCGGTCCGCTTCTCGCGCGCTTTCGGGCGCATTGGGACGCGGTGCTAACGGGGCGTCCTGTCCGCCCTGTCCTCCCTGGAAATAGTGGTGATGGTAGTGATGATGGTAGTAATGATTCCGCGCGCCAGCAGCCGGCGGCGGATGGACTTCCTGCGCTGCCGGAGAATTTCCGGATTCATCGTCGACAGCAGATGAGGCAACTGCAGACGCGGCAACGGGCGCTACGTCAGTCGGTGAATCCGCTGCTCCGCTGCCCAAGGGCAACCCGCAGGCGCCGCAGAATTTGTTGCCTTCGCGGTTGGGATGTCCGCAGACTCCGCAGGTCACTTGGGCGCTGAAAGCGGTGTCGAGCGTAGCGTCTTCTGCGACGGTCTCGGAATCCGCTTCCATGGTAAGGCGCTGCATGGCTTGCAGAGCAGCGGCGATCGCTTCTTGATTCGGTTTCGGTCGCCGCATCTCGGGATAGAGACGCTGATAGATCTCGCCCAACGCAGGATTGTGCGGGCCAATTCGCGGCACTGCGCTGTCGGGATCCTGCGGGGCTGCGGAACTGGGTGGTTTTACCAGCTTCTTGTCCTTGTCTTTGTCTTTATCTCTATCTCTGTCTCTGTCCACGATTCCGACCGAAGTTGCGTACTTGGTCATTTTAGCGCAAGCGGGAGGAATCTCAGCGACGGGAAAATTCGATCCTGCCTTCCGCTTCCGTGGGCACCCCGTTGCAAGTTGCCGGGCGATACCGCCAGGTACGAACAGTTTGCAGGACGTTTCGGTCGCCCGCGGGGCCGCCACTTTGCAGAATGAGGGGAGCGCGCACCCGCCCATCAGCGCCGATGATGAAGCTCACTTTCACTCTCATTCCAGCTTCGCCCGGAATCAAGAAGGGATCGGGAGTCGTCAGAGCCTGTGGAGGCCGCGTGTCCTCACATCGCGAACGCGTGCTCAAATGCGGGAGATCGCTATACTCGGCGGCACGCTTCAGACTCTCACGGAGCTGCCGCTCGCGTTCGCTCAAGACAGCACGGCGCAGTGACGGGGCGGGAAGCTCTACCGAAGCAATGCTGCTGGCGCAAGTTGTGATTATCAACAACCCGAGCCAGAGGCAACGATGCATAAGGGTAGAACTCTTCGATGGCGTTGAGATCGGTCCAGCCACGGCTTACCGCTCAGGCAAGTCGAGGGCCAGCAAGGGCCGGCTGTAAATGGGTTTATTACGAGTCGTTTGGAATGAAGACGCTGTTCCCTGTGGTTCTTGGTGTGAAGACGATTGCATATTTGACGCCGAAAGATGTCGGAAGCCGGCCACCATCCACTTCCCGTGCCTATCGCTTTGCGTGGCGCAGCGTCAACAGCGTGATTTCTGGCGGACAATTGAGGCGCATCGGGACCATGACCGTCCCGATCCCTGCGTTGGTGTAGAGGGTAAGGTCGCGAATGTGATAAGTCCCCAAAATGTACTTCCTCGCCAGTGGCGGCAAATACAGGGGTGGCAACAGCGGAATTCTGATTTGGCCCCCGTGAGAGTGCCCTGAAAGCTGCAGGTCGATGGGAAATCGTGAAGCCTCGTCTGCGAAGTCCGGTTCATGAGCGAGCATTATGACGGCTTCGCCGGAGGGGACGCGATGCAGCGTCTCAGAAAGATCGGCAGTCCAGCTGAGCACGTCAGTCACTCCTGCAAGCCAGATGCGGGCGCCATTGCGCTCGATCGCGTCTGACTGATTCGCCAAGACCCTGATGTTCTCGGCCTGTAGAGCGTGCGTCACATGATCGGGGTCGGTCTCGTAATCATGGTTTCCCAGGACGGCCCAAAGGCCGTGTGGAGCGCCGGCTAGTTGACGGAGTAGCTGAGCGCAGGGTTCGGCGTCGTTTGCGCCTCTTTTTTTCTTCCCGATTTCGGGCACGGAGACGAAGTCTCCCGTTAGCACAATCAGATCCGGGTGAAGACTGTTTACCATGGGGATGGCGGCGCGCAGAGGATGCGCGGAGAAATACGGGTCGTAGTGGAAGTCGCTCAGTATCGCGACGGTGAAACTATCCATTTCTTCCGGCCAACGCGGCAGAAAGAACTCCTGGCGGACAATGCGAGGCCGGTTTGGGTCGACGAGGACTGCATCCCCCGCAATCGCGGCTGCACAGGTGGCAACGGCCCCGCGAAGGAAACGGCGTCTTGTGGTGGGAATTAAAGGCAAACGAAGATCATTCTATGGGTGTTAACTGCGCGCACATTCTCTACTCCAGAATAACCGAAAGGAGGCGATCGACGCAGACCCGGGGCTATCCGGACAAACAGAACAATCCAAATCGGGAGAAAGTTCTTCGTGCCACATCGACGCCAAGATCAAAAGGTGAACGTCGCCTGCAAGTCGATGCGGCGGTTGGCGGCGCCGTTCTGGAAAGGACCGGTTAAAGGGAGACTATTGGGCGTGTCGAAGAATCGCGATCCCAGAATTCCACTGGGATTGCCAAGGTTCACTTTGTTCAAGATGTTGCGCCCGATAACGCCGAACGTGAGATTGTAACGGCGATCAGAGCCGCCGCCGAACATAGCTCCCGGTCCGCCGCCGAAAAGACTACCGCGCGGCCCTCCGCCGCCGCCCCCTCTTCCACCACCTCCGCCTCCACCCGGGCCACCACCTTGCCCTGGAGTACCTGCGGGGCGATTGGTCTTAGGACCAAATCCGAAAGTCTTGGTGAGGCGTAGATTCACTGTCGCGTGCGAGGGACCCGTTGCGTAATTGATAGGAACAATTCTTTCGCTTGCAGTGGGGGCAGCATCGAAGGTTCCAAGGGGAGTGCAGTAGACAGTGGAAGGCGCAGTCGGCGTCACGACTGTAGGGCACGTCGCAGTCGAAACCAGACCGGGGCGATCATTGAAGATGGAATCGTTATTCAGATCGTTGGTCGTGGTTATGTTGAAGGGAGAACCTGAGCTTACGATGATGAACGGGCTCAGGCGAAAGTTGAAGGGCATGGCTATCGAGCCGCCAAGAAACACGCGATTGCGAACATCAAACGAAGCACGTCCGTAGTCGGCGCTGATGTTATATGAGTTCGAGGGAAAGCTAGAGACTCCGGAAGTATCGCTATTGGCGTAATTCAGGACGTAATAACCAAAAAGCTGTACTTTCGATCCGGCGCGCACGTTGCTGATGACAAATAATTGATTTTGACGGAAGACAGCCTCGGAAACATAGCGATAGAGATTTGCGCTGGGGATCGGGCAATTGGGACTGCAGGGAGTTCCGGGAAATGGAGCATCCGCGTTGATTGTAAGCAGCTGATCGAAACCGCGAGAGTTGATGTAATTCACGGTCAAGGTCGCGGCCTTGGTCACTTGCCGTTCCACGCTGATTGCGGATTGCATCGTGTAAGGCGCGTGCAAACGGGGGCTGATCTGATAGGTCGTGGGCGTAGCGGGAATGACCGCGCCGGTGCAGGAAGTGATATCTGTCAGGTTGGGGCACTTGGGATTGTCGATGACGAACTGTTCTTGCGTGATTCCGTTCAAGCGCTCCGCTTCCAGAATTTGGGCCTCCTGAAAGCGGTCGTAAAAAATGCCGAAGCCGGCACGCAAAATAAACTTGGGCGGACTACTCCTACCTCCAACTCCCCACGCGAGCCCTAGTCGTGGCGCCCAGTCTGTGTGATCCTGAATGCCAGTCTGTGTCTCGAAGCGAAGGCCGTAGCTGAAGGTAATGTTCGGTCGCACCTTCCAATCGTCCTGGTAGTAAAGCCCGGCGTCGAAGTTGCCCACCACCAGCGGCGCGCTGCCAACCGTATAGGTAAGTTGGGTTGCAATGGGCGAAGCAATGTTGCCAAGGTTTTGGATCGCGTGAGCGTAGGAAATCGGGCAGGGTTTCGCGCCAGGAGTAGGCACACACCCAATCTCCTGCGACGTATCGAGCAGCGACGAGAACGTAAATTCTCCGTTAAAGCCGGAAGTGGAGCTGTTGGCGTCGCGAATGCCGCGCAGCCGCGCTCCAAACTTTGTCGTACGATTGCCGTGGATGATCGAAGTGTAGTTCTGCAGCTCGTAATGATCTTGGTGATCAAGCTGGTTGCCTTGATTGTTGCCCCCACCGTCGAACGATCCCAGAATATTGAGCGTGGGTGTAGGACTCAACGCGAACTGGTTGTCATGCTCGCGCAAGTACTGGAATCGCGTTTCATTCACAATCTTTGTTCCAATCACTTGAGTATCGCTGATTTGCAAAGTGTGCTCGATGGACTCTGAGTTGTAGCCCTGCGAAGGCAACGTGAAGGCGCCGATGCCGACGTTGTCCTGGATGTCACGGTAAAACTGGTAGCGCGCGGTCAACGTATTGTTCTTGCTGACTTGATAATCGATTCGAGGCGTGATGTTGGTTCGGCGCCGCGGAAACGCGATTGCCTCGATGACGGGCGTCTCGGTCAGGGTGGTCGGATCGAGGGTGATGGCATTGACGGCAGAGAGATCGTTGATATTTCGCCGCTGGGCGTCGAGAAAGAACGAGGCCTTCTTGTTAATCGGACCGCCGACGTTCCCGTCGAATTGAGTCGTGTCGTAACCCGGCTGGTTGGCGCCTCCAAATGGATTCGGCGAGTTGAAGGCGGAATCGTTCCCAATCACATAGAACTGGCCGTGAAACTTGTCGGTGCCAGGTTTGGTGAAGACTTCAATACGGCCATAGCCCAACTTGTCATACTCGGCGGAAAAAGGATTCTGGTTGATGCGAATCTCACGAATGGATTCCTTGGGTGGAAGCTGGCCCGCCGTGAAGCCATCGATATAGAGTTGCCCGCCGTTGGGCCCGGCCGAAGGCCCGGCCAGAGCCTGCAAGTCAGTAAGCAATTCGTCCGGATCGTCGGGCAGGGCTTCCAGTTCCTTACCTGTAAGGGTAATTGCTCCGGCATTATTCTCCGGGTCCACATCCAGGGTTGGAGTCGTGTCGGAAACCTGAATTTTCTGCTGTTCGACTTCGATGGCCATCGCGACATTGAGCCGCATTGGCTGGCCCGTGGATATCACAACGTTGTCGTTTTCGTAAACCGAAAAACCCGGGGCAACGACGTTGAGCGTGTACTGGCCCGGGGCGACGTTGTTGAGTTCATACTGACCCTGCCCGTTCGCTTGCGTCTTGATTGGAGTCGAGGATACAGCGAGGGGCGTCAGCACGACGTTGGCATTCGCAATTGCAGCGCCGGACGGGTCGGTAACCTGGCCCCGCAGAGAACCGGAAGCTGATTGGGATGGAGCAGCCTGCGCCTGAACTGGCAGGATCGGGGTCGCCTGCGGTGAAGCGATCGTGGCACACAACGGCACCGAAAAAAAGATAAGCAAGAAACACAAACACTTCCGGGCTTTCATCCAATATTCCATTCTGTAATTAGTATTCTCGATGCGAGCGGTCGGCTTAACGCGGGATCGCTTGACGCCGAATGCTATGGACCTCCAGTATCCCCGGAGGGCGCGCTCAGACTCCAGGGTGTAAGTATGGAAGCTCCGCTCGCATTCGGCGCGGCCTGCAGAATTGGCTCAACTCCGCTGAGTAGTGTAATCGCGGTTCCGACGCCCGCAGTGCCCTCGGTCGATAGGATAATTACCGCATCGCCCTTGTGCAGGTCGTTTAACGACACCGCCGGCAGCCGGCTCAGCATCTGCTGCAAATCTGCTGCGCCACCGGGACGCCTGGCCGCGCCACCTTCTCCTGCTTCTTGACCAGACGCACCAGATGCACCGGATGCACCTGCTGGACGCGCGCTTTGGCCATTCGTCGCAGAGTCGGAGCCCGCACCGGCCCCGGTCGGGCCTCCCATAGCCGTTCTTTTTAAACGCGCTGCAAAACGCTGAGCCACTTCCGGGGGCAATTGATGAAGCTGCGAATCCTGAGTGATCTTCACTGTCACGGTCTTTTTGGATAATAGATCGTGAACGCTGAGCGTCGATGAACTTGCATCGGCCGAGTTGACCGTGCCGGCAATATTGCGGAACGATCCAGAAACAATTTCTTCGGCGGTCACTTCGCCCCCGTCAGCACTGCGTTCGCCGCGCGCTCGCACTTGATCGCCGGGATGAACTTCGGCGAGCGTACCGGGCTTGGCGTCGTCAAATTTCACTGAGTCGGGAGCGTAGCGGCGAGTCACGGTGGACTTCCAGGAATGAATGACCACGCTCTTGCTTCGCACTGAGATGGTCACGGTCCCTGCCGATGCATCTACGGCGGTAGCGAGGCCGTCGACTCCACGCCTTTGCCAGTCCTGCAGGTCCTGCTGGTGACGCGCTTCCAGGTCGGAATGCTTCATGACGACAACGGTCGAAGCTGGAAGCGGCTGATCACCTTCGAGGGGCTTCCCCGCGACCAAGATGCGGTCACCGATCTGGAGATCCTGCAATTGGATGGGCGTGGCGTTCTTAAGATCTTTTTCGCCAGGAGCGATGCGAACGATTCGCGTCGTGGGCTGGACAGTAATTTTCATCTCCTGACCAGAGTCCGGAGCCAGCGTGATTACAGTTCCGTCGATTGACTTGATGGCGCCGATTTGACGGCTAACCGCGCTCGATCCAGCGGTCTGCTGGCTCTGTTGATCGGCCGGCATTGCAAAGCAGGGCACGGAATAGCGAACTGCCCCGGCACACACGGAAATTGCAATAAAGCCGAGCGCGCTGGCGTGCATGCTTTTATTTATCAATTTGTTCATCCACTTATTAATTTACATTGCCGGGCCGCTGGAAACGCGCGATTTACAAAGTTTTACTTCAAGAGGAACTTCAAGACGAAGGGGCAATGAATGCAGAAAACCACAGAAGCGGGAAGCAATCACGAAAGAGCCGATGCTGACGAGCTAATCATTGACGAGCTGATTATTCCGCGATAAGCAGGTTCTCGGCGAAGGGCCATTGCTCATCGATCCACTGTGCTTCACAACGAAAACCAGTGGTGCGAGCCATATGAATCACTTCTTCGGGCGAATATTTGTGGCTGCTTTCGGTCCAGATCGTCTCGCCTTCAAGAAACTCAACGGAAAACTCGGCGGCGGGAATGTGAACAGTCTGGCGGCACATGGATCGCAGATGCATCTCAACACTGCGGTCCTCGTCATTGATTTTTGCGACGTGTTCAAAGTGTGCGAGATCGAAATTCGCATCAAGGTCGCGATTGATGCGAGCCAGCAGATTCAGGTTGAACGCCGCAGTCACCCCTAGGTCGTCATCGTAGGCGGAGAGCAGTTGCGCGGTTGATTTCAAGAGGTCGGTGCCGAGCAGCAGCGAATCTCCGGACTGAAGAATGCCCCGGACCTGGGCCAGGAACTGAATGCCTGCAGAGCGATCAAAGTTCCCGATCGTACTGCCCAAAAACAATACGAGAAGATGCTGGCCGGTGCGACGCTCGGCGGCCACTTCGAGCAGTCCATCGAGATATTCTCGCTCGAAGCCCAGGATACTGATGCAATCGATGTCGCTGAGTTCGCGCTCGCACATGACAAGAGCGGAACGCGAAATCTCAATGGGATAGTAACGAGTGCGCTGGCGGCGGCAAAGAGCCTCGAGAATCTGGCGAGTTTTCTTCCCGCTGCCACTACCGAGTTCGGCCACGGCGATGGGAGGGGCAAGCCGCTCTACGATGTCATGACTGTGCCGCCGCAGCAGTCGCTCATCCGCGCGCGTCAAGCCGTATTCAGGCAAGTGGCTGATCACCTCGAACAGCGCTGAACCCACGTCATCGTACAAATACTTGGAGGGCAGTTCTTTCTGGCCGACCGTAGTGAGGCCGGCGCGCACGTCGGCTGCGAATTCATAGCTGATATTGGCGGTGATGGCGTGGACAAGCATCTTGACAGCTCCTTAAGACGACCTTCTAAGCTACGATTTTCTAAATGAAGATCGCCCAGCAGACGAGGGGCGGTTGACGCAGCGAAATCCTGTGTACATATATTGGTAGTGCGATTGAAACCAGTTGCGGAAAGTCCGGCGCACCATGCATGCGGCCGTGCGCGCTGATCCGCCTTTCATGACGAAGTGTTTGCCATCGAAAAAATCGGCGGAGTAACCGCGGTAGAAAGCAAACGGCTGGAATCCCGGGAAAGGCGCAAATTCGGTAGAAGTCCACTCCCATCCATTGCCCAGCGTGCCTTGAACGCCGAAGGCACTCCGGTTCGCGGGGAACGCATTTACGGGAACAGGACTCCATCTCGCGAAATCAAAATTGCCGAGCGTTCCGTCTGGAGGCTGTTCGCCCCATGGGTAGGGCCGTTCATCACCGCGCGCAGTTGCGTAAGCTGCGCGTTGCCACTCGGCTTCGGTGGGCAATGACTTCCCTGCCCACCTGGCAAATGCCTTCGCTTCCGCCTGACTCAAGTAGACCGGCCAATCCAGCGGCAACGGGACGTCCTCGAACATTGTGCGGTACATCCACTGCTCACCCACGCGTCTCCAGAAAGCCGGATGCGAAATGTTCCGCTGAGATTTCCAGCTCCAGTCGTCATCGTTGCCGTCGTCGCCCCAGAATTCGCGTGTTTCGTAGCCATCGGCGCCGACGAAATCGAGATACTGGCCGTTCGTTACTTTGTACTGATCGATGCCAAAGGCGGGCACGTCGACGGTGTGGGCTTCGAACTCGTTATCCCATCCAAACGCGCCATCTTCGCGCGAAAGCCCAAGCGTAACCGCACCCGCTGGGATCTCGATGTTGCGCTGGATTACTGGAGATGCGCTATCCTTTGAAGTTTCGCGCTGCCCAACTTTTCGATCGAACGGTAACTGATGCAGCATGTAGGCCAAGGTTTCGGCGTGCATCAGGCGATGTTCAATAGCCACGTTGAGCAGAGTGCTGACCGGGACGCCATCTGGGGTAGGCGGCAAAGAATCGGCGAGTGCGTCCGCCAGTTTTTCGTCGAGAACGCTCCTGGTCTTGTAAACGTAATCTCGCACGGCTTCGATAGACGGCCAATCCGAGGGCTGATCCGTGGGCAATCCTCCACCGACAGGATCGATTCCGAATGCAAAAAGTCGATCAAACTCAGGATGAAAAGTCTTCAGTCCGAGAACGCGTTCGTGGAAAAGATTCCAGTCGAAAGCCTCGAGATGGCCGATGTAGAATACGATGCGGTGACGCTCTGCAATGGGCCGCTCGTACAGGGAATCGGGCTTGACGAGTGCGAATAACTCGTCCGTGCGCTGGCGCGCGTTCGCTAGCTGCTCAATGAGATTGTGGTGGAGGAAGACATCACTCTGAGTGGCTGGCATCAGGGACCTCCAACGTCTATTTTTCGGGGAACGCCAGTGACATTAAGGTAACGTTCCTACCGGTGTTCCATGTAAGCGCGTTCACGGCCAAGGCCTTCACCGGCAACCCCGCCGCAGTCTGCCCGCTTAGGAGTCGTTAGATGACAGCTGTTGGGGTTTGGTCGCTGCCGAAAACAATCTTTCCGTGACGGCATATTTCGTCCGAGGGTCGATTATTACGAATTGCGCTGGTTCTCAGGCCACGTTGCGATGTGAACTATTGGGGGCACGCGACCCTGGCTTCCGCCTTCGTGATACTGCAAATTCTTGCACAAGGGGTGGACTACTGTCCGGAGTTGCTAAATCTAACTGAGAATCAATGAATCAGTCCCTTACTCTGCAAAAATTCGTGCGCGACATCTTTTACGTCGCGGTGCTGGCCATCGAGAGCGTAATTCAATTTCTGCATTTCCTGATCGGTAATCTTGTTCGCCAGATCATTCAGAGCCTGAGCAACATCGGGATGCCGCTGCAGCGTCTGCTGCCGCACCACCGCGACCGCTTCGTAAGGAGGAAAATAATGGCGGTCGTCTTCCAGGACGAAAAAATCGAAGACGGGAATCAATCCATCGGTGGCGTTGCCCGCGGCAAGATCGATCTGATGATCCTTCAACGCCGGGGCAAGCAGGCCCAGATCCATGATGCGGGGCGGCGCAGCAAAGCGCAGGCCATAAGCGGCAGCCATCCCGGCGTATCCGTCAGGACGCTCCATGAACTCGTAGCCAAATCCGGCTCGCCACTTGGGTGTGTACGCGGCCGCCTGCGATAAGGTTTTGAGGTTCAGGCGGCGCGCATCGTCCCCACGAATCTCCATGGCAAAAGTATTATTGAAACCGAACGGCGGTCCGAGCGTAAGGCCGAGTCGGTTTTCGTATTCATTCTTTACCCGCTGGTAAACCTCAGTCCTGTCGTTTCCAACTTTCTGCTTGAGAATCGCGGTCAACGCCGTGCCCGTGTATTCCGGATAGATATCGATGCGGCCCGAGAGCATGGCTTGCTGGCAGATGTAGGTTCCCGCAAGATAGAAACGGCGCTCAACCTTCAAGTGCGTGCGCGCTTCAATCTGCTGGGCCAGTAACTCGCCCAGCATCAGCGACTCAGTAAAATTTTTGGAACTGACGACGATGCGATCGGAGTGCGCCGGCGCACAGGAAGACAACATAATAGCTAAAAACATTCCACCGGCGAAGATGCGGCACCGGGCCTTGATGCCGCGAAGACAGCTGTGACGAATCTGTTTCATCGTGGCCGCAAGCGCTTCTCCAGCCATCCCAGCCCGAAGTCCGCGGACAACGCCAGAATCGCGGCCGGTATAGCCCCTGCCAGAATGAGTTGATTGTTTACCATCGCGAGACCACGGAAGATGAACTCGCCTAAGCCCCCGGCGCCAATCGCGGCCGCAATGGTGGCCAGTCCTACCGAGACCACAACCGCGACTCGTATCCCGGATAGAATCACGCTCAAAGCCAGCGGCAATTCCACTTGCAGCAAGAGCTGCCGGCCGGTGAGCCCCATGCCGCGGCCGGCCTCGAGCACCGCAGGATCAACACCTCGGATTCCAGTGTAAGTATTTCGAATCACGGGCAAGAGGGAGTAGAGAGTAAGCGCGAGGATTGCGAGACGATCGGCGCGATCACCGAGCCAAGGCACCGGAAGCAGGAAACCGAAGAGGGCGAGACTGGGAATAGTCTGGATGATGTTTGCCGTTCCTAGCACTGGCTTATTCCATAATGGCCGATGGGCGCTTAGAATGCCCAGCGGTATGCCGATAAGAACTGCGAAAAGAGTGGAGATTCCCACCAGCCAGAGATGCTCAAGCGTGAGTTCCACAATCTGCTCGCGGTTTTCCAGAAAGAAGTGAGTAATGTTCATGAAGCGCCTCGATTTGACACGGAGTCTAGCCCGCCCTCGAAAGCCTGAACATACGCGGCCGCTAACGAGTCACTGGACCGCACAAATTCCGACGGTGGAAGAACGGTAACCAGGCGGCCTGCATCCATGAGCGCAATGCGCGAGCCAAGTCGCAACGCCTCTCGCAGGTCATGAGTGACGAAAACCACAGTTTTGTTCAACCCCTGTTGCAGAGAGAGAAATTCGCGCTGCAGTTGATCGCGGGTAAGCGCGTCGAGCGCGCCGAACGGTTCGTCCATCAGCAGAATCGCGGGATCTGCGGCGAGCGCCCGAGCTACGCCGACTCTCTGCCGCTGCCCGCCCGAGAGTTGGTGAGGATAGCGCGAGGCCAAATTCGCTTCGAGCCCTACCAACTGCAATAGCTCTTCGACGCGGCGGTGAATTCGCTCGGTGGTCCATCCCCCGATTCGGGGAACGAGGCCGATGTTTCTTTCCACCGTGAAGTGGGGAAACAAGCCAACCTCCTGGATGACATAACCAATGCTGCGACGCAACTTAATAACATCGCTGTCGGACGTGGGTATTCCATTCACGCGCACCTCACCGCCGCTCGGCGTCAACAGCCGATTGATTAGCTTCAGCGTTGTGGTTTTTCCCGATCCGCTGCGTCCCAGCAATACAAGAGTCTCGCCGCGCTGCACCTGCAAGTTCAATCCCGAGAGCAGCGGTTGGCGGTTGGGCAGCACGTAAGCAACGTCGCGGAATTCAATCACCGGCTCAGTTGGGGGATTTGTTTCCATGTCGTGTCGAGCCGTTTCCTCTCGAACCATCTGTTCTCAACATTGTGTTCTCAACATATCTGCAAAGTTCCAGCAAATGGTGTTCGCCCAGCATACCGGAGTTAGCAGGCAGGGCGCAGCGCACCCAGTGCGTGCCAGGCCGATGTGGCGCGAGCGGCACCGAGAAAGCTAATAGACGATCGGACTCCTCCCCGCTACCATCTCTACTGGATCTATACGGAAATTTTCTTTCAGGCTATGAGTGTGTCTGGTGCACGCAATTTTATTGCCGGGGTCATGATCGCCTTGGTGCCGCTGCAGTTGCTGGCGGCGGAAACAGGCGCTGCCGTGGTCCACAGCACTGGAGGCGTGTGGGTAAACGGTTCGGAAGTGGTCGACTCCAGCACCATCTTTCCAGGCGATTTGCTGCAAACCAAACCTGGCTTCGTTGCCAATCTCGATAGTGAGGGATCGTCCGTTCTAATTCAGCCCGAGTCGGCAGTGGAGTTTCACGGCAACTTCCTGACTTTGGTGCACGGGACGGTATCCGTGGGAACATCCACATCGATGGGCGTGCATGTGAACTGTCTGAGGGTCGAGCCTGTAACCAGCGCCCGCACTCAATACGATGTAACAGACACGAACGGCGCGGTTCTGGTTGCCGCACACAAGAACGACGTGGATATCAAACAAGGAAACTTATTACAAAAGGCCTCGAAGAAAAGCGAACCCTCCCAATCGGCCACAGTTAAGGAAGGTCAGGAGGCGAAGCGGAACGAATCGCAAGATTGTGCAGGAGGCCCTCGGACCCCAGCAGCGGGACATGCCCTCAGCCCGAAGTTGCTCGAGATCGGCGGTGGCGGAGCGGCGGGAGTCCTGATCCTCTGCCTGCTTCTCTGCAGAGGGACAAGCACAACCCCCGTCAGTCCTTCCGATCCATAATAGAGTAGCCCATAATAGAGTAGTCCTTCGGTGACGCTCCGCTCGGCGAAACCTGAGCAGAATCGAGGGATGCGGCGTATACTGAAGATCTTAACCTCGAAGACACCCTGACAGCACGTTGCGCCTTCGCGATTGAGAAATCCCCCTGAAAGGCGAGTGACGTGTCGAAGCTGAGGAGCCCTTACAGTCAACTCCTTCAATCGCAGGCCACTACTTTCAGCGAAGGCCGCGCAATTTTGACTGACTCGACGATTCGATCGTAGTGAGACACTGACAGTATCCGGAACGTTGCGTACGGGCTTTGTCCCGTCGCACTCCGGTGTTGGCGAAAATCAGCCCGAAAGCAGGAGACCAATTATGTCCGGAATTAACGGTGACAAAGCGAGATTTAACCGGCGGCGCAGGCAGAAGATCAGTCGCCGCCAGAGTAACGAGAAGATGCTAAAGGCGTTGGCTGATAAGCACCTGGTAATCCCGCCAGCGCACGCCAACTCCAAAGAGAAGGTAGCATGACCACGCCCATGGTCGCGTTGCCGCTTTCAGTTCCGTATAACGGTGCGGCGAAGAAGAAGCGCGTACTGCTGTTAGACACCTCGCAGACGAAGCGCGATTTGCGCGCCGACGTGATGCGAAAGCTTGGCATTGATGTGGATTGCGCTGCGGACGTCCTCGAAGCACGATCCTGGTGGCGGGCGGACTTGTACAATTTGGTGCTCATCAATGTGGCCGGTGAAACCGAGAGCCGGGACAGATTCTGTACCGACCTGCGAAGTGCGACTCCTCCGCAAAGAATTGCGTTCTTTGTGGGCGGTCCTGAGTATCTTGCTGCTGCCCCGCATTCTGATCGACAGCCCCCGGAGAAGGATACTGACGCTCTGAACAAAGAGATGGTTGCGGCGCTGCTTGCTCATGCTTCGGATAATTCGTTGCGACAGCGGTGGGGAATTCTGGAAGCGTGTAAACGAATTTCCAGCGCCCGCTCGATCAGTGAGGCTCGCTCGCGCGCCGTACGCGAAACTCCCAGGCCGTCGCGGTGGGCCGACGCAATTGAACAGTATTCCACGCCCGAGGCCGCCACACCTAAGCCAGCTTTGTTTGCTAAAACCAAGTACTCCGGAGCCGGGTTAACAGATGTGCTCGCAGAAGCCTCCTTAACAAAAGAAGGGTTTACGAAGGAAGCATCGAAGGAAGACGCTTCAACCACAGAAGCTTCAACCACAGAAAGAGAAGAAGTCTTATGAAGAATCTATACGTAGGCAACTTACCACACAGCACCACCGAGCCGGAGCTTCGCGGCTTGTTTGAAGCGCACGGCGCGGTGGAGCGCGTCAGCATTGTCACGGACCGCGAAACCGGCCGCGCCCGAGGCTTCGCTTTTGTCGAAATGACCAACGCGGGCGAAGCCGATAAGGCGGTCGCGGCATTGAACGGAAGCGAACTCGGAGGCCGCGCGCTGAAGATTAACGAAGCGAAACCGAAGACCGATTCGCCGCGCGGAGCCGGAGGCGGAAAGCGCTTTGGTGGCGGCGGTGGTGGTGGCAGCCGCGACGACTATCAGGGTCACGCACGTCAGCCCCGCGAACCCCGCTGGTAGCCGCGCACAGCCGCGAATGAATTCACGAACGGCACAAGGTGGCCGGGTGCTGCCTGAACTCCAAGCTTCGCTGAAGTGCATGGCGCCAGCCACTGTTGCCTAAATTGACGATGGGAGATTGCTATGCCAGGACGAGGTCGATCAAGTTTTACCAAACGCCAGAAAGAACACACGCGGCAACAAAAACAGCGGGACAAGGCCGAGCGGCGGAGTCAGCGCAAAACCGAAGAGCCGTTAGGAACTTCGAACGATTCGAGAGAGCTGGATTTGGACGAGTTGCAAAGGCACGCCGCCGAACAAGCTGCGTTGTTTCGGATCGGAGCCGACGACGGGGACATGACCAGCATTCCGCGCGAACCCAGCCGGGGTGATACGGAATCGTAAGTTTGCTACTCGGCGATCGATTGAATCGCAAACTAAGAGGGCACGTCTTTAGAACAAAGACGTGCCTTTTTCATTCTCAGTCCTCTTTCGCGTTTACGCGAATACTTCTGCGTTTACGCGAATACTTCTCCGGGCAACCTGGTTAGAGTCCGGCTAGCCAGCGTGTTTTGGACGACATGCTCGGATCGCCCCGCATTGGCCCAATCCACCAGCTTGCGTTCGATGCGCAGCTTCAACACGCGCTCGATATGCCGCAGTTCGATTACTTCTGCGCCCGCGACCAAACTGGATGCCAGCCCCTGCGAGCCGGCTCGCCCTGTCCGACCTACGCGGTGGATAAAATCCTCCGCCATCTTGGGCAGGTCGTAGTTGATCACATGCGCCACGTCATCCACGTGCAGGCCGCGTGCGGCCACATCCGTGGCAACGAGAATCTGAAAACGCCCATCCTGAAACCCGCTGAGCGCTCCGTTGCGTTGTGACTGTGAACGGTCCCCGTGAATCATCGCCGCGGAGAAACCTTCCCGCACCAACTCGTTGGCGAGTCGCTCCGTTCCGCGCTTCGTGCGGGCAAAGATCAGGGTCTGGCCTTTTTCGGCGTAGAGCAACTGCCGGAGCACAGCTGGCTTCTCGGCCGGACGCACTTCGTAGGCCTGCAGCCTCACGCTTTCAACCGGCTTCAGCACCGAGCCCACTGCGATGCGTACCGGATCGCGCATGGCGTCGTTCACCAGACCGGCGACGGATTGTTCCATCGTCGCCGAGAAACATAGCGTCTGCCTGCGTTGCGGCAAGATCGCCAGAATGCGCCGGATCGCGGGCAGAAAACCCATATCGAGCATGCGGTCGGCTTCATCGAGTACAAGAATCTTGACTTCGCGAAGGTCGATCAGCTTGCGGTTGATGAAATCCTGCAGGCGACCGGGAGTTGCAATCACCAGGCTTGAGCCGCTGCGGACCGCTCGAATCTGCGTCTTCTCGGAGACGCCGCCGATGACCAGCGCCGCTTTGGATAGTCCTCGGCCCCGCAGTTTTTCGTATTCTTCATTGACTTGAATTGCCAATTCGCGCGTGGGCAACAACACCAGCACGTTGACCTTTTGCGAGGGTTCGCGCTGCAGCATCTCGATCACCGGGATCAAAAACGCAAGCGTTTTGCCGGTACCTGTCTGCGCCGTAGCGAGCACGTCCTGGCCTTCAAGCGCGTAGGGTATGGCCTGCGCCTGGATCGGCGTAGGGATAATAAATTGAGCCGTCGCCAGCCTCTGCTGTAAAGCAGAAGATAGCGGTAGTTCTGCAAAACTTCTCATTCGTGATGTTCTTTCTTGGAGAGGCTTGTGTCACAGACACATGTCGTGAGTTCGCATGCCGCTCTAATTGGTTTTAGATTGACGCTGAGTTAAACGGCGGGCAGGAAAAGCGGAGATGAATCTGATCCGACAGGATCACCGCGTCACGAGCAAACCGTGGCAGTAGCGTTGATTTTGATTATAGCACAGCGCGACAATCAGCAGCCCCGGGAATGACTAAAAGTAATCGATAGTAACCCCCGCTGATACGCCGAACCGAAGGAAAGAAGCGGCAGACCGCTAAGGCCGTACGGTAAGGAGGGCGTAGAATAATGCTTCGTCTTGCAGTCAGAAAGAGATTCCAGATAAACCGTGCGCCTGATCCTCGACATCTTCGGCCAGACACTCCGCGCTCTCTGGGCGCACAAATTGCGCTCGTTCCTGACCATGTTTGGGATCGCCTGGGGGGTCGGCTCCTTGCTCTTGCTGGTCGGTCTCGGGGAAGGTTTCCGCTCAGGAAACCGCAAACAGTTCGACTCCCTGGGCGAGAACGTCATGTTCATCTGGTCGAGCCGTGCCCCCGTGATGCAGGGCAGCTTCACAGCGCTACGCCAGTATTACTTGACTTACCGCGACTATGAGGACGTGCTGCGGGAATGCCACGGCGTGGGCGCTGCCGCGCCCGTCATTCAGCGCAGTGACATTCGCGCGGTCAGCGATTTCTATCAAGCCAGCGGCCAGATCATGGGCGTGCCGGCCAAGTTCAACAAGATTCGCAACCTGCCGATCCACGAAGGCCGTTGGATCAATGAGATGGACGACCAGCAGAAACGCCCGGTGATCGTCCTCGGCGATGAGACTCGCCACACGCTCTTCCTCGGCCGCCCCGCGGTCGGCAGCACTATTCTTCTCAATGGCATGCGCTTTACGGTAATCGGTACAATTCAGCGTCTCGGACACGGGGACGACCTTAATCAGAATCTGAAGAGCATCGTACCTTTCAGCGTCATGCACGAATATTTCCCTCCCACCAATTCCGGCAAAGATCTCGATGTTATTTCGGTGATCGACTATCAGCCCAAGTCGCGTGCCTTGCACGAGGCTGCCCGAGAGGAAGTGCATCAAGTCATAGCGCGTAATCACGGCTTCGATCCAAACAATCCCGACTCGTTCGACGAATGGGATACGGTGCGGACCGTCGACCAGATCGGCAAGATTTTTGACGCGATGAATGTTTTCCTCGGTAGCGTGGGGTTGGTTACACTTGCACTGGGCGCGATCGGCATCGTCAACATCATGCTCGTCGCGGTCGCCGACCGTACACGCGAGATCGGCTTGCGCAAGGCCGTAGGTGCCACCAACGCCAGCATTATGTTTCAGTTTTTTGTCGAAGGAGCATTTCTTACTTTACTTAGCGGCAGCATTGGAATCGCGGGCGCGGCCGGTCTGATGGCTCTGCTTTCACATGTGAGTCTCGGCGAGGGATTCGATCCGCCCAAGCTGGTCGCCTCCACCGCCGCGTTGGCAGTGTTTTCGCTCGGGATCGCGGGCGTGGGCGCAGGACTCTATCCCGCACGCTGCGCAGCCCTGCTCGAACCGGTGGAGGCGCTCCGCAAGGAATAAACCTCGGGAATAAAAATGCACCGCGATCTGCTGCAACAAGCCGTTTCCGCCATGCGCCATGACTTGCGCCGCACCCTGCTCACAATGGCGGGAATGGCCTGGGGCATCGCCACGGTCGTGTTGCTTCTCTCGTACGGCAACGGCTTTGGCAAAGCCATCGAAACCATCTTTAAGAGTTTCGGCGCCACCGCCGTAGGAATCTTTCCAGGACGCACCTCCCAGCAGGCGGGAGGAAATAAAGCCGGAGTCCAGATTCGCTTCACCAATGACGACGTCGAACTGCTGCGCAACAACGTCCCGCTCAGCCGGCACGTAGTGCGCGAATCCGACAAACAGTCCACGGTGCAGAACGATAACCGTTCCTTCACCTTTCCAGTGATGGGCGTCGACCCTTCGATCCAGGATATTTGGAATCTCGACATCGAACGGGGACGGTTTTTGAACGATGCCGACAACATGGCGCACGGGCTCTATGCCGTGATCGGTTCGGAGGCACGCGACAAACTTTTTTCCGGCATGCCCGCCCTGGGCCAAACCATTCGCGTCGACGGCGTCACCTTCGAAGTGGTTGGAGTCGCGGCGCCCCGCATGCAGGAGGCCGACGATAACAATAACCGCCTCGTCTACATTCCCTACAACTCGATGGATGTTCTCAAGGACAACCACTATCTCGATGGGATATGGCTCGACTCGGCGGGCCTTGATCACGAAAAGATGGAGAAGACAATTCGCGATGTGCTCGCCGCCGCGCACAGCTTTAAGATTGATGACAAGCGGGCCATCTTCGTATTCGACGCCCAGAAACAGCTCTCCCAGTTCAGCATCATCACCCTGGCACTAAAAGTTCTGCTCGCCTTTATCGGTACCGTCACGCTTGGGATCGGCGGCGTGGGTCTGATGAACATTATGTTGGTATCCGTGACGCAGCGGACCCGCGAAATCGGAGTGGAAAAGGCTTTGGGCGCACGCCGTCACGACATCCTCTTCCAGTTCCTGGCGGAAGCGATGGTCATTACGGCAGTCGGAGGATTGCTGGGAATTCTTCTTTCCTATGCCGTATCGATTCTTGCGGGCCGCATCACTTTCTACAGTGCCATGGCGCAACATGCCGAGGCTGCGGACATTCGACTTATTGTTTCGCCCATGATTCTGCTTGTGGCCACGAGCATCCTCGCGGTCGTGGGAGTGATCAGCGGCATGGTCCCCGCGCTGCGCGCCGCCAATCTCGACCCCATTGAAGCCTTGCGCTACGAGTAGGCGCGCTTAGCCGAAACACATCAGGACATTCGGAGGCCGCTGGGCATTCACGCAGCCTTCGAGGTTCTTCCCTTTACGCTCTGCAGCACAGTCGCAGGCAGGCGGACGATCCGGACTGTATCTCTTTCCGTTTTCACGTGCACGGCAATGCCTTCAGCATCAGGGAAGGGATCGGAAATTACTTCAAATTCCTCGCCATAAAGGCGAATGCGCTGGTTGGTACCGTATCCGAGATTTTTTACGTTGGCACAGATTTCTGCGATCGAAGGAGATTCATCATTATGGCTGGTCATAATATCTCTATTTTACTCCTCTCTCCAGACACATTGCGAAAGGGTGGTGGCTCAAAAGGGTGGTGGCTCAATTTGAATTCATTCTCCTACGCCGTCATTCCGAAACGCGGCGTACTTCAGCCGCGTGAGGGATCTCCCATAGATACGGCCAGTGGGAGATCCCTTCGACTTCATCTCAGGGCAGGCTTCGTTCCGCCTGAAAAACGGCTGCACTCAGGATGACCCCGAACGATAGCCCGGAAAATTCAAACTGAGCCACTACCTGCGAAAGGCATCACCGGCATATGAAATTCTAACGAGTTTTGCCCAATTAATTTCTGCTCGCACAAAGAAGTTCACAAAAATATGTTCACGAGCTACGGGCATGCCGAGCACACAGGTGTTCTCGTGGCGAAGGAACCAAGAGTCAGTTCCCCTGATGTCGAAGAATCGGTTTCGATAAAAAAGCCATAACCGGGATTGACAAGATAAAACGCCACCGCAATCGTATTGGGCACTGTGGGATTGGTGTTGGGAAAGAAGCTATTGTTCAAAGTGCCCGTGAACCGCCCGTTGCTGGGAATGGCAACGAAGGTGCCGCTCACAGGCGTATTAGGTCCGGGTACGAAGTTCTCATCGGTATCGATCGCACCGGTCAAAGTGTCCAACGTTCCGTTTACAACAATCTGTCCCGTCGCGTCATTCTCCGATTCATTGCTGTTAAGCTCTTGCGCAAACATCAACCCATACCTTCCGTTGAATGAAAATGGCGGTGCCGCTTGCGGCTGGCCAACTCCTATTCCCGTAGATCCCACGCCAGAAGAGGACGAATTGTCATCGGCATCGAGGAGCAGCGGAGGATTTCCATTACCAGTGAGATAGAAAATCAGTTCTGGCCCAGGCCCATTGGTGGCGAACGTAATGATGGAATCGACCCGGCCCGTGCCGCTGGGATCCAATGTATAGCTTCCCGTGAATGAGTCGCTAATCTCAAGCCCAAACGCGATCATCTCTTCGTCGTCGTATCCACTATTCAGGTTGCCGCTGGCATCGGCACTGAATTGTCCGACTGACGCCAATGAAGTCGGAACCCCGTTCGGATCCTGCCCGAGGATGTCGAAAACGTAGGCACCGGCGAAGGATTTGTTGTTGGTAAATGTCCCCGTCGCCGCCCCTTGTCCAATGGCAACTCCGGCAGTCGTGCCGAACCCCGCACCTGATCCGGCATTATCGCTCTCAATCAGTTTGATATGCGTCGCGTCGACGATGTAGCCCGTGAATTGAAGAGCGGCGGCAAATCCTGTAGTCAGATTGAACTTCAGCGATCCCAGCGCGTCTGGTTTCGTCAGAGTACCGGAGAGCGCGGCACCTGGAGTTACGATGCCAGCGTCGTCTTGATCGGCCACGCTGCCAGCGCCTGAAATATTGTTCGGTGAATCGATATTCAAAACGCCGCCCATAGCCATCGACTTGTTACTGATGTCGACTCCGTTAACAACGAAAGCGTAGCCGCCGGTGGGCACCGTCGTGCTGCTTTGCAGATCGAGACTACCGGAGGATGTCTCGTTGCTGGGAAGTAGAGTGGAGTTAGTGGGGTCGAGCGTCGCAAGGTATGCATGCGAACTAGAAAGAAGTACCAGAGCCAGATACTCTGTCCCTTGCTGGCCGATGTTTGGGTCGTTGGTGACGAGGGTAAGAGCTCCGCGACCATCCTGGCCAATAGTATACGAGCCTTTGATAATAGTATCTGAGACCGATAGTAAGGGGTCATTATGAGTCTGCTCACCTGACGTGATGTTACCGTTACCATCAAGGACAATCACACCGGCCAGTTGATAAGATCCATTAGCGTCTAGTCCCCTGGTTTCAAAAACGTAAGTACCTTTCAACATGCCGGCAAAGCCGGTGACATTAATACTAGCCACGACATTCTTGGTATGGTCGGCGGTCGCGAAGGCCTCAATCGTAACGGGCTGAATGTTTCCGGAAGGAGTTAGGGACGGAGTATAAGTTGCCGCCTTTCCACTAGCTGTGTGTAATGGGCTAAGAGTTCCGCAGTTCCCCGTACTCTGACACAGCAAAACCCAATCCACCCCGGCATTGGTCGAATCGTTGCTTACGACGGCTGTAATCGGCGCAATGGCGATTTGAGAGACTGTTGCAGGAGGCGCTGGCTGAAAAGCGATGGAAACTGAGGATGCAGGGGGCGCCGGTTGATTCTGCACGTTCGTCGAGCTTCCTCCACAACCGGCGAGACCTGAGATCATCGCGACGGAAAGGAGTAAGAGAATCCATCTACGAGTTGCCACTGCCAGCCTCCCGATCTCTCTGCAATTGTGATCCTTAGCCTGGATTTCTTACTCGCACGGCGTACCAGATTCCGAACCGCGCTCCAACAATTACTGCCCAGTGCCTCGCAGATAGATGGTTTGCGTTTGTCCAGGCGTATAACCAATCGTGACGGTTCCTTTAGTGAATCCTGCCTTCAGGGGCGTGAAGGTAACGGTTACTGTGCAACTGCTGCCTGGCGCCAGGCTTCCCACGCAATTATCCGTCTCAGCGAAATTGGTGGCTTGCAGAACGCTTTCTGTGAAATTTACCGTCGCCGCGTTGGGATCCTTCGGATCGTTGAACAGCGTAACCGTCATGGCAGAACTGGTGAGGCCCACGTTCTCAGCCCCAAAATTTAATCCTGCAGCGGGACTCATTCTCAGCGTGCTCGTCGTATTCGCCTTCAGCTCTACCGGGAAACGGCCGCTATCAATTTCGCAATTCGAAGTTACGGTGCCGGTGCACTGCAGGGTGTTCAGTTCCAGAAAATAGTCGAGGCCGCCCGCCAATGAAGTGTGGGGCTGCAGTGCGAAGGTAATATCAAGGCTGCACGAGGCGAGAGGCGGAAGCAACGTTCCCGAACAATTGTCGTTTGAAATCTGGAAGTTCGGCTGCTGGCTGGTAAGATCGCTGTCGCAGCCGTAAGTAAAGGTAGAACCGGTAACGGTTAAGCTAGCGTCCACTTGCAGCCCTGAAGTCTCGCCGGGCGCCAGCGGCCGAGGAAGACTGAGCGATGTTGTTGGCGGGGTCATGCATGGAGTGCTTAATGGAGGCAGAATCTGCACCGCATTCGTGCCTTGATTGACAAACGTCAGAAGCTGCGGAGCGCTCTTTTCCCCCACTGCTTCGGCGCCGAAATCGAGTTCGGGAATTGGGAGAACTGGCACGATCCCGCTGACACTCGGTGAGTTCTCGAAGACACCGGGGACGATCGCGCTGTAACCGGAACCGGTGATAGGAATGGCGAAACTAGTATCGCTATCCGCGCTGACCGGGCTGTTGACGGTTAACGATGCCTGTAGCGGAAATGGGCAGGAAGATGGAGGCTCTCCGCCTCCGCCCAGCCCCGTCGACGGCATCCACGGACAGCTCTGTTGTGGTGAAAACGCAATCGTAATGATGCAGCTCTGCTGCGGAGCGAGAGTGAAAGTCGAACCGGGAGAACTCGCACAGTTATCCTGCTCCGTGAAATTTGGAAGTCCATCAAAGTCACTCAATAGTCCGTTAAGATCGGAGGGTCCAGACTGCGGGTTAAGCGTCAACGTTAGACCAGTGAGCGGAGTGGTTGAAATGTTGTTGTTGGTGAGTGTGATCATCTGCGTTGTGGGCGCTGATCCCACCAGCGCCGACGGAAAAGTGAGTGAAGCGGGAGAATACAGAATGGGTTGCGTGCAGCTGGTTGTGTTACCTACCCCCAGGCAGACATCCCCCGTATCTCCGGCAACGTTAGCTCCTGGGCAGGCACTAGTGCTCACCCCATATCCAAAAGCGCCTTGCAGAACTACTCCAGCTGCGGAGCTCAAAACAGTGACGGGATTTAGGCTTGAAATGCCCACGGGCGCCCCGATCTGACCCACGTTCAATCCGTTGCTTGCGACAATTTCCAGAATGACGGAACTGCCGCTGACTTGGCCGTTTACAGAAGCACTGCTCAAGCACGGATAGTTCTGAAAACTCAGTGTGCCTGTGACGGTCGCGCTGCTGGCTCCTACGTTGTCTCCCTGAACGAGCGTCCCGGTTACGGGAAAAAACTGATTCCTGAGTGGAGTAGACGCGGTGCTGTGAAAGTTACCTTGGATCGGTCCGGTAAGCGGCGGCACGTACGTTGCGCTCCATTGCAATCCGCTCTGGGCAGTTCCGCAACCTTTGCCGTCGGTCGAAGTGTAGGTCCCCATCATCGTCGTACCATTGAGAACTCCAGTCAACGTATAAGTCTGCTTCCCTTCCACCGCGTTCAGGGTTACGTTCTGGCCACTCACAGTCCCCGTAACCGGAGTGGATCCACCATTACAGAGCGTCGGTGAGGTCGTGGATTGTCCCGGCGGCAAAAAGACGGCGTAAGTGATCTGGCCCGTCACCGCCCCGTTATTGTCCGTCAGCAGAAATCCACCCGAGCAAAGAGGAGAAGTCGTAGGGGTCGCACAAGGTGAGAATGGGTTTCCCTGGAAAGAACCATCTGGAGGGCTCGCGATGGAGAACTGCCAATTCCCTGCAAGCTGCCCACTACCCTGCAATTGATTGGAGTTGGAACTGCTGCCTCCGCACGCCGACAAAACTATCAGGCTGGCCAGCAGAAAGAGCAACAGACTCTTCACTTCTGCTCCGAAGGAAAATGCTGCGAACGGTTCGCGGATCGTCCGGCCCGGCGCAAGATCGGTTGTCGGTCGCTTCATGAAAGTCTTCACTCTCAAAAGGAGTACTTCAAACCAAACTGTACGGTTCGGGGCCGATGTGGATCGAGCGGGTGCAGGAACGATGCGCCAGTGACGCAATCCGCTCCTCCACTCGCCTGAAAACCCGCGGAATATTGGGGTCCGGCGTAGCAACTGATGACATTGTTTCCGCTACTGCCGGGATTGTCGGGATCGTAGATCCGAAACTCAGTGTGATTGAAAATATTGAAAATCTCTGCGCGGAACTGGAGGTCGCTGCCCTCCGTGATCTTGAAGTGTTTTAGCAGCGACATGTCGAAGTTCAAGCGGTTGGGATTGTTCAGAAAATTTCTTCCGGCATCGCCAAAAGTCAGGCCGCGCGGCGCTACAAATTCCGATGCATTTCCCAACAGTGGGCCAAAACTCTGAATGTTGTTCAAGGGTTTCGCCAATCCATGAACCACATCGGGGTAGGACTCCGCGATGCCCAGCCCGCTGGAAACCCCGGCATTGTCGGTGAGTGAAATGCCAGTGTTGCCCGCACTGTTAATCACAGTGAACGGGGTGCCCGATTGATACAGCGTTACTCCTGAGATTTCCCAGCCACCGAAGATCTGACCCATGGTCTTGGAACAACAGTTTGCGTTGGGCGCTCCACCTTGTGACTCGGGCGCCAATGCCGACTCCCAGAACCAGCGTGCGATATTCGGCAACTGGTATACGTAGTTGATAGTGAGCAGGTGGCGCTCATCGAAATTTGAACTCGCCTTGTTCTCACGCAGGTTGTAAGAATCGACTAAAACTGGATCGCTTCGATCAGAGGCGTCGTCAATCGAGTGGCTATAGGTGTAAGAGAGCCCTGCTGTAAGTGGTCCGCGTGTCGTCCGCACCGTGGTTTGCAGCGCATGGTAGTCGGAGTCGGCTACATTCTGCAGCGAGAGTACTCTTCCCAGACCTGGGTAGGGACGTGGCAGTGAATTAACATTCGGGATATTCGGCGAAGCGCAAGCCGCTTGCAAATGCACATACGCCGGGTTCTGCGGTGTCACAATCGTTCCACTCTGCAGCAGGAAAGGAGTCGTGCCATTTCCGGGAGTGCCTGTGGAGCCGGGCGCGCCGGTGGTGATTGGGGCAGGAACGTCGCAATCTGTCAACGTCAGCGGCTCATTCGGTCCAAAGGGATTCTCGCTGGCAGGTAGCGGCTGCAACTGGTTGAGTTGACGCTCGATGGTTAGGTGCGTTCCCTTGCTGCCTACATAGGCAACATTAGCGACCACATCCGTGGTCACTTCGCGCTGAACACCAAAACTCCATTGTTGCGCGTCGGGCCAGATTGCCTTAGTCGGGATTCCGGTGATATCGAGAGGAAAGACCGATCCGGTTGGCGGGGGCAGAGGACCTGCTGCCGCAAACGGTGCGAGTGGAGTACACCCGGTGTTGGAGGGATCAAACGCTTTGCCATACCCAACATTGCCAATGCACGGATAATTGAGAGGAAGCGGCTGCGTCATGCTCAGAACGAGAGGCGCGCTAGCCTCGAGCGAACCTGTATTGGCTTCGTTGCCCGTGCCATGTTCAAAAAAGATGCCGTAACCGCCGCGAACCGACGTTCTGCCATCGCCGAAGGGGTCCCACGCGAAGCCAACCCGGGGCGCGGGATTAAACAGATGTCCTGTCATGCAGCCTGCCGGAGTGCCGCCAACCCCGCACTGAACTAACCCGAGGTCGCTCACGATTCCGGGATCTAATCCGAAGGTGCTGGGATTGAACGGCACAGGCGTCCCAGACGATCCATTGCAAGGGAAGCTCGACGGCTTAGTCTTGTCCAGAAGCACACCCGAACACGGGTCAACCGCAAATCGCGTCGTATTGAATTTTGCGGCCTCCCAGTTCCACGCATTGTGATACCTCTCGCGATAAGTGCCAAACAAACTCACTCTCAAACCCAGATTGAGAGTGAGTCGCGAAGTTATTTTCCAATCGTCCTGAAAGTAAGGCTCCGCAATCTGGTAAGTCTGGTAGTAGCGGCGCTGCCCGGAATCCTGGGTAAAGCTTTGTATGAAGCTGCTGACATTTCCGTTAGGCAAATGTCGCTGCAACAGTAAATCGGCGAAGGCATTTCCTGTGCTGTGCGTCAGATTACTGAAGGTCAAAAGTCCCTGCAGGTCACCCGAAGCGGCCCCGATGGCATTGTTGGCCTGATTGCGCTGCGCAAGGATGTATTGACCTCCGAACTGAAGCGTATGTTTGCCAATCGACTTACCGACGTCATCGCGGAGCGCGTAGGTCGGATTCGTATGGCTCCACGGCATATACGAAGGATCCGCCACAAAGCCCTCGCCACCGTATGCGGCATTGGTCCCCACGATATTAACTCCCGGCATCTTGCCGCCGAAGCCATTGTTGAAGATATATCCCATGCCGCATTGCGGAAGCCCGGTCGAGGGATCAATGCTGGTCACCGGGTTGCACTGTCCAGGAGCGGCAGGGGAAGCCACCAGAGGCTGATTGAGCGTCGGATTTCGCTGGAACACTCCACCACCGGGCCCGTTCTCATCGGCAAGGGTGATGTTAGAGTTGACATAACTGATAACGAGATCGTTCAAGAGCGTTGGAGAAATGGTATAGGTCAAGCGCGCGACCAAGCTTGTGCCCGGACCATTGAACTTGTTCTCCACGGTCGGAAATGTATTGCGTACAACCCCCCATTGTGGCGTCAGCACATTTGTATTCCACGCATCATGGACGTAGCGAAACGACGCTCTGATCTTGGCGGTTATCGTCTGGTCAATGCGAAACAACTCTTCGCGCCAATAAGTCGAGGGAGAAACCACGGTGTTGTAACAATGATTGGGATCGGTGGGGTCCAGGTTCGCCACCGTAAAGTTACAACCAGTTGGAGAGTTGGGCAGCGGTATCAGATTCGATTGCAAGATCGCTAAAGCGTTCTTATCCACACCAAGCTTTGACACTCCGATGCCTGACGTCGGCTGCTCGAGGTTGTAAATCGGTGCGAGGTTTACGGAACCCCCACTTACAGAGGGACAATCGGGAAAGTTCGCGCGAGCAAACGTCTGGGTCTGGCCACTCTGCAACGGACAAACGTCGCCAAAGTCGAACACCTGTGAAACCAATCCATTGACGCTACTGGTCAAATTCTTCTGAATTCCCTGTGCCGTCATCACCAAGCCGCGCTCTTTCAGCGAAGGCACTGCCTGCCTGTAGTCGGTAGGAGTCTTCTCCAGTCGAGCTTCTTCGGAGAAAAAGAAAAATGTCTTATCCCTCTTCGTGTTGTAGATATGGGGAATGGTGAGCGGTCCGCCAATGGTACCGCCGAAATCCTGCCTACGATAGAGCGGCGCTTCGCCAACGGGATCGAAATAATTGCGCGAATTAAATGCTTCGTTGCGGATGAATTCGTATAAATTCCCATGCAGGTGCTCGGTTCCGGATTTCGTCGTAACTTGCACCGTCCCCGACGCCGTACGCCCGTACTGGGCGCCGTAGTTCGAGGTAAGAACTTTCACTTCCTGAATCGCGTCAAGGCTGGGGTAGACCATAAGAGTACTTGACGCTCCATTCAGGCCGGTATTGAGCACGTCACTGCCGTCGACCTCGAAAGTGTTGTACTCGACGCGCCCGCCGTTGACGCTGTACTTCACGCTGCCAACCACGCCAACCTTGGCTTCGTCCTGCCCAGTCTGGTTGCTTACGCCCGGTGCGAGTGCGATGAGTTGCGTGAAATTCCGGCCGTTTAATCCGAGCGAGACCACTTCTTTTTCCGTGATCGTTCCCGAGACGCTGGCGGTCTCAGTCTCTACCTTCCCTACGCCGCTGGATTCCACGTTTACTTCGGTCTTTCCGCTCGCCGGTTCTAGAGGAGCATCCAGAGTCAAATCAAGTCCTGCCCTCAGGTTGATGTAATCCAGCACCTTCACGGCAAAGTTAGGCGCAGTTACCGTCAACGTGTAAGTGCCGGCGTCAAGGCCGGTGAAAGAATATTCGCCCTTGTCGTTCGACTGGGCTTCCTTCTTAAAGCCTGCTGTGTTGATCAAAGCTACCGTGGCTCCAACGACAACTGCCTGGGTTTGGTCGGTGACTGTTCCGTGAATCGCTCCCTTGTCATTCGCTTTCTGAGACTCCTGGCCCGTGACAAGCCACGGCAGCAGAAGCGCCAGCGCAACAGCAACACTCGTGCGACAAAAATCGCCAAGCGAGACAAGTCTCACGCACACCTCTCCAGGATTCGAATCTTTCGGAAGGCTGGGATTAAACGAAGCGGGATATTACAGGAAAAGCGAGCGGGAAAAGATTAAAGGACTGTGAAAATTCAATAAACATCTCCCCGCCGGAACGGCGTTGTATCGCGAACACTTCGCGAATTTCTCAAGTCTTGCCAAGCCGCAGGTCATGCGAGAACCAATTTAAAACGAGTTCAAAAAGCGCGGTCCGTTTACAAGACGAGTTCAAATGCTACGCAACTTGCTGGCATCGACACGATTCGCGCCCTTCGCCAGATGCAGGACTAGGCTTGGTATCAACTAGACGCAGGAGAACCCTCCCTAGAAGACTCTCCTTCGAATAGCCACGATCGTCGCTTTTCTCCTCACCCCGGAAGGCCGAAAAGATGGGACGTGATACTACAGAAAGTGCAAGCCCGAAGTGATTAAAGGAGTGTGAAAAATTAATGAACAGTTCATGACTGCAAAACGTGGTTGCTAGTCACAAACATTTTACAAACCTTTAACCTGCCGCACACAACAAGTAGGTATGCTCCCGCCTGACTTCCAAACGAAAGTTTTGTTGGACTCTGTCAATCACTCAGTGGCTAATGCGAGATAGCCGATCAGCCGTTCAGGAAATGTTACAGCGGTGTGATCTCCCAGACTCGAACTCCTGCGTGCGGCAGAACGCGCCGCATGCGCGATGAAAGTACGTTTGCAAAACCTCAGATCCAAATTCAGAAAGGAATATCTATGAGCCGTATGAAATTTGTGCTCGCGGCGTTGCTGATAACCGCGATCGTGGGCGTCGTGCCGCAGGCACACACGCAAGTCCCTCAAGTGATCCTTGCTGGCTCCTCCGCCATGTGGCAAGCAATGGCGCTGGCCGCTTACAACTCCGGGCATTGCGTCTCCGGCGCAACCGCTCCCTGCCATCACTACACAGCGAAAAACTTTAACCTCTCCGACGAGCGTCCGACCGCCAAGGGCGGCTCCACCGCGGTCGATCTGGGTAACGTGTGGATCGTGTGGGATAGTTCCGCCTCGCCCAAAGTTTGGGTGTACAGCAAAGTCGACTCCGGTGTAGGTGACCGTTGCTACTTCGCGCAACCGCATTGCACGATCAACATCACCACTTTCCCGGCTGCAGGTAATCTGATCAGTTCCACACTGTGGGGCGACAGTTCTTCAGACTCCACGCCACCAGCGTCTGTAATTGCGCTGTTCACTGGCGGAACCCTATCGGTCAACGCGGCCGCCACGGACATCCGTCCGGAAGATGCACTGTTTGCTACCTGCCGCGCGAACTCAAAGCTGGGCGGCGGACCCGATGGTCTGGCTGGCCTTGGTTACGGTGCTAATGCCTCTGGCGTTTGCCCCGCGTTCGGCGCAGCACTTGCTGACCTGGAAGGAAGCGACATTCTCAGCGCTTACCCGGCCAGCACCAGCACTGCCCACCTTCTGGCGTTCGCCATCAGCGGGAAAGATCCATTCACCGGCACCGCCATCCCGGCAGCGACCACCGTGTCCGTTGGAGCTGCTCCAATCATCTTCATCACCGCGCGTACGGGAGCTCTCAAGACGCTAACCAACGCCACGGATGCGCAACTCCACACCGCGTTTGGTGGCTCGAGTTGCAACGCCAGCGCGTTCGGTTTGGCTGCCGGAAATATCCAGGTTTACCTTCGTGAGCCCCCGTCTGGCACGATGAACACCACGGAATACACCGTATTCCGTTACAAGGACTTTAAGGGCACGAGCCAGGAAAAAGGTGTCGCGGCTCAGAACCCCCTCAACGGCCAATGCACAGGCGGAGCTCGTCATCGCTCCATCGGGACTGGCGAAGAAGTTGAGTTCGTCCTGAACTCAACCACGAACTTTGGCACGGACGGCATCGGTTACGCGTTCTTCAGCTATGGAAACGTGTCGACTATCGCAGACAGCGCCAGCTATGGCTACCTGACGCTCAGTGGAATCGATGGCATCTTCCACAAATACGGGCCCTCACCTGCTATTGATCCCGGCCAGCCAACCACCGCCGGTGAATTGCCGTCGGCGGCCGATCTGCCGGCGAGTTGCTCTCACGCCTTCCCTTGTCCGGAAAACAAGATCTGGAACGGCAACTTGTCGTTCCCGAATTTGCGCAGTGGCTCTTACCGGGCGTGGTCGGTTCTACGCATCGTGAGCAACGGCGCCGCGTTGACCGCTGCTAATCTGTTGGTGACGGGTGCACAAACCTACGCTGTCAATGTCGTCCCCGATTACGTGCCTGCGCTGAGAGTGGCAGGAACCGATCCGGGTCTTGGACTCCTGCGTTCGCACTACACGCAAGAGGGCGTTGCGCCAGTTAACATCTCCCTCACCGGAGACAAGGGCGGCGATGCAGGCGGCTGCATTCTGTTCTCCTCTGGTAGCGTAGGCACCTCCGACACAACCTCCAAGCTGGCTCAGGAAGCCCCGGGCACCTCTTGTGTTCAGGTCCCTTAAGGTCTGCTGAACAGTTCGACGAACCGAAAGGACGGACGCTGCAAAGCGTTCGCCCTTCCACAATTCATCAGAGAGGGAATTTCACGAAAACGGGAGTCCGCTCTCTCATTGTTCACGCCGCAGGTTCACGCATGGCGTGCACTCGGAGCGGATTTCATTCCAGGGAGATTATGCTTCGGAAGCTTTTCTTTGTGTTCATGAGGACTATTACTCTCGAAATCGCACTTCTATTCGCATCGCAATTCTTCTTGTCACAGTTCGGCGTCGCGCAATTTGTGCCAGCGACCCCGCCGATCGCTAATCCCGCCGACAAGCGCTTCGACGGCGTGAAGGAAGACTGGACTTCGCCGGCGCTAACCAACAGCGGTTTGACACCGGTTCAACCCCTTGTCGGCTACAACAACGATTATCCCGGGTACACGGTCGAGTTACTTCGGATGCAGTGGCGCTTCGGCGATCCGATCGACCTTTATGTGATGAAGCCCAAAGGTATCAGCAAGCCTCCCGTAATTCTCTATCTTTACGGGTATCCAGCCACTACCGACCGGTTCAAGAATGAAACCTTTCAACAGGCAGTGACGAAGGACGGCTTTGCCGCGGTCGGCTTCGTCTCGGCTCTTACCGGACATCGCTATCACGACCGGCCGATGAAGGAGTGGTTCATCAGCGAACTGCAGGAATGTCTGGCAACCTCGGCGCACGATGTGCAAATGGTTCTCGATTATCTTGCCACGCGCGACGATTTAGACATGAGCCGCGTGGGAATGTTCGCGCAGGGGTCCGGAGCTTCCATCGCGATTCTCACTTCGGCGGTCGATCCACGAATTAAAGTGCTCGATGCGCTAGACCCCTGGGGCGATTGGCCGACTTGGATGGCAACTTCTCCTTTCGTGCCCGAAGAAGAGCGAGCGCAGTATGTCAAACCGGAATTCTTGAAAAAGGTCGCTGCCCTCGAGCCCATCGACTGGTTGTCGAAGGTCCAGGCGAAAAAATTTCGTCTAAGGGATGCTCTCTTTGAACCCAACACACCCAGGATTGCCCAAGACAAATTGCGCGCGGCTGTGCCCGCCGGTACAACCGTGGTGATCTATAAGACCCCGGAAGATTTCAATGCGGTGGTGCGGGATAAGAAAGAGCTGGAATGGATTGAGCGCGAACTTCAATCGTTGCGGGATACACGGGCAGACTCCCGTCCACCAATGTGACGTTCAGCTTATGGTATCTTCGACTGCCAAAGCTTGCTCACCACAAGCTCGTGGCTTGAAGCTGCTTCCCTTCCGTTCTGTGAATTCAAATTCGGAAACTAACTCGAGGCAAAAAGATGAAACGACTACTCGCAGACCGGGAGAGGCCTATGAACCACCAAGCTTGCCGCACCCAAGCTCGCCACACAATGATGCTCGCAATTTGTCTACTGGCGCTGGTGGGTTGCAGTTCGGTTCGCCCCGTCATTAATACTTCTCCGGTTATAGCGGTCGTTGCGACGAGCGGGACCCCGCAAGCCCACGAAGTGAACGGAGTTTTCGGTTCGCCGCTGGTGGCGATGGTGACCAGCAACGGATCCCCGGCAGCCGGCGTCGTAGTAACGTTTACCGCTCCAACGACGTCGTCGGGCGCCAGCGGCTTCTTCTTAAGTAGAACCAATACGCAACCGAATACGGAAACGGATACCACCAACTCGAGCGGCGTGGCCACTTCATCGACATTCACTGCAGATGGAACAGCCGGCACTTATGCCGTGACAGCATTGGCTTCCGGAGCGACGACACCAGCTAGTTTCACACTAACGAATACGATCGGCGCGCCCGCAACTATCCAGCCTACTACCGGAATGACGCAAAGCGCGCCAATCAACACTGCATTTAAATCATTCGTGGTCACCGTCGTGGATGGCGGCGGGAACCCAATAAGCAATGCAGTAGTGACTTTTACCGCTTCGACTTCGTCGTCGGGAGCCAGCGGCACATTTACCAGCAATGGAACAAATACAGAAACGGATACGACCAACGCTAGCGGCATGGCCACGTCATCGCCATTCACGGCGAATGGGACATCCGGCAGTTATGCGTTGAATGTGGCCGTGGGGACTGTGTCTATCAATATCACCCTGACAAATTCAGCCGCGCCCGCATCAATCGCGGCGACCGGCAGCACAACGGAAGGTGCTGGCATCAACACCGCTTTCGCGCCTTTATCCGTGTTGGTCTTAGATAGTTCAACACCGCCGAATCCAGTAAACGGCGCGGCGGTAACGTTTGCGGTTCAGCCAGCGTCAAACGGGGCCAGCGGCACTTTCAATGGTGGAACGGCCACTGAAACGGATACAACCAATACGCAGGGCATCGCTACCGCCTCGACATTCACAGCGAACGGCATAACCGGTGCTTACACGGTGACCGCTACGGTGGCAGGACTGACGCCCGTCACTTTTAATCTGACGAATCAGGTAGCTTCGAACACCTATGTCTTCTATCTCAGCGGGATAGTAAGTGGCAGTTATTATGCTCTCGTCGGCGCGGTGCAAATCGATGGAAGCGGCAATGTCCTCGGCGGAGTGCAAGACTTCAACGCCCCCGGTCTCTCCATCACGTCACCACAGCCCACCGGCGACACAATCATGGCTTCTGCAACTACACCCCCCGCCCTCGCCCTCGATGCTACCGGTCAGGGAACACTTACCTTGACCACCAACAACTCGAGTGTAGGCGTGGCAGGGGTTGAAACTTTGGGTGTCCAGTTCGTGAACACGAACCATGCGCTGATCATTGGGTTTGATGGCACGGCAACATCCAGCGGAAGCATGGACTTGCAAACGGCGACGAGCCTTCCCACCGGGGGCGCACCAAGCTACGCCTTCACGCTTTCTGGAGTCGACTTCAATCCTGACCCGATTGGGTTCGGGGGCGTCTTCACGATCACTCCCGGCGCTACTACTACCTTCAGCGGTAAGTTCGACACCAATGACGCTGGAGCCTCACCACAGGTCGCACTGGGAGTGGCTTTAAGCGGAACATTTGCGGCGGCCGGCGCCTTCGGGCGTGGCGTTGTCAACGGATTCACCAACGGAGCAACCAGCCAGCCAGTGGCACTCAACTACTACATCGTTGGTTCGGAAGTGATGCGGTTGATTGATGTGGATAGTACTGCAACTCTGGGAGGTGCGGGGGTCAACGATTCGGCGGTCGGTTCGGCTTTCGGCCAAGGTTCTACAGGTTTGACGCTCGGAACATCAGTATTCGGCATTAATGGTACGAGCATTAACAGTACGTTAACCGGGGAGGCTTATGCTGCGGCGGGCATGTTCTCCACGACCGGCACCACCCTCTCGGGGGTAGGGGACATCGGTGAAGTGGACGTTCCTCTCGTGGCGTCGGGCGTCTCCATCTCCGGTTCCTATTCCCTTCCCGGCTCCCCTAACGGATACGGCAGCTTGACGATTACGCCCGGAGTTCTCGGAGATGTCAGTGTCTTGGGCATGTATCTGACCGATCCGAATCTCAATCTCTTGGATCCGAACAACACAACCACAGGCAACGCGGTAGGCGGCGGCCTCATTGCTGACATGGATCTCCCTCCTCCAGACGGTGCTACTCTTTCCGGCGGCACCGGGTTCCTGATTCCGCAGACCGACACCTCAACGGCCAGCTTCACTGGGAACACAAGTCCCTATGCCCTTGGGGCTCAGGTCATCGACGCCGATGATGAGTTCGACTTTGTCGGGTTGGGACCGTTCACGACCGGTGTTTTGAACGGAACCGGTCTCCTTAGCGATCCGCTAAAGGATTTGACCGGCGACAGTACGACGAATTCCGGCGTTACATTCTCCGGAGCACCGCTTCCAGATGCCAACGAGAGCAGCACTGGGCGCTATACGATGTTCTCGACGAATACCGTGCCCAATCCGCTCACCCTCACAATCAGCGGAGTTTCCCCCTTTCCGTTCGCTGTGGTGGTCTATCAGGCCAATGGCGACGAGTTGCTCTGGCTTAACGAAGATACCAGCAGCGTATTCTTGGGGTCGTTGCAGGTGCAGGGATCGCTCACTGGGCTCCCGACAGCGGTAAGGAAAGGTGGGGCCAAAACCAAAGCGAAGCGGAAACCCTAGCAGCCAGCGGATTGCGCTCGGCCGCAAGCAACTGTTCGTCCCTCAGAACCGACGATGACGCGAAGTCATCGTCGCCGACGGAAAGTCCGGATCCTGTGTTGCCTGGAAAGCGTACGCATCAACGAACGCCTTCCAGGCTCGGGATCCCCTGTAATCAGATAAGCGAGGGTCGCCCCTTGAAACAGTTGTAATATTTCCTCGACCATGCGCCGGTCGGGGATGAACTTCAGCAACAGTTCGACCCACAGCCGCTGTTGCTCCTCGTAAAAGGCGCGGGCGCGGGCCGATCCGGTCCAGGCGCGCCGTGAGAGGTCCATCACCAGCAGCAGAACCCCTTTCGATTCCGGCGCTGTAGTCCGCTTCCACAACGCCATCACAATCGTCCTCGGGGAGACGCCTGCGGGGAAAGCCTCGGGTGCAAACTGCGCCCGCAGCGCATCTTCCAATCGCGCCATCGCGCTCTGTTCGATGTTGTCCCGTCCACCGAAATAGTGAATCAGCATCCGCTTGCTGACTCCAACCTGGCGCGCCAGTTGATCCAGGCTGAGATCAAGCGTCCCGGCCTCAATAAAAGCTCGGAGACATCGATCCAACAGTTTTCCCTGATCCGGACGTTTTTCTGGTTGCCTTCGCATGTACCACATGGTACAACAATCGTTGTGGAATGTACCGCATGGTACATCACGATTCGAGCAAAAGAACGACTGGAGCAAGAAAACGATTGGAGGCACAGCAATGAGCCAGAAAACGATTGTCATTTTGCTCGCCCTTGGGCTGGCCATCTGGATTGTCGGCAGCATTTACTACGCGTACCGCGGCCCATCCATCCTGGAGACAACGACTCAGCGCTACTGGATCGCGTTTGCGATTTCGCCGATTTTTTCCACCGCCCTCTGCATCGCGATCCTGCGATGGCTTGCTGTTCCTCCCGCCAATTGGGCGACGGCCATGCTTCTGCTGGCTATTCCGGGGATGGCCGGTGAAGCGGTGGTCCTCTCTCACCTGGGGACCTTCATGCCGAAACTGCACGCCACATCGGGAGGCAGGTATGGGGCATTTCTCTTTGCGACTTACGCGCTCGTGCTTAGCATCGCCGAAGTGGTCACGCTGCGCACCAGGATGTAGGCAAGGAAGGATGTAGCCAAAGCAGCAGCAGAGCGGCTATGGTCGCGTGGTGCCGAGAGAACCGGGTTCTTGTATCCGGAAGCGTTTGCCTGTCATCCAACACGGCATCCGTTCAATTCACCCTACGAGGAAACTCCATGACAAATGCGAAGCGTATTACGAAAATCGGTCTTCTGGTTCTCGGGGTACTGGTCCTTGCTGCAACTTCCTGGGCGCAGACGCGCCCGCCAATTCTCGAACAGATCGCCAAGACCTATGGTATCGATTCGTGGGGACAAATCGAGGCGATCCGCTACACCTGGAACGGCGAAATCACCGGACTCTTCAAAGTTGCTCGAGCGTGGACCTGGGAGCCCAAGACCGGCAAGGTCTCCTACGAGGGACCAGATAGTTCGGGCAAACCGATCAAGGTTTCCTATATGCGCTCCGAGCTTGCCAGCCAGTCCGACGTCATCAAAAATGTAGTCGATCCGGGATTCACCAACGATAACTATTGGACTCTGTTCCCTTTCCATGCTTACTGGGACACCAGCGCTACGGTGACCGATCAAGGTATGCATAAACTGCCGGCGGGCAGCGGCTCGGCCGAGTTGGTCTCGGTGAAGTATGGCGCGGAGATCGGCGGCTACACGCCCGGCGACACCTGGGAACTCTACGTGGGCAAAGACAACCGCGTCGAGTACCTTGTCTTCCACCACGGCGGGACCAAGAAGCCCAGCCTCGTCAGCGCAACCTGGGCAGCCTACAAAAAGGCAGGGCCTCTCCTTATCTCGACGGACCACCGCGGAATGGCCGATGGCAAGCCGCTGCGGATCTTCCTTACGGATGTGGCTGTCAAGGTGACGGGTTCAGATACATGGGTGAATGCGCAATAAACTGCAGACGAGGACACCACAAGGGGTTCTGGGCTCGGTCGTCATCCTGGAACCCGTCTTCAATCACCCACCACGGGGAAGAAGCGGTCAATCGGACGCCGCGTCCGCTTGCAGTAAAGCTTACAGGCCATCAGCCATCTCATAAATAGTCCGGAGCAGCAAGTCGAGGTCCCTCAGGGGCTAAAGCCCGCGTCTTTATTGGTTCTGGGCGGCGCGGCTGAAGCCGTGCCCTTTCAAATCGATTTATGAGATGGCTAGATGACTAGTAATCTGTATCCTTAATATAATATAGGTGCATCGTCTCCACCATGACTCCCAGGAGGCACCTCCTCAGGTGGCGCCTGCGCGACGGTTTGTGCCCCATGGCGAAGTGACACAATCGCGACGGCTATGGCGACGGAACCATACTCCAGTAGCAGCACCCAGCCGGGGAGTTGCCACGGATGCCCGATCGCCCTTAAGTGCCAAACTATATAAGTTGGCAAAATACTGATCGTCCAAACCATCAGTGGCAGCGTCGATGTCGAGCGCAGGAACGGCAACAGCCAAAGCAGATACCAGGGATACACAACCGGGGCGCACGCGAGCGATGCCGCCATTGGCCACGCCCATTTGTCCATGCAGCACGAAAGCGGCTTGCTTCGCAGCCATCCGGCGGCGACCAACCCGACCAGCAATGCCAGACCAGCCACGATCTGCGGGCTGGCCACCCGCTCGAGCGTGGCGAACACCGGGTCGTTAAAGCGGAAGCTCTTCACATAGGTATTGAGGGATCCGGTCGGAATTCGCCCATGTTCTAGAAAGGGTACGTAGAGCAGTGCGAAAACGAGCGCCGCCAGCAATCCATCGCGAAGGCGCAGGCGCCGCCAGTAAAGTGGTATCAGCACGATCGGAAGAAATTTTACGGACACAGCCAGCCCAAACGCGATCGCAGCGATCATTCGCCGGCGGCGCCCAAGCGCAGCGGCGGACACCAATAGGAGCAGCACGCCTAGAATATCGATGTGGCCGCTGCCAGCAACGTTCGTGGCGAGCAGCGGGTGCCAAGCGTAAGCCAGGACCCAATGCTCTCCCTGGCCGCTGCGACGCAACATGTCAAGTAATACGAGCACGATTGCGAAGTCGCAGACGACAAATGCAATTTTGAACGCGAAGATCGATTCGTGAATCGCCGTAACGGCCCGGAAGAAAAGCTGCGCACCAGCCGGATACGGGCTCGGCAACTCGGGGTGGTTCAGCCCGCGAGTCTCAGGCGTGTGTAGCCGAGCTACGGCAGGATCTGCGGGAATCACAATGTAAGGGTTATAGCCGAGCCGCTGCACCCTCCCATCCCATAAGTATCGGTGGATGTCGTCATCCGAGCCTATGGGCATCATCAGGAATGGAATCCGCCACAGTGCGGCCAAGGCGAGGCACATGAAGACGACCTGATGTGGGAATCGCCGTGTCCGAAAAAACTCTCGGACGGCGACGAGGTACGCTGTGCCGGCGATAGCCAAACCAACTAAAAACAACGGTGTACCCACGCCGCCACGAGAACAGGTAACCAGTGCGATAAGGATGATTGCGCCGAGTCCATAGAGCCTGAGCGACGCGGTAATCGTCACGGTGCACCGATGCTTGACCGGTGATCAACCAGCGCTCGACTCCACTCCGCCAGCCAGGCCGCCGTTCGCGGCGCCCTTGCCGGATCGAGCCGCAGCTCCGCAGCCAGCCGAGTCAGGTCGTCCGCCATGTCGATGTCGTAGAACTGATCTGTAAAGGCTACCGAAAGCTTCAGTGCCCGGGCACAGGCTAGCAGCGCGTCAAGGGCAGTCGTTGTCCCCATTGAGTCCCCAGTGAAAAGATCGGGATGGATCGTCTTCGCGCCAACGAGATAGTAGCCGCCATCGTGGGTTGGTCCAACCACCACGTCGCGGGACGAGAGTATCTCGAAAGCGTTTTCCAGAACGGACGCTGGCAGGTGTGGACTGTCACTGTTGAATGCGATGACGCGCTTATGGCCAGCCGCGAAGTGCGCGAACACCGACGTGAGCCCGGCCGCGAGGCCTTCTCCTTTTTGTGCCACAACGCGCACCCCATCGCCCGCCAAATACCCCAGATCGCCCACATCGGTGGCGGGGCACACAATCGCAACCTCCACACTGTCGAGTGAGCGAGCCAGAGCCAACGTGTCGTCCAGAAGGCAACGGTAAAGTTCGGTAATAGCCGGCATAGGAAGACTCTGCGCCAGGCGAGTTTTGACCATCCCTGGCCTCGGTGCTTTCGCCATGATGACGAGCGTGCGGCCGGCCTTCGGCGTTTGGGTCGTGGTCGGACTCGATCGTTGCATAAGAGATTGTTCTTGGGTCCTCACGCTGACCGCGGCGTTTCGGCCCCTTGACGCCGAAAATAGTAGCGCACTATCCGGCTGAGAATGAACCACGCCGCTCCGACTGTGCCCCTCAGCGTACCGCTGATCTTTGATTTCCCAATGCGCGGGTAATAGCTGACCGGCACCTCAACGATGCGGAATCCCCGTATCGCACCTTTGAGGATCATTTCGACCGCCCAGCCATACGTGGCCTCTTCGAGCGCGAGAGCACGGAGCACATCGGCACGAGCCGCGCGGAACGGACCGAGGTCACTGATCCTTAGGCCATAAAGACGTCCGATCAAGCTGGCTGCCAGGCGGTTGCCGAACGCGGCGTGCCACGGCAGCGCCCCAGGGGAGCTCTGCTTCCCAAGGCGCGAACCAGTGGTAATGTCGGCACGACCGTCGAGGATCGGGGCCAGGAGAAGCGGCAACTCGGCCGGGCGATCGCTGTAGTCGCCATCGAGGAAAACGACGATATCAGGATCGTTGGCGCTCGCCAGCCCCGTCAAACATGCGCGACCGTACCCCGCGCGAGGTTCTTGAATGACGCGGGCTCCCATGTTCGCGGCGATCTTGGGAGTTCCGTCAGTTGAATTGTTGTCGACCACCAGGACTTCGGTGACAATATCGGTTGGAAGATCAGCCAGAACACGGCCGATCGCCGACGCTTCATTGCGCGTCGGGATGATGACCGACACTCGCGCTTGACCCGCGTTCAAATTACCACCATGGGGCAGACGGCCACCGGCGCGCCAGCCATGCGTCGACGCCCCAGGCTCGGCCCGCGCTTCCCACAGAAAGCGCAAGCGATGCGAGAACCGGAACCAACAACTCCCAGATCCACGACGTGCCCCACTCCGAAATCCAAAGGCTGGCGAGGTACCCAAACGCCACGAAAGCAACAGGGCGTGTGAGCAGTCCGATGACCAGTAGAACTCCGAGTGAGATCTCTGTCAGGGCTTGCAGGGGAGCCGCCAGCGCGGCATGGCTAGCCATAAATCCCATGATGGCTTTCCACGCAGCTGGAGAGTGACTCGCCTTAATGTAGTAGTTGATCAGGCCTGCGTAGCCCGCCGGGGTGTAAAGACCTTTCCCCTTGTTCTCAAAAAATACCCATACCAACATCGCTCCAATTGTCAGCCGCACAATTGCCAGGCCGAATGGCGCGTACGGTTCATCGACCACTCGGCGCGGGTCATTTAAAGCAGGGTTTAAATTCATCATAGTGGTCCCCTTTCCTGTAACCCTCTTAGTGGAAAAGCTGTTCGAACTGAGCCTTGCTCCGCCCGGCTGTCGCGACCGGCTGACGCGACAACGACGAACACGGCCGAGTTCGTTCACAATAACAGCCATCAGGCTGTTTCTGCACTGAGCTTCACAAATCAGGCTCTGGCAATCACAACCGTGGTGCAGCAACTGTTCAGCTTCGGCAGATCGCGGTTAGCCGCCATTCGGACCTCCAAGTGTGCCCGCTCTCCGCGAATAATTGGACAATAAGAATCAGGCTGTAGCAACGCATCTTGCAAGCGTCGCCGTCCAGCGCATCCTCCCTTGCACGAGTCCCGGAATTCACAGGGCTCGCAGGCTTGTGGAAGTGTCCGTGCTTGCTCGAAGGCAGCGGAGTTCAGGATGTCGGGTCCCGTAGAGATCAAATCGGAAAGTGGTTCACCCGATCCTGGCCAATAAACACAAGGTTGTGTGGTAGCTCGCGGTGTTACTCGCACGGTGCTGACGCCACATCCTCCTCTGAGCGGGGGAAGGCCCGCCATGGCTCGAACCAGCGGCTCGCCAATGGCGATCACATCGGTCTCCGCAAAGAGGCGCCGAAACCCTTCCCAGTATTCGTCGTATGTCAGCGCGTAGAGGTCTGATCGCACGGCCTGGTACACATTCACTCGCAAGGGAGCAGCAAACCGTTTGGCTATGAGTGCCACATCTGCCAGGCGCAAGTAGTTCGATTTCATCATGACTGCAATGATGGTTACGGGAACGCCCAGTCTCACGCAACGTTCTGCCTGCTGGTGGATGAGATCCCAATTGCCGGGGCCGCGCTGTGCGTCCTGCCCCTCCTGCGTTGCATAATCGAGAGAGAACTCGATGTCGTGGAAGGCGCACAATTCGTTATCTTCCAAAACAGCCACGCTGTGGCCGTTTGAAGTGATGGTGAGCTGGACGGGCTGCCTTCGCAGATAGGCCAGGATTGCCTTGAAGCCTGGATGCATGCCGTTCTCGCCCGTGCCGAGATTCACGGAGCGCACGCAGAGCTTTTCCATAACTACCTTTACTTGATCCAACGAGACACGGTCGGCGCGAGTTGGATCGCGGTAGCAAAAAGAGCACGAGAGATTACATTCGTTGGTGAGTCCGAGCCCGAGCGCAATACCGGTATCAGGCGCCACAGCGCGAGATGTGGACCGGGATGTGGACGACGAAAGCTGAACTCTGACGTTCATACACCATCCACCACGGCCGGCCCTCGACGTGCCAGGTAGTGCGTGTAGCGGGCAACTGCAGCAAACTCCCGCCGGCTGCCAAGTTTGCGTTCCAGCTCAAAAATCCGCTCGTAGTCAGCACTGCGGGAAACCTGCGGCGGCAAATAATCGGACAGAACTCGGACGCCACGCTCGGCAGTCACGGCGAGCAACTCTGCTTTTAGCATGGCCTGAAGGCTCTCCGCGTTAAACAACCGCACTCTGCCTCCATAGAGGGATTCATGTCCCCACTGGGCTGTAAGGTTATGTTCCGCTGCAGACAAATCCCCGGCCTGAATGGCGGCCTTTAGTACCTCGCCTGCCTGGTTGCGCACCAGAACAGACAGTATCGCCGATGGGTTTCGCATGGCGCGGGCCGCACCCCATAACACAGCACCCGGGTCGTCGACATATTCCAGGATGTTGTGGCAAAGAATTACGTCGAACGATCCGGCGCTTAACAGGTTTGCCAATTGGGTGGCGTCGCCCTGTTTAAGGGCGATCTTATCAGCGACTCCTGCTTCCCGCGCGGCCCGCTGCGAGATATCAAGCATTGCCGGAGAGGAGTCCAGCAGAGTGACGTGAATACCCAGACGGGCGAGGCGCACGCCAGTTGTTCCCGTGCCGCATCCCAGATCAAGAGCCCGCAAAGACTGCTTTGCGCCCGGCAGGGGCAGAAATTCCTGCAGATTGGCAAAGGCCAAATCGAGGCGTAAGCGACCTTCAGGGGTCTCGAGGTAGGCAGCATACTTTTCCGAGCCGCTCTGGAAGCGTTCCTTGTCAACGTTGGCGGTCATTTTCATCTTCATCCCGCACTCGCTCATGCGACACTCATTTTATGCGACACGCATTTAAGCGACACCCACGCGAAGCCGCTCCCCAATCCAGTCGCTAGCGAGAACCAGGGCATAGATCACAAGAATCAGCGTACTCAGGCGAGAATAAAATCCTAGCTGTACGTTGTTGTAGATCGCCTGCCCCAGGCCACCACCGCCAACCAGCCCCAGAATGGTGGCGGCCCGCAGGTTCATCTCCCAGCGCAGCACAGTGTAACTGCTCAGCAGCGGTCTTGCCTGCGGCCAGATAGCCCACACGAGCAATTGGAGGGGACGCGCACCCAGGGAACGCAACGCTTCCACGGGCCACAAGGGGACCTCTTCCATTGTCTCTGCGTACAGTTTACCCAGCACACCCGCCGTGTGCAGTCCGAGAGCGATCGTACCGGCGAAAGGGCCGATGCCCACGGCCAGGATGCAGATTAGAACCCAAACCAATTCAGGTATGGAACGCAGGATATTGAGCACCAAACGCGTGCTCCAAAACAGAAGCCAGCGCAGAACTCGATCGATGACCCGACGCCTGCCGGGAGAATCGCCAGGCACAAAAGCCAGAGTGGAGGTCGCTGGCACAGCAAGGACAACAGCCAGTCCAACCCCAATCAGCGTGCCCAACAGGGAGATTGCAATCGTCTGCAGGAGAGCGGTTCCGAGGCTGCTCAAAAAGCTCCAGGTTAAGTCCGGCGGCAGCATGCGGAGGACAAACTTCACGAGGCTCGTGGCAATACCAGCCTGACTCAAGGTGTGCGGAGTAAACCCGGCGAGCGCAAAACTGCCGATTAACAAGGGCAGAACTAATATCCGCAGAGCGAGTCTTCCCGAAGTACGGATAAGTTGCATCAGCGCCGACGCGTTGGCTTGTGCCTTAACTTTGCGCACACGCTGTGCGTTGTTAACCGAGCGAGCACGCAGGTAGCGACTGGCCGCGTCCGTGACGGTGAGCAGCAATATAAAAACAAGGAGAAGGGTCAGCACTTGACCGTACTCGAACAGTCGCATGGAGATGCTGATTTCGTAGCCGATGCCGCCTGCGCCCACGAATCCCAGAACCGCCGCAGCCCGCACACAGCACTCGAACGAGTAGAGCGTGTAGGCCGTCAGATGGGGCAGCGCCTGTGGCCAAATTCCCCGTAGAAAAATCTGCATGCGCGTGGCGCCGGTGGACTGCAGCGCCTCCAGAGGTTGTGGATCCACATGCTCGAAGACATCTGCATAGACGCGCCCGAGCACCCCACTATAGGCGACGGCCAATGCCAGCGTGCCGGCGAGGGCTCCGAGCCCCACCGCAGCCACGAAGAGCAACCCCCAAACCAGGTCGGGCACTGCGCGCACAAAACCTAGTAAAGCCCGAGCTAACCGGCTGCTCACTGCGCCGAGGCCAAATGCGAAGCTATGAACTTCGCCCGCCAGCAAACCTGTGCGGTTCCACAAGGTGGCAGTAGCGAGGATTCCGAACGGCAGTGCGAAAGCGATAGAGAGCAAAGTACTCGCAAGCGCCATAGCCATCGTTTGAGTCGTCGCCCGCAGCACAATACGAAGAAAATCGGCTGACAAATCGGGTGGGAAGAGCCCGGCCAAAAATTTCCAGACTGCCACAGCCGTAGCAGGTCGGAGGAGAACACCTACGCGCACCTCCGCAAAAATCGAGGAGAAGGCCACGAGGGCAATCGCGACACCGACCCACAGAATGCGCCGGGGCATTAGCGGCAAGTAACGGCGTGCCGCAATCCTATCGAGCGCAACCGAGTTTGTACTGGAGGGAGTCGCCATCGCGTTCCTCGGTTGCTCTGCCATTTCGAGCGTAGAGGGTGTCCAGGAGGTCACGATGCACCTCAGAAGGAGGCACATCGAAGGAGAGGCGGCCATCGCGTAGCCCCAATACGCGCGGAAAGTGGCGCAACGCCAAGTCCACTTTGTGGACGGCCATGATCAGGGTCTTCCGGTGGTCCCTTGCAAGTCGTATAAGGAGCGACGTCATGGTTTCCGCCAGTTCCGGATCAAGCGAGGCCGTAGGCTCGTCAGCCAGGATGACGTCTGGCGACTGCATCAGCACGCGTGCGGCTGCCAGGCGCTGCTGCTGGCCGCCAGAGAGTTCATCCGCACGGGCGGTGCGCTTGTCCGCCAAACCGACTAGCTCCAGGGCATGCGTCGCATAGTCTAAGTCGGTCTTCGCGGGCTGAACCAGAGAGCGAAGAGTACCCAGGAAAGACATGCGTCCCAGCGCCCCACACAGAGTATTCTCCAGGGCTGTCAGCGAAGGAACGAGGTTGTGCTGTTGATAGATCGTGCCTACGCGCCGGCGCATTGCTCTTAGTTCCCTGCCGGACAACGAAGCAGTATCGTACCCGTCGAAGAGCACCGATCCAGCAGTCGGCCGTAAGGTCCCGTTCAGCAGGCGAAACATCGTCGTCTTTCCGGCGCCCGACTGGCCGAGGAGGGCGAGCAGTTCCCCTGGCTGTACTTGCAGCGTGACGCCGTTGAGCGCCTGCACGTGTTCGCGCCGATGCGGGAACAATTTGGTCACGCTTTCGAGCGAATAGATCACTTGAGAAGACCTTCTTCGCTGGCGGCCTGCCGCAACCTGTCGTAGCTGGAATCCTCAGCTCGTAGATATTTGGTCGCATTCAGCAGGTCGAGCAAACGCTTACCGTCAGTGTTGGATGCATCGAGCTTCAGGAAGGCAGCGGCAAAACTATCGCTCAGTTTCGGATCGAGGCCTTTGCGTGCTGCCCATACATAATCAAAGAATGCGGGCGTTGTGTAGAAGACCTTCACTTTGTCTGACGTGATCTTGCCGGTTTTCATCATCGTAGCCAAGACCAGTTCGTCCATCGCTCCTGCATCCGCCTTCCCGTTGGCCACTGCCAGCGCAGTTGCGTCATGGCCGCCGGTGTAGAGGGTCTTGGACAGTTGAGCAGGATCGACGTTGGCTGCGCGCATGTAGTACGCAGGCATGAGATGTCCGGACGTGGAGTTCACGTCGCCGAAAGCGAAAGTATGCCCTTTCAAATCCGCCAGCGAGTTGATGCGCGACCCAGGTTGGGTGATGAACACGCTGTGAAAGTTCTGATCGCGTTCGCGCTGCACCAGCGGACGCACACCCGCGCGCCGGGAAGCTTGCACAAAAGTGAAGCCGCCGAGATAGGCGATGTCTACCCTGTCGTTCGCGATCGCTTCGACAACAGCTGCGTAGTTTGTCGGGACCACCAGTTCGACCCGAGCACCTGTCTCGTTCTCCAGATATTTCACCAGAGGCAGGTTGTCACGCACGATCTTGCCGGGATCCGTCGAAGGGATCATGCCAAGTCGAAGTACAGGCTCGGAAGCGCTACCACCTCCGCCCCTGCAGCCGACCGCGAGAAGCAGCAGAACAACAGCGAACCCGAATGCCTTCTTCTGCACCCGAATACCTCCACCATCCGAGACGACATGCGGATCGGCGTCAAAACAGCCGTGAGTCACCTTCGGAAGAATCTACCTCGGAAGCAAGGCCAGCCGGCCCCTGACGGAGTCCGTCTTGTGCTGAGCAGGATAACATCCAAGCTCAGACTGCGTCGCTAGGGGTTTGGAAGCTTCGTTAACCAAGCTTCGCTAACGCCCAACCTGCTCCTCTTTCGATCTATTCTGGCTGAGAAAATCCGTGACAATCCACGCTGCTCCGGTTATCGCCAGATTCTGAGCATTGCCGGCCCAATTGATCAGCTTATTCGGATCGGCAAATGGCGCCGGCAGCCAGACCAGCAGCCCGAAGCCGATAATCATCGCTGTAAGTAATCGAGACGCCAAAAGAGCTGACCGTCCAGAAAGAAGCGCGATGGCTGCGAGCGCAAAGGCAATCGTGGTCGTGACCGCCCAGAACATCTGTCCCGGAGGAATCCACTTGGGAACGAACTCTGCCGTTCCGGAAAGATAAACGAGCTGTTCAAGTGTGAACGAAACAACGCAGATTCCAAAACAAATGTACCCGATCCGAGCTACCCTTGTGGCGCGCTCGGAATTGCTGCGAGCGGCCGTCGCGTAGACGATCAGCGCCCCCGACACCAGGGAAAATTGCTCGAAAAAATTGCCCCAGGGATCATAAGTCTGGGGTTTCGCAGCGATGTGCGGCACCCAGAGCAAGGCGAACATCAGATAGATGGCGCCCAGTACCAACGCGCCGGCTCGGGCCGTTCTAGGCCACTGAATCGCTACACCCCCGAAAAGTTCGACCGCAGCGGCAATGTATACGAGAATTTCGCGGTGAGGAACATTCCCCAGTGGCCGAATCTGTTGCCACGTGTTGAAGTCATGCCAGACTAATGTGATGACGCCAAACGCGACGGCCGCCAATCCATACACGTGACGTCCGAGATAGAGCCTCATCGTTTCATTCGAAGTGCCCGGCATGGGTTCGTCGGCTTGGTTGGTCAGCATGGTTCGTCGGTTTGAGATTACGCCCACCAAATCACGCTCTGGCTACTGGTCTAGTGACCAGCCACAATATTGCTCGGACTCGTTGGTCTCCCACAATATCCATTTAACCAGATTTTGATAGAACCACTAAAAGCTCGGTAGTGGGCTTCTGAAATCACCGCCGCTCACAACCCCCCGAGCCGTATCGCTGACCAGAATCTGCCATTAAGTGGCCTTAGCTGACGGCTTGCCGCCGCTTCCGTTACAATCGACGATTGAGTCCTCGTTCCTGAACAATCCTGTGAATCAACCTAAATCAAATTCGCTCACGTTCCAGGAACTAATCCTGCGGCTGCAGGCTTTTTGGGCAGAGCGCGGATGCGTATTGCAGCAGCCCTACGATGTCGAAGTAGGCGCAGGGACGATGACGCCGGAGACATTTCTGCGCGTGCTGGGGCCGAAACCTTATAAGGTGGCATATGTCCAGCCTTCGCGGCGGCCGGCCGACGGGCGCTATGGGGAGAATCCCAACCGGCTGTTCAAACACATGCAGTTGCAGGTGATCTTGAAGCCTCCGCCGGAAAATGTGCTGGAATTGTATTTGCAATCGCTCGAAGCGATTGGGATCAACCTGCGGCAACACGACATCAAGTTTGAGGAAGATAATTGGGAAGCTCCGACGCTGAGCGCGTGGGGCGTGGGCTGGCAGGTGATGCTCGATGGACTGGAGATCACTCAGTTCACTTATTTCCAGCAGTGCGGCGGCTTGGACTTGTTTCCAATTTCTGTCGAGCTGACCTATGGCCTCGAGCGTATCGGAGCGTTTCTGCAGGATGTGGATTCGATTTACGACATCGTGTGGGCGCGCGATCCGGAGACCGGGCACGCGACGACCTACGGCGATGTGCGGCTGGCCGATGAGCTGCAGTTCTCGGTGTACAACTTTGAGGATGCTGATATTGGACTCGCCACCGATCATTTAAACCAGTACGCGGAAGAATGTAAGGCCCTGCTGATTCGATTCGACACCAACAAGAAAGCGTTGGATGCGCTAAAGGCTCCGGCAGATCGGCGTGCTCGCGAGTTACGTAGATTTCCGATACTTCCGGCGCTGGACCTTTGTTTGAAATGCTCGCACTTGTTCAATGTCCTAGATGCCCGCGGCGCGATATCGGTGACCGAGCGCGTGGGAGTGATCGCGCGCGTGCGGGCTCTCGCAGTTGGCATCGCGAAGGCTTGGGTGGATCAGGAAAAGAGCGAGTCTGCGTCGGCCGGCGACAAGGCCGACGAGGAAGAACCAGTCCACGAGAAGCGCGCGAAGAAAGAGAGATTGTCGCCGGTTGGATCGTGATGTGATGCGCATCGCATTCGTTTGGGTCAGGTTTTGAGAAACTTTAGAGATTGAAGGCATGCCAGACTTCTTACTAGAGATTGGGTGCGAAGAAATTCCGGCGCGGATGATTGACGCAGCGTCGCGGGAGTTGCGCGAGCGGGTCAGCGCGCTGCTGATCCGGGAACGTCTGGCGGCGGGCGAGGTTGCTTACTTCGATACACCGCGGCGGTTAGCGGTGATGGCCTCGGGAATTCCCGCAGCGCAGCCGGACGCGACGGAACAAATCACCGGACCCTCGGCCAACGTCGCATATAAGGATGGTCAGCCTACGCCTGCGGCGCATGCGTTTGCCAAGAAGGCTGGAGTCGACGTCTCGCAATTGGAGAAGATCACAACAGCGAAAGGCGAGTACCTGGCTGCGAAAGTCACAAAGAAAGGCCGGAGTGCGGCTGAGATTCTCGCCGAGAATCTGCCGAAGGAAATTTCCTCGATCTATTGGCCGAAGAATATGTACTGGCGCAAGCCGAACGAGCGATTTGTGCGCCCCGTACGCTGGCTGGTGGCGATGCTCGACGCGGAAACGATCCCTCTGGAGTTTGACGGGGTCTTTGCGGGGAATGCTTCGCGCGGGCACAGGCTGTTGTCGAAGGGAGCGGTGACGATTTCTGGGGCGGGTTCTGCCTATGTTGACGCTCTACGCGCGGCCAAGGTTCTTGGACGCACCGAACGTGAGCAACAGATTCGCAAGGCGCTGGACGCGGCCACGCGCACCATTCCCGGAGCCCGGTGGCGGGAAGACAAGTCGCTGCTTGACACGGTGGTGAACTTGACGGAATTTCCGTCCGCGGTTCTGGGCGGGTTCGATCCGCAATTTCTCGCGCTGCCAGAAGAAGTGTTGGTCACGGTGATGCGTGACCATCAGAAGTATTTTGCGCTGGAAGATGCGAGCGGCAAGTTGCTGCCGCATTTCTTGGCGGTGTTGAATACCGACGGCGATCCGGAGGGGTTGATCCGGCACGGCAACGAACGTGTGTTACGGGCACGCTTCAACGACGCAAAATTCTTCTGGGAGACCGATCAGAAAAAATCACTATTGGAGCGGTTAGACCTGTTGCGTAACGTCACGTTCCAAAAAGATCTGGGCAGCTACTACGAGAAGACCCGGCGAGTGCAGCGCGTCTGCAGTTGGCTGAGTGAGATCGTCAAGCAGAGCGGGATGGCGATCCGTCCGGGAGTGATTCACAAAGCGGCGGCCCTGGCGAAGACCGACCTGACTACAGAACTGGTGAAGGAATTCACCGAACTGCAGGGCATTGTCGGTGGCTTGTATGCGCGCGTTCAGGAGCTCGACCCCACTTTGCCCGAGGCAACGCGCTTGGCCATCGCGGATGCGATCTACGATCACTACAAACCTGAATCGACCGAAGACAATGTGCCCCGGTCGACCGAGGGCGCGATGCTTTCGGTCGGCGACAAGGCCGATACGATTGCTGGCATGTTCGCGCTGGGACTGGTTCCAAGCGGATCTAAAGATCCGTTTGCTCTGCGGCGGAAGGCGAATGCGATTGTGAAAGTGATAGCCGAGAAAAAATTGCCGCTCCCCCTGAATCAATTGATGCGGGATGCGCGCGCGGGTTACCACGGATCGGAAGCGGAGAAAAAGTTCGTCGACAATGCCAAGTTCGAAGAATCGGTGCGCACATTCTTCCACGAGCGGATGGAATTTTATTTGAAGGACGTTTGCGGCTATACCTACGACGTGGTTAAAGCTGTTCTGGCGGCCGGCGCCGACGATGTGGTGGATACGCTGTCGCGGGCCAAGGCAGTCAAACAGGTTCTGCACATGCCGGAGTTCCTGGCGATTGGCGCCGCCTGCAAGCGCATACGGAACATCCTGAAGCAGGCCGAAGAAAAGGGCATCAAGCCAACTGTGCGATTTGAATCCCTTCCCGATTCGGCACCGGAAGAAAAAACCCTGGCTGCCTTTGTCGAGACCGAAGGTGAGAGAATAGAAGAGAATCGGAGTAAGCAGAAGTACGGCGAGGCCCTTGTATTGCTGTCAACAGCACGAGAACCCGTCGACGCGTTTTTCGACAAAGTGATGGTCATGGTAGAGGATGACAAAGTGCGGGCGAACCGGCTGGCGTTGCTGCAAACCCTGTTGCAGGAATTCTCGACCATCGCCGATTTTTCCGAGATTGTGACTGAAGGAAGAGCGTAAAGTGAATAACGGGGGGCTAACGCCTCTCCAAAAGGTCAAGTTCTTATTGCAGGGCTGAAAGCCCTGCACCACCCAAAATTTCAGTGCAAAGGAATCATTCTTTATGGCGACAACCACTCTCCCCGAAGCTGACGTGCAAGAAAGCAAGAAAACCACAACCAAGTACGTTTACTTTTTCGGCGGTGGCAAAGCCGATGGCAACGGCAAGATGAAAGATGATCTCGGCGGAAAGGGCGCGGGCCTGGCCGAGATGACCAACGCCGGGCTGCCGGTGCCGCCGGGGTTCACGATCCAGACTGAGGCTTGCCGCGAGTACATGCGGCACGGCACCGCTTCAAAAGAGGTCGACCGGCAGATGGATGAGGCGCTCGCCGAACTGGAAGCGCTGCAGGGCCAGAAGCTGGGAACGGGAGAGAATCCTTTGCTGGTAAGCGTGCGCTCGGGCGCGAAGTTTTCCATGCCGGGCATGATGGATACGATCCTCAACCTCGGATTGAATGACAAGAGCGTGGAGTCGCTGGCTCAACGCAGTAACAATCCAAGGTTCGCAGCCGATTCGTATCGCCGGCTGATCCAGATGTTTGGCAACGTGGTGCTGGAGATTCCCAAGGCCGCATTCGATGAGGTGTTCGACGCGAAGAAAAAACAGAAAAAGGCCAGGCTCGACACCGAACTCGATGCGAAGGCGCTGAAGGAAGTGATCGAGGAATATAAGAAGGTCGTCAAGAAGCACGCCAGGCGCGACTTTCCGCAGGATCCTCACGAGCAGCTAGTGATGGCCCGCGATGCGGTGTTTCGCTCGTGGCAGAACGATCGTGCCAGGCACTATCGCCGCATCAACAATATCGATGACATGCTTGGCACCGCAGTCAACGTGCAGGCAATGGTATATGGCAACCTGGGTGACACCAGCGGCACGGGCGTCGGATTCACGCGCAATCCCGCGACCGGAGCGAAAGAGTTCTATGGAGAATTCCTGATGAACGCGCAGGGCGAAGACGTGGTCTCCGGCGTGCGCACTCCGGTACCGATTCTTGAACTGCAAAAGATTATGCCCGAGGTGTACAGCCAGCTCCGCGAAATTACGACGCGCCTCGAGAAACATTACCGCGACATGCAGGATTTCGAGTTCACCATCCAGGATGGCAAGCTCTACATGCTGCAGACCCGCAACGGCAAGCGCACCGGTCGAGCCGCTGTGCGCGTGGCGATTCAGATGGTGGAAGAAGGTCTGATCACCAAAGAAGAAGCGATCTTCCGCGTGGAACCCAATCAGCTCTATGACTTCCTCGTGCCAGGGCTCGATGAGAAGAGTACGAAGGTGGAAGTGCTGGCGACGGGATTGCCTGCGTCCCCTGGCGCAGCGGTCGGGCAGATCGTTTTCACTGCGGAAGAAGCCGTGAAGAAGGCGGGTCATGGTGCGCACAAGAATCCTGTGATTTTAGTGCGAGCGGAAACTACTCCGGAAGACATTCAGGGCATGGAAGTGGCCACCGGCATTTTAACTTCGCGCGGCGGCATGACCAGTCACGCCGCCGTGGTGACACGCGGTATGGGGAAATGCTGCGTTGCCGGCGCGGGCGATATCCAAGTGGATGAACGCGCCGGAGAAATGCGCGTCAAGGGGCAGGTGTTTAAAGAGGGAGACTGGATCTCGCTCGACGGAACCAGCGGTCGCGTAATCAAAGGCAGGCTGAAGACGCTGGAACCGTCAGCGGACGACGAAGACTTGACAAAGCTGCTCGGCTGGGCCGAGCCATTCCGCAAAATTGGCGTGCGCGCGAATGCGGACATTCCGCGCGATGCAATTCAGGCACGAGCTTTTGGCGCCGAAGGCATCGGCCTGTGTCGAACCGAGCATATGTTCTTCGCGGCGGATCGTATCCCCCATATGCGCGCTATGATTCTTGCCGACAACGAGAAGGACCGACGTGCCGCGCTGAAGAAACTGCTGCCCATGCAGCGGGCAGATTTCATCGGATTACTCAAAGCAATGGACGGCTTGCCTGTGACGATCCGCTTGCTCGATCCGCCGCTGCACGAGTTTTTACCCAAGCGCGAAAAGCTCATGGTCGACATTGCCAGCCTTCCGAGCGCCGATGCGAAGCACAAGAAAGGATTGGTTGAAGAATATCGGGAGTACGGCGCCAAAGGCGCGGGCGACTTGAAGAAAATTCTTCCCGCGTTGCTGGCACGTGTGGAGGAGCTCCACGAATTCAATCCCATGCTCGGCCATCGCGGATGCCGGTTGGGGATTACCTATCCCGAAATCACAGAGATGCAGGCTCGCGCCATCTTTGAAGCGGCCGTGGCTGTCGAGAAGGAAGGCATCAAGACGCATGCCGAGGTGATGATCCCGCTGATCGCGACCGTCAAAGAGATGGAGAACCAGGGGGCGATCGTGCGCCGTGTTGCAGAAGAAGTATTCAAAGAAAAGGGTCGGCACGTCCACTACCTCGTGGGCACAATGATCGAGTTGCCCCGTGCGTGCCTGGTCGCGGACGAGATCGCGAAAGAAGCGGAGTTCTTTTCATTTGGCACGAACGATCTCACTCAGACCACGTTCGGCTTCTCTCGCGACGACGTCAATAAAATTCTGCCCACGTATCTTGAGGAAGGAATTCTAAAGCAGGATCCATTTGCCTCAATTGATCGAGACGGAGTTGGCGAGCTGGTGCGGATTGGGATCGAGCGCGGCCGGAAGACACGTCCTAAGTTAGAAGTGGGTATTTGCGGCGAGCACGGCGGCGATCCCTCCTCGGTAGAGTTCTGCCATCAGGTGGGCATGGACTATGTTTCTTGCTCTCCGTTCCGTGTGCTGACAGCGCGCCTCGCCGGGGCACAGGCTGCCGCGGCGGAGAAGCTGAAAGTGGAGGGTGGAAGGACGAAATAGATCGAACCAACGCGGAGAACACGCGAAGATATACGTAGGCGCGTAAGCCATTTCCTCAGCGTTCTTAGCGTGCTCCGCGTTTTGGGTCGGTCTTTGCTGCCGATTCTCACGCTGTCGATTCTCACGCCGCCGATTTGCGCGATATCGTTGTCGGCTTCAGATTCTGCCCGATCAAAGGCTGCAGTCGAGGCTTTGGGAAATGCCGAGACACGTGATCTTGTGATGGTCGCGCCACACGCGATAACCGGCCATCGCTGACAAGATGATCGTAGGCTTCGAGCCACTCTGGAATGGAATCATCCGCAGATATCCAATGCGTGTAAGCAGCTTCGTCACACCACTCCACCAGTTTTGGCATGACTCGGGCGTGCGGACCAGCGCCGCGAAACGCCTTCATCGATTTTTCACTCTCCCAAACAGATAACGTCCAGTAGGTACGGAGATTGTCGATCAACAGCCGTCCGCCGAGAAAGCCAGGGGCGTGTATGATTTGGCGCCACGCAAGAAAAGTCATCCACAAAAAGGCAGGCAAATTTCGAATGGATTGAACCCGAAGGCGTGTAACGGAAGCGAGCATGGGGGCAGCGTCCTAGTTAGGACACTACCAGTATGGTCATTCCATTGACAAGACGGGAAGCCCAGCGGCTGATTTGCGACGCTGTGAGATATTTTGAACTACTGTACCTTCTGCAAACGGGCAATTAGTTTCTGCGCCAGGCTCTCTTCCGACTCCGACCAAAGCAGCCGCACATTGGTGCCGCTGTTCTTCTCCACCTTCACCGAGAATTCGACCAGCTTCGCAACGTTGTCGCGAATCTTGGCCCGTGTCTGGTCGGTTAGCGAAGTCTCGGGCTGCAGGAAATACGAATCCAAACCGAAATCCACCTGAATGTGTCCATTTTGTTTGTAACTTCCCTCGTCGAACTCCTCTCCCTGTACGATGAATTTCACCGTGGCGGGCTCGAGGATCCAGTTCGCGTTCGATTGATCGGGAGTCCAGAGATCCCAATGAGCTTCGAAGACATAAGCATAGTCGTCGTGGACAAGTTCAGCGGCGATCAGCGTAGCCTGCCCCGGATCGATTCCAGTAGGGAATCGCCTCTCGAGCACCGTGGCCTCGTTCCAGGAAACGGGATGCACGGCAAAGTAGCTGATCCCAGGACGCTGCGGCGAGAAAGGAAATTGCTGCAAAACCGCGAACGTGTGCGGCAGCATCTCCGGACCGGAGAAGTCGGGGAACCAAAGACTCAGATAAAGTGGATCGGACACAAGCCCCTTCTGTTATGCGCTGCACCACGCGCTGTCGGTAATTCTAAATTGTCTTGAGATTGTCCGGCGCAGTAAATCAACGCTGCATTCGCAGAGGGCGAAACCATTTCTCCGCGTTTTGACAGCGTTGCGGCAGGTTGTTACGATCAAATGTCGTCGCGAAGAATCCCTTATCCGTCCCCGTCGTCTAGCCTGGCCTAGGACATCGCCCTTTCACGGCGGTAACACGG